>NZ_JBSFSB010000001.1:0-1435597 GCF_053589535.1 Mycobacterium sp. NPDC003323
GGTGGCCTCGGCGATGAAGGCCAACCGGCGCGCCGCGGCGGTGGCTTCGGAGCGGGTGGCGGCCGCGACGGCGGTGATGAGCGCTTCGTCACTCAACGCCGCAAGCGTGTCGCGATCGCATCCTTCGAACATGTGTTCTACACTACTCGGTCCCACCGACAAGGTGGGCGACCAGAACCGGACCGGTCCCTACTCGGCGAATCGAATGGCCCCGAAACATTGGAACGGCCCCGGGGAACACACCGGGGCCGTTCCTTGGGTCTGGAGCTACCCGCTCCGTGAAGTTCGTCGCCGCCTCAGGTACCCGCGGCGTGTACCCACTCTAACGTCTTTGTGATGCGGATCACACGAGGGGGGTCGATCAGACATCCAATCGTGATCCGATGATGACCGTCCGGTCCTGCGGGAGGTGGAAATAGCCGGCCGCGTCGGCGGTCAGGAACGAGGTGGCCACGAAGAGTCGCTTCCGCCAGCCCACCATGTCGGTGCTGTCCCCGGGTACCAACTCCAGGTGCGACAGGAAGAATGACGCGCGGTCCAGATCGACGCCGCCCTCGGTGACCTCGGCCGGCAGTAGGCGCAGCGCGGCAGGGACGTCGGGCCGCTCCATGTATCCCGCATGCACCGTCACGTGCATGATGCCGTCATCGCGATACCCGAGCGCGTCCACCGAGATGCGCTCGTCATCGGTGAGGCGGGGCACCGGCAGTGTCTCCACCGCGACGATGATGACATGCTCGTGCAGCACGTGGTTGTGCTCCACATTGGCCCGCATGGCCAGCGGAGTGGTGTCATCGCTGCGATTGAGGAACACCGATGTTCCCGCGACGCGTGCCAGGGCCGGCCGCCGTTGCGCCAACTCGTCGATGAAGGGGCGCAGCGGCCCTTCGATCTCGCGTCGAGAGGCGGTCACCAGGTGCCTGCCGCGCTGCCAGGTCGTCATCACGGTGAACGCGAAGATCGCGATGGCCAACGGAAGCCACGCGCCGTGTACCAGCTTGGTCAGGTTGGCCGCGAAGAACATCAGATCCACCGCCAGCAGCATCCCGCCACCGCCGATCAGCAGCCACAGCGGCCACTTCCACTGCTGCCGTGCGTAGTACAGGAACAGCAGGGTCGTGATGGTGATGGTGCCGCTGACCGCCATGCCGAACGCGTAGGCCAGCGCGGCCGAGGTCTCGAACGCGAACACCAGCGTCAGCACCGACACCATCAACACCCAGTTGATCCACGGCACATAGATCTGCCCGATCGCCTTGGCCGAGGTGTGGGTGATGCGCAACCGCGGCAGGTATCCGAGTTGCACGGCCTGCGACACCACCGAGAACGCCCCGGTGATCACCGCCTGGGAGGCGATGACGGTGGCCGCGGTGGCCAGCAGCACCAGCGGCAGCCGCGCCCATTCGGGCGCCAGCAGGAAGAACGGCGCGCTGTGCACGCTGTCGTCACGCAGCAGGAGTGCGCCCTGCCCGACGTAGTTCAGCGTGCAGGCCGGCAGCACCAGGCTCAGCCAGCCGATGACGATGGCGCGGCGCCCGAAATGGCCCATGTCCGCATAGAGCGCCTCGGCACCGGTGACCGCGAGCACGATCGCGGCCAGCGCGAAGAAGGCGATGTGGAAATGTCCGCTGACGAAGGCGATGGCGTGCGTGGGTGACAGCGCCGCGAGGATCCCCGGGTGCGCCGCGATGCCGTTGATGCCGCAGGCGCCGATCGCGACGAACCAGGCGATCATCACGGGCCCGAAGAATCGGCCGACGACCGCGGTGCCCTGACGCTGCACGCTGAACAACACGACGATGATGACGGCGGTGATCGGCACCACCCAGTCCTTGAGGTCGGGTTCGATGGTCTTGAGTCCCTCGACCGCCGAGAGCACCGAGATCGCCGGGGTGATCATGGAGTCACCGAAGAACAGCGCCGCGCCGAACAATCCGAGGAAGCCCAGCACGATGGCGGTGCGGTGACCGCGGGTGTGCGCCCCGCGCCGCAGCAGGGTGATCAGCGCCATGATGCCGCCCTCGCCGTGATTGTCGGCGCGCATCACCAGCGTGACATAGGTGAGGGTCACGATCAGCATGACCGACCAGAAGATCAGGGAGACAACCCCGTACACGTTGGCCTCGGACAGCGGCACGGGGTGCGGGTCCGCAGGATTGAACACCGTCTGCAGGGTGTAGATGGGGCTGGTGCCGATATCGCCGAACACCACGCCCAGGGCGCCCACGACGATCGCCAACCGCAGCGGACGGATGTCGGACGGCCTCCGCTGTACGGTCTTCTCTTCCAGCATCCCTACATCATCGGTACCAACGCCGGATGAAGCTGGACTTCCTGTGTTTTCACGACGAAGTACACCGTCTGGCCGAGGTGCACGTCCAGCTCGGCGGCAGCGGCCGCGGTGATGTCGGCGGCCAGACCGGTGCCGCCGTCGGGCTGCTCGGCGCCGCGGATCCGCACGGTCGTGCCGTGCACGTCGAGCTCGGCGATGCGCACCTCGATGACATTGCGTGGACTGGCATGCGGCGGAGTCGGATGCACGGCCACCGTCGCGGGGCGAAACAGCGCGACCGCAGCGGAGCCGGCCGGGGTATCGCCCAGGCCGGAAACCGTTGTCTCCCAGCCGGTGCGCAACGTGCCCGGTTCGAGGATGACCCCGGATATCAGATTCACCCCGGCGATGCGCGCGGCGAAGTCACTGCGTGGTGCGGTCAGTACGTCACGGACGTGGCCGCGCTCCACCACTCGTCCGCCGTCGACGACGATGACCTTGTCGGCGACGGCCAACGCATCGAGCAGATCGTGGGTGACCAGGATGGCCGTCCGGTCGGCCAACACCTCCCGCAGCAGCCGGCGCAGCGCCGGGGTCGCGGTGACGTCGAGCGCGGCCATCGGCTCGTCGAGCAGCAACACCTCCGGCTCGGCGGCCAGGGCCCGGGCGACCGCGACCCGCTGGGCCTGTCCGCCGGACAGTTGAGCCGGGCGCCGGTCGGCCAACTCCACGGCATCGACCGCCGCCAACCAGCGCCGAGCCGCCGCCTCGGCCGCCGAACGGGACAGGCCACGGCAGCGCGGCGCGTAGCCGACATTCGCAGCGACCGTCAGGTGCGGGAACAGCATCGCCTGTTGGGACAGCATGGTCACGCCACGAGCATGCGGGGGAGTGAAAACGCCTGCCGCGGTGTCGGTGAGGACCCTTTGACCGACGGTGATGCGGCCGGTATCGGGGCGCAACAGACCCGCGATCATGTGCAGCAGTGTCGATTTGCCGGCGCCGTTGGGGCCCAGTACGGCCAGCACCTCGCCGTCGTCCAGGGCGATATCGACGTCGATACCACGATCCTCGACGCGAGCGGACAGCTGTACCGCACTCACAGCGGGCCCGCCAGCCGTCGGCTCGCCGAGGCGATCACGATCACCGCGGCCACCACGATGAGCAACAGCGACAGCGCGACCGCCGCATCCGCGTCGGTTTCCCGCTGCAGGTAGATCTCCAGCGGCAGTGTGCGTGTCACGCCCTGCAGCGAACCGGCGAAGGTCAGCGTCGCCCCGAACTCGCCGAGCGAACGCGCGAAGGCCAGCACGGCCCCCGATACCAGCCCGGGCAGTACCAGCGGCAGGGTCACCGTGCGCAGCACCCGGGTGGGAGGTGCGCCGAGTGTCGCGGCGACCTGCTCGTACCCCGACCCCGCCGACCGCAGCGCTCCCTCCAGGCTGACCACCAGGAAGGGCAGCGAGACAAAGGATTGCGCGAGCACGACCGCGGCGGTGGAGAAGGCGATCCGGATGCCCCACACGTCCAGCTGCTCACCGAGCAGCCCCTGACGGCCGAAGGTGTACAGCAGCGCGATACCGCCGACGACGGGCGGCAATACCAGCGGCAGCAGTACCATGCCGCGCAGCACCGACCGGCCCCGAAAGGTGCTGCGGGCCAGCACCACGGCCATCGGCACACCGAGCAGCACACACACCAGCGTGCTGGCGGCGGCGGTCTGCACGCTGAGCAGCAGTGCCGCCAGTGAGGATTCGGAGGTGATGAGCGGGATGAACTGCGCCCAGTCGATCCTGAGCAGGATCGCGATCAGCGGCAGGATCACGAACAGCGCGCCGACTGCCGCCGGCAGGAAGATCCAGGCCGGCAGCCCGACCCGAACCGCCGTGCGGCGCGGCGATCTCATGGGGCGGCGAATCCTGCCGCCGACAGGACCTCCCGGCCTGCGGGACCGGTCACCAAATCGACGAACTGCTGTGCCGCAGCGGGATCGGCGGCCTCCCGCAGCGTCGCGATCGGATAGGTGTTCACCGCGCCGGCGGCTTCCGGGAACGGGATGGCGGTCACCTTGTCGCCGGCGTCGGCGGCATCGGTGATGTAGACCAGGCCCGCGTCGGCTTGCCCGGAGGTGATCTTTCCGAGCACATCGGTGACCGACGATTCCTCGCTGACCGGGGCCAGTGTCACCCCGGCGGTCTTCTCGACCTTCTCGGTCGCGGCTCCGCACGGGACCTGCGGCGCGCACACCACGACCTGGGCGCCGGGATCGGCCAGGTCGGCGAAAGACGCGATGCCCGCCGGGTTTCCGGGCGGGGTGACGATCGTCAGGGTGTTGGTCGCGAAGTTCACGGGGTCCCCGGCGGTCACACCGGCGTCGACGGCCTTGGTCATGTTGGTGATGTCGGCAGCGGCGAACACGTCGGCGGGCGCGCCCTGAGTCAGCTGGGCGACCAGATCCGAGGAGCCGGCGAAGTTGAATTTCACCGTCGTGCCGGGGTGGTCGCTTTCGAAACGCTCACCCAGTTCGGTGAACGTCGTCTTCAGCGACGCGGCCGCGAACACGGTCAGGCTCGTCGGCGAGGGGGACTGTGCCGATTGGCATCCGGCAAGGACCACGGTGACGCTGAGAACAGCGACGGACGATTTCACGATGTCCCGCCGGGTGTTTCGACGATGACGTTGGTGGCTTTGACGACGGCGACGGCCAGCGCGCCGGGCTCAAGCCCGAGCTGCTCGACGGAGGCGGTGCTCATCAGCGAGGTGATCGTGAACGGCCCGCACTGCATCTGCACCTCGCTCATCACCGTGTCCGAGGTGACCTCGGTGACGAGCCCGACCAGCCGGTTGCGCGCCGAACTTCCGACGCCGAGCGGATCCGATGGCGGTGCGGCATGTTCGCGGGCGAAGCGGGCCAGCACGTCACCGGCGATGACCTTGCGGCCCGACTCGTCCTTGTCGGCCGCCAGGGTGCCGGTGTCGATCCAGCGGCGCACCGTGTCATCGCTGACGCCCAGCAGCGCCGCCGCGTCCTTGATCCGTATCGCCGGCATGCATGCCTCCCGCGGGTAATGGTCAGTCCGCTGGTGCGGATACATGACCATAACTCATCCGCATTTGCGGACTACCAGCGGTTAAGGCCCAGCTGCGGCCACCTCGTCGGCGACGATCTGGGAGGCCGCCCGCAGGCCGTCCCAGTCACCGCGCCAGCCGAGCAGATGTACCGCCAGGTCCGCGGTGCGCCGCGGCTGGTCCGGCTCACCGAGGCCATCGGCACGCAGGTTGGGCAGACTCTCGACCAGACGGAACACCGCGTCGGCGTCGCGGCCGATGTCCAGCGCGTCGGGTGCCGTCGGCACCGTGTCGATCACCTGGTGCGACAACCGTCGATAGGCCTCCCGCAATTCAGCGCGCTGACTGTGGAATTCGCCGAACCGCGGGTCGCGCACCTCGGGCAGCAGGTAAAGGATGCCGAGATTCCACGGGCTGTCCCACAACAGCCGGCAGTCCAGATAGCTGAGCGCGTGCAGCAGCACCACCGGCGGTTCGCCGCGCTCACCCAGCTTCTGGGCCGCCGTCAGCGAGGACAGCACGGTTCCGCTGAGCAACGCGGCCAGGATGTCATTCTTGGTGCGGAAGTGGTGATACAGCGAGGCCTGCCGGATGCCCACGGACTCGGCGATCTGGCGCGTCGTGGTGGCCGCGACGCCCAGAGTGGTGAACAGTTCGGCGGCAGCGTCCAGTACCTCGTCGCGGGCGGTGTCACCGGGTCTCTTGCGTCCCTCAAGCCGGGGCCGGCCGCTCGCGGTGGTGCGCACGTGTCGATCCTGCCAGTTCGGCAGGCTCGACACGTGCGCGACCGCAGCGTCGTGTCGGGCGGTCAGGACCGTGCCGCCGTCAGCACCTCGGGCACCGGCGCCGACTCGATCTCCTCCGCGAGCGAGACCGGCCGCGGTGTCAGCGCGGCGACCACCAGGTAGGCGATCAGCGAGGCGGCCCCGGCCAACAGAGTGCTCCATCCGTCGACCGCCGTGCTCACCCATTCGTTCGGGATGTACAGCAGCGTGTTGTCGACGCCGTAGATGGTCGGGGTCAGTACGAAGAACGTCATCCGCACCCCGATGCCGACGATGATCGCCGCCCACACCGCCGCCGCCCCGCCGCGCGACCAGTACAGACCCAGGATGAACGGCACCACCAGACTGGCCAGCAGCAGATCGAACGCCAGGGTCAACAGGATTCCGGTCTGCGGCACCCGCAGCGCCACCACGGCGGCCAGCACCGCCATCGGTAGCGTGGCCCACCGGGTGGCCGTCAGCACCCGCGGGGTCATCACCACGGCGTGCGCGTCGATGCGGAAGATGTTGCGGATCAACACCGCAGCGGTCGACAACAGGATGCCGCTGATGGTGGTCAGGGTGGCGGCCAGCAGACCCGAGATGACGATGATGGCCAGCCAGGCCGGTGCGTACTGGCCCAGCAGGGTGTACAGGATCGGACCGTCCGCGGCGGCATCGCCGACGATGCTGACCGCGGCCAGCGCCACGAACGACAGTGGGATGCACAGCATCAGCAGCCCGGCCGCGGCGGCGAAGCAGGCCTTCTGCGCCCCACCGGGGGTACGTGCGGAGAACACCCGCTGCATGAGGTCGATGGCGACCAGATTGCCCAGACCGAGCGCGATGATGGTGGCCCAGTTGATGACCGCGCCCGACTCACTGGAGGTCAGCTGCGCCAGATCACCGGCACCCATGCCCTCGGGTGCGCTGAAGCCGTGCGTGGAGGCCACCCAGATCACCAGCGAGACAACGCCGATGATGTTGACGACGACGCACGCCACGCCGGTGTAGACCGAGGCGAACATGCCACCGCTGATGGTGTACAGCAGGGCCAACGGAACCGTCAGCAGGATGCCGAAGGCGTAGGAGACACCGAGGAAGCGTTCCAGCAGGAAGCCGACGGCGACCAGGTTGCCGGCCAACAGGATGATGAAGCTGGCGATCGTCAGGAACGACGACGCCACCTCGGTGCTGCGACCGAAGCGGTTACGGAAGTACTCGGGCAGCGTCACGACATCGGCCGCGCGCATCCGCTTGGCGAAGAACAGACCCATGAGCACCAGGCACACCGCCAGGCCGATGGGTAGCGCCGCACCGGCCCAGAAGCCGAAGGCCGCAGACAGATCGGCGTTACCGATGGTGGCGTTGGAATCGACGGGCTGGGCGATCAGGACCGCGGTGACCAGCACGGCGGGCAGGGCCCGCCCGGCAACCAGATAGTTCGAACAGTCGCCGCGCACGCGGCGCGCGGACACGACACCGCTGATGGTGAGGATGAGCAGGAATATGGCAACGCCGGTGATGATCATGGCGGACTCCATCGGGGGAGTAGGGGTTGTCAGGGAGTCCCGGCGACGTTGCCGGAGATTGAGTTCGGATCCGCGTCGTTGCGAAAGACTCAGGTGGCGACCAGGGCCTTGCGGCCGAATGTCGCCAGGGGATGGGCGCCCTCGGGCAGCGTCACCTCCCCTCGGGCGAGGCGCTGTTGCAGATAACGGAAGCTCTGCGCGGTCTGCGCGAAGAGATGTTCCCCGGCGATCACCGGTGTGCGGGCCGGCGCGCCGTCCGCGACGAACGCGGGTAGCGGCGCCACCTCGGTGTCATCGTCGACGTTGACGAACAGCGGGAACGAGTAGCGTTCCTCGGCCACCTTGCGGACCCGGTGCGTGGTGGCGACGAATTCGCCGTTGGTCCAGATCTCCAGCAGATCACCGATGTTGAGCACGAACGCGTCCTCGATGAGCGGGACGTCGATCCAGTCACCGGCGGCGTTGAGCACCTCCAGACCGGGTGCGGTGGGACGCAGCAGGGTGAAGCACTCGTAGTCGGTGTGTGCACCGATCCCCGGCCGGTCGGCGGCCGCGGGGTCATACGGATAGTGGATCAGCCGCAATTGCGAGGGCGGTGCGGTGACGTGGCGTTCGAAGCGGTCCGCCGGTTCGCCCAGCGCGACCGCGAAGGCCCGCAACAGGCGCCGGGACAACGCGAAAACGGCGTCGTACCAGACGGTCACGGCCTCGCGGAACCCGGGCAGCTCGGGCCACTGGTTCGGGCCCAACAACGGATGGCCGGCCAGATAACGCGGGTCGTCGGCGGGCAGCTCGACCGACAGGTCGAAGGCCTCCTTGGCGTCCACGGTGCCCGAGGCGAACACCTCCTCACCGGGCGGGACGTAACCGCGATGGTTGCTCGACAGCCCGATGTACACCTTGCGTTTCTCCGCCTCGGGCAGCGCGAAGAAGGCGCGGGTGTGCTGCAGTAGATCGTCGAACAGTTGCCGGTCGATACCGTGCCCGACGACCTGGGCGAAACCGACGCGGCGGGCGGCGTCACCGAGAGCGGCGACGGCATCGTGGTAGCCCGGGTCGGCCTCGTCGAGCAGCGCTGCGATATCCAGCACGGGTACGTCGGTGAAGTCAGTGCTCATCATCAATCCTGTAGGGCTAGTGCGTGTTCGAGGGTTGATACCGTCCAGTACCGGCGGACGACGGCACCGGAGCGGTCCCGTTCGGCGGTGCTGACCCGGTCGGTGTCGAGGTCCGGGGCCAGGTCGTCACCGACCCGGAACGGCAGCGTGGACCTGGTGATGCGCCAACCTGTTTCGTCGATCACGCCGAGCGAGATCTCGACATCGAGCAACGCGCGGGCGTCATCCAGATCGGCGGCGGTGACGGCCTCGACCAGGGAATCCGCATCCAGGTCGACGCCGCGTCCACGGGCGTAGCCAAACCGATTTCCGACCCGCAGCAGCATGCCGTCCCGGCCACTCGGATCGTGCAGCCGCAGCTCCACGACGGGTCCGCCAACAGGCTGGGCACGCCAGTCCTCGTGATAGTCGCGGCCGATGCCGGTCTCGACGAGCACCTCACCGGCCATGTGCAGGCGGCCGCGGTCCGGCAGCGCTTCGGCCGGGTGCAGGTCGATATCGCGCTGCCAGGACCATGTCTCGTCCTCGGCGACCAAACGTCCGGCGAAGCCCTGCTGGGTGCACAGTGCCTCGAGGTCGGCACGGGTCAGGGTGTCCAGTGAGGTGCCGTGGATCGGGGGCATGCCGGCGGGCGTGCGCACATCGACGTACAACTCGCCGGCCTGCAGCCACTCGACATCGCTGTCGGTGTCCACCGGGCTGCCGGGCACCGCGATGGCAGTGCGACGCCAGCTGCGGTGTTCGATATCGGCCCGGGTTGCCGCCGTGCCCGCGGTGGCGCGGCGCAGGTATCCGAGCCAGTCCCCGTGATGGGTGATGTCGGTACCGGACTCCCAGGCCTGCAGGCTGCAGCCGAAACCGACGACCTCGGAACCGTCGGCGAGTTCCACCTGCCCCAGCGCCATCGGCCCCGGCAGCGCAGCCAGGAAGTCACCGAGCATGGCCGTGCCGATCAGCCACACCTGTCCGCCGATCGCGGTGCCGTGCTCGGACACTCGCACCAGACCGGGCTTGGGTGGTTCGGTGTCCAGGCGCGCCAACCGGTAATGCGGTGCGGTGGTGGCAGGCCCGAGCCACCGCGCGCCGCGTTCGTCGAGCTGCCAGGCCAACGGTTGCCCGCGCAGATGTGCACCCACCACCAACAACCGGGTGGTGTCCAGGCCGGCACGCGTGGGCCAGGGCGCGTCCCCGGTGCGGGCCGACGTCAGCAACCGCGCGATATCCAGGGCCACCGCGTCATGGCCGGCGCGCGCGATCACGCTGACACCGAACTGTGCACCCGCGGAATCGGTTCCGGCGGGCACCGCGACGGCGCACAGATCCATCAGATTGCAGAAGTTGGTATAGGTACCCAGCCGGGAGTTGACGCCCACCGGGTCGGCGGCGACCTCGGCGAGCGTCGGGTGTTCGGTGGTGGTGGGCACCAGCAGTGCGTGACAGTCACCGAGTTCGGTCATTGCCGCGGCGGTCAGTTCGGCCAGCCGAACCCGGTCGTGCAACAACCGGGTCGCCGAAACGGTGCCGGCCGCCCCGATGATGCCCGCGACAGTGCGGTCCAGGTCGGCCGCGCCGCGGTGGGCGTCGACGAAGGCGCCCACGGCCTCGTGCCGTTCGGCGACCAGACCTCCGTCGTAGAGCAGGCGGGCGGCCTGCAGGAACAGGTCCAGGTCGATGTCGACAAGTTCGATCCCGTTGTGCGCCAATCGGTCACATGCGCTCCGGAACAGTTGCGACCACTCCGGTGCCAACCCGGGCAGGGTGCGCGGCACCGCGACCCTGGTGACCGAAGGTGCTGCCAGCGGGGCATCCGGCGGGAACGGCCGGGCGCCACCGGCGATCACCCCCATGGCGGCATCGGCGGTATCGAGATCGCGGGCGAACACCGTCACGCAGTCATACGAGCGGCAGGCCGGCACCACACCGTCGGTGGGCACCACACCGAGGGTGGGTTTGATCCCGACGATGCCCTGCAGGGCGGCCGGCACCCGGCCGGACCCCGCGGTGTCGGTGCCAAGCGCGATGTCGACCAGACCGAGCGCGACGGCGACCGCGGACCCGGAACTGGATCCGCCCGAGATGTATTCGGGTCGGCGGGAATCCCGGACCGCGCCGTACGGGCTGCGGGTGCCGACCAGACCGGTGGCGAATTGGTCCAGGTTGGTGGCGCCGATGATCACCGCGCCTGCGGCGCGCAGCCGGGCCACCGCCGTCGCGTCGGTGTCGGCCGGACCGTCGGGATAGCTCGGGCACGCCGCGGTGGTGGCGATCCCGGCGATGTCGATGTTGTTCTTGACCGCCGCGACCAGCCCGGCCAGCGGCAGATCGGTGTCGGCCTCGTCCACCGCTTGTGCGTCGGCCAGGGCATCGGCCAACGGCCGCAGCGTGATCCAGATCTCCGGACGGTCGGCGGCCTCGATGGCTGCGTAGGCCGCGCGGACCCGGTCGGTGGCGCTCACGCGGCACCGCCCGTCCCGACGACCACCAGCGGGGTGCCCGGATCCACCAGATGTCCGGCGGACACCAGGATCTGGGTCACCACACCGTCGGCCGGTGCCCGCAGGACGGTCTCCATCTTCATCGCCTCCAGCGCCAGCAGCGGTTGCCCGGTGACGACCTGCTCACCGACGGCGACGTCGACCTTCCACACGCTCGACGAGAACGGCGCGTCGATGCGCTGATCCCCGTCGGCCAGCACGAGGTCGTCGGTGCTAGTCGCCACATTGGACGCGGCCCGCTCGGCGCGGTCGAATTCGCCGGCGCGTTCCCACGCCGCGCGCTCGGCGGCGAAGGCGGCCGCCTGACGGTCCCGGAACGCCGCGATATCGGCGGCGTTGTCGGCCAGGAACCGGTCGTGCTCGGCCAGCGAGAAGGTGCCCTCGGTGATATCGACGCTGCCGCGCCCGGCGGCCATGTCGGCGCGCAACTCCAGCAGTTCGTCGGCCGAGACCGGGTACCACGAGATCCGGTCGAAGAACCGCAGCAGCCAGGGGCTGCCGGGCTCGAACGGCGCGGTGTGCCGAAACCGGCTCCACACCTGGGTGGTGCGGCCCACGAACTGATAACCGCCGGGACCCTCCATGCCGTAGATGCACAGATACGCGCCGCCGATGCCGACGGAGTTCTCCGCGGTCCAGGTGCGGGCCGGGTTGTATTTCGTGGTCACCAGCCGGTGCCGCGGATCCAGCGGTGTCGCCACCGGCGCCCCGAGGTAGACGTCGCCGAGACCGAGGGTGAGGTATTCGGCGGCGAACACCGTGTCGTACACATCGGCCTGGCTGTCCAAACCGTTGATCCGACGGATGAATTCGATGTTCGACGGGCACCACGGCGCGTCGTCGCGGACACCGGAGGTGTATCGGGCGATGGCTTCCCGGGTGGCCGGGTCATCCCAGCTGAGCGGCAACCGGACCCGGCGGCTGGGCACCACCAGCTCCGAGGAGGCCGGCAGCTCATCCTCGATCTCGGCCAACAGACCGAGCAGCCGCGACACCGGCAGCACGTCCGGGTCGACGTGGACCTGCAGCGAGCGGATGCCCGGCGTCAGATCCAGGATGCCGTTGACGCTGCCGTCGAGGCGGGTGTGCAGGGCGTGCACCCGGGCCCGCAACGCGAGATCCAGGACGATGTCGCCGTATTCGATCAGGACGTTGTCGTCGCCGCTGCGTCGGTAGGTCACCGCCGGCGCACCCCCGACACCGTCGCGGCGGGCCAGCACCCCGTCGTCACCATCACCGCGGCGGATCAGCGGAGCGATGCGGCGGGCGCCGAGTTCGGCCCGCGACGGCGCGTCGGCCGCCTGTACCGGCACGAAACGGACGGTGTCGCCGGGACGCAACTGCCCGAGTTTCCAGCGCTGCGCCGAGATCACCGTGACCGGGCAGACGAAACCACCCAGGCTCGGGCCGTCGGGGCCCAGCAGGATCGGGGTGTCGCCGGTGAAGTCGAGCGCCCCCACCGAGTAGGCGTTGTCGTGGATGTTGGACGGATGCAGTCCGGCCTCGCCACCGTCGGGTCGGGCCCACTGTGGTTTCGGGCCCTCCAGCCGGACCCCGGTGCGCGCGGAGTTGAAGTGCACCCGGTACGACGCCTGGAACAGGGTGTCGATATCGCTGCGGGTGAAGAACTCCGGGGCGCCGTGCGGTCCCTCGGTGACCGCCAGCTCCCACTCGGTGCTGAAGGCCGGACGCGACGCCGCCGGCACCGGACCCTCGGTCTGTACCGCGGTGTCGTTGGTGCGCAGCACATCTCCGGTGTGCAGTTCGCGGCCGCCGTGGCCACCGAAGCGGCCCAGGGTGAACGTCGACGCGCTGCCCAGGTACGTGGGCACGTCCAGGCCACCGGCCAGCAGGACATAGGTGCGCAGGCCCAGGGTCTCGGCGGCGCCGATGTCGAGCACGCCGTCGGCGGGGATGTCGATCGGTTCCCACATCGGCGCCG
Organism: Mycobacterium sp. NPDC003323; assembly: GCF_053589535.1. Classification (NCBI taxonomy): domain Bacteria; kingdom Bacillati; phylum Actinomycetota; class Actinomycetes; order Mycobacteriales; family Mycobacteriaceae; genus Mycobacterium; species Mycobacterium sp. NPDC003323. The sequence continues at coordinate 13,193 of NZ_JBSFSB010000001.1, forward strand.
GCACACCGTCGACGGTGACCAGGCATTCGGCGCCGGTGACGCAGACGGTGCTGGGATGGCTGAACCGCAGCGCCGGACCGCTTGCGGTGCATTCCAATCCGGGCGCATGCTCGGGGTTGCCCAGGGCGCGGTTGCCGAGCCGGAAGGACAGATCGTCCATCGGACCGCTCGGCGGCACCCCGACCTGCCACAGTCCGACGCGGCCGGGCACATCCTGCACGGTGGTCAGCAGGCCGGGTCGTTCGACGGTGATGCGGGGGCGGGGATCGGTGATCTGGGCCAGGGTCGCGGTGCTGTGCCGGGCGGCTCGCACGTCCGGGTGATCCAGTGCCGCACCGAGCATGCCGAGGTTGACCTCGATACCGTGTAACTCGGACTTGGCTATTGCCTCGGTGAGGCGGTCCAGTGCCGCGTCGCGGTCGTCGGCCTGCGTGATGACCTTGGCCAGCAGCGGATCATAGGAGGCGGTGACCTCGGTGCCGTCGGCCACCCACCCGTCCACCCGGACGTCGTCGGGGAAGCTGACGGCGGTGATGGTGCCGGTGCTCGGCCGGTAGTCGCGGCTGGGATCCTCGGCATAGACCCGCGCTTCGACCGCGTGGCCGCTGACCGCGACGGTGCCGGCGGGGTATTCGTCGAACATCGCGGTGTCACCGGTGGCCAGCCGCATCATCCAGCCGGCCAGGTCGACGCCGGTGACCGCCTCGGTCACCGGATGTTCCACCTGCAGACGGGCGTTGACCTCCAGGAACGACGCCTCCTGCCGGGCGGCGTCGTACACGAATTCGACGGTGCCTGCCGAGCGGTAATGCACAGAGGCTGCCAACGCCCGCGAGGTGGCCTGCAGCTGCTCGCGGACGGTGGCGGGCAGCGCGGGCGCCGGGGCCTCCTCGATGACCTTCTGGTGCCGGCGCTGCAGCGAGCAGTCCCGGTCACCGAGCGAGAGCACCCGGCCGGTGCCGTCGCCGAAGATCTGCACCTCGACGTGGCGGGCGTTGTCGACGTACCGTTCGACGAACACCCCGGCCGATCCGAAACTGCGCTCGGCCTGCGCGACCACCCGCCGATATGCCGATCGGAGGTCATCGGCGGTGCGGCACACCTGCATACCGATACCGCCGCCGCCACCGGTGGCCTTGAGCATCACCGGATAGCCGATGGCCTCGGCCGCGGTCACGGCGGCGTCGAGGTCGTCGAGCAGGTCGGAGCCGGGAAAGATGGGAACCCCGGCGGTGCGGGCCGCGGCGCGTGCGGTGTGCTTGGTGCCGAATCGGCGTAGCTGCTCAGGGCTGGGGCCGGCGAAGGCGATACCGGCGGCCTCGACGGCCGTTGCGAAATCGGCGTCCTCGGACAGGAATCCGTAGCCCGGATGCACGATGGTGGTGTCGGTGGTCGTGGCAGCCTCGAGGATGGCGGCCGTGCGCAGATAGCTGTCGCGCGGTGCGGCCGGACCGATGCGGACGGCGCGATCAGCCAGTGCGACATGTGGTGCGCCGCGGTCGGCGTCGGAGAACACGGCGACGGTCTGCAGGCCGAGGGTGCGTGCGGCGTGGATCAGACGGACCGCGATCTCACCGCGGTTGGCGATCAGGACGGTGTGATTCATGCCGCTGCTCCCGGTCGTGTGACGATCATCCGCACCGGAGTCGGGTCGAAGGCGTTGCACGGGTTGTTGATCTGCGGGCAGTTCGACACCAGCACCAGGGTGTCGATCTCGGCGCGCAACGCGACGCGCTTGCCGGGGCCTGACAGTCCGTCGACGATGCCGAGTGCCCCGTCGGGGTCCACCGGCACGTTCATGAACCAGTTGATATTGCTGGCCATATCGCGCGCGCCCAACCCGTGCCGGGAACCCTCGATCAGGAAGTTGTCCAGGCAGCCGTGCTGGGCGCGGGTGTGCTGGCCGTAGCGCAGGGTGTTGGACTCCTTGGAGCACGCCCCGCCGAGGGTGTCGTGGACGCCGACCTCGTCGGCGACGACCGTCATCAGCGCGTCACCGGTGTCGGCACGCAACACCGATCCGGTGGTCAACGCGATACGGCCCTGGCGCCGAATGGTTTCCGGCGCGGAGTACCGCACACCGGTGTCGACCGCCGAGTACAGCAGGCAGTCCACGGCCTGGTTGCCGGCCAGGTCGACGATGGTCAGGACGTCGCCGGCGGCGACGACCGCCGACCAGGAGGCCCGGGCGGCGACGTACTCGTCGAGCACGACGCTGCCCGGCACCAGCGCGGGAATCTCGAGTGTGGTCACAACTGTCCCCTTGCGGCGAGGTCGGCGTCGGTGTTGACGATGGCTTGGGTGTGTTCGGGACCCAACGGCCCCAACAGCTCTCCGGCGGCCAACAGGCCCAGCTCGGCCGTGGCGGGCCAGGCGTGCACCAGCAGCGGCGAGCAGGTGTAGTCGGGCCGGGGATCGAGCGGGTGTGCCGTGTTGGCCAGCAACACGATCGTGTCGACGTGTAGCAGCAGGTCGACCGCTGTCGCGGGGCCGGCGGATCCGAGCCAGCGCACGGCACCGTCGGGGTCGACGCGGACTCCTTGGAAGAACGACACCGATGGCGGCAGGTCGCGGCGGTCCAGGCCGTGTTTGAGCGCGGCCAGGGTGAACAGTTCGCGTCCGGCCGGTGCCGCCGACTCGGGGGCTGCCGCCCCGTAGCGCTCCAGATTGCCTGCCCGGGTGGAGGTTCCGGTGAGCGCGTCGTGCTGGGTCGAGGTGTCGGCGACGACGGTGGCCAGCACCCGACCGAAACCGCTGAGCAACGGATGACCGGCACCGAGGTAGGCCTGCCAAGGCACCTTGACGGTGTCGGCGACGTTGAGCCGCTCATGGGGGGCGTCGGCGCGGTGCAGCAGCAGATGTGCGCAGGCGTCACCGAGGGGGTCGGTCAATCGGATGCGGGAGCCGCGGGCCAGGACGGCGCTGGTATATCCGCCCGGTGCAACGGTTTCCGACCACACCAGCTGTGTGGCCGGGATACCGGCGGGCGTCGTGGGGGAGGTCGACGCCGGTTGGTGGCGCATGAACTCGGCGGTGCGGCCGTGCTGGGCCCGGGCGTGTGCCCGGGCACCGGCCGTGGTGGCCGTGTCGGACGTGGGGACGTCGGCGGGCCGACCGTCGGAAAGCGTGCTGCTCACTGTTCACTCTCACCCAGTAGTGAGTCCGCTTGGGGGAGCGGACTTTCTGTCGGATGACAGTTTTCGCGTCGAACGCGATGTGGTGGTTGCGCCGATGTAACCGATGATTCGGGCGTTGTTAACAACGCGCGTCCAATGTTTCTGTCGCGTGACAGGTATTTATGCCCGCTCACTATGGTTGATTGCCCACAACCATCCCCGATGCAGGAGCCGCGGTGTTCGAACGTGCGAAGTTCATGGTCAAGTTCGCCGGTGCGTACCGGAAATCCCGCAGGAGCGGTGCCGAGCACGACGCGGCATTGCGCGCAGCGACCGACGACATGGTCGGCAGCCGAGCCGCGGAGCTGCCCGAGCCGGTATGTGCGCTGTGGCGCGATCCGGCCGATGCCTTCGAACTCGACGGCGGCGGCTGGTTCGGTGACGGGTCCTTCGAGATCACCGAGTCACACCTGGCCCTGCTGCGCAGCGCGCGGCTGGCCTGGGACGGGGCGGAACGGGGCGCCCCGATGCTGGACCCCCACCGCCCCTACGGACGCGCGGATCTGCTCGCCCAATTGGAGGAGGTGTTCGGAGCCGATGATGCCGTCGCGCTCGGGCGTCGCCACGTGGAGATGTTCTTCGTCATGGCGCGCGTGCTGCGCCACGGTGAGCTGGAGCCGGGGCGCTATCCGCTGCAGAATCTGACTTCCGCCGATGTTGGTGCCGCGCTGCGCGGGTACGACGGGTTGTCCGCCGAGGATCTCGGCGTGGACGACGACGGACAGGTGACCGCGACAGCGGAGCACCTGAAGCTCTTGCGCAGTATCGAGATCCGCTGGCCCTCGGAATACGACTGCGAGGACCGCCTGGCCGCCGGGCAATTCCCGGCGGCCGCCGCGGACGCCAAGCGGCCCTGCGGCGACTTCACCTATATAGAGGTGGACATGGCGCGCGTCCTCGGTGAACTGCCGCCACCACCGACCGACGGCCCCGCGGTGTTCGAGCCCGGCCCCGACCTGGCGCAGCGGCTACAGCGTCTGCACTGGCAGATGCTGGCGGCCATACAGGTGTTCCTGGAACGGGCCCATCTCGCCCCCGGACGCTATGGGCTGCACTGAGCTCCGGTGAGCGACCCCGAAGTGTCCGGGCTGGCGGCGTGTCGGCGTACAGACACGGTCTCTCGCGGGATGACGCGACGTGGGAAAAGCCGGCTGTGTCGGGTGAGCGGCCGGCCGTAACGCCGTTGCTACGATGGCCGGCGTGCCCGACGACAAGGAACGCAGAGTCGACGACACCGATGTCGAGCCGGCATCCGTCGACGAGGTGAAATCGTCACGCAGCCCGGCGGTCATCGCGGTCACCGCCATGCTGCTGGCCATCGCGACGCTCGGCGCGTCGGCGTACATGTGGCGCAACCCGGTGAACGCCGGAATGGCGACGCCGGCCGCAGATGAGCCGGCCGCCGAGTCCTTCAGCCAGGAAGACCGCGACCAGGCCGAGGCCAAGGTGTGCGACGCGTTCGCGCTCGTCAGCGTGGGCGTGGCCAACAGCAGCGCGCTGCAGCAACCTCAGCAGGGCCAAGGAGATTTCGGGGCCGCGATCGCCGTCGCGGCGAATGCGCGCCTCGCGCTCCTCGGGGGCGGCCAGTTGTTGCTCAACCGCGTCGACCCCGCCACTCCGGACGAATTGGCCGAGGCGGCACGCAACTTCGGCAATACGCTGATGGACATCGGTGCCGCGGCCATCGCCGAGATCCCCACCAACGATCCCGCGCAGACCCAGCGGTTGCAGGACGCCGACGCCGAGAACACCAAACTCGACGAGCTGTGCAACCCGGAGGGTGAACCGGCTGCGCCGGCACCACCGCCGCCGGGTGCACCCGCGCCTGCGCCGGGCCAGCCCGGGGGCTAAGGCGCGTCAGCCGACCCGTTCAACTGATCGTGAGCCGGCACCGCGATGCCGCAAAGATGTGGCGTTCGTCATTGCTGAGGTCGTTCTCAGCGACGGTCGGCAGGTGAATTCAACTTTGTGGCACGTCACGGAATTGCGCACGACCTCCGCCGGAAGTCAAATTGTCGCGGGCGTTAGCGTAGGAAGCCATTTCGAGCAAAGGTCATATAGTTTCCATCCATGGATTTCTTCTCGGTGCGGAAGGTGCGCGTCGCGACCATGAACGGTGGGCAGAACTGATGGGCAACGTGCTGGCAGCTGCGCTGGCGGAATCGATCTCGACCAGCGACCGGGACCTGGTGCTGCTCGCCGACAAGGAGTGGACCCGCAACCCGTGGCCCGAGATCCACCTCCGCGCCCAGAACGTCGCCGAGCGGCTGCTCGACGACGACATCCGGTGCATCGGTCTGGTCGGCGCACCCACCGCCGAACTGGTGGCCTCGGTGATCGGCGCCTTCTACGCCGGCGCTGCCGTGTCGATCCTGCCCGGCCCGATCCGCGGGGCCGACACCACGGCGTGGGCACAGGCCACCAAGGCGCGGTTCCGCGGTATCTCGGCCCAGTTGGTCGGCAGCCAGGGCGACTATCTGGAGAAGATCTCGACCAGCGGTGCGGACCCCGCCGTCGTGGACCTTGCCGACCTGGCGTCCCCGCAACGATCCGGCGGTTTGCAGCTACCTGGCGTCGACGCCCCGGTCGCCATCCTGCAGGGCACGGCAGGCTCCACCGGCACCCCGCGCACGGTCCAGCTGCCGCCCGCCTCGGTGCTGGCCAACCTGAGCGGACTCAACCAGCGCATCGGCGTACGCGCCGGCGATATCGGCTGTTCCTGGCTGCCGCTGTACCACGATATGGGGCTCAGCTTCCTGCTGGCCGGAGCGCTGGCCGGCAATGACGTGTGGCAGGCACCGACCGCCGCGTTCCAGGCATCGCCGTTCCGCTGGCTCAACTGGTTGTCCGACAGCGGCGCCACGATCACCGCCGGTCCCAACATGGCCTACGGGATGATCGGCAAGTACTCGCGCCGCATCACCGATGTCGACCTGTCGGCGGTGCGCTTCGCCCTCAACGGCGGCGAACCCGTCGACTGTGAGCTCACCGAGCGCTTCGCCACCGAGATGGCCCGTTTCGGCTTCGCCGCGGGCGCGCTGTCGCCCTCCTACGGCCTGGCCGAATCAACCTGCGCGGTAACGGTTCCCGTGCCCGGTGCAGGATTGATCATCGACGAGACGACGTTCATCACCGCCGAAGGCACCGCCCCGCGCCGGCATGCCGTGCTCGGCAAGCCGATCGACGGTATGCAGGTGCGCATCGAACCGGTCGAGGGCGGCTCGACCGAGGTCGCCGATCGCGAGATCGGTGAGGTGGCCATCCGCGGGACCTCGATGATGTCGGGCTATCTGGGCGGCGAGGCACACGGTGCCGACGACTGGTTCCGCACCGGCGATATCGGCTATCTGGTCGACGACGGTCTGGTGGTCTGCGGCCGCGCCAAGGAGATCATCACCGTCGCCGGGCGCAACATCTTCCCGGCCGAGGTCGAGCGGATCGCCGCCCGCGTCTCCGGTGTCCGCGAGGGTGCGGTGGTCGCCGTCGGCGTCGGTGAGGGATCGGTGCGCCCCGGGCTGGTCGTCACCGCAGAATTCCGCGGGCCCGACGAGGCCGGCGCCCGCGCCGAATTGATGCAGCAGGTCGCCTCCGGCTGCGGTGTGGTGCCCGCCGACGTGGTGTTCGTCAAGCCCGGCACGCTGCCGCGCACCTCATCGGGCAAGCTGCGCCGCCTGGAGGTCAAGCGCGGTCTCGAGGTCGGCGCGAGCTAACCGTTCATCGAGTTCCACGGACAGAACGCGACGGTCGCCGTCCCCACGACGAAGGTCGCCACGTTCTCCGGCACCCGGTCCGAGCCGATCACGACGTCCACCACGTCGAGTTGATCGATACCGCCATCCATTGCGGTGCACAACTTCTGGGCGCTGGTGAGCGCCGCGGCCGGGGTGTAGAACTCGGGCACGATACCGGCGGTGCGCAGCGCGTCGAGATAGGCGCGTTCATTAACTTCATCGGCCGGTGCGCTCGGTGCGCCGACGAGGGCGAGGGCCGCAGCTGAGACGGCCAGGCCGACGGACACACTTGTGCGCATCCCTCCGACGGTAGCGACCGATCGGGTACCGGGTGGGTGATTATGGCGTCGATTCGGACACAATGGTGCGCGATGGCGACCATGGAGCAGAACCGGCCCGGCCCGCTGGTCCGGCTGGCCACCCGGATGATGAGCGCCCGGCACAAACTGCCCCGCGCCGACACCGGATTCGTCGTGTGCCGCGGTATCGCGGTTCCGATGCGCGACGGTGTCGAACTGTTGACCGATCTGTACCTGCCCGAGCGCGCGACCGGAACGGTGTTGATCCGCACGCCGTACGGTCGGTCCAACCTGCCCGCCGAGATAACCGGATCCATCTACGCCGAACGTGGGTACCGCGTCGTCATGCAAAGTGTGCGAGGCACTTTCGGATCCGGCGGCGAGTTCCATCCCGGTCTCGCCGAGGCCGATGACGCCGCCGACACGGTGGCTTGGATGCGTACCCAGCCCTGGTTCGACGGCCGGTTCGACACCGTCGGGTCCTCCTACCTGGGCTTCACCCAGTGGGCGCTGCTGGCCGACCCGCCCGCCGAGCTGCAGACCTCGGTGATCGGCATGGCACCCCATGACTTCGCCGAATCCACCTGGAGCACCGGGGCCTTCGCGCTGGCCGACTTCTTGATGTGGAGCGCCCAGGTCGCGACCCAGGAGGACGGCGGCACGCTGCGCACCATCATCCGGATGACGACGATGCCCCGCCGGCTACGTCGACCGCTGCAGATGGTGCCGCTGCGCGCGGCCGGCGCCCGGATCCTGCGCAACCGCGCCCCCTGGCACGAGTCGTGGCTGAGCACCCCCGATCTCACCGATCCGTATTGGCAGCCCAGCCGGCTCGGCCGAGCATTGCACCGGGTCAGCACGCCGGTGCTGCTGGTCACCGGCTGGCAGGACGTCTTCCTCACTCAGACGTTCGACCAGTACCGGGCGCTGCGGGATCGCGGCGCCGAGCCGACGTTGATGGTCGGCCCGTGGAGCCACGGTGATGCCGGCGGCGATGTGCTGCGCGAGTCGCTGCACTGGCTGGACGGCAACCGGCCACGCGGGGTGCGGGTGCATGTCACCGGGGCCGGCCGGTGGCGCGAGCTGGCGTCCTGGCCGCCGCCGGCGACCGAGCGCGTGCTGTACCTGGGGCCACGTGCCGCGCTGACCGCGCGCACACCGCCCGACGATGCGCCGCCGGCGCGGTTCGTCTTCGATCCCGGCGATCCGACACCGACGATCGGTGGCCGAATGTTGTTCGTTCCCCGCGGTTATCGCGAGGACAGTGCGTTGGCCGCCCGTGGCGACGTCGTCACCTTCACCGGTGCGGTGCTCGACACCGACCTGGAGGTGATCGGCGTTCCACGCGTCGAACTGGATCACCACGCCGACACCGGCTGGTGCGATGTGTCGGTACGCATCAGCGAGGTGGGCGCCGACGGGCGCTCCCGCAACGTCAGCGACGGGTATGTCAGCCGGACCCCGGCCGACGTCGGGGTGCTGAAGCTGGACCTCGACCCGATCGCGCACCGGTTCGCGGCCGGAGCACGGATCCGGGTGTCGATCGCCGGCGGTTCCTACCCCCGCTTCGCGCGCAACCCGGGGACCGGCGAACCGGTATGGACCGCCGCACGGCTGATCCGCAGTCGCCACACCGTCGGTCCGCGGTCCCGGCTGATCCTCCCGACCGAGGGCGCTATCGGATCTTGAGCACGACCTTGCCGACCGCGGTGCGGTTCTCCAGCGATGCGATCGCCGCACCGGCTTCCTCGAACGGGTACACGACCGGCTCCGGGGCGCTCACCCGGCCGTCGGCCAGCAGCGGCGCGAGCTCGGCCCACTGCTCGGCCAGATAACCCGGGTGGGTGGCGGCCCAGGCACCCCAACCGACGCCGACGGTGTCGACATTGTTGAGCAGCAACCGGTTCACCTTGACCGTCGGAATCTCACCGCCGGTGAAACCGACCACCAACAGCCGACCGGCCGGCGCCAGCGAGCGCAGCGAATCGGTGAACCGGTCACCGCCGACCGGGTCGAGCACGATGTCGACCCCGCGCCCGTCGGTGAGTTCGGCGACCGCATCCTTGAATCCGTCGGCCAGCACCACGTCCGACGCCCCGGCCGCCCGCGCGGTCTGCGCCTTCTCCTCGGTGCTGACCACCGCGATGGTGCGGCTCGCGCCGAATGCCGGGGCCAGCCGTAGCGCCGAGGTGCCGATCCCGCCGGCGGCGCCGTGCACCAGCACCGTCTCGCCGGCGGCCAGTCGACCGCGGGTGCGCAGCGCGCAGTGCACGGTCAGATCGTTGAACAGGATGCCGGCGCCGGCCTCGAAGGACACCGTGTCCGGCAGCGCGAACACCCGGTCGGGCGGCAGCGACACCACCTCGGCCATCCCGCCGGTCAGCATGCACAGCCCGGCGACCCGGTCACCGGACGCGAACCCGGACCCGTCCGGGGCGCTGCGCACCACACCGGCGATCTCGGCACCGGGGATGTACGGCAGCGGTGCCTTGTGCTGGTAGAGGCCGCGGGTCTGCAAGGCATCGGGGAACGCCACCCCGGCCGCATGCACATCGATGACCACACCGTCGGTACCCGGTTCGTCGACTTCGACCAGCTCGGCGGCCTCGGGTCCGTCCAACCGGGGTATCTGAATTGCGCGCATGGCTCACCATTTAACATGCGTCAAGTGATCAAGGCACGTGCCGCGGTGGTCCTGGAAACGGGGCGGGACCCGCAGCTCACCGATGTCGAACTTCGCGATCCGATCGGGGACGAGGTGCTGGTGCGCGTCGACGCCGTCGGCATCTGCCACACCGACATCACGATGTCCGCCATCCTGCGCAAGACACCGATGGTGTTCGGGCACGAGGGTGCCGGCACCGTCGTGGCCGTCGGCCCGCAGGCCCGGCATTCGGTCGGTGATCAGGTGGTCCTGACCTTCGCCAGCTGCGGTGCGTGCGGCAACTGCGTGAAGGACCGGCCCGCGTACTGCGACCAATCGACCAACCTCAACATGCGCGGCGGTCGCCGCGATGAGACCAGCGCGCTGCGGCTGGACGGCGCACCGATCACCGGTGGCTTCTTCGGGCAGTCCAGTTTCGCCACCTATGCGATGGCCGGCAGCCGCAATGCCGTCGCGCTGCCCGCCGGCATGGATGCCGCATTGGCCGCGCCGCTGGGGTGCAGCGTGCAGACCGGGGTCGGTGCGGTGCTCAACGTCATCGGCCCGGCCGACAGCATCGCGGTTTTCGGCGCCGGGGCGGTCGGACTGTCGGCGATCATGGGCGCGCGGATCGCCGGCACCGGCACCATCATCGCGGTCGACCCGATCGCCGAACGCCGGGAACTGGCCGCCGGACTCGGCGCCACCGCCACGCTGGACCCGACCACCACCGATGCCGCGGCCGAGATCATGGCGCTGACCGGCGGAGTGGCCGGCGCGGTGGACACCACGGCGCGCCCGGATGTGATCACCGCGGCGGTGGGGGTGCTGGCCGCGCGCGGCACGCTGGCGCTGCTGGGGTTGGGCGCGCCGAATGCCGAGCTTCCGGTTACGCTGATCATGGCCAAGGGACTGACGGTGCGCGGTGTCGTCGAGGGGGACAGCGATCCGCAGGTGTTCATCCCGCAGTTGGCGCAGCTGTACCGGGACGGGCGGCTGCCGCTGGACCGGCTGGTCAGCACCTTCGCCTTCGGCGATTTCGCCCACGCGTGGACCGCGGCGAAATCCGGTGCGGTGATCAAGCCCGTGCTCGTCACCGGCGGTTAAGCTGCCGTTTCAGGCAACGACGCCGATGATTGGAGCCGCAGTGACGCTGCCCGCGATTCCCGACGGACGACCCGTGGAGGTGCGCTCGACCGACGGCACCCGCCTGCACGCCCAGGTCTTCGGACCCGAGGACGGGTACCCGATCGTGCTGGCCCACGGCATCACCTGCGCCATCGAGGTGTGGGCTCACCAGATCGCCGACCTGGCCGGTGATTACCGCGTCATCGCCTACGACCACCGCGGGCACGGCCGCAGCGAGACACCGCGCAGCCGCCACGGATACAGCCTCAACCACCTGGCCGCCGACCTGGACGCGGTCCTGGACGCGACGCTGGCGCCGGGGGAGCGCGCGGTGATCGGCGGGCACTCGATGGGCGGTATCGCCATCACCTCGTGGTCGCAGCGCTATCCGCATCGCGTCACCCGCTGCGCCGACGCGGTTGCGCTGATCAACACCAGCACCGGTGACCTGCTACGCGATGTGCAGCTGGCCCGGGTGCCCGCCGCGCTGGCCGCCACCCGCATCCGGACCGCGGGCTCGCTGCTGAAGACGTTCGGTGCGAGCCCGGTGCCCAAGCTGGCCGACCGCGCCAACAAGCGATTCGTCGGCTACCTGGCCGTCGGTGCCGACGCCGATCCCCAGGTGAGCGAGTTGGTCTACCGGCTGTTCGCCACCACGCCGGCCGCCGGCCGCGGCGGATGGGCCCGGGTGCTGGTCGACGGCCTTGGGCCCAAACACATCTCGCTGCAGAACCTGTCGGTGCCGACGCTGGTGATCGGCAGCACCAAGGATCGGTTGCTGCCGATCAACGCCTCGCGGCACATCGCCGAGCACGCACCCAATCTGGCCGACTTCGTCGAGCTGGCCGGCGGGCACTGCGCCATCCTGGAGCGGCCGGCCGAGGTCAACCAGCGGCTGCGCGCACTCGCCGAATCCGTGGTGCGGCAACGCCTCACGTCCTGAGGTAGGCACTCACCTCGCCGGCCGCGCGCCGGCCCGAACGCACCGCGCCGTCCAGGAATCCGGTCCATTCGTCGGCGGTTTCGGTGCCGGCCCAGAAGATTCCGTCGATCGGCGTGCGCAGATGTCGGCCGTAGGTGGTCCACGACCCCGGCGGTACGGCCGCCGTCGGCCCGCCGGGGGCGAATTGTTCGGCGCTCCAACAGTGATCGAGATAGTCGATGGGATGGGCGGCAGCCTTGCCGAACAGGGTGGTGAAGCACTGCACGGCCTGTTCGCGACGGGCGGCCGGGGACAGTACGTCGAAGGTTCGTGCTGCCGCGAATCCCAACAGGATTCCGGGCCCGTCGTCGTCGGGGCTGACATCGAAGGTGATGAACACCGGACCCTCATCCGACAGTGCCTCGCCCGAGCAGCCGCCGGCGCGCCAGAACGGTTTCTCGTAGGCGACGTAGGCCTTGCTGAGATTTCCCTGCGGCCAGTGCGCGGGCAGTTCGGCGTGGCCGTCCGGCAGCGCGGGCTCGAAGGTGATCTCGCCGCGATGCTGTGGCGGGATGGCCAACACCACCGCCGACGCGGTGTACCGGCCGGCGGCCGATTCCACCGTGTAGCCGTCGTCGGTGCGGATGATGCGCTGCACCGGCGCGCCGGTGATCACCTTCGCGCCTAGTTCGTCGGCCATCCGCTGCGCGATCGGCTGGGTGCCCGCCGGGAAGCGGTCCTGTTGGGCTCCACCCTTGACGTCGAGCATCCGGCCCAGTCCGCCCGCGGCCTTGACATAGCGCACCGCGTGCAGCATCGAGACCTCGTCGGGCTCACACCCCCAGGTCACCCGCGACATGATGGCCATCAGATTGCGGGTGGACGCGCTGGCGTGCACGGCGCGCAGCCAGCCCTCCAGGCTTTTCTGGTCGAGTCGCGGGGCCGCATCGGCCGACCAGGCGTCGGTGACCGGGATCAGCCGTGAGAGTCGGTCGAACCGCCACTGGATGCGGGACACGTCGAGCAGTTCGATCAGCGACAACTTCGGGATGGTGCTGCGGTAGGACCGCACCTTGCCGTGCCAGCGGATGAGGTTCTTGCCGCGGCTGTAGGTCGGGACGGTGGGGCAGCCCAGTTCGGCGGCCAGCGCCAGCACGGCGTCCTGGGTGGGCCCGACGAAGGTGGCGCCCAGATCGACCGGCACCCCGGCGATCGTCGCGGTGTGGGAGCGGCCCCCGACCCGGTCACGACCCTCGAGCACGAGCACGTCGTGCCCGTTACGTGTCAGTTCGCGCGCTGCCGTCAGCCCCGCGAATCCGGCCCCCACCACGATCACATCGGTCACACCCCCAGTGTGCCGCCTCGCGGCGCGCCTGGATGCGCTCTGGGGGTCTTGGCGTGGGAATCACTGATTGTTCGCCGCCGGGCACGCCGATCATTTCCATCGCCGTGGTTGTCGCTAGGAAGCAGGTCGGCTGACGGTCGGTCTCCTTGCCGCCTGGCGAGCGACAATCCAGCGACGCGAATTTCTCTGGCCCCGTTGGCATCTCGCGTCACATTGTGACCGGTTTTGTCGGTGGTCGCACGTATGTTCGGGTCATGAAGTCGGATGTGGTGCAGTCCCGGGACGCGGTAGCCGCCGCGGTCGGTGATCGTGCCGCGTCGGTGAAGGCGTTGTTGGATGCTGATTTCTCGGTGTTCGACACCGCGGAGTTGTTGGCGTTGCAGTCCGAGCGTGAGGAACGCGCCCGCCAGGATGAGGCGGTCGATCACCGGATTCTGGCGGCGTTGATGGCGCGGGCGAGCGCGCATGAGATCGGCGGCAAGAACTGGGCCGATGTGCTGGGCACCCGGATGCGGCTGTCCGGGCGCGAGGCCGCGCGCCGGGTGCGCCGCGCCGAAGAACTGGCTCCTAGGCAGTCGATCACCGGGCAGACGCTGGAGCCGGCGTTGGGGTTGTGCGCGCAGGCGTTGGCGCAGGGGGCTATCGGTGAGGGGCATGTGGCGGTGATCGCCGAGGCGGTGCGGTTGGCGGCCAAGTATGTCGATGCCGCCGAGTGTGCGGAGTTGGAGGCCATCCTGGTGCCGCTGGCCCGGGCCAGTGTTCCTGAGACGGTGCACGCGACCGCGGTGTCCGCGTTGTATCTGATGAATCAGAATGGCTGCGGCCCCGATATCGTGCGCCACAAGCGCGGTATCAGCATCGGTCAGCAGGATGCCGACGGGTTGACCCGGATCACCGGCTGGGTGGATCCGGAGCTGGCGGCCTATCTGGGTACGGTGAATGACACCTGGGCCCGTCCCGGGGTCAACAATCCCGAGGACCCGGACTCACCGGCCAACCCCGAGCCGGAGCCCGAGGCTGAAGCCGACGAGCCGGCAGCGCCGGGCACCGAACCGGAAGCGCCGGAAGCCGAGCCGCGGGACCCACAGCAGGATCCGGCGTCGGTGTGGGAGCAGCTACCGCTGCCCACCACCTTCGATGAGCTGGCCGAGCGGATCGACGCGGTCGAGGCCGCCGCCGCAGCCGCAGCCACCCCGGCGCCGTCGCTGCCCCCGCTGACCGGGCCCGCCTACCGCGACACCCGCACCCAAGCCCAGCGCCAACACGACGCACTCAAAGCCGTGCTGCGCGAGATCCTGGCCTCGGGGCGCCTGGGCCAGCACAACGGGCTCCCCGTGACGGTGGTGGTGTCCACCACGCTGGGTGAGTTGGAGTCCGGGGCCGGGATCGCGGTCACCGGGACCGGCACCTTGATGCCGATGCCGGACCTGATTCGCCTGGCCGAGCATGCCCATCACTATTTGGTGGTGTATCGACAACACACCGCCGAACCGCTCTACATGGGCCGCACCAAACGCCTGGCCACCAAGGCCCAGCGCCTGCTGCTGTACAACCGCGACCGCGGCTGCACCCGGCCGGGCTGTACGAAATGTGCCAACCATTGCCAGGCCCATCACGCCGACCCCAGCTGGGCTAACGGCGGGCTCACCGACGCGGACACCCTCGGACTGGGCTGCGGGCCTGACAACCAACTCGCCGAACTGGGCTGGACCACCCGCATCGACCCCACCACCGGACGCGTGCACTGGCACCCACCACCGTTGATGGACACCGGCCAAGACACCATCAACCACCACTTCCACCCCGAAGAACTGCTCCCCAGACAAGAAACTCAAGGACTGAGCGATGGCGATCCGGGAGAGTCGGACGTCGAGTGATGGCGCCGCGGCGCGTACACGCGCCAAACCGAGTTTCGTTCCACAAGTCACGTTAGTGTGTGGCCCTGTGAAGGTGATGACCGCGCTGTATGGACCGTCCGGAGCCGTCGAGCGAGCACAAGAACTGCGTGATGCCGGTGCCAGCGGTGTCTTCACGTTCGAGGGCCCGCACGATGTGTTCACCCCGCTGACCCTGGCCTCGACGGTCGAAGGCCTGGACCTGATGACGAACGTGGCGATCGCGTTCCCGCGCAACCCGATTCATCTGGCCCATCAGGCGATCGATCACCAGATCCTCACCAAGGGCCGATTCACCCTAGGGCTGGGCACCCAGATCCGCACCCAGATCGAGAAGCGGTTCGGCGCCGACTTCGACCGCCCGGTGGCGCGGATGACCGAACTGGTGGCCGCGCTGCGCGCCATCTTCGACACCTGGTCGACGGGGCAGCGGCTCGACTTCCGCGGCGAGTTCTACCGGCACACGCTGATGACGCCGACGTTCACCCCGCGCGACAACCCGTACGGTCCGCCGCCGATCTACGTCGGTGCGCTGGGCCCCCGGCTGACCAAGGCCACCGCCGCGCATGCCGACGGCCTGCTGGTGATGCCCTTCGGCAACAAGAAATTCCTGCACGAGGTCACCATGGCCGCCGTCGACGAGGGACTGGCCGCGGCCGGACGGAATCGGTCCGACCTGGCAATCGTCCCGGAGATCATCGTCTCGGTGGGCGAGAACGACGAGGCACATGCCGCCACCCGCCAGCTGTTGGCCTTCTACGGGTCGACCCCGGCCTATCGTCCGGTATTGGACATCCATGGCTGGGGGGAGCTGCAGCCCCAGCTCAACGCGCTGTCCAAGCAGGGCCGATGGGCCGACATGGGCGCACTGATCGACGACGACGTGCTGCACACCATCGCCGCCTGCGGCACCCCGGCGCAGATCGCCGCGCACATCCGCGACCGGGTCGCGGGCATCTCCGACAAGATCTGCATCTATCAACCCGGACCGATCGCGGCCGACTCTTTGGCCCAGATCGTTGACGCGCTGCGCACCTGAGGTCCTATGGTGGTTGGTACGGGGCAGGACCACGAGGAGGTTGTCCGATGGCCGAGCGAAACGAGGCTGCCGAACCCGAGTTCAGCGACGTCCTGATCATCGGGGCGGGCATCTCGGGGATCAACGCGGCCTACCGCATCACCGAGCGCAACCCGCAGCTGAACTACACCATCCTGGAGCGGCGCGAACGCATCGGCGGCACCTGGGACCTGTTCCGCTACCCGGGCATTCGCTCCGACAGCGACATCTTCACCCTGAGTTTCCCCTACGAGCCGTGGACGGGGCGGGCGCATGTCGCCGAGGGTGCCGATATCCGCGAGTACCTGACGGCGACGGCCCACAAGTACGGAATCGACCGGCACATCCGGTTCCGGACCACCGTGTCCTCGGTGAACTGGGACTCCTCGACCGACACCTGGACGGTGCAGGCCGAGTCCGACGGAGTGGCGACCACCCACCGGTGCCGGTTCGTGTTCTTCGGCACCGGCTATTACAACTACGACGAGCCCTACACCCCGGCCTTCCCCGGCATCGAGAACTTCGGCGGGACCGTCGTGCACCCGCAGTTCTGGCCCGAGGACCTCGACTACACCGGCAAGCGCATCGTGGTGATCGGCAGCGGTGCCACCGCCATCAGCCTGGTACCCGCGCTGGCCGAGAAGGCCGGCCACGTGACGATGCTGCAACGCTCGCCGACCTACATGATGTCGATGCCCGCGGTACCCAAACCCACCGAGGCGGTCCGGAAGATCCTGCCGCGCAGGATCTCTCACCAAGTGGTGCGGTTCCGCAACGCGTGGATGCACTATCTGTACTACATGTTCTTCCGCACCCTGCCGAATGCGGGGCGCAAGCTCATCCGCCGCGCCACCATCGGTGCGCTGCCCGCCGGCTATCCGGTCGACGTGCACTTCAAGCCCCGGTACAACCCGTGGGATCAGCGGATGTGCCTGGTGCTCGACGGCGACCTGTTCGAGGACATCAGCGCGGGCCGTGCCGAGGTGGTCACCGACCACATCGACCACATCGACGCCGAGGGCATCGCACTGCAATCGGGGCAGCGCATCGACGCCGACATCATCGTCACCGCCACGGGCCTGCAACTACAGGCCTTGGGCGGAATCGAAATCACCGTCGACGGCGCCCGCGTCGATCCCACCGACCGGTTCGTCTACAAGGAGTGCCTGCTCGAGGACGTGCCGAACATGGCCTGGTGCATCGGCTACACCAACGCGTCCTGGACGCTGCGGGCCGACATGACGGCGCGCGCGGTGGCCAAGTTGTTGGCATACATGCAATCTCACGGCTACACACACGCCTACCCGCATCTGGGTTCGGTGGTCATGCCCGAGAAGCCGACCTTCGACCTGGACGCCGGCTACGTCAAGCGCGCGCTGCACGCGTTGCCGAAGTCGGGCACCCGCCGGCCCTGGAAGGTGCGGCACAATTACGCGCTGGACGCCTTCGAGCACCGCTTCGACAAGATCGAGGAGTCGATGGTGTTCGGCCGGGTGCAGTCCGACCGGCCCGCCGCACACCCCCCGGCCACCCCACCCATTTCGGCGAGCGTGCGAGTCTGAGGCCAACACGCCGCGTTCTCACCGGAGCTTGCGCACGCTCAGGGCACCCGGACGGTCAATCCCGTCGCCAGTAGCTGCGTGGCCGACAGGCCGAAGGTGGTCTTGAACCGGTCGGCCAGATGCGAGGAACCGGCGAATCCGGCCTCGACGGCCGCGGTGGTCAGGTTGGCGCCACCGGCCAGCTCGGTGCCGGCGCGCATCAGCCGGCACCACAGTCGGTAGCGGCGCAGGCTGGTGCCGACCTCGGCGGTGAACAGGTGCAGGAACCGGGATTCGGACAGGCCGGCGTCGGCGGCGAGTTCGGCGGCCGACGGTGCGGCGGCCGGGTCATCGCGAATCTGCTCGGCTGCCAACTCGATCCGCGGATCGACACGGTGAACCTGCGAAGGTGCGGCGGTGTCGAGCCAGCGTCGGGCCGCGGCGTCGTCACGCGGTGGCGTTATCAGCTGCTGCTCACCTGTATGTCCGATGCCGATGCCGTGGACGAAGGTGTCGAACTGCCCGCGGCAGGCGGTGCTGCGTTGCGATGCCGGGTCCAGATAGCAGGACACCAACGGTCCCTGCATGCGCAGCTGATGGGTCAGCCGTGGCGGGATGAGTACCGTGCGCGCGGTGACGCGCTGCCCGTCGGCATCGACGGTCAGCGGCGCCTGTACTCCGACGGCCAGACACCACACCGAGCCCGAATGCGGGTCCAGGCCCAGCGCCGGACCGGAGTACAGCGCCTGCCCGGGCCACAACCACACCGCCGGATAGCAGGTTTGTGGAAGCTCGGACGCTGCTGGCACTGACATGCTGGCCTCCTGTCCATCGATCAGGAGGCTACCGTGGCCGTTGCCGTCATCGTCGTCGTCGGGGTGTTCTTCGTCGGAATGGGTCTGTTCGCGCTGGCCGCACCGGCGACCATGTTGCGGCCGTTCGGTTTTCCGGTCGGCACCGACACCGAGCGCGCCGAGGTGCGGGCGGTGTACGGCGGATTCGGCATCGCCATCGCCGGCGTGCTCGGCTATGCCCTGATCGCCTCCGACGGGGTGCGCAGCGGCATCGTGCTCACCGTGGGGGTGGCGCTGGCCGGTATGGCCGCGGGACGGGTCATTTCTGCGGTACTGGGGGACCGGACGCCGTTCTACCCGAACTGGTTCTACTGCCTGGTGGAGGCCGTGGCGGCGGCCGCGCTGTTCTGGGCGGCCGCCTGAGGGTTACGGTGCGACGGTCAGCCAGTCGGCGAAACCGGACGGGTCGTGCCGGCCGAGCGCACCGTGCTCGAACAGGCCCCAGCCTTCGGCGGTGACCCCACCCTCGGTGCAGACCGCGCGGCCGACGTGGTCGATGACCCCGAATCCGGCCCGGCCGATGATCGCCGGGTCGGTCATGTCATAGGTCAGGCGCTCGGTGAACTTCTCGCCCTTCCACACGCCGTGGATCCAGTCCGAGTCACCGCCGTAGCCGCCGCCGACGTGAATGGGCACCGGCAGTTTGGATTCCACCTCGAAACGCACCGGCGAACCGTCGAGCGCCGAGGCCTCGATGGTCGCGCCGGTGGGGATCCGGGTGCCGGAGCGGTAGTGGATCTTCACCCGCGGCCAGCCGAGCTGCTCGACCCGGCCGTCCTTCCAGATCCGGGTGCAGTCGTTCAGCGAACGGAAACCGTCCGGGGCCTCCTGGATGATGATGACGATCGAGAAGTCGTCGAAGGCCATCGGCACGTACAGCCACCACATGCCCTCGAACGGGGGATCGGCCGGCCGGCCCGCCGGTTCGGCCTCGCCGATCGGCCGGATGCCCCAGGACCGGTCCCGGGATCCGATCCAGGTCGCCGGGTCGACCGCGATACGCTCCCCGTCGATCTCCAGATGCCCGCTCCAGGAACCCAATTGGGCGAAACGCTGGGCGTCCAGGGTCACCCGGTTGCCCTGACGCATCAGGTGTGGCTGTTCCTGCACCGCGTCGAACAACGCGTTCCAGGTCAGGTCGGCGGCGATGCCGTCGGTCTCGTCCAGGGTGATCCGCAGCCGGCGCAGCGGCTCGGGCACGTCGACGCGGTAGCCGTTGACGTGCTGGTTCAGTCGATCCTGGTCGATTGCGTCGGACAGGTGCACCGCGGTCTGGGTGTCGCCGCGACGGACCAGCAGGAACGCATCCTTGACGCCCAGGTTCGGGTAGTAGCCGATGCCGGTGATGACGAAGATGTCCCCGGTGCGGTTATGGGCGTTGAAGTAGGACCGGTCGTAGAAGTTGCGGTCCGATGATCCCGGCCAGGCAATCGGTTGTGGTACTTGGTGAATCGGGAACTCGTCCATCGGACCGAGCATCAGTTCTCCTCGAGCAGTCGTCGCAGCAGGGTTGCGTGGTAGAACGTCGACTCGACGTCCTCGGGTTTGTCCATCTCGCCGAAATGCACACGCCGGGCGGTGGTGCGCATGAACACACAGCACCAGATGACACCGGAGTAGATGTAGAACCAGCGCAGGTCGCCGAGTCGGGTCCCGGTCAGCCGTTCGTAGGTGGCCCGGACATCGTCCTCGCGCAGCACATCGGGCAGTCCGGGTAATCCGGCCAGCCCGGCGAGTTCTTGGAAGACCATGTGCGCGAATATGATCCAGGAGACATCGAGTTCGCGCGGGCCGAGTGCGGCCATCTCCCAGTCCAGCACCGCGACCGGCCGGAAGTCGTCGTAGAGCACATTGCCCACCCGTGAGTCGCCCCATGACAGCACCGGGGTGCCGGCGGCGATATCGGTGGGGAAGTGGTTCTCCAGCCATGCCAACGCCTGTTCGACCAGGGGGGAGCGGCCTATGTCGGGAACCGCGAACTCGTACCATTGCGTGAGCCAGCCGAAATGCCGCCGCAGCGGCGTGTCGCCGGGCGGGTCGACCTCGGTCAGGAAGGAGAACTGTTGTGCCGCATCGGGGATGGCGTGCAACTTGGCCAGTACCTCGACGGTGGCGTCCTGCAGTTCGCGCTGCCGCTCGGGCGTGGCGTCGGCAAACCAGTTGCCGCCGAAGGTGTACGGCATGACATCGGGCGGGACGATGCCGTCGACCCGGTCCATCAGGAAGAACGGTGTGCCGAGCACGGATCCGTCGGCGTCGATCCAGCGCACCCGCGGGACGGGCACGTCGGTGAGTTCGCCGACCAGTCGCATGAGCTCGAACTGATGATCCATGCGGTAGGTCGAGAAGACCGGCACGTCATCGGCGGTCGGCGCCACCCGGGCCACGAGTCGTTGGTCGTCGCCGTCATCCCAGCGTGCGGTCAGCAGAATGGTCTCGGAGGACATGCCGTTGGCGTCCACACCGCTCTCGATGGTGATGTGCGGTGCCGACCGCTCCGGACGCACGGTGGACAACCACGAGGACAGCAGGTCGGGCAGCGTGCTGACATCTCGGCTGGAGTGCTGGAGGCGGCTGACGTCCTCGACAGCCGGTTCATGTGCCACGGTGCATCCTTCCGGCCCGAATTACGATACGGTGGGTAGCGATATGAAATCAGACTTGCCATCGGTTGACAAGGGTGCCGGCCGTCCGCGCGACCCCCGCATCGACGCCGCGATCCTGGCGGCGACGGTGGATCTGCTTGTCGAGATCGGGTATTCGAGCTTGACCATGGCCGCGGTCGCCGAGCGCGCCGGCACCACCAAGACCGCGCTGTACCGCCGATGGTCGAGCAAGGCCGAATTGGTGCACGAGGCGGCGTTTCCCACCGCACCGACGGCGCTGAGCATGCCCGAGGGCGATATCGCCTCGGATGTCCGGGCCATGATCGCCGCCGCCGGCGCGGTGTTCACCAGCCCGGTGGTGCGCGCCGCGCTGCCCGGACTGATCGCCGATATGGCCGCCGACCCGGACCTCAACGACCGGGTGATGAACCGGTTCACCGGGCTGTTCGAGGTGGTGCGGTTGCGACTGCAGCACGCAGTGGACCGCGGTGAGGTGCACGCCGACGTCGACCCGCAACGGCTCATCGAGCTGATCGGTGGGGCCACCCTGCTGCGGATGCTGCTGACTCCCGGCCAGGACCTCGACGACGAGTGGGTGGCGCAGACCACCGCGATCGTGGTGCACGGCGTCGTCCGCTGACCTCCCGCCCAAACGAACAAACGGGCGCCGAAGTGCGAGTGGACGCCGACTTCACGTCAAGCTCGGTGCGCGCTGATCTGACTTTTATTGCGCGCCGACACCGCGCGGAACTGATCGCCGAGCCCCTCGAAATCCCGTTGCTGCGCATGGGCGATGCGCGCCTCGGCATCTAGCGCCGGATCGATCACCGCCGCCGCGCCCTCGGTGTAGATCTGCTTCAGCCCGGCCATCGTCGGACCGGGCACCTCGGCGATCTGACCGGCCAACTCCAGCGCCCGTCGCAGCAGCTGATCATGGGCGACGACCTCGGTCACCAATCCGATCCGTTCGGCGCGCTCAGCGGTGATCACCTCACCGGTCATCGACATCCGCCGCGCCATCGCAAGACCCACCACCTGCGGTAACCGGGCGGTCAGACCGCCGCCGGGCAGGATACCCACCCGGGCGTGGGTGTCGGCGAACACCGCGCGCTCGGACGCCACCAGGAAATCGCAACCGAGCGCGATCTCCAGACCGCCGGTGAACGCCGCTCCGTTCACCGCGCCGATGATCGGGGTGTTCATCTCGCGCACCGCGGTGATGCAACTCTGCGAACGGAACTCCGCGAAGTACTTCAGTCCGTCGCGGGCGGCCTCCTTGAGATCGACACCCGCGCAGAAGGCGGGATCTGCGCCGGTGATCACCACCGCGCGTACCGCATCGTCGGCATCGGCGGACGTCAGTCCGGCGTAGAACGCACGGATCAGATCGCGGCTGAGAGCATTTCGCGCCTGCGGGCGGTTCAAGGTCAGTAACCGCACCGCACCATGATCGGAACCCAACAGCAAGCTCATGTCGTCGAACCTATGCGTATGGTCGATATGTAGACCCTATTTCACCGATTTTCCGGAGGTGGCCCCGTCGTGTCCGTGTTGTCGACCCCCGTCGTTGCCGACACCCTGGCCCGATTGTTCTCCCGCGTGGTCAATCCCACACCCAAGTCAGGCGTACGGTTCTCGGAGATCCCGGCCGACACCGCCGAGGTCGGCATCCCCACCCGGCACGGTGACACCGCCGCCACCGTGTACCGACCCGCCGGCGACCCGGACGGGGTGTACCTGAATATCCATGGTGGCGGCTTCGTCGTCGGGCACCGTGAACAGGACGACCCGTGGTGCCGGTTCCTGGCTGCCCGCGCCAACGTGGTCGTGGTCAACACCGACTATCTGCTGGCTCCCGAGCACCGCTTCCCGACACCGGTGGAACAGCTCTACGACGTGCTGACGTGGACGGCCGCGCCGCAGCGGGACTGGCCCGGTGATCGGTTGTGCTTGGGTGGCCAGAGCGCGGGCGGCAACCTCTCGGCGGCGGTGTCGCGGCTCGCGCTGACCGAGGGCGGCCCGGGCATCGCGTTGCAGGTGCTGCACTACGCCCCGCTGGATCTGATGACCGCGACGGCGAACAAGCGCTCCCCGCTGGGCGGCAAGGCCGTCATGAAACCGTGGATGGGCGAGGTGTTCGACACCGCGTACATCCCGCAGCGACAGCATCGTCGCGACCCGTTGGCCTCCCCGGCGTGGGGTGACAATGCCGACGGAATCGCCGGTATCGCACCGGCTCTGGTGATCACGGCCGAGTACGACCGGTTGCGCGACGAGGCCGCCGGGTACGCCAAAAGCCTCGATGCGGTCGGCGCACTGGTCGACTATGTCGAGGTGCCCGACGTCGACCACGGCTACAACATCATGAGCGACGCCACCGAGATAACCCGGGGCATGTACGAACTGATCGCCGGCCGGGTGCGCGACGCCGTGAGTTAGCGCACGAACTGTTGCGCGTCGTTCACCAGATCCAGCAGCGGTTGCGGCAGCGCGCCGAGGGCGAAGGTGACCGCCGCGGTCAGCGTCACGGCCGCCATGGTCAGCGCGCTCGGGACCACCACCTCCGGGGCGTCGGCGGGCGGATCGGTGAAGAACATCAACACGATCACCCGCACATAGAAATAGGCGGCCACCGCGCTGGCGATCACGCCGATCACCACCAGGCCCGCGGCCCCACCCTCGGCCGCCGCCTTGAACACCGCGAACTTGCTGACGAAACCACTGGTCAACGGAATACCGGCGAACGCGAGCAGAAACAGCGAGAACACCACGCCCACCACCGGATAGCGGCGCCCCAGCCCCGCCCACGCCGACAGGGTGGTCTCCTCCTCGCCGTCGGCGCGGCGCACCAACCCCGCGAGCGCGAACGCGCCGAGCGTGCTGAAACCGTAGGCGAACAGATAGAACAGGGTGGCCGAGATACCCGCCTCGTTGAGCGCGATGACGCCGGTCAGGATGAAGCCGGTATGGGCCACCGCCGAGTAGGCGAGCATCCGCTTCACATCGTTCTGGGTGACCGCGGTGAGCGTCCCGACCACCATGGTGGCGATGGCGATGACCCACATCATCGGCCGCCAGTCGGAGACCAGACCGGGCAGTGCGACATAGAAGATCCGCAGCATCGCCCCGAACGCGGCGATCTTGGTGGCCGCGGCCATGAACGCGGTCACCGGAGTCGGGGCGCCCTGATACACATCGGGTATCCACGAATGAAACGGCACCGCACCGACTTTGAACAGAATGCCGACGGCGACCAGGCCGACACCGGCGAGCGCCAGCGCGGTATCGGGGCCGCCGTCCGCGACAGCCGTGGCGATATCGTCGAGCCGGAAACCGCCGGAATAGCCGTACAGCAGCGCGATCCCGTACAGGAAGAACGCCGACGCGAACGCCCCGAGCAGGAAGTACTTGAGTGCGGCCTCCTGCGACACCAGTCGGCGCCGCCGGGCCAGACCGCACATCAGGTACAGCGGCAGCGACAACACCTCCAGCGCGACGAACATGGTCAGCAGGTCGTCGGCAGCCGAGAAGATCATCATGCCGCCGAGGCCCAGCATCATCAGCGGGAAGACCTCGGTCTGGGCCACAACGGCTTTCGCGGCGATCTTCTCCGCGACACTGCCCGGCACCGCCGCGGCCTGCGGGGTGAACGCGTCCAGCCCGGCGCCCGCCGAGGCCGGGATGCGTCGCTCCGCGGCCAGCAGCACCCCGAGAATCCCGATCAGCAGCAGCAGACCCTGCAGGAAGAGCGCGGGCCGGTCCACCGCCAGCGACCCGACGGCCGCGCTGTTACCGGCCGAGGAGCCCAGGTCGACGCTGACCCACACCACCGCGGCCAGCGCGGCGACCTGACCGCCCAGCGCCAGGGTCAGCTGGGCGGCGTAGCGGCTGCGGCGCGGCAGGAACGCCTCCGCCAGGACGCCGGTCACCGCGACACCGAGGATGATGAGAAGTGGTGACAGTTGGGCGTATTCGATGGTCGGTGCCTGGACGTTCATCGAGCCGGTCCTCCCGCCGTCGCCGGTACCGGGTCCTCGACGTCGATGGTGGTCAGCGTGTGGGTGACCGCCGGGTTGATGACGTCGAGCGCCGGTTTGGGATAGATGCCGAGCACCAGCAGCAGCGCGATCAGCGGTGCCACCACGATCAGCTCGCGGGGGATCAGATCGCGCAGGGTCTCGTTACCGTGCGCGACGGGGCCGGTCATCATGCGCTGGTAGGCCCACAGGATGTAGACCGCGGACAGCACCAGCGCCAGCGCGGCGATCACCGCCAGCGCCGGGAATCTGCTGAAGGTGCCGATCAGCACCAGGAATTCGCTGATGAACGGCGCCAGCCCGGGCAGCGACAGGGTGGCCAGGCCGGCGACCAGGAAGGTGCCGGCCAGCACCGGCGCCACCTTCTGCACCCCGCCGTAGTCGGCGATGACGCGCGAGCCGCGCCGCGACACCAGGAACCCGGCAATGAGGAACAGTGCGGCCGTGGAGATTCCGTGATTGACCATGTACAGCGTGGACCCGGATTGGCCCTGGCTGGTCAGCACGAAGATGCCCAGGATGATGAAACCGAAATGGGAGATGGACGTGTAGGCGATCAGCCGCATCACGTCGGTCTGCCCGATCGCGACGATGGCGCCGTAGATGATGCCGATGACGGCGAGGGTGATGATCAACGGCTGGAACGTCTTCGACGCGTCCGGGAACAGTTGCAGGCAATAGCGCAGCATGCCGAACGTGCCGACCTTGTCGACGACGGCCATCATCAACACGGCGGTGGCCGGGGTGGATTCGACGGCGGCGTCGGGCAGCCACCGGTGGAACGGCCACAGCGGTGCCTTGACGGCGAAGGCGAACATGAAGCCCAGGAACAGCGCATTGAGCAGCGCCGGGTCGATCGCCAGTTGGCCACTCTGCACCGCGGTGACGATCGCCCGGAAGTCGAACGTGCCGCCCAGTTCGTCCATCGTCACCACGTACAGCCCGATCACGGCGGCCAGCATGATGAGGCCGCCGAACAGGTTGTACAGCAGGAACTTCACCGCTGCGGCCGAGCGGTTGGCCCCGCCGAATCCGCCGATCAGGAAGTACATCGGGATCAGCATGGCCTCGAAGAACACGTAGAACAGCAGTACGTCCAGCGCCATCAGCGAGATCAGCACCATGCCCTCGACGGCCAGGGTGAGCGCCAGGTAGGACTGGGTCGACCGGCCGGCAAAGCTGTTCGGCGCGACTCCGGCACGCGGATGGCCGTCGTTCCAGCCCGCCACGATCAGCAGCGGCACCAGCGCCGCGGTCAACGCCACCAGGGCCAGGGCGATACCGTCCAGACCCAGGATGTAGCCGGTGCCGAACGACGGGATCCACGGATAGTCCTCGACGAACTGGAACTGTGCACCCGCCGGGTCGAACCGCACCGCGAGCAGCGCCGCGATGGCCAGCACCGCCAGCGACACCGCCAGCGCGGCCCACCGGGCGAACACCTTGGACGGCAGCAGGATCACCACCACGGCGCCCACCATCGGTACCGCCCACAGCGCGGTCAGCCAGCCGATCCCGTTCACCAGACCCTCACCACCAGAATCGCCCCGATCACCAGGATGGTGCCCGCCAGCATGGACAACGCGTAGGACCGGGCGAAGCCGGTCTGCCAGTGCCGCAGTCGCTGCGAGGCGCCGGCGATGACGGCCGCCAGCCCGCGGGTCGCGCCGTCGACGGCGTCGTCGTCGATCTCCACCAGCCCCTCGGTCAGTCGGGCGCCGGGGCGCATGAACACGCGTTCGTTGAGTGCGTCACCGTAGAGGTCGTGCCGGGCGGCGGTGGTCAACGCCGAACCGGCAGGCGCGATCTCCGGGATGGGCCTGGTGGCGTACATGCGGTAGGCAACGGCGATGCCGACCGCCACCACCGACAGGATGATCACCGTCATGGCCCAGACCGGGATCACGTGGTGCACTTCGTGCGTCCCCACAACGGGTTCCAGCCAGTGCGCCAACCCGCCGCCGACGGCCAGCACCGCACCGGCGCCGACGGAGCCCAGCGCCAGGACCACCATCGGCGCGGTCATGATCGCCGGAGACTCGTGGGGATGAACTGTCTCAACCCAGCGGCGCGGGCCGAAGAACGTCATCAGCATCACCCGGGTCATGTAGAACGCGGTGATACCCGCACCGAGCAAGGCCGCGCCACCGAGCAGTACACCCTTGACACCGCCTGCGCCGAAGGCGGTTTCGATGATGGCGTCCTTGGAGAAGAACCCGGCGAACGGCGGCAGGCCGATGATGGCGAGGTAGCCGAGCCCGAATGTCACGAAGGTGATCGGCATGACCGTGCGCAATCCGCCGAAGCGGCGCATATCGGTCTCGTCGTTCATCCCGTGCATCACCGAGCCGGCGCCCAGGAACAACCCGGCCTTGAAGAAGCCGTGCGTGATCAGGTGCATGATGGCCACCGCGTAGCCGGCCGGGCCGAGCCCGGCGGCCAGCACCATGTACCCGATCTGGCTCATGGTCGAGGCGGCCAGCGCCTTCTTGATGTCATCCTTGGCACACCCGATCACCGCCCCGAACAGCAGCGTGACCGCGCCGACGACGGTGACGGCCACCTGCGCGATGGGGGCGAGGTTGAACACCGGGCCGGACCGCACGATCAGGTAGACGCCGGCGGTGACCATGGTGGCGGCGTGGATCAGCGCCGACACCGGCGTCGGGCCCTCCATCGCGTCACCCAGCCAGGACTGCAACGGCACCTGCGCGGATTTGCCACACGCCGCCAGCAGCAACAGCAGGCCGATGGCGGTGAGCGAACCCTGCGACATCTGCGGGGCGGCGGCGAAAACGCCGGCGTAGGAGACGGTTCCGGCGGAGATGAACATCACCATCAGCGC
Source organism: Mycobacterium sp. NPDC003323 (assembly GCF_053589535.1). Lineage (NCBI taxonomy): Bacteria > Bacillati > Actinomycetota > Actinomycetes > Mycobacteriales > Mycobacteriaceae > Mycobacterium > Mycobacterium sp. NPDC003323. The sequence goes on from NZ_JBSFSB010000001.1 coordinate 41,273, forward strand.
CACGGCCAGACCGATGTCGCCGACGCGGTTGACCACGAACGCCTTTTTGGCCGCCGTCGCCGCGGACGGTTTGTGTGACCAGAAGCCGATCAGCAGATACGACGCCAGACCCACACCTTCCCAGCCCATATAGAGGCCCAGGAAGTTGTCGGCCAGCACCAGCAGCAGCATCGCGGCCACGAACAGATTGAGGTAGGCGAAAAACCGCCGGCGGTCGGGGTCATGGGACATGTAACCGACCGAGTACAGGTGGATCAGCGATCCGACGCCGGTGATCAGCAACACGAAGCAGATCGACAGGGCGTCGACCTGCAACCCGAAGTCGACCCGTAGTTCCCCGACCGGCACCCAGCTGAACAGGGTCTGCGTGACGGTGCGGTCCTGCGCGGGCCGGCCGAGCAGGTCGGCGAACAGGATCACTCCGATGACGAACGACCCGAGCGCGGTGGCACATCCGAGCAGATGGCCCCACGCGTCGGTGGCGCGACCACCGAGCAGCAGCACCGCGGCACCGGCCAACGGCAGCGCGATCAGCAGCCAGCTGAGGGTGCCCATATCAGTTCTTCAGCAGACTGGCGCCGTCCACCGACGCCGATTGTCGGGCCCGGAAGATCGCCATGATGATCGCCAACCCGACGACCACCTCGCAGGCGGCGACCACCATGGTGAAGAACGCGACCACCTGACCGTCGAGGTTCCCGTGCATCCGGGAGAACGTCACGAAGGCCAGGTTGGCGGCGTTGAGCATCAGTTCCACGCACATGAACATGACGATGGCGTTGCGCCGCAGCAGAACTCCGGCGGCGCCGATGGTGAACAACAACGCCGACAGGTACAGGTAGTTGGCCGGATTCACCGTTGCTGCTCCCGGTTTCGCGGGATCAGCACCGAACTCACCGAGGTGGGCGCCGCGGTGCCATCCGGTAGCCGAGCCGGGATGTCGACGGCGTTGTGCCGCGCGTACACACCGGGATTGGGTCTCGGTGTCGGGTATCCGCCCGCGGCGAACCGCTCGGTGGCCAGTTCGCGTTGCGTCTTGCGCCGGTCGAAACGTTCCCGGTGCGCCAGCAGCATCGCGCCGACCGCCGCGGTGATGAGCAGCGCGCTGGTCAACTCGAACGCCCACACGTAGCGGGTGAAGATCAAGACGGCCAGACCCTCGACATTGCCGGCCCCGTTGGGTTGGTCCAGACCGACGAAGCCGCCCAGCGAGGCGTTGCCGATGCACCCGATCAGCAGCACCCCGAAGCCCAGGCCGGCGACGATCGCCGCAATGCGTTGCCCGCGAATGGTTTCCACCAGCGACTCGGAGGAGTCGACGCCGATGAGCATGAGCACGAACAGGAACAGCATCATCACCGCGCCGGTGTAGACGACGATCTGCACCACACCGAGGAAGATTGCGTCCTGGGCGATGTACAGCACGGCCAGGTTGATCATGGTGATGGCCAAAAACAGCGCCGAGTACACCGCCTTGGGGGCGGCGACGACGCCGATCGCGGCCAGCAGCCCCAGGGCGCCGAGCACCCAGAACACGACCGCCTCACCGGTCGACGTCGCGGTCACCGGGATGTCTCCGATTCCCGGGTCAGTCCGTGGGCGCCGATGTTGCCGCGGTAGTAGTCCTCATCGGTGCTGCCCTCGGCCATCGCATGCGGCGGTGGGGTCATGTCTGCGGCAAGCGGTGCCAGCAGTTTGTCCTTGCCGTAGATCAGGTCGGCACGGTTGTCATCGGCCATCTCGTAGTCGTTGGTCATCGTCAGCGCGCGGGTCGGGCAGGCCTCGATGCACAGCCCGCACCCGATACAGCGCAGATAGTTGATCTGGTAGACCCGGCCGTAGCGCTCGCCCGGTGAGAACCGTTGCGCCTCGGTGTTGTCGGCGCCCTCGACGAAGATCGCATCGGCCGGGCAGGCCCAGGCGCACAGTTCGCAGCCGATACACTTCTCCAGCCCGTCGGCGTACCGATTGAGTTGGTGGCGACCGTGATAACGCGGTGCCACCGGGCCGGGCTTCTCGGGGTACTGCTCGGTCATCGGCTTGTTGAACATGGTCTTGAACGTGACACCGAAACCGGCCAGTGCGTCGCCGACCTTAGACATCGGAGAACTCCTTCTTCGGTGGGCTGGGGATGGGCGGGACGGGGAACGAACTGACCGCGTCGGGGTCGGTGGGCAGGGTGAAATGCGGGATGGCATGCCGGCGCAGCATCCGGCGCACCAGCACGGCGACGGCCAGCACGGCGATCGCCGCGGCGCTGACGGCCGCCGTCGTCCAGGCCGGGGCACCCTGGTCGCGCAGGGTCTTGGTGATCGAGACGACGACGATCCAGCCCAGCGACAGCGGGATCAGCACCTTCCAGCCCAGCGCCATGAATTGGTCGTAGCGCAGTCGGGGCAGGGTGGCGCGCAACCACATGAACAGGAACAGAAATCCCCACACCTTGGCCACGAACCACAGCAGCGGCCACCATCCGGAGTTGGCGCCGTCGATCAGGCTGAACGGCAGCGGCGCCTGCCAGCCGCCGAGGAACATGGTGGCCGCCAGCGCCGACACCGTCGTCATGTTGACGTATTCGGCCAGCATGAACATCGCGAACTTCAGCGACGAGTACTCGGTGTGGAATCCGCCGACGAGTTCGCCCTCGGCCTCGGGCAGGTCGAACGGGGCGCGGTTGGTCTCACCGACCATCGAGGTGACGTACACCAGAAAGGACGGCAGCAGCAGGAACACGAACCAGGTGCTCTGCTGGGCGGCGACGATCCCGGACGTCGACATGGTGCCCGCATAGAGGAACACCGCCACGAACGACAGCGCCATCGCGATCTCGTAGGACACCACCTGGGCGCTGGAACGCAGCCCGCCCAGCAGGGGATAGGTGGACCCGGATGCCCAGCCCGCCAACACGATTCCGTAGACACCGATCGAGGTGACGGCCAGCACGTAGAGAACCGCGACCGGCAGGTCGGTCAGCTGTAACGCGGTGGTGTGACCGAACACCGAGACCTGCCCGCCCATCGGGATGACGGCGAACGCCATGATCGCCGGGATCACCGAGATCACCGGTGCCAGCAGGTAGATCGGTTTGTCGACACCGGCGGGGATCAGCCCCTCCTTGAGCGCCAGCTTGATCCCGTCGGCCAGGCTCTGCAACAGTCCGAACGGCCCGACCCGGTTCGGTCCGAACCGCATCTGCATGCGACCCAACACCTTCCGTTCGACCAGGATGGCGACCAGCACGGTGAGCACCAGGAACACGAAGATGCCCAGGCACTTGGCCAGCATCAGCCACCACGGATCGTGGCCGAACGAATTCAGATCCGGCATGGTCATGACGGCTCGATCCGCACGACCGACCCGAGCGGCACCCCGAGGCTCCGGTACACCGGTGCGCCCGCGGTGTTCAACGGCAGCCACAGCACCCGGTCGGGCATGTCGGTGATGTGCACCGGCAGGGTGAGCGCACCGCGATCGCTGCTGATGCGCATCGGATCACCGTCGGCGCAGCCGATCTCGGCGGCGGTGGTCGCCGACAGCCGCGCCGCGGCCGGTCGGGCGGTGCCGGCCAGGTGCGGTTCGCCGACCTGCATCCGACCGCCGTCGAGCAGCATCCGCCACCCGGTCAGGACCGCCTCGCCAGAACCGGCGGCGAGGGCTTGGCCGGCGGTTACCTGCGGGGCCGCGGGACGGGTTCCGGCCCAGCTGCCCAACCGGTTCAGATCGGCACGCACCGCCGCGGCATCGGACAGGCCGAGATCGACGCCGACCTCGTCGGCCAGGGCGGCCAGCACCCGCATATCCGAGGTGGCCGACGGCGGCAGCGCGGCATCGAAGGGCCGGTGACGGCCCTCCCAGTTGACGAAGGTGCCCGCCTTCTCGGCGACCGGTGCGATCGGGAACACCACATCGGCGCGATCGGTGAGGGGACTGTGCCGCAGTTCCAGGCTGACGACGAAGGGTGCGGCATCGACGGCGGCCAGGGCGTACTCGGGGTCGGGCAGATCGTCGACATCGACCCCGCCGAGCAGCAGTGCCTGCAGGTTGCCGGTCGCGGCGGCGGCCAGGATCGCGTCGGTGTCACGGCCGGCGGTGGTGGGTAGCTGCTCGACGTTCCAGGCGGCGGCCACCTCCGCGCGGGCCCGGTCGTCGTCGACCGGACGCCCGCCGGGCAGCAGGTTCGGAGTTGCACCGGCTTCCAGCGCGCCGCGGTCACCGGCGCGGCGGGGAACCCAGCCGATCCGGGATCCGGTGGCGGTGGCCAGCCTGATCAACGCCGAGTAGGCACCCGGCGAGGCGGCGAGCCGTTCCCCGGTCAGAATCAGGGTGCCCTCGGCGATCTCGCCGTGCATGCCGTCCAGGGCTTCTGCCTCGAGGCCGGGGACCGTCGTCACCAGACGTCCGCCCATCTTGTGCAGTCCGCGGGTGGCGAACGGCGCGATGGCGGTCACGGACAGCGCCCGCTTGCGGAAGGCCTTGCGCAGCCGCAGGAAGACGATGGGGGATTCCTCCTCCGGTTCGAATCCGACCAGCAGCACCGCCGGGGCGGATTCGATATCGGCGTAGCTGACCGCGAGCGGTCGGCCGGCGACGGCGTGTGCCAGGAACTGCGCCTCCTCGGCCGAATGCTGCCGGATGCGGAAGTCGATATCGTTGCTGCTCAGCACGATCCGGGCGAACTTGGCGTACGCCCAGGCGTCCTCCATGGTCGACCGGCCGCCCACCAGCACCCCGGCCCGGCCGGTGGCCGCGGTGAGACCGCGTACCGCGACGGCGACCGCCTCGGACCAGGAGGCCGGGCGCTGGCTGCCGTCGGGATCACGGATGAGCGGGGTGGCAATCCGGTCGCCCTGGGTCGCATAGGTGAACGCCCACCGGCCCTTGTCGCAGTTCCACTCCTCGTTGACCTCGGGATCGTCACCGGCCAGCCGCCGCAACACCTTTCCGCGCCGGTGGTCGGTGCGCTGCGCGCAGCCCGACGCGCAGTGCTCGCAGACACTGGCCGAGGACACCAGGTCGAACGGCCGGGCCCGGAACCGGTACGCGGTCCCGGTGAGCGCGCCGACGGGGCAGATCTGCACCGTGTTGCCGGAGAAGTAGGAGTCGAAGGCCTCGCCCTCGGCGATCCCGACCTGCTGCAGCGCACCCCGTTCCAGCAGCTCGATGAACGGGTCGCCGGCGATCTGGTCGGAGAACCGGGTGCACCGCGCGCACAGCACGCATCGCTCACGGTCCAGCAGTACCTGGGCCGACAGGTTGATGGGTTTGGGGTAGGTGCGCTTGACGTCGGTGAAGCGGGAGTCGCTGCGCCCGTTGGACATCGCCTGGTTCTGCAGCGGGCACTCACCGCCCTTGTCGCAGACCGGGCAGTCCAGCGGGTGGTTGATCAGCAGCAGTTCCATCACACCGTGCTGGGCCTTGTCGGCGATCTCGGAGGTCAGCTGGGTGCGCACCACCATGTCCGGGGTCACCGTCGCCGTGCACGACGCCAGCGGTTTGCGTTGGCCCTCCACCTCGACCAGGCATTGTCGGCAGGCGCCGACCGGGTCGAGCAGCGGGTGATCGCAGAACCGCGGGATCTGGATGCCCATCAGTTCGGCGGCGCGGATCAGCAGGGTGCCCTTGGGGACGCTGACCTGGTGTCCGTCGATGGTCAGCGACACCATCTCGACCCCGGTGGTGTCCTTGGCGGGCCCGGCCAATGTCATGCTCGTACCCCCTTTGTCTCCGCGAGCAGACGCGAGGGGCCCCAAAATGTCGAGTGGAGAGGGCCGTTGGCGTCTGCTCGCGGGGAGATGGTGACCCTCATGCGCGGGCCTCCGCCGTCGCGAACACCGTCGAGGCGTGCGGATCGAACGGGCATCCGGCGCCCAGGTGCGCCTCATACTCGTCGCGGAAGTACTTGATCGACGAGATGATCGGGCTGGCCGCGCCGTCACCGAGCGCGCAGAACGACTTGCCCAGGATGGCGTCGGAGATATCGAGCAGCTTGTCGATGTCCTCGTGCGTCGCGCGCCCGGTCTCCAGCCGTTCGTAGATCTGGGTCAGCCAGTAGGTGCCCTCCCGGCACGGGGTGCACTTGCCGCACGATTCGTGGGCGTAGAACTGCGTCCAGCGCCGCACCGCCCGCACCACACAGGTGGTCTCGTCGAAGATCTGCAGCGCCTTGGTGCCCAGCATCGACCCGACCCCGGACACCCCCTCGTAATCCAGTGGCACGTCGAGATGTTCGGCGGTCAGCAGCGGGGTCGACGAACCGCCCGGCGTCCAGAACTTCAGCTCGTGGCCGGCCCGCACACCGCCGGCGTACTCCAGCAGTTCGCGCAGCGTGATGCCCAGCGGTGCCTCGTACTGTCCTGGTGTGCTGACATGTCCGGACAGCGAGTACAGCGTGAAGCCCGGGGACTTGTCCGAACCCATCGACCGGAACCAGTCGACCCCGCGCGCGACGACGGCGGGCACGCTGGCAATGGATTCGACGTTGTTCACCACCGTCGGGCAGGCGTACAGACCGGCAACCGCCGGGAACGGCGGGCGCAGCCGGGGCTGGCCGCGGCGGCCCTCCAGCGAGTCCAGCAGCGCGGTCTCCTCACCGCAGATATAGGCGCCGGCCCCGGCGTGCACCACCAGATCCACCCCGTTGCCCAGATATCCGGCGTCGTATGCTTCGGCGACCGCGCCCTGCAGGCGGCGCAGCACCGGCACCACCTCACCGCGCAGGTAGATGAAGGCGTGCGCGGCGCGGATGGCGTGCGCGGCGATGATCGCGCCCTCCACCAGCACGTGCGGATTCGCCAGCATCAGCGGAATGTCCTTGCAGGTACCGGGTTCGGATTCGTCGGCGTTGATCACCAGGTACTTCGGCTTCGGATCGCTCTGGTTGATGAACGACCACTTCTGGCCGGTGGGGAAGCCCGCCCCGCCGCGTCCGCGCAGGCCGGCGTCCTTCACCAGCGCGATGAGCGCGTCGGGATCCATGGCCAGGGCGGTGCGCATGGCCTCGTACCCGCCGTGGCGCCGGTAGCCGTCCAGCGTCCAGGAATCGGCGTCATCCCAATGCGCGCTCAGTACGGGGGCCAGTGTCACGGGCGTTCCCCGTTCCGCGGTGGGATCTCCGCCGACGGTCCCGGAGCCGGCTCGTTGCGTGCGGTCTGCTCGGTGATGCGGTCATCGTCGGGGCGTTGCACCGTGCGCTGCGCCGATTCGGGTGCGGTCATGCCGCGTTCGCGTGCCAGGCGTAATCCCGCGAGCGTCGCGTCCCCGGGCGCGCCGTCATTGGCGCCGGGCCGTTGATCCGGGAAACCGGCGAGGATGCGTGCGGTCTGCGTGAACGTGCACAGCGGAGCGCCGCGGGTGGGCCGGGCGCCGTTGCCCTGCCGCAGATCGTCGACGAGATCCCGGGCCGACGACGGTGTTTGGTTGTCGAAGAACTCCCAGTTCACCATGATGACCGGTGCGAAATCACAGGCCGCGTTGCACTCGATGTGCTCCAGCGTGACCGATCCGTCGGCGGTGCTCTGCCCGGCGTGGATACCCAGATGTTCCTGCAGGGCTTCGAGAATGGCGTCACCGCCCATGACGGCGCACAACGTGTTGGTGCACACCCCGACCAGGTAATCGCCGGTGGGGGTGCGCCGGTACATCGAATAGAAGGTGGCGACGGCGGTCACCTCGGCCGGGGTGAGGTCCAACTGCTGTGCGCAGAAACCGATCCCGGCCGGCGTGAGGTATCCGTCCTGCGCCTGCACCAGGTGCAGCAGCGGCAGCAGGGCCGATCGCGCCACCGGGTAGCGTCCGATGATCTGCTCGGCATCGGTCGCCAACCGGGCGGTCACCTCATCCGAATAGGTCTGCGGCCCAGCGCTGATCGGGGGGCCGGCCTCGTCGGGTCGCTGACCGAGCTGCAGCGGTACGGACGTCATCTGTCCACACCTCCCATCACCGGGTCGATCGAGGCCACCGCCGAGATCGCGTCGGCCACCATGCCGCCCTCGCACATCGCCGCCACCGCCTGCAGATTGGTGAACGACGGGTCGCGGTAGTGCACCCGGTACGGCCGGGTCCCGCCGTCGCTGACCATGTGCACGCCCAACTCGCCGCGCGGTGATTCCACCGCCACGTACACCTGCCCGGCCGGCACCCGAATCCCCTCGGTGACCAGCTTGAAGTGATGGATCAACGCCTCCATCGACGAGCCCATGATCTTGGCGATGTGCTCGGGCGAGTTGCCCAGTCCGTCGGGGCCGAGTCTCAGGTCGGCCGGCCAGGCCAGCTTCTTGTCGGTGAGCATCACCGGGCCCGGCTTCAACCGGGACACACACTGCTCGACGATGCGCAGCGACTGCTTCATCTCGTCGACGCGGATCAAATAGCGGCCGTAGGCATCACAGTTGTCATCGGTGCACACGTCGAAGTCGTAGTTCTCGTACCCGCAGTAGGGCTGGGCGCGGCGCAGATCATGGGGCAGGCCGGTGGACCGCAACACCGGGCCCGTGATACCGAGTGCCATGCACCCGGTCAGGTCCAGATAGCCGATGCCCTGAGTGCGGGCCTTCCAGATGTAGTTCTCCCGCAGCAGTTTCTCCAGGTCCCGCAACCGGTCGGGCAGAATCCGGATCAGCTCGCGCAGCTGCGGCATGGCCTCGTCCGGAAGGTCGGCGGCCAGTCCGCCGGGGCGGATGTAGGCGTGGTTCATCCGCAGACCGGTGATGGTCTCGAACATGCTCAGGATCAGCTCGCGTTCGCGGAAGCCGAAGAACATCGCCGACATGGCCCCCAGTTCCATCCCGCCGGTGGCCAACGCCACCAGATGGCTGGAGATCCGGTTGAGTTCCATCAGCAGCACCCGGATGACGCTGGCCCGTTCGGGGATGTCGTCGGTGACGCCGAGCAGCTTCTCCACGCCCAGGCAGTAGGCGGTCTCGTTGAAGAACGGGGACAGATAATCCATCCGGGTGACGAAGGTGACGCCCTGGGTCCAGTTGCGGTATTCGAGGTTCTTCTCGATTCCGGTGTGCAGGTACCCGATACCGCAGCGGGCCTCGGTGATCGTCTCACCCTCGATCTCCAGGATCAGGCGCAGCACGCCGTGGGTGGACGGGTGCTGTGGGCCCATGTTCACCACGATCCGTTCCCCGGCATGTTCACGGGCGGCGGCGACGACGGCATCCCAGTCCTGGCCACCGACCATGACGACGGGTGGATCGGCCTCGACAGACATCAGTTGTAGGCCCTCCGTTCGTCGGGCGGCGGGATCTGCGCCCCGTGGTACTCCACCGGGATACCGCCCAACGGGTAGTCCTTGCGCTGCGGATGGCCCACCCAGTCGTCGGGCATCTCGATGCGGGTCAGGGCGGGATGCCCGTCGAAGATGATGCCGAAGAAGTCGTAGGTCTCGCGTTCGTGCCAGTCGGTGGTCGGGTACACCGCGAACAGCGAGGGCACGTGCGGATCGGTGTCGGGGGCGGCCACTTCGAGACGCAGCCGGCGGTTGTGCGTGATCGACATCAGCGGGTAGACGGCGTGCAGTTCGCGGTCCTGTTCGTTCGGGAAGTGCACTCCCGAAACGCCCAAGCACAGCTCGAATCTCAGGGCGGGCTCGTCGCGCAGCGTCTGGGCGACGGCCGGCAGATGGTCGCGGCGGATGTCGAGGGTGAGCTCGTCACGGAACACCACCACGCGTTCGACCGCCTCGGTGAACCGCTGCGGTCCCAGCGCGTCTATCAGCGCGTCGACAACCTCGTCGAAGTAACTTCCGTAGGGCCGTGGTGAACTGCCCGGCAGGCTCACCTCGCGGACCAGGCGCCCGTAGCCGGAGGTGTCCCCGGTGCCGGTGACACCGAACATGCCGCGGCGGGTGCCGATAACCTCCCTGTCCGTCATCGCAACAGCCCCGTCAGCTCGATGGTCGGCCGCGATGCCAGCGCGGCCTGCTCGGCGGCGGCGATGGCCTCGGCGCGGTTCACCCCGAGCGGCATCTCGGCAATCTTGGCGTGCAGCTTCAAGATTGCGTTGAGCAGCATCTCGGGCCGCGGCGGGCAGCCCGGCAGGTAGATGTCGACCGGCACCACATGGTCCACGCCCTGCACCACGGCGTAGTTGTTGAACATCCCGCCCGAGGAGGCGCAGACACCCATGGCCAGAACCCATTTCGGTTCGGCCATCTGGTCGTACACCTGCCGCAGCACCGGTGCCATCTTCTGGCTCACCCGGCCGGCGACGATCATCAGGTCGGCCTGGCGCGGTGTCGCGGAGAACCGTTCCATGCCGAAGCGCGCGATATCGAAGCGCGGCCCGGCCGTCGCCATCATCTCGATCGCGCAGCAGGCCAGACCGAAGGTGGCCGGCCACAACGAGCCCTTGCGGACGTACCCGGCCACCTTCTCCACGGTGGACAGCAGGATGCCGCCGGGCAGTTGTTCTTCTAATCCCATGACAGACCACCTCTGCGCCAGACGTAGGCATAGGCCACGAAGACGGTGAGCATGAACAACAACATCTCCACGACCGCGAACAGGCCCAGCGAGTCGAACGACACCGCCCACGGGTAGAGGAACACGATCTCGATGTCGAAGATGATGAACAACATCGCCGTCAGGTAGTACTTGATCGGGAATCGCTGCCCGGTGGCGACCTTGGCGTCGGCGGCAGGCAGCAGCGGTTCGATACCGCACTCGTAGGCCTCGAGCTTGGCCCGGTTGTACCGGCGCGGCCCGATGAACGTGGCGATTCCCACCGAGCCGATCGCGAACACCGCGGCGATCGTCCCGAGCACCAGAATCGGTGTGTAGACGTTCATGTCTGCGCCGCTCTCTCGTCGGAGTTGTCGATGTGAGCTAGAACACAGCTTAGACACGTCAACGGTCGGGGCGCCGCATTTCCGATAGGATTTCAACCAACAGCTGGGTCGCTCACCCTCACCGGCGAGGGTGATGAAGAGTCAACGGCCACAGCCGATTTCGTGCTGGATCAGGCCATTCTGCGCAACAGGTCCGCGACCGCCTCGCCGAGCCTGATCGGATCGATCGGATGCGACACCGCGGCCTCGGCACGCGACCACGACGCCAGCCAGGCGTCATCGGCCCGGCCCATGAGCACCAGGATCGGCGGACAATCCGCGATCTCGTCCTTGAGCTGTTTGGCCAGGCCCATCCCGCCACTCGGAGCCGCCTCCCCGTCGAGGATCAGCAGGTCGAACCCGCCGTCGACAACCTGGGTGAGCACCATCGGGGCGGTCGCCACATCCAGATAGGTCAGCTCGGGCAGGTCCGGATGGATGCGTCGGCCCAACGCCGAGCGCACCTGCTCCCGCGTGCGGTTGTTGGAGCTGTACACCAAAATCCGTAGCTGCGCATCGGTGTCGGCCACGCCCCGATGCTACGGCTGACGGACGAAGACCGCGGCCGCTTCGATGCCTGCCGCGTCGCCCATCATGCCGAGCAGGTTGCCGTCGACACCGAACGTGCGCCGGTTCAGGGTCGCCGTGGTGCTCAACCGCACGGCGCCATCGGCCAGGCCGCGCACATGGGCGGGCAGGTCGAATTCCTGTTCGCGGCCCTTGATCGTCACCCGCACCTGCAGGGTGACCCACGACGGCGAGGTGACCTCGGCGGAGTCGACGGCGACCTCGACCGTCGGGAAGCGTTCGGTGTCGAAAAAGTCCGCAGAACGCAGGTGCTCATCGCGGCGCTTGATACCGGTGCGCACCGATGCGGCATCGACGGTAACCGAGCCGGTGACCCGGTCGCCGTCGACCACCGCGCTGCCGTCGCGCACCTCGAACACGCTTTTGACGTGCACGAATCCCCAGAAGGTCGGGCTGTGGGCGGTGACCGTCGTCCGCTGCGGGTCCAATCGCCAGGTCCCGGCCCAGTCCTGCAGATCCATCATGCTCCTCGGTTTCCCAGCAACGGCGCCATCTCGGCGGGATCGAAGTACTCGTCGATCCGGGTGATCAGACCGTCGGTGCCCACCTTGATCACGATGCATACCCGCAAATGGATCGTCGCGCCATGGGTGGCCTCGGCATGCAGGATGTGCTGTTGCACGAAACCGCCCTCGAAGAACTGCCGGTCCAGGATCTCGTAGCGCCGCGTTGCGGTGACCCGCAGAAACCAGCGGATCACCTTCAGCGCGAGCACGCGGTCGTTGTCGGCCGCATCACCGCTGTGCCAGACGGCGACGTCGGCGGCCCACAGCGCCTCCACAGCGGCGTAGTCGCCGCGTTCGATGGCCCCGAAGAGGCGGTCGGCAACGGCTTCGGTCATGGTATTGACCTCAACTTTCGTTCAGGTTGAACACTGGTCGGATGAGACAACGCTTCGATTCGGCCTACGAAACACACACCGCGCCATGGGTGATCGGCGAGCCCCAACCCGCGGTGGTGGCCCTGGAACGCACCGGCGTGCTGCGCAGCGGCATCCTCGACATCGGCTGCGGATCCGGCGAGCACACCATCATGCTCACCCGGCTGGGCTATGACGTCCGCGGAATCGACTTCGCGCCGCATGCCATCGCCCAGGCCCGCGCCAACGCCGCCGAACGCGGAGTGGACGCGCGTTTCGAGGTTGCCGATGCCTTCGAGGTCACCGCGGTTCACCAGAGCATCCTGGACAGCGCGCTGTTCCACATCTTCGACGACGATGACGAGCGGGCCCGCTACGTCGCCGGGCTGCACCGCGCCCTGACGCCGGGCGGGTACCTGCATCTGCTCGCGCTCTCCGACGCCGGCCGCGGCTTCGGGCCGCAGGTCAGCGAGCCGGTGATCCGGGCGGCCTTCACCGACGGCTGGGAGATCGAAGCGCTGGACACCACGACCTACCGCGGCGTGGTGGGGCAGATGCACGCCGCGGCGTTGGGGCTGCCGGCCGGTGCCGTCGTCGACGAGCCCGCCTGGCTGGCGCGGGTGCGCCGGGTCTGAGCGATGGCGCGGCGCCGAGGACATCAGCGCCGAGTCACTCGTGGTCGTAGCCGGGATGGGCGACCGCCACCCGATGCGCCACCAGCGTCCGCAGCGTCGGCATCAGCTCGCCGTCGCGGCCGTCGAACTCGCCGGCGCGGATGGCCGCGGCCAGGGCCGCCTCATCGGCGAACCCGAGCAGATCCGGGGCGGGACGCTCGTCGAGCAGCTCCCGTTCGACGGTGCGCAGCACGTTGGCGGCGACGCGGGCGTGGAAGTTGAGCGCCCCAGCGTCGGCGAGCCGACCGTCCGGCCCGGTCTCCGAGCGCACCTCGCCCTCCAGGAACTCGGCGACGGCGGCGACGAGTTCGGCGGCGGTGGGCCGGTAGTGCAGATCCGTCATGTCGTCTCCAGCAAGGTCAGCAGGTCGTACTCCGTTTCACACACCCGGCGCCCGATCGCGGCGAGTTCCACCGAGCGCGTCTGCCCGGACCGATGCCGCTCGAACTGATACCGGCAGATGACACCCCAGCGCAGCGTCGCCGCGACCAGCCACCAGCGCAGCGCGTCGCGGTCGACCGCCGCGCCGCCGGCCGCCTCGTAGGCGCCGACGAAGTCCTCGATACTGCCCAGCCCACCGGCGCCCAGGCTCGCCGGTGCCCCGAACCGCCACGCGCGGATGCAGAACCAGGCCAGGTCGTCGAGCGCCTCCCCGATATGGGTGAGCTCCCAGTCGAGCACCGCGGCCAGCCCGTTGTCGTCGACGATCAGATTGCCCATCCGGAAGTCCCCGTGCACCAGCACCGGGGGTGTACGTGCCGGCCGGTGTTGTTCGAGCCACCGGAAGGCGTACTCGAATACCGCTGTGGTGTCTCCCATCTCGTCGAGCTGGGTGCGCCACTCCGTCAGCGGGTCGGTGGCCGACAGTCCGATACCGTCCGGGTCGGCGCGGTGGATGGCCGCCAGCGCCTGCGCGCACTGACGCAGCAGCCGGGCCCGTGACCCGTCGTCGAGGGTGCGCGCGATCTTGCGGACGATCGTCTCACCGTTGATGAAATCGCACACCAGGTACGGATTGCCGAGCGCGGCGGGGGAGTCGTCGGCGGCGATGATCTGCGGCACCGGTGCGCCTGCAGCGGCCGCGCGGCGCAACGCGGCCGCCTCCAACTCCATGCTTGCGTGCACGTCATCGGGTGGGCCGGTGCGCAGGATCAGCGGCCGATCGTCGGCGGTGAAGGCGAGCGTCGCCCGGCTCGCCCCGCCGGTCAACACCCGCAGATCGGTGACGCGGACCGGCCCGAGTGCCGGTTCGAGGACGGCCGCCAGCGCGTCCGGGTCGATCACTTGCGGCCGAACTTGAGCATCCGCTGGGCAACGCGGCGGATCTGGATCTCCTCGGCGCCCTCGGTGATCCGGTATCGGCGGTGGTGGCGGTAGATGTGCTCGAAAGGCTCGTGCCGGCTGTAGCCGATACCGCCGTGGATCTGCATGGCCCGGTCGGCGGCCTCGCACACCAGCCGGTTGGCCCGGTAATTGGCCATCGAGACCTTGTCCGAGACCTCCATGTGGTGGTCGCGGTCCAGATGCCAGGCGGCGTAGTACACCAGCAGGCGCACCATCTGTGCCTCGGTCTGCAACTCGGCCAGCGGCCATTGGACGGCCTGGTTCACCGACAGCGGTTTGCCGAAGACGATGCGCTCGCCGGCGTATCGGGCGGCCCGGTCGATACAGTACTGGGCGGCACCCAAACTGCTGGCCGCCTGCCGAATCCGGTTCTCGTGCAGAAAGGTTTGGCCCACCTCCAGGCCGTGATCGACCTCGCCGAGCACCGCATCGGAGGGAACCCGGACGTCGGAGAGCTCGACCTCGCCGTGGTCGCTGGGCATGTTGAAGGTCCACCAGTAGTAGGGCACGGTGAAGCCGGGGGTGTCGGTGGGCACCAGGAATGCGGTGATGCCGGTGGCCGAGCCCGCCTCCCCGGAGGTCCGGGCGAAGATCAGATCATGGGTGGCCCGGTGCACGCCGGTGTTCCAGCGCTTGGCGCCGTTGATCACCCAGTCCTCACCGTCGCGCACCGCGGTGGTCTCCAGCCAGGTGGCGTCGCTGCCGTGGTCGGGTTCGGTCAGCCCGAAGGCCATGGACCGCTTACCGGTGAGCATGGCCTCGATCCACTCGGCCTTCTGCGCCTCGGTGCCGAACTTGCTCATCATGATGACCTGCGGGAAGTTGCCCACGATCGACGACTCGTCCTGCAGATCGTTGTGCAACCCGAGTCCCTTGTGGGCCAAGTGTTCCCGGATGACGGCCATGTCGAGATTGGAGCCGCCGCGGCCACCGAACTCCTCGGGCAGCCCGTAGCGCAGCCAGCCGGCGGCATCGGCGCGCCGGCGCATCTCGTCGAGCAGATCCTCCCACTCGCGGGCCGGGACTCCACCGCCCGCCAGGTCGGTGCGAGCGAACTCGCGGCGCCGGTCGAAGTACTGCATGTTCTCACGTTCCAGCGGCTTGATCTCGGCCTCGATGAACGCGTCCATCTCGGCGAGCAGGCCCGGAAGGTGTTCCGGCAAAGCGAAATCCACGGTGCTCTCTCCTCGACTCAGTTGCCGTACAGGGTTTTCTTCCAGATCGTCGACAGGGTGGTGATGGCGTCGGCATCGCTGATCTGCAGTTCCGTTCCAGGATTGCCTACCACGACGACGGTGAAATTCTCGAACAACAGCGCGATCGCCGCGGCGATGTGTTCGGGTTCGAGGTCCTGGGCGTAACCCTGTTCGCGAGCACGCCGGACGGATTCGGCCACCATGTCCATCCCGAACCGGCGGAACTCGTGCTGCACCTTGGCGAATCGCGGCTGGGTGGCGCCGAGCTGGGCGACCGCGATCATGATTCCGATATTGCGCTTGAACAGGTTCCAGTATCCGGTGACCACGGTGTGGAAGTACTCGGTGTCCTCGGGTGATTCGGGCAGCGGCACGCGGTTGCCCGACGGCTCGACGATATCGTGCAGGAAGGACTCGGCCAGCGAGGCCAGCAGATCCTCCTTGTCGTCGAAATAGCGGTAGAACACCGCGGCGGACTTACCGGCCGCCGAGGTGATATCGGCCAACGTGGTGCCGTGGAAACCGCGTTCGGCGAACAGCTTCCGGGCGGCCAGCTCGATGGCCTCCCGGGTTTGGCGACCCTTGGGGGTCAGCGGCAGCGAGGAATTCGCGGCGGTCACGTCAGCCCAGGATTCGGTCCCCGGCGCGCAACAGCGCGCTGGGCAGTTCGTGACCGACCGCCCGCTGCGCGACGCGGGCCGCCTCGATGGCCGCCGGCAGGTCGACGTCCACGCCGATCCCGCTGTCACGCAACAGATAGGTCAGATCTTCGGTGGCGATGTTGCCGCTGGCTCCCGGCGCGAACGGGCACCCGCCCAGGCCGCCGACCGCGGCGTCCAGCCGGGTCACGCCGGCCTGCACGGCGGCGAAGGCGCTGGCCAGCCCGGCGCCGCGGGTGTTGTGGAAATGCGCACCCAGCGGCAGTCCGTCGACGATCGGTCGGATGGCCTCGACCAGGGTCGCGACCCGCCGCGGGGTCGTGGTGCCGATGGTGTCGGCGATCGCGATCCGGTCGACACCGAGTTCGACAGCGGCCGAGGCGATATCGAGTACCTTCCGTTGATCGGTGGGGCCGTCGAACGGGCAGTCCCAGGCCGTCGCGATGATAACCTCGACCGTCGCGTCGTGATCGTGGGCGATGCGGGCGACATCGGCGATGGCCGCGGTCGCCTCGGTGGAATCACGCCCGACGTTGGCGCGACTGTGCGCGTCGGAGGCCGAGACCACGTACTCGATGGACGTCAGCCCGGCCGCGATGGCACGTTTGGCGCCGTTCGGGCTGGCGACCAGTGCGGAGAAGGCCACGTCGGGAAACCGATACAGTTCGGCGGCGAGTTCGGCGGCATCGGCCAGTGCGGGCACCTTCGACGGGGAGACGAAGGCGGTCGCCTCGATTTCCCGGACCCCGGTGGCGACGATCGCCTCCAGGATCTCGATCTTGGCCGCCAACGGAATCGGATCCTCGATCTGCAGTCCGTCGCGCAGGCACACCTCGCGGATATCCACGTGTGCGGGCAGGTCCATGTCTACAGCACCCCCTCGGCACGCAGCGATGCGAGTTCCTCGGCGCTGTGTCCGAGCAACCCGGTGTAGATCTCGTCGTTGTCCTGACCCGGCCGCGATGATCCCGAATGACGAATGGTGCCCGGCGATTCCGACAGCACCGGCACCACGCCGGGACCTTTGACGTTACGTCCGATACGTTCGTCCCAATGGTCGGCGATCATGCCGCGGGCCTGCAACTGTGGGTCCTCGACGACCTCGGCGACGGTGTTGATGGGGCCACTGATCACCCCGGCCGCCGACAGTGTGGTGATGATGTCCTCGGGTTGGCGCTGTGCGGCCCAATCGCCGATGATCTTGTCCAGTTCGTCCTGATGGCGCCCGCGCGCCACGTGATCGGCGAACCGTTCGTCGGTGGCCAGTTCGGGACTGCCCATCGCGGCGCACAGCCGGCGGAAGACGGTGTCCTGATTGGCCGCGATGACCACCCAGCTGCCGTTGGCGCTCTGGTAGATGTTGGACGGCGCGATACCTTCCAGCCGGGTTCCCGACGGGCCGCGTACCACGCCGCCGACGTCATAGTCCGGGATGGTGGATTCCTGTACGGCCAGGCAACTTTCGGTCAGTGCGGTGTCGACGATCTGTCCTTCGCCGGTGACGGTGCGCCGATACAGCGCCGCCAGCGCGCCCTGCGCCGCGAACATCCCCGCCAGGCTGTCACCCAGCGACAGCGCCAGGCGCGGGGGAGGGCCGCCGGGGAAGCCGTTCATGTGCCGCAGTCCGCTGGCGGCCTCGGCGACCGAGGCGTATCCGGCCTTACCGGCGTCGGGCCCGGTCTGCCCGTAGCCGGAGACCCGCACCAGGATGATCCCCCTGTTGCGCTCGCGCAGCACGTCGTAGCCGAGATTCCACTTCTCCAGCGTGCCGGGCCGGAAGTTCTCGACGATGATGTCGCTGCGGTCCACGAGTTCCAGGAACAGGTCCCGGCCGCGGTCGGTGCGCAGATCGAGGGTGACCGCTTTCTTGTTGCGGGCGTGCACCGTCCAGAAGAAATGGTGTCCGTCCAGCTCGGCCTGACCCCAGGTGCGCAGCGGGTCCGGCGTGCTCGGCAGCTCGATCTTGATGACGTCGGCACCCATGTCGCCGAGCAGCCTGCCCGCGAACGGGCCCGAGATCAGGGTGCCGAGTTCGAGGACCCGGATACCGTCGAGCGCTCCGGTGACGGTCGCGGTCATGCGCCCGGCCTCCCCGCGAGCTGGGGGCACCTCCCGCTTGCGGGGGAACGCAAACTCGCCGCAAAACCTGCCGACATGCGCAGGTTTGTGTCTGTTCGCCGGTGCGTCGTCACTGCGACAGCCCGTGCCGGTGCAGCCAGTCGGTACAGATCCCGACCGCCTCGCGCAGCGTCCCGCGCTGATCGGGCCCGGAGTAATAGTGATTGGCGCCGTGGATCTCGTGCATCTCCTTGTCCGGGTGCCCGATCGCCTCGAACAGGCGACGGGTGTGGCTGGGCGTGCAGGCATCATCGGCCAGATTGCCGATCACCAAGGTGGGCACCGCGATATCGGGTCCGGCCTTGACCGCGTCGCCGTTGGCGTCGTCATAGCTCCACTGTGACAGCCAGCTGCGCAGGGTGCAGAACCGGGCCAGGCCCACCGGACTCATGTTCACCACCTGAGGATCGCCCAGATAGCACTGGCCCGGCGTGCGTTCGTTGGGATCCACCGCCGGGTCAAGCCATCGCGGGTCGGCCATGGTGCCGTGCACGACGAAGGCGTACTCGTCATCCGGGCGGCCGGCCGCCTTGAGCTCGGCCAACTTCTCCTTGACCCACTTGGTGATTCGGCGATTGCGGGCGATCTGCGCCTCGTGGTAGCGGTCCAGGAATTCTTGCGTGTAAGGCGGCTGATTCGGATTGTCCGGGTTGTACAGGTCGAGCTCGCGGTCGCGCTTGGTCGGATCGTTCTCATCGAGGATGGAGGCGTCCATCCATTCGGTCATGGTGCCGTGCCTGCTGATATGGGCTGCCAGCAGCATGATGGCGTCGGCCGGTATCAGTCCGAGCTCGGTCAGGTCCGGACCGTCACCCGACGGGCTGGCCGTGACGGTCGGATGCTGCGCCTGCTGCTGATAGAACACCGACAGCGACCCGCCGCCGCTCCAGCCGGCGAGCACCACCTTGTCATAGCCCAGCCGGTTCTTGGCGTCCTTGATGCACTCACCCAGATCCTCGACCACCTTCTCCATCAGCAGCGCGGAGTCGGTACCGCGGAAGCGGCTGTTGCAGTAGATGACATGGTGCCCGGCGCGGGCCAGCGCGTTGATCATCGGCAGGTAGGCGCCGCCGCCGATCGGGTGCATGAACACCAGGACGGTGTCGGACTCCTTGGTCTTGGGCTTGAGCAGATAACTCTCCAGCACCACCAGCTCGGCCACGCCGCCGTAGACGTCGCGGACGCTGGAGGTGTTCTGGTAGGCGACCAGGTAGGGGATGCGGTCGTAATCGTATTTCACGGGTGCTTCGGTCGTCGTCATCAGTGCCCTCTCTTCTTCGCGCAAGCGCTCATCAGTGCCTTCTCTTCTTCGCGCAAGCGCTCATCAGTGCTGCCCCAGATCGTTGGCGAGGATTTCGGCGGACGGGACCAGGCGGCGTCGGGTGTCGATGGCGATCACCGACCAGTCCACCCGGTCGTACTCGTCGAACTTGCGGCGAGCCCGTTCCCGCGCCTTCTCCGGCGCGCCGTGGTGCACCCCCTGCGGCGCATGCGATACCAGTCCCGGCGGCATCGGGATTCCGTACAGCGAGCCGGAGTGGAAGAACGCGATCTCGTCGTAGTCCACGTTGCGGTGATACCACGGCGTGCGTTCGGTGCCTGGGACGCTCTCGGCCGGCTTGGGCAGGAAGTTCATCACGTACACGCCCGTCGCCTGCATGAACAGATGCACGGTGGGCGGCAGGTGCACGCTCTCGGAGGTGATGACGGTGTAGTCCTCGATGTTGAAGGTGAACGGGAAGTTATCGCCGCGCCAACCTTCGACGTCGAGTGGATGATGTTGATAGAACAGCGATGTCGGTCCGCCCTCGTGGATCAGGCGGACTTCGTACTCGTCGCGTCCGTCGTCATCGATCGGGCTCGGCTCCGGGATGGTGACCTGCGCCGGATCGAACGGGAAGTGCCGGCCCAGGGTGCCTGCCGGCGGAACCCGGAAGTCGTCGGTGGCCTGGATCATCAGCCACGTCGATTCCTCATCGGGCACCTGCCGGAAGGTGCACGCCTTGGGTAGGTAGACCCAGTCACCCTCGCGGTAGCGCAACGGTCCGAACTCTGTTTCCAACAGGCCGGCGCCCTTGTGCACGAAGATGAGCAGGTCGCCGTCGACGTAGCGTACGAAGAACGGCATCGGTTCGGTGCGCCGGGACAGCAGAACCAGGCAGTCGTCGTTGGAGAACATCAGCAGCGGGCCACCGTGGGCGTCGGTCGCATCGCCGGGCTTGAGTTCCGAGGAGAGCACGTCGGTGGGGCGCAGGGGACCGACGGTGCGGTAGGCGGTCGGGTCGTTGCGCCGGTACATGTTGGCGGTGCGCCCGACGAAACCGCCGCGGCCGAGCTCATCGTCCTTGAGGCCGTCGAGATCGGCGTGTACGCGCTTGGGCGTCTTGCCTCTGCGCAGGTGGACGAAGGATTCCATGGTGCTCCTCGGCGATCGACGACCGGAAAACTGAAAGTGACGTTACTTTTCGTTTCGGCGCCGCGCAAGGTTCAACCTCCAGCGAGTGACCGCAAACTGCACTTCGCGACCGGCGTGTCGTGTACAGACACGGTCTCTCGCGCAAAGGGGAAGGAGGTGCGGTCTAGGGGACCGGCACGCCCTCGCGCAGGAAGGTGAGGCTGGCGACGCTGCCGTCGGGCTGCACCGACACCCGAAGCTGACCGTGCCGCTGAGTCATCTGCAGCGGCACGTTCACCACCGTCACGTCACCGCGCTGGATGTTCTCCGGAACGCCATGTGACTGATAGCGCCCGAACATCTGCTGGTACATGTCCCAGGACTGTTGCAGCGCGGGCGCGGGCAGGAACATCCTCATCGTCGGGTTGAACTCCGCCGTGGCGGCGGGGTAGTCACCGCGCACGATCTCATCGAGCGTCGACAGCGCGACCTGATCGGGTGCCACCTCGGCCGCGGCGACCGATGGCATGACGAGTGCCGATATGCCCATTCCTGTGGCCGCCAACGCGCCGGCGACTCGGGCGGCGGTGCGCCGTCGGAGATCGGAGTGCATCTTTGCTGGCCGCATGACCACCACAATAGGGCCCCGCGGGGGCGCATTCGAACGAACGGCGGATCCGATCTCGGTGGGTGGGACGGCGGACCGAGACGACATGTGCATTCGGCTGCGCCGCACGAATTTTCGCAGAGGTCAATTCGCGATCAATGATGTTCGCTCTGCCTGCGGTTTTTGTATTGACACGGCCCGTTGTCATTGCGAGGTTGGGTAAGCTCACACCCGGATGGTTGCCAGGGGGGCGCTGATGATTGGATGTGCGCAGGAACGGAATCCGATCTCGGCGGCACACCTGTCGCAGCCATGTGTCGATATCGCGGAGAAAGTTGTTTTCGCTTTGACGTTTGCGGGTTTACACGCCCCCATCCTCTCGGAGAGTCCCGAAGGCTGCTCCAACTCGGCCGGGCCCGGCAACGCATCGACCGTCGGCGAAACCCGCGCTGAACTGCCGAACCGGAAGGTGTCGGTGTCTTCAGGAAAGATTTCGCCTCCGGCGACGATCGGCCCGTCTACCACGTCCTCGAATTGTCCTGTTCGTCAATTGCATTGGAGGCAGCGTGACCACCAACCCGTTCGACGATGACAAGGGCCGCTTCGTGGTGCTCGTCAACGACGAGGAGCAGCACAGTCTGTGGCCGACGTTCGCCGACATCCCGGACGGGTGGCGCGTCGTCTTCGGCGAGGACGACCGCGCGGCATGTCTGGACTACATCGAACGCGAATGGACCGATATCCGACCCAAGAGTCTGCGTGACCGATTGGCCGCCAACTGATTCGGTCGACACCACAACGTCGCGATTCGAGGGTGGGAATGGAAGCCGGACAAGCAGCGTCACCGGTCAGCCGCGCACAGCTGGACATCTGGCTGGCGCAGGAAACGGGTCACTCCGACACCGAATGGCAACTCGGGCTGTTCGTCGAGATCGACGGAACCCTGGACCGACGTGCCCTCAAATGGTCGGTGCGTCGCGCCGTCGAGGAATCCGAACCGCTGCGCGTCAGCTTCTTCGAAGCCGACGGTCAGGTGTATCAGCGGCTGATCGACGATGCGCCCGCCGAGCTCACCGTCATCGATCTGAGGAAATCGGCCGACCCGGCCGGTGAAGCCCTGCGGATGGCGCTGGAGATCCAGCGCACGCCGATGCCGCTGGACGACCGGCTGTTCACGTTCGCGCTCTTCCGGGCCGGACCGACGAAGAACTATCTGTTCGTCTGCGCGCACCACATCGTCGTCGACGGTCTCGGCATGGTGCTGGTGTGCCAGCGGATCGCGGCGATCTACTCCGCGGCCGTGTCCGGCGCCCCGATCTCACCGAGCGTCTTCGGTTCCCTGAGCGACCTGCTGGAATGGGAACGCGCCTACGAGGATTCCGCGGCCTACGCCGCCGACGAGGCGTACTGGCGTGAGCATCTGCCCAGCGGTTCCGGTCGTGAACGTCCGCCGGCCGGTATCGCGCCCGGCGAGCCGGACCTCGCGCTGGAGCGGATACCGCTGGATCCCGCCATCCTGGCCCGGGTCGAGAAGCTGAGTCAGGCCCGAAACATCCCACGGTCCTCGCTCATCACCGCCGCGTGCGCATTGCTGCTGCGCGGTCTCTACGCCGACGGGGACGAACTCGTCTTCGACTTCCCGGTCAGCCGCCGCGTCGAGCCGGAATCCAAGACCCTGCCGGGCATGGTGGCCGGCGTGGTTCCGCTGGTGCTGCAGATGTCACCGCAGATGTCGGTCGCCGACTTCTGCACCCACGTCGACGAGCGCATCCGAGAAGCCCTGCAACACCAGCGCTTTCCGGTCGAGGCACTGGAACGCGAGGCCGATATGCGCGCGCCGGGCGAGGTGGCCGACCGCCCCGTCATCGACTTCCTTCCCTCGGCCTTCACCGTCCCGTTCGGCGGGGCCACCGCATCGGCCGTCCTGATGTCCGGTCTGGGTCGCGGCTCCGGGCTGATGTTCACCGGCGCCGGCGACGACCTGCTGCTCAGCACCTTCGGCACCGACCCGGCATTCGCGACCGCGCCGGTCACCGAGGTCGCCGGCCGGCTGCAGCGGGTGCTGGCCGCGATGACCGCCAACCCGGCCCGCGCCCTGTCCACGGTGGACCCGCTGGCCGGTTCGGCACGCGCCGACCTTGCCGCACTCGGCAATTGGTCGGCGCTGACCGCCGCGACCGGCGAGCCGACCTCCATCCCGGCGATGTTCGGCGCCCAGGCGCGCGCCACCCCCGACGCGGTCTCCCTCAGCGGGCCCGACACCTCGCTGAGCTATGCAGCGCTCGACGAGGCGTCGAACCGGCTGGCGCAGCACCTGATCGGCGACGGTGCCGGCCCGGGGCAGGTGATCGCGATGCTGCTGCCGCGCACGGTCGACGCGGTGGTCGCCATCCTGGCCATCCTCAAGACGGGTGCGGCCTACCTGCCGATCGACCCGTCGCTGCCCGCGGCGCGCATCGCGTTCATGCTCGGCGACGCCGCCCCGTCGGCCGCCGTCACCAACGCCGTGTTCGCCGACCGGCTGGGCGATTTCGCCGGCCGCGTCATCGACATCACCGAACCGGTCGGCGCCGGCACCGATCCGGTGCCCGCGGCGGTGTCCCCGGCCGACATCGCCTATCTGATCTACACCTCCGGCACCACCGGAACTCCCAAGGGGGTGGCGATCACCCACCACAACCTCACGCAGCTGATCGCCTCGCTCGACGGCGGGCTGCCCGCCGCGCATGAGCAGGCCTGGTCGCACTGGCATTCCTACTCGTTCGACTTCTCGGTGTGGGAGATCTTCGCCGCGCTGCTGCGCGGCGGCCGACTGGTGGTGATCCCCGAGTCGATCGTCGGCGCACCCGAGGAGTTCGGTGACTACCTGGTGGCCCAGCGCGTCAACGTCCTGACCGAAACCCCCTCCGCCGTCGCCATGTTGAACCCCGAGGGCCTGGAGTCGACGGCGTTGGTGATGGGCGGTGAGGCCTGTTCGGCCGGGGTGGTGGATCAGTGGGCACCGGGCCGGGTGATGATCAACGCCTACGGACCCACCGAGACCACGATCTACGTCTCGGTCAGTGCGCCGCTGCACGCCGGTGACGGGGCGGCCCCGATCGGGGCGCCGGTGCCGGGCTCGGCACTGTTCGTGCTCGACGGCTGGATGCAACCCGTCTCGGCCGGGGTGATCGGCGAACTCTACGTCGCCGGAGCCGGGGTCGGCGTCGGATACCTGGGCCGGGCCGGGTTGACCGGATCGCGTTTCGTGGCATGCCCGTTCGCCGCGGACGGGCAGCGCATGTACCGAACCGGCGACCTGGTGTACTGGGGCTCCGACGGTCAACTGCGTTACGTCGGCCGCGCCGACGAGCAGGTCAAGATCCGCGGCTACCGCATCGAGATCGGCGAGGTGCGAGCGGCTCTGGCCGATATCGCCGGCGTCGAGCACGCCGTCGTCATCGCCCGCGAGGACCGGCCCGCCGATGTGCGCCTGGTCGGATATGTCACCGGCACGGTGGACCCGGCACAGGCCCGTGCCGCGCTCGCCGCCCGGCTACCCGGCTACATGGTACCGGCGGCCGTGCTGGTGCTGCCGGAGCTGCCGCTGACCTCCAGCGGCAAGCTCGACACCAAGGCGCTGCCCGCGCCCGAATACACCGGCGGCGGGCACCGAGCCGCCGAGACATCGACCGAGAAGCTGCTCGCCGGCATCTACGCCGAGGTGCTGGGACTGGACCCGGCCGCGATATCCGTCGACGACTCCTTCTTCGAACTCGGCGGCGACAGCATCATGTCCATGCAGGTGGCCTCCCGCGCCCGGGCCGCCGGCCTGACGTGTCGGCCCCGCGACATCTTCGTCGAGGAGACGGTGGCCCGGCTGGCCCGCGTCATCGGCGTGGGCGCCGATCCCGACGCCCCCGTCGATCAGGGCATCGGCCCGGTCACCGCCACGCCGATCATGCGCTGGCTCAGCGGTCTCGGCGGCTCCGACGGATGGGCGGCCCAGTTCAACCAGACCATGGTGCTGCACACGCCCGCCGGGGCGGACCAAGCCGATGTCGAGGCGGTGCTGCAGGCCGTGCTCGACCAGCACCCGGCGCTGCGCCTGCGGGTCGGCGAGGACGGGTCACTGCACATCCCCGAGGCGGGCAGCGTCCGGGCCGTCGACCGGCTGCACGTCGTCGACGAACTGACCGACGCCGCCGTGCTGTCCGCGCGGGACGGTCTGGACCCGGCGACCGGCAACATGCTCTGCGCGCTGTGGGTGCCGGCCCGCGGTCGGCTCGCGCTGATCATCCACCACCTCGCCGTCGACGGCGTGTCCTGGCGAATCCTGTTGGAAGACCTCGGCATCGCCTCCGCCCAGCGGCGCGCCGGGAAGCCGGTGGAGCTCGGGTCCACCGGCACCTCGTTCCAGCGCTGGGCGCAGCTTCTCGCCGAGCACGCCCATCACCCCGACGTCGTCTCCCACGCCGACACCTGGCGTCGCGTCACCCGCCCCGCCGCGCTACCCGCGCCGTCGGCCGTCGACACCTTCGCCACCGCCGGCCGGCTCTCGGCGACCCTGGACGCCGAGAACACCCGAACCCTGCTCGGTGCCGCGCCCGCGGCCTTCCATGCCGGTGTGCAGGACATCCTGCTGATCGGGTTCGCCCTCGCCGCAGCCGAATTCCTCGGAGATCCGAGCATCGCCATCGATGTGGAGGGCCACGGGCGGCACGAGGAACTGGCCGATGTCGACCTGTCCCGCACCGTCGGGTGGTTCACCACGAAGTATCCCGTCGGCCTGGTGGTCGACGTGCCGTCCTGGTCGCAGGTCTCGGCCGGTGACGCCGCGCTGGGCGCGGTGATCAAGCGTGCCAAGGAGCAGCTGCGGGCGCTGCCGCACCCGCTGACCTACGGCCTGCTGCGCTACCTCAACGACGAGGTCGAACTCGACGGCGCCGACCCGACGATCGGGTTCAATTACCTCGGCCGGCTCGCCGCCACCGCCACGCACGGTGACGAGAACACCTGGCGGGTCGGTCCGGACGGACTGTCGCTGACCGCGACCGCGTCGGCCATGCCGATGCCGCTGCCGCACACCGTCGAACTCAACGCGGGCACCGTGGACACCGCGGAAGGCCCTCGCCTGCAGGCGGATTGGACATGGGCCACCTCGGTGCTCGACGACGCCCAGGCCGACCGGCTGAGCCGGTTGTGGTTCGAGGCGCTGGCCGGCATCTGCGCGCACGTGCGCGCCGGCGGCGGCGGGCTGACCCCGTCCGACATCGCACCAGCGCGATTGACCCAGTCGCAGATCGACGAACTGGTCGACAAGCACCGCATCGCCGACATCCTGCCGCTGACTCCGCTGCAAAAGGGTCTGCTGTTCCACACCGGCGGCGCGCACGCCGACATGTCCGCCGACATGTACTCGGTGCAACTGGACTTCACCCTGACCGGCACGCTGGACCCGGAGCGACTGCACCGGGCTGTACAGGCCGTGGTGGCCCGCCACCCGCACCTGGCGGCCCAGTTCATCTCCGACTACGAGGAACCGGTGCAGATCCTGCTGCAGGACCCCGAAATCTCGTGGAAATACCTGGATCTCAGCGGTGAACTCGACGAGGACGCGATCGCCCGGCTGTGCGCCGACGAACGGGTGGCCGTCGGCGATCTGGCGAATCAGGCGGCGTTCCGCGCCATGCTGATCCGGGTCGGCACCAATCGGCACCGGTTCGTGCTGTCGAATCACCACATCCTGCTGGACGGCTGGTCGATGCCGATCCTGCTGCGCGAGATCTTCGCCAGTTACGCCGGCACCCGGCTACCCGCGGCCGCGTCGTACCGGACTTTCCTCACCTGGCTGGCCGACCGCGATCTGGACGCCGCGCGTGACGCCTGGCGCGGCGCGCTCGCCGGTTTCGACACCCCGACGCTGGTGGCCGCACCGAACCGGCGCCAGGACCGACTGGGCCAGGGCGGACGCGGTTTCGCCGCCTTCGAGATACCGGCGCAGACCACCACCGCGCTCGGCGAACTCGCCCGTGCGTGCCGCACCACCGTCAGCACGGCGCTGCAGGGCGCCTGGGCGGTGCTGCTGACCTCGATGACCGGCCACACCGATGTCGCCTTCGGCACGGCCCGGTCCCGGTTGGGTCAGATCGAGATGGCCGACGCCGAATCGATGATCGGCCTGCTCATCAACACCGTGCCGGTGCGGGCGAACATCACCGCGACCACCACCGCGGCCGAACTGCTGGAACAGTTGCACACCGCGCACAACGACACGCTGGCCCACCAGCACCTCGCGCTGGCCGACATCCACCGCGCCGCCGGCCACGAGCAGCTGTTCGACACGCTGTTCGTCTACGAGAACTACCCGGTGGACACCGGTGCGGCGCTGGGCATCGACGATCTGGCGATCGCCGAGTTCAGCAACCGCGAGTTCAACCACTACCCGCTGACGGTCGAGGCCCTACCGGGTGACCAGCTCAACCTGCACGTCGAATACGACACCGACGTGTTCACCGCGGGCGCCATCGACGCGCTGATCGCCCGGCTGGGCAGGCTGCTGCAGGCGATGACGGCCGACCCCACCCAGCGGCTGCTGTCCATCGACATCCTCGG
Source organism: Mycobacterium sp. NPDC003323 (assembly GCF_053589535.1). Classification (NCBI taxonomy): domain Bacteria; kingdom Bacillati; phylum Actinomycetota; class Actinomycetes; order Mycobacteriales; family Mycobacteriaceae; genus Mycobacterium; species Mycobacterium sp. NPDC003323. Next base: position 69,141 of record NZ_JBSFSB010000001.1, read on the forward strand.
CGCCGACGAACAACGCCGGCTGTCGCAGTGGTCCGGTGCCGGACTCCAGGCGCCCGTCGGACTGGCGCAGGATCTGCTGACCGCCGCCGTGACCGCCGACCCCGACGCGCCCGCGATCATCGACGGTGACCGCGTGCTGACCTACGGCGAACTCGACACCTGGTCGAATCGCCTGGCGCGCAAACTCATCGACGCCGGCATCGGTCCCGAGCGTGCCGTCGGCGTGGCCGTGGAACGCAGCGCCGAGCTGGTGGCCGCCTGGTGGGCCGTGCTCAAGGCCGGTGGCACCTATGTGCCGGTGGACCGCACCCACCCGGTGGAACGCATTGCCACCGTGCTGGATTCGGTGCATGCGGTGGCCGTGCTGACCATCGGCGCCGACACCGTCGCCGGCGCGGGGACACGACCGGTGCTGCGCATCGACGCCGTTGACCTGTCCGGTGCGGCCGGTGACGCGCTCACCGATGCAGATCGCACGGCCGCGTTGGGCATCGACGACACCGCCTACGTCATCTTCACCTCCGGCTCCACCGGTGAGCCCAAGGGTGTCGCGGTCGGTCACGCCGGCCTGCTGGGAGCCGCTGCCGCACAACGCACCATGTACGGGCTCGCCCCGCAATCACGGGTCTTGATGGTCGCCGCGCCGACCTTCGATGCGTCGCTGTTCGAGATCCTGATGGCCACCGGATCGGGTGCGGCGCTGGTCGTCGCGCCCAAGGACGTCTACGCCGGCGACACACTGACCGCGTTGATGCAACGCCATCGGGTCAGCGCCACCCTGCTCACCCCGACGGTCGCGGCATCGCTGGACCGGTCGCGCCTGGACTGCCTGGACACCCTGGTCACCGGCGGTGAGGCCTGCCCGGACGAGCTGGTGGCGGCCTGGGTGCCCGGGCGGCGGATGTTCAACGCGTACGGCCCGAGCGAGTCGACCATCTGGGCGGCCGGCACCCCGCTGGCACCCGAGCGTCCGGTCAACATCGGATCCCCGATCGCCGGTACCCGCACGCTGGTGCTCGACGCCGGGCTGCGACCGGTATCGACCGGCGTGGTCGGCGAACTGTATCTGGCCGGACCGGCGCTGGCGCATGGCTATATCGGCCGGGCCCGGCTGACCGCGGACCGCTTCGTCGCCGATCCGCACGGCGGCCCCGGCGAACGGATGTACCGCACCGGTGATCTCGCCCGGTGGAACCCCGACGGCACCCTGGACTATCTGGGCCGGGTGGACACCCAGATCAAACTGCGCGGACAGCGCATCGAACTGGGCGAGATCGAGAGCGCGCTGCTGGCCTGCCCACAGGTCAGCCAGGCCGCCGCCACCGTGCACCACGGCACCGCCGGTTCGCAGCTGGTCGCCTACATCACCTTCGAGCACGCCACCGACGCCGGCCGCGACGACGGCCACGACAGCGAGATCGTCGGGGAGTGGCAGAGCATCTACGACGAGCTGTACGGCGCCGATATCGAGGCGCCCGGGTTCGGTGACGACTTCCGCGGCTGGAACAGCAGCTACACCGGCGACGCGATCCCGCTGGACCAGATGCGCCAGTGGCGGGCCGGCACCGTCGAACGGATCCTGGGGTTGCGGCCGCGCCGGGTACTGGAGATCGGCGTCGGTTCGGGTCTGCTGCTGTCCCAGGTCGCCGGCAGCTGCGAACAGTACGTCGCCACCGACATCTCCGGGGTCGTCGTCGAGTCCATCGCCCAGGCGTTGCAGCACAACGACATCGGATGGCGGGACCGGGTGCAGCTGATGGCCCGGGCCGCGCACGTCACCGAGGGATTGCCGCACGCGCATTTCGACACCATCGTCATCAACTCGGTGGTGCAGTACTTCCCCAACGCGGCGTATCTGGCGGAGGTCATCGACAACGCGCTGGACCTGCTGGCCCCCGGCGGGACGCTGTTCATCGGCGACGTCCGAAACCACAACCTGCAGCACGCCTTCCAGACCGGTATCGCCATGGCGCGCCACGCCGGCGCACATCTCGACCCCGCCGTCATCCGCCAACGCGTCCAGCACGCCGTGCTCGGTGAACCCGAACTGCTGCTGGCACCGGAGTTCTTCACCTCTCTGGTCGACCGTCACGAGGCGGCCGCCGGGGTCGACATCCAGGTCAAGCGCGAAGCGTCGGACAACGAACTCAGCCGCTACCGGTATGACGTCGTCATCCACAAGGGCCCCGCCGCGGTCCGCTCGGTGGCCGAGGTCCCCGTCCGGCCATGGGCGGACGTCGCCGATCTGGCCGGCCTGCGCGCCGGGCTCACCGCCACGGACGCCCTTCGCGTCGCCGGCATCCCGCGCGCCGGCGTGATCACCGATGTGCGGCTCGAACAGTCCCTGACGACCGGGCTGCCGGCCGACATAGAAACATCCTCGCTCACACCGCACGAGCTCTACGTCCTCGGCGAGGAACTCGGTCATCAGGTGGCCGTCACCTGGGGCCGCGAACCGGGAACGGTGGACGCGGTGTTCCTGCGCGCCGCCGACCGGCAGGCACTGACCGATCTGTACCTGCCCGCACCGCACGCCGCCCACGCCAACGAACCGCACAGCGCCACCAAGGTCAGTGCGGTCCGGCAGCGGTTGAGCACCTGGCTGCCCGACTACATGGTGCCCCCGCACATCGTGGTGCTCGACGAGATGCCGCTGACGTCCTCGGGCAAACTCGACCGGCGCGCGCTGCCCGCACCGGAATTCGGTGAGGCCGACGGTTACCGCGCACCCTCCGGTGTGGTCGAGGAGATCCTGACCGACATCTACGCCCACGTGCTGGGGCTGCAGCGGGTCGGCGTCGACGACTCCTTCTTCGACCTCGGCGGGGACTCGCTGTCGGCGATGCGGCTGATCGGCGCCATCAACACCAGCCTGGACGCGGATCTGTCCGTGCGCACCATCTTCGAGGCGCCGACCGTCGCCGAGCTGGCCCCGCGGGTCGGCGGCGACGCCGCCAGGCTGGCGCCGTTGGTCGCCGGCGAGCGTCCCGAGGTCATCCCACTGTCCTTTGCGCAGAACCGGTTGTGGTTCTTCGATCAGCTGCAGGGCCCGTCGCCGATCTACAACCTGGCCGTCGCGCTGCGGCTGCGCGGACACCTGGACGCCGACGCGCTGCGGCTGGCGATCAACGACGTCATCGCCCGGCACGAATCGCTGCGCACCCGGTTCATCGCACCCGAAGGCACCGCACAACAGGTCGTCATGCCCGCCGAGGACGCCGATATCGGCTGGGAGAGTGTCGATGCCGCCGGGTGGCCGGGAGAGCGCATCGACGAGCAGGTCGGCGCCGCGGCGCGGCACACCTTCGACCTGTCCGCCGATATCCCGTTCCACGCCAACCTGTTCCGGGTGGCCGAACGCGAACACATCCTGGTGGCCGTGGTGCACCACATCGCCGCCGACGGCTGGTCGGTGACCCCGCTGGTCCGCGATCTCGGCCTGGCCTATGCCGGCCGGTGTGTGGGGCAGGCGCCGGGCTGGGCGCCGCTGCCCGTGCAATACGTCGACTACACCCTGTGGCAGCGCACCCAACTCGGTGAGCTCGACGACGCGGACAGCCCGATCGCCGCGCAGCTGGCCTACTGGGAGACCGCGCTGGCGGGGATGCCCGAGCAGCTGCAGATCCCGACCGACCGCCCGTATCCGCCGGTCGCCGACCACCACGGCGCCCGGGTCGTGGTGCAGTGGCCGACCGACCTGCAGCAGCAGGTCCGGCGGGTGGCCCGCGAGTACAACGCCACCACCTTCATGGTGATCCAGGCGGCATTCGCCGCGCTGCTCGCCGAGATCAGTGCGTCGACGGATGTCGCGGTCGGCTTCCCGATTGCCGGACGGCGCGACAGCGCACTGGATGATCTGGTCGGCTTCTTCGTCAACACCCTGGTGCTGCGCGTCCAGCTCGACGAATTCCCCGGCGCGGACCCGACTTTCGCCGAGCTGCTCGGCCAGGTGCGCGGCCGCAGCCTGGCCGCCTACGAACATCAGGACGTGCCGTTCGAGGTGCTCGTCGAGCGGCTCAACCCGACCCGCAGCCTGACCCGACACCCGCTGGTGCAGGTGCTGCTGGGCTGGCAGAACTTCGCCTGGCAACCCGGGGACGCCGCCGGCCTGGCCCTGGGCGATCTGCAGGTCAGCCCGATCGCGGTCGACACCGAGACCGCCCGGATGGATCTGGCGTTCTCGCTGGGGGAGCGGTGGACAGGCGACGGCGACCCCGACGGACTCGATGTCACCGTCGAGTACCGCACCGACATCTTCGACGCGGCCGGGGTGCAGGCGCTGGTCGCGCGGTTGGAGCGAATGCTGTTCGCGCTGACCGACGATCCGCAGCGTCGACTGTCCTCGATGGATCTGCTCGACGATGTCGAGCGCGCCAGGCTGGACCACTGGGGCAACCGGACCGTGCTGCACCAGCCGTACACCGCGGCCACGGTGCCGCAACGCTTCGGCGCCCAGGTCGCCCGCACACCCGACGCGGTGGCGGTGGTCTGCGGACAGACCGCCCTGACCTACGCCCAACTGGACGAGGCCGCCAACCGATTGGCGCACCTGCTCATCGCGCACGGCGCCGGCCCGGGCCGGTCGGTGGCTCTGCTGTTCGGCAAGTCTGCCGACGCGATCGTCGCAATCCTGGCGGTGCTGAAATCCGGTGCGGCGTATCTGCCGATGGATCCCGCGATCCCCGATGCCCGCATCGAATTCATGCTCGCCGACGCCGAACCGGTCGCGGTGCTGACCACCCCGGCACTGGCCGACCGCGTCCGCGCAGTTCCGGTGATCACCTACGCCGGCCCCGCCGATATCGCCGCACAGCCGGCCACCGCACCGGCCGGCCCGGGCACCGACGATATCGCGCACATCATCTACACCTCCGGCACCACCGGTGTGCCCAAGGGTGTCGCGGTCAACCACGGCAACGTCGTGCAATTGTTCGACGACCTGGACATCGGCATCGACCTGGCGCCGCATCAGGTGTGGACCCAATTCCACTCCTATGCCTTCGATTTCTCGGTGTGGGAGATCTGGGCAGCGCTGCTGCATGGCGGCCGCCTGGTCGTGGTGGGCGACGATATCGCCCGCTCGGCACAGGACTTCCACGATCTGCTGATCGCCGAACGGGTGACCGTGCTGACCCAGACACCGTCAGCGGCGGCGGTGCTGTCCACCGACGGCCTGGACGTCGACCTGGTGATCGGTGCCGAGGCGTGCCCACCGGAACTCGTGGACCGGTGGGCGCCGGGGCGGGTCATGGTCAACGTCTACGGACCCACCGAGACGACGATGTGGGCCTGCAAGAGCGTGCCGCTGGCGCAGGGTTCGGGGGCACCGCCCATCGGATCGCCCACCGCTGGTGCCGCCTTCTTCGTGCTCGACGAATGGTTGCGACCGGTACCACCCGGGGTGGTCGGCGAGCTGTACCTGGCCGGCCGCGGCGTGGGTCTCGGCTACCTGCGCCGAACCGCCTTGACCGCAACGCGTTTCATGGCCTGCCCGTTCGGCGAACCGGGAACCCGGATGTACCGCACCGGCGATCTGGTGTCCTGGCGCCCGGACGGTCAGCTGGACTACTTCGGCCGCGCCGACGAACAGGTCAAGGTCCGCGGCTACCGCATCGAACTCGGCGAGGTGCGCTCGGCGCTGGCCGCCCTCGACGGGGTGGAGCAGGCGGTGGTCATCGCCCGCGAGGACGCCCCCGGGGACAAACGCCTCGTCGGCTATATCACCGGAACCGCCGACCCGGCGGCCGCGCGCGCCGCGCTGGCCGACACGTTGCCCGGCTACATGGTCCCGTCCACCGTGCTCGCGGTGCCCGAGATTCCGGTCACGGTCAACGGGAAACTGGACACCCGCGCGCTACCCGCCCCGGACTACCGGGACAGCACCCACTACCGGGCGCCCGCCGACGCCGTCGAGCAGACCCTGGCCGAGATCTTCGCCGACATCCTCGCTCTGGAGCGGGTGGGTGTGGACGACTCGTTCTTCGACCTGGGCGGCGACTCGCTGTCGACGATGCGCCTGATCACCGCGGTGAACACCGCGCTGGAGGCCGACCTGCCGGTGCGCACCGTCTTCGAGGCGCCGACCGTCGCGCAACTCGCCCAGCGCGTCGACCGCGGCGCCGTGGCGCGCCGACCTCTGGTGCCCGTCGAGCGGCCCGCACAGATTCCGCTGTCCTTCGCGCAGAACCGGTTGTGGATCGTCGACCAACTGCAGGGACCGTCGCCGGTGTACAACATCGCGGTGGCGTTGCGGCTGCGCGGCACCCTCGACACCGCCGCGCTGCGGGCCGCCATGGCCGATGTGGTCACCCGGCACGAGAGCCTGCGCACCGTGTTCACCGCCACCGACGGCGTCCCGCAGCAGGTGGTGCTGCCCGCCCGGGAGATCGTCGTGGATTGGGACACCGTCGACGCCACCGGCTGGACCCCCGATCAGCTGGAAGCCGGTATCGGCACCGCCGCGCAACACGCCTTCGACCTGTCGGCCGAGATCCCGCTGCGCGCAACACTGTTGCGGGTCGCCGACGACGAGCATCTGCTGGTGGCCGTCGTGCACCACATCGCCGCCGACGGCTGGTCGCTGCGACCGCTGGTCACCGACCTCGGCGCGGCCTATGCCGCGAGAAGCGCGGAACGGCAACCTGATCGGGCGCCGCTGCCGGTGCAGTACGTGGACTACACCCTGTGGCAGCGCGCCCAACTCGGTGATATCGACGACGCGGACAGTCCGATCGCCCGGCAGCTGGCCTACTGGGAGAACGCCCTGGCCGGGCTGCCGGAGCACCTCGACCTGCCGACCGACCGGCCCTACCCGCGCGCGGCCGATCACCGCGGTGCCACCATCGAGGTGGACTGGCCCGCCGATCTGCAGCAGCAGATCGCCCGCGTCGCCGCCGAACACAACGCCACCAGCTTCATGGTGGTGCAATCCGCGCTACTGGCCCTGCTGTCGGCGATCAGCTCCAGCTCCGATGTGGCCGTGGGCTTCCCGATCGCCGGGCGGTCCGACACCGCACTGGATGACCTCATCGGCTTCTTCGTCAACACCCTGGTGCTGCGCGTCGAACTGAGCGGTGCTCCGACCGTCGCCGACCTCATCGAGCAGGTGCGCAGCGCGAGCCTGGCCGCCTTCGAACACCAGGACGTCCCGTTCGAGGTGCTCGTCGAGCGGCTCAACCCGGCGCGCAGCCTGACCCACCATCCGTTGGTGCAGGTGATGCTGGGCTGGCAGAACCTGCCCTGGCAACACGATGACACCGCCGCCGGACTGGTCCTCGGCGAGCTCGAGATCACCCCGCTGCCGGTCGACACCCATTCCGCGCGCATGGATCTGGCGTTCTCCCTGGCCGAACGCTGGACCGCGACCGGCGCGCCGGCCGGGATCGGCGGCATCGTCGAGTTCCGCACCGACGTGTTCGACGCGGCGACGGTGGCGCACCTGGTCGACCGACTGCAGCGGATGCTGACCGCGATGACGGTCGACCCGGCACGCTCGCTGGCCTCGCTGGACCTGCTGGACCCCGACGAACGCACCCGGTTGCACGCCCTGGGCAACGCCGGCGCGCTCACCGCTGCGCCGCAACCGATCTCGATGCCCGAACTGTTCGCCGAGCATGTCGCGCGCATCCCGGATGCGGTGGCCATCAGCGGTGAGCGGTCACTGACCTACGCCGCCCTCGACGAGGCATCGACCCGGCTGGCGCATCTGCTGACGCGCCACGGCGCGGCTCCGGGCGCCACGGTCGCGCTGTTGCTGCCGCGCTCGGCCGACGCCGTGATCGCGATCCTGGCGATCCTGAAGACCGGCGCCGCCTATCTGCCGATCGATATCGGCTGGCCGGCCGAGCGCATCGACTTCGTCATCAACGATGCCCAATCGGTCGCCGCGGTCGCAGGCGGTGACACCGCGCACCTGGCGGCCGACCGTCCCGTCATCGACATCCACGACGTGCCCGACACCGGTGACACCACCGCGTTGCCCGCACCCTCGCCGGATGACCTGGCCTATGTCATCTACACCTCCGGCACCACCGGGGTGCCCAAGGGCGTCGGACTGACCCATGCCAACGTGACGCAGCTGCTGGCAACGCTGGACGCCGGACTGCCCGCCGGCGGTGTGTGGAGCCATGCCCACACCCTGGCCTTCGACGTGTCGGTGTGGGAGATCTTCGGGGCGTTGCTGCGCGGCGGCCGGGTCGTCGTGGTCCCGCCGACAGCCACCGCCGATGTCACCGAACTGCACAGTGTGCTGGTCGCCGGCGGCGTCACCGTGCTGACCCAGACCCCTTCGGCCGCAGCGGTTCTGCCGTCCGACGGTCTGGAGTCCGCGGTGCTGGTGGCGGTCGGCGAGGCGTGCGCACCGGAGGTCGTGGCGCGCTGGGCCGCCGACGGCCGGGTCATGTTGAACGCCTACGGACCCACCGAGACGACCATGTGCGTCACCGTCAGCGCCCCGCTGTCGGCGGCACCGGGCACCATCCCCATCGGCGCGCCGGTGCCGCCCGCCGCCCTGTTCGTGCTCGACCCCTGGCTGCGGCCGGTGCCCGCCGGCGTCATCGGCGAGTTGTACGTCGCCGGACCGGGCGTCGGCACCGGGTACCTAGGCCGGTCCGGGCTGACCGGATCACGCTTCGTGGCCTGCCCGTTCGGGTCCGCGGGACAACGGATGTACCGTACCGGTGATCTGGTGCGCTGGCGGGCCGACGGGCAGCTGGACTACCTGGGCCGCGCCGACGAGCAGGTCAAGATCCGCGGTTACCGCATCGAACTCGGTGACGTGCAGACCGCGCTGGCCGCGGCGCCCGGGGTCGAGCAGGCCGCCGTGATCGCCCGCGAGGACCGTCCCGGCGACGTGCGCCTGGTCGGGTACCTCACCGGGTCGGCCCAGCCCGGCCAGGTGCGCGCCGCGCTGAGTTCCCGGTTGCCCGCCTACATGGTGCCGTCCGCGATCGTGGTGCTCGACGCCCTCCCGTTGACCTCCAACGGCAAACTCGACACCCGCGCGCTGCCCGCACCCGACTACGTCGCCGGGGTGTACCGGGCGCCGACGGGCGCGGTCGAGGAGATCCTGGCCGGTGTCTACACCGCCGTGCTGGGGCTGGAATCCGCTGTCGGCGTCGACGATTCGTTCTTCGACCTGGGCGGGGACAGCATCACCGCGATGCGCCTGATCGCGGCGGTCAACACCAGCCTGCACACCAACCTCGCGGTGCGCACCATCTTCGAGGCGCCCACCATCGCCGAACTGGCACCGCGGGTCGCCGACGGCACCAGCCCGCTGGAACCGCTGGTGGCCGGTGAGCGACCCGAGGTCATCCCGCTGTCCTTCGCACAGAACCGGTTGTGGTTCCTGGAGCAACTGCAGGGTCCGTCGGCGGTCTACAACATGGCCACCACGCTGCGGCTGCGCGGCGACCTGGACATCGAGGCGCTGCGCGCGGCGCTCGACGACGTCGTCGCCCGGCACGAGAGCCTGCGCACCCTGCTCATCGCTCCGGACGGTATCCCGCAGCAGGTGGTGCTGCCCGCCGAGAACGCCTCATGCGGATGGCAGTTCACCGATGCCGACGGCTGGACCGACGAACAGGTGGACGAGGCCGCCCACGCCGCGACCCGGTACGCCTTCGACCTGTCCGCGGAAATCCCGCTGCGTGTGCACCTGATCCGCCGGACCCGCGATGAGCACATCCTGGTCGCCGCGGTGCACCACATCGCCGCCGACGGATGGTCGATGACCCCGCTGGCCCGCGATCTCAGCGTGGCCTATGCCTGCCGGTGCGCCGGGCAGGCGCCGGACTGGGCGCCGCTGCCCGTGCAGTACGTGGACTACACGCTGTGGCAGCACCGGCAGTTCGGCGAACTCGACGTCGCCGACAGTCCCATCGCCGGGCAGCTGGCGTACTGGCAGCGCACCCTGGCCGGGCTGCCCGAGCGGCTGCCGCTACCGACCGACCGGCCCTACCCGCTGGTCGCCGAGCAGCGCGGCGCGGTCATCCCGGTGCGGTGGCCGGCCGAATTGCAGCGTCGGATCACGCAATTGGCGCGTGACCACAACGCGACCGGGTTCATGGTCGTGCAGGCGGCGCTGGCCGTGCTGCTCGCCAAGGTCGGGGCGACCACCGACGTGGCCGTCGGCGTGCCGGTCGCGGGCCGGCGCGACGCCGCGCTCGACGAATTGGTCGGCTTCTTCGTCAACACGCTGGTGCTGCGCGTCGACATCGATGACATCCCGGGCGGTGACCCCACCTTCGCCGATCTGCTGGCCCAGGTGCAGCAGCGCAGCCTGGAGGCCTACGAGAACCAGGACGTGTCCTTCGACGTCCTGGTCGAACGCCTCAACCCGACCCGCAGCCTGAGCCACCACCCGCTGGTGCAGGTCATGCTGGCCTGGCAGAACCTGCCCGGCCAACGCGACAACACCTCCGGGCTGTCGCTGGGCGGGCTGCAGATCGAGCCGTTGCCGGTCGACACCAAGACCGCGCGGATGGATCTGACCTTCTCGCTCGGCGAACTCTGGACCGCCGAGGGTGAGCGCGCCGGTATCGGCGGTTCCGTCGAATACCGCACCGACATCTTCGACGCCACCACCATCGTCAGCCTCGTCGAGCGGCTGCGCCGGGTGCTCCACGCTGCCACCGCCGCACCGGCACAACCACTTTCGGCTCTGGACCTGCTCGACGACGCCGAGCGGGACCGGCTGGACGCGCTGGGGCACGGCGACATGCTGGCCGCCCCCGCCGCGGCCGCGTCGATCCCCGGACTGTTCGCCGCCGCGGTCGCCGACACCCCGGATGCGCCCGCGCTGACCTGTGCCGGCCGGTCGTTGACCTACGCCGAACTCGATGCCGCGGCCAACCGGATGGCGCATCTGCTGGCCGCCCGGGGTGCGGGTCCCGGTGCCACCGTGGCGCTGCTGCTGCCGCGTTCGGCCGAGGCGATCGTGGCCATCCTGGCGGTGCTGAAATCCGGTGCCGCCTATCTGCCGCTCGACCCGGCGCTCCCACCGGCCCGCGTCGCGGTCGTGCTGGATGATGCCGCGCCCGTCGCCGTCGTCACCACCGCCGAGCTCACCGCGAACCTGCACGGGTACGGCGGCACCGTGCTCGACGTGCACGACACCACCGTCGCCGACCAGCCCCACACCGCGCCCGCGGGCCCGGCCGCCGACGACCTGGCCTACCTGATCTACACCTCCGGCACCACCGGTGTGCCCAAAGGTGTTGCGGTCACCCACCGCAACGTCGTCACGCTGCTGCGTTCGGAAGCCAACGGTCTGCCGCGCACCGGGGTGTGGTCGCAATGGCACTCGCTGGCGTTCGACGTGTCGGTGTGGGAGATCTTCGGCGCACTGCTGAACGGCGGGCGGCTGGTCGTGGTGCCCGAGTCGGTGGCGCGCGCACCCGAGGAGCTGCACGACCTGCTGCTCGCCGAGCAGGTCAGCGTTGTGAGCCAAACCCCCTCGGCGGCAGGCGCACTGCCCACCGCCGGACTGGACGGGGTGACGTTGATCGTGGCCGGTGAGGCCTGCCCGGCCGAGCTGGTGGACCGGTGGCCGGGGCCGATCATCAACGCCTACGGCCCCACCGAGGGCACCATCTACGCCTCGGTCAGCGCGCCGCTGACCGCCGATCCCGCGGTCCCGATCGGCGCACCGGCCGGCGGTGCCGCCCTTTTCGTGCTCGACGCCGCGCTGCGTCCGGTGCCCGAGGGCGTGATCGGCGAGCTGTACATCGCCGGCAGCGGGGTGGCCGCCGGGTACGTCAACCGCGGCGGCCTGTCCGCCGCCCGATTCGTGGCATCCCCGTTCGGCCCTGCCGGACAGCGGATGTACCGCACCGGTGACCTGGTGCGCTGGCGGGCCGACGGGCAGCTGGACTACCTGGGCCGCGCCGACGAGCAGGTCAAGATCCGCGGCTACCGCATCGAACTCGGCGATGTGCGCGCGGCGCTGGCCGCGGCGGCCGGGGTGGAGCAGGCCGTCGTCATCGCCCGGGAGGACCGCCCCGGCGACAAGCGTCTGGTCGGCTACATCACCGGAACCGCCGAGCCGGCGACCCTGCGCGGCGCACTCGGCGACACGCTGCCCGGCTACATGATCCCGGCGGCCATCATCGCGATGGCCGAACTCCCGTTGACCCCCAACGGAAAACTCGACGTGCGGGCCCTGCCGGCACCCGAGTACGGCACCGGCGAATACTGCGCGCCGAGCGGTGCGGTCGAGGAGATCCTGGCCGGCATCTACGCCGAGGTGCTGGGCGTCGACCGGGTCGGCACCGACGAATCGTTCTTCGACCTCGGCGGCGACAGCATCTCCTCGATGCAGGTGGTCAGCCGCGCCCGCGCCGCCGGATTGAACTGCCGCACCCGCGACATCTTCGTCGAGCAGACCGTGGCGCGGCTGGCCCGCGTCGTCGGCACCGTCACCGACGACGCCGGGACCGACGACGGTGTCGGCACGGTGGTGGCCACCCCGATCATGCGGTGGCTACACGATGTCGACGGTCCCACCGCCGAGTTCAACCAGACGATGTCGGTGCAGGCGCCCGCCGGCGCCATCGAATCCGATGTGCTGGCGGTGCTGCAGGCGCTGCTGGACCGGCATGCCGCGCTGCGGCTGCGGCTGATCGACGGCGCCACCCTGCAGGCGGGGGAGCCGGGCAGCGTCGATGCCCACGACTGTCTGCGCACCGCCGCCGCGATCACCGACGAGGTACTCGCCGAGGTGCGCAGCGATCTCGACCCGGTCACCGGAGCGCTGCTGCGCGCCATCTGGGCACCGGCCACCGGCCAGCTCGTGGTGATGATCCATCACCTGGCCGTGGACGCCGCATCGTGGCGAATCCTGCTGGAAGACATCAACATCGCCTGGGGCCAGCTGCAGTCCGGGCAGCCGGTGCAGCTACCGGCCGGTGGCACCTCCCTGCAGCGGTGGGCGGCACTGCTCGTCGAGCACGCCCACCGGCCGGACGTCGTCGACGCCGCCGACACCTGGCGGCGGATCGCCGCGACACCGCCCGCGCTCCCCGCGGTGGCGCCGCAGCGCGACACCTTCGCCACCGCCGGGCAGCTGACCGCCCGGCTGGACGCCGAGACCACCGCCATGCTGTCCGACACCGCCGCCAAGGCCTTCGGCGTCGGCGTGCAGGATCTGCTGCTGATCGGATTCGCCTTGGCCGCCGCGGAATTCACCGGTGCGCCGATGGTCGCCGTCGACGTCGAGGGGCACGGCCGCCACGAGGAACTGGCCGCCGATATCGACCTGTCCCGCACCGTCGGCTGGTTCACCACCAAGTCACCGGTCTCCCTGGATGTCGGGGGCGAGCGATGCGACGGGGAAGATCCCCGCCGACTGCCGTGGGCGCAGGTGGCCTCCGGTGCCGACGCGCTGGGCGCGGTGCTCAAGGACATCAAGGAGCAACTGCGCAGCCATCCCGACGCACTGACCTACGGACTGCTGCGCCACCTGAACGACGAGGTGGACCTGCCCGCCGCGGACCCGGCGATCGGGTTCAACTACCTGGGTCGTCAGACCGGTCTGTCCGGGCTGTCCGACCAGCTCTGGCGCCCCGGTGACGACTGGTCGCTGACGGCGTCGGCGTCGGCGGCGAGCATGCCGCTGATGCACACCCTGGAACTGGGTGCCGTCACCGTCGATGGCCCCGAAGGCCCGATACTGCAGGCGAATTGGACGTGGGCGCCCTCGGCGCTGGACCGCGAACAGGTCGACGAGCTGAACCGGTTGTGGTTCCAGGCGCTGGCCGGTATCTGCGCGCATGTCCGCGCCGGCGGGGGAGGGCTCACCCCGTCGGATATCGCACCGGCCCGGCTGGACCAGCAGCAGATCGATGCCCTGGCGCAGCGGTACCGGATCGCCGACATCCTGCCGCTGACCCCGGTCCAGCAGGGGCTGCTCTTCCACGCCGCCGAGGGCGCCCAGGACCTCTACGCCGGCCAGATCGGCATCGAGCTGACCGGCCCGCTGGATCCGGAGCGGCTGCACGCGGCCGTGCGTGCGGTGATCCGGCGCCATCCCCATCTGGTGGCGCACTTCACCCAGCCCGGACCGGTCCAGGTCATCCCCGCCGACCCGGATGTGCCGTGGCGCGTCATCGATCTGGGCGCCGAAGATCCGGGCATCGAGCGCATCTGCGCCGAGGAACGCGCCGCCGTCGGCGACCTCGATCGCAACGCGCCGTTGCGGGCCGCGCTCATCCGTTTTGCCGCCGACCGGCACCGGTTCGTGCTCACCAACCACCACATCGTGCTCGACGGCTGGTCGATGCCGATCCTGCTGGGTGAGATCTTCGCCGGCTACCACGGGCACCGGCTGCCCGCCGCCGCTGCGTACCGGAGTTACCTCGAATGGCTGGCCGCACTGGATCTCGACGAGGCGCGGGCGGTGTGGGCGCGCCTGCTCGGTGATCTGGATGAGCCGACGCTGGTGGCCGCACCTGGCCGGGCGGTATCGGGCCCGCGCGGGGTGCACACCGCGGTGCTGGCCGATGGTCTGGCCGACGCGGTGGCCGCCCTGGCCCGCGCACACCACACCACGGCGAACACCGTGTTGCAGGCCGCCTATGCCCAGACGCTGGGCTGGCTCACCGGCCGCCACGATGTCACCTTCGGCACCACCGTGTCCGGTCGCCCCGCCGAGGTCGCCGGCGTGCAGTCCATGATCGGGCTGTTCATCAACACGGTGCCGGTGCGGGCACGGAGCACCGCGGCTACCACCACCGCGGACCTGCTGACCCAACTGCACGGCGCGTACAACGACACCCTGGACCATCAGCATCTGGCGCTACCCGAGATCCACCGCGTCACCGGGCACGACCAGCTGTTCGACACGATGTTCGCCTACGAGAACTACCCGGTGAACGCCGAAGCGCTGTCCGGCGATGACGAACTCACGGTCACCGACGTCAGCACGCGCGAATCCAGCCACTACCCGTTGACGGTGCAGGCACAGCCCGGACCGCACCTGACGCTGCGCATCGAATACGACACCGAGATCTTCGACGCCGCCGAGATCGCCGCGCTTACCGATCGGTTCAGCACGGTGCTGTCCACCATGACCGTCGAGCCGCTGCGTGCGCTGTCGAGCATCCCGGTGCTCGACCCGCGCGCCGGAGACCTGCTCGCCGGCTGGGGCAACCACGGTGTGCTGTCCGAAAACCGTTCCGGCGCAACGGTCACCGAGATGTTCGCCGCCCAGGTCGCCACGGCGCCGCAGTCGACGGCGGTCGTCTGCGGTGACCGGACGCTGACCTACGCCGAACTCGACGGCGCCTCTGAACGGCTGGCCGGACGACTCGTCGCCGCGGGTGCGGGGCCCGGCCGGACCGTCGCCCTGCTGGTGCCCCGCTCGGTCGAGGGTGTCATCGCGATCCTGGCGGTGCTCAAATCCGGTGCGGCGTACCTGCCGATGGATCCGGCCATGCCGGCGGCGCGCATCGATTTCATGATCGCCGATGCCGCACCGGTGGCGGCCGTCACCATCGCCGACCTGGTGCAGCGCTTCGACCGCCACCGGCTGGCGGTCATCGACATCGGGCACGACGATACAGACGAGCCCGTCGGCACGCTGCCGTCGCCGCGACCCGACGACATCGCCTACGTGATGTTCACCTCGGGTACCACCGGCAGGCCCAAGGGCGTCGCGGTCGCGCACCGCAACCTGACCCAACTGTTCGACGGGCTGCAGATCGGCATCGACCTGACCGCCGCGCAGGTCTGGTCGCAATTCCACTCCTACGCCTTCGATTTCTCGGTGTGGGAGATCTGGGGCGCGCTGCTGCACGGCGGCCGGCTGGTCGTGGTGGACGACGCGACCGCGCGCTCGGTCACCGACTTCCACGATCTGCTGGTCCGCGAAGCGGTCACCGTGCTGTGCCAAACCCCCTCGGCGGCAGCGTTGTTGCCCACTGACGGCCTGGACGCGGTGTCGCTGATGGTCGGTGCCGAGGCCTGCCCGCCGGAGTTGGTGGACCGCTGGACCGCTCACACAAACCGGGTGATGGTCAACCTGTACGGGCCCACCGAGATCACCATCTGGGCGGCGGCCAGCGCGCCGCTGCGCCCGGGAACCGGTGTGCCGCCGATCGGTACACCCCCGCCGGGTGCGGCGCTGTTCGTGCTCGACGACTGGCTGCGCCCCGTCCGTCCGGGCGCCGCCGGTGAGCTCTATGTCGCGGGCTCCGGTGTCAGTGTCGGGTACTGGCAGCGGCCGGGCCTGACCGCGGGCCGGTTCGTGCCGTGCCCGTTCGGGCCTGCCGGACAACGCATGTACCGCACCGGTGACCTGGTCCGCTGGCGCGGCGACGGTCAGCTGGAGTACCTGGGCCGCGCCGATGATCAGGTCAAGATCCGCGGTTACCGCATCGAACTCGGCGAGGTGCGCTCCGCGCTCGCGGCGCTGCCCGGCGTCGAGCATGCCGCGGTGATCGTGCGCACCGACGGCGCCGGCCGCAAACGACTGCTGGGCTATGTCACCGGGACGGCCGACCCGGCCGCGGCGCGAGCCGCGCTGGCCGAGCGACTCCCGAACTACATGGTGCCGTCGGCGGTCACCGTCGTGGATGCGCTGCCGCTGACCGTCAGCGGCAAGCTCGACGTCAGGGCGCTGCCCGAGCCCGACTACACCGGTATGCCGCACCGCGCCGCGGACAGCATCGCGGAGCAGGTGCTGGTCGGCATCTTCGCCCGCGTCCTGGGCGTCGACCATGTGGGCGTTGATGATTCGTTCTTCGACCTCGGCGGCGACTCACTGTCCAGCATGCGGCTGGTCGCCGAGATCAGCACCGCGCTCGAGGTCGACCTGCCGGTGCGCGCCGTTTTCGAGGCGCCCACCGTCGCCCAGCTGGCCCAGCGCGTCGAGCAGGGCGCCGCGCAGCGCGAGCCGCTGGTGCCCGCGGTGCGGCCCGCGGTCATCCCGCTGTCGTTCGCACAGAACCGGCTGTGGCTGGTCGACCAGTTGCAGGGCCCGTCGGCGGTGTACAACATGGCCTCGGCGCTGCGGTGCAGCGGTCCGCTGGATGCCGCGGCGCTGCATGCCGCGTTCGGTGACGTGGTCACCCGGCACGAGAGCCTGCGCACCCTGTTCGTGGCGCCCGACGGGACCCCCGAGCAGGTCGTCGTGCCGGCCGAACGCGCCGACTTCGGTTGGCGGGTCATCGATGCCGGCGACTGGTCGGCCGACCGGCTGCACGAGGCGGTGACCGCGGCGGCGCGGCACACCTTCGACCTGACCACCGATATCCCACTGCGGGTCACCCTGTTCCGGGTGTCGCAGGACGACCACGTGCTGGTGACGGTGCTGCACCACATCGCCGCCGACGGGTGGTCGTTGCGGCCGCTGGTGGCCGATCTCAGCCTGGCCTATGCGGGCCGCTGCGTAGGCCAGGCGCCGGACTGGGAGCCGTTGGGTGTGCAGTACGTCGACTACACCCTGTGGCAGCGTGCGCAATTCGGCGATCTGCACGATGTCCACAGCCGGGTCGCCGCGCAGCTGAGCTACTGGGAGCAGGCGCTGGCCGGCCTGCCCGAGCGTCTCGAGCTGCCCACCGACCGGCCTTACCCGCTGATCGCCGACATGGCGGGCGCCACCGTCGCCGTGGACTGGCCGGTGGCACTGCAGGAGGCGATCGGGCGGGTCGCGCGTGAACACCACGCCACCGCCTTCATGGTCATCCAGGCGGCGCTGCTGGCCCTCATGTCCCGAGTCACCGCGAGTTCCGATGTGGCCGTGGGCTTCCCGATCGCCGGGCGCCGCGACCCGGCGCTCGATGACCTGGTCGGCTTCTTCGTCAACACCATGGTGCTGCGCGCCGACATGGCCGACGATCCCAGCTTCGCCGATCTGCTGGCGCAGGTGCGCAGCCGCAGCCTGGAGGCCTTCGAGAATCAGGACGTGCCGTTCGAGGTGCTGGTCGACAAGCTCAACCCGGCCCGCAGCCTGAGCCATCACCCGCTGGTCCAGGTGCTGCTGGCCTGGCAGAACTTCACCGGCGTGCACGACGCCGCCGGCGGACCCGGACTCAAGGGGGTCGACGTCACCTCGGTGCCGCTGACCACCCAGTCGGCCCGGATGGACCTGACGTTCTCACTGGCCGAACGCTGGACCGCGACCGGCGCACCCGCCGGGATCGGCGGTGAGGTCGAATACCGCACCGACGTGTTCGACGGTGACACCGTCGCCACCCTGATCGACCGGCTCGAACGGATGCTGACCGCCGCCACCGCCGACCCGCACCGGCCGGTGTCCACGGTCGGGCTGCTCGACGATGGTGAGCGGACCCGTCTGCACGACCTCGGCCACACCGCAGCCCTGGACGGCGCGCCAGACACGCCGGTGTCCTTGGCCGAGGCGTTCGCCGCCCAGGTCGCCCGGACCCCGGATGCGCCGGCACTGACCGACCCGCGCACCGACCGCACCTGGACCTACGCCGAACTCGACGACCTGTCGAACCGCTTGGCGCACCTGCTGTCCGCGCGCGGTGCCCGCGCCGGGCAGACCGTCGCGCTGTTGCTGCACCGCTCGGCCGAGGCGATCACCGCCATCCTCGCCGTGCTCAAGACCGGGGCCGCCTATCTGCCGATCGACCCGGCGCTGCCGTCGGCGCGTGTCGACTTCGTGCTCGCCGATGCACAACCGGTCGCCGTGCTCACCACCGCCGATCTGGCCGAACGGATCGAGGCGCCGGTCGTCCTCGATCTCGACGACCCGGCGCTGCACGCACAACCGGCCACGGTGCTGCCCGCGCCGGATCCCGGTGACATCGCCTACCTGATCTACACCTCGGGCACCACCGGTGTGCCCAAAGGTGTTGCCGTCACCCACCGCAACGTCATCGGCCTGCTGGGCGAGGCCGGTGACGCGCTGGCTCCCGCCGGGGTGTGGAGCCAGTGGCACTCACTGGCGTTCGACGTCTCGGTGTGGGAGATCTTCGGTGCGCTGCTGCGCGGCGGTCGGCTGGTGGTCGTGCCCGAATGGGTGGCCCGCTCGCCGGAGGACCTGCACACGCTGCTGGCCACCGAAAAGGTCACCGTGCTGACCCAAACCCCCTCGGCGGCATTGATGTTGACCCCGGACGGGCTGGACGTGACCACCCTGGTGGTCGCCGGTGAGGCCTGCCCGGCCGAACTCGTGAACCGCTGGGCCCCGCGGATCACGATGCTCAACGCGTACGGGCCCACCGAGGGCACCATCTACGCGACGGTCAGCGCGCCGCTGCGCGCCGAGACCGACACCGCCACCCGCGCGGTGCCGATCGGAGCCCCGGTGCCCGGGGCGGCATCCTTCGTCCTGGACTCCTGGCTGCGGCCGGTCCCGATCGGCGTCGTCGGCGAGTTGTACCTGGCGGGCACCGGCGTGGCCGCCGGCTACGTGCGCCGCGGTGAGCTGACCGCATCCCGTTTCGTGGCCTGCCCGTTCGGCGCACCCGGGGAGCGGATGTACCGGACCGGCGACCTGGTGCGCTGGGGCGCCGACGGTCAGTTGCAGTACCTGGGCCGCGCCGACGAGCAGGTCAAGATCCGCGGCTTCCGCATCGAACTCGGCGATGTGCAAACGGCGTTGGCGGCGCTGCCCGGTGTGCAGCAGGCCGTCGTGATCGCCCGTGAGGACCGACCCGGCGACAAGCGGCTGGTCGGCTACGTCGTCGGCGATGCCGACACCGCCGCCGCCCGCGAGGCCCTGGGCGCCCAGTTGCCCGGCTACATGGTGCCCGCGGCGATCGTGACGATCGACGCGCTGCCGCTGACCCCCAACGGCAAGCTGGACCGCCGCGCGCTGCCGGCGCCCAGCTACGACCAGCCCGACCGGTACCGGGCGCCGGGCAGCGCCGTCGAGGAGACACTCGCCGCCATCTACGCCGAGGTGCTCGGCCTGGAGCGGGTGGGTGTCGACGACTCGTTCTTCGAACTGGGCGGCGACAGCATCATGTCGATGCAGGCCGTGGCGCGAGCCCGGGCGGTCGGGCTGACCTGCCGGCCCCGCGACATATTCGTCGAGCAGACGGTGGCGCGGCTGGCCCGGGTGGTCGGCACCGCCGACGGCGCCGGTGAAATCGACGAGGGCGTGGGACCGGTGGTGGCCACCCCGATCATGCGCTGGCTCGACGGCGTCGACGGCCCGACCGACGAGTTCAACCAGACCGTGGTGCTGCAGGCGCCGTCCGCGGCCACCGAGGCCGATGTGCGAATCCTGTTGCAAGCCCTGCTCGATCGGCACGGCATGCTGCGCCTGCGCGCCGACGGAGCCGCCGTGCAGGTCCCCGAACCCGGCACCGTCGATGCCGCATCCTGTCTGCACGTCGTCGACGAGGTGTCCGAGGAAGCGGTGCTGGCCGCCCGCGCCGAACTCGACCCCGCCACCGGAGCGGTGCTGCGCGCGCTGTGGGCGCGCCACTCCGGTCAACTGGTGCTCATCGTGCACCACCTGGCTATCGACGGTGTGTCCTGGCGAATCCTGATCGAGGACATCAACATCGCCTGGGGTCAACACCATGGCGGGCAGAACGTCACGCTGCCGGTGACGGGGACATCGTTCGCCCGGTGGTCGCAGGTGCTGGCCGGGCACGCCCGGTCGGCCGAGGTGTCCGCCCACAGCGATACCTGGCGCCGCATCGCCGACACCCCCGCCGCCCTGCCCGCACCCGGTGCCGACACCTATGCCACCGCCGGACGATTGTCGGTGTCGTTGGACGACACCGATATCGTGCAGACCCTGCTGCGCGATGCGCCGGCCGCGTTCCATGCCGGTATCCACGACATCCTGCTGCTCGGCTTCGCGCTGGCCGCAGCGGAATTCGTCGGCCACACCCGCATCGCGATCGACGTCGAGGGTCACGGCCGCCACGAGGAACTGGCCGCCGATCTCGACCTGTCCCGCACCGTCGGCTGGTTCACCACGAAGTACCCGGTGGCCCTTGACGTTCCCGGCCTGACCTGGGCGCAGGTGCGTGCCGGTGACGCCGCATTGGGCGCGGTGCTCAAGGACGCCAAGGAACAGCTTCGTGCCCATCCGGACGGGCTCGGCTACGGTCTGCTGCGCTACCTGCACACCGACGTCGACCTCGACGGTGCCGAACCGCCCATCGGATTCAACTACCTGGGCCGCCTCGGCGGCGGGCCCGAACTCACCGGTGAACTGTGGCGGCCGGCCACCGACGGCTCGGCGGCCACCGCCGTCAGCACCGCGGTGCCGATGCCGCTCATGCACACCGTCGAACTCAACGCCGCGACCGTCGACACCGCCGACGGTCCACAACTGCACGCCAACTGGACCTGGGCGCCCTCGGTGCTCGACGACGATCAGGTCGCCCGGCTGAGCCGGTTGTGGTTCGAGGCGCTGCGCGGTATCGGCGCCCACGTGCGAGCCGGTGGCGGCGGGCTCACCCCGTCCGATATCGCGCCGGCCCGGTTGGCGCAGCACCAGATCGACGACCTGCAGCAGCGGTACCCGGTCGCCGACATCCTGCCGCTGACCCCGCTACAGCAGGGCCTGCTGTTCCACGCCACCACCGCCGAGGGCGCCGACCTGTATGCGGTGCAACTCGACCTCACCCTGGCCGGGGCGCTGGACACCGAGCGGTTGCGCGACGCCGTGCAGACCGTGATCGCCCGGCACCCGCATCTGGTCGCCCGGTTCGAGGAACGCTTCGACGAACCGGTCCAGGTCATCACCGCCGACCCCGAAATCGTCTGGCAGTTGGTCGAATCGGGCTCCGACGCCGAGATCGAGCGGCTGCGGGAGGCCGAACGCGCCGCGGTCTGCGCGCTGTCCGATCAGCCACCGCTGCGGGTGGCGCTGGTGCGCACCGGCACCGACCGGCACCGGCTCATCCTGACCAACCACCACATCGTGATGGACGGCTGGTCGCTGCCGATCCTGCTGCACGAGATCTTCGCCGCCTACCACGGCCGGCACCTGCCCGGCGCGGTGTCGTTCCGGTCGTTCGTGACCTGGCTGGCCGACCGCGACACCGACGCCGCGCGGACCGCCTGGGCGCAGGTACTGGCCGGGTTCGACACGCCGACACTGATCGGGCGTCAGAACCCGCAGGGCCGCCGCGAGGTGCGCTCGTTGCGGCTGTCCGCCGAAACCACGACGGCCATCGGAGAATTGGCGCGCACCCGGCAGACGACGGTCAACATCGTGCTGCAGAGCGCGTACGCACAACTGCTGATGCGGTTGACCGGACAACGCGATGTCGTGTTCGGCACCCCGGTGTCGGGCCGGCCGACCGATATGGCCGGCGCCGATGCCATGGTGGGTCTGATGATCAACACCGTGCCGGTGCGGGCGACCGTGCGCACCGACAGCACGGCGGCCGATCTGCTCGACCAGATGCGCGACGCGCACAACACCACCCTGGAACACCAGCATCTGGCGCTGGCCGAAATCCACCGCATCACCGGTCAGGACCGGCTGTTCGACACGATGTTCGCCTACGAGAACTACCCGCTGGGTGCGGCGGCCGCCGGCTTCGGCGACGCGCTGGCGATCACCGACTTCGACGCGCACGAACAGAACCACTATCCGTTGTCGGTGCAGGTGTCCCCGGGTGCCGAACTCGGCCTGCGCGTCGAATACGACACCGAGGTCTTCGGCGGCGCCGAGATCGACACGCTCATCGCACGATTCGAGCGGCTGCTGGCCGCGATGAGCGCCGACCCGGGCCGCGCGCTGGCCACCGTCGACCTGCTCGACGACGCCGAACACCGACGGCTGGACCGGTTCGCCCACCGGTCGGTGCTGACCGCGGCGCCGGCTGCGGCGTCGATCCCGGAACTGTTCACCGCGCAGGTGGCCCGCACCCCGGATGCGACGGCACTGACCTGCCCGGACCGCGAACCGATGACCTACCGCGAGTTGGACGCGGCCGCAAACCGGTTGGCGCACCTGCTCATCGGGCACGGCGCCGGGCCGGGGGAGTTCGTCGCACTGATGTTCGGCCGGCGCACCGAGGCGATCGTGGCGATCCTGGCGGTGCTCAAGACCGGTGCGGCCTACCTGCCGATCGATCCGGCCATGCCCGCCGAACGCCGCGATTTCATGCTCGCCGACACCGCACCCGTCGCCGCGGTCACCACCGGTGCGCTCGCCGACCGGTTCGGCACACTGCCGGTCATCGACAGCGCCGATCCGCGCATCGACACCCAACCCGACACGGCGCCGTCGCCGCCGTCCGCGGACGACCTGGCCTACGTCATCTACACCTCGGGCACCACCGGTGTCCCGAAGGGTGTTGTGGTGAACCACCGCAACGTCACCGGACAGTTCTCGTCGCCGGTCCTGGCGGGATCCCCGCAGCAGGTGTGGGCGCAATGCCACTCGTACGCCTTCGACTGGTCGGTCGGCGAGATCTGGGCGGCGCTGCTGCACGGCGGACGTCTGGTGGTGGTGCCCGAAACGATCACCGCCGCACCGGATGACTTCCACGATCTGCTGATCGCCGAACGGGTCACCGCGCTCGGCCAGACCCCGTCGGCGGCCGCCATGCTGGCGTCCGACGGCCTGGAGGACATGACGCTGCTGGTCGGCGGTGAGCCGTGCCAACGCGAGCTCGTCGATCGGTGGAGCGCCGGCGGCCGCACGCTGATCAACATCTACGGCCCCACCGAATCCACGGTGTACGCATCGTCGAGTACCTCGCTGACCCCCGGCGGCGCGATGCCCATCGGCGCACCCGTGCCGGGCGCGGCGACCTTCGTGCTCGACGAGTTCCTGCGGCCGGTGCCCACCGGAATGGTCGGCGAGTTGTACGTGGCCGGCACTGGTGTCGCCGTCGGCTACGGCCGCCGGCCCGCCCTGACCGGCACGCATTTCGTGCCGTGCCCGTTCGGTGAACCAGGACAGCGCATGTACCGCACCGGCGACCTGGCGCGCTGGAGCGCCGACGGGCAGCTGGAGTATCTGGGCCGCGCCGACGAGCAGGTCAAGATCCGCGGGTTCCGCATCGAACTCGGTGATGTGCGTACGGCTTTGGCTGCCTGCGACGGTGTCGAGCAGGCGGCCGTCATGGTCCGCGAGGACCAACCGGGCCACCAGCGGCTGATCGGTTACGTCACCGGCACCGCCGATCCGGCAACGGTGCGCACGGCGCTCAAGGAGCAGCTGCCCGGCTACATGGTGCCCGCGGCCGTCGTGGTGCTGGCCACGCTGCCGGTCACCGTCAACGGCAAGCTGGACACCCGGGCGCTGCCGGCACCGGAGTTCACCGGGGCCTACCGCGCTCCGGTCACCGCCACCGAGCAGGCGCTGGCCGAGGTGTTCGGCCGGATCCTGGGCCTGGACCCGGCGACGGTGTCTGCCGATGAGTCGTTCTTCGACCTCGGCGGTGACAGCATCGCCGCGATGCGTCTGGTCGCGGCCGTCAACGCCGCGCTGGACGCCGACCTGTCGGTCTCGGCGATCTTCGCCTCGCCGACGGTGGCCGCACTCGGTGCCCAGCTGGACGGCGGCACCGGCGGCGGGCAGCAGATCGCGGCGCTGCAGACCCTGCACAGTGGGACCGGCACTCCGGTGTTCACCCCGCACGCCGTCAGCGGTGTCAGCTGGCAGTACCAGGTGCTCGGCGGGGTGCTCGACGGTCCGGTCATCGGTGTGCAGCAGGTGCCCGACACGTCCTCGGCCTCGTTAGCCGAGCTGGCCGCCCGGCACGCCGACCGCATCCAGGTCGGTCATCCCGATGGCCCGTACCGGCTGCTGGGCTGGTCCTTCGGCGGGGTACTGGCCCACGCGGTGGCCGTGGAGTTGCAGCGCCGCGGCGCCGTCGTCGACCGGCTGATCCTGCTCGACGCCGAACCGACGCTGAGCGAGCACGCCGACACGAGGATCGACCGCCGTCAGGTGGACGACCTGCTGGCCGGACGCACCGAGATGGACCTCACCGACCTGGTCGAGACGATGTTGCACAACGTCGAGACCAATATCGAGCACTACCGGGTGCACGAGGCCGGGGTCTTCACCGGTGAGCTCGTGCTGTTCTCCGCCGAACTCGACGACGACACCGACCGTGCGGGCTATCTGCACCGCAGGTGGGCGCCGCATGTCGACGGGACGATTACCGTGCATGCGGTGGAGTGCACGCACCAGGACATGTTGTCCGCCGATGCCCTGGACCGCTACGGCCCGCGGCTGCGTGGGCTGCTCGGTGAGGCGCCGTGAAGCTGAGGTTCTCCCACACCCCATCCGAACCCGCCGAGCCCCGCACCGATGGCCGCCGTTGGACGGTCAACGGGTTCTTCGGGTTACTGGGCCGCGTCGTCGTGCGGCGCCCCTGGCTGGTGATCGCCACGTGGCTGGTGCTGGTGTCGGTTCTCGCCACGACCATCCCGCCGCTGATCCAACTGGCCAGCGACCGCGACCAGGAGATGCTGCCCAGCGACGCCGCGGTCATGGTCGCCACCAAGCAGATGACCGAGGACTTCGGCGAACCGGGCATCCAGAACATCGCCCTGGTGGTGCTGGTCAACGAGAACGGTCTCAGCGAGGCCGACGAGGAGGTCTACCGAAGACTCGTCGACCGGCTGCACGACAACCCGCGCGACGTCGTGATGGTGCAGGACTTCGTCAGCCAGCCGCCGCTGCGCGAGGTGTTCCAGAGCAAGGACGACAAGGCCTGGTTCATCCCCGTCGGCATCGTGGGCGAGCTGGGCTCACCGGAATCCACCGATGCGTATCAACGCGTGGTCGACGACGTCGAGCAGACGGTGGCCGGGTCGGACCTGACGCTGCACATGACCGGCCTGACCGCGACCGTCGCCGAACGCGAAGCGATCGGTCTGAAAGACCTCCGGTTGATCGAAACCGTCACCGTCGGTTTGGTGCTGATCATCCTGCTGGTGGTCTATCGCAGCATCGTCACGATGCTGCTGCCGCTGCTGACCATCTCCATCTCCCAGGTCGCCGCGGCGCAGTTCGTGGCGGCGCTGGCCGAGATGGGGCTGGCCATCTCGCAGCAGACGCTGGTGTTCATGTCGGCGATGATGATCGGCGCCGGCGTCGACTACGCCGTCTTCCTGATCAGTCGCTATCACGAGTATCTGCGCGCCGGGCTGGGACCCGATGAGGCCGTCGCCCAGGCCATCACCGCCATCGGCAAGGTGATCGCCGCGTCGGCGGCCACCGTGGCGGTCACCTTCCTCGGCATGGGTTTCACTACCCTGAAGGTGTTCTCCACCGCCGGGCCCGCGCTGGCGATATCGATCGTGGTGGCGTTCCTGTCCTCGGTGACCCTGCTGCCGGCGTTCCTGGTGCTCTGCGGGCGGCGCGGCTGGGCCAAACCGCGCCGCGAACTGACCCGGCAGTTCTGGCGGCGTTCGGCGGTGCGGATCGTGCGGCGCCCGACCGCGCATCTGGTCGGCAGCCTGCTGATCCTGGTGCCGTTGGCGCTGTGCGTGCTGGCGATGGACACCAGCTACGACGCGCGCACCGCGTTGCCGCCGTCGGCGGAGAGCAATGTCGGCATGGCCGCCATCGAGGAGCATTTCCCGGCCAGCATCACCGCACCGCAGTACATCTTCATCCAGTCACCGCACGATCTGCGCACCACCGAGGCGCTGGCAGATATGGAGCAGATGGCGCAGCGGGTCAGCCAGCTGCCCGATATCGAGACGGTGCGCGGTGTCACCCGGCCCACCGGTGAGCCGCTGGAACAGGCCACGCTGAGTTTCCAGGCCGGCGAGATCGGCAGCCGGCTGGCCGACGCGTCGGACAAGATCACCGAGAGCACCGATGCGCGTGCGCAATTGACCGGGGGAGCCGATCAGCTCGCCGAGAGCCTGGCCTCGGTGCGCTCCCAGCTGACGGAGGCGACGTCGGTGTTCGACGGGCTGAAGAAGACGATGTCGGATGTCCGCAATTCGCTGACCAACTCCGAGCTGCTGCCCCAGATGCCCGGCGGTCCGGTGGTGTCCGACGCGCAGAGTTTCAAGGAGTCGTTGGAGTTCACCCGGTTCGTGGTGCGCAGCCTGCAGAACAACCCGAACTGCGATATGGATCCGGCGTGCGCGGCCGACCGGGATCGCTGGCAGCGGGTGGTCGAGGTGCTCGACAAGGTGCAGCCCTCGCTGGACGCGGCCTCCAAGGTGCTCTCCACGCTCGGTTCCAGTGGTGCCGGCGGACTGCAGTCGCAGATCGCCCAGATCGACCAGGGCGCAACGGCATTGGCCGAGGGCAGCCGCCAGCTCGCCGAGGGAGTCAAGATGCTCGACGAGCAGACCGACGAACTGGGCAAGGGTCTGCTCGATGCGTCGGCGTTCCTGATGTCGATGAAGCGCAACGCCGATGATCCCGGCACCGCCGGGTTCTTCGTCTCACCGGAAATCCTGGACAACGAGCAGTTCCAGGATGTCGTGCAGGTGTTCATGTCACCGGACGGGCACTCGGCGCGCTATCTGATCGAGTCCGCGCTGGACCCGTATGACACCAACGCCATGGATCAGGTCAAGACCATCCTGAACACCGCGCGCGGGGCGCAGGCCAACACGGTGCTCGCCGACGCGTCGATCTCCATGTCGGGGATGACGCCGTACTACAGCGAACTGCGTGACTACTACGACCGGGACCTGCTGTTCATCGTGGTGATGACCGTGGCCGTGGTGTTCGTGATCCTGGTGCTGCTGCTGCGCGCGATCGTGGCGCCGCTGTATCTGGTTGTCTCGGTGATCATCTCGTGCCTGTCGGCGCTCGGCATCGGGGTGCTGGTGCTGCAGGTGATGGCCGATCAGCAGATCGCGGCGAGCACACCGGGATTGGCGTTCATCGTGTTGGTGGCCGTCGGTGCGGACTACAACATGTTGTTGATCTCGCGAATACGCGACGAGTCGCCACACGGCATCTCCTCGGGCGTGATCAAGACGGTGCGCGCGACCGGCAGCGTCATCACCTCGGCGGGCATGATCTTCGCCGCACCGATGCTGGCGATGTGTTTCTCCAGCATCAGTTCGATGGTGCAGGGCGGTTTCATCATCGGCATCGGCCTGCTGCTGGACACGCTGCTCGTGCGCACCCTGACGGTCCCGGCGCTGGCGGTGCTGGTGGGCAAGTACAACTGGTGGCCCTCGGGTCGGCGGGCGCGACGGGACCGGCCGTCACCGGCCGAGGATGAGCCGGTGCCCGTCGGGTAGTGCGTGGTGTCAGTCCGGTCGGGTAGTGCTGTGCTGGGCTGAGGTCAGGTAGGTCTGCGGGGGTGATTCTGCTGCGTGGTGTCAGTCCGGTCGGGCAACCGCGCGAGAAACTGAAGTCAGGTAGGCCCGATCAGCTCTTCGAGCGTCGGCGACGTCGGAACCGCCACACCTTGTACGTGATGAAGCCCGCGGTGAACAGCAGCACCATGGTCGGTCCACCGGCCGTCGTCGCCCCGTCCTCACCGGCCGGCGTCGGCCCCAGCGGACGGGGCTGCAGGGGCGCCTCCGGTGAATCCGCGAGCGCAACGCCGTCAACGGCGGAACTGTCGGTGCTCATATCGCCATCTCATATCGTGCGGCTGATCGGACGCAGACGCCTGCTGCGAGTTCTATCGTAGCCGCGCGCGAGATCCGGGCCGACGATGCTCAGATCATCGAGGTCCGGGGAATCTTCATCCCCAGCGCCAGCGCGCCGGCCAACTCGCGGGTGGTGTCGTAGTCGAACACCACATGCCCGGACAGGACGTCGACATCGCGTTTGTAGCGCTGCAGCGGGCTGGACAGGAAGTGGACGCTGGCCCCGCCGGCACCCATCAGGTCGGCGATGACCGCCCGGGACTCCGCGACGATGTGCGCCGCGGCCAGCCGGGCCTGCGCCCGCACCGGCCGCTCGACGCTGTCGCCGGTCAACACGATCGTCTCGATCTCGGCCACGGTGTCGGCGAGCAGACCGCGCAGCGCCCGCAACCGCACCTGCGCGCCCGCCAGGTGGGCCTGGGCGATCGGCTTGTCCTTCTGCATGACGCCCTCGTACGCCAGCACCCGTTCGGCCAGGCGTTGCGCGTACATCTCGGTGACCCGTTCGGCGCTGCCGAGGGCCGGCATGGCCGACAGCAGGGCCAGCGCCGGGACCATCGGCCAGCGATAGGTGGGACTGTCGTGCAACCCGGCGCCCGGCGCGGTTCCGGCGTAGATGTCGGTGACCTTGACCAGCCGGTGCTCAGGGACGAACACATCGGTGACGATGGCGTCGTTGGACCCGGTCGCGCGCATACCGTCGGTGTGCCAGACGTCCTC
Source organism: Mycobacterium sp. NPDC003323 (assembly GCF_053589535.1). NCBI lineage: Bacteria > Bacillati > Actinomycetota > Actinomycetes > Mycobacteriales > Mycobacteriaceae > Mycobacterium > Mycobacterium sp. NPDC003323. The sequence continues at coordinate 98,349 of NZ_JBSFSB010000001.1, forward strand.
GACGGTGATATCGGCCGCCGGCAGCAGCGCCAGGGCGGGGTAGAGGCCGTCGTCCGGTCCGCACAGCGCGGCCACGATGATCCAGTTCGCGTGCATGAGGCCGGTGGCCCAGGACCAGCGGCCGGTCAGCCGGATACCTCCGTCGACGGGCAGCCCGCGCCCGGTGGGTGCCAGCGGGGCGGGCGCCAGGAAGGGCCGGTCGCTGAACGCCTCCTGCTGGGCTTGCTCGCCGAACAGCGCCAGCATCCAGTTGTGCAGCGCCAGGAAGCCGATCGTCCACGCGCTCGACGTGCAGCCGTGGGCCATCCGCCGGACCGGGTCCAGCAGCGCCGGGAATGGGGCCTGTACGCCTCCGTACGCCGCCGGAACCAACAGGTCGGTGAACCCGGACGCCGTCACGTCGGCGACCGTCGCATCGGGCAGCCGGCGCAGTGTCTCGGCCTCCTCGGCGCGCTGCGCCAGCGCCGCCACGAACTCATCGGTGATCAGGCCGCGGCCCGCGATCGTCGTCATGGTCCGAAAACTACCATACTTTTTAGTATGGAGAGCGGGTCAGTCGGCCAGCATCAGATCCAGGAAGCGCTCGCTCTGGGCCGTCATCCGGGCGTCGGGCGCCTCCCCGGACAGGTGCAGGAACCCGATGCCCACCGCGAACGTGGCGTTGGCGCGCAGGTCGGCCTCCTCGGCGGCGAAACCGGCATCCTCGAATGCCGTGCGGACCGCGGCCAGGATGCGGCGGTCGGCACCGCGCACGCTGTCGGCGACGGTGTCGTCGGTGCGGGCCCATTCGCGCATGGCGCGCTCCAGCGTCCAGTGCCGCGGGCTGACCAGCGAGGCCATCATCTGCGCCAACCGGTCCCGGGGCGGCAGGTCGACGACGGCGTCGATCTGGCGTCGATCGTCATCGCGCAGGTCGCGCCAACCCTCGATGAGTGCGCTGCGGTAGCTGGGCATACCGTCGAAGTGCCAATAGAAGCTGCCTTTGGTGACGCCCAGGCGCTGACACAGACGGTCGATTTTCAGCGATTTGAGACCGTCCTCAGCAAGGATCGCGTAGCCGGCCTGGAGCCAGTCGTCCGTGGTCAGACGGTTGCCGGACGGCGTGGGGGCGGACGTCATGAGCGGCAGCCTACGGCGGCACGCCGGTGACCCTGACTTTCTACACCCGCTGGCTGCATGTTTTACTGCAACCCGCGACAACTGAATTCTCGGTCCGCTCCACGATCCGATTCGGACTACGGGCGAGCGGACGCGGATACCGCAGTGCAACGACGCACTGCGGTATCTCTGGGTGACGGGGACATCGCGTCACCGAGGGTCGGGCGGGACCGTGAACAATTAGAGTTGGGAAGAAATTGATGCAGAACGTTGTAGGCCGGTGGTTGCGCCGGATCGGAGCCGCTGCCGCGGCCGCGCTGGTCGTGCCGGGCGCGATCGCCATTGCCGGTGAGACGGCCACAGCCGGTGCCTTCTCGCGCCCCGGTCTCCCGGTGGAGTACCTGATGGTGCCGTCGGCCGGCATGGGTCGCGACATCAAGATCCAGTTCCAGAGCGGTGGCGAGAACTCGCCGGCCGTGTACCTGCTGGACGGCCTGCGCGCGCAGGAGGACTTCAGCGGCTGGGACATCAACACCCAGGCCTTCGAGTGGTTCCTGGACTCCGGCCTGTCGGTCGTCATGCCCGTCGGTGGCCAGTCCAGCTTCTACGCCGACTGGTACGCCCCGGCCCGCAACAAGGGCCCGACCGTCACCTACAAGTGGGAGACCTTCCTGACCCAGGAGCTCCCGGCCTACCTGCAGGCCAACAAGGCCGTCAAGCCCACCGGCAGCGCCGCGATCGGTCTGTCGATGGCCGGTTCGGCCGCGCTGAACCTGGCCACCTGGCACCCCGGCCAGTTCGTGTACGCCGGTTCGATGTCGGGCTTCCTGAACCCCTCCGAGGGCTGGTGGCCGTTCCTGATCAACATCGCCATGGGTGACGCCGGCGGCTTCAAGGCCGACGACATGTGGGGCAAGACCGAGGATCCCAACAGCGGTTGGAAGCGCAACGACCCGATGGTCAACATCCCGACCCTGGTCGCCAACAACACCCGCCTCTGGGTCTACTGCGGTAACGGCAAGCCCAACGAGCTCGGTGGCGGCGACCTGCCCGCGACCTTCCTCGAGGACCTGACCATCCGCACCAACATCACCTTCCGCGACAACTACCTGGCCGCGGGCGGTAGCAACGGTGTGTTCAACTTCCCGGACAACGGCACGCACAACTGGGCGTACTGGGGCCGGGAGCTGCAGGCCATGCTGCCGGATCTGCAGCGGGTCCTGGGCGCGTAACGCCCACAGCGACAACGGAAATCCCCCCGAGGCCTCTGCCACGGGGGGATTTTCTTTTCCGCGGTATGGGGCGGTATGGGGCCACGGCAGACGACGCGCCCACCCAGCAGAACGCCCGCCCGGTATTGCCCTGACCGAAGTCGGGGCGCCCGGGCGGGCGGTTGTGTGCTGTCTGCCGGCTACGCCGGCTCGGACTACCTCAGCTCGGACTACTTCAGTTCGGCCGAGGACAGCCCGAGCAGGCGGCGGGCGACCACCAGCTGCTGGATCTGCTGGGTGCCCTCGAAGATGTCCAGAATCTTCGAGTCGCGGGCCCACTTCTCCAGCAGCGACTGCTCCGAATAGCCCACCGTGCCGGCCATCTCGACGGCCTTGAGCGTGATATCGCTGCCGACGCGAGCGGCCTTGGCCTTACCCATCGAGGCCTCTTTGGAGTTCGGGATCTTGTTGTCGGCCTGCCAGGCCGACCGTACGGTCAGCAGGTAGCCGGACTCCCACTCGGCCTCCATGCGCAGGAACTCCGCGGCGGCCGCACTCTGGGCGTGGGCCGGCTTATCGTAAGAGATCTCCACACCGGCCTCGGTGAGGATGACCCGCAGTTCCTCCAGCGCGGCGCGGGCGACGCCGACGGCCATCGCCGCGACGATCGGGCGGGTGTTGTCGAAGGTCTCCATGACCCCGCCGAAACCCTTGTCGGTCTTGACTTCCGGGTCCCCGAGCAGGTTCTCCTTGGGGATGCGGGCATTCTCGAAGCGGATGGCCGCGGTGTCGGAGGCCTTGATGCCGAGCTTGTGTTCCAGGCGTTCCACGGTCACACCGGGGTGTTCACGCGGCACGATGAACGACTTGATGGCGGCGCGGCCCAGCGACTTGTCCACCGTCGCCCACACCACGATGTGGCTGGCCCGCGACCCGGCGGTGACGTAGATCTTCTCGCCGTTGATGACGTACTCGTCACCGTCGAGCACCGCGGTGGTGGTCACCGCCGCCGAGTCGGACCCGAAGCCCGGCTCCGTGATGGCCATCGAGGCCCACACCTTGCCGAGCCGTTCAAGCTGTTCCTTGGTCGCCACGCTGGAGATGGCGGCGTTGCCCAGGCCCTGATAGGGGATCGACAGCAGCAGCGCGACATCACCCCAGGACACCTCGAGCGCGTTGACCAGTGCGGACATGTTGGCGCCGTTGACGTTGGTCTTACCGTCGACGTCACCGCCGCCGACCCCGTCGGCGCCGGCGAACGAGATGGTCTTGGCCGCCGAGATACCCTCGAAAAGCGTTGCCAGGGTGTCCAGTTCGACGGGGTAGGCATGCTCGGACAGGTCGTACTTGCGGGAGATGGGCCGCAGCATCTCGGCTGCGCCCTGGTGTCCCTTTTCGATGACGGCCCGCAGCTTGCGGGGCATTTCCAGATTGATTGCCATGATCTTTCAACCTCCCTAGAGAACGACGACACCCTCGGCGACACCGAGTGCCCGCAGATCGCGGTACCAACGTTCGACCGGGTGTTCCTTGGTGTAGCCGTGGCCACCCAGCAGCTGCACGCCGTCCAGGCCGATCTGCATGCCCTTGTCGGTGGCGATACGCTTGGCCAGCGCGGCCTCGCGCGCGAACGACAGCCCCTGCTCGGCGCGGGAGGCGCCGCGCCAGGTGATCAGTCGCAGGCCGTCGAGTTCGATGGCGATGTTGGCGGTCATGAACGCCACCGCCTGCCGGTGCGCGATCGGTTCGCCGAACGCGGTGCGCTCCTTGATATAGGGGACGACGTAGTCGAGCACCGCATGTGAGGTGCCGACCGCCAATGCGGCCCAACCCAATCGGGAGTAGGCGATGGCCTCGGAGTAGTCCTGGGCGTAGTCCTGGTCGGTTCGGTCGCCATCACCGAGGCGGTTGTGCAGCGGCACGGCGACATCGTCGAGGGCGATGCGGCCGAGTGCGGCGGCCCGCACACCCATCGACGGGTCGGCCTCGACGGTCAAACCCGCACTTGAGGATTCGACGATGAACAAGGCCGGCTTACCGTTGAGCTGAGCGGCGATGATGAACAGCTCGGCGTCCGCGGCGGCGGGCACCAGCGATTTCACGCCGGAGAGCCGGTAACCGCCCGGGGTGCGCACGGCCGTGGTTTTCAGGGCGGTCGGGTCGAACAGCGCGTGCGGTTCCACGATGGCCAGGCAGGCCTGCGGCACCTTCTCACCGGCGAACTCGGGCAGGTAGGTGGCCTGCTGGTCGGCGCTGCCCCAGTGCGTCAGCGCCGAGGCGACGCCGCCGGGCGCCAGGATCGGCAGGGCCAGACCCATATCGCCGTAGGCCAGCGCCTCGGCCACCAGCGCGCCGGTGATGGTGCTGCGGTGTTCGGCGATCCCGTCGAAGTTCTCCGGGATGTTCAGCGAGGTGACACCGATCTCGGCGGCCTTGGCGATCAGGTCGGCCGGATAGGTGGCGGCCGCGTCGGCGTCGTGTGCTGCCGGGCGCAGGATCTCCTCGGCGAACTCGGCGACCGTCTCGACGATCATCTTCTGGTCGTCATCGGGGGTCAGGTCGAAGTAGTCGGACTCCTTGGGCGCGAGCCGGGTGGGGGAGCCGCCGATGTTCTGGATCCGCTTGAACTGACGGTTGCCGGCGCCGATCGCCGAGAACGCCGTCTTCACTCCGTAGCGGATGCCCTTGTTCAGCGGGTCACGCAGTCCGTAGCGGTCCAGGAATTCCTGGCCGACCAACGGCGTCAACAACGCGATACCGATATCGGTGGCGGTGCGCTTGTGTTTCTGCAGTCCGACGGCGCTCTCGTGACCGGCGCGCTTCGAACGGGATTCGAGTTGGGTCATCACAGCCTCGCATGGTGGGGTCAGTGCGTCAGACGCTATCTTACTCCAGAGTAAGATAGCGGGAGGCTGTAACCAACGTCACACGACGGCGAGCCGGGCGCGCACCGCGTCGTGCAGCAGGCCGTTGGTGGCCAGCGCGCTGCCGCCGTGCGGGCCGGGTTGACCGTCGACGCTGGTGAAGGTGCCGCCGGCCTCGCGGATCAGGATGTCCAACGGCGCGATGTCCCAGACCTTGACCTCGGGTTCGCAGGCGATGTCGACCGCGCCCTCGGCCACCAGGCAGTAGGACCAGAAGTCGCCGTAGGCGCGCACCCGCCACACCGCGTCGGTCAGCGCCACGAACTGTTCGCGGCGGTCATCCCAACCGGTGGTCAGATCCGAATACGACAGGCTCGCCGCGTCCAGGTCAGCGACGCCGGACACCTGGATGCGCCGTTCGCGTCCGGCGAACGAGGTGTGCGCGCCCAGGCCGTGGCCGGCCCACCAGCGTCGGCTCAGCGCCGGCGCGCTGACGACGCCGACGGTCGGTACGCCGTCGCAGATGAGCGCGATCAGGGTGCACCACACCGGCACCCCGCGGACGAAGTTCTTGGTGCCGTCGATGGGGTCGATGACCCACACCCGGCCGGTGGAAACCGTTGCGCCGCCGAACTCTTCACCGAACACGTTGTCCTCGGGGCGGGCCGTCGCCAACGCCGCGCGCAGCGTCTCCTCGGCGCCCTTGTCGGCATCGGTGACCGGTGTCAGGTCCGGTTTGGTCTCGATCGTCAGGTCCAGTGCGCCGAACCGATCCATGGTCAGGGCGTCGGCCTGATCGGCGAGTTGCAGGGCGAGGGCGAGATCGTCGGAAACGTCGGGCATGCCCGCATGCCTACCATGGCGGTGTGGTCGAATTCGCGATGATCCTGCTGATGGTCGGTGCGCTGGTCTTGATTGCGGCGCCGTGGATCCGTAAGCGCGCCGCCGCGGGCGGGTCGGGCCGGCCCGGCGGCGCTCCTTCCAACATGGCACCCGGCACGCTGCTGGTGACCGGGGTGAGCCCGCGGCCCGACGAGGTCGGCGAGCAGTTCGTCACCATCAGCGGCGTGATCAACGGCCCGACGGTCAACGAGCACGTGGTCTATCAGCGGATGGTCGTCGACGTCGACCAGTGGCCCACCATCGGCCAGTTGATCGACGTCGTCTACTCGCCGAAGAACCCCGACAAGTGGGGTTTCGCGCCGCCGGACGCGCCGCCACCGGACTATCCGCCCCCGCCGCCGCCCAGCTACCCGCCGCCGCCCAACAACTGAGAGGCCGCACGTCCCGTGCCGCAACCCCTTCCCGCCGGTCTGCTGGACCTGCTGCGCAAACCGAGCCCCTGTTTCGTGGCGACGCTGATGCCCGACGGCTCGCCGCAACTGACCGAGACGTGGGTACACACCGACGGTGAGCACATCGTGCTCAACATCGTCGGCGGATCGCAGAAGGACCGGAACCTCAGCCGCGATCCGCGGATCGCGATCAACATCGCCGATCCCGATGACATCCGGCGTTTCTACGCCGTCCGGGGCCGGGTGGCGGCCAGCACGGCCGAGGGCGGGCACGAGAGCATCCACGAGATCTCGCAGAAGTACCTGGGCATGCCGTATCCGTACTTCAGCGGCAACCCAGACGAGACGCGGCTGATCCTCACCATCGAGGCCGACAGGATCACGCCCCCGCCGGGCGAATAGGGCCGGCACGCTCCTTATCCCACGAGATTGCGGTTGTCGGCGGAAAGTGCGCGAGCGGAGGTCGATAACGGCAATCTCGCGACAAGCCGTGCGACGGCAGGGTGCGGCGGTCGTAGCTTCCCGTCCCAACCCCGCGAGATGAGCGCACGATAGGCGCTCACCAGAAGCTCGCCGTCACTGTCCTCCTTGACCGCACGCAGTGGGTTCCAGCCTCTGCGTTCGACCAACGGCAGCACCCGGAGGTCCTTCAGGTACTGGAAGCGGTCGGTCTGATGTTGACCTCCGTCGTACTCGACCGCGACCTTCCACTGCTCCCAACCCATATCGAGCTTGCGCAGCAGGCGCCTACCGTCGTAGACGGCGATTTGGGTGGTCGGCTTCGGAAAGCCGGCGTCGAGGAACAGCAACCGCAACCTGGTCTCCTGTGGCGACGCCGCCCCTCCGTCGACGAGGGGCAGTAGCTCGCGGACCTGTGTGATCCCGCGTGCTCCGCGGTAGCGATCTGCCAGTGCGAGGACGTCTTGCGGACGAAAGGCGTAGGCATACTGCAGTGCGTCGAGTCTGGCGAGCGCCGTTCCGCGTGGTTGAAACCGGGCCAGGTCGAAAGCGGTCCGGGCGGGTGTCGTCAGGCGAACACAGTTGTCGACCATGATCTCGTCGGGTGCCAGGCGATCACGGCGGACGATGATCCCCGGCGGCGGACGGCTGACGTTCCAGATCATCTCGATGGGGATGTCATCGTCGATCCAGCGGGCGCCGAGCAACGCCGAGGCCGCGACACCGGCAACCACGCCCTCGCGTCGGGTGCGCAACCAGGCGCCCTCGATACGTTCCGTCAGCGTCAGCCGATGGCCGCGCGGCTTGTAGATGTCGCGGTGTACGCGGTCATAGCCGCGGCGCAGGTCATTCTCTGTGACGGTGCCGGCTGCGCGGGCCTGACTGCCGACGATCAACTTCCTCATGTCCGGATGCTGCATCCAGCCACCGACACCGATCGGCCAGATTGCGCTTATCAATCAAAAGTGCGAGAGACGCTGTGGATAACGGCAATCTCGCGGCACCCGCCGACAGCCTCAGCCGTGCGCGATCCCCAGCAGCTTCTCGACGTTGGCCACCTTGACCCGCGGCCGGTGCTGCGCCTCGCCGACCGCGCGCTCGTGCGCGTCGATGCGCTGCCAGTGCGCGTCGGTGACCAATTTCGGCTGACGCGACAACACCCAGTCGTGCAACTCCTGGGCGTGGCCCTCGTCGAACGCCGGCTCGCCCAGATCGTTCAGCAATGTCTCGACGGTGTCGGCGGAGTCCTTCTTGTTCGACCCGATCACCCCGGACGGCCCACGCTTGATCCAGCCGACCACGTACTCGTTGCGGCTGCCGTCCACCCGCCCGTCGGTGTGCGGGATGGTGCCGGAGCGCTCGTCGAACGGCAGCCCGTCAACGGCGACCCCGCGATAGCCGACGGCGCGCACCACCAACTGCACCGGCAGTTCCTCGCGCTCGCCGGTGTCCTTGGCCACCACCCGGCCGCCCTCGTCGACAAGTTCGTTGCGGCCCAACACGATCGACTCGACCTTGTCCGAGCCCTTGATCTCGATCGGCGACGTCGCGAAGCGGAACACCACCCGCCGCTGGGCACCCTCGGGTTCCAGTTCGGCGTACTCGCGCAGCACCTTGATATTGGTGCGCACGGTCTTGTCGGCGGCCGCCAGGTCGTCATCGGTGATGCCGTCGAAATCGGCCCGCTCGACCACGATGTCCACCTCGGCCATCTGCTCCATGTGCCCGAGTTCGCGCAGCTCCATCGTCGTGAACGGCGCCTGCAGCGGACCGCGCCGGCCCACGACGATCACCTCCTGCACCGCGCGTGTGCCCAGCTGATCCAGCGCGTGGTCGGCGATATCGGTCTGCGCCAGGATCTGCGGCTCACTGATCAGGATCCGCGCCACGTCCAACGCGACGTTGCCGTTGCCGATCACCACGGCGCGCTGCACGTTCAGATCGGGTGCGGTCTCCTCGAAATGCGGATGCCCGTTGTACCACCCGACGAAGTCCACCGCCGACACGCTGCCCGGCAGATCCTCACCGGGGATGTTGAGCACCCGGTCGGCCTGCGCGCCGATCGCGTAGATCACCGCGTCATAGCGCTCGGAGAGCTCGGCGGCGTGCACGTGCTCGCCGACGGCGACATTGCCGAAATAGCGGAACCGCGGATCGTCGGCGGTCTTGGCGAACTGCGCGCTGATCGACTTGATCTTCGGATGATCGGGCGCCACGCCGGAGCGCACCAGGCCCCAGGGAGTCGGCAGCATCTCGATCATGTCGATCAGCACATCGGCATCTGACTTCAACAGCGATGCGGCGGCGAAGAACCCGGACGGGCCGGAGCCGACTATCGCCACGTGGTACGGGCGCATGCATGGCCTTTTCGTGAGGCTGACCGGCGGCGCGCAAGGGGCTGTCGCGTCGTCGCCGGGGGCGGTTGCCGCACCCGAGCCTAGTCGCGCCGCGCCGATCGAGGGCCGAGTCGACAGAAGCCGCCCGGTAACCTCAACAATCGTGGATCCAGACCGTCTTGCCGATATCGCCGCCCTCGACACCACGCTCACGACCGTGGAGCGGGTGCTCGATGTCGAAGGTCTGCGCGCCCGCATCGCAACGCTCGAAGCCGAGGCCGCCGACCCGACCCTGTGGAACGACCAGTCGCACGCCCAGAAGGTGACCAGCGAGCTCTCGCACGCGCAGAACGAACTGCGCCGCGTCGAGGAGCTGCGCCAGCGCGTCGACGACCTGCCCGTGCTCTACGAACTGGCCGCCGAAGAGGGCGGTGAAGACGAGAAAGCCGAGGCCGACGCGGAACTGGCCAAGCTGCGCGAGGACATCGAGGCCATGGAGGTCCGGACCCTGCTGTCCGGCGAGTACGACGAGCGCGAGGCGCTGGTCAACATCCGCTCCGGCGCCGGTGGCGTCGACGCCGCCGACTGGGCCGAGATGCTGATGCGGATGTACATCCGCTGGGCCGAGGCGCACAAGTACCCGGTCGAGGTCTTCGACACCTCCTACGCCGAAGAGGCCGGCATCAAGAGCGCCACCTTCGCCGTGCACGCCCCGTACGCCTACGGCACGCTGTCGGTCGAACAGGGCACCCACCGCCTGGTGCGCATCAGCCCGTTCGACAACCAGGGTCGCCGGCAGACGTCGTTCGCCGAGGTCGAAGTGCTGCCCGTCACCGAGACCACCGACCACATCGAGATCCCCGAGGGTGATATCCGCGTCGACGTCTACCGCTCCAGCGGCCCGGGCGGGCAGTCGGTCAACACCACCGACTCGGCGGTGCGGCTGACGCACATCCCGACCGGCATCGTCGTCACCTGCCAGAACGAGAAGAGCCAGCTGCAGAACAAGGTATCGGCCATGCGCGTGCTGCAGGCCAAGCTGCTGGAACGCAAGCGTCAGGAAGAGCGCGCCGAGATGGATGCGCTCAAGAGTGACGGCGGCAGTTCCTGGGGTAACCAGATGCGGTCCTACGTTCTGCACCCCTACCAGATGGTGAAAGACCTACGCACCGAATATGAGGTCGGCTCGCCGGCCGCGGTGCTCGACGGCGATATCGACGGTTTCCTGGAGGCCGGCATCCGATGGCGCAATAGGAAAGATGACGAGTAACAGCGTTCTCGCATTGTCAGTGGCCGACCGCTGGCATGACTTCTGGCGCGGTGATATCGGCGAGTGGATCATCACCCGCGGCCTGCGCATCGTCATGCTGGTCATCTTCGCCATCCTGCTCGCCCGGTTCGTGAACTGGGCCGCGCAGCGCATCACCCGGCGCATCGACGCCGACTTCCGGGAGAGCGACGCGCTGGTGCGCACCGAGACGGCCAAGCACCGCCAGGCCGTCGCCTCGGTGATCTCCTGGGTGACCATCGCCCTGATCTGTGTCATCGTCGGGCTGCAGATCACCGACATCATGGCGATTCCGCTGGGCTCGCTGGTGGCGCCGGCCGCGGTGCTCGGTGCGGCGCTGGGTTTCGGGGCCCAGCGAATCGTGCAGGACCTGCTGTCGGGCTTCTTCATCATCACCGAGAAGCAGTACGGCTTCGGTGACCTGGTGACGCTCACCCTCGGCGCGTCCAACGACGCCACCGGCACCGTCGAGGACGTCACGCTGCGCATCACCAAGCTGCGCACCAGCGACGGTGAGGTCTTCACCGTCCCCAACGGTCAGATCATGAAATCACTCAACCTGTCCAAGGACTGGGCGCGCGCCGTGGTGGACATCCCGGTGCCGAGCTCGGCGGACCTCAACGCCATCAACGAGTTGCTGCACGCGGTGTGCGAGAACGCGATGAAGGACCCCGAGATGAGCGACCTGCTGTTGGACCAGCCGCAGCTGATGGGTGTGGAGAGCATCGAACTGGACACCGTGAATCTGCGGATGGTGGCACGCACGCTGCCCGGTAAGCAATTCGAGGTGGGCCGGCGGTTACGGCTGTTGGTCATCGCGGCGTTGGCGCGGGCCGGCATCGCCACCAAGCCGGAGTCGACGTCCTTGGCCGCGAACTCGGAGGTCCGCGGCCAGTGAGAATAATCTCGCGTTCCAGCGACGACGATGAGAAGCGCTGGCCCGCCTACGTCCTGGGCGGCCGGGTGCGCACCTCGACGATCGCCCTGATCGTCGCCTTCTTCTTCACCGCGTGGCTGTACGAGACGTACGCACCGCCGCCGGCGCCGCCGCCGGTCAACCAGACCGTGCCGCCGGGTTTCGTGCCCGATCCGGACTACACCTGGGTGCCGCGCACCCAGGTGCAGGAACGTCCCCGCACGACGTATCCGACCACCACGACGCCGACGACCACCGAGGTGCCGGAGCCGACCACCACGACGACATCGCCGACGACATCGACTCCGACGACCACGCCGACGGGCCCGCCGGGACTCGAGGACACGCCGACGACGTCACCGGGTGCCCCGCCCACCACGACGGTGTTCGACCCCGACGGTCCAGGTGGGCTGCTGCCGCCGATCACGCTGCCTGTGCTGCCTCCTCCGGCGCCGGCTGCCGGTGCGACGCCACCACCGCCCGCACCCAGCGCGAACTGACACGCGTCGACATCCGGCTACACTGGCGTGCCGTGATGATCACCCTCGACAAAGTGAGCAAGCAGTACAAATCCTCTGCTCGACCGGCGCTGGATGACGTCTCGCTCAAAATCGACAAGGGTGAGTTCGTCTTCCTGATCGGGCCGTCCGGCTCGGGCAAGTCGACGTTCATGCGCCTGCTGCTCGGCGCCGAGCACCCCTCCAAGGGCGATATCCGCGTCTCGAAATTCCACGTCAACAAGCTCGCCGACCGGCACATCCCGCAGCTGCGCCAGGTCATCGGCTGCGTCTTCCAGGACTTCCGGCTGCTGCAGCAGAAGACGGTCTTCGAGAACGTCGCCTTCGCCCTCGAAGTGATCGGCAAGCGCGGTGACGTCATCAACCGGGTGGTGCCCGATGTGCTGGAGATGGTCGGCCTGTCCGGTAAGGCCGCCCGGCTGCCGCACGAACTCTCCGGTGGCGAGCAGCAGCGCGTCGCGATCGCCCGGGCGTTCGTCAACCGCCCCCTGCTGCTGATCGCCGACGAGCCGACCGGCAACCTGGACCCGGAAACCAGCAAGGACATCATGGATCTGTTGGAGCGGATCAACCGCACCGGCACCACCGTTCTGATGGCGACGCACGACCACCACATCGTGGACTCGATGCGTCAACGCGTCATCGAACTGGAACTGGGCCGGCTCATCCGCGACGAACAGCGCGGTGTCTACGGAATGGATCGCTAGTGCGCTTCGGCTTTTTGATCAACGAGGTCTGGACCGGACTTCGCCGCAACGTCACCATGACGGTGGCCATGATCCTGACGACGGCCATCTCCATCGGCCTGTTCGGCGGCGGTCTGCTGGTGATGCGGGTGGCCGACCAGTCCCGTGACATCTACCTGGATCGGGTGGAGAGCCAGGTCTTTCTGACCAACGACGTCTCGGCCAACGACCCGAGCTGCGATCAGGATCCGTGCAAGGCGCTGCGCGCGCAGATCGACGCGCGCGACGACGTCCGCTCGGTGCGCTACCTGAATCAGGCCGACGCCTACGAGGACGCCATCAAGAAGATCCCGGCGTTCAAGGATGTGGCCAGCAAGGACGCCTTCCCGGCATCGTTCATCGTCAAGCTGGAGAACCCCGAGCAGCACATGGAGTTCGACACCGCCATGCAGGGCCAGCCCGGTGTGCTCAACGTGCTCAACCAGAAGGACCTGATCGACCGGTTGTTCGCCCTGCTCGACGGCATGTCCAGCGCGGCGTTCGCGGTGGCGCTGGTGCAGGCCATCGGTGCGGTCCTGTTGATCGCCAACATGGTTCAGGTGGCCGCCTACACGCGGCGCACCGAGATCGGCATCATGCGCCTGGTCGGGGCGACCCGCTGGTACACCCAGCTGCCGTTCCTGGTGGAGGCGATGCTGGCGGCGTTCATCGGTGTGGTGCTGGCGCTGCTGGGCCTGCTGACGGTGCGGTCGCTGTTCCTGGAGAAGGCGCTGTCCCAGTTCACCCAGGCTAATTTGATTGCGCCGCTGGACTTCGCCGACATACTTTATATTTCGCCGATCCTGCTGTTCGTGGGTGTGGCGATGGCCGGGCTGACTGCGTACGTGACGCTGCGCCTCTACGTACGAAGATGATGATGGCAACCAAGAGCAAGAAGCCGGACAAAGCCGGCGAGAAGGCGAACAATTTCGTCGTCGCGACCAATCGCAAGGCGCGGCACAACTATTCGATCCTGGAGACCTTCGAGGCCGGGGTCGTGCTGGTCGGCACCGAGGTCAAGAGCCTGCGCGACGGGCAGGCCTCGCTGGTGGACGCCTTTGCCACCGTCGATGACGGTGAGATCTGGTTGCGCAACCTGCACATCGCCGAGTATCACCACGGCAGCTGGACCAATCACGCCCCGCGGCGCAACCGCAAGCTGCTGCTGCACCGGCGCCAGATCGACACCCTGGTCGGCAAGATCCGCGACGGCAACCTGACGCTGGTGCCGCTGTCGCTGTACTTCGTCGACGGCAAGGTCAAGGTCGAGTTGGCGCTGGCCCGCGGTAAGGAGGCCCGCGACAAGCGGCAGGACCTTGCCAAGCGCGACGCCCAGCGTGAGGTGGTCCGCGAGCTGGGCCGCCGCGCCAAGGGCATGTACTGACTCTTCCCCGGCGAGCGTGCGGGTCTGCACCCCGACACGCCGCGTCCACCGAGTAGTTCGCGCACGCTCGTGCCCGGCGTCCTCGCAGCGATATCGTGAGTCCCACGTGCGCGGACGTGGAGGGGGATGCGTGACAGTGCGACGCTCGCGTCTACTCCTTCGGGTGGTCGGTGGCGTCGTCGTGCTGGCCGCGGTCAACGCGCTGGCGCTCTGGGGTGACGACGCGGCGCGCACCGGTGAGATGGCCTTGCAGATGCTCGTGGGCCTGGGCGCCGCGATCTGCGGTGGCGTGATCGCGATGCGGGTGCACGGCGCCGACCGGTGGTGGCGGCTGGTGTTCGTGGCCGCGCTGGTGACCTGGGTGATAGGCCAGACGCTGTGGTGGACCGGGACGGGCAACCACGCCCCGGCGCTGGTGCGGATCGTCTACATGTGCCTGCCGGTGCTGGTGCTGACCTCGGTGGTGTTGCTGCTGCGCTCCAGCGGCGGCGTGGCCGCCCCGCACGACAGCCCGCTGCGCCAGCCGTTCGTCACCAACGCGCTCGACGGGGTGATCGCCGGGATCGCGTTCCTGATCCTGGCGTTGATGAGCAATCTCGGCAGCAAGTTCGCCGCGTTCAGCCCCGGCATGCGCGTGCTGGACGTCGCCTTCATCAGCGCCGAGATCTTCGTCGTCGCCGCGGTCGTGGTGATCGCCATGATCTACGACCCGAGCCGGCCGAACCGCACCAACTATCTGCTGCTGGCCGGCGGTCTGCTGATGATGGGGTCGGCCAACCGGCTGCTGGCCTACTTTCGCGCGGTCGACGTGCCCGGCGCCGACCGATGGGCCGGTATCGGGCTGATCCTCGGCCCGGCGCTGATCGGGCTGTCGTTCCTGCAGACCTCACACCTGGACCGCAGCGGTGCAAGCCGCCGCGACGACTGGCTGCAGCTGGTGTTGCCCTACGTCGGGTTCCTCGGGATTGCCGTGCTGTTCACCTTCCACACGGTCATCGGACAGCAGCTGCCGACCGCCGCGGTGGTGCTGACGGTGCTGATGGTGGGTCTGGTGGCGACGCGGCAGGTGCTGGCCACCCGCGCCGAGCGGGCGCTGACGCAGTCGCTGTACTGGGCCCAGCGCGGCCTGGCCCATCAGGTGCATCACGATGCGCTGACCGGGCTGCCGAACCGGACGTTGTTCGCCCGCCGGCTCGCCGAGGCGATGGCGCACGGCCGGTTCGTGCTGATCTACCTGGACCTCGACGACTTCAAGGAGGTCAACGACCGGTTCGGCCACGGTGCCGGCGATGACCTGCTGTGCGCGGTGGGGGAGCGGTTGGTGCGTTGCGTCGCCGACGGTGACACGCTGGCCCGCATCGGCGGTGACGAGTTCGCGGTCCTGATCGAGAGCACCGCCGAGCACGGTGAACAGTTGGAGGGTGCGGCCGAGCGGTTGCGCATCGCCCTGCGCGATCCGTTTCCCGTGCACGGCACCTCGGTGCAGGTCAAGGCCAGCATGGGACTGGTCCGCCCGGATACCGACGGGTTGGCGCAGACGTCCGACGACCTGCTGCGACAGGCCGATGTCGCGATGTATGCCAGCAAGCGGATGGGTAAGGACACCGCGATCGTCTACAACCCGGCCGTCGGTGCGGTGGTCGACTTCCCGACGGTCATGCGCGGCAGTGGCGGCCGCACACCGCTCGGTTTCCGCCTGGTCTATCAGCCGATCGTGCAGATCAGCAGCGGACGTCCGGTGGCCGTGGAGGCGCTGGCCCGCTGGACCGCGGCCAACGGCATCGACATCTCACCGGAGACCCTGGTCGCCGACGTCGAGGCGGCCGGGATGGGCGCGGACTTCGACGCGCTGGTGCTCGACATGGCGTGTGCCGAGGTGACCGCCTGCGGGCTGGACCTCGACATCCACGTCAACATCGGTGGCGCGCGGCTGGGCAATCCGGGCTTCGAGTGGCAGGTCCGCGAGGTGCTCAGGCGGCACGACATCCCGCCGGGGCGACTGGTGCTGGAGATCACCGAGACGGTGCCGATCGTCGACCTGGACAGGGCCGCCACCCAGATCAACCGGTTCGCCGATCTCGGCGTGAAGATCGCACTCGACGATTTCGGGTCCGGGTTCAACTCGCTGACCTACCTGCACGCGCTGCCGGTCGACATCGTGAAGTTGGATCGCAGCCTGGCCGTCGGCGGATCGCCCGAACGCGACCTGACGCTGTACCGGTCGGTGCTGCGGTTGTGTGACGATCTGGGACTCGCGGTGATCGCCGAGGGCATCGAGATGTCGGAGCAGGCCGATATGGTGTGCCGTGCCGGCGGGCAACTGGCGCAGGGATACCTGTTCGGTCGCCCGGTGCCGATCGCAGACCTGGCCGACACCTTGGAGTGCGTGCGGGGCTGCGGCTGCTGACGGGAGTAAAAACTCGCTGGCAGTTGTTGGGATGACCGGTAGTATGGAAAATCCTGCCGAAGGTCGGCGGGGATGCGAGGGGCTGAACGGTTTCGACTTCGCGCATCGAATCAAGGGAAGCGTGCCGGTGCAGGCAAGAGACCACCGTAAGCGTCGTTGCAACCAATTAAGCGCCGATTCCAATCAGCGCGACTACGCACTCGCTGCCTAAGCGACTGCGTGTCTGTCAGACCGGGAGCGCCCTCGGCCCGGACCCTGGCATCAGCTAGAGGGACCCACCCACGGGTTCGGTCGCGGGACCCGTGGGGACATCAAACAGCGACTGGGATCGTCATCTCGGCTTGTTCGCGTGACCGGGAGATCCGAGTAGAGGCATAGCGGACTGCGCACGGAGAAGTCTTGAGGGAATGCCGTAGGACCCGGGTTCAATTCCCGGCAGCTCCACATGAAAGGCCCGGACCGCGAGGTCCGGGCCTTTTTCGTCCGCGGCTTCTTGCGCCGAACCTGAAGAAGATGACGAAAATCACGCCGAAGGCGCCATCTAGTTCAGATTCGGAGCAGTTTGCCGGTCCTCGGCCGCCCAGCGCCGCCCCACCAGCACCCCACCGACGGTGAATCCGGCCGTCAACGTGCTCGCCGCACCGACCCAGCGGGCTTCCTTGCCGTCGCGACCGGCCAGCAGGTTCGACGCGGTGTCGAAGGCGTCGAACGCCACGCCCATCCACAGGCCGGTGCGCTGCGACGGGCCGGCGACAGTCGCCAGGCCGATGACGATGTCGCGGGCGCCGAACAACCGCGACACGTACCGCGCGTCGGCGTTACCGGCGGCCTCGGGAAGCTGCCCGTACTTGGCGAACGCGTCCGGCCACACATACGCCGACAGCCCACCGAAGGTGCGGGCGATGCCGATGGCGCGGACCAGGGTGCGTGTCTGCATGAATGCTCCTCATCTCAACCGGTTTTCGAGTAACTCCAGGGATCCCAGGTCCGTCATCGCCGCCACGGCGCGCTGCAACCCGGCCCGGGTCGTCGCCACGCCCTGCAGGCGTTTGCCGAAGGCGGCGGTGACACCGGCGGCGATGAAACCGGTGAACGCGAACAGCCGGTAGCTCTCCCACGCCTTCTCGACCGTAAGCCGTTGTACGCCATCGTTGTTCAGCGAGTCGACGTAGGCGTTCACCAGTGCCGCGTCGATCTCGCGTCGGATGTCAACGTCGAGGGAGGTGCCGGCGAAATAGGCGAGGTCCTTGACCGCCGGCCCCACCGAGGCCATCTGCCAGTCGAACAGCACCGCCTGCCCGCCGACGAAGCAGATGTTGCCCAGATGGGTGTCACCGTGAAGCAAAGTGGCCGGTTCGTCGCGCATCATCCGGGCGATCTCGCGGCGCCGCCGGATCAGCCCGAGCGCGGTGTCCCGGATGTCGGGGGTGACGATATCGTCGAAATCCCTTGGTATGGTGCGCAATAGATGCCATGAGTGCGGTCCGAGCCGAGTGCTGCGGGACCGGTTGGGCGCGAACGCGGCCAACGCGGCGTCGTCGCCGCGGCCCCAGAATCGACGGTGTACGGCGCCCAGTGCGCGGGCGACGGCCAGCGCTTCTTCGGCGCTCGCCCCGTCGGCCAGCGCGGGGAAACGCGCGTCGCGGTCGCTGAGATCTTCCAGCAGCACGATGGCGCGACCGCGGCGGGCAGCTGTTCCGTACACGGCTGGGATCGCGTCGCCCAGGTCGTCGCGCAGCAGCCAATAGGCCAGCGCCTCGTTGTGCGCCAGGTTCATCACCCGATTGAAGACGGCCTCGGCGGGCCGCACCGGCGCGAGCTTGACGAAGGCGCGGCTGGGCAGGCCCGCGCCGCCGTCGACCTCCAGGCGCGCCCGCAGCGCGGTGCCGTGGTCCTCGCCGGTGAGCCGGACGGCGGTGACGTCGGTGCGGCCGGTCAGCGCACGGAACGTCGCGACGTCGATATCGCCGGGACGTCGCGGCACGGTGCGCACGTTGGGGTCGATGGCGGACAGTGTGCCAGGGCGTCGGGCGCCGCAACTAGGATCGGCGCCAACGGGCGAGGGGATATTTTTCATGGTCGGTGACACCGCACAGTCTGAGGGGCAGGCGGGCTCGGGGATCGAGCCGCCGGTCGAGCCTCGGATCCGCCGTGCGCTGGGCCTGCTGGAACGGTTCGCTCCGGCGATCGGGGCCCGCTGGGCCACCGAACTGTGGTGCACCCCGCCGGTGGTGGATGCCAGCCTGCGCATGCCGCCGGGTGTTCCGCCCAGTGAGCCGGTGCAGGCGTACTGGTCCGGGCACCGGGTGGCGGGGGAGGCCTGGGGTGCGGGCCCGACGGTGTATCTGGTGCACGGCTGGGGCGGTTGTCGCGCGCACCTCGGCGTCTTCGTCAAACCGCTCGTCGAGTCCGGTCACCGCGTCATCGCCTTCGACCTGCCGGCGCACAATGATTCCGACCACGGTGCGCTGGCACCCGGGCGTACGCATCTCGTCGAGTGCAGCGAGGCGCTCAGCGCGTTTGTGCGCACACACGGCCCGGCCCGCGCCGTCGTCGCGCATTCGCTCGGCGCCAAGGCCGCCGCGCTGGCCCTGACCCGCGGCACCCCGATCGAACGCCTGGTGTTCCTGGCGCCGATGGGCGACTTCGGTTTCTATCTCGACCTTTTCGCCGCCCGGCACGGGTTCGGGAAGCGCATCCGCGGCGGCCTGGCCCGCCGGCTCGCCACGCTCATCAAGATGCCGTTGTCGGACACCGATCTCGGCGTCATCGGGGCCAACCTGCAGACCCCGACACCGTTGCTGGTCGTGCACGACCCCGACGATCCCGATGCGCCGTATCACTACAGCGCGGCGCTCATGGATGCCTGGCCCGGTGCGGAGCTGGTCACGACCCGCGGGCTCGGACGCCTGTCGCACTACCGGATCCTGCGGCACCGCCCCGCCATCAACGCCGGCGTCGACTTCATCCGCGCGGCATCCTGACCTATTGCCGGGAAGCGGTGTGCTCGGTCCACTGTCGGCCGTCGAAGTAGCGCAGCAGCGCCGGATCGTGGGCGTCGGGATACCAACCGGCCGCCGGTTTCTTCGGCGACTTCAGGACGCCGACGAACAGGGTCATGAACAACCCGAAACCGCCGAGCATGGCGACCAGCGGCCCGAAAATCCGCATGTCCTGGCCGATATGAGATTCCGGACCGAGTTGCGGGCCGATCACCCGCATGGCCAAACCGGTCAGTGCGATGACCGCGAAGACCGCCGCGAGCGTGATCGTGGTCCGGGTGAGTTTCACAGCCGAACCCGTCGTCGCACCGCGAACACCCGCATCAGCCTGCGCCGCAGCACCGGTCCGGCCACCGACCCGCAGAGAAAACCGACCACGAACACCCGGCGCGTGCGCCGCTGACTACGCCGGCCGAAGACGTAGCCGCACACCGCGGCCACCATCGCGACGCCGACGATCAGGACAAGCGTTCCCACCGTGACGATTCAACGTCGGCGCACATCCATCGGCAATGGCCGTGATCAAACCGAGCCTTGTTCGCGTCGTGCCTTCGCCCGGCGCTTGCCCTCGTGCATCGCCGCGACCCGGGCGACCGGGATGGTGTGCCCGTGGGCGATCAGGTCGTCCGGCAGCCGCTGCGGTGCGGGCATCTCGGAGGCCCACGGATCGCGGTCGCCCAGGCGTTCCAGCGCGGTGTGCACGGTGAAATCGCCGGGCTGCGCATCGGCAAGCTCCGACCACGCGAGCGGGAACGACACCGGCGTACCCGGCCGCAGCCGCGGGCTGTAGGCCGCGGCCACCGTCGCGCCGCCGGAGCGGGTGGCGTCGACGAACACCTTGCCGCCGCGGTCCTCGACGATGAAAGCCGTTGTGGCGATGGACGGATCGAGCGCCTCGGTACGGGCGGCCAGCGCGCGGGTGGCGGCGGCCACGTCGTCACCCGGAGCATCAACCGGCACGAAGATGTGCACCCCGCGCGAGCCGCTGGTCTTCACCGCCCCCGCCAACCCGGCATCGGCCAGCGCCTGGCGAACCAACAACGCCACCGCCACCACCGCGCCGAAATCGGCGCCGTCGGGCGGGTCGAGGTCCAGGATCAGGTGCGTCGGCCGGTAGATGTCCTCGGCCGGCCCCAGCGCCGGGTGGTACTCGATGGCGCGCTGATTGGCCAGCCACAACAGGGTGCGCCGGTCATCGCAGACCGCGTAACGGATCTCCCGGTGCGATGCCTCGGCCCAGATCGGCACCGTCTTCACCCAGTCCGGTGTGTACTTCGGGACGTTCTTCTGCATGAACGGCGCGCGGCCACGCAACACCCGCAGCACCGTCAGCGGCCGGCCCGCCAGCCCCGGCAGCATCCGGTCGGCGACCGCGTCCAGATAGTCCACCAGGTCACGCTTGGTGGCCCCGCCGTCCGGGCTCAGCGGTTGGTCCAGGTTGGTCAGATCGACGCCGGCACGCTGCTCGTCCGCGGTCATGACCCCACCGTAGGCTCGGATCATGACCGTCGTCCTCGCTCTGCGATGCGCCAACGGAATCGTGATGGCATCGGATTCCCAGATCACCGATCCCGGCCGGGGGCTGACCTACCCCGCCCAGAAGCTGCACCCCCTCGGCGACAACGCCGCCTGGGGTGGCAGCGGGTCGCGTGCGGTGCTCTACGACGTCGAGAAGCTCTTCGGCGAGGAGGCCGACGCCATCGTCGAGGCCAAGGACGTCGGGCACGCCATCCAGGCCCGGGTCCGGCCGATCATGCAGCACCATTACGACAACTTCATCCCCGAGGTGCCGGGGCAGGAGAAGGCCGGCACCCCGGCCACCTACGTGCTGGCGGCGGGCTACGTCGGTGACAAGCCGTTCATCATCGACCTCGACCCGAATGCGCTGCTCGGCCATCACGAGGAGACGGGTTTCCAGGCCGTCGGCAGCGGCGCGGCGATGGCGCAGCAGGCGCACGCGCTGTTGACCCAGTTCCAGGTGGCCGAACGTGATGTCGACTACGGCGTGGTGGCCGCGCTGCGGGTGCTCGACGCGCTGGATGCGTCCTCACCGAGCGTCGGCGGGCCGATGGATCTGTGCCGCATCACCCCCGAGGACGGCGCGCAGCACCTGACGCCCAAACAGGTCGACGCGGTCCGCAAGGACGTCGCCCGCTGGGTGAAGCTGGAGCAGAGCGCGCTCGACGACCTGTTCGGCTGAATCAGGGTCGAACCCGTACGCTACCTCGGTGAACGCGATCGACCCCGACAAGCTGAACACCTGCCTGCAGGTGCTCGCCGACGTCGAGGCACTGCCCTCGGAGCACCCCGATGCCGTCGCCGTGCGCCGGGCCACCGCCCGCATCTTCAAGTCCGTCCGCAAGGCGCGACGGGCCGCCAAGCGCGACGAGGTCGCCGCCGCCGACCGTGCCGTCATCGCCGCCACCGCCACCGGGGCGCCCGGGCGCATCGACGACGAGACCGCCGGACTGCCGCTGGTGTCCACGGCCGCCGGCGCCACCGCAGGCACCCTGCTGCGCTCGCGGCACTGCTATGTCTGCAAGGTCCACTACACCGTCGTCGACGCCTTCTACCACCAGCTCTGCCCGGACTGCGCGGCGTTCAACCACGCCAAGCGCGATGCCCGCACCGACCTGACCGGCCGGCGCGCGCTGCTCACCGGTGGCCGGGCCAAGATCGGCATGTACATCGCCCTGCGGCTGCTGCGCGACGGCGCGCACACCACCATCACCACCCGCTTTCCCAACGACGCGGTGCGCCGCTTCGCCGCGATGCCCGACAGCGCGGACTGGTTGCACCGGCTGCGCGTCGTCGGGATCGACCTGCGCGACCCGGCGCAGGTCGTCGCGCTGGCCGACACCGTCGCCGCCGCGGGCCCGCTGGACATCCTGATCAACAACGCCGCCCAGACCGTGCGCCGCTCACCGGGCTCCTACACCGCGCTGGTGGAGGCCGAACGCAGCCCGGCCACCGAACTGGTCGCCAGGACCGACGGCGTCATCTCCTTCGACCGGGTGAGCGACGCGCACCCGGCCGCGCTGGCCGGCAGCCTGGCCGAGCACCAGAGTCCGCACGCGGTCGCCGAGCTCGCGCTGCAGGCGCGCAGCGCGTCCCCGGAACGCATCGCTGCGGGCACCGCGATCGATGCCGGCGGGTTGCTACCGGACACCGCGCCGGTCAACAGCTGGACCCAGCACGTCGACGAGATCGACGCCATGGAGCTGCTCGAGGTGCAGCTGTGCAACCAGACCGCGCCGTTCATCCTGGTCAGCCGGCTGCGTCCGGCGATGGCCGCCGCGGCGGCGCGGCGCAAGTACGTCGTCAACGTCTCGGCGATGGAGGGTCAGTTCGGCCGCGGCTATAAGGGGCCCGGCCATCCGCACACCAATATGGCCAAGGCCGCGCTGAACATGCTGACCCGCACCAGCGCGGGGGAGATGCTGGCCACCGACGGCATCCTGATGACCGCGGTGGACACCGGCTGGATCACCGACGAGCGCCCGCACCCGACCAAGCTGCGGCTGGCCGAGGAGGGTTTCCACGCCCCGCTCGACCTCGTCGACGGCGCCGCCCGGGTGTATGACCCGATCGTGCGCGGCGAGGCCGGCGAGGACGTGCACGGCTGCTTCCTCAAGGACTACGCCCCGGCGGCCTGGTGACTCAGAACTGCAGTCTGCCGCCGTCCACGGCCAGCTCGGCGCCGGTCATATAGCTGCTCTGGTCCGTCGCCAAAAACAGTACAGCCGAGGCGATTTCGTCGACGTGTCCGAGTCGTTTGAGCACGACGCCGGTGGCCAGTCCGTCCTTGAGCGCCTTTTCCTGCTCGGCATCGGTAGCCAGCCCGGTCAGCCCGGGCGTCTCGATGGGGCCCGGGACGATGGTGTTGACCCGGATGTTGCGGTCGGCCAGTTCGGCGGCCCAGGTGCGGCCCAGGGAGCGGATGGCGGCCTTGGACGCGGCGTACAGGCCGAAGCTGGGGATGGCCTCCGACGCGGCGGTCGAGCCGGTCAGGATGACCGAGGCGCCGTCGTTGAGCAGCGGCAGCATCTTCTGCACGGTGAACACCGTGCCCGCCACGTTGCGGTCGAAGTTGTCGCGGTAGTGCTTCTCGGTGACGTCGGCCAGTGTGGCGAAGTCGCCGCCGCCGGCGTTGGCGTACAGGATGTCCAGACCCTGTCCGTGCGAAGCGATTTCGGCGGCCAGCGTGTCCAGATCGGCGATATTGCTGATATCGCCCTGCACCGCATGCGCACGTGGGCCGATGGCGGCGACGGCCTCATCGAGGCGGGCGCGGTCGCGTCCGGTGATGAAGACCTCGGCGCCCTCGTCGGCGAACCGTTTGGCACCTGCCAGCCCGATACCGGAGGTGCCGCCGGTCACCAGTGCCGTCTTGTTCTGCAGCTGTCCCATGATCGTTCCTTTCGTCGCGGTGTTGCGACAGCCAGAACGTTCGGTGATATGTCACCTATTCCGAGGGTGGTCCGGTCAGCACGGTCCACAGTTGCGCGATCCGGTCCTCGGCGATCACCGCGGCGTCGAATCCGGTCATCACCGCGACATCGTCCTCGTCGCGGCGCACCTCCCAGGCCAGCAGGCCGAAATCGCGGGTCTGTCGTACCGGCCCGGCGGCCGCGAAATGCATGCCGACCAGGTTGCTCTGTAGCTGTGCCGCTTTCGCATCGAGCCCGTCATGGCCGACGGTGACGCCCTCGTCATCGGTCCAGCGGACCTGATCGGCGTAGGTCGTGGCGATGGCGGCGGCCCGGCGTTGCGGGTCGCGCTCGTTGAAGACGGCGAGCAGATTCGCCTGCATCAGGCCGGTCACGATGTCACTCATGGTCGCCTCTCGGGTGGGTGATGTATCACGCAACTCTACGACGGCGCGGGCGGCAGCGAGCTGTTCAGATTGAGATTGACGTGGACGTGCTCCATCGCCGCGGTCAGCGGGGCCAGCAGGGTGTCCGGCAGCGCGTCGAAGAACAGCCGGCGCACCAGGTCGACGTGCGCCGGCGCGGCCTCCTCGATCGCGGTGCGGCCGGCGGCGGTCAGCACGACGTTGGTGGTGCGGCCGTCGCCTGCGCCGGCCTCGCGGGCGGTCAATCCGCGTTGTTCCATGCGCCGCAGCTGGTGGGACAGCCGGCTGCGCTCCCAGCCGATATGGGCGGCCAGGTCGCCCACGCGCATGCCGTCGGGATTGGCGCTCAGCGCCACCAGCACGTGATAGTCCGACAGCGACAGCCCGGCATCGGCCTGCAACTGGCGGTTCATCTCATAGTCCATCCGCAGCTGGACCCGCATGTAGGCGACCCAGGCGCGCTGTTGATCGGGCGTCAACCAGGCCGTCGGTTCCCCGCGCGCTGCGTCCCGCTTCTTCGCCACGCACTGGAGTATGCCGCCTGGTCAGCGGTCCGGACCGGGGTCCCGCAGGCGCAGGATTTGCTCTGTAGATGTTTTCGCGACGGATTTACGGGCAGTATGGGGTAATGCCTGAAGACCGCGCGTACTCGGCTGCGGCGGACACGTTCGACCCCGAAGAAGTCGCCCTACGGCCCCGAAAAGTGAATTTCGACTGGTCAGCCGCCCCGCTGCACTGGATCCCCGGCGACCCGTACGGCTCGCATTCCGTGACCGCGCTCAACCTGGTGCTGCCCGTGGCCGAGCGTTGGTTCGCCAAACTGCTCTCCGATGCGCTGGAGTACGTGCGCGACGACCAGCTGCGTGAGGAGATCATCGGGTTCATCGGCCAGGAGGCCGTGCACGCCAAGACCCACGATGACGTGCTCGACGAGTACCTGCTGCGCCACGGTATCGATCCCGGGCCGTTCCAGCGCCAGCTCGAATGGGTCGTCGGCCAGTACGAGCTGCGGATGGCCAAGGCCAACCCGACCAACCGGCGCAAGGCGCTGGCTTCGGGAACCCATGCCCTCAGCGCCGCCGAGCACTACACCGGCGTGCTGGGCGACTGGGCGCTGAACAACAACTGGGATGAGCTCGACGCCGACCCCACGATGTCGGATCTGTACCGCTGGCACGGCGCCGAGGAGGTCGAGCACCGCCACGTGTCCTACAACGTGGCGAAGTACTTCGGCATGGACTACGTGGCCCAAGCCGCCGCCGGCGCGCTGACCAGCATCGTGTTCTTCACCATCGTGCTGCGGGCGATGAAGTTCCTGGTCCGCGAGGACCCGGCGCTGCCCAACGACGGCTACATCCGGATGATGTGGAAGCTGCGCAAGTCCGCCAAGCGCGGGTCCACCCCGTCGGTGGGCTTCATCGCGCGTTCGGGGCTGACGCTGCTCAAACGCGATTACAACCCGGCGAATGAGGGCAGCACCGCCCAGGCCGTCGCCTACCTGGCCAGCTCGCCGGCCGCGCGCGCCTTTTCATGAGCAGACTCGACAAGCTGCTGCGCCCGTACGTGGGTGAGCCGCCACCCGGCCTGTACCGCTCGGCGCCCGATCTGCTGATCCGCGTGGCCGGCGCGGCGGTGCCGCATTTCCTGTCGGTGGTGATGAAGCTCGTTCCCGACGAGGACCTACCCGAGCTGGCGACGAAGTCGAACCGGCTTACTCTGCGGGTCACGGGCCGGGATGTGGTGGCCACCGATCCCGAGGTGGTGGCATTGACGCTGGCCGCACCGGACGGCGCCGAGTTGCCCGGTTGGCATGCCGGGGCGCATATCGACGTGTACCTGCCGTCGGGGCGGACCCGGCATTACTCGCTGTGCGGCGATCCCGAGCGCAGCAACGAGTATCGGATCGCGGTGCGCCACAGCGCCGAAGGGCTCGGCGGCTCGGTGGAGATGCACGAGCTGGCGGTGGGGCACACGCTGGAGATCAGCATCCCGCGCAACGGTTTCATGATGCCGCTGCCCGGATCGGGTTCGCGCGCAACGAGTTTGCGTTTCATCGCCGGCGGTATCGGCATCACCCCGATCCTGCCCATGGTGCGGTTGGTCGACCGCGTCGGCGTGCCCTGGTCGTTGCGCTACACCGGCCGCAGCCGGGCCAGCCTGCCGTTCCTCGACGAGTTGGCCGCCTTCGGTGACAAGGTGACGGTGCGCACCGACGACGCCGGATTGCCCACCGCCGCCGATCTTCTCGACGGGGTGGACGGCTCGACCGCGGTGTACGCCTGCGGTCCGCCGCCGATGATGGAGATGGTGGCCCTGGCGGTGCCGGCGGACGCCGAGTTGCACGTCGAGCGGTTCTCGCCGCTGCCGGTGGTCGACGGAGCGCCGTTCGAGCTGGAATTGCACGATGGCGAAATTGTTGAGGTGCAGGCGAATCAGAGCACCCTGGCCGCGCTGCGGGGCGCCCGGCCGGATATCGGCTACTCGTGCCAGCAGGGGTTCTGCGGCACCTGCGTGCAACGAGTGGTGTCCGGCGAGGTGGAGCACCGTGACGTCCGGCTCACCGATGAGCAGCGCGCCGCCGGAGACATGCTGGTCTGCGTGTCGCGGGCCCGGTTCCCGGGCGAGCGGTTGGTGCTGGATCTCTAGGCTTCCTGCGAGTCAGTCCACGTAGGCGGCCGCTGCCAAGCCTTTGGCCCGCGCTTGCGCGGCGGCGTCGACGAACGCCCCGAACAACGCCAGCCGGTCGGCGGCCGGGCCGTCGTCGTCCTCGGGATGCCACTGCACGCCGAGGTAGAAGCGGCTGGGGTCCTCGATGCCCTCGGTGATGCCGTCCAGCGCCCGCGCGGCGACCACCAGGCCGGTGCCGATCGTGTCGACGGCCTGGTGGTGCCCGGACCGTCCCGTGACGCGGTCGGTGCCCAGGATCGACGCCAGTCGGGTGCCCGCCATGATGTCGATCGGCTCGTCGACGAACTCGGGTTCACCCGGCGCGCCGTGGTGCAGCGCGTAGTCCTCGATGTCACCGATGATGGTGCCGCCGCGAAAGACGTTGAGCAGCTGCGAGCCTCGGCAGATCCCGAAGATCGGGCGGTCGGCGGCCTCTGCGGCGGCGATGGCCTCGAAGGCGTCGCGGTCGGCGCGGGCGTCGACACCGTAGGACTTCGGGTGCCGGGTGGCGACGTTGTAGCAGGCGTTGTCGATATCACCGCCACCGAGCAACAGTAGACCGTCGAAATTGGCCGCCGCCGAGGCATCGTCGAGCGGCTCGGTGGTGTCGAACAGTTCATATGCTGCACCGAGTTCGACCAGCGTGCTCAGCGCCACCTTGGTGAACCGTCGGATCAGCGCGACGTCGGCGTCGCTGATGTCCGGGAAGTTCAGCGACGCCAGCACGCAGATGTGCGCGCGTGGTGCCTCGGGCATCGGCAGATCGGGCAGGACGTCCTCGCGGAGCACCCGGGTGGTCATCGTGTTTCCCTCCGTTTCTGTGCGCGGTCCACCAGGTCGGCGAACAGGGCTGCGTCGGTAAATGATTCGGCGTGGCGGTCCTCGGGGTGCCATTGCACGGCCACGATGTCGGCGAGCGCGTGCTCGACGGCTTCGATGACACCGTCGGCGGTCGCGGTGACGGTGAGATCTGCGCCGAGGATATCGATGGCCTGATGGTGGTAGGAGGACACCTCGACGGTGTCGGTGCCGACGATGCTGTGCAGTCGAGAGCCTTCTAGTACACGTACGGGATGAATGCTGTTGTGGTGCAACGGGTCGGACAGGTGTTGGATCAGTGTTCCGCCGAGGGCGACGTTGAGCACCTGCATGCCGCGGCAGATCGCCAGCGTCGGGATACTGTTGGCGATGACGGCTTGCGTGACGCCGATCTCGTAATCGTCCTGGAACGCGACGACGTCGGTGGTCTCGGCTGCGGGCACCGCGCCGTAGCGGTGCGGTTCCAGGTCGGCGCCGCCGGGCAGCAGCACACCGTCGAAGGCGTCCAGCCGGGCGGGCAGCTCGGCGACCGGGTCGGCGGCCGGCCCGTGCAGGATGACCGGTTCGCCGCCGGCGG
Organism: Mycobacterium sp. NPDC003323; assembly: GCF_053589535.1. NCBI lineage: Bacteria > Bacillati > Actinomycetota > Actinomycetes > Mycobacteriales > Mycobacteriaceae > Mycobacterium > Mycobacterium sp. NPDC003323. The sequence goes on from NZ_JBSFSB010000001.1 coordinate 126,770, forward strand.
CCCACACCGCCTCGCAGATGGCCTCGGCGGCCAGTGTCGCGGAGAAGCGCAGGATCGGCACCTGCGCGGCCCGGCGACCGATCACCGCGATGAGCGGACGGACCATGCTCAGAACGGGTAGTCCAGCGTGGGCAGATGCTGCGTCCAGACCTGCTGCAGCCGCCCCGAGGCGATGAGCCGGCCGAGAGCCTCGTCGATCTCGGCCAGCGTCTCGGGCCGGTCCTTGGACACGGCGATGCCCCACTTGTTCGCGGTCTGCACCGTGAACGCCAGCTCGTAGTCGGGATGGGTGGCGCCCAGCGGCACGAACACCACGTCGTCGTCGACGACGGCGTCGACATCCTTGGCCAGCAGCGCGGCCAGCATGTCGGCGTACACGTCCTCGGACCCGGCGCCGAACGCGACCGGCTCGGCGCCGGTGAACGTCTGTGCCAGTGCCATGTTGGTGCTGTTCTCGATGGCGGCGACCTTGCGGCCCACGAGGTCAGCGGCGGAATGGATGTCGTCACCGCGTCGGACCAGCACCCCCTCGTGGAAGATCGCGTACGGCCGGGTGAAGTCGACCTGGGCCTGCCGCTCGGCGGTGATGCCCTGCCCGCACAGCACCGCATCGGCATCACCGCGCTGCACCGACGGGATCATGTCCACCCACGGCACCCGCACCCATTCGATTTCCCGGCCCAGCTCGTTGCCGAGTGCCTCGGCGACCCCGGGCTCGTATCCGTCGCGGCCGTTCTCCGGGGTCCACAGGGTGAACAGCGGAGGAGCCTCGGCGTCCAGACAGGCCAGTCTCAACACGCTCACGGGGCATCGTTCCAATACATCTCGCGCTCCCAATCGGTGACGTACCCACAGAATCGCGCCCACTCATCGGTGTGGAAGTCGATGAGCAGTTGAGACAGCTTCGGTCCGAAGGTCTCGGTGATGACGGTGTCGTTGCGGAAGGCGGTGATGGCCTCACCGAGCGTCAGCGGCAGCGCCGGGAAGCGCTCGTCGGCCGGGGTGTCATACGACGACCCCTGGCACGGCCGGCCCGGATCGGTGGCGTTCTTCATGCCGTCCTCGCACGCGGCCAGCAGGATCGCATGCGACAGATACGGGTTCACCGCGGCGTCGGGCAGCTTGTACTCCAGCCGGCCGTTGGCCGACAGCCGCACCGTGCAGGTCTTGTTGTCCAGCCCCCAGTTGATCCGCGACGGCGCGAATTGCCCCGCGTCCCAGTAGCGTTTGTAGGAGTTGACGGTGGAACCGTTGATCAGCATGGCGCCGGCCGAGTGGGAGAGCAGCCCGCCGAGGGCATGGCGGCCGATCTCGGACAGGTGCAGCTCCGTGACGCCGGGGTCGATGAGCACGTTCACGTCATCGCGCCAGAAGCTGAAGTTGTGGTGGCAGCCGTTGCCCATCATGCCGGTGGCCGGTTTGGGCATGAAGCTGGCGTGGATGCCGAGTTCGCGGGCGACCTGTTTGCAGATCTGCCGGTAGGTGGTCAGCCGGTCGGCGGTCTGATTGGCGTGGTCGTACATGAAGTTCAGCTCGACCTGGAACTCGTCCTCGTAGTCGCCCTCGATCATGTCCAGGCCGAGCGCGGTGGCGTATTCGATGACCTTCTTGACGATCGGGCGGTTCCGTTCCAGGTGCTCGATGTGATACGCCGGGCTGGATCCGGGTCGGAACTGTGCCTCCAGACCGTCGCCCTGCCAGGTCATCTCGGGTTCGCAACCGGTGCGCATCACCAGACCGGTGCGGTCGGTGAAGCCGTCGTGCACCCGGCGTAGCAGCGCGCGCGAATCGCAGGCCAGCTCGATGCCGGCGTCGACGGCGAGGTGGTCGGGTTCATACAGTCGGCAGAAGACCCGGGCGAAGCTGTTGTCCCAGGGCAGCACCGCGAAGGTCTCCAGGTCGGGGATCGCGGTGTATTCGGGGGCGTTCACCCCACCGGCCAGCAGGATGCCCTCGCGGGTGCCCTGCAGGTTGGCGATCGCGGTCTGGTGTTGCTGCACGCCCTTGACGGCCAGACGCGCGAAGTGCTTGGCGGGGGCCACCTTTCCGACCACCCGGCCGGTGATGGTGACGGCCTGGAAGTACACGAACTCCACGCCCCGGTCGGTGATGGTGTTCAGGACTTCGGCCAACAGGGCGCTGTCGGCGTTGGCGTGCCGGTGGGTGTCGAGCGGTGTCATGGTCATCGGTGTCTCCTTAAGGGGCCGGGGTGAAGCCGATGGGATAGTTGATGGGTCCGGTGTTGCCGGAGTCGGGCAGCCAGGTGGCTCCGGGCAGTTCGTGCGGGTCGCGCATGCGCCGCGCCAGCAGGGGCAGCGCCTCGCTCATGTCGGCGCGGGCGACGAAGTGGCCCAGGCAGTAGTGCAGTCCACCACCGAAACCGAAGTGCGGCTTGCGTTCCGCGGTGATGTCGACGCCCGGGGTGTAGACGCGCGGATCGGTGCCCGCGGACTCGGCGTACAGGTGCACGGTGGTGCCGGCTCTGAGTTCCAAACCTTGGAATTCGAAGTCCTCGATGACCTCGCGGGTGACCCAGCGGGTGGTGGGGTTCAGTCGCATCACCTCTTCGACGGCCTTGCCACCGAGGTCGGGGCGCTGCCCGAGCAGCCGCCACTGATCGGGGTGGGCCAGGAAGGTCTGCATCGCCAGGCCCAGCTGGTTGCGGGTGGTGTCGAACGCCGCGAAGATCAGCATGACCAGGCCGTCGCGCAGTTCGGTGTCGGACAGCCTGCCGTCCTCGGGGTCGGCGGCGTTGACGAACGCGGTGACGAAGTCGTCGCGGGGATGGGCGCGCCGGTCGGCGATCTGGGCGTCGCAGTAGTCGTAGAGGCGGGCCAGCGCGGCCTCGATGCGCGCCAGATCGTCCTTGAGCGTCACCGCCATGGCCAGGCCTATGGTGGTGGACTCGTCGGCCAGCAGCTTCCAGTCCGCCTCGGGGGTGCCCAACATGATCGCGGTGACCCGGGCCGAGTACGGTTCGGCGAATTCCGACATGAACTCGCAGCGGTCCGGCTCGGCGAAGGCGTCGACGAGTTCGCCTGCCAGCGCCTGGAATCGGGGCACCTGACCGGCGATGAGCTGCTGGGTGAAGGCCGGGGTCATCAGGCGGCGCAGCCGGCGGTGTTCCTCACCCTCCTTGTTGAGCAACCAGCTGGCCCACCACCTGGCGAACGGGCCCTCGGTGACACCGTTGTGGGCCGGCCACATGATGCTGCCCTGGCGCATCTGCCGGCTCTTGAGCAGCTTGTTCATCTCGGCGTAGCGCAGGACGGCGATGCCGTAGGGAGTCGTTGCGTACCAGCTGCGTTCGCGGGCGTCGTGGACCTGCGCCGAGGTCAGGGCAAAGGTCGGGTCGGCGACATCGAAGTGGGGAACCTGGTCGGTGGAGACGGGCGGCATCGGGAAGACCTCCGGGATGCGTGGCGAGTCGAGTGATAAAGACTCTAGAACTAGATTGTTATCGGCGATGCGGGTTTGGTTAAAAACGCGTAACCCGGTCGGTCAGCGGGCGAGCGCGACGGCCCAGCCCAGGCCCAGCGGCAGTTCGGCGACATCGGAGAAGGTGTCGTCCTGCGCCGGGACCGCGGGCAACCGGGAGCCGACATACCAGCGCGGCGTGTTGGCGGCGATGACGCGGCGTTCGGTGTTGACCACGACGGCGTCCCCGTCGGCGTGCCGCAGCACCTCGATGAGGCGGCGTTCGACATCGCCGACCACCAGATCGGCGCCCGCGACGCCGAGGAAGGCGCCGTCGGCGAGCACCGGGACAGTCGCGGTGATGGTGTACATGTCCGAGCCGCTGTAGTCGACGTACGGGCCGTAGGCCACTCGTTGCTGGCCGCGTTGGGCCAGCTGATACCAGTCCATCTGCAGGTAGTCGTAGACGTCGATGCTGGTGGGGTCGAAGTTCAGGCGCAGCCGGGCGATGCGTTCGTTGTGGCGCTGCCACCAGGCCATGTAGCGCTCACAACCCTCGACGACGAACGGCGCCGCCACGAAACCCATGCCCCACAGGCCGTGGTCGTCGCCGATCAGTTCGGCCAGCAGGCGGTGCAGCCCGGAGAAGTGCGCCTCGGTGAGCGCGGCCCGTGGTGGGCGGCTGCGCAGCACCTCCTCGGCGACGCGGCGCAGCGAGTCGTAAACCGGCTCGAGGGTTGCTGAGGCCTGTTCGGCCAGTTCGTGGGCGGTCATGAGTCCGGTCCTTGCAGGTCCAGGTTGACGCGGGTGAGCCGGGCCAGCTGGGTCATCACGTGATCTTCGGCCAATCGGCGTGCCTCCGTGGCGTTCTCGGAGGCCACGGCCGCGGCGATGGCGTGCTGCTGCTCGACATGGGCGTGGACGTCGATGTCCGGGCCGATCGGAAGCCAGATGAGGCCGGCGGCCTCGGCCTGCAGGTTGGCCTCGCGGCGGGCCAGTCGGGCCGACTGCGAGGCGACCGCGACCTGGATGTGGAAGCGGCTGTCGGCGCGGATTCGGTCACCCAGGGTGGCGGCGGCACCGAGCTGATCGGTGAGCGCGAACAGTCGTCGCACGGCATACGGCGCGGCGCGTTCGGCGGCCAGTTTGGCGGCCTGCCCCGCGACGGCGGTGTGTTCGTCGAACAGATCGCGCAGGTCGGAGGCGCTCATCTGGGTCAGGCGTTGGGTGAGCTGCTCGACCGGGGGGCCGGCGGGGCGTCTGATGAACGATCCGCCGCTGCGGCCGCGGCGGGTCTCCACCAGTTGCTGCTCGCGCAGCGTGGACAGGGCGTCGCGGACGGTCATCGGCGCGACGCCGAACTGGGCGGCCAGATCGACCTCGACGGGAAGCCGTTCACCGTCGTCGAGCAGTCCCAGATGGATCGCCTCGGTGATGCGCTGGACGATCTCGTCGGCGCGGCCCACCGGGGCTTCGGGGGCCACGAGCGGGGACAGCGACGAGACCACGTGCCGTCCTCCCTCCCATCCTCCGGTGACGGCAATCTACCGGATTGCGGGGCAATCTTGCCGTTTCGGGGACGGGATAAACAATAGGAATGTAGTTTTTCGCTCACTCGGATTCTTGCCCAGAGGAGAGCAGGCCAGTGACCACTACTTCGCGCCCCGCCGACCACCTCGACGACGACGATGCCCGCCTCGGCGCGCTCGGCTACACCTCGCAGTTCAAACGGGACATGAGCCCGTGGGCCAACTTCAGCCTCGGTTTCACCTATCTGTCGCCGGTCGTCGGCGTCTACACGTTGTTCGCGTTCGCGCTGGCCACCGGTGGGCCACCGATGATCTGGAGTTTCCTGATCGTCGGCGTCGGCCAGCTGCTGGTCGCGCTGATCTTCAGTGAGATCGTCGCCCAGTTCCCGGTCGCCGGTGGGGTGTACCCGTGGGCGCGCCGGTTGTGGGGGCGCAGATACGCCTGGATGACCGGCTGGGTGTACCTGGTGGCGTTGTTGGTGACCATCGCGTCGGTGACCTACGGCGGTGGGCCTTTCGTGGCCGCCACCTTCGGTATCGAGGCGACCGTCGACAATGTCATCCTGTTCTCGCTCGGATTGATCGCGCTGGCCACCTTCATCAACTTCCTCGGCACGAAAGTGCTTGCCAAGGCGGCGATCATCGGGTTCACGGCTGAGATCATCGGCGCTCTGGTGGTCGGCGGCTGGCTGCTGATCGCGCACCGCGAACACAATCTGGGCGTGCTGTTCGACAGCTTCGGCACCGGCGGCGACGGCAACTACATGTTCGCCTTTGCGGCCGCCGCGCTGATCGGCATCTACCAGTACTACGGGTTCGAGGCGTGCGGTGACGTCGCCGAGGAGGTGCCCGATCCGGGCCGGCTGATCCCCAAGGCCATGCGCCGCACCATCTACATCGGCGGTGCCGCAGCGACTTTCGTCTGCCTGGCGTTGGTGCTGTCGGTCGCCGACATCCCGGCCGTGATCGCCGGTGAGGACACCGATCCGGTCAGCACCGTGCTCACCGAGGCGTTCGGGGCCTTCGGCTCGAAGGTGATCCTGGTGATCGTGCTGATCTCCTTCCTGTCCTGCGCGATGAGCCTGCAGGCCGCGGCGAGCCGGCTGGCGTATTCGTACGGGCGCGACGGGATGATCATGGGATCGTCGTTGCTGCGAAAGTTCTCCGAGACCCGCCACGTCCCGCCGTATGCGTTGGTGTTGGCGGCCATCGTGCCGGCGGTGATCGTCATCGGCTCGCGGTTCTCCACCGACGCCATCACCAAGATCATCAGCTTCGCCGCGCTGGGGATCTACATCGCCTTCCAGATGGTGGTGCTGGCCGCGCTGCGGGCGCGGCTCAAGGGCTGGGTGCCGTCGGGCAAGTACACGCTGGGCAAGTGGGGGCTGCCGGTCAATATCGCAGCGCTGGCTTACGGGGTGGTGGCGATGGTGAACATGGCCTGGCCGCGGACCCCGGATGCCGCCTGGTACGACAACTGGATCGTCGCGCTGTCGGCGGTGGTGGTGATCGGAATCGGGTTGGTGTACATGGTGGTTCATCCCCTGCACGACCGCAGCACCGCGCCGTACAGCGACGCGATACCGCAGCGTTGACTTTGCCGGGTTCCTTGGGGCTGGGGCTCTCGAGTGGGTATGCCGCTGCCCGCCTTTGAGCGACAAACGAGCGACAATCAGTCCGGCGTCAAGGCCGCCGCCAGCATCTTGGCCGTCAACGCCACCATCGCGTCGCGGTCCGAGCCCGGCGGGCGCTGCAGCGCGATGCGCAGGCACGCACTCGAGGTGACGCCCATCGTGACGAACACCAGATCTTGCAGCTGCTCGGCGTCCAGGTCCGGCCGCGCCCGCCCCGGGATGGCGCTGCCCAGCGGCAGCAGACTGCGTTCGATCTCGTCCATCGCGGTGTGATTGAGGTAGGCGGGGATGTCGAAAGATGAGGAGGTCAGCGCCGCCTGCAAGATCGGGGCGTGCTTCTCGTAGGCGGTGGTCAGGGTGTCGACGACGATCAGCGCGGCGTCGGGGACGTCGCGATCCATCGCCGCGCTCACCCCGCGCACCAGCTCGAACGAGATGTCGCGGGTGGCCTCGTCGACCAGCTCGGCCAGGATCGCGGCGCGGTCGGGAAAGTACCTGTAGACAGTGCCGATGCTGACGTGTGCGGTGTCGGCGATGGCCTGGGTGTTCAGGTTTCCGATACCGCGTTTGGCGATCAGGGTGCGGGTGCTGTCGAGCAGTCGCCGACGCATCTCGCGGGCCCGCTGCTGCTGGGGGAGCCGTCGCGCCTGAGTGGGCATCGCTTGGTCCGTTCAAAGGTGAGTAGTAAGTGAGGAATTCTCATGTTTGCATGGATGCATGAGTATCGCCAGCGAATCGCCCGTTGCCGTCCCCAATGCGGACCTCGCCGTAGCGCGCTACGGCGACCGCGGCCAGGACTGGGTCGACGGCGTGTTCATCGCCGACCCGCCGGCCGATGCGGTGGTGGCGGCCTTCGCCGAACTGCCCAAGGGTTGGGGCATGCAGATGTTCCGCACGGCACTGGCCGAGGGCATCGACGCGGTGCCGGACGCACCACCGGCGCTGCGTGAATTCTTCGCCGAGGTCGATGTCGAGCCGTCCTGGTTGGATCACGCGAAGATGGACCGCGCGGCCGGGCATCTGGTGCGGCACATGGCGTCCTACGGCATCGTGCTGGGCGCGGCATCGCTGACCAAGGGGGCGATGAACCAGGTGGCCGGCATGCCGCTGGTGATCACCAACCGCTACACCAGCCAGGCCGCGGTGCGCTCGCTGGAGGTCGGGTCGTGGATGGAGACCATCCTGACTCCCGGCGGCCTGCGACGCACCGGCGCGGGCTTCGCGACGACGCTGCGGGTGCGGCTGATCCATGCCTTTGTGCGGAAATCGCTGTGGGACAGCGGGTCCTGGGACACACAGGCCTGGGGTGCGCCGATCCCGCAGAGCTTCATGGCGTTCACCATCGTCGAGTTCGGCAATATCGCGCTGACGGCCATGCATCAGCTCGGAGTGCGCTACACCGCCGCCGAACTCGACGACATCTTCCACTTCTGGCGCTATGTCGGGCTGCTAAATGGTGTTCAGGCTCCGTTGAACCCGGCGTGCGAGGCCGATCATGTGCGCATCGAGGAGCTGTACGCGCTGACCGGTAGCAACCCCGATGACGGCGACCGGGATTTCGTGCGGGCGTTGACCCATGACTATCTGGCGGTCGAGATCGCCGACCTGCTGCCCGTCGGTGGCCACGCGGTCGGGGTCGCGGTGATCAACGGGTTGACGCGGGCGTTCCTCGGCGATCAGGCGGCTTCGCAGCTCGGGCTTCCGGACACGGTGTTCAAGCATCTGCCGACGGTGATCGGCCCGGTGGTCGGGGGAGTGAACCGCCTGCTCGGCGCGGTGCCCGGGGTGTCGTCGTGGCGGACCCGGCGGGCGCTGGCCGGGTACCCCAAGGTGATGGCGCAGCAGCGGGCGCGGTACGGGATGTCGCATGATCTGGTCGACGCCGCGCCCGGCGCGGGTGGGCACCCGGCGAGCGGGTAGCTGCCCGGTGATTCTGCGGTGTGGTCATTCGAGGTGACGTCATGCCGTGGTCTTGGCGCACGTGCGGTAGGAAGAACGGCATGTCATCTACTTGGCGAAGCTCTCGGGTGATGCGATTTGGTGCTGCCATCGGTATCGCGATTGCACTTGCTGCGTGCGGCGATAGCGGGACGCCGGCAACTACTGCGTCGACATCGTCGACTACAAGTGAGGTCGCGGATCTCGAACCGCCGTTCCAGACGCTCGACGGAATCGCGTGGCTGACTGCGGCATGTGGCAGTCCATCCGTGATGGATGCGTCGCCGAACTCATGGCTTCCCGGCGCTGACCCCGTTGCTTTATGCCTCACTCCGCCCGGGCGTGAGGAGGTCTTGGTAGGCGTTTACGACGATCCTGACACTGCGGCCGCGGATATGAAGGCAATCGACGGGCGGCACGGACACGCGACCCGGGTCGCTGACGACGGACGGACCTGGGTTTTTGTCGTGGACCCATCCGATACAGCGGCGCTGGTGCCGCTCGAGAATTTCGCCTTCGATCTGAGCTAGCCAATTTGGTGCACCAGCTGGCGCACCGTGGCCAGTATCATTCAATCGACGGACGGGGGAGCGAGATGATTCTTGACACGGACCTGCTGCGAATGGGCGCGGACTATTCAAATAGTGCCGCTTCAATTGTGCGGCGGGGTGCTTCGCAGTTCTCTGAAGCGCAGGCGCGCTCGGGAATCTTCGGTGATTTCGACGCTGCTAACAGTTTTCAAGCAACCCTCAGCGCGGCGCAGAAATCTCATGTCGAAGCAATGACTCTTCACTCTACGGAGCTTGATGCGCTCGCCGTGAAGGCGAATGTCGCAGCCACCACTTTTGTGACAGGGGACGAAACGGCCGCTGAGGCGCTGACCACGGCTGGCGATACGCTCGACTGACGTCGCATGTCGCTACACCTGCAACACCTTGACGTTGGCGATCTCACCGATTCGGCTGGCGGCGATCCCTGGCTGTTGGACCGTTCGATTCAGGCAGGAGCTCCTGGCGAAATCAGTGAGCTCGCAACTGCGTTCAGGCTGGCAAGCAGTTGCACGCAGGAAACCACAGACGAGTTTCTTGCAGCCAAAGCGCGATTTGAATCGGCGTGGGACCGACAAGATGGTGGGGGCCATCCGATAAACGACTCTGTCGAAGTCCAGCGCGCAACCGAGTCTATGAATTACAACCGGGACAAGCTGGCTAAGGTTGCTGTCGATCTCCAGAACATAGCGGCGTCTCTGGCAGAAGCTCAGCGCAGCGGCGGCGTATCTATCGGCAATCTCGAGGCCGCCTTGAAGGCAATCGACGGACAGATCGATCATGCGCTGAGAACAGCTGCCGCCAATAGCGAACCTGCAGATGTGTCGCACCTGAGGCAAGCGGCCGTCGAACGCACAACGGTAGCGCTCAGAGAAGTGCAAGCCATCCGGGATGGTTACGCTGAGCAGCTTGAACAGTCACGGAGTGAGTTGGCGGCCGAAGGATATTCGGCCGGTGCGATGGATGGTGCAGAAGGGAGCGACCAGGGCTCGACCTCAGCTTCTGACGCAATGGCGGAAAGATACGACGCGGGCCAACGTTCAGTAGATCAGCAAATAGTCAATTCACCTGGCCCCTGGACCCCGGAGAAGCAAGCTGCAGCTGGCCGACTTCGCGACTACGCGACGATCAACGACCCGACAGCGGATATCGACGCACTCAGGTATGCGAGCCAGCGACTCGACGACTACCACGTGGCGAACGCAACCGGACCGATGCCCGTCGATCCAATCTTGGGAGGTGATGCTCGATCGCGCGCACAGACCCGACTCGATTGGCAACAGAAATTGGAGCAAGGGCTGTTGGGTACGGCAGCGATGAAGCCCGACCAGGCGACAGAATGGCTTAATCAAAGCGAAGCTGCGGGCCAGGCGGCTGTGCTTGACCGTTTAGACAGAGAATTGCAACGAGCTGGGATGTCGCCGGCAGGTGCGGCTGCGACAGTCGATGCGATGTCAAATGGTTCTGTGCCGCAGGAACTCGTGGCGCTGGCGCAGAATGGAAGCAAGGTCGCTGCCGGAGGATCTGAAGCGGTGGATCAATATCGCCAAGTAGTGCCGACGGGCGACCATTGGAAACCCGGCATCGAGTACACGCCCGAGGACCTCGAGTCGCTCAAGAATATTTCTAGCAAGCTTGGAACGGTCGGCAACGTGCTGGAGGCGACCGTAGCCATTTACGAGGTAAGTAACGGAGCCCCAATCGGCGAAGTAGGTTCCAAAGTTGGCGGAGGTATGGCAGGGACACTGCTCGGAGCTGAGGTCGGAGCTTGGGCAGGTTCCCCAGGTGGTCCCGTAGGTGTCTTCGTGGGCGCACTTGCAGGAGGAATAGCTGGCTCCTTCGCCGGTGAATGGGCGGGCCAGCAGGGCTATCGGATCGCGACCCGCTAGCGATGATCAACCCGGTTTTCGCGGTGATGGTGTTGGTCGGTCTTGCACTCCCGTTGCTGCCCACGAGAAGTGACGATGCCGAACGCCGCTTGTACTGGATCGGCGCCGCTGTCGCCGTGGTAGCGGCCTTCTTGATGGTGTACCCGCCCGATTGGCGAGGCGGACTAGTGTTCGCAGGATCGCTCGCCGGAGTGGTGGTGTTACGGGCGTATATGAGTACGTCTCACCTGCGAATCCGTGGTCGAATGTACGCTTTCAATCTCAGAAACTCCGACCGGGATCCGGGACGCCATCCCGCGGAGTTCGACGCATACGCAGGACTAGCGACCGCACCGAAGATGTGGTGGCTCTTTGCAGCTGTCGCCGTAGCGTGCGCGCTAATTGGTGTCCTGTATCTGTTGTCATCTGATGGCAAATGGTATGCGGCAGGGTCCGGTCTGGTTGTCGTTGTGCTTCCGCTGATGATTGGACACCAGGACGCATCCTGGGGGTACCGGATAGCGCGCGGTCAGATCGTTCAACTCGTGGTTGCCGGCGTGGCCACACTGGGCGTATTCGCGCTGGTCTACTTGCTCGGGTATCAAGCGGGCATTCGTTGGCCCTGGCGGTCTGAGTATTCGCCGGAGCATCGGCGGCGCCGCTGACTCTGCGGTGGTGGCGCGAAAGTGCGCTTGGATTCAAGCGGTGGCTGCAACGAATGTGGATGGGTCTGACAATAGTCGGTCGAGTTCTTCGGCTGGGGTGCGCCAGCCGAGGCGTTTGCGGGGTCGGGCGTTGAGTTCCGCGGCGACCTGGTCCAGCCAGCCAGGGCCGTAGAACGATAGATCGGTCCCTTTGGGGAAGTACTGACGCAGCAGGCCGTTGGTGTTCTCGTTGGTGCCGCGCTGCCAGGGGCTGTGCGGATCGCAGAAATAGATTGGCAGGCCGGTGGCCTCGGTGATCTTGGTGTGCAATGCCATTTCCTTGCCCTGGTCCCAGGTCAGCGACCGGCGCAGGATCTCAGGGATCTCAGGGATCTTGGCCGTCATTGCCGCGGCCATGGTGGCCGCGGTGCGATTCCCAGGTAGGTGCAGCAACACCACGAATCCGGTGGTGCGTTCGACCATGGCGCCTATCGCAGAGCCTGAGGCCGTGCTACCCAGGATGCAGTCGCCTTCCCAATGACCGGGGATCTCGCGGTCGTCAGCCTCGGCGGGGCGGTCGCTGATGTTGATCATGTTTTTGATTTGACCGGTGCCATTCTCAGTGCGGCCCTGCGGTTTCCGTCGAACCCGTCCAGTGCGCAGCGCGGTCTTAACCAGTCGTGCCAGCTCACCGCGTGGCTGCACGTATAGGGCCTGGTAGATCGTTTCGTGCGACACCCACATCTCCGGATCGTCGGGGAAATCCAGGCGCAACCGGCCCGCGATCTGCTCGGGACTGTCGCGCTTTTTCAAGCGTGTCACGACCTCGGTCAGCAGCACAGGGTTGACCTCGAGCTTGCGAACCTTCGGTCGGCGGCGGTTCGCCTCGGCCACGTCCTGGCCGACGCGAGCTCGATACCCCGACCTTGTGCGGCCCCGCGCGATCTCGCGGTTCATCGTGTCGACATGGCGGCCCAGTTTCACGGCTGCCTGCGCAGATGTCGAGCCGTTCGCGAGAAGGTCTTCGAGCCGGCAGCGGTCGACAAAGGTCAAGGGCGCCCGCGCCCGCGCCCGCGCCGGGCAGCTGGCAGCGTTGTCGATCGGGGCTGGGGTTCTGGGCACATAACCAGCTTGTTTGACCCAAGACACGGCAGCGTTCTCCGACACACCGGCGATCAGGGCGGCCTCAGTCAGCGATGCTCCCGAATGCATCGCCTCCCAGAACAACTCTCGCGTGGCCGCCCGGAAACGGATCCCACAATGTGCAGGATTGGCAGCGACACCCGCCGCCTTGGCCCATTTCTGGCCCGTCGAGCGGTGCACCCCAACCACCGTGGCGGCTGCCGACTGCGACAACCCCGATCTCAACCCCTCCAGGAAGGCCTCACGGGCCGACTCCGGAACCGCTTTGCTGCCATGCGCACGAAATCCCACCGAACAACACCTCCGAGCTCATCAGGGTGTTGCAGCGACCGATTGAGTCTGAGGCGAGAAGGCCGCGCCGTGGACGCAGAGTCAACCACAATGACTTGTCGGTGCCGGGTGCGACGATGTGCGGCTACTTCGAGCCAAGGAGAAAGTCATGAAGAAGTTCGCCCTCGCGACGGCGCTGATCGGGTTCGCCATCGCCATGAGCCCGCCGGCAGCGGCCGAGTCGTCCTGGACCATGCCGAACCTCATCGGGATGGACCTGCAGGGTGCCCAAGATGCCATCCAATCGGTCAGCGGCGGCGAGGTCTGGTTCAGCACCTCGACCGACCTGACCGGTCAGGGCCGTGCCCAGCTCAGCGACCGCAATTGGCAGGTGTGCAGCTCGACGCCGCCGCCGGGATCGGTCTTCACCGCGACCACCGAGATCGACTTCGGTGTCGTGCGCATCGACTCCGAGGACTGTCCCTGACTCAGGCCGTCACCGCGCCGCCGGCTGCCAGCAGCAGGAGCAGCCGGTCGCGCGCGTCGGTGCTCTCCGGGTCGTCGTAGAGCTCATCGCAGGCGATCCGGACCAGGCGTCGCCAGGTGTCGTGGGAGACCTCGGCCGCGGCGCCGAAGAGTCGGCGCAGCCGGTCGAAGGCGTCGGAGTCAAGCGGATCGTGGTGCAGTTCGTCGCAAACGGCTTGAATCTGCTGTTGTAGCGAAGGATTCACGAGCCGAACGCTCGCGACCGCCCATGCGTTGTCGGTGGGATCGAAGTCTGCCAGCAAACCTTTGATACGGCCAAAGCGCCGCCCCCGCGGTGAACCATATGTGCATATTGCATTACCGCATGCAAATATGGCAAGGCGGGTCAGTTGTATGGTTATGCAGGCTTACAGTATTGTCGAGGTGGTGGCAGGCAGCGTGTTCCTTCGTCAGTCCGCCCCGGCCGAACCCACGCCCCGGGAGCGCATCGTCGATGCGGCGATCAAATCCTTTGCCCAGCAGGGTGTTACGAACACCCCGCTGCGTGCGGTCGCCGATGCTGCCGGCGTCAGCGTCGGGCTGGTGCAGCATTACTTCGGTAACAAGGCCGGTCTGATCGCCGCGGTCGACGAACACGTCCTGCAGGTGTTCAACGAGGTCCTCGAGGCGAGCCCGTTGCCGCACCCGCCGTCGGAACAGTCCGACGAGATCCGCGGCCGCTTCACCCAGCTATTCCACGAGTACCCCGAGGTCACCGATTACGTCGCGCACGCGCTCAGCCAGGGCGATGAGATCGGCAATGTCATCTTCGACGGTCTGCTGCAGATCAGCATCGAGCAGGGCAAGGGTTTCGACGCCCAGGGCCTGCTGCGCGATGACCTCGACTTCGACTGGGGCGCCCTGAATCCGCTGATCCTGCGCGTCGGCGCGATGATCCTGCGCAACCACATCGAACGGCATATTCCCGAGCCGTTCCGCACGCCCGCCCAGTTGCAGCGGTGGGATGCCGCCGTGACATCGCTGATCCGCAAGGGACAGTTCGCGCCCGGCGCGGCGGAGACCTAGCGGCCCGATCGGTCCGCGTTCGAGGGGTGCGCGACGACCGATCCACGGACGCGATCCGCGGGGCTCATGGGGGGAGGGCCTCGCGGATCGCCCGGATTTCGTCGGTCGGCCCCTCGCGTGAATGGTGATCCATAGGGGGAGTTTGATGACGCAGTCCACGATGTCGCCCGATGTCGACACCCTGCCGGTCGCGCCGGCCAACCCGCTACCGCTGCGGGCGCGGCTGGCCGCGGCACGGCACTATCACCACGGTCAGGTGACGCTGCTGCAGTCCGGAGGTCCGGTGACCCGCGTGGTCCTGGGACCGGCCGGCTCCGGGCCGTCCATCGTCTTCGTCATGTCACCCTCGGGTGCGCGGGATGTGCTGGCGCTCAACAACGAACACTGTGACCGCACCTCCCTGCACGACGAGATGCGCCACCTCATGGGCGACAACCTGGCCGATCTGCCCAACGCCCCGTGGAAGTCGCGCAAACGCACGCTGCAACCGGTGTTCACCCCACGCCACGTCGCCGGGTTCGGTCACCACATGGCCCGCACCGCCGAGGAGATCGCGCAGGGCTGGAGTGACGGGGCCGAGGTGGACCTGGACGCCGAGGCGCGCTGGCTGACCATGCGGGTACTCGGCCGCACCGTGCTGGGCATGGATCTGGACACCCGAGCCGAGTCGCTGGCCGAACCGCTGACCATCGCGCTGTCCTATATCGCCGACCGCAGCATGCGCCCGGTGCGCGCACCGCGGTGGCTGCCGACCCCGGCGCGCCGGCGGGCCCGCGCGGCGGTGGCCCGGATGCGCGGCCTGGCCGATGACGTCGTCGCCGGCTGCCGCGCCGATCCTGACCGGGAGGCGCCGCTGGTGCGCGCACTCATCGACGCCACCGATCCCGACACCGGTGAACGCCTGTCGGACTTCGATATCGCCAGTGACCTCATCGCGTTCATGGTGGCCGGGCATGACACGACGGCGACGACGATCGCCTACGCGTTGTGGCAGCTGGGGCGCCAACCCGAGATGCAGCGGCGTGTCGCCGACGAGGTCGCCGCGCTGGGGGACGGCCCGCTGGGCCCGGATTCGGTTGCCGGACTCGGCTATACGACCCAGGTGTTGCGCGAGGCGCTGCGGCTGTGCCCGCCGGTGGCGGTGGCGGGCCGAACCGCGCTACGCGATATCGCCGTCGACGGGTACCGCGTCGAGGCGGGCAACATGGTGCTGGTCGGCATCTTCGGCCTGCACCGCAACCCCGAGTTGTGGCCCGATCCCGAGGCGTTCGACCCCGAGCGGTTCAGCCCGGCGAACATGGCCGAGCTGGACCGCTGGCAGTACCTGCCCTTCGGTGGTGGGCCACGCACCTGCATCGGTGATCACTTCGCGGTGCTGGAGGCGACGCTGGCGCTGGCCGCCGTGATCCGTACGGTCGAGATCGATTCGCTGGCAACGGAGTTCCCACTGGCGGTGCCGTTCACGATGGTCGCCGACGCGCCGATTCCGGCGCGGGTGCGGCGCCGGTCATAGCCCGGTCAGCCGGCTGAACGCGTCCTCGGACGCCTGCCGGCTCGGCGGCCACGCCTGCTGCCACTCCCGCAGCGGCACATCGGCGTCGGGCTCGAAACGCAATGCCATGAGCCGGTATTCGTGCTCACGCCAACCGTTGAGGCGCCAGTCGCCGCCGGCGAACTCGACGAGCCGGTGAATCTCGACGATGCCGTTCATGATGCTGTGCCGGCCCAGCGGCAGCGGCCGCCCGTGGGCGGTGTTGACCGCCCGGCAGTGTTCGCACGCCAGCCATGACCAGCGCGACGAGCCGCCGGCGGTGCCGCGGAAGCAGACGATGCACAGGTCGTGCTCGCGGGACACGTCGTGGCCCTCCCACTTCGAGGGGCGGTCCTCGTGACGGCAGGACTGCCACCGGCGATACACCGGTCCGCGCAGCGTGCCGCACGGAATGTGCACCGACAGTTCGGTGATGCGTGCGCGCAGGGCCGCGTCCGCCGGGGTCAAGGGTTG
Organism: Mycobacterium sp. NPDC003323; assembly: GCF_053589535.1. Classification (NCBI taxonomy): domain Bacteria; kingdom Bacillati; phylum Actinomycetota; class Actinomycetes; order Mycobacteriales; family Mycobacteriaceae; genus Mycobacterium; species Mycobacterium sp. NPDC003323. The sequence goes on from NZ_JBSFSB010000001.1 coordinate 143,317, forward strand.
TTCGGTCATCGTTCGCCATTCCTGGCGGCGCCGCGTTCGGGCGCCCACCGCTTGCACTGTCGTGCCGGCTCTTCCCCTGGGGCACCGTGCGGTGGCGCGCGGTTGCCGGGACGGCGGGCCAGGTACCCGAACAGCCGTCCGCTCGTGAGCTGAACCCAGGATACGTCGGCGCACCGACATGTCGGAGGCGCGCGATATCCTGAAGTCAGATTTCAGACCTGCCCGCCGGATCGCCGGCGCGAGGCCACGGGTCGACAATCCAAAGCAAGCGCTGCCTTCACCGAGGCGGCGGAAGGGAGCACCCATCATGACGCTCGACCAACCCGGTTACGACGTGATCGGCGATGTGCACGGCTGTGCCGATGACCTCGACGCGCTGCTGGTGCACATGGGTTATCGGATGCGTGACGGCGCGCACCGGCACCCGCGTCGCGAGGCGATCTTCGTCGGCGACCTCATCGACCGCGGCCCCCAGCAGCTGCGGGTGCTGCAGACGGTCAAGGCGATGGTCGACGCCGGCAGCGCCCGAATGGTGTTGGGCAACCACGAATTCAACGCGCTGGCGTATGACTTCGAGTGGCCGGCGGGCTCCAGACGATATCTGCGGGAACGGTCGGCGAAGAACACCGCGCAGCACGCCGCGTTCCTGGCGCAGGTGACCGGGACGCAGCGCGCCGAATACCTGGCGTGGTTCCGGACCCTGCCGCTGTGGCTGGACCTGGGCGAGATCCGGGTGGTGCACGCCTGCTGGCACGAGGAGTCGATGGCGGTGCTCGGCACGGACCGGATCCTGAGCGACGAGCAGCTGATCCAAGCGTCCACCAAGGGCGACCCGATGTACGACGCCGTGGAGTCGCTGCTGAAGGGTCCGGAGATCAGCCTGATCGACCACGGGGCGCAGCCCTACGTCGACAAGGACGGGCACCGCCGCGACGCGGCGCGGCTGCGCTGGTGGAACTCGGCGGCGACGACGCTGGCCGATGTGGCCGAGATCGGCGGTGACTTCACGACCGCCGACGGCGCGCCGTATCCGGGGTTGCCGGCCATCGATGTGGCGCAGGAGTACGTGTACGACGGGCAGGTGCCGGTCTTCTACGGTCACTACTGGCGCAAGGGTGAGCCGACGCACCTGCGCGACTGGACCGACTACGCCGCGTGCGTCGATTTCAGCGCGGTCGTCGGCGGGGCCCTGACGGCCTATCGGTGGTCGGGGGAGACCTGGATCGATCCGCGGCACTACGTGCGGGCGCCTCGCTGAGAACGTTCTCAGCCCATCGCCGCAGGTCGGTGCCGGAGTTCGCCGGAGCGGCGGGTCTCGATTACCCGTCGTTCAGCCCGAGCGCCTAGGCTGCGGTCCGACCCTGACAGTGGCCCGGTATGTGCCGCTCACGCCGCACCCCCGAGGACATTTGATGGCGATCGCCGACGTGCCTGCCTACCTGCATCTCAGTAGCGCGGATGTCGACGAGATCGCCTTCGAACTCGACGTGATCCGCCGTGATATCGAGGACTCGCTCGGCGCCAAGGACGCGGCCTATATCCGGCGGGTGATCCACTTCCAGCGCGCTTTGGATGTCGCGGCGCGTTTGGTGATCGCGTGTAGCAAGTCCAAGACCGGCTGGCTGCTGGGCACGGGCGCGCTGGCGTACGCGAAGTCCATCGAGAACATGGAACTGGGCCACAACATCTCCCACGGCCAGTGGGACTGGATGAACGATCCGGAGATCCACTCCAACACCTGGGAGTGGGACATGGTCGGGGCGTCGGCGCAGTGGCGGTACTCGCACAACTATCGGCACCACGTGTTCAGCAATGTGCTCGGCATGGATGAGGACATCGGCTACCGGCTGCTGCGGGTGACCGAGGACCAGCCGTGGCGGCTGTGGTACCTGGCGACGCCGCTGCGAAACTTCGTGCTGGCGGCCATGTTCGAGTGGGGCATCGCCCTGCACGGCCTGCACTCGGAGAAGCTGCGCGGTGAGCCGGCCGTGCTGGCGGGGGAGAAGCGCAAGTTCGTCGGCAAGATCGCCCGGCAGCTGAGCAAGGACTACGTGTTCGTGCCGGCACTGAGCGGGCGGCGGTGGCGCCGGACGTTCGCGGCCAACCTCACCGCGAACACGATCCGCAACCTGTGGGTGTACGTCAACATCATCTGCGGTCACATTCCCGACGGGGCCGAGACGTTCGACCCGAAGGTGGTCGAGGACGAGACCCAGGGTGAGTGGTATCTGCGGCAGATGATCGGGACGGCGAACTTCAAAGCCGGTCCGCTGCTGGCCATCTCGGGTGGGCATCTGTGCTACCAGATCGAGCATCACCTGTTCCCGGACCTGCCGAGCAATCGGCTGCCCGAGGTGAGCGAGCGGGTGCGTCAGCTGTGCGAGAAGTACGACCTGCCGTACAACTCGGCGTCGCTGCCGCGGCAGCTGTTCCGGACGCAGCGGATCATCCATGGCTTGGCGGTGCCGGCGTGGGTGACGCGGTTGGGGCGACGTCGCGCATGACCGGCGCGGAAGTGGGTAAGTCGCTGCCCGCCTTGTAGCGACAATTGAGCGACAACGGGGCCGGCGCCGCACGTCGTCCCGTCAACCGTTGGCGCGAACGTAGGCGGCGAACCCGGGAATGGTGAACCGCAGCTTGCCGTGCCCCACCGCCTCGATATAGCCGCCGTCGATCAACTGCTGCCGCGGTCGGCTCACCGCGGTCGTCGCCACCCCGAGTTCGGCAGCGATCGCCGCCCGTTCCACCGGGCCGTCCCCGACGGCGGCCATGGCCGCCAGGAACCGCTGCTGCTCGGGGGTGACGCGGGTCAGGCGGGTGCGGAACAGGCCCGTCATGCGGTCCTCGATCTCCTCCTCGGCCCGCCGGACGTGACCCACGTTGATCGTGCTCCCGGCGGTGGGCCGGGCAATCTCCCAGGTGGAGTCGCCGATGAGCTGCACCTTGTGCGGGTAGCCGGCGGCGAGCTCGATGGCGGCCATGATGGCCTCGTCGGACCAGGTGACCTGGTGATGCTCGGCGGGCAACCGGATGGCCTCGGCGACGGCGACCTCGGTGAGCAGGCCGAGTTCGACGAACCGGGACCGCTCGCCGAAGGTGGCCGCCTCGGTCACCGCCGGCGGCAGCGAGGGCAGCCCGGCGGCGATCACCGCGACCGGGATCGCGTCCGGGGCGCCGTCGAAGTGTTGCAGCCCGATCAGCAGGCTCTTGCGATCGCCAAGTTGGGCCTCCTGGAACTCGTCGACGAACACGACGAGCCCCTTGGCGGCATGCGTGCGGCTGAACCGGCCGGCATCTTCGAGCAGCTTTTCCAGCACGGCCGACCCCGGGGCCTTGTCCTGCGCGGATAGCGTCGCGCCGACCCTGACTCCCGGGATCCCGAACTCGACCTGGACCTGGGCCAGTCGGTCCAGCAGCGCGTTCGCCCGGTCCCCGAAGGAATGGTCCTTGACCGCCGAGCTCAAGCCCTGCGCCATATCGGGCGACATCGGCCGGTCATCCCGGCCGGTGACCCACACGGTCAGGAAGCCTTCGGCGAGCGCGTCGCGCTGAGCCATCCGCAGCAGCGACGTCTTGCCGAGTCCGCGCGGAGCGTGGAAGGCCAGCAGGGGACCGCCGGATCGTCCGAGCATGCTCAGCCGGGATACCTTGTCCCGGATCAGCTCGCGTTCGCGGCCGCGGCCGGCCAGGTATTCCGGCAGCGACCCGGGGGCGTATGGGCTCGGCTCCATCGGCGCACCTCCCCGCATAGTTTGGTATAAATCGCCTGGAAGTATACGGATCTATACGGGGGTCTGGGGGTCCATCTCGGTAGCGAGGATGTCGACGAGATCGCCTTCGAGCTCGACGGTATCCGCCGCGATATCGAGGACTCGCTCGGCGCCAAGGCCGCGGCCTATATCCGGCGCGGAAGTGAGTAAGTCGCTGCCCGCCTCGTAGCGACAAATGAGCGACAACGGCGCGGGGTCCGGTGTTGGTCCCCTGACTGTGTCCGGCTTATGTCGAGCGTCAGGGCCCAGGCTGGGTCTGACGGAACTGGCGCAGGCGCGTGCCGACGCTCGACCTCGTCGCTGCGGCAGACCTATTCCGCCCACAGCTCGTCTGGCCGGCCACCATGGCGAAGCTGTACGAAGGGCGGACGCAGTGCCGATTTCGCGACTTTCATGGCCGAGATCGGCGGGAGTACGAACGGCGGCCACCGTTGATGAAGGCACTCGACGAAAAAAGCTCTGATTGCAACTAGCCGGCGATCGGTCTGCGCACATCCAGCTGGGCGAGGTCGGCGGCGACACGCCCGGCCGCCAGCCCGGCGATGTTGGACGCCGACACCGCACGGGCAACGGCAGCCGGGCAGAGTCGGTCGAACAGGTCGTCGGTTGCCTGGCTGCGCGCCGCCAGTACCGGTAGCAGCTTGTCGTGATCGAGGTCGGCGGTGGCGGTCGTACTGGCGGCGGTGAGGCGTTCGCCGACACGGATGGCATACGAGACGAGAAACGATTGGCGAAAGGATCTCGTTCTGGCGTGCTTACTGGTGGTTTGGCGTCCGGCGGCCAGCATCGCCCGGTTGGCCTGCACCAGCAGCGACGTGATCAGCAGCTCGACGGACTCCAGGTCGGCGTCGGCGCCGACGATGGTGACGAATCCGAGCTTCTCCGCCCACACCACCCGACAACCATTGGCCGTCGCCACCGCCTGCACCAGTGTCGCCTTGGCGCCGGCATAGGGATTGTCGATCCAGAGCCGTCGTGCGACGGCCTCCGCCGAACGACCGGCCTCGTGATTGCGGATGGCGCTGTGCAGCGAGTACTTGCTCATCAGTTCCTGCGCCTTGGCGGAAAGCGCTTCGGCCTCCTCGGGGAACTTGGTCGCCTCGGCCTTGGCGAGCAGTCCGCGCACACGCCCGAGTGCCTTGGCGTCGACGCCGCCGACCACGACAGCTTCGTGGCGGCGCGCACCAGGAAGAGGCAGTACCGGCTCCAGGGCGGGAAGCCGCCCCAGGAACCGGAGCAGGTTCAGCACGACCGCCAATGCCGCGCGATGACTGAGCGCGTGCCGGTCGGCCCATTCCCACATCTGCGGCGCATGAGTGGCGGGATCGATCTTGGTGGACAGCGCGGCGAGGTCGGCGCGCCACCGCGGATGCAGCGTTGCCGTCGCGTACTGCCGCGATTCGCGCACGATGGCTTCGTCCAGGTAGTCGGTCGCCGATCCGTCGAGGCGGCGACGAACGAGCTCGTGCAGGTCGCTCGGGGACCAGCCCGCCGCCCATGACCGGCCGATGGCACCGGCCAGGGCGATGTCGGCGGCAGCGTCGAGGTCACGGGTCCAACCGGAGAACTCTTGGAGCAGCTCGGCGGCGTGGAACTCGGCGTCGTGGTCGGGACAGTTCGCCGAGTCGTACAACGCTGAAACAAGGTGGTCGAGGAGGACGATGCGGTCATGGCCCGGTTCGGGCTCGCGGTGTTGGCGTTGAGATGAGGCGCGGCGGCGGGCCTTCTGCTTGGCCGCGCGCTTCTGGCGGTTGTGTCGGCTCATGTCCGGATTGTGTCGGAGGGGTCCGACAAATCACGGGTGCTCGGGCATGGGCACGGTGTGTCTGGCTGGGTGGATGTGTAATGGGATCTGACCGGTTCCGTAATGCCATGGAGGTCGTTGTCGATTCCGATGGTCGAGTGGTACTGCCCAAGCCACTGCGTGACGCTTTAGGGCTGATCCCCGGTTCGACGGTTGACATCTCGGCATACGGCGGCGGATTGCAGATCGTGCCCGGCGGGCGAACGGCCCGACTGGAACGCGATGACGACGGGTGCCTGGTCGCCAAGGCCGACACCGTGGTCACTGACGGACTCAGCGGGCATGCGTTGGCCGAAACGTACTCGGTGCTGACCCGCCTGCCCGGCGATGCCCGCGTCCTTCCCTCCGACGCGGTGACGCTGATCGACGAAAACTTCGCCGCGCCGCTTCAGTTCGGCGCACGCGCATCGCGAGCCCGGAGGGGCATTGCGGGCGGCGCGACCTACGAGGGCTCGTCGCATTGGCCGCTCGTGAGCACGGCGCAGTTCTGGCGACCCGGGATGCGCGTGCCCGGGCGACCTACCTGGCGCTCGGTGTGAATACCGAAGTCCTGGCCGGCGGCACGGTGTCCTGACAAGCTCACGGGCGACCGACTTTCGCGCCACGGCGCGTGCGAGGTTCTATCTACACCGTGTCACGGATCAGCTTGCGTTCATGGCCGCGGCCTGTCAGATACTCCGGCAGCGAGCCCGGTGCGTACGGGCTCAACTCCATCAGCACACCTACCGCATAGTTCGGTATAGATCCTCCCAAGGTATACGGATCTATACGGACGGCTCAGGGTCAGTGTTGGGTAATCACGCCCTGATGACGGGCGCCAGCACGGAGTCGAGGATCTTGGTATCGCGGGTCGCGACGGTGAGATTGCGACGAAGTGCCTGAGCGACGATTGCTCGATCGAATGGATCCCGATGCGGCCACGGGAGTCGGCCGGCGAGGATCGCGTCGGCGGACTCGATGTGCAGTTCCCCGGCATTCATGCCGGCGATGACGTCTGACCACGTTGACAGCAGTGCCTCGCCGTCGAGTCGGCCGATCCGGGTCTTGATCGCGATCTCCCAGGCCGACGCGGCACTGACCCACACACGGGTGTCGGGACTGGCCAATGTGTCCAGCGCTACGGCGTCGATGTCGGTCGGTGAACTGATCAGCCACAACAGCGTGTGCGTGTCGAGCAGAATATTCACCGGTCTTCGACGCCGTCCCATGCGTTCAGCTCGGCATCGGGAAGTGGTTCGTCAAAGTCTCTGGGAATCAACAGGTTTGGCAACTGTCCGAAGATCCGTGGCGCGGGCTGCACCGGCACAAGTCGAGCGACGGGGCGCCCGTGATTGGTGATGGTCACCGACGCGCCGGTGCGCTCGATATCGGCCAAGATTCGGTTGAGCTTGTTCTTGGCCTCGGTGCTGGTGACGCTGCTATCCATGCGTTCACGATAGCTAGATCACGCTATTCACGCTAGCGTGAATAGCGGCTCCAAACGGGTGCGACCGGTGATGCGCAACACGACGTTGTCGGCCCGACTCTTTACGCTCTTGGCTGTGGATCACGACGCGATCACCGCGATCCGGGACCGACACCCGGCCTGGCGGCTGTTGCGCGCCGGGAACGCCGCCTTGGTCCTGTCCTTCCTCGGACATTTCTTCGTCGAGGGCAATCGGGGCGCCCACTCGGCAAGTGCGGTCGCCGACGCCCTGGACGACCACCTCTATGCGCTCAACGCCGAAGAGGCCCGATACCCGAAGGCGCCGCGCGCCTACCTGGAGGACTGGGCCGCCACCGATGCCGGATACCTTCGCCGCTTCTACCAGCCCGGTGACGACGAAGTGCACTACGAGGTGACGCCGGCCTTCGAGAAGGCCTACGCCTGGGTACTGGGCTTGCAGGGCCGGTCCTTCGTCGGTACCGAATCCCGGCTGCACACCGTGATCGAACTGCTGCGTCAGATTGTGCACGGCACGGAGGTGAAACCCGAGGTCCGGCTGGCCGAATTGCACCGGCGCCGGGCCGAACTCGACGCCGAGATCGCTGCCGTCGAATCCGGCGATGTGCCGATGCTCGACGCGACCGGAGTGCGGGACCGCTACCAACAGCTGTCGTCGACCGCGCGGGAATTGCTCTCGGACTTCCGGGAGGTCGAGGAGAACTTCCGGCTGCTGGATCGGGCGGCTCGAGAGAAGATCGCCGCTTGGGACGGCTCCAAGGGTGACCTGCTCGCCGATCTGGTGGGCAGCCGTTCCGAGATCGCCGGGTCGGATCAGGGCCGCAGCTTTCAGTCCTTCTACGAATTCCTGCTTTCCGAGCAACGCCAGACCGAACTTGCCGGACTGCTGGCCAAGGTATCCGCACTGGACACCGTCGATGCCGATCCGCGGATGCGCGGCATCCATCACGACTGGTCGGAGGCCGCCGACCGGGCCCAGCGCACCGTCCGGCAGATTTCCGAGCAACTGCGCCGTTTCCTCGATGACCAGGTGTGGCTGGAGAACCGACGGGTGCTGGATCTGGTCCGGGCGGTGGAGGCCGCGGCCCTCGCGGTTCGTGAACGTCCGCCGGCCTTCGGCCTCGACGTCGACGATGCAGGCATCGAGATCGCGCTGCCGTTCGAGCGGCCGCTGTATCAGCCGCCGGTTGCGGCCGCCGTCGAGAGCGACGTCACCCAAGCCGACGAGGCTGTCGACGCCGATCTGCTGTTCACTCAGACCTACATAGACCAGACCCGGCTGGCCGAGACCATTCGTGCGGTGTTGCCGCATAACTCCTCGGCGCTGCTGTCCGATGTCATTGCGGTGCACCCGATCGAGCAAGGGGCCGCCGAGATCGTCGGCTACCTGGCCCTCGACGACGAGGATGTCAGCATCGATCTGGACGACACCCAGGAGACTGTGCTCGACTACCTCGACCCGAGCGACCCAGAGGTCACCAAGCGGGCCCGGCTACCGAAGGTGACGGTGCGCCGTTCATGAGTAACGACCGCGCCGTCGCCGCCGCCATCATCCGGTTGATGCAGGGTGTCGTCTACCGCGCCGCGGACGAGGACACCTGGGGGACGTTGGAGCGGCTGGGTGCCGGCGTGAAGGACCATTTCGCCACCATCGGCGTCGACGTGGTGATCGACGACACCGAGGGCTACGCCTACCTGCGGTCCCGGCCCGAGGAGCAGGGTGAGGAGGCGCTGCCGCGGCTGGTGCGCCGACGCGCCCTGACCTACAACGTGAGTCTGCTGCTGGTCCTGCTCCGTAAACGGCTCGTCGAATTCGAAACCAACGGCGGAGAGGGCCGCCTGGTGCTCAGCACCGAGCAGATCATCGAGATGCTGCGGCTGTTCCAGGCCGAATCCACCAACGACGCACGTGTGGTCGACCAGGCCGAGACGACCATCAAGAAGGCCGCCGAACTCGGTTTCCTGCGCCCCCTGCGCGGGCAGCGCGACCACTGGGAGGTGCGTCGCATCCTGAAGGCCTATGTGGACGCCCAGACCTTGAACGACTTCGCGGCCAAGCTGCGTGAGTACGCCGGAGCGACGGCCGACGATGAGTGAAACACTGTTCAGTACAACCGAACCCGGGGCAGGGTACCGGCTGCAGTACGCCGAGGTGTACAACTGGGGCACGTTCGACGACCGCGCCTGGCGCTTCACCGCCGGCACCAACACCGCCCTGCTCACTGGGGACATCGGTTCCGGGAAGTCGACGATCGTCGATGCGCTCACCACACTGTTGGTGCCTTCGCACAAGGCCGCCTACAACAAGGCCGCCGGCGCCGACGCCAAGGAACGCACGCTGCGCTCCTACGTCGAGGGCCACTACAAGTCCGCACGCAACGAGGCCACCGGCAAGTCCCGGCCAAAAGGGTTGCGGGAGAACAAACGTACCTACTCGGTGATCCTCGGGGTGTTCCACAACCACGGCCACGGCGAGACGGTCACCCTGGCGCAGGTGTTTCAGCAGCGCGAGAGCACCGGTCAGCCCTACCGTTTCTTCGTCACCGGCGCCAAAGAATTGTCCATCGCGACGGACTTCGCCGATTTCGGCACCGATCTACGCGACCTGCGTAAGCGGTTGCGGTCCGCCGGTGCCGACGTCTTCGACGATTTTCCCAAGTACGCCACCTCACTGCGACGGCTGCTCGGCATCCGCTCCGAGCAGGCGCTGGAACTGTTTCACCAGACGGTATCGATGAAATCGGTGGGCAACCTCAACGATTTCGTGCGCGACCACATGCTCGAACCGAGCGATGTCAGCGGCCGGGTCGCCGACATCATCGGCCATTTCGACGATCTGACCAAGGCGCACGACGCGGTCAAACGTGCCCGCGAACAGTTGGAGGCGCTGCAGCCGGTCGTGGACACCGCCGCCAAGTACGATGCCGCGCATTCCGAACGCGACGGGTTGGAGGTGGAGCGCTCAGCTGTCCGGCTGTTCATCGCCGAACTGCGCTCCGGGTTGCTCGCCGCGGAGATCACCCGGCTGGAGGCCGACGGCGCGGCGCTGTGGCAACGCCAGGATGCCGCGGAAAGCAACCAACGCAAGCTCAATCAGGACCGCGAGGCCCTCATCGAGGAGCGCGCCAAGGCCGGCGGGGACCGGATCGGCGAACTGGAACGCCTCGCCGAGGAGGCCCGCGTCCAAGCCGACACACGCAGGCAGACAAGAACGCTGTTCGATGTCGCGGTCGGCGATGCCGGGCTGCCGGCGGCCGAGGACAGTGCGGCGTTCACCGCGCTGGCTGCCCTGGTGGCAGCCGAGCGTCCGCGGCTCGCCGACAAGAAGCGTGACCTGGACACCGCGACCATCGAGGCGATCGGCCGGGAGAAGGAATACCAGCGCCGGTGCGGCGCCCTCGCCGAAGAGATCGCCAGCCTGGAGCAACGAACGAACAACCTGCCCCACGAGCAGGTCGTGATACGCGCCGAACTGTGTGCGGGGCTGGGGCTGACACCTGAGGACCTGCCGTATGCCGGTGAGCTGCTCGACGTGTCCGACGAGCACGCCGAGTGGCGCGGTGCCGCCGAACGGGTGCTGCGCGGATTCGCGCTGTCGCTGCTGGTTCCGCAACGGCACTACGAGGCCGTGGCCGGCTGGGTCGACGGACGTCGGCTCACCGTCGCGGGCCGCGGCGCCAAGTTGGTCTACGAACGGGTGCCCGAGCATCGGGTCCGGTTGCAACCGGCGGGTGCCGACGGCCTGCTGCTGGCCGACTGTCTCGACGTGCGGGAGGGACAGTTCGCCGGCTATCTGCGTAACGAGTTGACCAAGCGGGCGGACTTCCGCTGCGCGGCAAGCCTGGACGAGTTCCGTGCGCACCGCCGCGCGGTCACCCGGCAGGGCCAGGTGCGCTCGGGTGACCGGCACGAGAAGGACGACCGGCACCGTGTGGACGATCCCCGCCGGTGGGTGCTGGGTTGGGTCAACGAACGCAAGGTCGCCGCGCTGCGCGACGAACTGGCCGAACTGGAACGTGATCGCGAACTCGCGGCCGCCGAGGCGGCGCGGCTCGGCGAGCAGCGGGAAGCGTTGCAGCGTCGACTGGATGCGTTCCTGCGTGTGGAGGGGTTTCGGTCCTGGGCCGACCTCGATGTCGAGGAGGCTGAGCTCCGGGCGAAAGACCATGATGCCGAACGGATCCGGCTGCAGGAAGGCTCATCGCGACTGGAGGAGATTACCCGGGCGCTGCACCGCAACGCCGAGGAGGAAGCTGCCGCAAAGGAACTGATCAAGAAGCTCACCGGCGAGCTGGCCACCACCCAGGCGGCCGTGCAGCGCGCTCAGGCAGACCGCATCCGCGACGACGAGCTGGTCGCCACCCAGCCGACCGAACGGCTGCAAGCGGCCCGCGCGGCATACCCCGCGCTTCGCGAGCGCCTGGGCAAGCAGCAACCCCAACGTGCGGCGGACTGCGCCGGAGTCGAGTCGGCGCTGACAGATGAGCTGCATCGGCGCATCGAGCGACTCACCCGCGAACTCAACGGTCACGGCCTGAACCTGGGCCAGTACATGACCGTGGTCCTCAACCGGTGGCCCGAGCTGCGCGCCGATATGGACGCCACGGTGGAAGCCCGCGGTGACTTCCTGGCGTTTCGGCAACGGGTGGCCACCGACGATCTGCCGCGGTTCGAAACCGAGTTCAAGGAGCAGCTCAACAAGAACGCCATCCAGGAGCTGGCCGGATTCAACAACTGGCTGGGCCGGCAGGCCGCGGCCATCGACGAACGGGTCGACCGCATCAATGAGGCACTCGGCGCGGTGCCCTACAACCCGGGCCGGTTCATCCGGTTGGAGAAGGAACCGACCACCAATCAGGATGTCGCGCTGTTCCGGTCCGATCTGCGCAACCTCACCAACGACACCCTGGCCGTCGACGGCGAACAATACTCCGAGCAGCGGTTCCTAGATGTCAAGCGGATCATCGAACGGTTCCGTGGCCGCGATGGCTATGCCGAATCGGACAAGAACTGGACACGGCGGGTCACCGATGTGCGCAACTGGTTCGTGTTCTCGGCCTCCGAACGCGACCGTGACACCGACGTCGAATGGGAACACTACAGCGACTCCGACGGTAAATCCGGTGGGCAGAAGGAGAAGCTCGCCTACACTATCCTGGCGGCGTCGCTGGCGTATCAGTTCGGTCTGGAATGGGGTGCCGCGCAATCCCGCGACTTCCGGTTCGCCGTCATCGATGAGGCCTTCGGCAGGGGGTCGGATGTCTCCACCCGATACGCATTGGATCTGTTCGCGACATTGGGGCTGCAGCTGCTGATCGTCACACCGTTGCAGAAGGTGCACGTCATCGAGCCGTACGTGAAAGCCATTGGCATCGTGGACAATCCGACCGGTACCTATTCGCGGCTGCAGACCATGACGATCGAGGAGTTCCGTGATCGGAGGGACCGCACGTGAGTGCGGCGTGGACCACGGTCGCCGACATCACCGCGAAGGTCCGACGCCGCTGGGACGACGGGTCGCTGCTGAGCGGTCACGCCCGCGGTGAGCCGTTCGAACCCATCGCGGTGTCCCTACGCGGTCCCACCCCGGCGCAGATCGGCGACGATCTGGGTGCCGCCCGGGATTGGGTGGCCGACCTGGACCGCGGCCGACGCGCGGACACCCGGTATGCGCTGGAATGGAAGACGGTGGGTGGCAGGCAGATCGGCCGCAATCAGCTGCCCTTCCGTGCCGTGATCGCGACCCGTGAGCAAGCTTGGGCATTGCTCGGCGTCGCGGCCGAGGTTCGGCACTTCGACGAGATGCTCGCCGTGCCCCACCCCGGAATCCGGGACTGGATCATCGCGCACCCGCACCGCGCGCTGACACTCGCGCCGCAGCTGCCGGGATTGGTCGCGGCCTACGAATGGCTCGACGGGCACCGGCATTCGCAGCGGTACCTGCGGGAGATCAGTGCGCCAGGAGTGGACACCAAGTTCGCCGAGCGGTACCGCACTGACCTCGCCGGCATGTTGGGAGTGTCCGCATCGGCTTCGGGGTTTCTGGCAGACCTCGGATTGCGAGTGAAGCCCACGCTGGTGCGGTTGCGCCCGGCCGCGTCCCTGGGACTGCCCGGCCCGCTGACCGAACTGGCGGTGCGCGCCGCGGAACTGGTCGACCTCGACGTGGCGCCCCGCATCGCCATCATCATCGAGAACGAGATCAGCTATCTCAGCGCCCCGGTTCCCGAGGACGGTGCCGTGATCTGGGGCAAGGGATTCGAGGTCGACAACGCGGGTCGACTGCCCTGGCTGGCCGGTGCCGACGTCGTGTACTGGGGCGATATCGACACGCATGGATTTGCGATCCTGGATCGGCTACGGGCCTGGCTGCCGGCGGCACGGTCGGTGCTGATGGATCGCGAGACGCTACTGACCCACCGTGACCGCTGGGTCACCGAAGACCGTCCGGCATCGTCGATCCTGACCCGGCTGACGCCGCCGGAGCTCAGCCTGTACACCGAGTTGGTGGAGTCGAGTCTGGGGGAGCGGGTGCGGCTGGAACAGGAGCGCATCGATTGGGGGTGGGTACTGCCGCGGTTGCGGTGACAGCCACAGTCGGCTGTGGGTTTATCCACAACCCTGGCAGACGGCCGGGCTCTGTTGGCGCCGGTCTGTCGGGGAGCGGGCGTAGCTTCCGGCTCATGAACGACGGACGGAAGCGGCGACAGGCCAAGCGGGCCCGCCGAGACGCGCGACGGCGGGCTGTGCGCCCGGAACCGAGCAGGATCGACCCCGTGCGGAGCGCATCGACTGCGGAGCATCCGCTGGACATGCTGCTCTTCGTGGGGCGGATGATCGAAGTGCTGCTACCGCGTGAGTTTTCGTACCTCGCGAGCCTCAGCAAGGAGCGCCTCGATCCGCCGCAACTGATCGACGAGGCCGCCGCGGCGCGGCCACCGGACTACACCGCGGTGGTCACGTTGCTCGGCGAGATGGCGGTCGGCGACGAGCACTTCCAGCAGCGGTGCCGCGAAGAGGTCGCGGCACGTACCGATGCGGTGCCGCGCTGGATCACCGATCTGCCGGGCCTGACGGTCGGTCGCGCGATCCAGTTGACCAATGCGTTCGGTGATCTGGATGAAGTCCTGTTCGAGGTGCGGTTGACCGACGGTCGTGCGATCACCTGCGGGGTGCTGATCGACCATCTGGAGTACTCGACGGTCAAGGATGTCGGGATCTGGGACAAGCCGCTGAATGCCGTGCTCGTCCGATTGGAGTCCTGGGAATGGGTGGGCCACCCGAGGGAGATGACGACAGCCGACGCGCGGGCCTGGATCGAGCAGGCGTTCCGTCTGGGGCATTGCCCGCCCGGTCAGGGAAAGACGTCCGGGGTTCTCGGCGGTGGTCAAGTGGCTGGCTTCTCGGCTGCCCGAAGGTGGGCAGCAATACCAGGGCGATGACGCGGATCAGAGCGCGGCGGACGTGGTCGAGGCGTTCTTTGCTTCTCCGGAGGGACGGCGCTTCGGCTACGCCGAGTTCGGTGAGGTGCTGGAGGAACTGATCGGCATGCGTAGCGGGGACCCGCAGCGTTGGAGCGCATTCCGGGTCATCTACGCGATAGGGGACTTGCCGGACGGCAGGAACGAACCAGTGGAGACGGTGCTTCGCCTGCCTGCCCTGCTGCGTGCCTTTGTCCCGTTTGCCCACCAGCGCAGCGGCATTGGTGCGGAGTCGACGGCCCAGACGTTGGCGATGATCGACGAGGTGCAGAAGGGCCTCGAGGATCGGGTTCGCGGTGGGTTGCAGCAGTATTGGGATGCGGCGGGGTAGCGCATCAGGGGCGCGAGTCGGCGCCGAGATCCTTCAGCAGCGACTCCACCCGTTCCCATGCGCTGCTCTTACGTGCGGGATCGTCGGGGTCGAGGCTGACGAGGGTGGCCAGTAGTTCGCGCAGTCGGGTGTCTGCTGGGTCGTCGGCGAAGAGGTCGTCGTAGTGCGGGTCGAGAAGGTGTGCGTGCGAGCGTTGGTTTGCGCGGGCGGCGGCCCAGGAAATGCGGTCGAGGAAGATCTCCAGTTTGCGTGCCGCAGCCAGGGTGTCGGCTGACTCCAACATCGCAATCGTCTTCAGGCCCGACTGGGGTTTCACCGAGTCCGGGTGCAAGGCCAGCACGGTCGCGAAGTCGTCGCCGGACGGTGCCTCCGCAAGTGCGCGGATCCGGCGCACCCGGTCGGCGGCCGCGGTGAAGTCGTCGTCCTCCATGCTGTAGCCGACAAACAACAGATGGCTTGTCAGCAGCAAGGTTTCGACCACGGCGAGCACCGCCCGCAGCTCGGACTCAAGGTGCGTGTAGTCATCGGTGGTCAGGATGATACTGTCGGGCCGACGGGCATCGCCGTGCATCTTCAACAACCATGTCTTGGACTGGACAGCGAGTTCGCGGGCCAGCGTCTGAAATCCTTCGGTGCCCAGCGTGCCGGTCAGGGCCGATTCGTAAGCCAGGTCGTAGTTGGTGGTGACGTTCTGGCGGACACCGAGGCCGGCTAGGAGGAGGTGGGCGGGGGAAACGTCCGAGATCGCCGTGCGGTCGGCGACGACGCGGTGCACGTGGTCGGCCCCGAGTTTGTCGGCGAGTTGTTGTGCGATCTTCGGTGCGTCGCCGGCCGAGTAATTCTCCAGTTCGGCGCCGTTCAGTTCGGTGAGCAGTCCTTTCCAGTCGGGAAGTCCGAGAGGGACGCTGACGCCGGAACCGAGGAACAGCGCGAGCTCTTGTTTCGCCGCCCGCTGGCCGAGGGTGTCCGCGACGACCAGCTGCTCCTTCGTGAACTCGCTCCAGTCGTCCCGGGACCGGAGACCTTGGACGGCGGTGTGGTCGCGTTCGTGGTAGAGCACCAGTGCCACGTCGATGTCGGAGTCGCGAGCCACACGCTGCAGCGCGGGTAGCAGTGCTGCAATCAGCGCACCGCGCCGGTGCTCGAATCCACCCGCGCCGGTGCCCACCAACGGGAGCGCCACCAGAGGCTTGATCCTGCCCGAAACGGTCTCAAGCCCGATCGCGAAGTCTTTGATCGCCGCGGCGACTCCCTCTGCCACCCAATTCGGATCGAGAACGGCGTCGTTGGCGGTCGGGACCATGCGGATTCGTCGCCCGGCATGATCTGCTAGGTCGACGAACCGTGCTTCTGCCGGGCGATCACGAAGCCGAAGGCCCCAGGGCGACTCGTCGAACTTGTCGATCTGGAGCAGAGCCTTCCAATGGTTCGTCAATTCCCAATTGGTGTCGCAGGGGATGAGGATTGCGCTGCACTTGAGCCGCACGAGGTTCCCGCGAAGTACAAAGAGATGTCCCGCCATGGCGCTATTCAACACGGCGCGCGACACGGACTTCGAGGACTCGTGACTTGTCTGCGCTGCTCGATACCATCCGAACAGAAGCGGGGGAGGCGGCATGAGCACCGATGTGGCAGGACCGCGGCTGGCCAACGCCGCCGAACGCCGGGTTCACCATCTGCTCGTCGAGCAGCTCGGTGATGACGGTGTCGTGATCGCCGGTAAGCGGGTCACCGACCACCTCAAGGACCACGAGGTGGATTTCCTGGTCGCGATCGAGGGTGCGGGCATCGTTTGCGTCGAGGTCAAAGGCGGGGACGTCTGGCACGACGGTCAGAGCTGGCGCCAGATCCGGCGGGGACGGGAATGCGAGATCGAACCGGTGCGGCAGGCCCGCGATGCGTGCTATGCGCTACGCAGCTTCGTGGAGAGCGACCCGCGGTGGCGCCAAGGCCGGCTCCGCTGGGACCACGTGATCGTGCTGCCCAACACCGAACTGCCCGAGGACTTCGGCCTGGCCGACTGTCCGCGGTGGAAGGCATTCGACCGCAATGATCTTGGTGATCTCGTGGGGCGGATGCGTAATAACCTGCACAGCCAGGAGCTTGACCGTCCGGTGCTGAGTGCCGATGGGGTCGATCAGCTGATGGTGTCGCTGAGCGGACGTGGTCTGCCGCAGCGTGATGTGGTGGCCCGTGCGTTGGAGAACGAGGACGCCGCCGACGTGCTCACCGAGCACCAATCGGTGATCCTCGATGCGATCCGGCTGCTGAATCGGGTCGAGATCCGCGGCGGCGCCGGCAGCGGCAAGACCTTCCTGGCGATGGAGCAGGCTCGCCGGTTGGCGCGGGCCGGGCAGCGGGTGGCGCTGGTCTGCTACTCGCATGGCCTGGCTTCGTACCTGGAGCGCATCACCGGTGGGTGGCCGCGGCGCCAGCAGCCCGCCTATGTCGGGGAGTTCCACGATCTCGGGAAGATGTGGGGTGCGCCCGGGGGCCCGGACGAATCGCTGCGCACCGAGGACACCGTGCAGTTCTGGGAGCACGATCTGCCGGCCCAGATGGCCGAGCTGGCAGCAGGTTTGGAGCCCGGACAGCGGTTCGATGCGATCGTGGTCGATGAGGCGCAGGACTTCGCCGACGCGTGGTGGGATCCGCTGCTCGGGGCGTTGAAGGACGACGAGAGCGGTGGGCTGTACCTGTTCACCGACGAGGGGCAGCGGGTGTTCAACCGGCACGGCTCACCGCCGGTGCCGCTGGTCCCGTTGGTACTCGATCACAACCTGCGCAACACCCGGCAGATCGCGACGGCGTTTCAACCATTGGTCGATCACCCGATGCGGTTCCTCGGTGGGGACGGTCCCGCGGTGAAGTTTGTCGCCTGCTCGGCCGAAGACGCGATGAATGTCGGTGACGACGAAGTGGAGATGTTGCTGGAGGAGGGCTGGCGGCCCGAGGATGTGGCGCTGTTGACGACCGGGACAAGGCATCCGGAGCAGCGTGAGCGACAGGCCGCCGGCAGCGCCGCGTACTGGGACAGCTTCTGGGACGCCGGGCAGGTGTTCTACGGTCATGTGCTCGGGTTCAAGGGGCTGGAGCGCCGGGCCGTGGTGCTGGTGGTCAACGAGCAGTCGGCGTTCGAGCGGTCCCGGGAGCGGCTGTACGTCGGGTTGTCGCGGGCACGGGATCAGTTGGTGGTGTGCGGGGATCCGGAGTTCATCGCGGCGGTGGGTGGGGCGGATTTGGCGCGGAGGTTGGGGCTGGAGGAGTAGGGGTGCCAGACGTACAAGAGGTCGTCGATATTCTCTCGGGTCCCGCGAATGCGCTCGCGCCAGCAGACTTCCCGATAGATCGAGCGTGGGCAGAGCGCCCGGGCATGTACGCATGGTGGGGCGACGAAGAAGCCAGAGCCGCTCTCGGAGCGCCGATCGATATGCAGTTGGGACCGCTGTTGTACGTCGGTCAGGCTGGCGCGACCAAATGGCCATCGGGCAAGCGGTCGTCGTCCACCCTGGCCAGCAGGATTGGCCGCCAACACATCCGTGGCAATACTCGCTCGTCGACTTTTCGGCGGACAGTGTCCGCGTTGCTGCTCGATCGACTGTCGCTGGTGCCGGCGGGCGGTGGACGCCTCGATGCAACAAGCAACGCGATCGTCTCCTCATGGATTGCTGAGCATCTCAGAGTGGGAATCGCGCCATTCGATGATCGGGATTCGTTAGGACTTGTCGAGAGGTCGGTGCTCGACTTGCTCGACCCGCCGTTAAACCTCGGGCAGTGCATGCCTTCCGAGTCGCGTGCCAGACGGGTCTGCTGCTCGAGTAGGTGACATCTGAGTTGGCTTGCCCAGCGTGGGCGGGCTGGAAGGATGTCCCCATGGCAAGGCCCTATCCCCGTGAGTTCCGCGACGATGTCGTGCGCGTGGCCCGCAACCGTGATGACGGTGTGACGATCGAACAGATCGCCACAGATTTCGGGGTCCACCCGATGACGCTGCACAAGTGGATGCGCCAGGCCGACATCGACGAGGGCGCTAAGCCCGGCAAGAGCACCAGCGAGTCCGGTGAGCTGCGCGAAGCCCGGCGGCGGATCAAACTGCTTGAGCAAGAGAACGAGGTCCTGCGCCGGGCCGCGGCGTATCTGTCGCAGGCCAACCTGCCGGGAAAAGGCTCTACCCGCTCGTGAAAGAGCTCGCCGCTGACGGGATCCCCGTCGCGGTGACGTGCCGGGTACTCAAGCTCGCCCGCCAGCCTTACTACCGCTGGCGGGCCGATCCGATCACCGACGCGGAGGTCGTCGAGGCCTACCGTGCCAATGCACTGTTCGACGCCCACAGGGACGACCCGGAGTTCGGCTACCGCTACCTGGTCGAGGAGGCACGAGAGGCCGGAGAAGCGATGGCCGAGCGCACCGCTTGGCGGATCTGCTCGCAGCATCGACTGTGGAGTGTGTTCGGCAAGAAGCGCGGCAAGAACGGCAAAGCAGGGCCACCGGTGCACGATGATCTCGTCGAGCGCGACTTCACCGCACTTGGTCCAAATCAGCTGTGGCTCAGCGATATCACCGAGCATCGCACCGATGAAGGCAAGCTCTACCTCTGCGCGATCAAGGACGTGTTCTCTAACCGCATCGTCGGGTATTCGATCGACTCTCGGATGAAGTCCCGGTTGGCCACCACTGCGCTCGCTAGTGCGGTGGCACGCCGCGGCGATGTGGCCGGTTGCATTGTCCACACCGATCGTGGATCTCAGTTCAGGTCAAGGAGATTCGTGCACGCACTCGGGCGCTACGAGATGGCCGGATCGATGGGCCGCGTCGGTGCGGCCGGCGACAATGCAGCCATGGAGAGCTTCTTCGCTCTGCTGCAGAAGAACGTGCTCGATCGCCGGCGCTGGCGTACTCGAGAAGAGCTGCGGATCGCGATCGTCACCTGGATCGAACGGACCTACCATCGCCGGCGCCGCCAAGCCGGCCTCGGGCGGTTGACCCCGATCGAATTCGAAGCGATCATGACCACACCGGCCAGTCAGGCCGCGTGACCGAAACTGTCACCTACTCGTGCAGCAGACCCGACTGACGGCCCTGCGAGCTCGGCTGTCAAGATAAAGAACGGCAACGCTTGCCAGCGGCCGCCAGCGAAATACACACTTTGGACAAGAGTGCAGACGAAACTCATGACTCATCCGTAGCTGTTCCCGTCGCGTGTGACTGTCGAGGATCGTCAGGTCGAAGTCTGCGTCACGTCGTCACATCCACGTCTGCAATGACGATCGCGTGGTCCGATACCTTGTTGATCCGCACATCGTGAACATGTCTGGCGTCGACAACTCGGTCACGAAGTGTCGGTGAAACGAAGATGTAGTCGAGCCGGAAACCGTTGTAGTCGTCCGAAGTCTGTGTCTCTTTGTTCTTCCGCTTCGTGTACCACGTGTATTCGCGCGCTTTCGGATTGCGGTTCCGCCAGGTGTCAACGTACTTTTCAAGACGCAACACACGAATGTAGTCAGACAGGACGAAGGGCGTACCTTGCGCATCTTCCGGCAGACCGGTGTTGAAGTCGCCTAGCAAGACGACGCGCTGATCACGGTGCCGTCGAGCATATGCGATGACCTCGTCCCACAGGAGTTCTTTCCGCTTCTTTCCCGACATACCCAAGCCGTCGGCGCCGAACTTGTTGTCGGTACCGCCAGGAATGTGAACACACAGGATGTGAAGATCGCGCTCGGCGACCTGCAGAGGCAGCCAGCGCTCGGGGTCATGGGCGACTGGTTCGTCAATAGACTTGAGGGGAAGCTTTGACGCGATGAGGACACTGTTGGTGCTGCCGGTCGAGCACGTTGTTTCGATGAACTCGTAGCCGCGCTGGTGTAGTGCGCCACGCAGCGAGCCTAGGTTGCCGTGCCTCACTTCGGTAAGCCCAACTACGTCTGGCTCAAGTTTGGCAATTTCGTCGACGATCATCTCGATGCGGTTGCCGCCACCGCTTTGAATGTTCCATGTCAGGAATCGCACTGCATTCGCCCCTGAATCTTGTTGTTCGGTAGATGTGATCACTGCTCTGCGAAAAAATTTGTTTACGGCGAGATGCCTCGTGGAAAAGGTGCGCCCCGCCAACGATTGCTACTCGGCCTGCGCCAACCGTCCGTCCAGGTACTCGGTGACAGATGGATTAGCGATCAGTTGCTTTCCTCCTCCGGCAGCATCACGACGTGTCCAATGTTGTTTCGAACGTTCGAATACGACCGCGTGTCGCGGATCGTTACCGATGAGCATTCGGCGTGTGGACAGTAATCGTCCATGCTCTCTGGCCTCGCTCCGATTGGGCCGTCGCGTCCCAATACACGCCGGGCATAGCCACAGATTGTCGTGGGGCTCTCTGATGCAGAGCTTGCAAATGTCGATTGCGCAGCAGTCGCAGGCCACAGTTTTGGACGTGCAGACAGTGCAGGTCATTCCGCCGCAGTACTGGCATTGTGTCGACGCGACGCCGAAATGTCCCTCGCGGTCGATTACGCCTTCATCGAGCACGTGGCCCGACGTTGCGTTGGTTCGACGCGCATCAATCTGTCCCGCCGGAAGGGTGCGTTGGTACAACCAGTCATGGCCGTTGGGCATTGTTGTCAACTGCTCAACGTGTGCGCCGATGTCGAG
Source organism: Mycobacterium sp. NPDC003323 (assembly GCF_053589535.1). Taxonomy (NCBI): domain Bacteria; kingdom Bacillati; phylum Actinomycetota; class Actinomycetes; order Mycobacteriales; family Mycobacteriaceae; genus Mycobacterium; species Mycobacterium sp. NPDC003323. Next base: position 164,795 of record NZ_JBSFSB010000001.1, read on the forward strand.
CTGCATCCACTTGAGGACTGGGCCGATTAACTGCTCCAACGACAGCCTCAGTGGCTGCGGCAATTGTTGAAGTTCCGGCTGTTTCGTTGCCGCCGGCGGCGACCACGCGGACAGCGCCTTCGTCGCATTACTCGAAGCGGTTCTCACTCCAACTTTCAGGAATCCTGCCGGAAGGGTCGTAACGACCACCCGAGCAGCATTTCTCGCGTGGGAGAGTCTGACGGCCTTCGGATCGGTGAAGACACCGACCTCGTCTGCGTCATCGAGCCCCATCCACCGCGAAAGAGCAGTTGCGGCCACTGCGGAATCGGAAGCCCGCACTCTGTACCAACGTGTTCCTTGAGGTGTGCGTACGCCCAGTGCCCACAGCGACGCAATGCTCACAAGCGCAGCTTCGACTTCCGATGACAGTGCATGCGCGCGGATGGAAGGTGCCGGTTCCCAGGCCTCAGAAACCCAGCACATCGTGGGCGCGTCTGCCCAGGTCCAAGCTGTGAATGCGCTCTGTTCCTCGGTTCCGTCAAAGTGCCGGCACAAGATTCCTTTCGACGTTACTGCAAACTCGAAACCAGATCTCTCCCAACCTACTTCGAGCTGAAGGGGCGAGGGTCGATCCATTGCACTGAAGACGGACTTCATTGCTGGCGGCGTGGTGAAGTCTGGATGCGGTAGCACAGCTGGCGTCGGAAACTCTTTCACAACGGACTGCATCAGGTCAGACTCCGGACGACCGAACGAAGTCGTCGATCTGCCGCGAAGCGCCTTTTCTGGCAGTGACCATGCAGGAAAGTACGAAGAATCCGTGGCGACGACGACGTGCGGATCGGCCAGCGTGGTAGCGGGGGACTTCGCAGCTTGTACCGGAACAACCTGCGTACCGGCCTGGTGGCTGGCTGCCAACCGCAATTCGTACTCGTGGTTGATCGTTGATCGGCCGAAAGCCGTCCAGCGGGTGACTAAACCATTCCGGATGATGGCCTGCTCGTATGCACCGCCTCGATTGAGCACCACGATGGTGGCGTCGGGGTCGGAGCCTATGAGCGCTGTCGCTCCCCCCGAGATGAGCTCAACAGGAAGTTCAGCAAGTTGTTCCTCCGCCGCGGGAGCGAGATGTGCACAGGCCTGGCAGATCTTGTCGGACCGGCATGAGCGACATACATCGCGGCCGCACATCTCGCATCCAATGACGGACGGATCACGGCCGCACTCCGAGCAAGCGTGATCCCGGCAAACAACGCACGATGTTATCGGGACTGCGTGCTCTGCAGCTGCGCAACGCTGGCATACTGACACGGAGCAGCCCGAGCAGGTCACTGACGCCAGCCCTGTGACTTCGTCGCACGCCCGGCAGGCCCATGAGTCGCATGAGCCGCACAGGGCAGCTGACCCCGCCGGATAGAAGTGGCCGTCACGGCACACGCCAAAGTTCGGATCTCGGTGGTTGCCATCGTCGATAATTGGTGCCGAAGCGTGACCATTGAAGGCGGTGTACCGGTGTGTAGCCCGGCCGTGGCCTTGCCATACCTCGGTGATTTCGAGTCCTTTGCGGAGTGCAGCGGTGTAGGGACGGGCAACTCGTTGTAGCAGAACATGGTTCATCGCCGCGGGCAGAGCTGAAATACTTCGCCCCGCTGAAGCGTCGGGCGTATGGCCTACCAACTCCAGCATCGAGTCATTGGCGGAGACCAGCTCGTCGCCGGGCGCGGATTCTGCAAGTACGGTCACGGGTTTGATTGTTCGGTCGATGAGTTCGCACTCGGAGGGCACCGGGAACGGTGTGACCATGGTGAGAACTTCCTCAGCGAATTTCCCCAGCCGTCCTCCAGGCATTCCAAGTGATTCGAGGTAGCGGAACCAACCGAGCTCTGCATTCAGGTTGTGTCCGTGAGGTATAGCTGCCCACTGGTGAACAGATGCATTGTTGGCGTCTCGGCACTGGACGAGGACGCATTCGTTGCGCCGCTGCAGTGAGACGCGAAGGCCTCCAAGATCCGCGGCCGCCAGGTCGGAGCTATGTGTCAGCGGTTGATACCAGGAGAACGGTACTGACTCAGTTTGGACTACCTTGAGCGAACCGTCATCGTCGGTGACTGAGTGTTCTCGGGCTAGGCCATCGGAATCTAGATACATATCGTCGAACGTTGATCGATAAGTCACTACGACAGCTGGCGGCAGCGGAGGCGGCACCTGAGAGCGCAAACTCTGCAAGAGCGACTCAACGCGGAATATGCGTTCGGACAATGCTTCTACTGCCGGTCCGTCGGCAATGTCATCGATCGCGGAGGCGTTGATGCCTGAGCCGCTCCCGGCAGATACAGAATGCTCGACTTTCACAGCACTTGACGATCTGAGGCGCACACGATTCACGTTGTCGGAGTCCGCGCGGTCTGTCAGATTGCGAAGCGCCAAGCCGCAGTCCAGAGGTAGGCCGTGTTGCTTCGCGTAGGACCGCATGCGTTGGCGATTGCGGTCTGCAACATCCTCGTCGGGAACCAGCACGTGACTCCAACCGCTTGGCCGGACCAACTCAGCGACACGAGGTCCAACCAGAAGTGTGGCGCCGCCGTTCAGGCGCCAGCCGATCGCAAACTCTTCGTCGAGGTCTGGGGCGCGGGTCGGCGATGCGCACGGCCGGCAAAGCCCGCCGGTGGCTTTGCGGCACACGCCACAAGAGTCGGCACCGCACAGTGGGCATTCGGCGAATTCAGCATCGACGCCGCAGGCCTTGCATCGGACATGGTCACAAGATCCGCAGTGCAGCGCTTCAGTTATGTCGACGGTGTGGGAATCGGAACACAGCGCCAGAACTTCGATCGGGTTGCCCGAGGCATCGCTTTCGACGAGCGGGGGCTCGGGATCCTCCCAGGCATACGTGAGCGTGGTTTCGGAACCATTCGGCCCCACCCACGTTTCTTCGGCAAGCCAATCGTCTTCGTCGAGTGTCAAAGCCAGTACCTTGGCGCGAGCACGTACATCGGGTTGACGGTTCAATCGGCGTTCCTCGGACCGCAGGGCGCGCTGGAGACGCGCTCGGTCCTCACCCGTGGCCTCGGCAATTTGAGCCCTGTAGCCGTTAGTGATGCGATCGAGCTCGATCGCCTGGTCCGACTCAACCTTCTTCGATCGGTCGCGGCGGAGCCGTTCGAGTTGACTCGTCGCAGCCTTTTCGAATGCAGCGATGACTTTTGACGGGGTGTCGAAGGCAGAGGGGAGGGTTTCGCCCTCCTGCAACGGACGTCGGTCGAGCCGCTGTTGGCTGTGACCGTTGATGTCCGCGGTAATGAGGTGCTCCGTAGTCTCGGCTTCACCGATCGTGGCGCGATATGTTGCCTGTCCGCTCCATGAGCCAGACGGGACCAGGCGACGTCGCATCAGCGTCACATTGGGTGCGTGCTTGAGTGGGCTACCGCCAATATCGTCGGGGATGATCGGCACCGTAGCGTGCATGTCTCCGCGCACCCGAAGTAGTCCGAGCAGCTCGTCGAAAACTGGCGACCCAACGGCGCATAGTTCGGCATCGGGATGGTGTTCCAAGCCCAGTCGGTCGAAGGCGAGGTGCATCAGCGTGCGACCGCCAAGCTCTGCGTCAAACTCCTCGTCGAACTGCGCTGTAAGAAACGCGCCATCGCCCTCGCCTGTGTCGTGAAGCAGTTGCACATCAAGCGCCTTAAGCACACTGCGAACCCAGTTCTGAACACGGCGCTGTCGCATACGGGCTCGCTCAATCGCCTCGGGAGCGAGTTCGTTACTGCCGGCTTTGGTCAGACCCTTGCGGTGCTCGAAGGCCTCTGCCATCCAGTTACTGAGGCCGCTGTCGGCGGCGATGAGCTCAGACGCCTTCTCTCGGGCGTGCACAAGTTCGGTGCCAAGCTTGCCGAGAAGACCTTCCATTTTTGTGTCGTTATCTGCGAAAAGTGCTTCAAGGACGCGTGTTTCGAAGGTCGCGGACTTGGCTTCGTCAAGTTCACCCAGGATCGTTGTAACCTGGCCAAAAAGCAGCTCGAACATGCGAAGCTTCTCCGCCAGCAGTTTGTAGACGCTTTCATCGATCGTGCCGCGTGCGTACAGGTTTGCGATGTGAACTTCATCTTTGGGCTGGGTCAATCGATCGACGCGGCCGATCCGTTGCTCGATCCGCATCGGATTCCAGGGCAAGTCGTAGTTCAGTACGCAGTTGCAGAACTGGAGGTTCTGGCCTTCGGCTCCTGCGTCGGTCGAGATCATCACGGGCGCGTCGCCTGATCTGAATGCTGCGATCGTGGCTGCGCGTTCACTCGCGGACATTGAGCCGTGGAAGCTTCGCGCGACGATGCCTTCGGTTGCCATCCGCCGTAATAGTCCGGTGACGGTATCCGTGTGTTGCGTGAAGATCAGGACCCGGCCGTGGTCGCGAAGCCACTTGCGGGTGATTTCAATCGCCTTGTTCTCGCGGGCCGAAACCTTGATGTCCATCGCCATGTGTCCGATTCGACTAAGCACCTCCCGGACCCTGGGATCGGGGTGGCGATCGGCCATCCGCAGCGCCGTCGTTCCCATCGAGAAGGGACTCGCCGTCAGCCGGAGCGCGAGGCTGCGGCGGCGCATGGTGTCCCCGGAGTCCCGCATGACGTTCCGGAGCAGGTTTGTGCAGAGGGCATACAGCTCGTGTTCGCGAGGGCCAAGGTCGACCGGCACATCTACCGCACGGCGGGTCACCCGGTCGACACCGGCCTGGGCGCGGGTAGTACGAACCATCACGCTACTGATCAGCCTGCGCAGAGCGGCAGGGTCGTTCGGCGTCCGCGGATCGTATGACCGCATAAATTGGCGTTTGAAAGCGTTGACGGATTCGAATGTTCCCGGGCGCAGCAGTTCGACCAGCCGGTACAGCTCGAGCAGGTCATTCTGTACCGGTGTTGCGGTGAGAAAGAATGCATAGCGGCACGCGGTCGTCAACGAGGTGATGAGGTCTCGCGTTTTCCTGGCACCTTGACCGGCGGCTCGGTGCGCCTCATCGATGATGACGACATCCCACGGCTTCTTAGTCAGTTGGTCGGCGTTCGATCTGCCGAGCGTCAGACTGAGAATCAGCTTGTCCTGTTGTTTGATCTCCGGCCCTCGGTAGGCGATATCGAAGTTGAGATCGAACTTTTGGTTCATCTCCTCACGCCACTGCTCACGTAGCGGAGCCGGGCACAGGATCAGAACACGTTTCGCCAAGCCACGCAGCGCCAGCTCCTTGACCGCAAGGCCTGCCTCGATGGTCTTACCGAGACCGACCTCATCGGCTAGAACCGCTCGTCCTCGAAGCCGAGATAGCGCATGGCGCGCAACCGATTCCTGATGCGGCATCCGGTCTACATTGGCGACGTCGACAGCGAGGAGCTCCTCGAAATCATCCAAGGTCGCGAGCTCTTCGCCTTGAAGGCGAAGTTCAACGAGTTCCAAGGGGTCAAAGCCGGCAGCCTTGAGCTGATCGGCCAGAAGCTCTTTGGCCGCTGCAAGAAACCCGATGGTCTTAGCGCCACTGGTGCCCCAGTCGTACTCGGTGTCGGCATGAAACTGCCGGTCGACCGTTGCGCGACGCTTAGTCTTGGTTGCTTTCGCGCGGGTGGTAACAGGCGTGGGCGGAGGGGCGACGGTCAGCTGGCTGGCCGTCCCAGGAGGCAGCAACTGAAGCCGGTATGTCTGGTCGACCAGTCGAAGGCGAAGCAGTCCTCCGTCTTGGCCGTAGTCCTGCAGGCGCTCGGTGAGGACGTCGCCGGTGAGTTGACGGCTGCGGCCACTCCACTGGGCGTGGAACGGCTCGCCCTCGAGCTCGAGATTGATGCTGCTGCTGTGTTCCGGCAGGGTGAGCGCACTGCACTCTCGTTCGGTGAGAGTCAGCTGGCCTGACTCCAGTAGCGGCTGGGTGATGCGCTTCTCGATCATTGTGCTCCCGGTACGCCGAGTGTTTGTGCCCCAAGGGCGGTGAGCGCCAAACTTTGGTATGGCGTGCGCGTCGCTTCTCGTTCGACGGCACGTCGCTCAATGAGGCCTTTGTCAAGCAGGTTGTGCACCGTTTCGTCCCAACGGCGTTCGCCATTGCGGACGTGCCGCAGCGCGCCGAACTGCGGGCAACTCAGAACTCCGGCGCCCAGTGGCCGGCCCTCACCAAGGGAATCTCTGCCAAGGACCGCAGCCTTCAGGCTGGCCTCGCCGTAGGCGCCCCGGCGGTACGACGACGACCACGCGATCGCCTGTAGGGCAGTGAGTTCAGCATTGACCAGGAGTTCGGGATCGGGAACCAGGTGGTCCGGAGTCGACGCCCACGGGGCCGGCGTGCCTTCGCAGATGTCGCATGTGACGATAGCGCGGCTTCCACAGTCGGCGATCTCGTCGCCGAAGTGCCGGCCAACAATCATCCGACGGCAGTCCGATTCATTTGTGGCGTAGTCGATCATCGCTTGAAGACGACGCTTCTGCCACCACTTCCATCGGGCAGACTCACGCGCTAGCACATCTTCCGGGGCGACGCGCTTGAGCAGACGCACTCGGCGAAGTCGGCGTGAACTCGAAAAGGTCACCAATCGGTCGAGGGACCAATCGATGAGTTGTCGTTCGAGGTCGTCAGGGTCGTAGCCGTGCGCGTCCTTCAGCTGTTGAAAGTCGATTTGAATCCGGACATTCGGCCGCGCCCGATGGGCACGGTAGAAGAGCTCCCGAAACAGCGTGCGCTCACGCTCATCTTCGGGTTCGCGAAAACCGACATCAACCGTGCCGCGCGCTGAGCAATCCAATTCTTGCTCCAGTGCTCCAACACGCTCAAGTTGGGCCAAGTGCACATTGACTTCGTCGTCGTCGATGCCAAGCTGATCGGCGACTTCATCGATATCAAACACATGGCTGTCGCGCCGCTCGGTACATGTCCACAGGAGACCTAGCAGCCGCTGCGTGATCGCAGCGTCCGCTTTGGTACTGCTCGCTTCGATGAGCCGCCGCCGCCGAGCAAGATCGGAGTTGGTGTAGAGAAGGACACAATTGCCCGTCAGGTCACGGGACCGTGCTGCACGTCCGGCCTCCTGCGCATAACCGTCAAGTGAATCGGTGAGGTCGTAGTGCAGCACCCATCCGATGTTCGGCTTGTTGATACCCATACCAAAAGCCTTAGTCGCCACGATGATCTGCGTCGTGTCGGAATCAAAGTCCTCTTGCACAGCATCTCGCTGCTCGGGCACCATGCCCGCGTGATACGGCCGGGCCGAGTAGCCGGCTCGTCGCAGCAACGCCGCAATCTCCTCTGCAAGAGCGCGTTTAGAGACGTAGACGATTCCCGGGACACCGGCGCACCACGTGACGAACCGGAGCAACTCCCTCGCCCGGTCACGTTCATCGGCACAATGCACGACGCGGAACTTCAGGTTAGGACGGTCACTGGGCTCGCGAACACTCACGGGTTCGATCATGTCCAAAGCCCCCGTGATGTCGACCTCGACGTCAGGGGTTGCTGTCGCGGTCAGGCCGGCGCGCGGCGGGCGTGTGTCGAATGACGCCACCGATGCCGGCACTTGCCGAAACTCCGGGCGGAAGTCGTGCCCCCACACTGAAATACAGTGCGCTTCATCGACTATGACACGGTTCAGCTGTTGGCGTCCGAGCGCTCCGCGCAGCACTGGATCGCGTGCTAAGCGCTCAGGCGATACATAGAGCAGGCGCACGTCACCTTTGGCGGTGTCGCGCAGGATCTCCGTTTGCACAATCCGCGAGGTCGTTCCAGTGATCCCTTGAACCGGACGGATGCCTCGGCGGCCGCGGAGATCGTTGACCTGGTCCTTAATGAGTGCGACCAGCGGAGATACCACCACCGTCGCGCGGGCCTGGGGTGCAAGGAGTGCCGGCAGCTGGAAGCACACGGACTTCCCGAATCCCGTGGGAAGAATGGCAACAACATCTTTGCCGTCGATGATCGCCCGCATCACTTCGAGTTGCTTCGGATGTAGTTCGGCAATGCCGAACAGCTTCTCGGCCGCTTCGATGAGTTTCGCGGTCGGATCCTCCCCTTCGATGAGGCGAAGCGACTCGAGTAGTTGCGTGACGTCGTCGCGTCCGAATGAGATCGCGGTAGATAGGTCAGGGGGCTCACCAGTGACAAACTCGATGGCGCGAGTCCAGGCGTCGTCACGGTCCTGGGATTCGTGTATCGCTGGCCCTGGAAGCGATCCCAGCATGACCCGTTGTGCTTGAGTCGGCGCGTGCAGTCGGCGATCACAAATCAAGGCTGCGCCCTTGTCCGTCTCGGACCGAATGAGGCGCCCGAAGCCTTGCGTGAACTGCATGGCAGTCATCGGGAGCACGTAGTCAAGGAATGGATCTCCGCCACGTTCAGCGATGGCCCTCTGCCGGGCGGACACCAAGGGATCGTCGGGGTGCGGGTAGGGCGGCTTCTCGATGAACAGGTAGGACAGCGTCTCTCCGGGTGCATCGAACCCTTCCCAGTACGACTTGAGGCCGTACAGAACGGTTCCCGGTTCGTGCCGAAAGCGATGAGCGATCTGTGATCGGCCCAGCTCGCCTTGTACGAGGAGTTCAACTCCGCGTTGCGCGAGTTCAGTCGTTTTCGTGCGTACTCCATCTGCCACTGCGTCCATGCGTTTTCGGGCAGCGAAGAGGGTGAGCGTCCGGCCCCCCGCCAGCGACAGAAATCCGGCCTGGTCTGCCGCCATTTCCTCACAGAATTCCCGCTCGTTGACCGGGATCGGGACCGGAAGGTGGTTGGTGAGTACGACAACCGATTGGCTCTGATAGTCGAACGGCGATGCCAAGCGGAGTGCTCGGAAATCATCGTCGCCTGGTTCGGGATCGATACTTACGCCAAGTCGAGAGGCGATGTAGTCGAAGCGGTGCTCAACCGTCAACGTTGCCGAGCAGAGCACCGTCGAATGTGTTCGATCGACGACCCACTGCTTGAACTCCGGGAAAATATGGATCGGGAGCCGCTCGTATGTCCACGCGGCGGGATCGTCTTCTTCGGCGGCCAGTCGGTATACCCACAGGTGGCTGTCTGGTAGTGGTCCGAGCGTTTCGAGAAGGTTGATGGCATTGTCGAGGCGTTCGGCATAGCCGCGGAGACGTTGGCGGGCGGATCCGGTCCCCCCGACGTCACCGAGTGAACTGCGCAGCGAGGAAACGGCTTTCGCCAATTGGATCAGCTGGAAACGGACCTGGCGGGCCGCTTGGCGGAGGATTCTGAACTCCGGGCGACCGTCAACGACGCCGGAACGCAGGACGACGGCGTCCGCCCGACCTGCATACTCATGCAGATAAGTCGCGATAGCTTCGGCAAGTTCGGTGCCAGCTGGGCGGATCTGCGGCAGCGTGGCGGCGATTGCTTGCAAGGCGTCCACTACGTCGGTGCGCCCAGATGCGCGCTTTTGAATGTCGCGGACCAACCGCGATCGCCGCGACAGACTATTGACGAGGATCTCAAGTTCGAGCGCGTCGATCCCTTCGGTCCAGGCGGCTGTCAGTGAGTCCTCAAGCGCGTGGGCTTCGTCGAGGACGAGGTCGGCACGGCCTTCCCCCAGTACGTCTCCGGGAGCGGGAATGCCGCTCTGCGCGAGTTTTATCCAACTGGCGATGAGTGCGTGGTTGACCGACACGATGCCGGGCGAGCTATCGAGCCCCTGAATCTGACGCATCAGAGGGCACAACGACGCCCATTTGCATGACGTGCGATCGCACCCGCCTGAACTTGTCCTGATACGTGCGCGGGTGCGGGCGTACCGGGTGTCGGCGCGCCGCACCACGTCGTCGGTCACGTCGTCCCATGTGCCAGTGGGAGAGGTGGCGAGAGCACGGACGGCGACAGCCAGCGCCAGCCCGGACGCGTCGACATCCGGCAGGGCATCTTCGAGCTCGCGTGCGCAGACATAGTTGCCGACGCCCTGAATCTGGCGGAACGGAGCGGCGAGCAGATTCTCTTGCTGCAGTCGCGCAGCTTCGTCACGCAACTGGCTTTGCAGAGCCTTGGTGGCGGTTGCCAACAAGACGGGCTGTCGGGGCCGCGACGCGCGACCGATCGCCGGCAGCAAGTAGGCCAGCGATTTTCCGGTTCCGGTCGGTGCCTCGACGGCAACCCGGCCGCCGTTGTCGAAGACCTGCGCGACGGCGTGCGCCATTTCCTGCTGAGCTGGACGCGATCGAAGGCCCCGCTGTTGGTGCAGGACGGGAAACGCGTTTCGCGTGGCAGACCATGCATCGGGGGACGACGATCCCGTCGGCGTCAGCAGCGGGTCGGCATCGCGAGTCAATGTTGTGAGCTCGGGAACGGAGCTTAGCGGCGGCATGATCAAGGCCAGCGGGTGCGAATGTGTCTCAAGCGCGGCAATGGCGAGTGCCCAACTGGGTTCTGTCACGCTGACCTTGGCGATCATTTTCCTGCATACGGCGGCGGTCGCCGTGGCGTCGGCAAGCGCTTGATGGGGCGCGGCGTGGTCGACTTCGAGCATCTGAGTCAGATCGCCAAGGCCCCGGTTGGGCAGGGCGACGTCAAGAAGAAGAGATAAGTGAAGGCTGTCGGCGGTGGGTGGCAGCTCCGGGGGGCGCAGGCCCTCACGGTTGGCTGCCGTGGTGAGGAACTTCTGGTCGAAGTTCACGATGTTGTGGCCGACGAGGAGGCCGATGTCCGCAATGTCAGTCTCGAACCGGCGAAGCGCCTCGCCAAGGGGTACTGGGTCTGACCGCGCTGGTGCTGGACGATCGATTCCCGGGGGAAGTTCGATTGCCACGTCCAGCAGGAGTGTGCCGTCGAGTCGGACGACTGCGATCTCCGTGATGAAGTCGGTGGCTCGGTTGAGTCCAGTGGTTTCGAGGTCGAGCACCGCGACCCGGTCGAGCGGGACGCGATCCGGGTGCGGGCGGTACCAGTCGACGTCGTCCCCGTGATCGCGGTCGGGGTCGTCGTCTCTGGAGGCGGCCGTCGTCGTTGCGACGGTGAGAAGGCCGTCGCTGTTCACCTGAAAGCGGTGAGGAAACCTGTCGGCGAGTTGCTGCAGGCGCTCGATCGGCTGGACAAAGCCGCGCGGCCGGAGTTTCTCGCGAAGCTCGGACGCAGCCAGTGGCCCGAACTCAGACAGCGCTTGATGGGCGGCCTCGGCTGCCGGAGGCATCGGTCGAGTCGACGTGGTCACAGGCCACGCAGCTGACTGACGTGCAGCAACGACGAAGATCGCACCCTTCGGCGGAATGCCAGCACCCTCAAAACCCCCACCAAGCGGCAAACACCAATACTGACGTCCGCGTCAACGGCGAAACGTTTGGGCAAACCATACTTAGTTCTAGCGACAAAATCATCTGCCGGCAGGAGATTTCCTGAACGTTGCGCTGGCGGGAGGTGCACGAGCGTCATAGAAATAGCGGTTCGATCAAGTTGGGTGCGCCCGGTTTGTCGCCTCCTCGGGATAACCTCCGCACGTGGACGCCGGACTGTACGAATCGCTTCTGACTGCGCGACTCAGGGCTGAACTCGAGGACACTCCTGGCCTCGTCGCCGATTTGAGCACCGTCGACGACGCCGAGCAGGCCCTGGTTCTCGCGCGACACCTCAGTCCGCTTATTGAGCGGCAGCTGCGGTCGGCCCGCGGCGCCGAGGAGCGGGCCCAACTGACTGCGAAGATCCTCGACGCTCTGGGAACAGAGGACGTCCTGACTGAGAGCATTTATCAGGACGACCCGAGCAAGATTCGTCGACTTGATGCGGTCACTGCCGATGTGCTTGGCGCCGTGCGGCCGCCGCGGCCGGCCACTCCGCTGTCGGATGCGGCACTGATGACTAACGCACGCAACGAACCAACGCTGGCCGCCGAGCTGAGGGCAGAGCTGTCCAGTGCGGACCGGGTCGACCTGTTGTGTGCGTTCGTCAAGTGGCACGGGCTTCGCCTGCTGGAAAGCCAACTCGTCGACTTACGAGACCGCGGCGTCCCATTGCGCGTCATCACGACCACCTACATAGGTGCTACCGATGCAAAGGCGCTTGACCGGCTTGTCGACGAGTTCGGTGCCGAGGTCCGGATCAACTACGACACCAATATGACCAGGCTGCATGCGAAGGCGTGGCTGCTGCGGCGGAACACTGGTTTCCACACCGCATACGTGGGCTCGTCCAATCTGTCTCACTCGGCGCTGGTCGACGGGCTTGAATGGAACGTGCGGTTGTCTGCGATCGCCACCCCGCACCTGCTGGAGAAGTTCAGCGCGACGTTCGACTCCTACTGGGAGAACCGCGAGTTCGAACCATACTCGCCGTCGCAGGACGGTGACCGGCTTCGGCGGGCCCTGGAAGTCGCATCCGGCAAGAGGGAGCGTGATCCGCTTGCCATCACCCTGTCCGGATTGGAGGTGACCGCCAAGCCGTATCAGGCCGAACTGCTAGAGCAACTCGATGCCGAGCGCGTCCTGCACGACCGGCATCGCAACCTCGTCGTGGCAGCCACCGGCACTGGCAAGACCGTCATCGCCGCACTCGACTACCGCCGCCTGGCCCGGGAGGTGCATGGCACCAATCTGAGGCTGCTCTTTGTCGCGCACCGCAAGGAGATCCTCGAACAGGCCCGCCGCATGTACCGGGAGGTCCTCACCGATGCGGTCTTCGGCGAGATGCTGGTCGACGGTCAGCAGCCGCAGAAGTGGCAACATGTGTTCGCCAGTATCCAATCACTGTCGGCCGACCGCCTCGCCGGCATCAAGCCCGACCACTTCGAAGTGGTGGTCATCGACGAATTCCACCACGCCCAAGCGGCCTCGTACCAACGGCTGCTGGAGCATATCGAGCCGATCGAACTGCTCGGGTTGACCGCCACGCCGGAACGTAGCGACGGCATCGATGTGCGTGCGTTCTTCGGTGGACGTACCGCCGCCGAGCTGCGCCTGTGGGACGCGCTTGAGCAGAATCTGCTGTGTCCCTTCCACTACTTCGGTATCCACGACAACACCGATCTTGAAGCGTTGCAATGGAAGCGGGGCGGCTACGACCTCGCTCAATTGAACAGCCTTTACACCGGCAACGACGCGCGTACCCGCATCGTGCTTGACCAACTGCGCGACAAGATCACTGACGTAGGTGACATGCGTGCGCTGGGATTCTGCGTCAGCGTGGAACACGCGCGGTATATGGCTGAGAAGTTTGTGCAGGCCGGTATCCCGGCGCGTGCCATCGTGGGCCTCGACGACACATCCGAGCGCCGCGGCGCCCTTGCCGCGCTGCGTGACCGAGACATCAACATGCTCTTTACTGTCGACCTCTTCAACGAGGGACTCGACATTCCACTGGTCGACACCGTCCTATTCCTGCGGCCTACCGAGAGCGCCACGGTGTTCCTGCAACAGCTCGGCCGCGGTCTTCGGCTTGCTCCCGGCAAGTCAGTCCTGACCGCCCTTGATTTCGTCGGCCACCAGCACCGCGAGTTTCGCTTCGACCAACGCTTTCAAGCGCTGACCGGACTGACCCGCAAGCAGTTGGAACGCCAAGTGCAGGAGGGCTTTCCCTTTCTGCCCTCGGGCAGCCAGATCGTTCTCGACACGGTGGCCAAGGAGCTGGTGCTCGCGAACATCAAGCAGCAGGTCGCTCCCAAGAAGGCGGCGCTGATTACGGAGATCCGTGGGTATCAGGGCCAAGATCTTGCGGGCTATCTCGACGAGTACCAGCGCGGCTTGGACGATGTCCTACGCGCGGATCGTTCGTGGACGACGCTGTGCCGGGCGGCCGGCAAGCTGTCAGCCGACGCCGGCCCGCGGGAAACGGAACTGGTCAAGCGGCTCAAAGCGATCGCCCATGTCGATGACCGCCGCCGCGCCGATGCCTACCGGGCGATGCTCGCGGGGGCTGGCCCGGGCGACTCCGTGGCTGAACAGCGGTTGGCTCAGATGCTGTTCTACTCGCTGTTTCCGGGCGGTGGCGGATTCACCAGTCCTGGCGAGGGAGTCAACGCTCTGCACCGCGAGGAGATTGTCGATGAGATGAGACAGATCATCGACATTGCGTTCGACGCCGCTCGCCGCAGCACCTACGACGTGGGCACGTTCGAGCCCACCCTGGCCGATGTGCCACTGTCGCTACACGCCACCTACTCCCGTGAAGAGATTCTCGCGGCGCTCGGTTGGACCGCGGAGGGACGGAGCCCCGCCACAATGCGTGAGGGCGTCGCGTGGTGCCCGGCCGTGAACGCGGACGCCTTCCTGATCACGCTGAAGAAGTCCGACACCGACTACTCACCGACGACGATGTACCGGGACTTCGCGCTGAGCCAAGAGCTATTCCACTGGGAATCGCAGTCCACGACGTCAGCGGCCTCGCCGACCGGGCAGCGCTACGTCAACCATCGCACCACCGGTTCGCAAATTCTGCTGTTTGTGCGCGAGACCAAGAAGTCGGTCTACGGCGACGGTGCGCCGTACGTATTCCTGGGCCCGGCGGACTACGTGTCACACGAGGGGGAGCGGCCGATGGCCATCACCTGGCGGTTGCGGAGGCCGATGCCGGCAGAGGTGTATCTGGGGGCACGGGCCGCTGTGGCTTAGGTTCAATTATGGGTGAGATGTTCGCTGTCTAGCCGCGCGTCCCGCGCTTTCTGATCTTGAAGGTTGCCATGAGATCCAATAGCGACATCGATGGAACGGTCGCGCCAACATTGACTTTTCCCGCGTAGAAGCATGGACCATGGCGCCTCGATTGCGAAAACGACTAATCCAACCACTGATCGTCTGTCCTAGTGGTGACGCGTTTGCTGACTTGTCGGACGCATACGCCATAATGACGGCTTATTGACGGGTTTGTCGGTTTGCATCCCGTCCGTTCCCAGGAACAGCACACGCACCAAGGAGAGAGTATGACCGCAGAGCACGAATCCGAGAACGAGCGATTGGTGCGTCGCGCGATCAACCTCTTTACCTTCTTGAGCGGTACTCAGCGGCTGATGGAACGGCCAGCCCGAACGGTGGACAAGTTCGAGCAGACGCTGTGGTTTGGCGACCTGCCAGAACACGAAGCAATCAGGTCGGCTCATCGGATCGCCGAGCTCGACCCCGATGCTCCGCTGCTGACCGTTGACCGGGTCGCCAAGCTCGATCCGCCGCCAGTTCCCGACGTGCTAACTGCGTGGGTCGACGGCAAGCTTGACGATCCCGCCCAAGAGCCGCCGATTCGCGATGCGATCTACACCGAGGAACCAGTCCCCGCGGCGGATGACAACGACGACGACGAACCCGATGTGACCCGACGCAGGGTCGAGCTCACCGAGCGGCCCGATATCGCGGACGCTTTCGAGAGCTGGCTGACCGAATGGCGACTGTGGGCGGAACGGGAAAGTCGCGACACCACTGTTCGCGATCTGTATAAAGAGCTATTCGCTACCCATCTGAAGTCGACGGACCACAGCGAAGAGTTCGAACTAGTTCTCGGCGTCGGCTGCCTGACGTGGCGCCCCGACGGCCACGAGCAGGTGCTCCGGCACGTCGCGACCGCCCCGATCGCAATAGATTTCGACGAGAACTCGGGACGCCTCACCGTCACTCAGGTCACTGCCCCGGACGCGGTCACTATCGAGCTGGACATGCTCGACGCCGCGCTCATCTCCAGTCCGGCCAAGATCGACGAGATCAAGGAAGCCGCAGCAGAGTTCGACGGGCATCTGTTGGACCAACCCGCGGTCGGTGAGATCTGCCGCCGCCTGATCCATCGACTCGATGCTGACGCGGAGTACGACGAAGATGCCGTCCGGGCACCCAGCGGCACAAGCCCGCGCGGTGCATTCGCGCCGGCCCTCATCCTGCGGCGCCGAACGAACCGCGGACTCGTCCAGATCTACGAGCAGATCGTCGCGCAAATCCGCAAGGCCGGCGAGGTTCCTGCCGGTGTGCTGCCGCTGATCGACCCCGACCGACAGCCGGAATTGATGTCCGCAGGGAACACACCCGGCGCCGTCGTCACCGTGGACGAGGAAGAATTCCTGCCGCTGCCCGTGAATGATCGACAACGCCAGATCATCGAGCGCGTCGACAGTCGTGCACAGACCGTGGTGCAAGGCCCGCCCGGCACAGGCAAGACACACACTGCCGCAGCCTTGGTCTCGCACCAGCTCGCCCAGGGCAAGCGCATCCTGATCACTGCGCAAACCGACCGAGCACTGCGCGAGGTCCGCGCGAAACTGCCGCGCGAGATTCAGTCACTCGCTGTGGCGGTGATCGGACAGTCCCGCTCGGACATGGCAGACCTGCGCACCGCGGTGGACAATATCTCCCGCCGCGCCGACGACTTCGATGTCCGTGAGTCCCAGCGGTCGATCACGCGCCTTCTCGACAAGATCGAAGAGCTTCGTCGCCAGCGCGCCGCAGTCCGCAACCGCCTGCTCGTTGTGCGACGACAGGAGGTCGAAACACGCAGTGACGGACCGGTTCAAGGAACGCTCGCCGCGATTGCCTACGACCACCTGCAGCACGAGGGCGATTACCAGTGGATTCGCGAATTTAATGTCGACGAAGACGGCTCTGGAAAGACTGTGTCCACGAACGAAATCCAGTTGTGGCGTCTTTTGCTGCGGGATGATGACGTAGCCCAGAACGAGGCCGAAGCCACTCAGGTCCTGCCCGCCGTATCGGCGCTGGCAGCACCGCAGGACTTCGCCGCTCTTGTGGCCGCCGAGCAACAGGCGTCAGAGCGTAAAGGCCAATTCGCCACACTGCTGGCGCACGAATCCTTCGACTTCGTGCGGTCCTTGACTTCGGCGCTACGCGATGAGCTACGCGGACGGGTTGCGAACCTAGCCGAGCAAGCCGTCAACCTTGAGCGGCGCGACGAAGCATGGATGAACGACGCATTGCGCGACGTCCGCAGCGGCCGTCAACAGGCTTGGGTGGCGCGCTCCACCCAAATCAAATCGCTTGCCGACTCGGCCGGCCAACTCACCCGGCGGATCGGGCCGACCACCTCGGTCGTAGTCGGCGGAGGCGACCTGGGTGTCCATCAGCAGGTGGCGAAGTCGCTGCTGGCTCACATTGATTCCGGCGGCACCATTAAGGTCCGGCCCGACGGAGCACCCAAGATTGGCGCGTTCACTTCGAAAACGATTAAGGCCGCTGAGCCGTTCTTCGACGCGGTGAAGATCAACGATCTGCCCGCCGTGACGAAGGAACAACTCTCCATCTTCATCGACTGGGTCGATGCAAGCCGCACTATTGTGGCGATGGACCAGGCGTGGCCCGCGACCGTCACCATCCCGGACGAAGACACTCTGGGTGAGAAGCTGCAGTGGCACCTGACGGAGGTCGAGCAGCTCGATAAGGTATTGGCTCTCGGTGACCAGCTCGATGTCGAACGACAGTGGTTCCAGAGCAACAACCTTCCGGTCCCGGACTGGAACAACCTCGCCGATATCCAACGCTATGCAGAACTGGTCGAAGCGGCTTCAGCGGCCGACGAGGCGGTGGCTGCGACGACCCCGGTTGAGGCGCTGCACGTTTATCTTCGTGGCCAGGCACAACTGCCCAGCCCGCCCGCCATCGCCGCGGAGTTGCTCGCGGCAGTCCGAGACCGCAGCGTTGACGCCTACGGTGCCGCCCACGACCGGCTGATTCATCTACATCGGATCGCTCAATCGGTCGCCGAGCGTGACCGCATCCGGCATGAGCTGGACAGGTCGGCGCCTCGATTGGCGGGTGCCATCGCGGCCGACCCTGCAGCGCTGGAGTGGGACAGCCGACTCGCGAGCTTCGAGCGAGCCTGGCAGTGGGAAATGACCGGCCGATGGATCCTGGCACAGGACAGCGAGGATGCGAATGCGTTGAAGGTGAGCCTGAACGCCATCGAGGACCAGATCCGAAGCGAAGTCGAGCGGTTGGCGGCCGAGCGGGCCTGGGGGCACGCCGTCGCGCCCGACCGCATCACCGGCAGTGCACGCGCCAACCTCACCCAGTACGCCCAGCTGGTGTCTCGCCTGGGGAAGGGTACAGGCAAGTACGCGGCGAAGCAGCGTGTCGCGATCGCCGAAGCGATGGATCGGTGCCGCCCGTCGGTGCCGGTGTGGATCATGCCGCTGTACCGAATCGCGGAACAGGTGCGCGTCGAGCCCAACTTGTACGACGTCGTCATCGTCGACGAAGCGTCCCAGGCTGGGCTAGAAGCGTCTTTTCTGCAGTACCTAGCGCCCAAGATCGTGGTAATCGGTGACGACAAACAGGTTTCGCCGTCAGCCGTGGGCGTCGATCAACAGCAGCTGCGCGACCTCGCCAGCATGTATCTAAGCGACGATCCTTATCGGGAGTCGTGGCTGGACCCGAAATGCAGCTACTTCGACGCAGCCAACATGCGCTTCGGCGGACGCATCACTTTGACCGAACATCGTCGCTGCGTGCCTGAGATTATCGGCTTCTCCAACCGGATCGCCTATGAGCCAGAAGGGATCCACTTGGTCCCGGTCCGTCAGTTCGGGGCGGAACGGCTCGCGCCGATCAAGGTTGTGTACCTCGAAGAGGGGCACGAAGCACCGAACAAAACCAACGCGGTCGAAGCTGAAGCGATCGTTGAACAGATACGAAAGTGCCTTGCTGAGCCGCACTACGACGGGATGACTTTCGGCGTGATCTCCCTGCTGGGCAAGGAACAGGCCAAGCTGATCGAGCACAAGCTGCTCGATGCGGTACCACCCGACGAGTGGGCGGCACGGGAACTTCGATGCGGTGACGCATCGGACTTCCAGGGTTCCGAGCGTGACGTCATGTTCCTGTCCATGGTTAAGTCGGTCGAACCGGACAAGCGGATGGGGGTGCTCACCCAGGCGCAGTACGTGCAGCGGTTTAACGTGGCGGCCTCACGTGCGAAAGACCAGATGTGGGTGTACCACTCGATGCCCCGTGAGGCGTTGACTAACAAGGAAGACATGCGCTTCCAGCTGCTCGACTACTGCTACGGAGTGGCTAACCGTGTTCACAACCAGCAGGACGGGACGATCGCCACGGCAGTCCCGGAGGACGTGCCCGTGCCACCCTTTGATTCTCTCTTCGAGCAGCGGGTGTTCAACCGCCTGATCGGCCGGGGCTACACGGTGGCTCCCCAAGTCGAGGCGCTGGGCTACCGCATCGACATGGTGGTCAACGGAGCCAAGGATCGACTAGCCATCGAGTGTGACGGCGATTTCTGGCACGGCCCCGACAAGTACGAGGCCGACCTGGCGCGCCAGCGTGACCTGGAACGGTGCGGATGGAAGTTCTTCCGCATCCGGGAGTCGGTCTTCTATGCGGATATGCCGCGGACATTGCAGTCGCTGTGGGAAAGGCTCGATGCGCTAGATATACGGACTGCGGACTGGATTGATCCGAGCTTTGAAGGCACAAAACCCGTAACCCGGGACTGGTCTGCGAGTAACGGGGTCTCCCGTGAGATTGAACCTGCTCAATCTGTTCACACCGACTCAGTCGATGATTCGGTCGTTTTGGTCCAGAGGCTGCCGGATCCGGTGCGGAAGCAGGAAAATGGCTTGAAACCGGCTCAGGCGAAACCCTTTCAACGGCAAATCGCAGAGGAAACTGCTGCAGCTTCTTCGCTTTCGCTGAAATCAGTCGACTTCGAGCACAGTGAGATCGCAGGCGCGACAGTGCAGAACTCCGCCATTTCGCGTGTGCCGGACCAGGCCGAATACATTCCTCCGACCTTTGATGGCAGCGTCTGGGTACGTGAGGTGAGTGACGACCTAATCGAAATTGCAAGATTATGCCAGCGGACCGAAACAGGCTGCTGGCTAGCGCCTTCGACTACTGCAGTTCGATGTCGCGCACGTGGCGATGAGAGGAATGCACTCGACCTTCCTAAACTTGCACTCCACCGATGGGCATGGTGTGTCGACAATGGATACTCGAACCCTCCGGTGCCTACGCATCTTGTACAGGTTCGGCGCCGCTGCGATACGAAGACGTGTTGTAACCCAGCGCATCTGTACCCCAGTTCTCCAGGCGGGGCGGAATTGGCACGAGCCGACGTGGAAGCGATTGTCACGTCTTCGATTCCGATGTCAGATACGGCGACACTCGCCGACGAACGGACGTCTTCGCGACTGGTCCTCGAGGACGATATCGGCTTCATCGCCTCGTTGTGCACGCGAGATAACGATGGGTGCTGGATCGCGCCCACCTCGGGCCCCGTTGCTTGCCGTGCAGAAGCTGACACGCGTGCCGAACGGCACCTGCCGGCGATAGCGCCGCACCGTTGGACGTACATGATTGTTCACGGACACACAAAGAAACCTTTGTCGGGGAAACTTTTTCACGTTCGGAGGCGGTGCGGTAAGCCGGCATGTTGTAAGCCTGACCATCTGTACTTGACTGCCCCGGACGGGCGGGAGATCCCACGCAACGAAGTCGATGGCAAGATGTCGGTACGCAATGCTTCTAAAAGAACCGTTGGGAATTGGGCCAGCAAGTCGCCGTCGCGAACCAGTTTGTCTGGTGTTGGCATTAAAGGTGAAGCTCCCGTAGACAGCATCGGTTCAGACTCAGGGCTCACTCGCTCGACGTCGATCGTTCTTGATCGCGACCAGCGGTCAATTGAGGCACTTTGCACTGCAGATTCCGCGGGTTGTTGGATCGCTCCCGCTTCACCTCGTCTGGTCTCGTGCAGGCCAGAAGGCGACGACCGGACCGAACGGCAGCTGCCCCGAATGGCGCTCAATCAGTGGGCCTGGTTGATAGCCAACGGTCGGAGCAATAGTCGTATACCCGTGGAGTTGTATGAGATAAGGCAGCGTTGCTGGAAAGATCGGTGTTGTAGGCCCTCGCATCAGTACCTGACCACCATCGGTGGCGATGAAGTAACAGTGGACGAGTTCGATAGGCGAGCTGACGGCTAACGTAAGTAGCCGCTGCTTGCAGTCTGAAATCCGGCCTTGCTTCCCAGTGTGATTGCATCCGGTAGCGAGTTCGGTGCTGGCGCCAAAGGCCCCGCGGACACAGTGTTCGTTTGGGAAGCAGCAACAAGTGGGACGCCGGATTGGGTTTTCGAGCTTCCATCTGATCGAACGGAGGAGTTTCGTCGATGAACGACAACGGCACCCAGATCCGGGAGATCGCGCAGCAATTAGGCGTGCCCGTCAAGGATGTTCTGGTTCGCCTGAGAGAGCACGGCGTGAAGGCTCGGTCTGGGTCGTCCACACTCACCCGCCAAGTGGAACGTTGGCTTCGTGATTCCTATCGTCCCCTCTCGCAGCGGAAGCCCGATCTGCTGGCGAGCGCGGAGGGCCCCGAAGACGTGGTGATCCGTACTCAGTCGTCCAATCCTGCGCGACCACAACCGGGTAAAAAGGCCCGGAAACGGCCGATTCGTCCGAGGCGGTCAGGAATCCCGTTCATCAGCAAAGAAGAGCAGATCGCCGAGTGGGAGGCGAGGAAGCCGCCCCTCGATCCGGAGAAGGTACGAAAGCGGATCCATGAACTGAACACTCCTGAGCGCAGACGCCCCAAAACCGAGATAGAGAAGGCCTCCGACGACGCGGCCAGTGAAGCTATGCGTTCACACAAGCCCAGCAGCTGGCGGCGTGGAAGATCGCCTGGCAGTTATAGCTAGGGTTAGTGGAGCTTCGGTGTCCATGCACGGTCGATACCGGGCGGATCCGCCGGCCTGCTCGATCTACAGCGGGAATAGTTCGAGCGCTCGCTTCGCGAGTTTGTCTGTCCGGATCTCGATCTCGGCCTCGGTCCACTGGCTAGCCGCGACGACATCGGTATTGAGGTCGAAGCCGTTCTTGAATCCGACGTACTTCCCCTTGATGTCCTTCCGGTTCTTCTTGTACGAGAACGAACGGTTGCCGAGCGTGCTGTTGTAGCCGGTAATGGTCAGGTTGCCGAGCCGGTGAACGTGCTGCTGCTGCACCGCTGCTGCGGTCTCGGCGCCGCCAAGCATGGTCAGCCAGTCCTTCGGCAGACCTGGGCCCTGCGGCAAGATATGTTCGATTGTCCACCTGTAGTTCCTGCCCTCACGTTCCCAAAGGTCGGTGAATGTCTCCTTGGTCATGGCGTCACAGGCCAACGCGATCAATAGGTACCTGGTTACGTCCGCATTCTCGTTGTACAAGGGCCCGGTGAGTTTGGCGTAGAACTCCGAATCGCTTGAGACGACCTTCCGGAGGCGTTTCCGTACTGTGTCGACGATTCGCTGGCCGGTCATTCCGGACACGTCCGTGATGATCGACATGAAGAGTCGCTGCAGCAGGTTACTTGCGGGGCTACCGGTGAGGTTCCTGCGCACAAAGAAGCTTGTCAGAATCTCGGTGATCTCTGTCAGCATTTCGTCGCTGAGCTCACGGCTATCGCGGTACGCCATGAGATACAACAGCAGCGCCTCCGAAGGTGAACCTTGTACGCGCGCGAGATTCGCCAGCGCTTCGTCGAACGAGTCTGTTGCCTCGTCAGCGTCTAAGTTTCCGACGATGCGGCGATATAGCCCACCGCACAGCAGAATATCGTCGAGCCGGCGCTCCAAGTCCACATCGATGATCCGATCGTAAATCCTGATGAGATTCGACCGCGTCGCGAGCTGGACCTTCGGGATCGCCGGCAGTTCATCTTTAAAGGCGTTGTAGTAGTGCCGAAAGAACCGTTCTTGAATCTTGTAGTCGTCACCGAGATCACGCAGAAGTTCGTTCCACTGGTCGAACACGTGGTCTGCTGACAGGCCTTTCGGTCGCTTCTTGTCGGCCGCCGCGAGCAGCGAGTTTTTGATGATGTCTATTGGGGTCAACGGTATGCCGCGATTATTCAAAGACTCGAACAATGTAAATGCATCCGAGGTGCTTTCAACTTCGAGCTTTACCAGAATCGCGCGCTTGACCCGTTCGAGTAGATCGAGCACAGGGGTCACCGACGCCTTCGGGCCAGCATGCTGTTCGATCAGACCACTGAAATGGCTGTACGCCTTCATGATGCGCCGGTTGCCTAGAAACTTGACTATGGGTGCTTTGATGTCGATGCCCGCTGTTTTAAGGACATTCAAGTAGTCGGCGTTGTTGTTGTTCTGCACCTGTGGCCGCACTCGCGGGCGGACCGGATCCTTCAAAATGAGCTGGCGGCGCAGATTGCTGGTGTCGATACGTTGGTCTTCGTCCAGTTGGTCGATGTGCCTGGTGAGAAATGCGTAGATGGCAGCCATTAGGATTGATAGCGTTGTTAGCCGTTGTTGGCCATCGACGAGCTCGAGAACGTTCTCCTTAGTTGCGTTCGACGTCCTATTGATGCAGATGATGGTTCCGAGGAAGTGCCCGGAGGCCGCGTCGTCTTCTTCGAGTAGGTCATTGAAAAGCTCGTCCCATTGCTGTCGTGTCCAGGCGTATTCCCTTTGATATTTAGGGATTTCGTAGACAACGGTGTCTTGGTTGCTGAGTAGCTTGTGCACTGGGTCGTTGGCAACGGACTTGATCACTGTTACTCCCCACTTAGTGGTTTCGATGAATAGATCGGTGTTCGGAAGCTACGCCTTCGGCGCTTGAGCGGTCGCCAAGTCGGGCACTCAGTGTTTGTGTGGCGAGATCTGTCGGCAGTGCAGCTGAGAACTTCAGGCCTCGTAGTGCAGTCGCATCAACAGCTGGCTGTTGCCATTGAACCTGGCTGATCGCTGCGCTGAACTCCTCGACCGTCACACCGGGGAGCAGCCGCACCGATTTCTCATCAATCCGCTGCCGAGGGTCGACCACCGTCGGCAGCGAAGCCTGCAACGTCCGGTTCGCGGCGGTGCCGGCCCACGTCCACCACCTGCCGGTTGAGTCGGACGGCAGCCGAACGATCAGCTTCTCGTCGGAAACGTTGTCACCGTAGCTCTGCCGCAGTTGGTCGATCATGCCCGAGGCGCGCCCCGTAAAGGTCACCCCGGCGGGTAGCGCACCGAGAATCACCTCACGCATCCCGCGCGTGATGTCGTAGGACAACCCGCCGCCGGAACCTGACCATTTTGCTTTACCACCACCGTCAGCGGCTTCAACGAAGCAGCGTCGCCGCTCCCAGTCGACGTGGGTGACTTTCCAAGATCGACCGCCGAGCAGGAGAACTCGAGGTCCCTCGACCTGGCCGGTCAGAAGGTCTGTCCCAATCGTGCCGACCTCCACGCGGCCAGCCAGAACCAGAAACTCGGGTGGTGCGGTGAACACCGCGGTGAGGTCGGAGAAGTATCGTCGACCGAATCGCCGTTCGGCCTCTTGCCCGATGTGGAAGAACGGTCCGTCCGCCTCGAAATAGCCCTCTGTCACAAGGAAGTCGAAGATCTCGCCAGCGCTGTCGTCGAACACGGCAAGATCACCCCAGGACGACACCGCCTCGGCGGTTATCCGCTGCTCCTGCAGACACAGCGCCATCAACTGCTGGGCGGCGATATGCCGCGGGTGCGCGGGCGGCTGAACCGGCTCGACCCAGCCGTCCGACCACCGCTTGAGCATGCCTGCCGCCAGCAACAGAGATTCGTCATCGACACACAGAAACAGACAGTTCCGGGAGGTTCCGGCGCGCCGGCCGGTCCGACCCAGCCGCTGCAGGAATGACGCGACGGTTCGTGTCGATCCGATCTGAATGACGCGGTCCAGATCGCCGACATCGATCCCAAGTTCCAGGGTCGAGGTCGCGACGATCACCGTGTCTCGCGCGTCGGCGAAGGCGGCCTCGGAGCGCCTTCGTTCCGCAGCGGAAAGCGACGAGTGCGAGATGTAGGTTTCGATGCCGTTGTCGCGCAGCATCGCCCCGATCTCCTCGGCCTGCTGGCGACTGTCCACGAATACGAGCCGTTTCTCACCGGCATGCAGTGACGAGATCACCTTCGCGGCGTTGAACAAAGATCCGACGAAATCTACGGTGATGTCCGGTGCCGCCGATGCGGGCGGCGTTGCGGGTGCTACGACAACCGACTCGCGACGGTGAAAGCTGCCCTGCAGCCAACCGAGCAGCTCATCGGGGTTGCCCACTGTCGCAGACAGCCCAATCCGCTGCAGGTCACGGTCGGCGACGCGTGCCAAGCGCTCCAACACCGCGAGGAGGTGCCACCCTCGGTCATCACCGGCGAAGGCATGGATTTCGTCGACCACTACCGCGCGGAGCCCGGCGAACATCACCCGCGGATCGACCTTCGTCGACACCAGCATCGCTTCGAGGGACTCCGGTGTGGTCAAGAGAAAGTCGGGGCGTTCGACCAGAATGCGTTGGCGCTGCGGCTGTCCGACATCGCCGTGCCAGACCGCAGCGGTCCGCCCGAGCCAACTGGCGTAGCCATCGATACGTGGCTGGAGGTTGTTCAACAGCGCGCGCAGCGGGCACACGTACAACACCGATACGCCTTGCCAGTCCTCCGCGGCCATCCGCGATAGCAGCGGAAAGACGGCGGCCTCTGTCTTGCCGCCGGCGGTCGGCGCCAGCACCAGGGTGTCCTGACCGGTCAGTATGGGTTCAACTGCGTCGGCTTGGGTTGGACGTAACCCGTTCCACCGCAGCGTGTTCGCCAGATGGTATTGCACGCCGGGGTGTAGTCGATCGAACGCGTCCATCAAAGATCCAGCGGAACGTCATCCGCGGTCAATGCAGCGCGCTCGGAATCGGACAGCTCGGCCGCCGCAATGCGCACCTCGTAGTCCTTGTACGGGTCGAAGTCGGCGAACTGTTCAATCTTGTCCAGCACGTCGACCAACTTGCGCAGGAACAGCCGCGGCGCGATGCCGACCTTGCCGCCCAGCTCACCGGCCACGGCCGCGGCGAACCGGCTCACGAAGGTATCGTCGGCGACCCTGCTCACCCGCTCGGGATCGGGAACACCGCCGACGTAGAGATCGCGCACCCGTGTGCCGAGTTCGATCAGCCGGTCCTGGTCAAACCCGTTGAGGCGCAGTTGCGGTGCGCGGGGGTTGTCGAACCGTGGGTCCTTGGCGAACTCGGTGTGCAACCGGTCGGCCAACGGTGGCAGCAGCGGAATGCCTTGGCGCCCCTCAAAGAATGCCGGTGTGCCGGTGATCAACAGATAAAGTCCAGGGAAGTGCCCGTCGTGGACTTCGTCAACCAACTGCCGCAGCGCGTTCAATGCCTTGGCGCGGGCGTCACTGCGCACCCGCTGCAGCGTTTCCACCTCATCGAGCACCAGCAGCAGGCCGGGATGTCCGGCGTCGGCAAGCACGGCGAGCAGCCCACGCAAAAAACCGAGAGCCAAGTAATGATCGAGGTCCCCCTTGATGCCCGCCCGCCGCTTCACCGACGCGGCGACGTGCGGCTGTCCACCCAGCCAGGCCACCAGACCATCGGCGCCGTCATTATCACCCTCGGCCACCATCCGTCGATAGGCCCGGATCGCCATGGGGAACACCGGCGCATGCGCAGCGACGTCGGTGAGGCGGCGCTCCAGGATGACGTCAACCTCGACGCCCTGCTGCTGAGCGTCGTCCTCGACGGTGAACAACCACGCGTCCAGGATCGGCCGCAACGCGCTGGGCTGGATGGAGGCTGTGCGCAGGGATTCGATGCTCCGCCGATACACAGTCTCCAGTTTGTGCAGCGGTGTGTCGATTTCATTGATCTGGACTTCGGCGACCGCGAAGCCCTTCTTCATGGCACGATCACCCAGCCAGCGCGCGAAGAACGTCTTGCCGGAACCGTATTCGCCGCGCACAGCCTTGAATACCGCACCACCAGCGGCCACCACATCGAGCTCTGCATCCAGCTCGATCTCGAAACGCCCTAGCCCGACGGCGAGCTGATCGAGCCCGTTGGACGGCACCGTGCCCCGGCGCAGGGCATCGAGGACCTCGCGGCGGCGCCGCGCCGAGACCGGCGATGTCATTCGGTGACCCCGAACTGCTCTTTGAGTGCCTCGACGTCCAGGCGCACCACACCGCCGCCGACGCGCAGCACCTCGTAGCCCTCTACATCCAGGAGTCGTTTCGCCTGCATCAGGGCGCCATTGACGCTGACCGTCGCGACACCGAGTGCCGCGGCGGCCTGGGCGAGGGTGATCTCGCGGGCCGAGGCACCGAGCAGTGCCTGCAGAAGAGCCTGGATCTGGGCCTTCTGCAACACGATTCGGCCGGCAACGGAGAGTTGTTCGGTGAAGACCTTGCTGCGAACGACAGCGGCGGGCAGGGAACTCGAGGCGACACCTGGCACGTCGTCGAACAGTCCGGGCCCGTCTTGGGCGGCCTTGCGGCCCTTCTTCGGGGTCGGCGGTTGCGGTGGGTTCTCTGGTGCAGTGGTCGATCCGGCGTACCACCAGGGTGGCTCGGCCCCGACCACCCGCGACGCACCGTCGGGTAGCTCGCCGGCGACCAGAGCGATGACCGGGACGATGGCTTCGGCGGGGGTGGCACCGCCGTGGTAGCCGGCGTTGCGGGCGCCGTACCGGATGGTTTCGTCGACCGCGAGGACGACCTGCTGGGATTCGGTGAGCACACGCGGCCCCTTGACCACAACTTCGCGGTGGGGGTCCGCTTGAGCCAGGTCACCGTGTGCGCGTTGGCCGTACGTGTTGGCGCGGTCCGCTTTGACGCTGGTGCCGTATTCGATGATGTGGCCGTGATCGGAGGTGATGAGCACGGCGCGGCCAGCGTTCTTCGCGGCCGTGAGTAATGGCGCGAGGTAGGTGATGGTCTGCAGCGTCCAGTCGGTGCCGCCGGGGTCGGTGTGGTGCAGCGTGTCGTCGACGTAGTTCAGCACCACCGCGATCAGGCGTTGACGGTCGATATCGGCGATCGCATTGCGGACTTCGGTGGCCAGCTGGGCCCCGCTGGTCACCGCGTCGAGTGCCTTCTTGTGGAAGATCGGGTCTGGCACGCCGCCGGTAGCTTCCAGCTGCGACTCCCGCAGCAGCGAAAGGAAGCCGGAACGCTCCACCGAGCTGTCGCCCGATCGCAGTTCACCGCACAGCAGCGAGCAGCGGCTGCGTTGCGTGAGTGTCGGCAGCACGGCCAGGGCACCGGCACGGCGCGCATCGTTGTTCGCGGCGATCTCGGTCCACCCGTCCTGTTGGGCTGATCGTACGAGATCGTTTGCGGCAGCGACCGAGAGCGCGTCGACGACGAGCAGCAGGGTCGGGGTCTTCTTCGCGAGCGGGATCACCTGGTCGCGCAGGACATTTTCGATGGTCTGCACCGGCGGATCAGGAGCATCGGCGAGTGCGGTGGCGAATGCGCGATCGTGGCGGGCGCGCCGGGCCAGCGTGGTGTCGATGATGGCTCGCAGCGCCGCCGCCGGAATGGGATTATCGGCGCCGCGACGGGTAACCACCAGAGCGGAGTCCACCCAGGAGTCGGTACGCACGTACCCGTCGGTCAGCGACGCGAGGCCCTTCTGTCGGGTGGTGTCGGTCGCCAGGTGTCGGGCGAGACGAACCGCCCCGCCGAACGCATGGCAACTGCGATCTGCGGCCGACAGGAAGTGGTGTTGTACGTGTTCCCAGCAGCTTTCGATGTCTCGCAGTGCCGCAGCGGACAACAACGGGGCGTCGAGGTCTGCCGGCAGGGGACTGGGCAGTGCCGCCGTAATGGCGTGTGAGAGCTGCACCAGCCGTGCGTCCAGGCCGTGGGGGAGCAGATCGGAGGACGCGGCGGTATCGCCGATGCCCAGCTCGGTGACCACCGCGGCCGCGGCTGCCAGGACGGCCTGCTGTTGTTCGGGCTTCAATGAATTGATGACCAACCCGTAGGTGTCCTGATACCAGAACCGCAGTTCGTCATCGGCAAGGTTGGGCACATTGCTGCGCAGCAGGAACTTGCCGGCGGCCTTGCTCTCGGTGTCATCGAGCACTCCCGCGACGATGCCCAGCGGCACCAGGTCCGCGATCCGGCCATTGCCCAGCAGCGCGGCGACCGGTGCGTGCAGACGACCGCTGCGCGCGGCCAGCCATCCCTGGAACGCGCCAAACAGCTCCGGCCCACCAACGGATCGAAGCGATTCGAGCCGTTGAGCGACATCCGAGGATCGGCTCCACTCCAGCACGGCCAGGGTGTCGATCTCGACGCCGACGTCTTTGACGATGCCGAGGGCATCCCGCGCGAGCGCGGACATGGCGTGATCCCGAGTGAGGACGCCGCCCGGCGCCGGAATGTAGGCATCGGCGGACAGCGCGGCGAGCAGCCCGTTGGCGATCGCGCGGTCGTTGGCGGTCCGGTAGAGGGTGGGTTCGATGGTGGTGGCGGAGAAGTTGCTGCCCAACGCATCCCACGGGTCGGGGGTGATGAGGCGGCCGTCGAGCAGGTGGGCCAGCACGGTGTCACCGAGGTCATCATCGTCGACGCTGGTGAGCACGACGGTCCAGCCGCTCGGATCACGACGGTCGATGGCCTCCCAGATCGCCAGCACCGAGGGGCAGGGTGCGACGGTGACGGGTGTGCCGAAGTAGTCGAAGTCGGCGCCCTCGTAGGAAGGTTTGGCACGCAACCCCAGAACGCCGTGGGTGTACTTCTTTTCCCGCGCCTTCTTCAGCCGGGCGCGGATGACGGGTTCGGTGGCAGCGACCGCGGTCATTCCACCCACCAGCGCACGTGGACCCGCTTGCCGTGTTCGGCGATCGCCTTCTCCAGGTCGGCTGTCAGGCCGGGGATATCGTCGGTGTTTCGGAGTGTGACGTCGCCCTTGGCTGTCCGCGGTGTGGCGGGGGGCGGGGTCACAGGCTGGTCGTCGACCACCCAGGCGACCAGTTTGTTCTCGACGGAGGTGAGTTCGTCACTCAGTGAGCGACCCGGCACCGAGATCGCCTCATGCAGGGCTTTTTCGATGGCACGGGCGTTATCGCCGGTGGCATCGGCCCGCTCGACACCTTGATGCAGCTTCTCGACGAGCTTCCACTTGAAGTTGCGCAGCGCTGCCGTGTCGCGTGCAGCGTCGTTGCGGATCTGCCCCGCCGTCTCGGCCGCCACCGGCAATGCTGCGGCGGCTGTCTTGTTGATCACCGGCACGGTGCCCGACGTGGCGTGCAGCTGTTCCATGAGCGTGCGCAGGGCCGCGGCGGCGGTGAGGCGGTCACCGCCACCGGCGGTCATACCCAGCTGCCGATAGCGGGTCTCCAACTCCTCGATGAGGTAGGTCAGCTGGCTAGTGCTTTCGGTGGCTTTGGCGCGAACCTGGGTAGCGAAGTCGGCCGCGTTGGCGCCGGTCAGATAGGTGCGAGGCATGGTGTAGCCGAACAGCTTCGACGCTGCGGTCCGGGCATCGTCCCAGGCTTGCTGCTCCGGCAACTCTTCGGCCCGCAGTTCGATATTGGGTCGTAGCCGGCCCAGCGCGGGCGGCGTCATCGCCTGCCCGGCTTCGAACCACGCCCGTTTGCGCAGCAGGGCCCAGGCGCTGATCACGAGGTCCCGAGCTTCGGGGCTCAGCCCCCACGCCGGGGTGAGCCCGTCGATGTGCTGCTGCAGCCCGCCGATGGTCACCGGGTCGGCGGCGTGGGCGGCACGGTCGAGTTCGCCGGCCCAATACGCGAACGACTCCTCGCCGAACAGGTAGTGGTCCTCGGTGGCCTTGCCGAGACCCAACGGGGCAGCAACGCGGCGGACGGCTTTCCTATCGGCGCCGGGATTGGTGGGGACGCGGCCATCGCGGTGGGCGGAGGCCTGCTCCACGTAGTCGCGGACGGTTTCGTAGTTGCGCGCGGTGACCTCCTCGTCGCTGGGATCGAAGGCAGGGTGGCGCGGGTAGGTCGCCGTGAAGGCCTGGTCGACGAGCTTGAGGAGCGCGTCTGCCAGGCTGGCGGCCGGCGGCATCGACGGGCTGAAATCGCGCGACAGCGAGGTCAGGACATCGAATTGGGTGGATTCGTCGGTAATGCGCTTCGGATCGTGCGGTTCGATACCGTAGGCCTGCTTGAGCACATTCTCGATGCTGGTCCGGGTGCCGCTGAGCAGGTTCTCCAGGATGCCGCGGGCCTGGGCGCGGTCGGTCGCCGGGAGGTGGTCGGAGTTCTCCTCCCAGCGGTCGCCGCTGCCGGTGAACAGCCAGTCGAGTTTGACCAGCAACGCCAGATCCTCCATCGCGGACTCGGTGAAGAACCGCGGCAGCCACACCAGGGTGTTGCGGTCACCGTTAGCCAGCAGTCGGTCGATCCGGTCCATATCGTCTTTGCTGGTGAAGCCGGCGTCGTCGAAGGGATAGTCGACGACGATCCGCCAGGTTCCCGGCCGATGATCGAAGGTCTGCTCGGGCAGCGAGCTGGCGTCGCGGACGTTGCCGAATACGATGTCGACTTCGCGGCGCGATCCGCGCCAGATGACGGTTCGGCTGGCGGCGCCGCTCAGGTCGTCCTGCCCGGTTACGCCGAGCGCCTTGTGGATGAGTCGACGTAGCAGGACACGTCGACGTCCCGAATTGTCTTCGCCACGAACACGTTCCACGATCGATTGGTAGTCGACGTCGGCGAGCTGCACCCGGATAACGGGGTTGGCGGCATCCGAGACATTGATCTCCGGCACTTCCTTGGATGACCAATCCCGGACGATGGCGAGCACGGTGCGGGCCTCACCGCCGGCCATCCGCGATTTGATCGAACCGTGGTTGAGTGCCGCGAGCCGCGCAGCGGTAATATCGCGCAGCGCGGGGACCTTCGGGGCGATCGCCGACAGCAGCAGGGTCTTGGCGACCCGCTCCTGCCCGCGGAAACCGGCCGGCACGGAGGTCGGGTCGGTGTCGAGTTGCTCCCTGCTGACCGAATGCTTCTCCAACAGCGCGGGCAACAACCGGTTCTTGTAGAGGTCGTTGGCGGCTTTGAACATGGCGCCGGCGTGCCCGTCGATGGGGTCACCGCCGTCGACGATGTAGTCGTAGGAATCACCGACCGGAATCAGGTCTTCGACGGTCAAGGTGTCGCGGCGGTCGACGAGCATGCGCTGCATCACCTTGAGCGCGGTCCGCTCCCGCTGCATCACAGAGGACAGGTTGCGCAGTGTGGACACCAGCGCAGGGGAGAACGGGTAGGTGAGCCGGAAGTCCTGAGCCGATGCCCCGCGATGGTGTTCATCGGTGTTCAAGCTGTCTTGCAACACATCCCACACGTCCTTGGAACGGGTGAGGTTGTTGAAGGCCTCGTCGAGGATCGCGCGGGCGGCCTCGTCCTTCGGTTTAAGCAGCCGGGCGTGCGCGACCTCGGCGAGGTTGTCATCACCGAGTTGGATCTCCCGGAAACGGCCCTGCTGATACTGAAACGCCCGGTCGAGGGCTTCCTGCTCGGCGCCGGACGCTCCGGCATCGGCGAACCACTTGCGCAGATCCATCTGCCGGGAGATGAAGGAGATCAGCGGGATGGCGCGGTTGCGCCCCGAGGATTCGACCAGCTTGGTGATCTTCTGGGATTCGCGGGCGAAGAACTCGGTGTCGCGGACCGAGAACGCCAGCCACAGCACCAGCTCATCGAGGAACAGCACCACCCCGTCGTAACCGAGGGATTTGGCGTGTTCGGTGATGATGACCAGACCCCGGTCCAGGTCAACGTAATCGGCGGTCTCGGTGAACGACTTGAAGTAGCCGTTGACCAGTGCGGAGACCAACTCGCGGCGTTCGCTGTCTTCCGCGGATGCCTGGCGTGCCGCCTGGTAGCGCGGCAGGTCCCAGGCACCGTCGACCAGGTTGCCCCAGCCTCCGCCGCCCCCGGAGCCGCCGCCGAGCCCGGCGAGGAACTCGTCATCACCCATGCGGTCCCGGAGGTTCTCGGCATCGGCGAGCAAGGTGTCGGACAGGTGTACTGCGGGCAGCGGTGCGTCGGGGTGCAGCCGGGTGATCTGGTCGACGTAGCCTCGGAGGACGGCCTGTTCCAGGCTCGTGGCGCCGAGCAGGTGGTAGGTGAGCCGCAGGATCTTCTTACCGGACAGTTCGCCGTCGTAGTGGCCGGTGAGGTCCTGGAACTTGGTGGTGCGGATCGCGGGGTGGTTGCCGAGCAGCGCGTACAGCACAGCCATGAAGTGGCTCTTGCCGGAGCCGAAGGATCCGGTCAGATAGGCGGCGCGGGAGGTGTTCTTGTTCAGTGCGTCGGCGACGAGATCGATGGCCGCGGTGAAGTTGTCGCGCAGTGATTCGGTGATGACGTACTCGTCCAAGGTGGCCTGAATGTGGGCTTCGTCGTTGGTGCTGTCGGTGAGGCGCAGCACGTAGTCGTCGCTGCCGACGCGTTCGGGAATGGTGATGACGTCGCGGAGCAGTGTGGTCATGACGTCTTCCTGGTGCGTGGTTTGCGGGTCGGTTCGGGGCGCCACGCGGTGAGTTCGGTGACGGTGAGGTGGTTCTCGGCCAGGCGGGTGGTGAGTTCGTCGGCGATGGTGTCGGCTACAGATTCGCCGTACTCGGGGTCGATCTCGTTGTGCCACTGCTGCACCCAGGGCAGCAGTTCGTTCAGACCGGCGAGCATGGGGATGAGTTTGGGGGTGTCCCAGCCGTCTTCTATGCGTTGGCTGATCAGCCCGGCCACGGCCAAGGCCTGGTCGGCGTGGTCCCAGCCGGCCCAACCGAGCAGTTCGGTGGTGTCGGAGTCACGGCCAGCGCCGGGGTAGGAGATGAAGCGTTCCTTGGGAACGTCGAGCTTGCCGCGGTGGGACCAGAAGGAGGTCTTGGCGAAGTCTGCGGGCTTGTACTTCGGCGGGACGGGGATCGGCGTCTCGAGCTTCTCGCCGCGGTCCTCGCGCCGCTGCAGCTCCCAGGTCTGCTCCCATACTGCACGCTTCTCAAGTCCGGTGGGCTTGTACCGGTAGGCCGACAGGTAGGGAACCGATTCGTCGGCAAGCAGTTTCGCGAGTGCGGTACCCGCGGCGATGTTGTTGTCGCCGGCCCATAGGCGCAGCACATTGCGGAAGTCGTCGCTGCGGTCGAGCACATCGGCCAACTGGGCGACCGACATGGGTGTGGGCCGACCATCGCGGTCGAACCACAGTAAGCGGTCCTCCACCCGGTCGAGCAGCCAATTGCGCAGCGCGGACTGCACCTGCTTTTCCCACGGCTCAACAGCCCAGCGGCGCTTGTACTCCGGTCGTTCCAACACGCGAATGTGCGGATTTGACACGATTGTGTCGAGGCGGCGTTGCAGCAGTGCTTGGTAATCGGCGGGAAGGTGGTCGGGGATCTTTGTGGTCGGCATGAAGCGATGATTGTGGTGAATGAACCACGTCGTGTCTGTCTCGCCTTCACTAACTTGACGCGCGAGATCAATGGCAAAGGAGCGTTCCGCTGGCGCGATCGGTGGAACATGCCCGGCGTAGGTGTAATCTTCGTCGACTAGGCCATAGATGCGGTAGTAATCCCAATCGAGTTCTTCTTGGTGGGCAATCATCAACCCGCGCAGGCGGTCGTATTCAGACCGTGCTACTGCCAGGGCTGACGCCGACGGCGTTGCCCTGCTGGCGACTTCGCGTGGAGTCTGCTGTTGAATCGACCGCGCGAGTTCATCGAGGATCTCCGCATGCCCGATCGGTGTTGAGGCAGGCATAGGGATATCGCCGACAGTCGTTCCGTTGAACTGGTAACGATGCTCCCAAGGTTCGTCCGCGCCCGCCTGCTCGGCACCTGGTCGACCCTTATTGAAGCAGTTCTGTTTAAGCCAGAACGATGACACCGATGAGTTCAGCACCCCGACCAGCCGGAGATGATCCTCGACTGATGAGCCCTCGGGCAACTTGATGACCGGCGCAGTCTGTTTGAAGACTTTGCCACCGCGGTCGAGCACGAAGTGGTTGTGCGTCGCAACTTCCGCAAAGGTGATGGAGAGGGGGGTGCGGAGCTTGGAGGAATAGCTCTCTAGATATACCCACCAGGGAAGACCGCGGTCCGCGAAGCTCTTGCTGAAGACAGTTCGTTGATTGAGAAGCGTACGGAAGGGCCAAAGGTGATTCGGAACAACAGAATATGCTGTTACGGGTTCTGAGTTCGCCGCGTCGACATAAGGATTCACGGCCACTAGCCGCGGAGCGATAGAGAAGTCCCGAACGTCTTCACCTGTAACGAATTGCTGAAACGGAAGCTCCTGATGCGTGACTGAGACCGCCGATTCGGGATACAACCAGGCGTCGTCTTCACCCACCACCGTAGTTCGCCCAATTGCTGCTGTCTCTTGGCCCAGTGTTTTGTTTGATCTGTTGTTGACGTGTGCCAGGAGATTAACGGCGGCACCCCCACTTAAGCTCCAGGGATGTGCGGCCAGCAAGGAGCGTGGCAGATCGCGAACACTTATGTGGGAATCTTCGAAGCGGGGTTGGGAAATGTGATTGGTGATTGAAGTCCACACCACCCCCTTCGCCGGTTCGCTGGGGCGGCCCGGCTCACCGCGAATGCCAAGTACGGCACGAACGCTGTCGGTCATCGGACGCTGTCGACGGCCAATGATAATCACGGTTGGTGTGCCATGCCCTGGTATGTAAGCGCCGGAGGTGTCGATCACGGTTCGGAGATCCATAGTGGGTAGGAACTGCTCGATCAGCTTCGACCCAAACTCCCGCTTCATGAACGAGTTTGAGGTGATCTGTCCGACCCAACCGGAGGGCCGATCACGACCGCTAGGCCGGGCCAGGCGAAATAGCAGTTCCATGAAGGGCACAGTGAGCGCGTACTGTCGGTGCGGCGTCGTGTAGAGCTGCCGGTAGGTCGAGTTCAGCGCAGCATCCTTGACCGTGATATATGGCGGATTCCCCACCACCACATCGTGTTCCCGCTGCAGAATCTCGGTCAGCGCGTCGGCGTCCTCGGTGGTGTCGGCACGCACTGACGGTCCGCTGGCTAGCAGATCGTCCGGTAGCAACTGTTGATTCGCGCCCCACAGCAGGCTATCGCCAGCGGCGAGGTGCGGGGTGTACGCAATGCGCTGTTCGAGGCTGGTGTCGCCGGCGGCTTGCAACGCCGCGACGAGAAGTCGGAAGCGGGCGATCGCCACGGCGAACGGATTGATGTCGACACCGTAAATGCCGTCGAGCGCCTTCTCGACCAATTCTCGCGGTCCGAGGGCGGGGGCATGGCGTTGCCACCGATCATGTAGGCGATGGAACGCCCCGAGCAGGAAGTGCCCCGATCCGCACGTCGGGTCGATGACCGTGAACCCTTCCAGCGGCCGGTCGGCCAGGGCGGGTTCCATAGTCTGGTCGAGAATGAATTCCTCGACGAATTCCGGGGTTTGAAGCAGCGCATAGGTCTTCTTGGCGTGCTCAGATAGATCCTGATAGATGTCGCCGAGGAAGCGGGTGTCCATCCCGGTGAACGAGAACAGCGGTGTGCCATCGCCGTCCTGCTGCCACCAGAACTCCAGCAGCTTGCGTGCGGCGTCACCGGACGGTGCGGTTAGATGCATGGGGGAGAACCGGTCCACCAGGCCCGCGGTGGCGGGGAACTTGGTGAAGTGGCCGCTGATCTGGGTAAGCCATTCCCGGTCGGTGTCTTCGGGATGGGCTTGAAAGTAGGCGCGGCGCGCATCGAGCGCGTGGGCTCGTTCATCGGCGTCGGCACCGGAGATCCAGCGCGGCGTCACCAGCGCGTTGTCCTCGCAGTATCGGGCGAACACCGTCAACAGCACCCAGGCCACGGCAGCCTGGGTCACCCGATCATTGCGCCATTCCGGCCACGCCGCCGCGGTCCGGTTCGCCGCGGCTGCCCGATCGTAGTCGCGCTTCCACGCGTCGAACACGCCGTCCTGCCGGGAATCGGGGTCGTCACCGTCGACCCGAGCCCGTAGATCGGCCTCCAGGTCCAGCACCAACGAGCGCAGTGCCGCCACCACATTCGATGGAGCCGAGGCCATCACCGATCTCCCTCATCATCACGCGCCGGCACCAGGTCCGGAGTCTGTTTCCATACCAAGAACTGCCCACCCGGCGATCCCAACTGAATGGGTTTACGATCCACCAACGCGCCGAGCTGTCCACGCAGCTGCGGCAGAATCACCCACACCGGTCGCCGCCGCGGTGCGGCGAGGTCGCTCAACTTGGCCAACACGTCCAGATGGCCGTAGCGGGCCAGCGGCGACACCTCGGTGAGAATCACCGGCTCGTCGCGCGCATCGCCTTCGAAGACGCTCGCCTCCAAATCTTTTCGCAGCTGCGGCACCACCCGGTCGATCACCGCACGTAGGCCACGCGCATCCATCGGCGTCGCATCCGCCGCATCGGCGCCGCGCACCAGATCCCACGAAACCCCTTGCTGCTCAGCCAGAGACCGCATGGCTTCAATGAGGCGCGCCGTGACGTCGACCAACTGCCCGCTGAACGATACGGCGAGTTCGGTGGCGACACGCTCATGCTGGCCGGGCCGGTCCGCGGGAATGGGAACCCCGACCGCGAGGAAGCCGTGTTCGGCGATGCTGCGGCGCAACACCGCCTGCTGATCGACACCATGGTCTGACTCATCGGACACCGTGGTCGTGGTGGTAGGAACCGCGGTCGGCCTACGGGTGTGTAGCGTCGTCGCACTCGGCGGCTTGGCATCCCGGAACCGATAGGTGCCTGTGCCGGCGTCCCATTCCAGATTGAGCGTCGTTTGCGCCAGATAGGTATCCAGGTGCGGCGGCGCCGGTACCCGATCCAGCTCGGGGAAGCGGGCGCTGACCCGGCTGCGGATCTGCGAAGGAGACAACGACTCCGACTGCGCCAAACCGGTCAGCGCCGTTTGAATGGCGGCGGCTGGAGCGATGTCACGGTTATGCAGTTCGCCGCGCCCCGACACGGCGGCATGCTTGGAGATGGCGGCCGCCAGTCGGATCAACCGGCTCTCACCGGGGAGCGCCGTGCGGGCGTCGGCATCGTCGTTGACGGCGCGATACCCGGCCTGGAAGGCGGCACCGAGTTCGCGCGCCGCGGTCGACGGCGGGATGACCACGTTGAGATCCGAGCTGACCATCTCGTCGGCGCGCTTGGCCGCGGACTCGGCGGCCGCGATCAGTAGCTCGTCGGTGGCGAGCAGCGCCAGCCGACGGCCGTGCCTGCGTCGCACGAAGTCCTTGTTCCCGGTGGCGTTTTCGTGCTCGCTGACACGTTCCAGAGCCACCCGCAGCAGTCCGCCGGCGGTGCGGTCGGCCTGGGCCTGGCGGTAGGGATCGGGGGAGGGCACCGCGGCCTCGGGGAGGCGGGCTCGGATCTCGGCGGTCAGCGTGTCGATGGCCGCGACACCCCCGAAGTCGGAGAGCACCTGTCGGGTGATGTCACCGATCGCGTCGAGCAGGTCGCGGGTGTCCTGTCGCTGCGCCCAATCGTCCTGCAGCTCCTTGAGCAGTTGTGGCCCGCGTTGGGAGGCCTTGTCCAGGGCTGCGGCCAGTTCTGTGCTGCTGGCGAAGGCGTCGAGTCCGGGCGTCACACCCAGGAGAAGCTCGGCGGCGTCCTTGCGGGTCGATGACCGTGCCCCCGACACCGCGGACAGCAGCACCGCCACCGCGTCGTCGAGACCCATGAGCGCGTCCCCAGCGGTGCGCTTGGTGTCCTTGCCGAGCCGTTTGGCCCAGGCCCGGTAGCGGGCGGTGATTTCCTTGCGGGTGTCCTTGGCCTCGCGGGCCACCAGCCGGTTCAGCCGGGTCGAGTCCAACGCCAGCAGTGCCCCAACGGTGGTGACCTGAACGGAGGCGAGCGCGGACACCGCGCGCGCGGTCAGACCGGCTACGCCCAGGGGCGTTGCGGCAGTGGCCTTATCGGCGGCGGTGTCGTCTCCGGCATCGGCCGCCTTCGTGCCGAGCGTGGTGAAGACGGTGCGCCAGGCGCGCAGCATGTCCTCGGCGGTGTCGGGGCGGGCTGCGGCGTCGCGGGACAGCGCCGTCCGGAAGAAGTCCACCAACGCGGCGGCGATGCTCGACTCGAACATCTCGGGCTGCAGGGTCACGTCGTCGTCGACGGTGGCGGGGTTGGCGTTCTCGTCGGGCCCGTAGCAGGGGCGCCCGCCCGTCGCCATTTCGAACAGCACCACCGCGGCGCCGTAGCGTTCGGCGGCGGTGTCGTACTGGCGGCGCCCGCCGAAGCCGAGGAACGGATCCAGGTATGGCGGGGTGCCGGCCTCCACATTGCGGGCATCAACCCCGGCCATCGAGAAGTCGAACATCATCAGATGCGAGTCGGTGCGGGAACTCGACTGGTAGACACCGAGATTCGAGGGTTTGATGTCGCGGTGGGTGACGCCGACCCGCTCCAGCGTCACGACGGCGGTCAGCAGGTCGGTGCCCCAACGCTCTAGTACGTCGATGGATAGCCGGCCGCGGTTGTTGAGTTCCTCGGCCAGGGTGGTGCGTCCGGCATAACGCAGCAGCAGCGCGGTGCGGCCACCGACTTCGAGACGGTCGTACAGGGTGACGATGCGGTCTTCGTTCTCCAGTTTGCCGAGCACCTGCGCTTCGGCGTACAGCCGTTCGGCCGCCTCAGCGTCCTTGGCGACCTTGAGGACGCGTTCGGCGTCACCGACCTGCTTATCGAGGACGAGGATGCCGACGGCGGTGGACCCGGCACCGAGCTTCTGCTTGTAGACGAAGCGGCCGTCGAGCACGTCGGCGGGCAGCGCGTCGAGGGGGTCGGTGCCGGTGCCCTCGTTGAAAATCTCCTTACGCGCCTGCCCGAGTTCGTCGAGGAAGGTGCCGACATCAGCGATTCGCTCGGCGGGGCTGGGATTGGTGGCGTCGAGCACCAGTTGTCGCAGTTTGGTGCGGATCTGCGGCATTTCGGCGGCGAGGTCCAGGCCGCGGTCGCGGCGCAGCCGATCGATCAGTTCACCGCGTTCGGTGGCCGGTGATTGACCACTGAGGATGTAGAAGGCCAGTGCGCCGAGCCCGAAGATGTCGATGCGCGCCGGGTCGGTGGGACGTTGCCCTTCCGGGGCGCCGAACAGTTGCGCGGCGTCACTGGGGCTGGCGGCCATCAGGCTCAGCGACCCCGACGACAGCCGGCTCACCGCGGTGTCGGGGTTGGCCGGCAGCACCCCGGCGCTGTCCCAGTCGGTGATCTGCGGCAGCAGCTTCGAGCCGCGTTCGCGGATCGCAACGGCCCGCGGGTTCAGCGTGCGATGCACCACCCGGTTGCGATGCGCGTAATGCACGATGTCGGCGATATCGCCGATGAGGTCAAGCTGGCGCTCCAGCGGCATCGAGGCCTTATTATCGGCCAGCCACAGGTCTAGTGGGACGTCGTTCTTGGGTTGCGGGAATACCAGGCCGATGCCCAGCTCGGGCTCGTCGACGATGTCCTCGGGAACCTGCAGCCCGTCGAAGCGCAGCCGGGACAGCAGGTGATATTCGGAGGTGACTGCGCGCTGGCGGGCGTGCTTATCTGCCGACGAGGCTCCTTGGCTGGTCAGGTAGAAGCGGATGCGGGCGTGACGTTCGGCGTCGACATGGTGGAACGCGGGCCAGTCCTGCCAGCCTTCGCCGTCGGCCAGCGGTTGCTCGTCGATGATCCAGGAGCCGACCTCGCGTTGCCGGCGCGGTGCCAGACCGATGGCTTTCATCAGGCCGGCGATGAGTTGGCTGTCGCGCTCGGGGATCAGCTCATGGCGTGCCGGAGCGAGCAGCGCCTTCGAAATGCCAGGCAGCCTGGTCCGCCCCTCGAGGCCATCCAGGCCGTAGAGATTGATCTTCGAGGTCTCGGAGAGTTCGCACTTGAACTCCTCGTGGTGCAGGAAGACCAGTTCTTGGACGTAGGGGATTCTCCGGACAGCTTCATGGCCGCCGCGTTGGCGGATCGCGTCCTTGAGCAATGAGGCGAAGTACTGGGCTTTGCGCCGAGCCAGCAGTAGCGGGGAGTCCTCCGATCGGCCATTGCGCTGCCAGCGATGGTCGTTGCCGGTGAGGATGCCGCGGTAGTGCTTGAGTTCGACGAGGTAGAGCGTGTCTTGGGCGAGGACTAGGAGGTCGACCTCATGCCAGCGGCCGCGGTTGTCGCGGAACTCGAAGTTCGCCCAGGCGCGGTACGGCGGGGCGTCGGGCAGGGCCTGCTTGACGAGGTCGAGGCCGGCTTGTTCGTGGGCGAACTGCGACTCGGCGATCTGGACCCAGCGGTCGTCCCTCACCGATCAATTCCCCCTTGGTCATGTGCTTGGTAACTAACTTACTGAGTACAGGTCTGCTTGTTGCGGATAGCTGAAGGTTTTGCACCCGCGCGTTGACGCCAGTGCGGACCCGGGAGGCGATTCTGCCTGACGTGTCCGACAATATCTGGAGTGTTCGCTAGCAACCGATGGCGATGTCGCGATAGTGTGCGCACACGTTTCCAGAACTGCGGGGGTGGTTGCATGGTCTTGCCGTTGATACCAGTTGCTCTGATTGCTGTAGGTGCAGTCACCGGTGGTGGTGGACTGGCGTTGGGTGGCAAGGGTGGCCTTGCGATCAAGAAGGCTCAGTCGCAGCGCAGTGATGCGATCAAGCGGTATGAGGCGCGTCGAGAGCTGAGTGAGGCGCACGTCGCTCAGACGAACACACATCTTGAGGGCCTCGGCGGTGACCAACAGCAGGCGCTTGTCGACGTCGTGCTGCGTATGGCGGAGTTCCTCCGGCGCAACGAACGGCAGGTTCGGGAGAATGAGCGATTGTTGGTCGACGGGATCGACGCAACGATGCAGCGAGTCACGGGGCTCACGACGCTCGACATTGATGCTGCGTCGTGGATCGCTGGAGCGCTTGGATCTGTTGGTGTCGGCTACGGTGCCGGTGCAGGGGTCTCCGCAGCTGCCGCGAGCTTCGGAGTTGCTAGCACCGGGGCGGCGATTTCGGGCTTGTCCGGCGTCGCTGCATCCAATGCTGCACTGGCGTTTCTTGGCGGCGGCAGCTTGGCGTCCGGCGGCGGCGGGATGGCCTTGGGGGCAGCCGCGCTGAACTTCGTGACGATCGGGCCCGCCCTCTTAATGGGTGGCTTTGTCGCACATATGCAGGGCGACAAAGCTCTGACTAACGCGAAGGAAGTGTGCGCCAAAGTCGACGTCGCAATTGCCGAGCTTGACGAGTTCGACGCCAAGCTGTCTGCCGTGGACACGCGGGTTGACGAGTTGCGCGCCGTGCTCCGCGATCTGCGCGGACGAGCGGTCGCGGCGTTGGACGTGCTGGAATCCGGATCATTCGATGCAACTGTGCACGCAGACCGGTTCCAGCGGGCAATGACTTTGGCGATGGCGGTGCGGGATGTTGCCGCCGCCCCCGTCGTGGACGAGGCCGGCGATCTGACGGAAGAGAGTGCGGACCTGACGGTCAGGTATCGCGCGATGACTGAGGAGGCCGCCGGTGCCTGATCCCGCAAAGGTGCACACTGCCAAGGTAGTTGGACGGGCCGCCGGCGGTGTGACGGCGCTGCAAGGTTTCGACGCGCTCAACCAGATCGTTTCCGCTGCCAAAGAATGCATCGCTGTTCATGAGACGGAGAAGAGCAAGCGCGCGCGGCTACAAACGTACGAGACCACGGAAGTGGCGCGTATAAAAGCAG
Organism: Mycobacterium sp. NPDC003323; assembly: GCF_053589535.1. NCBI lineage: Bacteria > Bacillati > Actinomycetota > Actinomycetes > Mycobacteriales > Mycobacteriaceae > Mycobacterium > Mycobacterium sp. NPDC003323. The sequence goes on from NZ_JBSFSB010000001.1 coordinate 207,127, forward strand.
CTGAGTCGGTTCTCAAGGACTATTTTTCGAAGGTTTTCGCTGAGCGCCGATCAACCTTCGAGGAGCTGTTCAGTCGCCTCGATGGAGCATTGGAAGCGAACGACGGCGAAACGGTGGCACTGATGGTGCGCGGGATCGTCGACATCGCGAAGACGTCGCCCCTCGCCGACCTTGGGGATCTCAGTCAGATTCGCGCTGCGCTTGATGATCCGGACCAGGTGTGGGAGATCTAAGGCGAACGGTCAGACTGACGCTTGACCTGGACAAGCTGCACAAGCCCGTGGCGGTCAGATTGGCATGAGCGCAGCCGAATTCGATGACGACCTTTTCGATATGGTGTCGGAATTGAGCGGTCCGGGCACCTTCATCCTAACGTTGAGCACCAAACTCCACCGGATCACCGCCGTCGATCGTCTCGGTGTTTTGGTCGATACCGAGCGGTCGATGAGCCTCGGCACCGGGCCGCAGCCGGTATATGTATGCGTGCAACGGATCAAATCCGTTCGTCAGAACCATCCTTCCCACCGAAACAACGCCGCAAAAGGGGTGAGTCAGTGAAATTCATTGCCTTGGCAATCGGAATTGCTGTATTCGTCTTGTTGCTTGTCGGCGTTGCGGTTTATGCATACGTCACTACCCGCTCAGCGCAACGGCGCGAGAAAGAGCGGATTCATCGGGAGGAGGCGGCTCGCCTGGCCCGTGAGAAAGCAGCTGCTCACAGGCGACAGAAGGAGGAACGGGCCCGACTTGAGGAAAGAAATCTCACGGAGGCGCTAGGTAAGCGCGGCGCAGCACTTCTCAAACGAGCGAAATCTAGTGTGCAGCAGGTCGTATCGACCGAGGCGGCCCAGCTTGGTCATCTCGGGGAGGTCGACTTCGCCCCGGACGTCAAAGATATCGAAGATAGCCTGAGGAAACTGCAAGCCCTGCAGGCGAAGTCAAATGAGCTGTCAGGGCTGCCCGCGCCGAGCTCGCACGATCGAGATATCGTTGCGCACGCGAGATCCTCGATTACGAGGCTGGAGCGAAGGGCCTCCGAACGTGTCAAGCTCCTGGAGAAATGTGCTTCCGAGGCGGCGCTGATCGACGATTCCCTGCGCAAGGAACGCGACGAAAAGCAGTTGGCCGCACAGCGTGAGGAACTGCATGGCGAGCTGGCGGCTCTACTGTATGTCACTGATACCGCGCATGCGGTGCCGGTCGAATCGGCGGCAGATTCCGTCATTGCCCGAGTGCAGGCCTACCAGGAAATCCGAGGCCAGATTGTGCGTGCTCGCGCAGATGACATGCATTCCGAATCTAAAGGCGAATCGGAGGAACCTTCTTGGATTCCGGCGCCACTACGAGACGCGTGGAAGTGGATTGCCGAGTAGGGCTGGACGGACTGCAGTCGACAGGTCTAACGGAGCTCGAAATCGAGGGGGGTAGGTGGGGAACCAGCCAGGCGCGTACTTGCTATGGAACGAGCTACGCGGTGACTGGTGCAACTACGACATTGTCGGCGAGCAATACCACGGCGTGGCCATTTACGGTCTACTGCCTGACGATTGGTCGAGAGAAGGCTTCGAAACGCAGCGGATGTTCGAACTGGTCCCAGAACCAGCGAATCCGCACGACCGGTGGGCGATCTCTGTGCGCGCCGACGGCAAGACGGTTGGCTATATCCCACGTCAGGACTGCCGGTCATGGGCCAACGTCGTCCGACGGGTTGCCGCCTCCGGCCTGATCGCGATGGTTCCGGGCCGCATCTACGCTCGTGATGCCAAGAACTGGGATGAATGGGACGGCGAGAGTGACCCGCCCCGGGAGTTTGCATCGACAGTGCAAATAAAGCTCGGTGATCCCGACGGCGCGTTGCCGATCAACAATCCGCCGACGGTTCCATACACCATGATCCCGCGGTCGGCGATCGTGCAGGTCACCAAAGAAGACGAGCACACCGACGCATTGCTCAAGTTTGTCCCCGGGTCAGGGTATGGCACCTTGTTTGTGACCTTGCACGAAAGTCTCTCGGGCCGGGCGGCATCCGCGAAGCCGGTCGTCGAAGTCCGTATCGACGACGAGCGAATCGGTCAATTGACACCGCAGATGAGCCAGCGGTTCTTGCCAATGATCCGACACCTAGCGTCGCGTGGACTGGTCACCGCATGCTGGGGTGACATCAAGGGATCGGCGGTAGCGGCAGAGGTGCGGATCGACGGCATCAAGGCCAACGAGGCCGATGAAAGGGTCCTCGACGGTGAGCCGGTGACGCTGCCTCCGCTGACGGATGTACAGGATGACCCCGAGGCATACGTACTTCCCGACTGGATGGACACGAAGGTCCAATTCGGCGCGCGGCACTCCTATGTATCTCAGCCCGAATCGGTCACGCCCTCCACGCCGGCGGCGCCTCCGCTGCCACCCGCGGCTTGGTACGACGATCCGCAGAATCCTCGGATGTTTCGCTACTGGGACGGACTGCGCTGGACCGAGCACGTGGCACCGAAAGTCAGGTAGGGGCTTTGATACCGGACGCCACGCTGCCGGTCCGGGTGGTCGAGTGGAACGTCGCGATGTCACTCCACAAGAAAGCTCATCTGCTCTCCGACTTAGAACCCACCATTGCCGTCCTTCCGGAGTCTGCCAACACCGAGCGCACCCGCAACGCCCTGCGGGATATAGGCGCCACTTCTATCCGGTGGATCGGTACCAACCCAAACAAGGGGTTGCTTGCGGCCAGCTTCGGCGAGTGGCAGCTGGATGTCGACGCCAGCTACGACCCGGGATACCAATGGGTGCTGCCGCTTCACCTCAGCGGGCCGAGGCATCTGCGGGTGCTCGCCGTGTGGGAGATGGACAGGCGTGGCACCGGGTATCCGGAGGCGCGTCAACGTGGCTCGGTGCGGGTCGCACTGCCGCATTACGCAGATTTCTTAGCTGGGGACGCCGACCTCAGCCTGATCAGTGGAGATTTTAATGCGTCGGTTATCTGGGATAAGCCGGGGAGACTCCGAAACTTTGGCGATCTGAACCGCGAGCTACAGCACCGTGGCTTTGTCAGCGTGTACCACCATCACCACGGGTGGAATTTGGGAGCAGAACCGGATCCCACGCTGTGGTGGCGTCGTAAAGAAGGCGCGACGTACCACATTGATTACACTTTCGTATCCCGTCCCGACGCCATCAAGAATGTCGTAACAGGCTCATTCAACGATTGGATTGCGTACAGCGACCACAGCCCGACGATCGTTGATCTGGACGTTCCGTGCTCACAAGACGGTACAAGGTGAGCACCAATGTGGTTGTGGCCGTTGATCCGGCGATTCACGTCGGAATTGTCAGACCTGCATAGTTCAATCGTCTCGTGGAGGAAATTGAACCCGGGGGCTCAAGTCATGCCGAGCAGTCCGTCCAGGACGCCATCCTGCATCTGCTCGACGCCGATACCGACCTTGACGACGTTGCCCGCGACCTCGTCCTCGGTGCCCTTGCCGAGGTGGTGGATGAGAACGGCGGGACCACAGCCGACGTGTCACCCACGTACCTGACCAACATCACGGTGTCCGGCTTCCGCGGGATCGGCTCCACCGCCAAACTCGACCTCCACCCCGCGCCGGGGCTGACGGTGATCAGCGGTCGCAACGGCTCCGGCAAGTCCAGCTTCGCTGAAGCCGTCGAGCTCGCTTTGACCGGCAGCAGCTACCGATGGCGCGGTAAACAGGCGCTCTGGTCCGAATCCTGGCGCAACCTACACAAGCCGAACCCGTGCGCGCTGCGGGTCGGATTCACCCGCGAGGGCAGCGGGCCGGTCAAGGTCGGAGTCGACTGGGAACCCGAGGCGGAGCTGGCCGATCGCACCCTGTGGACCCAGCGCGACGGTGAGCAGGCCACCGACGGCATCGACAGTCTCGGGTGGGTGGAGGCACTGGAGCTTTACCGTCCGGTGCTGACCTATGAGGAGCTCGGCCGGCTGTTCGATGGGGGACCGTCCGCGCTATACGACGCACTGGCGCAGCTTCTCGGTCTCGAAGTGCTCGCCGCCGTGGAGAAGAAGCTGGCCGCCGACCTGAGGGAAGCGAAGGCGGTTCGCGACACCGCCGACAACGCGCGAAAGCAGGCCATGGCCGCGTTGTCGACTTCCGATGATGAGCGAGCCGGTCCGTTGGTGAAGCTACTCAAGAAGCATGTCCGTCCGCTCGACGAGATCGTGGCCGCGGTGACCGGGTCCGGCCACATAGACCGCGACGTCATTCGGCCACTCGAAGCACTCAGTCAGACCGCGCCACCGCAGGTGGCCGACATCGAGGGTTGCGCGGCGCGGCTGCGTGCCGCGGCGGAGGCGCTGCGGCTCAGCGAGCAGGACCTGGCCGCGCTAACCGCCGAACGCGTAGACCTGCTGCACAGTGCACTCGACTATCACTCCCGGGCCGGCGACGCCGAATGCCCGGTGTGCGGGGAGGGCCGCCTCGACGCCGACTGGGCCGATCGTGCGCGGACTTCGGTCGCCGAGGGCGAGCGATCAGTCACCGAATACCGCGCTGCGGTAGCCGAGCTGAATTCCGCCCGTGCTGATGCCGACTCCCTGGCTGCGCAACTGCAACCCGCGCGAGCGGTTCCCGGTGTAGCACTGGCGACCCTGGGCGCGTACAACACGGCAGCCGAGCGCGCACAGTCTGTACCCACCGATCACCAGGAGTGCGCGACTCATCTCGAAACGGCACTGCTCGAGGCCGTCGGTGCCGCTGAGGCTCTGCGGGACGAGGCGGCCGCGGCGCTGGCTGAACGCGAGGATGCCTGGGGTCCGCTGGCCGAGAAAGTGGCAGCGTGGATCCCGGCCGAGCGCCGAGCCCAACAACTCGACGCCCAATTCAAGGCGATCACTGCAGCCCGCAACTGGGCTACGAAACAGGGCGCCGAGTTCCGCAACCTGCGACTCAAACCGATTGCCGCGCAGGCCCGCCAGATCTGGGCTGAGCTGCGACAGGAAAGCAACGTCGACCTCGGCGATATCACGCTGGCCGGCACCGCGACCAAACGCAAGGCGGTTCTCGGAGGATCGGTCGACGGCGAGCCGACACAAGCCCTGTCGGTGATGAGCCAGGGGGAGCAGAACGCCGTTGCGCTGGCGTTGTTCCTGCCTCGCGCCACCTCGGTGAAGAGCCCGTTCCGTTTTGTGGTTCTCGACGATCCGATTCAGGCCATGGATCCATCCAAGATCGACGGGTTCGTCCGGGTGCTCACCGACATCGCGCGTACCCACCAAGTGGTGGTGTTCTCCCACGACGACCGGCTGGCCTCGGTCATCCGGGAAACCGGGATCGACGCAAGCTTGATCGAAGTCGTCCGTGAATCCGGCTCCAAGGTCCGGGCGCGCCCCAACATCGACCCCGCCCGGCGCCTGATCGGCGATGCGTTCGCCATGATCCAGGACGACAAATTGCACGACGATGTGAAGGGCCGCGTCGCGCCGAACCTGTTCCGGATGGCGCTAGAGTCGGCCGCCAAACAGGCGCACTACGCGCGGCAGTCTCTTGCCGGTACCGAGCGGACGATCGCTGAGGAGCAGTGGCAGGCGGCGAAAACCACCCGGCAGCGTCTCGCGCTGGCGGTGCTCGGCGATGCGAAGGCCGATGTGTCGAGTTGGATTGGTGCGCAACCGGGACGAAAGAACGTGCTGGACATCGGAAACACGGGAGCCCACGGCAAGGTGGGCACGCTGACCAAAGCCGATGTGCGTGACCTCGAACGCGCGGTAGCGGATCTCGTCGGTGCGCAATGAGCGCCGTCGAGTTGTTGGGTCAGGCGCAACGTATCCTCAATGAACCACGGCCGGATGGCCTTTCGTCGCGCATGGCGGCATTCCTGGCCCGTCAGGCGCTAGAACAGCTCATCGAGCAACGCTGTGAACGTCTCGGTGCGACAGTGGCGTGGGCCAGTACACGCAGCAAGCTGGTGGTTCTGAGGTCCCTGGATTCAGAAGAGGCTGCCGACTCTGCTGCGATCGCGTGGAACCGGCTCAGCAGCGCTTGCCATGTTCATGCGTTTGAGCTCCAGCCGTCAGCCGCCGAGGTTAGGCATCTCTGCGGGATGGTGGCCTCCTTGCTGTAGTTCGGAACTCAGCATCCCGACCGAACCTGGGGCAGCCGCGGAGTCCGTCTTCTCACGCCAATGCAGCGAGCCCTCCGACGGCGTCGATCGCCCGTCGGAATCGCGCCAGTTGGTCGATCAGCCAGTCGATCATCACCGGCCATTGGTCCACCTCGGCGACATCGGTGAATTGTGAGACCACCGCCACCGACGCCGATTTCATTCCGGGCTTCTCGTCCCACTCGGCTTGCTCGCCTAGCACCTGCTCGAATTGGTCCTTCATGGATTGCAACGCCAGGAAGCGCGCGAGGTTCAGTTCATCGGTCCCGTTGAAATAAAGTTGCAGGCGAAGGCCTTTGGTGCCGAAAGTTAGTGAGTAGACTGCGCCGCTGGTTCCGGTCGACAGGTCGTAGAAGTTGTCCCTGGACGAGGTCTTCCGATTGGTCCAGGTGGGATGCCGCTCGGTGAGAGTGCTTAGGAAGGTTCCCCAGAAATTCCAGTAGTGCTGAGACTTCTCGCTGGTGCCAGCGGCGACCGCTGCGGCCTTGACCTGCTTGCCCCAGTCATTCGGTTGGGCTGCAAGCGCGAAATTGGGAGCAGGCGCCGAATCGCCGATCTTGACCACCTCGATCTCGACGCCGAAGAATCGGGTCCCCGGATCGGTATGTTCATTGAGCCAGTCAAGTGCCGCGCGATGCTCCGGACGAAACCGGGTCGTCACCCAGACGATGGTCCTCGGGTCGGTGCCTGCGGCGTACGTGAGAATCTGCCCAAGATGGCTATGGTCAGAGGCCTCCAGCTGATTCTCGACGATCACGACGCTGTCATCGGAGAGATCCCGTCCGATTAGATCGAGTGAAAAGTCTCCCACCGGGTGTTCGGCGACCTCGAGTTCAAGCTCCATGCCGAGGAGGTCTCCGAGAACATCGACGTTTTGTAGTAGCCACGGCGTGAAGTCACGTGCTTCATGCGGCCAGACTTGCCGTGGCGGAACGACTGTCAGACGGCCAAGGGCAGCACTCTGCATAGTCAACGTCCTTCTTAATAATGAGATGTTTCTGGTTCGAGTAGGTCATGAGTTTCATGCATTAGATACGACCCCGAGCCACTGACGTATCGATCTCTCACCGTGCCTCGGTCGCGCCGGTGATGCCATGTTTCTTGCGCGGACCCTTCGGCACCGTAAGGTTCGCGAACGGCAGCGGGTGTGCAGGATCGTGCAACCGGGTGCGTGTTGTCGGTGATACCCCTTCCACGAAGGCTGCTGCCATCGCGCGTTCGGCGTCATCGACGGCACTACAGGCGGCATAGTGCACCCATACGCTGTTTAGAAGGCTCAGTGTCTTCAGCGGCCAGCCACCAGCGTGCGGCATTCGGGCGCCGAGCGGCGTGCGGTAGTACTGGCGGACGCGTTGGGCGATAGAGGTGCCGGCCAATCCGACGTAGAGGACGGTCTCGTCGGCCAGCCACATCGATGCCAGGCGTGCGCGGAGCTGTTCGTGGCTGGGGCGCACGCCGTCCACCAGAAGTTCGGGTCGGCATTCCAGCAGCGTCTGGACAGCTGAGTCGGAGACCGGGCAGACATCGTGTGTCACCAGGGTATTGGGGGACTCAACGGTGGCGATGAGATAGACGCCGGGCGCAGCGAGCCGGACTCGTGTGCCCCATTGGACGACACCGTCATGCGTCAACGACGCGGCCGTCAGTAGATCGTTGACTGTGGACGGCAACTGATGGCTCCGGAGGTTGTTGTGATCGGCTGTGCATTTGGAATCTGGGTGGCCAGGCCGCGACGTTTCTGCTGGCGGCCTGGGTGTCGCCGTCTTTGCCTACCTAGTAGGGATTGCGTCCGGTCAGACCCGTCGCCTTCCGTGCATTCTTCGCATGCCGCGATTGACTGCAACGCATCCACACCGCGGCATCGAGCAGGCGAAGTGTTGAAATCGACTGGCCCGGTGCGTTATCTGGACGAGTGGCTTCGATCGATTCCCGGACCTCGGCGTCACTGAGGCAGGCACGCAACGCTCGCCAGGAATCGTCCCCGAGGTTCAAGGCCTCGATGATGACGCTGTCGACCACGGGGATCAGTCGGGGCCGCTTTCGTGCCATCAACTTGCTGGTCCGGGTTCGGCCCACGTTGTGGAGCTTGCGCAGTGCCCAGTACAGAGCTTCGGCATGCGCGAGGCCTTCGTCAGACACATCCCACAGGTCCACGTCGTCGGGCACCGTCGTGAGGAGACCGTTGAATGTGGCCGCGTCGGTGTCCAGCAGACTGCGGACCGACGGTGGAGGGAGCGCGACGTCGAGCAGAGTCACCGCTAGGAGGTCCGTCGTGGTGAATCGGTTGCGGTCGTTGTCGGGCAGCGTGTCGAAGGTCGTGGCAGCAAACGGCCCGTCGATGTTGAAGAACCGCTCAACCAGAGGCTTGGCGGGCTCCCCGACAAAGGACAGCACCCGATTCCGCAGATCTGTCATCACTGCTGCCGGGCCGGCCGCGCGTAGCACTCATGAACTGCCTTGACCTGCCGGGCCCAGAAGACCAGCTTGTCGTCGGCGGTTGCCGTGTTGGGTAGTAGACCCAGGTCGGCGGCGTACCTATAGAACCCCGGGCCAGGATCGTTCTGGCCGATGTATGACACGATCGCCGACAGCATTGCGCCGGAGTCGGCGATCGTGCGGCGCACCGTGTCGCCGAGCACCATTCCCATTGCGGCGCGGTCCCGCTCCAGCCCGAAGTCGAACGGGGTGTGACCGGCTTGAGCCAAGGCCGAATTCAGGTCGCTGTAGCTGACGGTGCGCTGCAGGCGCGCCTGCTCGGTCAGGAAGTCGACGGCATCGTCGACCATGTGGTCCCACTCGTCGTCACTGCGTCCATACACCCCGCGAGTCCTCCCCACGATCATCGAGTAATCGAATCTCGCAAACCATAACCGTGCGGTCCGACACGGGCGGTCCGATTGAGTCGACAGCAAGTTGCCGGCACCCTGGCGCGACTCTGTCCACGATCGTGGAGGATCGGAATGGGCGGGGCGGGAATGGTTCGGTGGCGCGGCGCAAGTCGCCGAACCGGGTCGGTCGCCCGGCGAAGAGGTCGCGATGCTTGATCTGGCAAGACTCTTCGAAACGATCTTCAGTTTCGAGATGGCCAAAGACACGTAGCGGCATAAAATGCTGAGAGTTTTGTATGCGACCGAGGAACCGAGCGTCGGGAGCGGGCGGGGCCGGCACTAGTTGGTCCCTGGGGTGAGGGGACGCGATTGATGAACGCCGTTCGTGGCAGACGGCCTGGGCAACGGCCACACGACTACTTTGACAGCGTGCCCGACTGGAAGGACACCCTTCCCGACTACAGAAGGCTGGCCCGTGAGATCGGACAGGACGTCGTCTCCCGCTCGACGAATCTCCTCGCGCACAACGGCCGGGCATTCTGGAAGCTAACCGAGGCCGACAGTGGAGAACTGGCCTGGCTAGCATTCACGCGGCCTGATGCGCGGTCGGCACTCGCCCGGCACAAGGTCTGGACACTGATCCCGCACCTGAAGGAATTCATGGCGAACTGGTTCGTGAGCGTCGACCACGAGCTCACCGAGCAGAGCGAGTGGGTACACACCAACATCGACGTCTATGAGGCGCGCGAACTGGCGCTGGAGGTGCCGCAGCCACGGATGGAGGACATCAAGCGGATCACCCGGCCCGAAGCGCTGCTAACCCTCGACGGCATCGACCGGTATAAGGTGACGACCGTGCTAGGTCAGGGAACTGCTCGAGCGATGAAGGCTCCGCGATGACTCGTATGAACAAGCAGGAATTTCTCGAATGGGCGTACGACGACCTACTCACGAACACGACCCGTGGAGTGTTGGCTGAGTACATCGTGGCCAAAGCACTCGGCCTTAGCGACACGAAGCGACTCGAATGGGATATGCACGACCTGGATATCGACGGAGTCGGGGTGGAAGTGAAATCAGCTGCCTACGTGCAAACGTGGGAGCAAACCCGGATGTCAGATATCGCGTTCGGCATCCGCCCCGCAATGGGTTGGAACGCGCGCACCAACACTTATGCCACTGATACGAAGCGAAGCGCAGATGTGTACGTCTTCTGTGTGCTTGAGGGTGAGGATCGCAAAAGCATCGACCCACTCGACGTCGGCCATTGGACGTTCTATGTCCTGCCCACCAGCGAGCTGGACCTACGAGTTCCGACGCAGAAGACGATTCGACTTGGGCCGCTGAAAGCCCTCGGCCCGCGTGTGTGTGCTTACGATGAACTCGAGGCGGCCATTCATGAGGCAGCGAAGATCAATCGCGGCAGCTGACTATTGGTCACGGCTCCGGACTGGAGTGTGCTTGCCCTATCGGTGCGGAGTTCGCGTGATTAGTCCTCTGCCAACTCCGTCCGCTGCGCATCGCTGAACGCCGGCATCGCCGCGTCCGCATCCGCGATCTTCGCTCGCCGGTACCCCCGCACATTTCCCGACATCGCAACCATTGCCTCCCGTGATTTCCCTCGGCCGTAAGTGACCGCCTGCTCGGCCTTCACGCCAAGACCGCGGCCGACCTCGACGGCGTCCTGGTCAGCGCCCATGTAGAGGAATTCCCAACCGGATTGGTTGGTCTGCAGCTCGACAAGCGACTTGATCGCCGGCCGGCTCCACTCCTGGCTGGAGTTCTCCAGGCCGTCGGTCATGATCGCGATGATGACCGAACCCGGCTGGTCGGCTTCGTCCAAGGCGGCGATCTCGGCAGCGGTGTCGGTGATCAACTTGCCCATCGAATCCAGCAGTGCGGTGCTGTTGCGCGGGTTCAGCTCCAGCGCCGGCACATCCGCTACGGGCACGCCCTGGTAGACGACCTCGTACACATCGTCGAACTGCGCGAGCGTCACCCGGCACTCGCCGTCGCCGGCACGCTGCTCGGTGATGAACGCGTCGAAACCGCCGACGACATCGGACTTGATCGACTGCATGGACCCGGACCGGTCGAGCAGGAACGCAATGAGGGTGAGATTTGGGTTCGACATGGTCGGGTCCTTTCGGTAGATGACTAGCGAGGCTTGCTGTTTCGTCGTGGTTTGAACCGCATCGGCTCTGCGGGCGCTGCCGGCGGCAGCGGGCTGCTGGCGTGCTTGTCGTTACGGGCGCGTTTGACGTCGGCGGCGGTGATGCGGTCACCGCTGGTGACGTATGGGTTCAGTCGAGGAGTGCTGGCCAAGCGGGGACCAACGGCATTCTCGGTGAGCCCGGCACTCTTTCCCGCTGCCGCAATCGACATTTCGTCGTCGACCACGGCTCGTGCCAGCTGCTCGTCGAGCAGTTGACCGACCTCCGTCAAGACGGACCGGAGATGTTGCAGTGCTTGTTCGGCGGATGCGGCAGTCTCGGCCTGCGTGAGATCTGCGCGGATCTGTTCGTACCGGTTGGACATGCACCACCATACCGCACAAAGTGCGGAGTCCGCAATAAGTGCGGACTTCTGACGCGGGTCGCTCAGTCGGCGCGCGCGGCCCGCTTCAACCTGGTGACTTTCCTCTTTAGTTCGGTGCGGGCGGCAATCAAGCGATCGGGTTCTACCTTGGTCGATATGTCCTCCCGTGCTTTGCGCCGCAGGAAGAACGCGATCCGCTCGGCGTTCGCTCCGCTGGGATGCGGCAACCCCTGTAACACCCGATCTTGCTCGACACCGACTTGGGCCGCCGCAAACGCGACGGCTTGACCGACTTGCGTCCCTAACGGCACAAAGATGCTGTGCCGGAGAGCTTGGACTTCGGGTACGAAGCACGTTTCCAGCTGTTCCCGCAGGATTGGGGTCGTGAGTAACGGCGGGGCGCCGGAGTAGTTCTTGCCGTCAACGAACACAGGATTGCAACAGACCGAGGTGAAATGCACCGAACCCTTGTCCGCATCCCACAGCGATAACGTTGAGTCAATTTTCAGAAGGCGATGGACGCCGATGTAGTCCAACATTGCGACGAGGTTGTTACGCATCGGTCCGGAGAAACTTGCGAACGACTCGGCTGCGGCAAGTGCTTCGGCTTCGGTGAGCCCGGCACGTAAGCCACGCCTGGCCTCTTGCAGTGCGTTACGCATCTGTTGTCGCCCCGGTGTGAGGCCGACAAGGACGAGTCGAGCGTCGACGTTCGCGTCATCAAACGGGGCGTAGGCGATGTCTATTCGCCTGCGGCCAGCCGTTCCAGTTTGAAGTAAGAGTTGATTCGGATTCTCGATCTCTTCTTCAAGCTGCTGGTCTGTCAGCTTCTGCAGCATGGGCGCAAACTGAGCGAACGCGTCGCGCCGCTGGCGGAGCCTAGGTGGCCTCGCTGCCATCATTCGTCGCCCCTCTTGATGTAGTCGTTCAACGGCCCAATCGCGACCGTATCGGGCGGCGGAGGTTTCATTTTGGGCTTCAGCGAATTCTTTGAGTGCACGGTCGGGTGCCCCACGACTCCACCGCACCCAGCGCCCTCGATGATCCACCGCCGCAACCAGGCCCGAATGATCGGTCTCCCCGGCCAACCGTGGCGCATGGTCGAACTCGCACCGCCAGATCCGCTGCGCCAACTCCGGCGCCGCGTAGATGTGGTCGAGCCGGAATCCGTTGTCCCTGGGCCGGCTGAACCACGAGTACTCCCGCACGCCGGGGTGCAGCGACCGCCACACGTCGAGATAGCCGGTCGCGCTCAATCGTCCGGGCATCTCCGGCCCGATGAACTTCGATCCTCGCGGATTCTTGTCCAAATCGTTGTTGCCGGTGTTGAAGTCTCCGATCAACAGGTCGATACCGGCAGCACGGGCCTTGTCGATCAGCGTCGCCCAGTAGGGGAGTTTCGCCCGCCCCTGCGGCATGTACACCCCGCACACGTAGGCACCGTCGATCTCAGCACACCACAGATGCCGCGGGTCCAACGCATCATCGAAGGCCCACGACCGCTTGATCCCGCCGCGTGCCGCGATCAGCACGGTGTTCACGTTCGGCGCGACATCCGGATGCGAGGTGTTGTAGCCGGCCCCCGTGAGTCGGTTGATCAGCCGATCGCCGGCGGCGTTGGCGCGGAACTCGGTGACCACCAGGATGTCGGCGTCATACCCCAACAGGCGAGTGGTCAGCGCCTCGGCGTACTTGGTGCCGCCTTGGCGGATGTTGAGTGTGGCGATCCGCGTGGTCATCCCGGTGTGGTTCCCTCCGCTCGTCGTGGCCGGTCCAAGCGAGCTGATCAGTATGAGGGTGGCCACCGACAAGTGCCGGGGCGCTTACGTCAACACCGGTTCGGTGCACATTTGGTGCACCGGACCCCTCCGGCGGCGCGATAGCGTATCGGTGGGGAAGGGGAACAGTCAGCGGTGCTGCTCAGTGATATCGAGTCCTGGAATGTGGGCGCCTTGCAGTCGATCGCGCATGAACTCGGCGACGAGCTGACGACGATCGAGGGCGTGGCCTCCGACCTGGAGCTGATCTCCCGACTCCCGGGGTGGGAGTCGCCGGCCGCCGACGCCGCCCGCGGCAAGATCGCCGAGTCCACCGGCAAGGTGCTCGACGACGCTGCCGTGATCGGCGCCGTGGCGCAGCTGGCAGCGGAGACCGCGGCGGCGGTCGCGACGGTGCAGGCCGGTGTGGACGCGGTGCGCGCCGATGTTGCAGCCCAGGGCGGGTTTCTGGTGCTCGCCGACAACGGCGATGTCACCGTCACCGGTCCTCCGGATGTGCGTGAGGAACTCAAGCACATCGCCGAGGACATCGAGACGCGGGCCAAGGCGCTGATCCACCAGGCCGAGGACATCGACGCCGACTGCGCCGAGGTGTTCGGCCACGTCGAGAACGGTGACATCACCGCCCGCGGGGCGCCTGATTTCGTGTCTGCCCAAGAGATGGGCCGCGAACAATCCAAATTGTCCGCGCCGTACCCGCCCGAAGGTGAGGGTGTGCTGCCCACCGATGTGAAGGCGTGGTGGGACGCTCTGTCGGCGAAGGAGCAGGCGAAGGTCATGGCCGAGCATCCGGAGTGGATCGGCGACCGCCCCGGTGTGCCCACACCGGTGCGCAGCGAGGTCAACAAGGCCCAGCTCGACCAAGAACTGGCCGATGCGCAGCGGGCAGTCGACGAGATCCCGACCTTCCAGGAGTACGCCGGTGCCGGAGCCGGCGGGCCCGGTTCGGCGTCGAAGCGCAACGAATACGACCGCATGGTGGCGGACCGACACGCTCGGCTGGACGAGGCCCGGGCGCTCAAGGGGGCGATGTCGTTGGAAAACAATCCAGACAAGGATTACGACCCGAATAGGTATTTGATGCTGCTCGAGTATCCCGACGGCCGCGAGACCCGAGCCGCGATCGCCGTCGGCAACCCCGACACCGCCGACCATGTCAGCGTCACCACACCGGGCGTCGATACCCGAGCCACCAGCATGCCCGGGATGGTCGACGAAGCGACTGCACTCCAAAACGAGACCCTGAACCAACTCGAGTTGGCGCACAGACCCGACGAAGACATCGCGACCATCGCCTGGCTCGGCTACGAACCGCCGGGTAAAGACATCTCGGTGCTGGAGGCGGGGTTTGAGAGCCGGGCCAACGAGGCGGCACCCGATCTGGCCGAGTTCTACCGCGGTATCAATGCGACCAATGAGAACGGGTCCGATGTCCACTTGTCGGCATTCGGTCACTCCTACGGGTCGCTGACCACCGCTCAGGCACTCAGCGAGCTCGGCCATACCGGCGTCGTCGATGATGCGGCCTTCTACGGCTCGCCCGGACTGGGCCACACCGACGACACGATGACCCGATTCGGAGCTCACGGAGTTCCGATCGAGCTGATGCGGCCGATCGGCGATGAGGTTGATATGAATCTCGCCGACGGCCACGCCTACGTCATGACCGCACCCGGCGACTGGATATCCGGCGACCCGAAACTGGGGCCGTTCGAGCTACCGTCAGCAGGCGACCTCGGTCAGTTCGGGCCAAACCCGACGACGCTGCCACTGGAACAGCTGTCGTCGAACGCCGCGGTGAGTCCAACCGACAATCTGCCGCGCACCGGTGCCGAAAGCCATGCGGACTATCCGCGCTCTGACGACAACAACCGTTTACGTACCACGGGGTACAACCTTGCGATCATCGCTGGGGGACTCGCGGACGTACCGTTGGACGACGGTCGAGAGAGGTTGATCCGATGAACGTGACGTGGATCGTGGGCCGATGCTTGGCGGCCACTATTGCCGTTGGAATGCTGGCCTTGGCGGGATGCAGTAGCGACGGTGGCAGTTCCGGCTCCGGTGAGAACTACGACTCGCCTATCATCAACGAGGACGTTCCGAAGATGGATATCAAGAACCTGCCTGACATCGAGGCGACCCGCACGCAGATGCTGGAGCTGTTTGAGGCGGTACGCGCCGAGGTCAGCGAGCTTGTTCCCAACAGTGTGCCGTGGCAATGGCGACGCGAGGAAATGCGGGGAGGTTGCGACAATCACGGTCAGCGCGGGGTCTCACTGTACTTCGCCAAGCTCACGTCGACGCATTCATTCACCGATGAGGAATGGGCGCTCGTGCTGCCCGCCGTCGAGCGCCTGGCCGCTGAAGCGGGTCTGACGAACAGTTCCGCGATGCAGAATTCGGCCGGCGCCCACGATGTGAGCATCACCAGCGATGATGGTCGCGAGCTGAGGTTCGGCTCCATCGAGGCGTCGCTGATCACCGGAACCATCGCCTGCCGGCTGTCCGCCGGGGGGAGTGGCACGCCATGAGTCACGAGAACATCGTTGTGTCGACAGCCCAGGTGCGGCTATCCGCTGATCAGATGGCCGTCGTCGCCGGTGAGGCGTCCTCCAGTCGCGCGGCGGTCGCCGACAGTGTCTCGACCCAAGGCGCGGCTTGGAAGGAAAAAGGCACACCTGGGTTCGGGAAGTTCATCGATGTGCTGGAAGCGCAGGCGGCGCGGTTGCGTTCCGACCTGACGACACTGGGAGATTCGTTGCGCGCAGCCGCCGACGTCTATGACCAACAGGACCACGAGGCCGGCGGGGCGATCGACAGCGCGGTGCGCTACGAGTAGGCCGGCACAACAATCCCTCACGCCTGTTCCACGCAGCAGCACGCGACCGACAAGCGACGTGCCTGCCCGACCTCTGAAGGCGATGTGATCGTCGATGTCCGGGACGCACGCACGTCAGGAACGCATCCACCCCGGGGCAAACCCGATATCCAACCGTACGGTCGCTTTGTACCCAGACCACGTCGCAATCCCCGGCGGCTGACTGCCGTAGATGCCGCGCTCCGGACACCACCCCCGCCGATTCGGCCGTCGAGGCGGTGATGGCGCGGGTGCAGGCTTACCGGGAAATCAAGCAGCAGATCGACAAGGCCCGCGGGACGGAGTCCGGATGACGTGCTTCGCCGCCTCGAATGCAAGCGTGGGGCCTCGGCTCCGGTGCGGGACGCGTCGTCGGTGGGGCTCACCGTGCCTCAAAACCCGGTCCGCGCAACGGCTCCCCGAACTTCGCCCGCAACGCCGCCAGCGGCTCGACCGTCCGGATCGCCACGTCCAGCCGTTCCTCAAGAGTCCCCGTCAGCAGCACCCACGAATGCCCGGCTGCGGTGAGCGCCTCGGCGAACCAGTCGGTCATCGCCGCGCGGATCGCGAGGTCTCCCTCGCGCATCCCGTCGTCCTGCCACGGCACCCCGTCATGGTCGGTCAGCAGGTACACCGCACGATCGGGCACCGACGTCCAGGGCCCGCCCGACACATCACCGAGGTAGCGCCGCTTCCAGATCCCGGTCACAAACGCATCGGTGTCGCAGATCAGCACCGGCGACCCGACCCGCGCGGCCGCCTCCTCGCGACGGGTCTGCTCCGGGCCGATCACGTCGAAATCCGCGGCATCCCAAACCAAGTCGGCAACACCACGGCCGGACTCCATCTTCAGCTGGGTGTACTCGCGCCCGTACTCGGACACACACTGCGTCGACGCCCACGCCCCACCCCGGGCGCGAAAGTGCTCAACCAACCGTTGAGCCACCGTCGTCGTCCCGGTCGACTCGGCACCGACCACCACGACCCGCGTCGTCAGCCCGGCCCGCACCGCCGGCGCCATCTCCCACCACCGGCCGGCCAGATCCGCCCGGACGTCGGTGCTGGCACCGGTCCGCGACGTCTGCACCGCCTTGGCGTCGAACCACCGGGCCAGCTCATGGCAGTAGTCATCCCCGCTGAACACCGCATCGACATCGGTCAGAGCCCCGGATGCGCGCACCCCGGCCTTCATCGCGGCGACCTGCGCGGCCCACACCCGTGGGTCGGTCACGTCCATCGGTGCGTCACAACGAATCCCGGCCACTCGCACCGTCGTGTCACCGGCATGTTCCTCACGCATCCAGCTCACCCGCTGCTCCAACGTCAGCGACTCCACCGCCGAGGCCATCACCAACACCGTGAACTCGCCGCAGCGCGCCGCGGCGGCCCGGATCGCCTCGTGATGCCCGATCCGCGGGGGATAGAACTTGCCGATCATCAGGCCGTGCCGGAACTCGGTCACCGCACCGGCACCGTCTCGCTCGCGGCGCGCGTCCAGGATCGCAGGCCCGCGACGCACAGGCCGAGGAACAGCACATAGACCGCCGCGGTCAGCACCAGTCCCTTGCTCAGATACAGCGGGATGTAGATGCAGTCCGCGACGATCCAGAAGTACCGGCTCTCGATGCGCCGCGTGTTCAGCAGCCACTGCGCGACCAGCGCCAAACAGGTCGTCAATGCGTCCAGGAACGGTGCCGCATCATCGGCGGCGGTCAACACGACGTACAGCAGCCCGGTGCCCAGCACCAGAAATACCGCGCAGACCGCCAGTTCGGTGCGGCCGGTGCGCCGCACCACCAGTTCGCCGGCCTCGCCGCGGCCGTGCAGCCACTGCCACCACCCGGCGATGCCCAGTGCGATGTAGAGCACCTGCAGGCCCGACGCCGCCCACAGGCTCGCCGAGGCAAACAGCACCAGGAAGCACACGTTGTTGGCGATGCCGATCGGGAAGTTCAGGATGTTGCGGCGCACCACCAGCGCCACACACAACCCGCCGGTGACGAAACCCAGGAATTCCGCCCAACTCGTGGCATTCCCGCCGATCGTGACGAACGCCGAGTTCAGCCAGTCGATCACGCCGTTCCTCCCAACCGCCGCAGCGCCTCCCGAAACACCGGGTTCGGATCCGCCTCCGGCAACACCGCCAACACCTCAGCCAGCGGATCCGCCGCGCCCCGCCGTGCACCGTACAACGCGGCGACCGTCGGCGTCCGACTCAACGCCTCCACACAGTGCACCAAGACCGTCCGCCCGTCAGCCCGCAGCGCCTCGATGGCAGCGACCGCCTCCGACAGCACGAAGTCCAGGTGCGGATTCGCATGCGGATCGGTGCTGTCGATCAGCCGCACCTCCACATGCGGCATCCCCACTGGCACATCACCTTCGGGCACCCGGCACAGCGACACCACCGCATCCACACCGGCCGGCAACTGCCGCAGGGCGCCGATCGCCCCGATCAGCACACCCGGATCACGCGGATGCACCGCCAACGCGCCTGTTCGGTACCCGGTGTAATCCAGCTGAACCGGAGGCCGGCCGCCGCGCTGGATGGTCGCGGCCAGTCGGACCAGATCGCGCGCGGTCATGTCCGGCCAGCCGTGCAGCAGATACCGCCATCCCAGCGGCACCGCCGACGCCCCGTACGCCGCGCCGACCAGCCCGCCGGCGATCGCCGCGACCGTATCGGTGTCGAATCCGCACCGCACCGCCGCCTCCACCGCCCGGGCGAAATGCTCGGGTCCACCGCCGTCGCCGCGTGACACCACGATCGCCGACCACGCCGCCTGCAGCGCCTGAACCACCCAGCCGTTCTTCGGGAAGTCCGACGGCACCGACCGCTCGGCCTGCTCGATCCGCGCCCGCCACCCCTCGCGGCGTTCGGCGTCGATGTGCGACAACCCGATCCGGACATCGAGTTCTCCTGTCAGCACCGCGTGCCGGATGGCGCAACACCACATCACCGTCGCGTCGGCGGCCTCCGGATCGAAGTGTGTCAGCCCGCTGATCGCCCGCGCCGCGGCGATCAGCGCGTCCTCGTCGTCCAGATAGGCCAACGCGACCGGGGCGGTGCGCATCAGCGACCCGTTGCCGCCCGAGCGCCCCGTCTCGTCGTGCACCGCAGCGGCCGCTACCCGGGCCCGCGCCGCGGAAACACCGCCACTGCGCCGCAGCACCGACCGCGTCTGAATCCCAACATCTTTGGCCCCGCGCGACCACTCGTACCAGCGCGCGACGATCGCATCCTGGGCGGACTCCGAGCGCAGATCCGCACCGGTCGCGGTGACCTCGGCGATGGCGATGGCCATCGCGGTGTCGTCGGTCCACTCACCGGGCTCCCACGGCCCGCCGCCGGACATCTGCACCGGCAGTTCGGGCCCGCGTGGACCCTCGAACTCGTACGGTGCGCCCAGAGCATCGCCGGCCGCCGTGCCCAGCAGCACGCCCTCCACCCGGTCATTCAGTGCAGTCATGGCACCCTCCCATCATTTTGCGCGATATTGCGCTAATTGAGGATGACTGTACGCTGAGGCTCCGACAATGACCACGAACACCGACCCTGAGAGCAGCGGGAAGAGTCTCACCGACTACCCGCGGCCCTCGGTTGCCGTCGACACCGCGGTGCTCACCATCGGAACCGAGCAGCAGCTGCTGGTGCTGCAAGTTCCGCGGCCGGGCACCCGCGGCTGGGCGCTACCCGGGACCTTCCTGCACGAGCGCGAGGTGCTCGCCGCCGCGGTCAACCGGTCACTGGCGGACAAGGCCGGCGTCCGGGATCTGCATCCGCGACAGCTACACGTGTTCGACGCCCCAGACCGCGATGACCGCGGGTGGGTGTTATCGGTGGCGCACGTCGCCGTGGTCCCGGCCGAGAAGCTCGCCGACCGACACGCCGCCACCCGGTTGGTGCCCGTCGACGCGCCCGGTCGGCTGGTGTACGACCACCGCGAGATCATCGCCCTGGCCGTCGCCGAGGTGCGCGCGCGCTACGCCGCCACACCCGATCCGGACCGGCTGCTGGGGGAAGCGTTCACGCTGCGCGATCTGCGCCTGGTGCACGAAGCCCTCGCCGGGGAGGCATTGCAGCGCGACACCTTTCGCCGCGCGATGGAACCACACCTGATTCCGACCGGCGAGCGGGTGGCCGCCGGTCGGGGTCGTCCGGCCGAGCTGTTCAGGCGCGCCGTCGACTAGCGTGCCGGTGACCGGCTACCAGTAGTGCTCGCACAGGCTGCACGTCCACTCGTCCGGCGTGACGACGCATCCCCGCTGGTCCACCCAGGGCGGCTCCTGCGCGGGGAATATCGGCATCCCGAAGGATGCCGCCATGGTCCGTTGTCCGCCACAGCGTGGGCAGCGCGGGTGACGGGCGAAGCGGTAGTCCAGGAATCGAGTGAAACCGCCTTCTGCCACCCGGTTTCGGCACTCGGCGCATAGTGCGGCCGGCCAGTCGTCCGGTGAGTGCCTCGGTCCCGACGATCCCTCGACGGCCCACACCGACACCGAATCACGACCCGCGGCTGTCCGCACAGGAAAGGTCACGCCGCACCCGGTGCAGTACCCGCCCGAGGTGAGCAACGTGCGGGCCGCCGCCAGCGTCGTCTGCCCGAAACCTGCTGCGGCACCGTCTTTCCACCCGTGCTCATCCATAACTGCCATCAGCTCACCGACTCGCGTACCGACGATGACACCGCCGAGGGCCCAGCCCACGTCGGCCTCGATATCGGCAACCGACGCAGTCGGCACATGAAACCGCCCGCGGGTCTCTTCGGTGATGGACACATGCACGTCACCGTCCGCGCCGACCACCACGACATCGGTCAACACCAGCTGCGGATCACTGTCGATGACGACCAGCACGCCGTCCCCGCGGTGCACCTCGCCGTCGACCGACCAGGGTCGCAGCGGCGCGCCGAGCAGCGCAAACACCGCGTCACGCCACGGCGACCCCACCACCACATGCACCCTGTCCGGCACGTACTCCTGCATGTCTTGAACCTCCCACGGCGAAGCTAGCGCGGGGCACCGACAACGCAGCCGATCGAGGTTGTCGGTGGTTCCTGCCATTCTGTCCGGCTCACCTGAGAACGGAGGACACCATGAACACGAACCCCGGTTGGTACCCGGACCCCGCCGGCCAACCCGGCCAGCGTTACCACGACGGCCACCGCTGGACCGAACACTTCACGCCGACCCCGCCGGCGCATCCGGCGCCGCAGGCCGTGGCCGTCGCGGTGTCCCACGGTGGCGGCACCAGCCACGGGCTGCACCTGGTGCTGACCCTGCTCACCTGCGGGCTGTGGCTGCCGATCTGGGCGCTGGTCGCGATCTTCGGCGGCGGGCCGTCCTCGGCCGTGGCCGTCGCGGGCAACGGCTCGGTGGTGCGTACCGGCAATCGGCGGCCGCTGATCGCGCTGGCGGTGTTCGGCGTGTTCTTCTTGATGGGCCTGGTGGCCCAACACCCCTGGCTGCTCGTCGTTCTCGCGGTGATCGGTGTGCTGGCCGGTGTCGGATTCTGGGCGCTGCGGGCCGCCCAACAGCGCGAGGAGCACCAGCGCCGTGAACAGTTCCAGCGCGACATGCTCGCCCAGCGCGCCGACCGGGAAGACCGGCTCTTTCAGCAGGGCGATCCGCGCGGTGTGCACGGGCAGTACCTGCCGCCGGAGTTCCCGCGATGACTCCCGTTCCGCGGGCCCGGCCCAAACCCCCCATCACGTATCCGGTCAACACTGCGTGGGACGGTGTCACGATCCCCAATGATCAGCGAGACTGGTATCTGGCCGTCGGCAGTTTCGACCACAACCTCAATGGGGAAGTTACGGTATACCCACCAGCACAACCCGGCGGACAATGGACATACGCGCTCGACGCAGATGTAACATCCGCGACCGGTACAACTGGGATGTCACGAAGTCAACGCCGATCGGCGGAATGCCGATCACCGACAGCCAATTTGGACGCTTTCATCTGATTGGTTGGGCCAAGGAGTTCACAATGACCGGAAGCGCAGGCGTTCACAGTGGTGGTTAGGACTCTCGTTCTTATCGGAGTTGCTTGCACTCTGGCGGCTGTAGGTTGCAGCGGCGGCGCTCCAGACGACCCGACAAGTACACACGCTGGAGAGCCGAAGCTGCCACCGCTGCAAGACGCTCGCCAGATCCTGAATGCTTACAACATCGAGCTGCCCAGTGACGCTGAGGCGGTCACGGTCTCGAGACCGCCACTGGAAGACTTTCGTGACAAAGCAGTCATCAGCTTCACGGCTCCTCGTAGTCAAGTCCTCGCTGAGTCATGCAAGAACGCGCAAATGAAGGGGCTCGACCTCGCGCCGATCATCGTTTACCCGACGGACGAGATGCTCGCCTTCGCAGGCGCTTCCATCAATCCGGCGGATTACGGGTCGTGCGACAATTACGAAGGTAAACGCAAGAGCATCGTCCTGATTCCGAAGCTGGAGGGCGCCACCACATACATTGTTGTCTCGCATCTACCAGTCCGCTAGAAAAATCGGCGGCATGGCACCGCGAAACGCAGTACTACCGGTAGGACTGCCCGAACGGTAGTACTGCGGGCGGTACTGCATCTCACGGGCCTTTGTCACCGCTGACAGGCGAGAGCGTCCGGTGTGGGAACACTGAAAGTCACCGCCGCAACGCGGCCCGTGCCAACGCTGCCGCCGCCGGACTGACCCGGTCCCGCTCGCTGAACCGTCGCGGCCGGTCGGACACATTCATCAGTACGTCATAGGCGAGCAACCGGTAGAACGTCCAATCCGGCACCTGCCTACCGTCGGGCAGCCGCCAGCCGAGCTGCGACATCGCGGCGGCGGCCACGTCGAGGTTCAGCAGACCGTCCTCGGCCCCGGCGGCCTGTGTGAAGAGCAGCATCGTCGCCTGCCTCTCGAAGGAACCCCGCTCCTGCGGAATCAGACGGGAAGCCAAATGCCGCCATAGCGTGGCGCGGTCTGCCTGCGCTGCAATACCGAGCTTCGTAAGCACAAGCGCACCCTTGTACTTGCGCAGCAGGCCCAGCGATTGCACCGCCGACCGAAAGTCCAGCAGCGGTGCACAATGCGTTTCGCGATTGTTCTTGCCGATCCACTCGGCCATCGCCGGCAGTGCGGCGGACGCCGCCACCACCTCGGCGGGTTTCATATAGCCCGCCGAAGTCAGCGGGATACCGCCGTCGGAGGCGCGATCCAGAAACCACTGGAACGCAGCAAGATTGGCGTGCAACGCAGCATCACTGACTGTCGTCGGACCCGTGCTCAGTAGGGGGAGTTGCTCGGCGAAGTGGGAAAGAACTGGCCCCGCCCGTAGCCGCCCGATCAGTCCGAGCAGTTCGGGCTCCACACCATAGGTGATCGCCCTGAAGCCGGGCCCGTGCAAAATATTGTTGACCCGGCGGGCATCGAACGGTGAGCCAGCCACTTTCGAACCCCGACTGTCCTCTGGCGGCGCAGCACCGACGCCGTCGATCGCCGTTACGGCCGAGACATCGTCCAGTGCGGTGACGACCTCCTCGAGCTCCAACGTCACTTCCCAGCAGTCGCCGTAGTCGTACACGTAGGCCAAGCGGTCCCCGGCACGACGTATCGTCGTGTCCAGCGCTACCCGAGTCGCGGGTGTGCCATCGTCGCCCTCGGCGACATCCTCGTCGCACAGAAACTTCACGCTGTCCGCCTCGAATGGCCCGCCGGCCATCGAGAATCGGTACAGATGCCGGTTCTCCCAGTCGAAGACCGTTTGCAGCACCAGGTGCACCACGTCCAGTGGCAGATCCGAGCGCACATCGAAACGCCGCCAGACGCGTGGCGCCGAGCCGTCCAATTCGGCCCGAACCCGATAGATCATCATGTCGCAGATCCTCCCCGCCACGCAGGCGGAAACGCCACATCCCACCGCACGCTCGACCGGTAGCCCGACCACATCGCCACCCCGGGGGGCTGCGTCCGATAGAGACCGTTCGCGGCGGCCTCGACGCGCCGATACTCGGTGGGCCAACGGATCTCGCTCGCGATCTGCTCGAGCGCCGTCCGGTCGCGGTCCAGCACGGAGGCGACGATATCGACCGCCGGTAGCGCATGCCGTTTGTCGGAGTTGCAGCGAAGGCACGCCAGCACGAGGTTCGCCAGCCCGTCGATCCCGACCAGTGACCACGGCAGCACATGGTCGATCGGGTTGTCCGACGGCAGCCCCGCACCGCAATAGAAGCATCGGGCACCGAACGCCTCCTTGAACGGCCCGCGCACCGCGGCCAGCGCCACCCGATCCCGGCCGAACAGATGTCCCGCGATATCCGGGGCGTCGTCGAACACGAACTTGTTCAACCGGCGGACATCCTCGACCCACATGATCTCCAAGGCCGGCTTCAACAACCCGGCCAACCGCGCCAATCCCGTTGCCACACCGGGCATCAGCACGATGGCGTCGCCGTGCGCGCGCAGCGCCCGCCGGGACACGCCCGAGTGCAGGAAGCTGTCGTCGTAGAGAAATGGCTCACCGGCTTCGCCACCGGGAAGTCGCTGCAACCGATAGAGCGGTTGCTGGGCCAGGCACAACCCGATCTCATCGATGGTGGACTGATACAGCGGCGACGCCGCGGCCAGACCGAGCGTGGGGGATACGGCGCGTAAAGCACGGACGGCGCGCGGGATTCGTTCCTTCTCGCCGCTCGACTGCCGCAGATCCTGACCCTCGAACGGGCGGACCTGACGCCAATACAGTTCCAGTACCCGGTGCGCCAGGTCGGGGATCGGCACGACGAGCGAGTCCGAAGACTGCTCCGGAAGATTCTCGATGCAGTGGTCGATCAGCGCCATCAGCGTGGCCAGCTTGTACGTCGCCACCCGTGCACCGGTCTCCAGGATCGCCACCACGCGCTGGCCCAGCAGCAGCGGATCATCGGCCTCGGTCACCCGCTGTTTCTACCACGACCACCAGCCCTCAACCAGTACCCGAGCAACCCAGAAATGTCATACCCACCTGGGACAATAGCGTCATGCCGCAAACCGCTCACATCCGTCTGCACGTGCTCGAAGCCACCGACTGGAAGGACGGGATCATCACCATCCTGGAGCCCCGGTCGCCCTACCGACCGTGGCGTTATGCGTTCGGCGACGCCCGACCCGGTGACTGGGCGGTCATCGTGCTCGGCACCGACCCCGTGTCGGTCCTGACGGTGCTGGCGCACATCGACCAGGAGGACGGCCTGGGCGGCGCAGCACTCAATCTGCGGCGCTACTCAATGCATTTGGTGGATCTGACCACCCTGGCGATGCTGCTCGACCTGCCAGACGCCTTCGACGACTGGCGGTTCACCGACGAGGAGGCCGAGCGAATCATCCTGGCGCTACACGAAACTCCCGTGCACGGCAACCGCCGGGACCGCTGGGGGCACTCGACGGTGGCCCAGGCGCGCAACCTGCTCGGCTTCTGGGGCAACTGCCACAGCTGCCACGACGAAATCGACCTCACCAACGCCGATGCGCGCGATCAGATCCACGTGCATACCGCCGACCCGCTGCCGCGTCCGCAGCCGCTGTCGCCGATCCGGACCACAGCCAACTACCCGGAGCGCAACCCGGACCGGCTGTCGACGCGGTACGACGCGCGGGACTGGCCCGCAGTGCTCTGTAGGCGCTGCGCCGGCCGGATGCGGTCGGGCGGCTACACGAGCTTCGTGAAGTACCAGTTCGCCCAACACCCGGCCTGCCCGGAATGCGGCGGCCGACGCACGCAGACGATCGGATACGGCATGCCCACCAGCCCGGACGAGTGGGGTCCGTGGCGGTACATGGGCGGGTGCTGCCCGAAGAGCGACATGTGGCACTGCAGCCACTGCGACCACGAATGGTCATGACAGCGAACGGTGGTCCGCCGCCGGCCGCAACGCTTGCTGCCACGGCAAACCCGACCTGTCGCTGCTTTGTCGCTCGAAGGCGGGCACCGGCATACCCACTTCCGCGGCGGCGCCCTGCCACGACGAGTCGTTCCCGCCCCAACTGGGTAACCTCAAGATCACAGAAACAGATCAGGGGGATAACGACGTGAGCCTCGTACTGGGTCTTTCGGTCACCTCGAAGGACGTCCACGGCGAGTTGGTCGACGGCGTCACCGGACAGGGCGACCACCTGGACCGCCGCGTCCTCGACGTCGACGAGATCGAGGACTACCTGGCCCAACTGCCCGCCGACGCCGACCTGCACGCCGTCGGGCTCACCTGGTCGCACGACGCCGAGGACGAGGCCATCAAGGTCCGCGAGGCCCTGGACACCTACAGCGGGGGAGCCCCCGTTGTCCCGGTCCGCGATGTCGAGGCCGCCGAGGCCCTGGCCCGCGGCATCGCCGACCTGACCGGCCACGACTTCCTGGTCGTCTGCGTCGTCGAACCCGACAGCTCCGTCGTCGCCACCGTCGACGGCTTCCACATCCACGTCGAAAGCGTCGATCACGCCGACGCTGCCACCCTGACCGACCGCGTACTGGCCGTCGTGCGCGCCGCCAAACCCAGCCCCGACGCCGTCTACATCCTCGGCTCCGCCGACACCGACGACCTCGTGACCGCCCTGCGCGCCGATGCCGACCGGCCCGTCATCACCGCCACCGAAGCCGACTTCGCGCTGACCCGCGGCGCCGCGCTGGCCTCCGCGCACGCCGCCAGCATCCCCGACGAACCCGAACCCACACCGGGGTTCAGCAAAGTCAAAGCCCTGACCGTCACCCTCGTCGCCGCGGTCATCGTGTTCGTCGTCTCGGTGTCCCTGACGCTGGCGTGGCCGTCGCGGCCCGCGCCGGAACCCGAACCAGACCCGCGTCCCCAGCTCGCGCAGAACCTCGCCCCCGCGCCCGCAGCACCGAAGGCCCCGGAACGCGCCAAACTGCTCAACGTCCCACCGCCGGTTCAGGCACCGCCACCACCGCCGGCCCCCGGACCGGCCCCGGCGCCGAGAATCCGCGACAATCCCGTGCTCGACCGGGTTCCCTTCATCGACCGGATCCGCTAGCCGGCACGCCACCATGCCGATGCCGCTACGTTGTAACGCGTGAGTGTCACGCCCGCCGACCTGACCGGGACCGAACGCGCCGTACTGCTCGTCCTGATGGCCCAGGCCCGTCCCGTGCCCAACCCCGAACTCGTCGAATTCGGCCCCAAACTGGACAAACCCAGCCGCGACAAGCTCAACGAGCTCAAGCTCATCGAATCCGACCGGTCCTCCGGCCGCTACGTGCACGACCTCACCGACCGCGGCTGGCGGCTGTGCCGCGACATCATCACCGCCGGCGCCCCGCCACGCTCCACCGGCCCCGCCAAGACGCTCTACACCGTGCTGGCCGGCCTGAACCGCCACTTGGGCGCCGCCGACCTCAGCCTGGCCGACGTGTTCGGCTCGGCACCGCCGCAGAGCACCGCGGCCCGCATCACCGCCACCTACACCGCGCTCGCGCCACGCCCCGGCGCCTGGGTGGGCCTGAAATCTCTGCGCCAGGAGCTCGAAGACGTCGACGATCTCGACACCACGCTGACCGAGCTGTACCGCACCGGCGCCGTCAGCCTGATCCCCGAAGAAAACCAGAAGGCCCTCGCCGACGAGGACCGGGCCGCCGCGCTGACCATCGGCGGTAAGGCCAAACACCTGATCGCGATTGAGGTTTGATGCAGGACGCACACCGCGAGGCGCTCGCCGCCCTGAGGCTCACCTGGGCACCCACCAGCGACGATCTGTGGCGACCCCAGGCCCCGACCCACGTCAGCGGACTCAACGAACGCGCCGTCGACGATGTCATGGAGGCCTTCGACGACGCGCTGCGCGACCCCGAATCCGCCCCGCTCGGCGTCACCATCCGCGGTGAGGCCGGCTCGGGTAAGACCCATCTCCTCGGCCAGATCCGCGAACGCGCGCAGGCCGGCGGCGGCTACTTCTTCGTCGTCGAACTGCTCGACGCCGCCAGCTTCTGGGAATCGGTGCGCGCCGGCGTGCTGGAAAGCCTGGGCCGCCGTGGCGCCACCCGCGAAACCCAGCTCAAAGACCTGCTGTGGGAACTGTCCTCGATTGCACACGTGTCACGCGCCGACCGGCGCGCCATCATCGGCGACGAGGACCTGGACCGCGAAACCCTGGACACCTTCGTCAACGAACTGGCCAAGGCCCGCCGCGATGTGCGCGACTGCCACCAGACGCTGCGCGCGCTGGTTCTGTTGTCCGCCAACGACCTTGTCGCCCGCGATATCGGCGACTCCTACCTACAGGGCAGCGAGGAGGCCGGCGCCGACGACCGACTGCACTGGCGGCTGCGCGGCACCGCACCTTCGGCCCAGCACTGCGTGCGCGATATCGCCCGACTCGCCGCGCTGGCCGGCCCCTCGATCCTCGCCCTCGACCAGATCGACACCCTGCTGGCGCAGTCCTCGGCCCGCACCGGCGAGAGCCACACCGGCGGTGACGGTGTGCTCGAACAGGTGGCCCACGGCCTGATGTCGGTGCGCCAGACCATGCGCCGCACCGTGCCCGTCGTCGCGTGCCTGCCCTCGGCATGGGAGAGCATCCGCGACCGCGCCACCGCCAGCGTGTCCGACCGGTTCCGCGTCACCGCGCCGCTGGCCCCGCTGCCCAGCGCCGACATCGGCCGCGCCATCCTGGAGCGCCGCTTCGAATCCGCCTATCTGACGGTCGGTTTCACCCCGCCGTACCCGAGCTGGCCGATCACACCGTCGGCGTTCGAGGGCACCACCGGCTACACCCCACGCCAGCTGCTGATCCGCGCCGACGCCCACGTCCGCGAATGCCTGCGCCGCGAAGAGGTGATCGAGCTCGAGGATCTCGACAAGCCCCTACCCGCGTCGACAAAACCGGACAAGTCCGAGACGCCGACGACCTCCCCGATCGACCGGTTGTTCACCGAATACCGTTCCCGCGCCGTGCCGGCCGCCGCGCTGGACGCCGACGGCGAGGACACCGCCGTGCCCGCGCTGCTGGGCGCGGCGCTGACCGCGTGGATCGCCGAGCACGGCGACGACCAGTCCTATGTCTGCGACCCGCCACCGGGCTCGCACGTCGTGCTGCACGCCCGGCTGCGCCAATCCCTGGACGCCGCCACCGACGACGAGCGGCACTGGGCGTTCCGTGCGATCGGCGCCACCAACGCCGTCGCCGCCCAGAACCGGATCAAGAAGACACTCAGCGCAACGGGTCTCAGCGCGGGCAATGACCGGCGCAGCCTGTTCTTCCTGCGCAACCACCCGTGGCCGTCCGGCCCGAAAACCGAGGCGCTGATAAGGGATTTCGAGGAGCAGGGCGGGCGCACCCTGACGCTGCCCGATGACGACATCCGCACCATGACCGCGCTGCGCGACCTGATCGACGATGACGTCGCCGGCCTGACCGAATGGCTGCGGGTGCGGCGTCCCGCGCACGGCATCACCGTGCTGCGCGAGGCGCTCAACCTCAACGGCGACGCACCGACGCAGATCATCAAGGAAGACGAAGTCGAAACGCCCGAAGGCCCCGAGTTCAGCGCCGGCAAGACGAAGATGCCGCTGGGCATCGACGTGCGCACCGAGGACACCGTCGCGATCGACCTGGCCGCCATGCGCAAACACGTCGCCATCTTCGCCGGGTCGGGCTCGGGCAAGACCGTGCTGATCCGCCGCCTTGTCGAGGAGGCCGCGCTGCGCGGTGTCTCGTCGATCGTGTTGGACCCCAACAACGATCTGTCCCGCCTCGGCACCGGTTGGCCGGAAAAACCGACGGGCTGGCGCCGCTCCGACGATGAGCGCGCCCGCGACTACCTGGACAACACCGACGTCGTGATCTGGACGCCGCGCCGCTCCACCGGCCGGCCGGTGGCCTTCCAGCCGCTGCCCGATTTCGACAGCGTGCGCGATGACCACGATGAGTTCATCGAGGCCGTCGAATCCGCCGTCGCCGCCCTGGAACCGCGTGCTCAGATCGCCGGGCAGACCGCCAAGGCCGCCCGATCCCGCGCGGTGCTACGAGAAGCGTTACAGGAGTATGGCCGTCGCCCGTCGCCGACGCTGCCCGGGTTCATCAACATGCTCGCCGACCTGCCCGATGACGTCAGCGAGCTCGCCGACGCGCGCAAGATGGCCGCCGAGATGGCGCAGAACCTGCGCGCGGCCACCGTCAACGATCCGCTGTTCGGTGGCGCCGGCACCCCGCTGGATCCCGGTGTGCTGCTCACCCCGGCCGATGGGAAACGGGCCCGCGTCTCGGTGATCAGCATGATCGGCTTGCCCAGCGACGAGCAGCGGCAGAGCTTCGTCAGCCAGCTGCAGATGGCGCTGTTCGCCTGGATCAAACGCAACCCGGCCGGCGACAAGCCGTTGGGCGGGCTGCTGGTGATGGACGAGGCGCAGACGCTGGCCCCGGCGCGCGGACTGACCGCCAGCACCCGCAGCACGCTGGCGCTGGCGTCACAGGCCCGCAAGTACGGCCTGGGGCTGATCTTCGCCACCCAGGCACCCAAGGGCTTGCACAACCACATCCCCGGCAACGCGGCCACCCAGTTCTACGGGTTGCTCAACTCGCCGGTGCAGATCGCGACCGCCGAGGAGATGGCCCGCGCCAAGGGCGGACTGATCAGCGATATCAGCCGACTGCGTGCCGGCAACTTCTACGTCGCCACCGAGGGCAAGTCGTTCCACCGCGTCACCGCGCCGTGGTGCCTGTCCTATCACCCGGCCAGCCCGCCGTCAGCCGAAGAGGTGCTGGCGCTGGCGCAGGCATAGTGGGTGCCATGCCGACCATCACCGCCGTGCACGGCGACATCACCCGGCAGAACGTGGACGCCATCGTCAACGCCGCCAACAACGCCATGCGCGGCGGCGGGGGAGTCGACGGCGCCATCCACCGCGCCGGCGGGCCCGCCGTGCTCGAAGACTGCATCGCACGCTTCCCCGACGGCCTGGCCACCGGCGACGCCGGCTGGACCACCGCGGGCCGGTTACCGGCGCGCTGGGTGGTGCACACCGTCGGCCCCAACTACAGCGCAGGTCAGCGTGATCGGGCGCTGCTCGTCTCGTGCTACGCCCGCAGCCTGCAGGTCGCCGACGAACTCGGTGCCCGCGCAATCGCTTTCCCGCTGATCAGCGCCGGAATCTACGGCTGGCCCAAGGACGATGCCATCGCCGCGGCCATCGACACCGTGACGGCAGCAGAGACGAATGTCACGCAGGTCCGGATCGTCGCCTTCGACGAAACGACGTTCGAGCAGGTGAGCGCGGCTTTGGGCGAATCTACGTGAGTTCAGTCTCGATGTGGTCTGACCGACTGGGCTGAATCTAAGTAGCGGATTCATACCCCAACGCCTACACCAGTTCAGCACGGTCAGCGATCCGGCGACCACGCTGAAACCAGGTAGACGTCGTGGCCCCCACCCCCGATTGACCCCGAACCGATGTGGGTACGGTCGAAAACATGGATGTGGTCAACCTTGCTTTCGAATGGACGGACACCAACAGACACTGGCTCATCGAAGTACCCATCCGAGTAGCGGTATACCTCCTGGTCGCGCTGATTGCGCGCTTCGTGCTGCACCGCATGATCGACCGCGCCACCACCGGCCGCAACCCCAAGATCGTCGACGACGCCGAACCGAAGCGGGCGAGCCGCCTGCGTGGACTGCGCGAGCGCGGTAACTCGGCCAGCGCCGCCAAGGCCGCCGCCCGCCGCCAGCAGCGCGCGCAGACCATCGGCTCGGTGCTGAAGTCGACGGTGTCGATCGTGCTGCTGGTCTGGGTGGTGCTGACCGTGCTCAACGTGTTCGGCGTCAACATCGCGCCGTTCATCGCCTCGGCCGGTGTGGTCGGCCTGGCCATCGGTTTCGGCGCGCAGAATCTGGTCCGCGACTTCGTCACCGGTGTGTTCATGCTGCTGGAGGACCAGTACGGCGTCGGCGACACCGTCGACCTGGGTGAAGCGATCGGCGAGGTCGAAAGCGTCGGCCTGCGCATCACCACCGTGCGCGATATCGACGGCACGCTGTGGTACGTCCGCAACGGCGAGATCGCCCGCGTCGGCAACATGAGCCAGGACTACGCCGTCGCCCGCATCGACGTGCCCGTCGCGCTCAATGCCGATGTGCACGAAGCCGAGAAGGTGGCGCTGAATGCCGCCCGCGAGGCGATCACCGACGAGTCGATCGCCGCCAAGGTCATCGGGGAGCCGGAAATGCTTGGTGTGCAGGCCATGTCCTCGGAACAGGTGACGCTGCGGCTGACCATCAAGACCAAACCCAACGCCCAGTGGTCGGTGCAGCGGCGGCTGCGCCGCGAGATCCTCAGCGCGTTCGACGACAACGGGATCGACCTGCCCTACGCCGGATTGCGCGTCCCCGCCGCGGTCAACGGCGAGGCCGAGTAGCCCGACTACCGGCATGGCATCACCACGGGTCGCGGTCATCGGAGCGGGACTGTCCGGCGCCGCGTGCGCGCAGTCGCTGCGGGAGAACGGCGTCACCGTCGAGATCTTCGAACGTGGCCGCGCCCCGGGCGGGCGGATGGCCTCGCCGAGCCTGCACGGCCGCCGCGTCGACCTGGGCGCGGCGTACTTCACCGCCAAGGACCCGGACTTCTGCGCCGTCGTCGACGACTGGGTCGCGCGCGGCCTGGCTCGGCCCTGGACCGACACCTTCGATGCCGTGTCCCCGGCCGGACGCGACGCCACGACGGGCCCGGTGCGCTTCTCGACACCCGACGGGCTGCGCGCGCTGGTGCGTGACGTCCTCGCCGAGGATGTCAGCCTGACCGCCGTTGTCGATTCCCTGGACGACCTGCCGCACGACGCGGTCGTGCTGGCCATGCCGGACCCGCAGGCCGCGCGGCTGGCACCTGAGGCCGCGCACTGGGTGGACTACGAACCCGTGATCGCGGTGGCCGCCGGCTGGGCGGACCGGTGCTGGACGATGGCCGACGCCGCGTTCGTCAACGACGACCCCGACCTGTCGTTCGTCGCCGACGACGGCGCACGCCGCGGTGATGGTGCCGCGGTGCTCGTCGCCCACACCACCGCCGCGCGGGCGCGTGAACACCTCGACCGGCCCGACGACGCGGTGGCACCGGTGCTGACCGCGCTGCGCCGGTTGCTCGACATCGACGCCCAACCGGACTGGACGCATGCGCACCGCTGGACGTTCGCCAAACCCGCAGGCACCCACGGCGATGCGGAGTTCGGCCTGTCCACCGCCGGGCGACCGCTTGGCCTGTGCGGGGACTCCTGGTGCCCGACGGGCGCGCCGCGCGTCGAATCGGCCTGGCTGTCAGGTCGTCGGCTCGGCGCCGCGCTGGCGGCCGCGCTGAACTCCTAGATCAACGCATCACACGTGATCGGCAGATCGCGCACCCGCACCCCGGTGGCGTGGAACACCGCATTGGCCACCGCCGCCGCGGAGCCGACGATGCCGATCTCACCGGCGCCGCGGGATCCCATCGGGTTGGCGTGCTCGTCGAGATCATCCAACGCGATGGCCTCGATTGCGGGCACATCGGCGTGCGCACTGATGTGGTAGGTCGCCAGATCGCGGGTGACGACGTGGCCGAACCGCGGATCGCGCACGCTCTCCTCGTGCAGCGCCATCGACAGCCCCATCGTCATACCGCCGATGAGCTGGGAGCGCAGCGTCGTCGGATTGATCACCCGGCCCACCGAGAACACCCCCAGCATCCGCGACACGTGGATCTCACCGGTGAACCGGTTGACCCGCGTCTCGGCGAAATGCGCACCGAACGAATACATTCCGTACTTCTCGGCGTCCTCGTTGGCGTCGGTGGCCGCGGCGGTGGTGTGCACACCCACCTCGGGATGCTCGCCGTGGTCATGGCGGAACGCCCGCGCGGCGGCCACGATGGCCCGGCCCCACGAGGTGATACCGGAGGAGCCGCCGGCCACCGAGGCGTCCGGCAGCGCGGTATCGCCGATCTGCAGGTCGATCGCCGACAGATCGCAGTCCAGGGCGTCGGCGGCGATCTGCGCCAGCGCCGTCCAGGTGCCGGTGCCGATGTCGACCGCACCGATCTGCACTACATAGCGGCCCGGCGCGACATGTTCGATGCGCGCGGAGTTGCCGGGCATCAGCATCGCCGGGTAGACCGCCGAGGCCACTCCGGTCCCGATCAGCCACTCACCGTCGCTCCGGTTGCCCGGCTTGGGATCCCGATCGGCCCAGCCGAACCGCTGCGCGCCGGTCTGCAGACATTCGATCAGCCGTCGATTCGACCAGGGGCTGCCGGTCTCCGGATCCACCGGCGGCTCATTGCGGATCCGCAGCTCGATCGGGTCGATATCGCAGGCGACCGCCACCTCGTCCATGGCGACCTCAAGGGCGTACATGCCCGGACACTCGCCGGGGGCGCGCATCCAGAACGGCACCGGCACATCGAGGGTGGCCAGCTTGTGCCCGGTCCTGCGGTTCGGCGCGGCATACATCATCCGCGTCGGCGTCGCGGTCTGTTCGGCGTACTCCTTGACCGTCGCGGTCTGTTCGACCACCTGATGGTCGATGGCGATCAGGCTGCCGTCCTGCTGGGCGCCGATGCGCAGATGCTGGATGGTCGGCGTGCGGTAACCGACCATGTCGAACATCTGCTGGCGGGTCAGCGCCAGCTTGACGTGCCGGCCCGGCGTCCGCATCGCGGCCATCACGACCAGGATGTTGTGCGAGTGCGGTGCCCCCTTGGAGCCGAACCCGCCGCCCACATTGCGTGCGATGACCCGGATCTTCTCCGGTTCCAGGCCGAACGACGTGGCGAGTTGCTTGCGCACCACGTGCACACCCTGCGTGGAGTCCCACAGCGTCAGTTCCCCGTCGTCCCACAACGCGATACAGCTGTGCGGCTCCATCGGGTTGTTGTGCTCGTGCGGGGTGGTGTAGGTGTTGTCGACGACGATCGGGGCGTCGCGCAGCGCGGCCTCGACGTCACCGTCGGAGGTCTCGGCGGGGTAGTCCGGGTTCACCTTCTCCGGGGTGTACAGCGTGGGATGGTCCACGGTCAACTCGCTGTCGGGTGGCTGCTCGTCGTACTCGACGCGCACCAGACCGGCGGCGTGCCGGGCGGTTTCGGCGCTCACGGCGATGACGCCGCCGATCAGCTGCCCGCGGTAATTCACCTCGGGACCCTGCAGCACGGTCAGGTCACCGTTGGAAATATCGGCCAATTCGGGTGCGTCGAACGCGGTGATCACCGCCAGCACACCATCGGCGGATTCGGCGGCCGCGGTGTCGATGGACGCGATGCGGCCCTTGGCGATGGTGGCCTGCACCGGATGCAGATACACCGGATCGTCCACGCGGTACTCGAACGCGTACGGCGCGGTGCCGGTGACCTTGGCGACGCCGTCGCGGCGGGTGACGGCGGTCCCGATGGCGCGGGGTTCCAGGATGGTCATCGCAGGGCTCCTTCCGCGATCGACAACAGGGTGGCGGTCATCGCCCGTCGGGTCAGATCCACCTTGAACTCGTTGCCCTCCAAGGGTTTCGCCTGCTCGAGTTCGGCATCGGCGGCCCGTTCGAAGGCCTCCTGGGTGGCCGGCGCGCCGATGAGTGCCTCTTCGGCGCGCCGGGCCCGCCACGGTTTGTGCGCCACCCCGCCGAGCGCGATGCGCGCCGAGGTGACGGTATCGCCGTCGACGACGAGTTCGGCGGCCACCGAGGTCAGCGCGAACGCGTAGGACGCGCGGTCGCGGACCTTGCGGTAGGTGGAATGCGCGCCGTCGGGCGGGGCCGGGATCTCGACGGCGGTGATCAGCGCACCGGCGGGCAGGGTGGTGTCGCGGTCGGGTTCATCACCGGGCAAGCGGTAGAACTCGTCGATCGGCAACCGGTGCTCACCGTCGACGTCGACGTAGACGACATGGGCGTCCAGCGCCATCATCGCCACCGCCATATCCGAGGGGTGCGCGGCCACACAGTGTTCGGAGGCGCCGAGGATCGCGTGATACCGCGTGTACCCGCCGATCGCCGAGCACCCGGTGCCCGGGCTGCGCTTGTTGCACGGTGTGGTGACGTCCTGGAAATACACGCAGCGGGTGCGCTGCAGCAGATTGCCCGCGGTGGTCGCGACATTGCGCAATTGACCCGACGCACCGGCCAGCAGCGCGCGGGCGAGCGCCGGGAAATTGGCACGCACCACCGGGTGGGCGGCCAGATCGGCATTGCGGACATCGGCGCCGACGCGCAGCGACCCGTCCTCGCGGACCTCCACCTCCTGCAGCGGAAACAGGTGGCCGACGTCGACGAGCATGCTGGGCTCGGCGATGCCGAGCTTGAGATGGTCGACCAGGTTGGTGCCGCCGGCCAGGAACATGGCGTCGGGATGATCGGCGAGCGTGCTGACGGCGTCCTCGACGCTGGTGGCGCGGTGGTAGTCGAAGGGGATCATCGGGCTGCCTCGTGGATCGCGTCGACGATGTTCGGGTACGCCGCGCAGCGACACAGGTTGCCGCTCATGCGTTCTCGGATCTCGTCATCGGTCAGTTCGGGGGTGGCCTCCAGATGCTCGGTGACATGACTGGGCGCCCCCGACTTCACCTCGTCGAGCATGCCAACCGCCGAACAGATCTGACCCGGCGTACAGTAGCCGCACTGGAAGCCGTCGTGATCCAGGAAGGCCTGTGCCACCGGGTGCAGCCCGTGCCCCTCACCGAGGCCGGCGGCGGTCACGATCTCCGCCCCGTCGTGCGCGACGGCCAGCGCCAGGCAACTGATGGCCCGGCGGCCGTCGATCAGCACCGTGCACGACCCGCATTGGCCGTGGTCACACCCCTTTTTCGGGGCGGTGACCCCGAGATGCTCACGCAGCAGGTCGAGCACGGTGGTGCGGTTGTCTATCCGAACGGTGTGGCCGGTGCCGTCGACGTGCACGGAAACCTCGGTGAAGTGGGCTGACTCCATGCGGCGGGGTTACCCGCGTGAGATGTGCCGAAACTCAGCTCTCGGCGGCGACCACGTCAAGGTACCGAATTTGGTACCAAACGAGGTACGCTGCTGTGGTGCCCTCGCTGAACCTGGAGTTTGACGACGCCGAGATGGAGCAAATCCGCGCAGCGGCGCGTGCGGATGATCTGTCGTTGAAAAAGTTCGTGCACGCGGCCGTGATGGAACGCGCCAGCATGCACAAGCGCAGGGTCGCCGAGGCGGCGCGGCTGGTGGCCGAGCGGTCGGCGGAGCTCAACCGCCGTTTGGCATGACGGACTATCTCGACCGTGACGATGTGCTCACCGCCGGATCGATAGCATTCGGCGCCGAACTGACCGTCCGCGACTACGGGCTGCTGGATGCGGCGGTGGCCCGGCCTCAGGCGACGGTGTTCGGAGTCGACGCCTATCCGCAACTGTGGGACAAGGCCGCCGCATTGCTGCAATCTCTGGCGCGAAATCACGCGCTGGTCGACGGAAACAAACGAACCGCGTGGGCGTCGGCATGGACGTTCCTGTACATCAACGGCTTTGAGTTGTCCCCGCAGTTCGACGTCGACCGGGCCGAAGACCTGATGAATGAGGTCGCCACGAGCGACTGCAGTTTGGACTACATCGCCGCCGCGCTGGCGGGCTTCGCCGCTTAGCTCTCGGCCGCGGCCACCAACGACCGCAGTTTGATGTCCGGGTTGTCGCGCTGGAAGCCCTCCAGCCGCCACGGTGTGGAGAACAGCACCAGCAGCACCCCGTCCGAGCGGGTCAGCACCTCGGCGGACACCTGCTTGTTCATGAACTCGGCATCGGCGGGGTCGACGATGCGGGCCACCTGATAGGGCAGCGGCTCCAGGGTGATCGCCGCGCCGATCTCGGCCTCCATCCGGTGCGCGGCCACCTCGAACTGCATGGGCCCGACGGCGGCGAACACCGGTGCCTGCTCACCGCGCTTGTCCGAGCGCAGCACCTGCACCACGCCCTCCTGGTCGAGCTGCTCGATGCCCTTGCGGAACTGCTTGTGCTTGCTGGGATCCTTGCCGCGCACCACCGAAAAGTACTCGGGGGAGAAGCTCGGGATGGGCGGAAAGCTCACCGGCACATCGCGATACAGCGTGTCCCCGGGCCGCAGCGCCGCGGCGTTGGCCAGGCCGATCACATCACCGGGCCAGGCGTCGTCCAGCGTCGAGCGCTCCCGGCCGAACACCGACTGCGCGTACTTGGTGACGAACGGCTTACCGGTGCCGGCGTGGGTGAGCACATCACCGCGCTCGAAGGTGCCCGAGCAGACCCGCGCATAGGCGATGCGGTCGCGGTGCGAGGTGTCCATCCCGGCCTGGACCTTGAACACGAATGCGCTGAACGGCGCGTCCACCGGCCGCGGCTGCCCCTCGACGTCGACGATGGCACCGGGGGAGGGTGCCAGGTCCACCAGCACGTCGAGCAGTTGGTTCACCCCGAAGTTCAGCGCCGCCGAGGTGAACAGCACCGGGGAGGACTCGCCGGTCAGGAAGGTGTCGCGGTCGTAGTCCGAACCGTCCATCGACAGCAGTTCGGATTCCTCCACCGCGGTGTCCCAGTCGGTGCCGGCCTCGTCATGGCCGCGCTCGGCGGGGATGTGCTCCTCGGGGGCGGCGGTGGCGCCACCGGCGGTGCGGGTGAACCGGATGTAGTGGCCCTTGCGGCGGTCCATCACGCCCTTGAAATCCCCGGCGATGCCGACCGGCCAGGTCAGCGGCGTGGTGCGCAACCCGATGCGCTCGTGGATCTCGTCCATCAGCTCGAGGGCGTACCGGCCGGGGCGGTCCCACTTGTTGATCACCGTGATGATCGGGATGCCGCGGTGCTTACACACCTGGAACAGCTTCAGCGTCTGCGGCTCAAGGCCTTTGGCCGCGTCGATGAGCATGACCGCGGCGTCGACGGCCGTCAGTACCCGGTAGGTGTCCTCGGAGAAGTCGGCGTGACCGGGGGTGTCGAGCAGGTTGATGACGCAGTCTCGGTAGGGGAACTGCAGCGCGGTCGACGTGATCGAGATACCGCGGGCCTTCTCCATCTCCATCCAGTCCGACACGGTGGACTTGCGGCCCGCCTTGCCGTGGATCGCGCCGGCCTCGTTGATCACCCGGGCGTGCAGCGCCAGCGCCTCGGTCAGCGTCGACTTACCGGCGTCGGGGTGGCTGATGACGGCGAAGGTGCGACGCCGGCCGGCCTCGGTGGCGATCCGGGCGGCTGATTTGGCGTCGGCGGTGGTCACGGCGTTTTCGGTCATATCGGTATCGATGGTATTGGCCGCCGCGGGCAATGCCTAAATTGAGCGGCATGCACATCTGCGTCTTCCTGTCCGCCGCCGACCTGGACGTCCGCTACACCACCCCTGCCCGGGAGTTCGCCCGCGACCTGGCCGACCGCAAGGCCCAGCTGCTGGCCCGCGCCGATGCCCTGGTGGTGCTCGCCGGCGGCCTGGGCACCCTGGACGAGGCCACCGAGATCCTGGAGCTGCGCAAACACGGCCACCACAGCAAGCCGGTGGTGCTGCTGAACACCGCCGGGTTCTACGACGGGCTGGTGATGCAGCTGCGCCGGATGGAGAGCGACGGTTTCCTGCCGGTCCCGCTCGACGAGCTGATTCACGTCACCGATGACGGCGCCGACGTGCTCGACTACCTGCAACGACGTCAATTCGTTCAAGATCACCCCAGGGACGCTGGACGTTTGTCACCATGACCCGATGAGGAAAGCGGCGGCGATCGTGGCGGGCGTGCTGGGCCTGCTGCTGGTCATCGCCGTCGCGGTCGCCCCGTGGGCCTACAAGACCCAGGTGCAGGGCCCGCCCGACCCCGTTCTGACGCTCGCGGCGGGCGCCGCGCCGGCCACCACCGGCGTCGACGGGTCCTGGACGGTGCAGCCCGGCTCGCAGGTCGGCTACCGCGTACAGCAGCAACTGCTGTGGGAGATGGTCGACGTGAACGGCCGCACCTCGGCGGTCACCGGCGGCGTCGAGATCGCCGAATCCCACGTCAGGTCAATCGAAATCAGCGTCGACGTGGCGAGCATGCAGTCCGGCAGCCCGGGACGCGATGACAAGTTCCGCAGCACCGACGCCCTGGAGACCGCGACCTTTCCGACCGCGGAGCTGACCAGCAATGTGCCCCTCGACCTGTCGGGGATCGCCGATGACGGCAGCCCGGTGCGGCTCGAGGTGCCGGTGCAACTGACGATCAAGGGTGTCACCCGGCCCGCCCTGGCGCAGGTGGACGTGCGGCGCAACGGGGACCGCGTCGACGTCGCGGGCACGGTGCCGATCCGGTTCCTTGACTTCAACGTCGACCCGCCGAAACCGTTCGCCTCGCTGCTGCAGGTGCAGCCGATCGCGACCATCGAATTCCTGGTGCACCTGGCCAAGGGCTGAGTTCAGCGCCGGAACCACCGCTTCCGCGGCGTCGCGGGCGGCTGCCGGCGCACATACGGCCACGGATTGTTGCGCTCGGGTACCGACGCCGCCCGTTCCTGCTTGAGCCGGGTCCGCAGCTGCGCGCGCACCTCGTCGAGCGCCGGATCGTCCCAGCGGTTGACGGCCTCGCCCGGATCGCCGGTCAGGTCGTAGAGCTCCCACTGGTCGTCGAGCACATCGCTGCGGTAGCGCTGTGCCCCGCGGCCGGTGTAGGCCAGCTGCCGTACCCCCGGTTCGGTCCAGGTGCCCGGATCGTCGAAGGTGCGCACCAG
Organism: Mycobacterium sp. NPDC003323; assembly: GCF_053589535.1. Lineage (NCBI taxonomy): Bacteria > Bacillati > Actinomycetota > Actinomycetes > Mycobacteriales > Mycobacteriaceae > Mycobacterium > Mycobacterium sp. NPDC003323. The sequence continues at coordinate 247,903 of NZ_JBSFSB010000001.1, forward strand.
CTTCCACAGCCGCCCGTCCACCCGCGCCACCAGACCCTCGAAGTTGCCCGCCACGTCGACGGGCACCCGGATGCGCAGCGGCGCAGGCGGATTGACATCGCGGCCGAGCTGACGTGCCAGCCCCGACGCCCCGGTGTCGCCTTCGAGCACGTTGTCGCGGGTCAGCAGGTACACCGCGCGGTCGGCATCGGGTGCGCCGCCGTCGACCACCGGCATCAGATCGCGGCCCGGCAGCGGATGCACCTCGCTGAACTCGGCCGCCAAGTCCGTGGCGACCCGCTCGACGTCGATCCCGGCGGCGCCCAGCAGCGTCGGCACCACATCCACATGCGAGGTCGGCGCATCGACCACCCGAGCCGTCGTGGGCTGTGAACCGATGCGGGCGATGACGAACGGCACCCGGGTGGCCTCGTCGTACAGGTTGAACCACTTCTGGTGCAGGCCGCCGTGCGCGCCGAGCAGTTCACCGTGATCCGAGGTGCGTACCAGCACCGCCTCGGTCGAGCCCTCGACGACGGCGCGGCGGACCCGGTCCAGCGGGCCGTCGACCTCGGCGTGCAGCCGGTAGTACAGGTCGCGGTACTGCTGGGCCTTGGTGCGGTAGGTGCGTTGCACGGCGCGGGTGGGCCCGTACCCCGAGTAGTAGGCATCCCGGAAGGCGGCCTGCGCGGCCGGTTTGGCGCGCAGATCCTCGGTGGCCGTCGGGGCGGCGGGCACCGACGGGGGATCGGCCGCCGGGTCGGCCGGCAGCGGGTTGCGCCGCGACCACGCCGGGAACAGCACGATGTCATGCGGATTGACGAAACTGGCGACCAGCAGGAACGGCCGCAACGCGTCGGCGTCCCCGGCGCGTCGGCGGGCATAGCGATCTTGCAGCCACGCCACGATCCGGTCGGCGAACAGCGGGTCACGCCGAAAACCGCTGTTGGCCATGGCCGCTCCGTGCGGTTCCGGCCCGACCCAGCCGGAGAACCCGTACGGGCCCAGCGGGTCGGCGTCCAGATACGCCTGCACCGCAGCCTCGTCGACGACACCGTCGTCATCGTTGGTGGCCAGGATCTTGCCGGACGGATCGGTCAGGTCGGCATGCGAGATATGCCATTTGCCGTCGTAATGGGTGTCGTAACCCGCGGCGCGGAACCAGTTTCCGAGCGTGGGCACCTCACCGCGGCGCAGCCAACGCAGCCGCGAGTCGTCATAGCGCTTGCCCAGGCCGTCGGTCTGGGTGACACCGTGCAGATCGGGATAGTGCCCGGTGAACAGGGTGGGCCGGCTCGGCACGCAGGCCAGCGATCCGGTGTAGTGCCGGGTGAAGGCGACGCCGTGCTCGTCGAACCAGCGTCGCCCGGTCAGGACGCGCTGCCGCCAGGCCAGCACATCGTCGGTCTCGTACGGCGGCACGGCGCGTTCCTCGTCGGTCATCAGGATGACGATGTCGGGCTTGCTCATGCGTCAATTCAACTCCGAATTGTTGGGATCGGTAGCGAAAGCGCGCGGTTGTACTTGTGCCATGACGACGCCGGCAGAGGCGGCGCCCCACGAAAGGAAGACAGATGAACATCATCCCCGCCCAGCTCCAGGACCTCACCAAGCGCGTCGAGCGCACCCCCGCGCTGGCCATCGCCATCATCGCCGGGCTGAGCGCGGTGTGGTCGATCTACCGACTGCTGTGGCTGGTGTACGCCGGGTTTGCGCTGTCGAGCTTCGGGCTGTCGCCGGTGTCGCTGATCATCTCCTTCGTGGTGTGGGTCGCGGTGGCCGCCGCCTCCGGCCTGGTCGCCTTCGCCTTCTGGACCAGGTACAACGCCACCGAACAGAATCCGGCCGAGTAGGCCCGCAACGCTCCGCCGGCGGGAAACACACGTTTCCCGCCGGCGGCGTTTTGGCAGAATCGGGAGATGCCGCCGACGCCACCCGGACCGCAGCCGCCCGAACAGCCGCGCGACCCGGCGACGCGGCGCATCCCCAGGCCGCCCCGGCCGGACCTGCCGACCCAGCGCATTCCGCACGCCGAACCGCCCACCCAGCAGATCCGGCGTCCGGAACCGCCGACCGACAAGATGCGGGTGCCCGATCCGGCCACTCGCAAGATCCCGGTGCCGCCGCCACCGCCCATCCCGCCGCCCCCGCTGCAGACGCTGCCGCCCGGCCCGCAGGAGCCCGAACCGAAGGCCACACGCAATCGGCAGAGCATCGTGCTGATCGCGGTCATCGTGGTTGCCGCGCTGATCGGCACACTGGCCGGGGCCGAGCTGTTCGCCCGCCACCGCGCCGGCACCGTGCTGTCGGGCATCACCGACTGTCTGGTCGAGGACACCGCCGACGTCTCGTACTCGGTGACACCGCCGTTTCTGTGGCAGTACCTGACCGACCACTACACCGACATCTCGGTCATCACGACCGGTGACCGCGTGCAGGCCGCCAAGGGCATGACCGCCGATGTCACCCTCAGCGATATCGAACTCAGGGATTCCGGCGATTCCGCGGGCACCATCGGCTCGGTGCAGGCCACGCTGTCGTGGACCGCCGACGGCATCAAACAGACCGTGGCCGAGAACCTACCGGTCGTCGGCGACCTGGTCACCTCGGTGCGCACCGACGCAAGCGCGGGCACCCTCATCCTGGACGCCACCGGAGACACCAGCATCACCGCCGAGCCCGAGGTCCGCGACGGCAACCTCGAACTGGTGGTGCAGGAGGTCACCGGCGCGTTCGACCAGGCCACCGTGCAGACCGCGCTCGACGAGTTGACCACCCAGCTCAACGAGAACTATCCGCTGGGCATCAAGGCCGACAGCGTCACCGTCACCGACACCGGTGTGGACGGCACCTTCTCCAGCACCGACGCCACCATCCCGACCGGCGAGAGCGATCCTTGCTTCGCCGATCTCTAGGCCACGAGCCGCAACGGCAGCCTCTTGTGCCTGCGGATGATGTTGTTGACAGCCCATTCCGGTTCGGCGGCCACCTCGATGCGTTCCACCTGCTGAACCAGGGCCCGCAGTATCGCGGTGGTCTCCAACCGCGCCAGCCCCTGTCCGGCGCAGGCGTGCGCACCGTTGCCGAATCCGATGTGCGCGCCGGCGTTGCGACGGATGTCGAATGTCGTGGGCGAGTCCCAGACCAGTTCGTCGCGGTTGGCCGACGCGTAGAGCACCAGCACCTTGGACCCCGCCGGCACCGCGATCCCGGCGATCTCGGTGTCGTACCTGACCCGCCGGGCGAAGCCGCGCAGCGGTGACTCGTAGCGCACCACCTCGTTCACCGCCGCCGGGATCAGGTCGGGATCGTGTTTGAGCAGCTCCCACTGCTCGGGATGGGTACCCAGCAGGTACAGCGCGTTCGAGATGGCACTGATGGTGGTGTCCAGCGACGGGGCGATGTAGTCGACCATCAGCTTCGGGCATTCCGAGCGTTCCAGGGCGCCGTCGTCGGCGGCCGACAGCAGCTCATCGGCGATGCTGCCGGGCAGCACATCGTGGCGCCGCACCACCCGCCGGGCGAATCGCAGCATCTGAAGTGCTCGCGGAACGGATCTGAGCGCCTGCCAGTTCAGTGGGCCGAGGATGTCGAAGGTTGCTCCGCCCCACTCGATCAGGTGATCGCGCCGATCGCGCGGCCAGCCGACCAGGTCGGGGACCACGGCCAGCGGGAGAGCTGATGCGAGTGCGACACCGTCGATCTCGCTGCCGCGCACGGCCTGTTCGACCACCGCGTGCGCCTGCTGGTCGATCGCGTCACCGATGCCGCGCAGCGCCCGCGGCATCAGTCGATGCGCGACGAGCTTGCGCCGCTCAGAATGCTCGTCGCCGTCACTGGCCAACGTGGTGCCGCGCGCCAGGAGATCGGTCACCGCGTTCAGTGCGACCCCATCGGCGGACAAGAACTGTTGATCATTGCGCAGCACCGCCTTGCATTCGGCGTAGCGAGGCAGTGCAAAACACCTGTGCCGCTTCAGCCACACCACCGGACCGAGCTCGCGTAGCCGGCGATAGTGCGGATACGGATCGAGGATGGCCGCGGTGCGGTAGATGTCGGCGGCGTAGCCGATCACCGGAGCCTCCGGGCAGCGGTGAACGCAAAATCCACTCTGGAGGTCTTTCGGTGTAGCGGCCGCGCACAACTACGCGCGACGATCACCGCTGCGGCGAGCAGTCGACGTGCCTTATCACCGGCGCGACCACCAGAGGTCATCGCCCGACCCACAACCAATGCCAGCCGGATCATGTTGCGCGCATGTGGCTTTCGTTCTTTCTCGTAACTGTCCAGGATGTGTACCGGAAGGCGGCCGGTGAGCACGGCGGCCAGCTTGTCGGCCAGGTTGCTCGCATCACGCAGGCCCGAGCCCATGCCTTGGCCGACGAACGGCGGGGTCAGGTGCGCGGCATCCCCGAGCAGAAATACGTTCTCTTTCCGCCAGCGGTCCGCGATCTGCGCCCGGAACGTGTACTCGGTGACCCGCACCAGGTGCAGTTCGGTACCCGCTGCGAGCCACGGTGCGATCAACGGCTGCAACGCGTCGATGCTGCCGTAATCGCTTACTGTTTCACCGTCGAGCAGTTGGAACTCCCAACGGTACCGGGTGTCACCGATGCGCATGTACGTCGCGGCCCGCCGTGCGCTGCACAACTGGTGAACACCGCCCCACAGGTTGAGCTCGGCGTCGGTCTCGATGTCCACCACCAGCCAGCGCTGATCGAATTCGAGGTCGTGCATACCGACGCCGATCCGGTTGCGCACCAAGCTGTTCGCACCGTCGCAGCCGAGAAGATAGTCGCAGGTGATCATCTCGCTGTCACGGAGCGTGACGCGCGCTGGGGCACCGGGTGCTACGTCGACCACCTCGATTCCACCGCGCAGCTCCAGCTCAGGGAAGCGGGAGCTGTTGGTGCGCAGCAACTTCTCCAGCTCGGGCTGGTCGAACATATTGGCCTGCGGGAAGCCGCTGCGGCCGGTTCCGCGGCGGAAGCGGGCCAGCACCCGGTGACGTTCGTCGACCAGTTGCAGTCCCTCGGCGGGCCGCGAGATCGCGGCGAACTGATCCGCGACGCCCACCCGGTCCAGGATCTGGTAGACCTCGTCGTCGAGATGGACCGCGCGCGGTTGTGGGTACACATCGGGCCAGCGGTCGAGAACGAGTGTCCGGATCCCCTGCTGGGCCAGCAGGGTCGCCGCGGTCAGCCCGGTGGGGCCCGCACCGATGACGACGACGGGCACGTGGGTGGTCACCGGTACCGCACCCGCATGCGTTGGCCACCGAGGTCGATGGTTCCGTCGTCGGTGGCGACGGTGGCCTCGACGATATCGCCGTCGCGCAGGTACTTCTGGTTGGTGGCCTGGCGCTTGAAGAACGCCTTCCACTTCACCGCGGGCGGCAGCAGGCTGCCGATGATCTCGATGGGTTTGGGCGGGGCGCTCAGCGCGGTGCCGACCGGCGTCCCGGTGAGCACCAGATCGCCGGCGGACAGGTCCTGGAACCGGGTCAGCGACTGCAATGCCTGCAGCGGGCGGTACAGCATGTCACCCTCGACCACGGCGTTCTGTCGCTCGGATCCGTTGACCGACAGGCGCAGTCGTAGGTCGCCGAATCGCTTGAGCTCGTCACTGTCGACCAGCACCAGCTCGGGGCCCACCGGGGTGAAGGTCGGGTAGGACTTGGCCTCGTAGAACTGGGTCTGCGGCAGCTGGATGTCGCGTGCGGACACGTCGTTGGTGATCACCAGACCGGCGATTGCACCGGCGAGGTCGTTCTCGGTCAGGACCGTGCCCACCGGGATGTCGCGGCCGATGACCAGCCCGATCTCCACCTCATAGTCGAGGAACCGGACGTGCTCGGGCTTGACGATATCGTCGAACGGCCCGCTGATCGATGCCGAGGATTTACGGAAGAAGGTGAGCGGCACCGTCTTCGGATCCATCCCGGCATCTCGGACATGGGATTCGAAGTTGGTCATCTGTGCGACGACCCGGCACGGTGTGGTGACGGGGGAGATCAGGTCGAGGCTGTCCACCGCGACGGAATCGCCGGTGGTCGCGATGGCGGCGCGGTCGGCCAGGAGTTCGGCGGTGGTGGTGGCGGTGGTGTCGATGCGGGCGGCATTGTCGGCGGTGCGCACCCACCAGGCGTCGGCGGTACGGAGAATGGAAACGGTCATGAGGAGGCAACTTTCAGTAGACCGGCGAGGCGCCGGAGATCGAATTCGTTCTCACCGCGCAGGGCGGTCAACATCGCGGCCGCCTCGTGGCGGACCGAGCGGGCATCGGTGCCCAGGAAGTCGCGGGTGACGGGCGGGCCCCACTGCGACAACCCGGTCGCGCTGAACTCGGCCCACCCGGGTTCCAGCGTGTTGTCGAACATGTCGCCATCGGCGAAATGCTCGACCAGGAAACCATCGGGATCGCGCCAGTAATCGAACAGCTGGCTGCCCTGGATGTGCCTGCCGATACCCCAGGACCTCCAATAGCCACGCTCGCCGAGGTATTCACCGCCGGCGGCCAGCGCATCGAGATCGCTGACCTGATAGGCCGAGTGCACGTACCGGTTGGCCGGACCGAGTGCCAACGCCAGGCTGTGGTGGTCGGCGGGCGTGGCCCCGCGATCGCAGCGGACGAAGCTCATGGTGGGGCCGCGGTCGCGTTGGCCGGGGAAGTACAGGAAATCGCTGACGATCATCCCGAACATGTCCAGGTACCAGTTCAGCGTCTTGAGGTAAGTGGTGGACTGCAGCACCACATGGCCGAGCCGCTGAACCCGGGCCGGCACCCGGGCCGGGCGCTGGGTGGCGTTGATGCGAGTGATGTCTCGTCCGGTATTACAGGTCAACGGTTGCTGAACGGGGGTTTCGGGCAATGTGTGCATTCCGGCGACCACGCGCACCGGGGTGCCGCTGGGATCGGTCAGGTCGACCGCGACGCCGCCGATCACCTCGGGCAGCGCTCGGACGCCCGCGCCGACGGCGTCGGCGATGCGCAGCACGTCCACCTCGTCGGCGGCCCGCAATGCCAGGCCGCGGAATCGGGTCCGTGACCCGTGCCGCAGCAGCACACACGGCGCACCGGCATCGGTGCCACGCAACTGCAGTTCGGTTGGCGTGCGTTGGGCGGTCTGGAAACCGAAGGCTCGGGCGAAGGCCTCGGCACGGATGAGGTCCGGTTTCTCGAACTCCAACCAAGCCAGATCGACGACCTTGATCACCGGGTTTCGGGCGCGGCCGGTGTGCTCCCCGCGGACGGCACCGCGCTCGCTGTGCAGATCCTTGTGCACGTCAGTGGCCATGGCACCTCCTATGTTGATGAAATCGTCACATGCGACGAGATGTTCAGTCAACAGTTTCTGACGAATTCATCAGAAATGAGGCACACTATGGTGCATGCGCGACGCACCGACCCGCACCGACCGCCGTAAGCAACGCACCCGTGCTGCGCTGGTGGACGCTGCGCAACGGTTCATCGCCGAGGGCAGGCTGAACGCGCCGATCCTGGAGATCACCCAGGCCGCCGACGTCGGCATGGGCTCGTTCTACAACCACTTCGAGTCGCGCGAGCAACTGTTCGAGGCCGCGGTCACGGAGGTCCTGGACACCCACGGCGCGTTGCTCGACGTGTGCACCGCCGACCTGGACGACCCGGCCGAGATCTTCGCCGCCTCGTTCCGGCTGACCGGGCGCATGTTCCGCAACCGCCCTCAGGAGAGTCAGGTGCTGCTGGCCAATGGGCTGATGTTGCTGCAGTCCGACCGCGGGCTGGCACCGCGTGCGCTGCGCGATATCCGAGCCGGCGTCGCTGCGGGACGCTTCCGTGTCGATGATCCCGAACTCGCCCTGGCCGTCGCTGGTGGCGCGCTGCTCGGACTCGGCAATCTGCTGCGCGCCCAGCCCGATCGCGATGATGCCCGCGCCTCCGATGCGGTGACCGAGGATGTGCTGCGGTTGCTGGGTATGACCCAGGCCGAGGCCCAAGAGGTCTGCGCGCGGACGCTGCCGGCTTTCAGTTCGGCCTCCTAGGCCGCGACCACAGTGCCCGGCGCACGCGGTAGACGAGCGTCGTCGAGGTGTCCTGCGGATCGGCGTGGACGTACCGCCAGCCCTTGTGCTGCAGGAACTCTGCCGTCGCCACGGCGTGCGCACCGGCGGGACCGCAGCCGACGCCGACTTTCAGCCGCGGCCATCCCATGGCCACCAGCGCCTCGTCGTAACCGTCGGTGATGCGAATCTGGCTGTGCGTCGGGCGATGTCCCGCGTCGGCGAGTATCAGTCGGACGCGCGTCTCCTCGGGATTTTCCGCGCCGGGGTCGATCTCCTGGATGGCGAGGTCTGCCGTCCGGATGTCCCTGGCGCCCGGATAGCGCTCGGCCAGTTCCCAGATGTCGGCCTTGGTGATGCCACCCGCCGCGGTGAACGGGTCCAGCAGCGTTACGGCCTCGTCGCGGGGGAGGTGTCGCGCGATGTCCAGGGCGGTCCGGATCCGATTGGTGATCGGAAGTCCCACCCGGAGGGTGATCTCGTCCACGCTGATGCGCTCATTGCGAATGGTCAGGCCGACAGGGTGTCGGGTGTGGCGCGCGATGAGTTCGATCGGCGCGGTGGTCACCGCGGACGGGTTGCGGTACAGCGCCGCGGCGGTACGGCCGGCGATGATCCCGGTGTCGCCGGTCCACAGCAGTGCGGCCCGCGCGCGCACCTCCAGGGTCAGTTCGGTGTCTTTGGCGACGTAGATGTTCGGCAGGACCGCGGTGTAGCGCGACCGCAGGACACCGCGGGTGAGGATGCCGTCGGCCACGGCGTCGCTGCCTCGAAGAGGTTCCATGACGGCATGGTTTCTTCGGGCGCCGACAAATTCGCCGGGTCGGTGGCCTTCGCGGCGCCTCGGCTGTGGATAACTGCGGACGTCTCTGCCCGGATAGGGGTGCGGACCGTTGGCCGAGATTGACATCAGGGTCGTGCGTCATCGGGTGCGTTGGGGTTTTCACCGCCCTAGAGCCGATCTTGCGGCGAGATCGGTCGCAGGGTCGTTGCCGGCCGGGGAACTGCCCGGATCGACGACCGTGAGGTCGAAGTCGCGTAAGCGTTGCGCGGGGTATATCGGCCGGAGAGCCGACAGTGAACACTTTTACAAATCTGCCTAGTCCGCGGCGCCCCAAGTGCTACACACGATCCAAGGGAACCGAAGGAGCGAGTCGTGTTCGATCTCAAGATCATCGGCGGAACGGTTGTCGACGGCACCGGCGCGGACCGGTTCACCGCGGACGTGGCCGTCAAGGACGGACGCATCGTGGCGGTACACCGGCGCGGCCCGCACGACCCTCCGCTGAACGGCGATGCCGCCGAAACCATCGACGCCACCGGCAAGATCGTCGCCCCCGGCTTCGTCGACATCCACACCCACTATGACGGCCAGGTCAGCTGGGACGATGTGCTGGAACCGTCGGCCAGCCACGGCGTGACCACCGTCGTGGCCGGCAACTGCGGGGTCGGATTCGCCCCGGTGCGCCCCGGCCAGGAGCAATGGCTGATCGAGCTGATGGAGGGTGTCGAGGACATCCCCGGCACGGCACTGACCGAGGGCATCACCTGGGGCTGGGAAAGCTACGCCGACTACCTCGACGTCATCGGCCGCCGCGAACTGGCCGTCGACATGGGCAGCCAGATCGCCCACGGCACCGTGCGCGCCTACGCCATGGGCGAGCGCGGCGCCCGCAACGAACCCGCCACGCCTGCGGACATCGCGGTCATGAGCCGCATCGTGCAGGAGGCCATCGAGGCCGGGGCACTGGGCTTTTCGTCGTCACGCACGCTGGCCCACCGCGCCATGGACGGCGAACCCGTGCCGGGCACCTTCGCCGCCGAGGACGAACTGTTCGCGCTCGGCCGCGCCACCGCCGCCGGCGGCGGCGCGGTGTTCGAACTCGCCCCGCAGGGCGCGGCCGGCGAGGACATCATCGCGCCCCGCAAGGAACTGGAATGGATGCGCCGCCTCGGCGAGGAGATCGACTGCGCGCTGAGCTTCGCACTGATCCAGGTCGATGCGGACCCTCACCTGTGGCGCGAACAGCTCGATCTCTCGGCGGCCGCGCACGAGGCGGGCAGCCGGCTGCACCCCCAGGTCGCGGCCCGCCCGTTCGGCATGCTGCTGGGTTTCCCGGGCCATCACGCCTTCACCCACCGGCCCACCTACCGCACCCTCAAGGCCGGGTGCAGCCGCGAGGAACTGGCCGCCAGGCTCGCCGAACCCGCTGTACGCCAGGCGATCCTGGCCGAAGAGGACCTGCCGATCGACCCGAATGTGCTGTTCGACGGGATGTTCGCGCTGGCCCAGTATTCCGCCGACCGGCTGTACTCACTCGGCGAGCCGCCCGATTACGAGCCCACCCGCGACAAGACGGTGGCCGCCATCGCCGAGGCGCGCGGCCAGGACGTGCTGGCCGCGATGTATGACCTGATGCTGGGCGACGACGCGTCGACCATGCTGATGCTGCCGATGTTCAACTACGCCGAGGGCAACCATGACGCCATCCGCGAGATGATGACCCACCCCGCCGGCGTGCTCGGCCTGTCCGACGGGGGCGCGCACTGCAGCATGATCTGCGACGCCTCATACCCGACCTTCCTGTTGACGCACTGGGCACGTGATCGTCACCGCGGCGCCAAGCTGCCGCTGGAGTACGTTGTGCGTAAACAGTCCCATGACACCGCGCAGCTGTTCGGGCTGACCGACCGCGGGGTCATCGAGATCGGAAAGAAGGCCGACCTCAACGTGATCGACCTCGACGCGCTGACCCTGCACGCACCGAAGATGGCCTGGGATCTGCCCGCCGGCGGGCACCGGCTGGTGCAGGGCGCCTCCGGTTACACCGCGACGATCGTCAACGGCGTCGTCACCCGCCGCGACGGTGTGGACACCGGCAAGCGCCCCGGCCGGCTGCTGCGCGGGGCCCGCTGATGCGGCTGCTGCTGGCCGCCGCCCTGACCGCTGCTGCCGCAGCCACCGCGGCCCCGACCGCCGCCGCCGACGTGCTCAGCCCGCTGCAGCCGCTCGTCGACGCCGCCGCCCAGCGACTGCAGACCGCCGACCCCGTCGCCGCCTCGAAATACCTGACCGGCGGCGCCATCGAAGACCCACAGCGTGAACAGCAGGTCCTCGACACCGTCGCGGCCGCCGCCCAGACCCGCGGAGCCGACCCCGCCTACGTGCGCGACATCTTCCGCGACCAGATCGACGCCACGGTCTCGTTGCAGCACAGCCTGTTTGCGCACTGGAAGCTCGACCCCGCCACGGCCCCGGTCACCGCACCCGACCTGGCCGCCACCCGCGCCACAATCGACACCCTCAACCAGCGGATGGTCGACGAGATCGCGCAGCGTCAGCCGGAACTGCACGACCCGTCGTGTCCCGCCGAGCGGGAGGCGGCCATCACCGAGGTGACGGTCAACCGCAACCTCGATCCGGTGTTTCGCCGCGCGCTGGAATACGCGACGCACGACTACTGCCGCTGAATCAGAGCACGCCGAGGATGTCGTTCTTCAGCGCCTCGGCCTCGGTGCCGAACACCGCCTGCACGTTGTTGCCGACCTCGATGACACCGGCGGCGCCCAGCGTCTTCAGCCGCGCCTGATCGACCTTGGCCGGGTCGGCGACCTCCATGCGCAACCGGGTGATGCACGCGTCCACGTTCACCAGGTTCTCCCTACCGCCGAACGCGGCGATGACCTGCTCGGTGCGGCCGGCGTCGGCTCCGGAGCTGACCGCGGTGGTGGACTCGGTGCCGGCGCCGACATTGGCGGCCTCCTCGGCCTCGAACTCCTCTTCGGGCTCGCGGCCCGGGGTGCGCAGGTTCCACCGCGTGATGGCGAAGCGGAACAGCAGGTAGTACACGACGAAGAAGACCAGTCCCATCCCGACCAGCAGCGGGATGTTCTTCGCCGCGGGGGCGCCGCCATAGAGCAACAGATCGATCAGGCCCGCGGAGAACGAGAACCCCAGATGGATGTCGAGCGCGTAGGCGATCGCCAGCGACAGACCGGTCAGCACCGCGTGGATGACGTACAGCGGGAACGCCACGAACATGAAGGCGAACTCCAGCGGCTCGGTCACACCGGTGAGGAACGCCGTCAACGCGGCCGCCGACAGGATGCCGACGGCGATCTTGCGCTGCTTCTTGTTGGCGACGTGGATCATCGCCAGCGCCGCGGCGGGCAGACCGAACATCAGGATCGGATAGAAGCCCGCCGTCAGGTGCCCGCCGGTGGGATCGCCGGCGGCGAAGCGCGTCAGCTCACCGGTCACCACCCCGTTGGGGGTCTCGTAATCGCCGTAGAGGAACCAGATATAGGAGTTCGGGATGTGGTGCAGCCCGACCGGGATGAGCATCCGGTTGGCGAACCCGTACACGAACGCGCCGATCGCTCCCGCCCCGCCGATGAACTCACCGAGGCTGGTCAGGCCGGCATCGAAGATCGGATAGAAGTAGCTCATCGCGAACGCGACGAACAGGCTGGCCAGCGACACCACGATCGGCACGAACCGGCGGCCGCCGAAGAAGCCGAGGTAGGACGGCAATTCGATGGTGTGGTACTTGTCGAACAGCCACGCGGTCAGCAGTCCGATGACGATGCCGCCGAACACGCTGTAGTTGATCTGCGCCTGTTCGCCGGCCTTGTCGAGCACGCCGTCGAGCACGAACGGCGACATGGTCTCGAACACCTTGTCCATCACCAGATAGCCGACGACGGCCGCCAATGCGGTGGAACCGTCGGCCTTCTTGGCGAACCCGATGGCCACACCCACGGCGAACAGCAACGCCAGATTGTCGAACAGCGCACCGCCGGCCGCGCTCATGGCCTGGAAGAACGGCCCGATGACCGGCGACTCGATGCGGCCCAGCAGATCGGGCTGGCCCAACCGCAGCAGGATGCCGGCCGCGGGCAGCACCGCGATGGGCAACATCAGACTCTTGCCGAGGCGCTGCAACTGGGCGAACCCCGGAATTCGGCGACTGCTCTGCGGTTTCGTGGACCCTGTCATTGGCGGGAGCTTAGACGAGAACACCGGTGCCCAAGACCGTCTTCGGCCTACTGTTGGCACCATGACGACATCAGTTATCGCCCCGGTGCCCGGCCGCGCGGTCGCCCTCGGCGACGTTCCCGACCCGGTGTTCTCCCAAGGCATGGTCGGTTACGGCGCGGCCATCGACCCGCCGCACGAGGTCGTCGAGGCCGTCGCGCCGGTCAGCGGCAAGCTGATCAAACTGATGCCGCATGCCTTCGTCGTGTTGACCGCCGACAACGTCGGCGTGCTGGTGCACCTGGGTCTGGACACCGTCGCGCTCAACGGCGACGGGTTCACCACCCACCTGCAGCAGGGCGCGGCGGTGACCGCCGGCGAGGTCGTCATCACCTACGACATCCCGTCGGTGGTGGCCAAGGGTCTCAACCCGATCGTGCCGGTGGTGGTCATGGACGAACGCGAACCCGCCAACATCACGGTCACCCCGCCGGTGGGTGCGCACCTGACGGTCGGCGCCGGACTGTTCGAGGCACACCGCTGATGGAAGTCATCATCGCGCCCGACGCCGCCGCGATCGGCACCCTCGCCGCCGACGCGATCAGCGCGTTGCTGGCCCGCAAACCCGACGCGGTGCTGGGCTTGGCCACCGGATCGTCACCGCTGTCCATCTACGACGAACTCACCAGACGCCATGAGGCAGGCCGGCTTTCGTTCGCCCAGGTCCGCGGCTTCACGCTCGACGAGTACGTCGGCCTGCCCGCCGATCACCCGGAGCGCTACCGCAACGTCATCGACACGGTGTTCGTCTCGCGGGTCGATTTTGCCGACGGCGCCGTGCAGGGCCCCGACGGTCTGGCCGCCGACATCCCGGCCGCCTGCGCGGCGTACGAGGCGGCGATCCGGGCCGCCGGGGGAGTGGATCTGCAGATCCTCGGGATCGGCACCGACGGTCACATCGGCTTCAACGAACCCGGATCCTCATTGGCCTCGCGCACCCGCATCAAGACGCTGACCGCCCAGACCCGCTCCGACAACGCCCGATTCTTCGACGACGATATCGATGCGGTGCCCACCCACTGCCTGACCCAGGGCCTGGGCACCATCCTCGATGCGCGGCACGTGGTCCTGGTGGCGACCGGGCGCAGCAAGGCCGAGGCCGTGCACCACCTGGTGGAGGGTGCGGTCAGCGCGATGTGGCCGGCCAGCGTGCTGCAGCACCATCCGCATGTGACGGTGCTGCTCGACGGTGCCGCGGCGCGGCGCCTGCAACTGGCCGAGTACTACCGCGAGACCTACCGGTCCAAGCCCGACTGGCAGGGCATCTGAGTGCTGCTGGCCGCTGAAACCCTGGCCACGGGCGCGGATCTGTTGCGGCCCGGCTGGATCGACGTATCCGGCACCGAGATCCGCGCGGTCGGTACCGGCGCGCCGCCGCGACCCGTCGACCGCGACCTCGGTGCGGTGACCATCGTGCCGGGCTTCGTCGACACCCACGTGCACGGTGGGGCCGGGGCGAATTTCACCGCGGGCACCGCGGAGGAGACGGCGACCGCCGTCGGGATCCATCGCCACCACGGCACCACCTCGCTGGTGGCCTCGCTGGTGACCGCCGCCCCCGACGAGGTGCTGCGTCAGGTCGGTGCGCTGTCGGCCGATGTGCGCGCGGGCCTGCTCGACGGTATCCACCTGGAGGGGCCGTGGCTGTCCGAACTCCGTTGCGGTGCCCATGAACCCGCGCTGATGAGGGATCCGGATCCGGCCGAGATCGAGCGGGTGCTCGCCGCCGGCGGTGGCGCGGTGCGGATGGTGACATTGGCCCCGGAACGCGACGGCGCCCGAGAAGCGATCGCGCAGTTGACCGATGCGGGCGTGGTGGTGGCCGTCGGGCACACCGAGGCCAGCTACGCGCAGACCCGGGCCGCGATCGACGCCGGCGCGACGGTGGGCACGCACCTGTTCAATGCCATGCGTCCCATCGATCGTCGGGAACCGGGCCCGGTGATCGCCCTGCTGGAGGATCCGCGGGTCACCGTCGAGGTGATCACCGACGGCGTGCACATCGGCCCGGCGATCTACCGGCACGTGGTGCAAAGCGCTGGGCCGCAGCGGGTGTCGCTCGTCACCGATGCGATGGCCGCGACCGGCATGGCCGACGGCCACTACGAGCTCGGCCCGCTGGGCGTGCAGGTGACCCACGGGGTGGCCCGCGTCGCGGGCACCGACACCATCGCCGGCAGCACCGCGACGATGGACCATGTGTTCCGGTTCGCGGTGACGCACAGCGGATCAGCACGCGATGAGGCACTGCTGTCGGCGGTCGCGCAGTCCTCGGTCAACCCGGCGCGCGCGCTGGGATTGCCGGATGCGCGGCTGATCGCGGGGAACGCGGCCGATCTGGTGGTGCTGGATGCGGATCTGACGGTGGCGGGTGTGCTGCGCCGCGGTGCGTGGGTGGTGGAACCCGGCTAGGGAACGCAGGTTCCGCCCAGTGCGCAGGGCAGGACGGCATCCATCCAGCCGTGGTTGTTCTGCATCATCGCCAACAGCCACGCCGCGAGTACGACGGCCGAGAACGCCCCGGCGGTGAACAACACGACGACGATCGCCAGCAGCGCGATGCCCGCCGGGGATCCGCTCGCCATCAGTCGTACGGCGCGCACCACGACGTCGATGACGCGCACCATGAGCATGAGTACCACGGGCGACACTCTAGACCGGCGACCGACCGCTGCGGATGAGTCTGCATGCGGTTGCAATTCTGGCAATTTCAGCTAATCGAAATGCGGCGGGCCATATGCCGCAGTCTCTGCATCAAACTGCATTTACAGCAAATTTTGACGCGTTCGGAATTGACTCCGGGCGGTGGACGCAATCACTGCGTCTGCCAGGGAATTTGCAGGATATTCATTGAAAGAGCATGCAATTCGGGTCGGATTGGCCATGATCGCGAATGCAACAACCAAATACGAGGTTCGCCTCCCACTCGGACGGGCTGGTTCATGGCAACGAATTGTGCAACGCATATCGGCCGCATCGGGGCGTTGGCGGTGTCCCTCGGAATCGGGTACGCAATCCTCGGCGCCCCGGCGATCGCCTCCGCCACACCGAACCCGGCCGCAGCGATGGCGAGTCCAACACCGCGTCCTCGGAGCCCGCCGAACCGTCTGCCCCCGCGGAATCGACAGCCGACACCCCGGCCGGCGATCCGGACCCGGAACCCGAAGACGCGCAACCCGAGCCACCCGCGGCCCCGGACGTCGAGGAACCCACCGAACCCACGGCCGAAGACCCGAAGCCCGAGACCACCGCGAGCAGTACCCGCAAGCGCGATTCTCGGACCGCGATCTCCTGCACCACCTGCCGTGACGCTGCCCCGCAGAAGCCCGCCCCGACGATCACCGAGCCCGAACCCGAAGCCGTCGATCTCGACGCCGCACCACCGGTCGAATCCGCGCCACCGGCCCAGCCCGCCGAAATCCCGGTTCCCGCACCGGCGGTGCCGACAGCGCCGGAACCCGAGGTCATCACGTCCGGCACGGCTTCCGCGCCGATGACGGCCGAGACCATCTCATCGGGACCCGCCGCCGACGGTGCGCCCGACATCCCGGTGCAGACACCGGCCGCGCTGGCCCTGCTGGCGTGGACCCGCCGCCAGACCGAAGAAGCGCTGCTGCTGACCACCGTCACCGCGACACCGCCGTCGGCGTCGCCCACCCAGGGCGCACCGGACCAGAACACCGGCACCGTGACCGGCGCCATCAACGGCTCCGCGCCGAACCCGGTGAGCTACCACGTCACCAGCGGGCCGGCGCGCGGTGTGCTCACCGTGCACCCGACGACCGGTGTCTTCACCTACACGCCGACCGCGGCGGCCCGCTTCGCCGCCGGCATCACCACCGCGGCCGATCACGACACCTTCACCGTCGCCGTCGGTGACGGCACACACACCACCACGGTCACCGTCACGGTGCCGGTGTTGCCGTCGGTGGTGTCGGGCCCGTCGTCGAAGGGCGTGGGCTGGAGCCCGGCCGGAGTCGTGGTGTCGGGCACCAAGATCTACGTCACCAACGCCGGCAGCAACTCGGTCTCGGTGATCGACCGGACCACCGGGGCCACCAGCACCATCAAGGTGGTGAGCTCGCCCAAGGCAATCGCGTTGAGCCCCGACGGAACCCGCCTGTACATCGGCGGCAGCAACGCGGTCTCGGTGGTCAACACCGCCACCAACACCGTCGTGCATAAGATCACCACCAACGGCGGACAGATCTACGGTATCGACGTCTCGGCCGACGGCACCCGCGCCTATGTGACCAACTACGGCAAGAACACCGTCTCGGTGCTCAACACCGCGACCGGCAGCGTCATCGCCACCATCGGGGTGGGCAGCAGGCCCGGCGGCGTCGTGCTCGCCGGATCGCGTCTCTACGTCGCCAACGGCGGCAGCGGCACCGTCTCGGTGATCGACACGGTGACCAACAGGATCGTCGGCAGCCCGATCACCGTGGGCGCCAACCCTTCCGAAATGGTGGCGGCCGCCGACGGTTCACGGATCTACGTCACCAATCACGGTAGTGGCACCGTGTCGGTGATCGACCCCGCCGCCACCAACCCGGTGATCGCCACCATCACCGTCGGCGCGCAACCGCAAGGCATCGCCCTCAGCCCGGATGCGAGCCTGCTCTACGTCGCCAACGGCCGCGACACCGTCGCCATCATCGACACCGCAACGCGCGCCGTCTTGCGCACCGTGACCATCGACGGCTGGGCCGAAACAGGTTCGCACCGCCTGGCACTGAGCCCGGACGGCAGCCAGATCTACATCACCGACATGGTGGACAACTCGCTGCGCACCCTGACCATCGGCCGCGGGAACACCGCACCTGTGGCCGGCACCCCGACGGTCGGCGCGCCCAACGCCCAGACCGGCGTCGTCACCGGGCACCTGAACTTCACCGACCCCGACGGCGACCCGCTGACCTACACCGTCACCAAGGCACCGACCAACGGCACGCTGCTGATCAATGCCCAAGGCGGATACACCTTCACACCCACCCAGGCCGCGCGCGACGCCGCCGCGCAGACCCCGGGCATCGACACCGTCACCTTTCACGTCGCCGCCAACGACGGTCAGGTCGGTTCGGCCACGATCGCGGTGACGGTGCAGATCGCGCCGAGCAGCACCACCGTGCCCGGTGACAGCACCGGCCTGCTGCAGAGCATGTTCGACGCCCTCAAGCCGGGTGACACCCTGACGCTGGCACCGCAGACCTACCGGCACTCCGGGGTGCTGACCATCCGGGTACCCGGGGTGACCATCAACGGCAACGGTGCCACCCTGTACGCCACCAACGACGACACCTCGTCGGTGCAGATCCTGGCCGACGGGGTGACACTGCACGACATCACGCTGGCCGCGGCGCTGACCGGCCCGCGGTACTACGCCCCGCAGCATCACAAGCTGGTCATCATGGCCGACCATGTCACCGTCACCGACGTCACCATCCACGGCTCCGCCGGCGCCGGGATATACCTGGACAACGCAGGCTATTTCGAGCTCAACGATGTCCGGGTGATCCGGTCCCGCGCCGACGGTATCCACATGACCAACGGCTCCCACAACGGGGTGCTGAACAACCCGTACACCGAATGGACCGGTGACGACGGCATCGCCGTGGTGTCCTATGTTCCCGATGTCGGCGGCATGAGCCGCGATATCACCATCAACAATCCCACCGTCAACGGCACCACCTGGGGACGCGGGGTCAGCGTCGTCGGCGGCACCAACATCACCTACAACAACATCACCGTGCGCGACACCGACTCGGCCGGCGTGTACATCGCCACCGAATGGAGCTACAACACCCGCTCCGTGGACGGGGTGCGGATCCTCGGCGGAACCGTCACCAACGCCAACACCAGCTCCACCGTGGTGCACGGCGCGGTGCTGGTGTACGCCGGTAACGCGGCCACCAGCGTGCGCGATGTGACCATCGCCGACCTGACGATCAGCGGCACCCCGATCACCGCCGGCCGCATCCTGGGCATGATCGCCGAAAATGGCGCGAGCGTCAGCGGCATCACGTTCAGAAACCTGGCGTTGCAACGGTCCAACGCGATCGCCACCGCCTACACCAACGTCGCGGCGTGGCTGTATCAACTGATCGGCGTGACGGTCAACGGGGTGGCGGTCAGCGCGCTGTGATGTCGGCGGCATGATGGGGTCATGCCCGAACACCCCGAACTCAATGTGCTGGGCGGCCCGCTCGAGCCCTGCGGCAGCGACCCGGTCACCGGCTTCTACCGGGACGGCTGCTGTTCGTCCGGCCCGGAAGACGCAGGGATGCACACCATCTGTGCCGTGGTGACCGCGGAGTTCCTGGAGCATCAGCGCTCGATCGGCAACGACCTGAGCACCCCGATGCCGCAGTACCGGTTTCCGGGACTGGTGCCCGGTGACCGGTGGTGCGTGACGGCGGTGAACTGGCTGCGCGCCTATCAGGACGGTTACGCCGCACCGGTGGTGATGGCGTGCACGCACGAACGCGCCCTGGCCATCGTCCCGCTGGAGGTGCTGGCCGAGTATGCCGTCGATGTTCCCGACGATGCGAGCGATCTCTAGGTGATGTGTCGGTTGCGCCACCGCTGCAAGCGGTTGCGCGGCCGCGACGCCTCCGAGAGCACCGTGCTCATCGGCGTGGCGGTGTCCCGGGCCGCCCGGACGCCGGTGGGTGAGAGCGCGTCATCCCACCAGATCGGTTGCAGCAGCGTCGATGTCACGCCGATGGCCTTGTCCACCCGCTTGTGACCCCAGCTGCACGCCCGGTCGATCGCACCGGTCGACGGTGCCAGGTTCACCGGGGACAGGGTCGGCGAGAACCGCACGATGTGGTCGGAATAGGGCAGATTGCGCACCATCTGCAGTTGGATGGCCTGCGCGATCGGTGCCAGCCACAGGTGGCGCGGATCCCACTGCGGGTGGAAGGAGTCGAACGCCAGGTAGACCGCGTTGCGGGTGCCCAGGCGCCCGTCGCGGATCCGTTTCCAGGCCAACTCCACCGGCACGTTGCTGGCCGCGCCGCCGTCGACGATCGCGCCGATATCGTGGGCACGCAACACCTCGTCGAGGATCGGCACCATCCGCGGATCGCGGGTCTCATGGTGCAGCACACCGGGAATCGCCGACGAGAACGAAGCCGCGTCCACGACGTTGAAATCGCGGGTCAGGGCATCCCCGCCGACGACGATGGCCTTGACCACCCGCGAGTCGATGAACGCCGCGGCCTGCCACAGCCGGGCGGCGACCTCCGGGCCGATCCCGATCGGCAGGAACGGCAGCGTGCGCAGCCGCAACACGGCCGACTCCTGATGGCGGAACTTGGCCGGCAGCGCGGCGAACGGCTGGCGGCGCACCCCGGCGATGACCGCCTCGTACGGAATGCCCAGATCAGACATCCGCATCGGCTCACCGTCCTCCCGGGTGAACAGCGCGTCGGCGAACTCGTCGAAGCGCAGGGAGAACATGCCGGTCAGGCCGTGCCTGCGGTGCAGTTGCTCGGGTCCCAGGATGGCGCGGTAGGACACCGTCTTGGCCCACGCCACGTACTCCTCGATGGGCACCGGCAGCGAGCGGGCCATCACCGCGCCGATCACCGATCCGATGGACGAGCCGATCATGTAATCGGGGACCTGACCGGCCTCCAGCAGCCGCTGCATGCCGCCGATGTAGACGAAGCCGGCGCCGCCCCCGCCCCCCGAGTACCGTGACCAGCTTCTTGTGGCCCACCTCGGCGTCGAGTTCGGCGGCCGAGAAGTCATCGGCATGCCGCTCGATCAGCAGCGCGCGCTGCTCGTCCTGACCGGCCGACAGCACACCGAGCACCTGCCGGGCGGCCTTCAGCGCCGTGACCGCGTGGCGTTCGTTGCGCAGCGGCCCGTGCAGCAGATCGGTGACCCGCTCGCGCCAGGTGGCCAGCTCGGCGGCCACCGACACGTCACCGCGGCCGCGGGTGCCGCCCGGGCCGGCCGCGCCCGGCTCGAACTCGGCCAGCTTCGCGAAGTTCAGCAGATAGCGCAGCCGACGCAGCTGCTCGTCATCGAGGATGCCGGGATGGGCCAGGTGCAACCGCACCAGCCGGTTCTCCATCTTCTGCAACGGCAGCGCAGGGTCGGCGGTGGGCGGTTCGGCGTCCAGCGCCTCGATGTTCTCCCGCTCCTCGGCGGCATCGGCCAGCGCGGTGGCGGCGACCTGGTCGGCGGCCGGGCTGATCGGGATCTGCACAGCGACGACTCTAAGCCGAGCGGTCCCGGGATCCGACGAAAGCCAGCAACGCTGGGTCGGTCGAGGTGAAGCGATCGACCTCCTCACCACCGTCGCAGCGCAGCAGCGCGATGGTCAGCCGGTCGGGCCGGCGATCCACCACCTCCCAGTGCGCACCGGTGTCCTCCCACCTTCGCAATTCCTCGACGAAGTCGCGATTCATCTCCCTACGATCTCATCATGGGTGTGCATCGTCACGGCCCCCGATGTAGCCGACCTCAAGATCACGTCGGCAGGTAGGCTCGGCGGTCAAATGATCGAGATTGACGAGCCGCTGCCGATCCTGCCGCGCGAGCTGACCGATGTCCCGGACGAGGTGCGTCGGGTGGGTCCGCCGTTGACACCCACCGTCAAAGGCCCGTATGGCGTACGCCTGGTCGATCCCGACAAGGACGCCGAGATGATCTCGGAATGGATGAACCTGCCGCACCTGGTGCAGGCGTGGGAGTACGCCTGGCCGCCGGAACGCTGGCGGTTGTACCTGAAAGCCCAACTGGCCGGAACGTTTTCGCGACCGTTCCTGACCAGTCGCAAGGGTGAGGACATCGGGTACATCGAAGTGTACCGAGCCGCAAAGGATTCCATCGCGACGCGGTATGAGGCCGATCCATATGACCTCGGTGTGCACGCCGCGATCGCCGACACCCGGCTGGTCAACCGGGGCATCGCACCGCTGATGCTGCCGAAGCTGATGGCCGATATCTTCGACCGGGAACCGCAGTGCCGACGGGTCATGTTCGACCCCGACCACCGCAACGCCGGCGCCCGCCGCCTCGTCGAGTATGTGGGCTGCACCTTTCTCGGCGAACACCAGATGGCAAACCGCAAGATGGCGCTGTACGTGTTCCCGCGTACCCCCGAGGACATCCCGGCGCTGCGCTGAGCGCCGCTGTCCCTCAGGCCATGGCGCCCATCATCTCGGCGTAGCCGTCATGATCGGGTTTCATCGCCGCGGCGACCAACTCCCACAACACCTCATCGGTGCCGCCGCCGACGCGGGCCAGTTTCATGTCCCGCCACCACTGACCCAGCGGTGTCTCGTCGACCAGATAGCCGGTGCCGCCGAAGATGTGCATGCATTCGGAGACCACCTCCTCGCCGAGACGGGCCGCGCACACCTTCATCGCGGCGGCGGTGCGCAGGTCGAGCTTGCCGCCCGCTGCGATACCGGTCAGCGCGTGCCGCAGCAGATCCACCCGGGCCTGCAGATCGGCCATCCGCATCCGCAGCGCCTGATGCTCGTACAGGGTGTGGCCGAACTGGCTGCGGTTCATCATGCGCGCCAACGTGATTCCCAGCACGCGCTGGCAGCTGCCGGCGATCTGGCCGGCCACCGACATCCGCTCGTGCGCCAGCCCCCAGGAGATCGCGGCCAGCCCGGTTCCGGCCCGGGCCACCAGCGCATCGGCGGGCACCCAGGTGTCGATGTGCACCGCGGCGGTGTCCAGCGGACCGGCGCCGACCTTGTTGTAGGGCGTCTGCACCTGCACACCCGGATCATGCAGCGGGACCGCGATGACGACGACGTTGCCATGCCTGCTGTCCGGATCGTTGTCGACATTGCGGGCCACCGCCATCACGTAATCGGCGATGGGGGACAGGGATACGAACTTCTTGACGCCCGTGACCTCGAACCCGTCGCGCACCGATCGGACGGTGGTCCCGACGATCTGCAGGTCCGAACCGCCGGACTCCTCGGAGGCCCCGACGCACAACACGGTCTGCCCGCTGATGGCCTGCTCGCAGATCGCGCGCAGGTGTTCGGAGCGGCCGAACCGGCGCAGCAGCGCGATGGCCGAGTCGTGCAGGCTGACCCCGACCGCGATACCGGCCGACCCGAGCTTGCCCAGCCGCAGCGCCAGCGCGATGACCTTGGCGACATCGGGTTGCTGCGCGTCACCCCACTTGGCGGCGAAAACCCCTTCGCGGCCCAGGTATTCGATCAGCTCGCGGGGGAACTTGCCGGTGCGTTCGGCCTCGGCGGTCCAGGCGCGGACCCGGTCATCGAAGACCCGGTCCAGCAGCTCCTCGAATTCCTGCAGGGAGGTGTTGACGGGGCGATCGTCGATCACGGTCATTGTCCGGCACCCTCCAGATTTCGTTTGACCTCCAGGCGGCGCAGCTTGCCCGAGGAGGTGCGCGGCAGCGACCCGGGCCGCATGAACACCACATCGGCAGGCACCACACCGCATTCGGAGGCGATGAGCGCCACCATGGCCGTGCGGGCGGCGGGCTCGTCGGCGCCCTTGAACTCGGCGGCGATCACCAGACCGGGCCGGGTGGCCGGGCCGTCGGTGCCCACGGCGACGACGGCGCCGGCGCGCACGCCCTCGACCTGAGCGGCGACGTTCTCGATCTCGGTCGGGAAGATGTTGCGCCCGGCCACGGTGATGATCTCCTTGGCGCGCCCGCAGATCACCAGGCTGCCGTCCAGGAAGTAGCCGATATCGCCGGTGGGGAACCAGGATTGCGGGTCCACCGTGGCCTCGCCGAGGTAGCCGTGCATCATCGAGGTGCCGCGGATCTCGACCTCGCCGACCTCGCGGTCGGACACGTCACCGGAGAACCGCTCGCTGGTCGCGATGCGGATCTCCATCCCGGGAATGGCCTCACCCAGCACGGCGTGCTTGCGCGCATAACCGCCGTCGTCGGTGACGACGTGGATCTCATCGACCCGCAGTCCGCTTCCGGGCGCGGGAACCGCGACGGCACAATTGGATTCGGCCAGTCCGTAGGACGGTGCCAGCGCGCCGGGATCCAGCCCGAAGCGCGCCATCTCCGAGGCGAACAGCCGACTGCCGTCGCAATCGACCGGCTCACCGCCGTTGAGTGCGAAGCGCAGGTGCGCGAAGTCGACATCGCGGACCAGGCCGGCGTACTTGCCGACGATGTTGTAGGCCATGTTCGGAGCCGCGGTGACGGTCGCGGCGCTGTCGGTCAACCACTTCAGCCAGCCGAACGGCTGGGCCGAGAACGCCGTGGTCGGCGCCTGCCACAGTTCGGCCCCGGCCAGCGCCATGGTGAGCACGAACGACAGACCCATGTCGTGGTAGAGCGGCAGCCAGGAGTGACCGCAGTCGGCGGCGGTGACCTCGACCCGGGACACCAGGGCGCGGATATTGGCCAGCACCGCCTCGGGCGACAACTGTGCGGTGCGCGGGGTCCCGGTCGAGCCGGCCGTGCCCTGCAGCACCGCGGTATCGGCGGCACCGACGGTGCCGGTGTGGGTGTGCGAGCGGTGCGGGTGCGCGATGCGGCTGACATCGTGCACGGTCAGGTGGCTGTCGGCGGCGCCGAGTTCACGCAGGTGCGAGCCGTGACTGAACACGGTGCGCACCCCGATGCGGGCGAACCTGTCCAGGGTGGCGCGCGCCCACCGCTTGGGGTCGGCCCCGCGCACCGGCCCGGGCAGGATCGAGACACCGGCGCCGGCCAGGAAGGCGCCCGGGATGGCCGAGATGAATTCGGCGGTCGGATCGCCGACCAGGCCGACGACGTTTGCTCCGTCATCGCAGATGTGGGCGGCGACGTTCTCGGCCCGGGCGTGGATTTCACCCCACGGGTGACGGTTCCAGTTCCCGGTCTCGGTATCGAGCACGGCCAGCGCACGGTCGGTCGAGGTCATCGACGCCGACAGGGCGTGCGCCAGAACCGATGGCGCTGTGGTCACGAGTTGGCCTGGTCCGCAGGCAGTTTCGCCAGCACGATCTTCTCCAGGTCGCCGAGCGTCTCGCAGTTCAGCAGGTCTTCCTCGTCCAGCGCCGCACCGAGGCGGTCTTCGATGGCGACCATGCCGACGGCGAACGCCACCGAGTCCATGCCGACATCGTCGACGAGCCGGGAATCGCGGCTGACCCTGCTGACGTCGATGTTGAGGTCTTCACGCAGGATTGCCAGGAGCTGAGGGTTCACCGCTTCGGACTGTGACATTTCCATGTTCGGCGACCCTACACCTGAGAATTTACTCAGGGTAGGCTTACCTGATGTGCTAGGCCCCACTCGTGTCGGCGAATGCGGTGCCACCCAGCAATCGGCCCGAATCGATGGACACCGCCGCGGGCACCACCTCGCTGATGACCAGGCCGTGGGTCCCGGTCCAGGTATCGACGATGTCGAAACACCGCGCGATCCGGTCCGGGGTGTCCACCAGCACCGTCGTGACCGGCACCCGACGGGCGACCCGGAACAACCGGTCCCCGTGCGGCCGATGGGCCCCGTGGAAACCCCAGACGCCGCGCAGCACGGTGACACCGCCGCCGGTGCCTCGCTCCCGCAGTGCGTCGACGATGCCGCGGTGGATCGGTACCCCGTCTCGGCGGGTGGCCTCGTCGGTGTGGATGGTCAGCCGCTGCCAGATCGGGCGACCGGCCGGATCGGTGGCCGGCCAGGCGATCGGGGTGCCCAGCAGCACCCCGTCGCGTTTGCACACCTGTACCGGCCGCACCACCGCTGTGGGCAGCGCGGACCGCACCGCCGCCACCTTTTCGGCGGTGCCGACGGCGTCGACCAGCAACGGCACCTCGGTGTTGGCGCCGAAGAACCGCGCACGCTGCCGTCGGCCTCGCACTGTGCCGTCCACGCCGAGATACACAGCGGCGCCCAGGAATCCGTGACGGTGCAGTAGATCGGTGACATCCCGGAACCGGTCATGACGCCGCAGTTGCAGGCTCAGCGCGCATTCACCGTGGGGCGCGTCGGTCACTTGCTCCAGCGTCACCAATCCGTGCTGCACTTCGCCCACGACCTGCTCGGCCAGCGCGGTGATGCGCTCATCGGTGTCCACCGCCGTCAGCACCAGCGGCAAATCCTCCGAGGCGCTCAGTGCCCGATCGGTGCGCAATTCGTGGCGCGGGCCGAACCCGGCGATACCGCGCAACACCACACTGTCGGCGACCGCGCGCTCCGCGAACATGTCCAGCAGCGAGTCGGCGACAAAACCGTCTGCGCCGCGCTGTCTTTCGTCGAAATAGGCGGTCAGTCGGCGCGTCACAGCTGCCTCCCGACCAGCTGACCCAGCCACACCGCGACCAAGCCCAGCGCCACACTCACCACGATGTTGAGCACCGCGGACCGCCCGCGCCGCTCCTCGGCCAGCCGCTGGGTCTCCAGCATCCAGGTCGAGAACGTGGTGTACGCGCCGACGAACGCCGTACCGGCCAGCAGCGCGGCGTGCGGGCTGAGCGCCACGACCCCGAGCAGGCCCAGCAGAAAGGCGCCGCTGATGTTCACCGCCAGCGTGCCGACCGGGAATCCGCTCCCCAAACGCCGGGACACCAGCCGGTCGACGAGCAGGCGGCACACCGCCCCGAGCCCGCCGATGACGAACACGCCGACCCACACCGTCATGGCCGGGCCCGCCTGACCAGCGCGGTGGCCGCCTGCGCCGCCAACAGTCCCAGACCGATGCTGGCCGCGGTGTAGCCGGCCGCCAGCCCGTAGTGCCCGTGCTCCAGCATCACCACCGTCTCGACCTGCATGGTGGAGAAGGTGGTCAGCCCGCCGCACAGCCCGGTGCCCAGCAGCGGGCGCCGATACCCCGACACCGGGAGCCGTTCCAGCAGCCGCGTGGTGAAGAAAGCCAGCAGCGCCGCGCCGACGATGTTGACGATGAAGGTGGCCCACGGCCAGTGTCCGGGCGGGACCGCCAGCGCGTGGGTCAGGCCGGCCCGCGCCAGGGTGCCGATGCCGCCGCCGACGAAGACCGCGGCCAGTTCCCGCCGATCGGTGAGCGCCACCCGCAAAGTATGTCGGCAGACGCGCCTCCGGTTAAGGTCGGCACACCATGATCGAGCACGATTTTCCCGCGGTGCGGATCCGTGTGCTCGGACCCGTTCGCGCCGAGGTGGACGGGCGCGCGGTCGATCTCGGCGGTCCGAAGCAGCGGTCGGTGCTGCTGCGACTGGTGCTCGCCCATCGCGAGGTGGTCTCCGTCGACCGCCTCATCGAGGATCTGTGGGCCGGCGAACCCCCGCCGAAGGCGCTGGCCGCGCTGCAGGCCTACATCTCGCATCTGCGCCGGGTGCTCGAACCCGGCCGGCAGCGCCGGGCCCCGGCCCGGGTCATCGTCAGCGCCGCACCCGGGTACTGCCTGCGGCTGCCCGATGCGTGCGTCGATGTGTGGGCGTTGGAGGCCGGTTTCGCCGCGGCCGAGCAGGCGGGGCAGCCGGCCCCGCTGTTGGAGGAACTGGTGGCGGCGTGGTCGGGGGATCCGTACGCCGAGGTGCGCGATGCGCTGTGGGCGGCCCCGGAGGTTGCGCGGCTGGGTGAGCTGCGGCTGGCGACGGTCGAGGCCCACGCCGCCGCACAGGCCGGACTGGGTAACCATGCCGCCGCCGTGCGCGCCCTGGAGTCCCATGTGCGTGACCATCCGGCCCGCGAGGCCGCGGCCTGCCTGCTGGCCGCTGCGCACTACCGCTGCGGGCATCAGGTCGCCGCGCTGGACGTGCTGCGACGCACCACCGGCTATCTGGTCGACGAGCTCGGCCTGGAACCCGGGCGCGCACTGCGCGATCTGGAACGCGACATCCTGCGCCAGGCCGATCACCTGGACCCCATCGCGTTGGAGCCGGTGACCGTCCCGGCGCATCACGAGGTGCCCACCGGGCGCGGGACCCGCGGCCGCGCCGAGGAACTGCGCGCCATCGACACCGCCGCCGCGACCGCGCTGTGCGACGGCTTGAAGGTGGTCTGGATCGGCGGCGAGGCCGGAGCCGGTAAGACCACCGTGGTCGACACCGCCGCGGCCCGGCTGCGCGACGCCGGCTGGACGGTCGCCGCCGGGCGCAGCCCCGAGGTCGACGGCGCCCCGCCCGGCTGGGCGTGGAGCGAGGTCTTGACCACCCTGGGCGACCCGCAGGTGCCGCACACCGATGCGCTGGGCCCGCTGCTGCATCCGGGCACCAGCACCGACAGTGCGGGCGCGTTCTGGATCGCCCATGCACTCGCCGATGTGCTGACCCGCGCCGCCGACCGCGCGCCGCTGCTGATCGTGCTCGACGACCTGCACCGCACCGACGGCCTGACCCTGGAATTGCTGCGGCTGACCGCCGACCGGCTCGCCGCCCGGCGGGTGCTGGTGATCGGCACCTACCGGCCGTCGGAGTCGGCCGCCGAACTGGGCCAGGCCCGGGCGGCGCTGGCCAATCACACCGCCGCCCACCTGAAGCTGGCGGGTCTGGACGACACTGCGCTGTCCGAACTGGCCACCGACTGCGGCCTGCCCGCGGTGACGCGCGAGACGCTGCGGCTGCTGCGCGAACGCACCGGCGGCAACCCGCTGTTCGCCCGGGAGCTGGCCCGGCTGATGGCCGCCGAGGGCACCGACGCCGCGCACGGGCGCATCCCTGCCGGCGTGGGAGATGTGCTGCGGCGCAGGCTGGCCCGGCTACCGCCACAGACCGTGACCGCGCTGCGTCAGGCCGCGGTGCTGGGCCGCGAGGTGGACATCACGCTGCTCGGTGAGCTGGCCCGCAGCGATGACGACGAACTGCTCGACGCGCTGGAACCCGCCGTGCTGGCCGGTCTGCTGGACGAGCCGGCGCCGGGACGGATCAGGTTTGCGCACAACCTGATCCGCGACACACTGTACGAGGACACCTCGGTGCTGCGGCGGTCCCGGCTGCACGCGTCGGCGCTGGACCTGCTGCGCGGACGGGGCACCGATGCCGCCTCGCTGGCCCATCACGCCGTCGCCGCGGCGACCGCCGACACCGCCGCCGAAGCCGCGGATTTCGCGATGACCGCCGCCGCCGAGGCCGATGCCGTCGGCGCGCCGGTGGAGGCCGCCCGGCAGTGGCGCGCCGCGGTGCGGATGTTCGACCTGACCGGTGGTGTGGGGATCGAGGCGGTGCCGGCGCGGTGCGGATTGATCCGCGCGCTGGCGCGTGCCGGTGACGCCATCGCCGCCCGCGAGGAACTGCATCGCATCATGGCCGTCGTGGGCGGCGATCCGCAGCTGACGGTGCGGGCGCTGACGGCGATGGACGCCCCGCTGGTATGGCGTTTGCGTATGGGCGATTTCATCGATCCGGTCATCGTCGACCCGCTGCGCCGCACGCTGGGCGAGCACCATCCGCCACAGGTGCGGGTCCGGCTGCTGCTCGCGCTGTTCATGGAAGTGGAAGGGGCCGAACACGAGGCGGCGCTGGCCGCCGTCGGCGAAGCGCTGCAGTTGGCGCGGACCCTGTACGCGCAGGATCCCGCGGCGCATCACCGGTTGTTCTGTGCGGCGCTGAACGGTTGGGCGTTCGCCTGTCTGGGACCCGATCTGGCCGATCAGCGGGAAAGCTCTGCGGCCGAACTGCTTTCGGTGGCCGAGGCCGTCGACGCCGTGGACTATCAGGCCGTCGCGCACTGGTTGCTGTTCCTCAGTGCCGCGGGGCGTTCCGATCTGGCCGCCGCGACCGAACGCGTCGGGCTGGCGGTGGCACGGGCCGGCACCGGTCAGCTCGGCTTCCTGCTGGGGGTGTTGGACGCCTTCGACGCGCAGCTGACCGTGCTGGCCGGCCGGCCGGACGACGGCGAACAGCGCTATCTGGCCGCGGCCGCGCAACTGGCCGAGTACGGGGTGGCCAACGGTGCCCTGGTCGCCCTGGTCGGGCGGGTCAGCGCCGCGCTGGTGCGCGGTGACCTCGCCGCCATGGCCGACGACCTGGTGGCCGTGCACCACACGGTGTCGCGCACCATCGCCGACGGCGCCGCGCTGGCGCTGCAGCAATGCGGCAGAACCGCTGAGGCGCAGGACATCTGGTCACAACGTTCGCCCATCGAGCGGTCCTACTACTTCGTGGCGATGTCCACCATGCGGGTGCACGCCGCGATCGCCCTCGGCGACCTCGACGAGGCCCGCCGCGTCGCCGCCGAGCTGCGACCGTACACCGGGCGGATGGCCGGACTGGACAACGGCACCCTGCTCACCGGCCCGGTGGACGCCGCGCTGGCCGCGGTCGCCGAGGCCGACGGAGACGTTGCGCAGGCCGCGACGTACCGCGCGGCCGCCGCCGAGCTTGGCTCGCGGCTCGGCGTCGCCGCCCAGGCGCTGATCCGCTGAGATCTTCAACCCCCGGCGAAACCCGCGTACCCGGGGTCGGGATCGCCGGATTCACCCCGGGTACGCGAGTTTCGCCGGGGCAGAAGGCTCAGCCGAAGACCGCGCGCTCCAGCTTGTCGTGCCGTCGGGCCAGATAGCGCAACAGCAGCATCAGCGGGCCCGGCACGGCGGCGGCGATCGTCGCGCGCTCGGTCGCGGTGGCCACCGCCAGCACCCGCGGCCCGTCGAACGACAACCGTCCGCTCTTGCGCGCCGCGGTCTCCACGGCCTCCCAGTCGGCCACCGAGACGTGTCGACGGATCACCGGGAACAGGTCGCGTTCCTCGTCGGCGATATGCGCGTGCAGCAGCCGGTGCAGATCGGCCAGCGCGGCGGCCAGCGGACGCGCCAGGTCCGGCTCACCGGAGCGAGCGAACGCGGTGGCCATGGCGCGCAGGCGGTCCAGGCGCGGGTCCAGCGTGGCGTGATCCTCGGTGAGCTCGGTCAGATCGACCAGCCCGGCGGCCGAGGATTCGATGATCGGCCACAACACGTCGTCCTCCATGCTGTGGTGGTGGTGGATCGACTCGCACATCAACTCGAGGTAGCGGGTGATGGCGCGGGCCCGTTTGATGCTGCACGGCGTGCGCCGCTGGGCGATACCCGTGAGCAGGTCGGCCAGCCGGCCGATATCGGTGACCATGGCGCGGTGGGCGAGCAGGATGCCGCTGAGGTCGGGTTCGACGGCGGTGAGTTGGGCTTTTTGTCCGGAGCTGTTCATGTCGATCACCTTGTCGGTGTCCACTTGCGGCGAACTTGTGACGGGCTTGCGAGTACGGGGAGACACGCGGCCCGCGGGTAGGCAAGGATGGACCCATGGTGGCCAATCCGCGAGCCGGGCAGCCGGCACAACCCGAAGATCTCGTCGACCTCGCTCATCTGGTCACCGCGTATTACACCGTGCAGCCCGACCCCGAGGATGTCGCGCAGCAGGTGGTGTTCGGTACCTCCGGACACCGCGGTTCGGCGTTGGATGGGGCGTTCAACGAGGCGCACATCCTGGCCACCACGCAGGCCATCGTCGAATACCGGGCGTCGCAGGGCACCACCGGACCGCTGTTCATCGGCCGCGACACCCATGCGCTGAGTGAGCCGGCGTGGGCGTCGGCGCTGGAGGTGCTGGCCGCCAACGATGTCGTCGCGATGATCGACGCCGCCGACCGCTACACCCCGACCCCGGCGGTCAGCCACGCCATCCTGACCTTCAACCGCGGCCGTTCGGGCGATCTGGCCGACGGGATCGTCGTCACCCCGTCGCACAATCCGCCGCGCGACGGCGGCTTCAAGTACAACCCGCCCAACGGCGGACCGGCCGACAGCGATGCCACCTCGGTGATCGCCAAGCGCGCCAACGAGATTCTGCGCGACGGTCTTCGTGCGGTGAAGCGGATCCCGCTGGCGCGGGCGCTGGAACTGGCCCAGCGCCACGACTACCTCAACGCCTACGTCGCGGACCTGCCCAATGTGGTCGACCTGCACGCCATCCGTGCCCAGGGCGTGCGTATCGGGGCCGATCCGCTGGGCGGGGCCAGCGTCGACTACTGGGCCGCCATCGCCGAGACCCACAAGCTGGACCTGACGGTGGTGAACCCATTGGTCGACGCCACCTGGCGGTTCATGACGCTGGACACCGACGGCAAGATCCGGATGGACTGCAGCTCGCCGAACGCGATGGCCTCGCTGATCGCCAACCGGGAGAAGTACCAGATCGCCACCGGCAACGACGCCGACTCCGACCGGCACGGCATCGTCACCCCCGACGCCGGACTGATGAACCCCAACCACTATCTGGCCGTGGCCATCGACTACCTGTACACGCACCGGCCGAACTGGTCTCCGGACACCGCCGTCGGCAAGACCGCGGTCAGCAGCTCGATCATCGACCGGGTCGTCGGCGGGTTGGGCCGCACACTGGTCGAGGTGCCCGTCGGGTTCAAATGGTTCGTCGACGGATTGGTCAGCGGGACAATCGGATTCGGCGGTGAGGAGAGCGCGGGCGCGTCCTTCCTGCGCACCGACGGATCGACCTGGACCACCGACAAGGACGGCATCATCCTGGCGCTGCTGGCCTCGGAGATCCTGGCGGTCACCGGCTCGACACCGTCGCAGCGCTACGCCGAGTTGGCCGAGCGCCACGGCGCACCGACGTATGCCCGCATCGATGCGCCGGCCGACCGCGAGCAGAAGGCCCGGCTGGCCAAGCTGTCCCCGGAGCAGGTGAGCGCCACCGAACTGGCCGGTGAGCCGATCACCGCCAAGCTCACCACCGCCCCGGGTAACGGCGCCGGCCTCGGCGGGCTGAAGGTCACCACCGAAAACGCCTGGTTCGCCGCGCGCCCGTCGGGCACCGAGGACGTCTACAAGATCTACGCCGAGTCATTCAAGGGGCCGGAGCATCTGGCGGAGGTGCAGGAGGCCGCCAAGTCGGTGGTCAATACAGTCATCGGGTGAGTTCTCCCGCCGAAGGCAAGACGCGGCTGCCCCGCGAGGTCTGGGTCCTGGTCGCCGCGAATTTCGTGGTGGCACTCGGCTATGGCGTGGTGGCTCCGGTGCTGCCGCAGTACGCGCGGCACTTCGGTGTCAGCATCGCCGCGGCCACCTTTGTCATCACCGCGTTCGCGATCATGCGGCTGGTCGGTGCGCCGCCGGCCGGGTTCCTGGTGCAGCGGCTGGGGGAACGCCGGGTCTACATCAGCGGCCTGATCATCGTCGCGTTGTCGACGGCGGCCTGCGCGCTGGCCGAGACCTATTGGCAGCTGCTGCTGTTCCGGTCCCTGGGCGGGGTCGGGTCGGCGATGTTCACGGTGTCCTCGCTGGGGCTGATGATCCGGATCTCGCCGGCCGACGCGCGCGGCCGGGTGGCCGGGCTGTTCTCGTCGGGCTTCATGATCGGTTCGGTGGGCGGACCGATCCTGGGCGCGCTGACGGCGGGCTTCGGTCTGGCGGCGCCGTTCCTGATCTACGGCGCGGCGCTGCTGGTCGCCGCGACCGTGGTGTTCGTCAGCCTGCGCCATTCGACGGTGGTGACCGGATCCGATGAGGACGACGGCCCGCCGGTGCCGTTCCGCGCGGTGTTCGCGCACCGGGCGTACAAGGCCGCACTGGTGTCCAATCTCGCGACCGGATGGGCCTCCTTCGGGCTGCGGATCGCGCTGGTCCCGCTGTTCATCGTCGAGGTGCTGGGCGGCAGCCCCGGGGTGGCCGGGTTGGCGCTGACGGCGTTCGCGGTGGGCAACATCTCCGTCGTCATCCCGAGCGGGTACCTGTCGGACAAGTTCGGGCGGCGCAAGCTGCTGATCGTCGGGTTGACGCTGGCGGCGGTGTCCACCGCACTGGTCGGGTTCACCACGTCGCTGCCGGTGTTCATGGTCTCGGCGTATATCGCCGGGGCGGCGACCGGCATCTTCGTCTCCCCTCAGCAGGCCGCCGTCGCCGACGTGGTGGGCAGCAAGTCGCGCGGGGGTACCGCGGTGGCGACGTTCCAGATGATGGCCGATGTCGGGTCGATCGGCGGTTCGCTGCTGGTCGGTCTGATCGCGCAGTACCTGTCGTACTCGTGGGCCTTCGTCATCAGTGGCTTCATCCTGTTGGTCGCGGCGTTGGCCTGGGTTTTCGCCCCGGAAACCCGCGGTCGGCCGCCCGCGGAGCACACCCCGGCCCGCCCGCTGGGCCCAGAGGCCGGTGGCGAGGTGCCCTGACCAGGCGTTTTGAACCTGCGCGGGGCAGTGGTGTACGTTTCTACAGCACAACAAACGGGGCTATGGCGCAGTTGGTAGCGCACCACACTGGCAGTGTGGGGGTCAGGGGTTCGAATCCCCTTAGCTCCACGTTGAAGAGGGTCCCAGGCTTTTCGCCTGGGGCCCTTTCTCGTCCCTGAGTTCAGTCTCGTATGGCCCGCGCTGACCATGCTGCACGCAGGTAGTTCTGCGCGCCGGATCTCATCCCTGGCTTCAGTCTGTCGGCGCCCGTGCTCGCGAGACTGACACCAGCAGATCGGCCTTGCTGAGCGAATGCACAGCATTCCCGGGACGCCGCGTCGATCCTGCGGTAATTTCCGCTACATGCCGTTGGAGCTGGCCTCGTTCTTCCGGACGACGCTGCCGCTGGACCTCGGCAGGCTCGACGCCCTGGATGGCGGCCGCTACCACTCGCTGTGGATGCCCGATCACCTGGTCAGCTTCTGGCCCGACTCGATCTGGACCCCCGAGTTCACCGACCTCGCCGAGGCGTCGCCGTCACCGCACCGCTACCTGGATACCGTCGCGCTGGCCGGGGCCGCCGCGGCTCGCACGACCCGCACCCGCATCGCCACCAGCGTGCTCGACACGGTCCGCCGTCACCCGGTGATGTTGGCCCAGTCGGCGCTGACGCTGAGCCATATCTCCCAGGGCCGCTTCATCCTGGGCCTCGGGGCCGGCGAACGCGAGAACCTGGTGCCCTACGGTTTCGACGACCGGGCCAAGGTCAGCCGGTTCGCCGAAGCACTGCAGTTGATCCGGATGCTGTGGACCGCCGACGGACCTCTCGACTTCGTGGGCCGCCACCACACGCTGCAGCACGCCCGGCTGGACACCGAACCACACGCCAGCGGTCCGCCACCGATCTGGATCGGCGCCAACGGCCCCCGCGTGCTGAACCTGGTCGGTGAGCACGGCGACGGTTGGTGGCCGACGGGCAGCGCGGGCCCCGAAACCTATGCCGCCCAGCTGGCGACCATCCGAGAGGCGGCCGAGCGGTCCGGCCGCGACCCGCAGGCCATCACCCCGGCCAAGATGGTGGTCTGCCTCATCGGCGAACCCGACGAATTGGATGAGATGCTGCAACGCCCGCTGGTGAAATCGCTGGTGCTGCAACTCACCGCCGATGCGCTGCGAGAAGCCAGGCACCGCCATCCGATGGGGGAGCGCTGGCGCGGCATTCAGGACATCGACCCCCGCGTACTGTCCCGCGACCGACTGCTGCGGCTCTTCACCGATGTCGACCCGGCCGCGATCCTGTCGGTCGTCCCGCACGGCACACCGAAACAGGTCGCCGGGCAGATCGCCGAGTTCGGCGAGGCCGGTGCCCGAGTCGTGTCGGTCCTCGACTACAGCGGCATGGCTGGGCAGGCGTATGCCGCCGCCTCGGCAGGCAAGGTCCGCGACACCGAAGACGCCCTACTGCAGCTCACAGGAAGCACATCATGACATTTCTGGACGCAGACGTCCTGCTGAACGAGGCCCGAGAAACGACCGGAATCGACGACTTCGGTGATGACACCCTGCCCGATCGGGTGGCCCTGGTCGTCGAGCGAATCAACAGTGCGGGCATCGACGAACCCGGATCACGCGCGGCCGCCCACACGATCGGCGGGTTGCTGACCAGCCGCCTGCGGTTCATGGCCGACCGCGCCCGCCTGCCGCTGGCGCAGGAGCACATCACCGCCCCGCTGTTCGCCACCGGCGAGCCACGTTCGGGCACAACGCTGTTGCACGCACTGCTCGCCGAGGACGAGGGCTCCCGTGCGCTGCGGTTCTGGGAGGTCATGTACCCCTCGCCGGTGCCCGGTGCCGCCACGATCGACGATCCGCGCCGCGCGCAGGCCGATGCCGACTGGCGCGAGATCCTCGACCGCATCCCACCGTGGATCGTCAGCCACCCCTACAACGATCTGCTCGGCGCCGGACTGCCCGAGTGCGAACGCACCTGGGCCTTCGACTTCCGCGCCACCAATCCCAGCGCATGGTGGCGGGTTCCCATGACAATCCAGAACTTCGCCCAGGACCATCAGGCGCAATACGCTCTGCACCGCATGATGCTGCAGCACATCCAGCATACCCGACCGCCGAAACGCTGGGTGCTGAAGGGTTTTCACGGCCGCCGGCTACGGGCACTGTTCGACACCTATCCCGACGCCCGCATCGTCTGGGTGCATCGCGACCCGGTGCAGGTGCTCGCCTCGCAGATCGTCGCATTCGGTCAGATCAACGAGAGCCTGGCCGGCGCACTGGACTGGACGCAATACGCCAAGGACACCATCGAGGGCTCGCGCGCCAACTTCCACGCCTACCTCACCGACCCGCTCGTGGACGACCCCCGCATCCACCATGTGCGCTACCGCGATTTCGTCGCCGACCCGGTGGCCGCCATCGGCGGCTTCTACGACTTCGCCGGAGTCCCGTTCACCACCGAGGCCGAGAAGGCGATGCGCGAGTACCTCGCCACCAACCGCAGCGACCGCTACGGCAAGTTCACCTACTCCACCGATGTCCTGCCGATTCCCGTGCAGCAGTTGCACGACGAATTCGCCGACTATCGCGAGCGGTTCGGCATCGACATCGAGACGAGGCGCTGATGGCGTTCGGTGACACCGCCGAGGACGCCGGACTCCGCGCGGCATGGCACGAATTCTGCGACCGGCTCAAGGCGGCCGGCGATCTCGCGTTCAAGGACACCTCGCCGGCGGACCCGCTGCAGCGCGCCGACGCCTTCCGCTACCTGACGCAGAACCTCGGCCAGGCCTACGACCTGGCACTGGAGACCAAGAACCCCCGGTACCCGGCGATCCACCCGTTCTGCGGACCGGCCCGCAAACTGGGCGGCGACAACGCCGATTTCGTGTATCTGCAGGCGTGGATCGACGGCAACTCGACCTACCGGATCGCCGGGGACCGCGGCACTGCGCGCTTCATCAACTTCACCGTCCAGGGCCCCCACCGGACAGGGACGTCTACTACGGCGCCGATCACCCGAACCTGCACGAACCGTTCGGCGACACCCCCGAGGCCAATATCACCGGTGACGACCTGGTGACCGAGCCCGACGGCAGCTTCGTCCTCTATGTCGGAGGTGAACGGCGCGAACCGAATTGGCTGCCCACCACCCCGGGTTCGCGCAAGCTGTTCATGCGGCAGGGCTTCGACTCGTGGGCCGAGCGGTCGGCGCAGTTCAGCATCGAGCGCCTCGACATGGACGGGCCGCGCCCGGTGCCCACCCCGCAGGATCTCATCGCGTCCATGCAGTGGGCCGGTGATTTTCTCATCGGGGCGATGACGGACTGGCCGGACCGCGAGCTGCAGATCGGTTCGCTGTTCGGCGAACCCGAGCCCAATGTGTTCCCCGGTGCGCGTTTCGCCGGTACGGCCGAACAACGCGATGCACGCCGCGGCCGGCTCATCGTCACCATGCCGTGGCGTCTGGCGCCGGACGAGGCGCTGATCTTCGAATTCGCCGATGACGACGAGTTCTGGATGCTGACCAATATGGGCGCGTTCTGGAACAGCATGGACTACCTGTACCGGCCGGTCAGCTACACGCCGAGCCGATCGGCGGTCGACTCCGATGGTCGCGTGCGAATGGTGATGGCGCACAACGACCCCGGCATCCACAACTGGATCGACACCCAACAGTTCAGCGAGGGCTACCTGACCATGCGTGTGATCGGGAGCAGACAGCTGCCCGACGTCAGCACCACCGTCGTCCCGGCCGCCGAACTGGACGGCATCCTGCCGGCCGACACCCGGCGCGTCACCGGGCAGGAGCGGGCCGCCCAACTGCACGAACGCTTCGACGCCATCCGTAGCAGATACCGGATCTGATATGGACCCCACACTGCACACGCTCGCCGAGGCGACGTTCGACAACGTCTATCACGTCGGCCACCTCGTGCCGGATCTGGCGATCGCCATGCAGACGCTCGCCGGAGCCATGCAGATCACCTGGGCGCCGCCGTTCGAGATGCGCAGCGGTTTCACCCGCCCCGACGGATCGCCCGACGATCAGACCGTGCGCATCGCGTTCTCCTCGAGCGGACCACCGTACCTGGAGCTGATCGAGGTTGTCGCCGTGCATGATTCGATCTTCGCCGAACCGAGCCGCGGCGGCATGCATCGCATCGGCTACTACGGGGCGCGCTGGCGCGACGATGTCGCCCGGTTGCAGGACGACGGGTGGGTGTTGGAGCGCACCGGCGCCGGTGTGGCGTTCCTGCGCGATCCACGCACCGGGATGCGTGTGGAGGTGGTGAGCTTCAAGGGCCGCGACTTCCTGACCCGCATCCTCGACGGCCAGATGGCTCGCGACCATCCCCTGACCGAGCGCCCGTGACCGCAATCGCGCACACCGCATACGGCGCCTTGCGCGGCGACGCCACCGGGGACGTCATCGCGTTCCGCGGGGTGCCGTACGCCGCGGCGCCGACGGGTCAAAACCGTTGGCGACCACCGCAACCCGTACCCGGCTGGAAAGGTGTGCGGGACGCGACCGCGTTCGGTCCGATTGCCCCGCAGGACATCTCGCCCGCACGGCTGGCCAAACGCGGCCTCACGATGAGCGAGGACTGCCTGACCCTCAACATCTGGACACCCGCGGCCGATGACGCCCGCCGTCCGGTGCTCGTCTTCCTGCACGGCGGCGGACAGGCGCTGGGGCACGGATCGGCGCCGCTGCTCGACGGTTCGCGGCTGGCCCGGCGCGGTGACATCGTGGTGGTGACGGTGAATTTCCGACTGGGGGTGCTCGGTTCGCTGTATGCGCCCGAGCGGCACGGGGCCGACTCGACCAACCTGGCCCTGCGCGATCAGACGCACGCGCTGGGGTGGGTGCGCGCGCAGATCGGTGCCTTCGGCGGAGATCCCGGTGCGATCACGGTGGCCGGGCAATCCTCCGGCGCAGTCGGTATCGCGGCGCTGCTGGCCGGCGGATGTGGTCTCTTCGACCGCGCGATCCTGCAGAGCGGCGGCCTGGAACGGGTCAGATCCGCAACCGCCGCCGCCGCGGTGGCCGATCAGGTACCGGAGACCGGGGATGCCGGTATCGAGGAGATTCTCGCCGTGCAACGCGGTATCGACACCGGATTCGTGCCGCCGCAGGGCCCGTTCCATCCCTGCATCGACGGTGACGTGATCGTCGAGCATCCGCTGGTGGTTGCACGGACACGCGCCCTACCGGCGATCCCGATCCTGGCCGGGACGACCCGCGACGAGTGGCGGATCTTCGACGCGGCCTTGGATGACGGCGTGTTCACCGAGCAGTACGTGCGGGACCGGGCGCGCGCACTGGCCGGAGAACGTCACGATCCCGACGCCGTGGTGTCGACCTACCGCACCGGGCACGACACGCTGCGCGATATCGCGAGCGCACTGGTCACCGATTACCACTTCACCGCGCCGACCGAGCAGTTCATCCGGGCGCACGCCGCGCGGGGTAACGCCGTCTACCGGTACGAACTGCAGTGGCCGTCGCCGCGGGCGGGGTTCGGCGCGTGCCACGATTCGTGCCTGCCGCTGCTGTTCGGCAACCTGGACGCCGCACCCGCGCTGGCCGGTACCGACGAGGCGACGCGCCGGATGTCGGACACGGTGCAAGACCTGTGGCTTGAGTTCATCCGGGGAGCAGAGCCGTGGGAACGCTACGGCGGCGCCGGAGGCACGACGATGCTGCTCGGCCCCGAGAACGGCATCGCCCGCCGTCACCGCGCCGATCAGCTCGCGACCTGGGAGGGCCGCTATCCCGCGTACGGGTAGCCGCAACCTACGTGGCTTCAGTCTCGTGCGGTCCGCGGACACGAGGCTGCGCTCAGGTAGGTCCAGACGCCGATTTTGATACCGGGCTTCAGTGTCGGAGCGACCGGTCTCACAAGACTGAACTCAGGTAGATCTGCAGTGCGAGAGTCAGCTCGCCGGATCCCAGCCGTGCATGGCCTCGTGCATCTGTCCCTCGTTGAGTGGCTCGACACCCAGCGGCTTGAGATCGGGCCGGTTGCGCATGCCCTCCAGCAGCAGCGCGACGTAGCGACGCCACAACTGGGGCTCGACGTGACCGGCCCACTCGCTGACCGTGCCGGCCAGCAGCCCGATGATGGGGGTGTCGGGATGCTGGATGTCCGGGCGCAGGTAACCGTCGCGTCGGGCCCGCTCGACCAGGCGGTAGACCAGCGGGACCAGTTCCTCGCGGGCGCAGTCGACGCGGTCGCCGCCGTAGGCCCGGCTGTAGATCATCTCGCGCAGGCCCCGGTCGGTGGCCGCGAGCTCGCACTGGCGTTCGACGAACCAGACGAAGCCGTCCCACGAATTCTCGTGCTGCAGCGCCTTTTCCGCCAGCGCCACCACCTCGGCGATACCGTCCTCGAAGATGGCCTCCACCAGGTCCTCCTTGGTGGGGAAGCGGCGGTAGACGGTGCCCACGCCGACGCCGGCGTGGTGGGCGACATCGTTGAGGGTGGCTTCCATGCCCTTGATGGCGAACAGCTCGCGCGCAGCCGTGAGCACGCGCTGTCTGTTGCGCTCGGCGTCCTTGCGCAGGCCGCGGCATGGTTTGTCAATCACAGGTCCCACTTTAGTGACGAGGCTTACCGTTGGCTATAAACGGATTGACTCTATCCACTTCGAAGCTTAGATTCTCTCAGGATCGCCTGCGCAAAGTGGATCGCGGCGCCCGGAACCCGAAAGGCCCGATCGTGACCAGTGTCTTCGAGCATGCCCGCGGGCGGTTGAAACCGTTGTGCCTCAGCGGGTCTGGTCGGTCGTGAAGGTCGTCAAGCGGGTCTGGCTGCCCGTGCTCGTGGTGTTCGCCGTCGTCATCGGCGGTCTGACCGTC
This sequence comes from Mycobacterium sp. NPDC003323, assembly GCF_053589535.1. Taxonomy (NCBI): domain Bacteria; kingdom Bacillati; phylum Actinomycetota; class Actinomycetes; order Mycobacteriales; family Mycobacteriaceae; genus Mycobacterium; species Mycobacterium sp. NPDC003323. The sequence continues at coordinate 288,885 of NZ_JBSFSB010000001.1, forward strand.
TCGCAGCTGCGCTCGGTGTTCGGCTCCGACGGCGCGATCGTCACCCCGATCGACGCCGACACCGCCGACAACTTCAACCCGAAGGTGGTCACCTACGAGGTCTACGGCACGGGCTCCTACGCGACGATCAACTACGCCGACCTGGACGGCAAGCCCCAGCGCACAGGTGAAGTCAGCCTGCCCTGGACCCTGACCCTGGAGACGACGCTGCCGTCGGTCATGCCGAACATCGTGGCCCAGGGCGACGGTTCCTCCATCAGCTGCCGCGTCACCGTCGATGACGAGGTCAAAGACGAAAGGACGGCTGAAGGTATGAACGCCGCCACCTACTGCCTGGTGAAGGCCGCATGAGCGTACATACGGACGACGCGCCCACCGGCCCACTGCAGCCCGCCCGACACACCAAGCGGCCCGCGTTACCCCGCTTCATCCGGGCCTTCTCGATCCCGATCGTCATCGGCTGGGTCGTCATCGTCGGATTCCTGAACACCGCGGTGCCGCAGCTCGAGGACGTCGGCAAGATGCGCGCGGTCTCGATGAGCCCCAACGACGCACCCGCACTGATCGCCACCAAGCACGTCGGCGAGAAGTTCCAGGAGTACGACACCTCCAGTTCGGTGATGATCGTGCTGGAAGGTGATCAGCCACTCGGCGCCGACGCGCACACCTTCTACGACGAGATCGTGCGAAAGCTCAACGCCGACACCAAGCACGTGCAGCACGTGCAGGACTTCTGGGGTGACACCCTGACCGCCGCCGGCGCGCAGAGCATCGACGGCAAGGCCGCCTATGTGCAGGTCTACATCGCCGGTGACCAGGGTGAGGCGCTGGCCAACGAATCGGTGCAGACGGTGCGCGACATCGTCGAGGGAACCCAGGCGCCCCCGGGTGTTGCGGCCTACGTCACCGGTCCCGCGGCGCTGACGACCGATCAGAACATCGTCGGCGACGCCAGCATGAAGACCATCGAAGGCGTGACCATCGGCATCATCATCGTGATGCTGCTGATCATCTACCGGTCGTTCTTCACGACGCTGGTGATCATGGCGATGGTCTTCGTCGGCCTGCTCTCGGCGCGCGGCATCGTGTCCTTCCTCGGCTTCTACGAGGTGTTCGGGCTGACGACGTTCGCGACCAGCATGGTGGTGACGCTGGCCATCGCCGCGGCCACCGACTACGCCATCTTCCTGATCGGCCGATATCAGGAGGCGCGACGCACCGGGCTGGACCGCGAAGACGCCTACTACGACATGTTCCACGGCACCGCGCACGTGGTGCTCGCCTCGGGTATGACGATCGCGGGCGCGACGCTGTGCCTGCACTTCACCCGGCTGCCGTACTTCCAGAGCATGGGCTTCCCGCTGGCGGTCGGCATGACGATCGTGGTGGCCGCTGCACTGACGATGGGTCCGGCGCTGATCTCGATCGTCACGCGATTCGGAAAGGTGCTGGAGCCCAAGGGCAATGGCCGGGCCCGGGGCTGGCGCCGGCTGGGCGCCGCGACCGTGCGCTGGCCGGGTGCCATCCTGGTCGGGGCCATGGTGCTGTGCCTGGTGGGTCTGTTGACCCTGCCCGGCTACCACACCACCTACAACGATCGGATCTATCTGCCCGACGATGTGCCGGCCAACGTCGGCTACGCCGCGGCCGACCGGCACTTCTCCGACGCCAAGATGAATCCCGATCTGGTGATGGTCGAGGCCGACCACGATCTGCGTAACCCGGCCGACTTCCTGGTGATCGACAAGATCGCCAAGGCATTGGTCAAGGTGCACGGTATCGCCTCGGTCACCACCATCACCCGACCCGACGGCAAGCCCATCAAGCACTCGACGCTGGCCTACACGGTGGGGCAGAGCGGCACCGGGCAGATCATGAACAACGACTTCCAGCAGACGGTGCTGGACAACACGCTGCAGCAGGCCAACGACCTGCAGGTGAGCATCGAGTCGATGGAAACCATGCACAGCGTCACGTTGCAACTCGCCGAGGTGACCCGGCGGATGGCGGACAAGATGGCCGACACCTCGGACAATCTCAACGACGTCCGTGATCATTTGGCGGATTTCGACGATCAGTTCCGGCCGCTGCGCAATTACTTCTACTGGGAACCGCACTGCTTCAACATCCCGATGTGCTGGTCGATGCGGTCGGTCTTCGACAGCCTCGACGGCATCAGCACCATGAGCGACGATTTCACCGAGCTGGTTCCCGATATCGAGCAGATGGCCGTGCTCACGCCACAGATGGCTGCGGTGTTGCCGGCGCAGATCCAGACGCTGAAGAACCAGAAGCAGATGTTGCTGAACCAGTATCAGGCGCAGAAGATGCAGCAGGATCAGAACATGGCGAACCTGGAGGACAGCACCGCCATGGGGGAGGCCTTCGACGCCGCCCGCAACGATGACACGTTCTACCTGCCGCCGGAGGCATTCGAGACCGCCGACTTCCAACGCGGCATGAAGCTGATGATGTCACCGGACGGAAAGGCGGTGCGGTTCACCGTCTTCCATCAGGGCGACCCGCTGACCGAGGACGGCACCGAGCGTATCGATCCGATGCGCGTCGCGGTGGCCGACGCCATCAAGGGCACCCCGCTGGAGGGATCGACGATCTATGTCGGCGGCAGCGCCGCCATGTACAAGGACATGCAGCAGGGCGCGGATTACGATCTGCTGATCGCCGCGGTCGCCTCGCTGATCCTGATCTTCCTGATCATGGTGATCCTGACCCGGGCCGTCGCGGCGGCCGCCGTCATCGTCGGCACCGTCGTGCTCAGCCTCGGTTCGGCGTTCGGTCTCTCGGTGCTGGTGTGGCAGCACATCGTCGGTATCCCACTGGGCTGGATGGTGCTGCCGATGTCGGTGATCGTGCTGCTGGCCGTCGGCGCGGACTACAACCTGTTGCTGGTGTCACGGATGAAGGAGGAGGTGCACGCCGGCATCAACACCGGGATCATCCGGTCTATGGCCGGCACCGGATCCGTGGTCACCGCAGCGGGATTCGTCTTCGCCTTCACCATGATCGGCATGCTCGTATCCGACATGATCGTGATCGGTCAGGTGGGTTCCACGATCGGTCTGGGCCTGCTGTTCGACACCCTGATCGTGCGCTCGCTGATGACACCGTCGATCGCCGCGATGATGGGTCGCTGGTTCTGGTGGCCGCTGCAGGTGCGTCCACGTCCGAGACCGCAGCCGTGGCCGAAACCCTTGCAGCGCAGTCCCGAAGAGGTGCTCTCATGAAGCGGTTCGTGATCGCCGCGGCGGCGGTGGCGACGGTGATGCTGCCGTTCGGGACGGCAACCGCCGTCGCCGACCGCGACACCGACTTCGCGAACCAGCTGCACGGCTTCGGGATCTACGGTCAACGCGATTACAACGCCTGGCTGGCCAAGATCACCTGCAAGCGACTCGACACCGGAGTCGACGCCGCAGCAACGAATTCGGCGCAGTTCCTGGCGCAGAACCTGGCCCGGACCAACAGTACCGAGCAGGTCTGGCAGTTTCTGGGCACCGCGCTGCGCATGTACTGCCCGGTGCATCTGGACAAACTGGAGGCCCAACGATGAAGCGCACCGTGATCGCCGCCGCGGCCGTCGCCGCACTGCTGTCGGGCGCACCGACCGCACAGGCCGACGCCACCGACGAATACCCCATCCCGAGCAAGCAGATCGAAACCACGTGCGACGCAGAGCAGTATCTGGCGGCGGCGCGGGACACCAGTCCCGTCTACTTCGAGCGGTACATGCTGGACAAGAGCAACCGCCCGCTCGATGTGCAGCAGATGGCGGTGGACCGCATCCACTGGTTCTACTCGCTGGACGCCGCGGGCCGTCGCCAGTACTCCGAGGACACCGCCACCAACATCTACTACGAGCAGGTGGCCACCCGGTGGGGCAACTGGGCCAAGGTGTTCTTCAACAACAAGGGTGTGGTCGCCAAGGCTGCCGCCGTGTGCATGAACTACCCGCGCGGTGACATGTCGGTCTGGGCCTGGCCCGTCGCACGCTGATCGGGGGTGTGCGCCAGGCCGCGGAAGAGCGCCACGCACATATCGGCGGCGATACCCGCCAACTCCGCCGGGGCGAGCTTCGGGTCGGCGAGCCAGTCCTCGATGAGCTGGTTCACCCCACCCACGATGAACAGCGCGCCGCGGCGTAGCTCGACGAAATCGGGGACCTCATCGCCGAGCACATCGGGAGCCCGCCGGGTCACCTCGTCGGTGATCAGATCGAGGATTTTGGCGCGATGTTCGGCCAGGCCGGGCACATTGCTGACGTCACCGGTGGAGATCCGGTGCACATGCGGATCAGCCGCGATGATTTCCAGGAACGCCGTCAACGCCGAGCGCAGCTTGTCGGCCAGCGTGCCCGGGTCGCCGACGCCGGCGGCGACCATCGCCTCGAGCAGCTGATCGCGGACATCATCGGCGACGGCGAAGATCAGCGCCTCACGATTGTCGAACTGCTCGTAGAAATAACGGGTGATAAGGCCGGCGTGACTGCACGCACCGCGCACGGTCACCTCGGCGACGCCCGACTCACCCCAGAGCTGGCGACCCGCGGCCAGGAGTCGGCGGCGACGGTCGGCGCGGCGGTCAGCTGCGCTGATCCCGCCGTAGTCCCGCTCCACCTTGGCGCGCTTCATTGACAGCACCCTACCCGCCGCCTAAGTTCGGACGACGCGTGTAATCCAAAGTGTGGCGCGAAGGAGAGCGACGATGAGCGAGGCGATTCCCACCCGCCACCCGGACCGGCCCGGCGCGGTGCCCGCGGCGGTGCGGGTCTTCGCCACCGTGCTGGGTGTGCCCGGGCCCGACGCCGATCAGTGGCGCCGCCTCGGTGAGCGCCTCACCGTCGGTGACGATGCAGCCGATCGACTGGTGGCCTGGATGACCGAAACCGGTATGGCACAGACGCGGCCGCTGTTCGACCGCGCGCTTGAGGCCGGGGTCGCCGCCGTGCCCGACGCGCCCGCGCCGCTGCGCGAGTTCTTCGCCACCGTCGAGACCGTCCCGGACTGGGTCGACTGGGACCTGATCCGCCGCGGTGAACAGGCCATGCGTCGCGCCGGTGCCGACGGTATGTACATCGCCCGGGATGTATCCCTGCTCGGGGGATACCAGTTCTCCGGTTTCAACAAGACGCTCGTGCGGACCGGCGCCCTGGAGAAGGGCTCCAACAAGCGGTTCGCCGAAACCATGCAATGGGCCATGGACGTCATCTCCGAGAACGGTATGGACCCGCACGGCTTGGGTTACCGCTCCACGCTGCGGGTGCGACTCATCCATGCCTTGGTGCGTCGGCATGTCGCCGCCATGCCGGACTGGCGCGGTGACGACTGGGGTGTACCGATCAACCAGACCGATATGGCCGCGACGCTGGTCGGTGCGCTGATCGCGCCGTCGGCGGGCGGACTTGGCATGGGTATCCTGTTGTCGCCGAGGGACTATGCGGGCATCGCGCACCTGACCCGCTACGTGGGTTGGCTGATCGGCGTCGACGACGAGTGGTTGCCCCGCGACTACCGCGACGGCATCCGGGTGTTGTTCCACACGCTGACCGCACTCGCCGAGCCCGACGAATCCACCAGGGCGCTCGCGGTCCCGATGGCCCAGGACCCTCTTACCTGGCACTACGGTAATCTGCAGGGTCTGCGGCGCAGGTTGGCCCGCGCTCAGCACCTTTCGGTGACGAGTGCCTTCCTCGGGCCGCGCGCGATGCGCGCGCTGGGACTGCCCGCCCAGGTGCCGCCGTGGTATCCGGTGCTCCGACTGCCGGTCAACATGCTGCGCAGCATCTCGGTGCTCGCGCTGCCGGGCCTGGCAGCACAGGACGCCGCGCGCGGCGAACGGGAGCAGAAGACGCTGCTACGCACCATGATCGGCGACGCGGACGCCACCATCGGCGATTCCGCCGCCCACGTCGTCAGGGTCGCCTGACGTCGGCGTCCCCGGTGCGCGGCGCATCGCACGCGATAATGGCGCCATGAAACTGGATTTCGCGCTGCGCTCGTGCGGGCTGCACGGGCACGCGACGTTCGCCCCGGACGAACGCGAACTGGCCGACCGGCTGCGGGTGGACACCCCGGCCGGGGAGGCCTGGCGGTGCCTACGGTGCGAGACGTACGTGGTCGGCCCGCCCCGCGGCCACGGGCCGGCCGATACCGCGCCTGAGGTACCGCGCGGACGGTTGCTGCGGGACCGCACCCTGATGCGGATCCTGGCCGTGGAACGCGTCATTCGCGCGCTCGTCGTCCTGTTGGCGGCCGCCGCGGTCCTCAAGCTGCGCGGCGCCCGCGCCGAGTATCAGCAGAAATTCGAGGCCGAACTACCCCTGATCAAGCCGTTGAGTGACCAGATCGGGTGGAATTTGGACGATTCCAAGATCGTCCAACACATCGGTGAGGCCTTCACCCTGTCGGAGACCACGCTGCTGTGGGTTGCCATCGGGTTGATCGCCTACGCCGCACTCGAACTCATCGAGGCGATCGGGCTGTGGTCCATGAAACGTTGGGGTGAATACTTCGCGGTGATCGCCACGAGCGCCTTCCTGCCGTTGGAGATCTATGAACTGACCGAGAAGGTCACGGTGCTGCGGGTGGCGGCGGTGCTGATCAACATCGTCGCGGTGGTGTGGTTGTTGTGGAGCAAGCGGCTGTTCGGGATCAACGGTGGCGGGCAAGCGTATCTGGCCGAGCATCACACCGAGAGCCTGCTCAGCGTCGAGCGGGCAGGTCTTGGGCCATCCGCTGCCTGAGCTCGGCCTTGGCCACCTTGCCGTTGCTCGTCAGCGGCAGCGTGTCGACGAACACCACGTGCCGAGGCCGTTTGAAGCCGGCCAGCCGGGCCCGGACATGGGTGATGAGTGCGTCGGCGGTGACGGGGGACGCGGGCACGACGACGGCGCAGATCGCCTCGCCCCAATAGGGATCCGGCACCCCGATCACCGCGACCTGCTCGACGGCGGGATGCCGCGACAGCACATCCTCGACCTCGCGGGAGGACACGTTCTCACCGCCGGTGATGATGATGTCCTTGAGGCGGTCGGTGACCATGAGCCGTCCGGTGTCGTCGATGGAGCCGACGTCACCGGTGTGCAGCCAGCCGTCGTCGGTGGCCGGCGAGTCCGGCCAGTAGCGGGCCGCCACCTGCGCGCCGCGGACCAGGATCTCGCCGTCCTCGGCGATCCGCAGTTCCACCTCGTCATGGGGTCTGCCCGCACCGCGCAGGATCGCAGGGTCAGCGCTGCGGTGGTCGGCCGGGCCCAAAAAGGTGACGTTGCCGCCGGTTTCGGTCATGCCGTAGCCCTGGTGGAATCCCACCCCGAGCCGCTGCACGGCCCGGTGCAGCAGATCGGCGGAGATGGCCGCCGAACCATAAGCGATATCGCGCAGGGTGGGCAGCGCGGTGTCGGTGTCCTCCAGATGCGCCAGCAGGCTGTGCAGCATCGTCGGTGCCAGTGAGCAGGACGTCACGCCGAAGGTGTTGACGGCGGCGACGAAGGATTCGGGCCGAAAGGCCGGCACCGGCAGCACGGTGGACGCGCTGCCGTGGTGGACCAGCATGTTGTAGCCGGCGATATGGCACATCGGGAACGGCAGCAGGTAGACGCCCCCGGTGGCCACCGAGCGGCCGGCGATCGTGCCCCGCACCGCGGTGGTGATCGACCGGTGCGTGTGCAGCACACCCTTCGGCGTGCCGGTGGAACCGCTGGTGAACAACAGCCAGGCCGGGTCGTCGGGCACCACCGCGACGTCCACGGTACTGGCGTCATCGGGCCGCCGGTCGATCTCGTCGAAGCACACCGTCGGCCCTGCAACGTCGCTGAGGTAGCAGGCGTCACCCAATATCAGCGCCGGTCGCACGGCGTCCAGCTGGGCTCGCTGCTCGCCGGCGCCGAGCCGCTGATTGATGAGGGTCAGGACGCGGCCACTGCGCGGCACACCGTAGTACAGGCGGGCATAGTCGGGGCTGTTGTCGGCGATCACCGCGATGCGGTCGCCGGGGCGGCTGCGCGCCGCGATCCACGCCGCGGTGTCGGCGATCTGGGACTCGAACTGCGCGAAGGTGATCGATTCTCCGTCCGCATCGATGATCGCCGCGCGGTCCGGGGCGACGGTGGCCGATGCGGCGACCAGGTCGTGGATCAGGTCGATGGTCATCGCGGCTCAGCGTACGCCCGGCCCGTCATCCCGCAGCTGCGCGCCGCCGCGGCGGGTGCGCCCTAACGTCGCACCGGTGTGGCGGCGTCCTCCGGAATCTCGATGGGCCGCCGCAACATCCATCGGTACAGACTGACCCCGGGCATCATCGCCGGCCAGAACGCGCCGAACACCGCGCTGGCCAATATCAGGGCCAGGTTGACGCGGTGACCGGTGGCCCGGATGACCCGCCAGAACCAGGCAGCGCACAGCACGCCCACGAGCAGGTAGGCGGTGACCGTCAGCGCCGAGATCTCCATGACAAGATCAGCGTACCGCCCGGTCGCGGACGATCACAGCAAAGATCCGGTGCGCTCAGGGTCTGGTCAGCTCGGCATACCGCGCCAGGTGGTGATCGGTGGAACCGAACTCATACTGCACCGCGGTCAACCGCTTGAAGTAATGCCCGATGGCCAATTCCTCGGTCATACCCATACCGCCGTGCAGCTGCACGGCGTTCTGTCCGATGAACCGGGCCGCGCGGCCGACGGTGGCCTTGGCCGCCGACACCGCACGGGCGCGCTGCGATGCCGGGGCCTGCAGATTCAGCACCGCGAGATATACCGCAGCCACCGACTGCTCGAGCTCGATGTGCATATCGACCATGCGGTGCTGCAACGCCTGGAAACTGCCTATCGGTGTGCCGAACTGTTGGCGCTGTTTGCAGTATTCGACGGTGTCGGCCAACACCTTCCGCATGTTGCCGACCGTTTCGGCGCACACCGCGGCGGCACCCTCATCGCGGGCGCGCGCCAATGCGTCCCATGCCTGCCCGTCCTCGCCGAGCAGCACCGCGCGGACGCCGGTGAATTCGATATCGGCGGCCTGACGATCGTCGACGGTGCGGTAACCGTGCAGCCGCAGCCCAGCGGGCTGATCGGCAAGATCGACCGAGAACAGCGACAGCCCGGCCGGCGTGGTGGCGCTGACCAACAGGTGGGTGGCCAGCGGCGCGTTCAGCACCATGATCTTGGCGCCGTCGAGCAACCAATGGTCACCGTCGCGGCGGGCCGTGGTGGCGGCCTCCTGCCAGCGTTCGCCGGTGGCCGCCTCGGTCGCGGCGAGCGATACCACCGCCTGGCCCGCGGCGATCCGTTCCAACAGTGCATCGGCGGTCGCGCCGCCCGCCCGTTGCAGCAGGCCGCCGGCCACCACCACGGTGTCGACATACGGTTCGACGACCAGGGCGTGGCCCAAAGCTTCTGCGATGACCATGATCTCGACCGGCCCGCCGCCGATGCCACCCACTTCCTCGGGCAGCGCGGCGCCCAGGATACCGAGTTCCTCGGCGAAGGAGCGCCAGATCTCGGGCTGCCAGCCGGGGCCGAGTTTGGCTGCCGCACGGCTGGATTCGAGCGTGTACCGGGTGGACAGGAACTTGGTGAGGCCGTTGCGGAGCATTTCCTGCTCGTCGGTCAGTGTGAAGTCCATCTACAGTCCCAACTCTGCTTTGGTGAGGATGTTGCGCTGAATCTCGTTGCTGCCGGCGTAGATCGAGCCGGCCCGGTCGTTGAAGTACCGCAGCGGAGCGACGGCCTGCCACGGTTCACCGGTCACGTAGCCGTCGGCGGGCGGTTCGAAATCGGCGATCGGTCCGCCGGGACAGGTGGCGTGCGGCTGGTAGGCACGGCCGCGCGGCCCCGCCGCCTCCATGGCCAGCTCGGTGAGCGTCTGGCTCAGTTCGGTGGAGATGATCTTCAGCATCGAGGATGCGGCACCGGGATGCCCACCGCCGGCCAGCGCGGCCAGCACCCGGTACTCGAGGATCTCGAGTACCTCGGTGCGGATGCGTGCGTCGGCGAGCTTGCGGGCAAAGGCCGGGTCGTCGATCAGCAGACCGCCGTCGGGCGCCGGCTGTCCGGCCGCGACGCGGGCGATGTCCTCGGCCATCACCTGCAGCGCCGGTGCCGTGGCACCGCCGCCGCGTTCGAACTCGAGCAGGTATTTCGCGACGGTCCAGCCCTCGTCGATGGCACCGATGACGTTTGCCTTGGGAACGCGGACTCCATCGAAGAAGACCTGACTCTGCACTTCTTCGCCCGACGTCATGACCAGCGGGCGGATCTCGATGCCAGGGGTGCTCATGTCGATCAGCACGAACGTGATGCCCTGCTGCTTCTTGCCGGTGCGGGAGGTGCGCACCAGTGCGAACATCCAGTTGGCCTCGGTCGCGTGGGTTGTCCAGATCTTGCTGCCGGTGCAGATCAGGTCATCACCGTCGGAGACCGCGGCCATGGAAAGGGCGGCCAGGTCGGATCCCGCCTCGGGCTCGGAATAGCCCTGGCAGAAGAAGACCTCGGCGGTGAGGATGCGCGGCAGGAAGTAGTTCTTCTGTTCCTCGGTGCCGAACTTGACGATCGCGTGCGCGACCATCTTGATCCCCATCGGCGACAGCGACGGCGCACCGGCCAGCTGTGACTCTCGGCTGAAGATGTAGTGCTGGGTCAGGCTCCAGTCGCATCCTCCGTATTCGACCGGCCAGGCCGGGGCGGCCCAACCGCGTTCGTGCAGGATCGCCTGCCACGCCAGACTGGCCTCGTGATCGCTGTAGACGCTGGTCATCAGGCGTCCGGCGCGCTGGATCTCGGGCGTCATCCGGTCCGCCATGAACTGGCGCACCTCATCGCGGAAGGCGGTGTCCGCCTCCGACCAGCTCAGGTCCATGGTGCCTGCCTTTCCCGTCCGGCTATCTAACTTAGATATATAAGTAGCAGTCCAGTAGCCGGTTGGGAAATCTCGTCGGCGCGCGGGCCGGTACGCGCGTGGACATATTCTGGCGAACAAAGCGTGTTGTGCTGGTCACCCGGCGTTGCGCAAAATATCGGCGCAAATGCGTCGAGTGCTATCGTGTGGAAGTTGCCGTGATCCCCGCTGGCAAACGCTCTTGAGCCCCGGCGTGAATCGCGGCACATCTTTGCCATGACGGACAGACACGGCTGGTTCCACAGGAAAATGCCAGTCAGGTGACTTGTACTAAGGTTGCCGACGTTGGCGGTTCGTCACTGTGGCGGAGATTACAGCTACTGCGAGGTTGATAACGACGTATGTGGGACGAGATGGTCGATCTGGTCGCCGTGGGAGCCGGGCCGGCGGGGCTGGCCTGCGCCATTGCCGCGGTCGACGCCGACCTGGACGTGTTCGTCGCACGTCCGCCCACAGCCACCGATCCCACCGGTCCCGCCGGGCCGCGTGGCTGGCTGCCTCTTCTGGATGACGCCGCGACCACAGAGTACTTCGACGCCCTCGGTGCGGAACTGCCGACGATCGACGCGCCGGAACTGGCGATGCGCAACGCCTACCGACCTCCGCCGGAGACCGGGGGACGCCGCAGTCAGGTGGAGACCTTCGTCGGGTCTCGGCTGTGGGATTGGGCGGCGCGCTGCCTGGGTTCACCTTATGGGGTCATGTTCACCCGGGTGGCCTACTGGCCGACGGTGGCCATGCGCACGACGGGCGGTTCGGCGATCGAGGTCGCCACGCTGGCCGAGGTGACCACCGAGGGCAAGACGCTCACCGGCTGGCTGAGTGACCTGGCCGGCGACCGGGACATCGAGGTGCAGGCCGACAGCAGTCTGCACCGCATCGTGTTCGACGAGGATCATCGGATCGCGGGCGTGATCGTCGACACCCCGGAGGGGCCGTGGGCGGTGCAGGCCCGGGTGGGGATCGCCGTCACCGGGGCGCATGTCGTCATCGACGAGCACCCGTTGGAGGTCGGCGGCCGGATCAGCCTGGTCGGCCGGCGTGCGGGCCGGTTCGGCCGACTCGAGATCCTCCGTGAGGTCGCGCCCCCGGCAGATCTGTAGCGGCTACGGTCGCAGTCCCGGCGAGAAATCCACCGGGACACGGCCTCTGCGCAGCAGCTCCGCCATCTCCTCGCCGGCGATCGGCCGGGACAGCAGAAATCCCTGCGCCCGGTGGCATCCGTGACGCAACAGGGTGACCGCCGCCGCCTCGGTCTCCACACCCTCGGCCACCAGCTGCAGACCGAAGGCCTCGGCCAGGGCGATGATGGCGCGCACGATGGCCAGATCGCCGGGGCTCGCGCCGAGATCGCGTACGAAACTCTTGTCGATCTTGAGCGCTTCCACCGGCAACGACTTCAGCAGGGACAGCACGCTGTAACCGGTACCGAAGTCATCGATGGCCACCTGCACACCGACCTCGTGCAGCCCGGCCAGCGTGATGCGGGTGGTGTCGATGTCCTGCACGACCACGCTCTCGGTGATCTCCAGGCACACCGACCCGGCGTCGATATCGTATTCGTCCAAGATCGTCGCGACGGACTCGACGAAACCGTCGGCCACCAGCTGTACCGGGGACACGTTGACCCGTAGCACGATGTCGTGACCGACGCCGGCGGCGCGCCAGCGTGCGAACTCCGCACACGCGCTGCGCATCACCCAGCGGCCCAGTTCGCCTGCCAGGTTTATCGATTCGGCCACCGCGATGAACGAGTCCGGCGACAGCATGCCCCGGGTCGGATGCTGCCACCGGACCAGGGCCTCGGTGGCCAGGATCTTGCCGGTGCGCATGTCGATCTCGGGCAGGAAACGCAGGAACAGCGCGTCGGTTTCGATGACGCTCTGCAGGTGTAACTCGATATCGTTGCGGAACTCGCTCTCCAGTGCGATGGCATCCGAGTACACCGTCACCTGGTTGCCGCCGGTGTTCTTGGCAGTCAGGACGGCCTGGTCGGCCCGGCGCAGCAGGTCCGACGTGGTGTCATGACCGGGAATGCCAACGGCGACACCGATGCTGACCGACCGGGTCACCATCTCACCGTCGATGGGCACGCGTTGTGACAGCACCTCCTGCAGCCGGTGGGCCAGTGCCTCGGCCTGCGGGATATCGGCGGGGGAGTCGGGGACCACCACGAACTCGTCACCGCCGAGCCGGGCGATCATGGCGGGACCGGCCGCGACGGCCAGCCGTTCGGCCAGTACCCGGATGAACCGGTCACCGGCGGTATGGCCGAGGTAGTCGTTGATCGCCTTGAGCCGGTCGAGGTCGAAGAACAGCGCGGTGACCGGACCCGGCTGCCCCTCGGCCAGCCGTGCGTCCAGATGTGCCATCAACGCCCGCCGGTTGTTCAACCCGGTCAGGTCATCGTGTTCGGCCAGGTAGCGCAGTCGGTCCTCGGCCTCGACGCGGGCCTGCACGTGCGCGAAGAGCGTGGCGATGGCGACCAACGCGTTGAGTTCCTCGGCGCTCCACTCCCGGACACCGATCTTGACGAAACCGATGACCCCGGTCGTCACATCCCCGGACAACAGCGGAACGCAGGCCATCGAGGTCGTCGGGATGTTGCGACCGGCCTCGATCGTGTGCTGGTAGTCGTCGGTGGTCTCGGGGCGGAACACGGTCGGTTCCTTGAGGTGTTCGGCCATCGCGAACACCGGGTCGGCATCGGCGAAGTAGATCAGCTCCAGCGGATCCGGGTCGACATCGGCAGGCCGTGGCGGCCATTCGGCGATGAGCCGGGTGGCGTGGATGGCGTGGTCGTTGTGCCGCAGGAAGCTGAAGTCGACATTGAAGTACGCGACCAGTTCGGCCAGTACCTGCTGGCTCACGCCTGCCGCGGTCGCGGCGTCGACGGCGCTCAGTCGCGTGGCGACCGCGGTGACGACGAGTTCGAGGCTGCGGGGCACCTAAACCTCTCGATGTGGCGTCGGACGTTGCGGCGACGCGTAGCTCAGTGGCCGTCGGCGACTTCGCAACGACGGGCCAGGTGCCTCGGTGATTTTCAGCACCAACGCCTGAGCCTCCTCCGGCGGAGAACCGGTCAGCCTGCGGAGAGTGTATTGCAGACGTCCGAGTTCTTCGGAGTATGCCGGGGCCAACTGTGCCAATTCGTGATCATCGTGGGCGTACAGGAAGGCGGGCGACACCGGTTGAACGGCCAAACCCGCTGCCTGCGCGGTGATCCACACCGCTTCCACCGCCGATCCGGCACGCGCGTAATCGACGAGGGTATGTCCGCGTACCGAGATGATCGCGACGGCCGCGGCACCGCCCACCCGGTCACGCGTATTGTTGCCGAGCGCCGAACCGGCGTCCCAGCGCGCCAACTCGTCCATCACCTCGCCTCGGCGCAAGACGTCGAGCACCGCCAGGTCGGATGCCGGCAGTTCCAGGGTGCGTACGTCGATGCCGTACTCGGGCGAAGGGTCACCGGGTGACCAGATTTCAGCAAACATCTCGGCATGCAGCTGATTGGTCAGATAACGAATGCGGTCGGCGGCGGCGAGAACCGCCGCGCACTCCTGAATTTCGTCGCGTCGGGTCACCAGGTGCAATCGGGCACCATGGGCCGCGGCCGCACCGTGCAGGGCATCGAGCAGGGCGGCGCCGAATGTGACGGGGACCCCGAGGTGGCGGTTGGTGCTGCGTTGCAGCATCGGCCCGTACATCCCGGCCAGCTCCGGGTCGGGCCCGCCCGTCAGCGTGACCGAAATATGCAGGGGTGAAAGCTCATCGGGTGCGATATCGAGTGCGGTGCCATGCCCGTGCGCGGCGGCCGCGATCCGGGCATTCAGGGCGGCGGCACCCAGTGCCACTGCGCTACCGCGGAATTCGACGTCCATCGCGCTGGTGCGTTGCGCGTCGATCCGCAGATCGATTGCGCTGTCGCCGACATCGATGAACCAGGGCTGCGAATTACCCCCGGAGGGAGCGCGATGGGCCGCATATGCCATGGCGTGTAGCACCGAGCCGAAGCGCGGCTCGGTGACGTCATCGGCGGTGTCCGGTGGGGCGGTGGGCGTTGCGGCGACGGGATCTTCGATGGCGGCCAGCGCCGCACCGGCATCCAGCCGGGTGCGCCCCGATGTGAGGTGCTCGCCCAACCCGATCCGGCGCACGGATTCGGCGATCACCGCGGCGCCGAGGACCACCTCACCGGCCAATTGCGGCCACGTCGACAGTGTTTCGCCGACCTCGAACAGCGATGCCGCCATGCGGGCCGACAGGGATCCGGCATCGAGCAACCCCAGGACGTAGGGCACCTTGTCGGTGCTGCTCAACCCGGCCAGCCCGGCGGTGTCGACACTGCCCAGCAGTCCGTGCAGGATCGGGCGATCCGGTTCGAGATCGAAACGCTCCACGTCGATGAGGCCGCGGTCGCTGGTGGCCATCAACACCGGAATTCCGCGCTCGCGCGCGGCTTCTCGCACCAGGGCCTTGGTGTCCAGTGAGTCGCACTCCTCGACGATGATGTCGAGTCCGTCGAAGAATTCCTCGACGGTGTCGGCGGTGATGGCCGTGGCATGCACCCGCACGTCCAGATACGGGTCCAGCTCGGCGATCCGGCGAGCCGCGACGGTCGCCTTGTTGAGGCCCTCGTCGAACACGGTGGCGGGCACCCGGTTCAGATTGGTGGCTTCGAGTTCGTCGAAATCGGCCAGCCGCAGCTCACCGCAGAGACCCTGAGCTGCCAACGTGTGCGCGATGACATGACCCACGCTCAGTCCGATGACACCGATGCGCAACTGCGACAGCGTCCGCTGTTCGTCATCGGTGATCAGATTGCGGTTGCGGTCCAGTCGAAGTCGGCGGTAGGCGCGCGGACCGAGCATCGCCACCACACAACGCCGCCACGGGTAGTACACCCACCGGAACGGCTCGGTGAGCAACTCACCGGTCGGGGCCGGCGTCAGTGTGCCCAGCGCCGCGCGCTGCCGTCCGGCATTGTCGATGAACTTGATGTCCTGGCGGGCACGCAACTCCCACAACAGCTTTGCGTCCTCGGAGTTTCCCTCGGTCAGGATGACGGCGGCGTGGGCGTCGCTCATAGGCCGGGCTGCATCGCGGCGCTCACCTGGTCGAGCAGGGGAAGCAGCAGACGTGCCTCGGCGCGGGTGGCGAGAATCTGTTGGGGATCAGCGGTACGGGTGAACTCGGCATGGTCCCACCACATCATCTTCGTCTCATATCGTTCGTCGGGGTACGGCGTCGCCGGGATGCGGGTGGCCACCACACCGCCGGAGGACTCCCAGCGTGCCAGGACATGGGCGGCCGCGGTGGCCATCGCGAACTTGGCGCCCAGGACCAGGGTGGCGTGCAGTGGCATGCGGGCCAACACCGGCGTGAGCAGTCGGCCCCGCTCACGGTCGGTGGGCCGGTCGTCGGACGACCACGCGGTCTTGATCTCGACGACACCGAACGGGATGCGGTCGGTGATCATCTTGCGCACCCTGGGCAGAGCATCCTGACCCGCCCACTCGATCACCGCATGTGATTCGTCGGCATCTCGGTACGGGCCCTGTGCGCGGACGCCGCCGATCGCGCGTCCGGCGTCATCGACGGCGGTGAGGAACAATGAGGTGGCATCGGGGTCGGCCAGTGTGCTCGGGTCTATCGCCCGTTCCACTCCGTGTTTGCGGTAACTTCGCAAGGCGCCGTCGATGAAATCGTCCCAAAGTTCGGGTTCGGCGGACGGTGTCGCGAGAACCAGCGTGCAGTCGGTATCGCGATCCCACCATTGAACGGACGCATTGTCGGGGAGGACGCTAATGCCGGCTTCGGCGACCGAGACGCTCATTGACTTGACCCACCGATCGGTAAGGAACGTTGCCACACGGATGTATGGCCACTGGATAATTTCAAATAAGTCCAGTTAAGTATCGCTATATCCAGCGCAGATGCCAGACTCAGTTAAGTGACACAGACTGACATTAGTAGCCAGCGCTGCTTTTGGGGGGTTCTGGCAATTTCGCAAAGGTGAATTCGCATAGAGCCAATGCTGGCAAAATTATCGTGCGCGTCAGTTATGGCAAATTTGATCTTCATATGCCGAAGTTTTCTATGAGTTTCCAGAAAGCGGGGCGGTTGGCGGCATTCGCTGCCGTTCCCCGCGAACGCACAACGTCACAAGACCGCCCCGGTGGCATCGCCGCGAGGGCCAGGCGCTATGCATGACGTGGCAGTCGATGGCGCTTTCCCAAGGAGGATGGAATGAAGGTTTTCGAAAGTCTCGACGAGTTGGTGGCGGCGGCGGGCACCGAGCTCGGACCCACCGATTGGCTGGAGATCGACCAAGATCGCGTGAATCAGTTTGCCGAGGCAACCGAGGATCGGCAGTGGATCCATGTGGATCCCGAGCGTGCCGCGGGTGGTCCGTTCGGTGGCACGATCGCACACGGACTGCTGACCCTGTCGCTGCTGCCGTACTTCTCCCATCACCTCTACGGCGTCAAGGGCATCTCGCTGGCCGTGAACTACGGCTACAACAAGGTCCGATTCATCACGCCGGTCAAGGTCGGTGCCCGGATCCGGGCCCGTGCGGTGATCACCGATGTCGCCAAGCTCGAGGGCGCGGCTCAGTCCACGGTCACGATCACCGTGGAGATCGAAGACTCGGAAAAGCCTGCGGCGGTTGCCGAGTCCATCATCCGCTATATCGCCTGAAACCTGCGGTCAGCTCGTCATCTGGCGCTGGGCGTTTTTGACCAGCCCACCGCCGATGATGAGCCGCTGGATCTCGCTGGTGCCCTCGTAGAGGCGGAGCAGGCGGACCTCGCGGTAGATGCGTTCCACCGCAACCTCGCGCATATAGCCGCTGCCGCCGTGGATCTGCACCGCGAGATCGGCCACCGTGCCTGCCATCTCGGTGCAGAACAGCTTGGCCGATGACGGGGCGATGCGCCGATCTTCACCGCTGACCCACAGTCGGGCGGCCTCGCGGACCATGGCCCGTCCGGCCATCACACCGGTCTGCTGATCGGCCAGCATGGCCTGCACCAGTTGGAAGCTGCCGACCGGTGTGCCGCCCTGGGTGGCCGTCGCGGCGTAGGAGATCGACTCGTCGAGCGCGCGCTGGGCGCATCCGACCGCAAGCGCGGCGATGTGCACGCGTCCGCGCGCCAAGGATGTCATGGCCGCGCGATAGCCGATGTCTTCGCTGCCGCCGATGAGGGTGTCGTGGCCGACGCGCACGCCGTCGAAGTTCACATCCGCGGTCCAGGCGCCCTCCTGGCCCATTTTCGCGTCCTTGTTGCCGACCGCCAGTCCCGGCGTATCGGCGGGTACCAGGAACACCGCGATACCGGGCCCGTCGGCGTCCGCGGGCCGGGTGCGGGCGAACACGATGAACAGATCGGCGGTGGGCGCATTGGTGATGTACTGCTTGTGCCCGCTGATCACCCAGTCGTCGCCATCGCGAACGGCCTTGGTGCGCAGACCGGCCGGGTTCGATCCGGCGCCGGGCTCGGTGAGCGCGAACGAGGCGACAACTTCGCCGGAGGCGATGCCCTCCAACCAGCGCGACTTCTGCTCGTCGGTGCCGAAGCCGACCAGTACCTGGCCGGCGATGCCGTTGTTGGTGCCGAACATCGAGCGCAAGGCCAGGCTGGTGTAGCCGAACTCCATGGCCAATTCGACGTCCTGGACCAGATCGAGCCCCAGCCCGCCCCATTCCTGCGGGATGGCATAACCGAACAGCCCCATGTTCTTGGCCTGGTCCCGGATATCGTCGGGGACCCGGTCGGCGGACATGATCTCGAGCTCGCGGGGAACGACCTGCGTCCGGATGAACTGCCGGGTGGCGGCGTGGATATCGGCGAAATCGGCGTCCGACACAGTCTCGGCCATCGGCGGGTCCTCCTGAAATCGATACGAGCCGGTGTGGTTTGATCCAAGAAATATCATATTTTATGTTTTCGACAGCTCGCGCTTGAGGAGGTGCTTGATGGCTCTGCTGGACGGACGGACCGCGGTGATCACCGGCGGTGCGCAGGGAATCGGGTTCGCCATCGCCGAACGATTCGTGGCCGAGGGCGCCCGCGTCGTGCTCGGTGATCTGAATCCCGAAGCCACCGAGGCGGCCGCCGCCACGCTGGGCGGCGCCGATGTCGCCGCGGCGGTTCGCTGCGATGTCACCGATGCCGGTCAGGTCCAGGCGCTCGTCGGCACCGCGGTCGAGCGTTTCGGCAGCCTCGACATCATGGTCAACAACGCAGGCATCACCCGCGACGCCACCATGCGCAAGATGACCGAGGAGCAGTTCGACCAGGTCATCTCGGTGCACCTGAAGGGATCGTGGAACGGCACCCGACTGGCGGCAGGCATCATGCGCGAGGCGGGAAGCGGTGCCATCGTCAACATCTCGTCGATCTCCGGCAAGGTCGGGCTGGTCGGGCAGACCAACTACTCGGCCGCCAAGGCCGGTATCGTCGGCCTGACCAAGGCGGCGGCCAAGGAGGTCGCGCACCTCGGCGTGCGGGTCAACGCCATCCAACCCGGGCTGATCCGGTCGGCGATGACCGAGGCCATGCCGCAACGCATCTGGGACCAGAAGCTGGCCGAGATCCCGATGGGCCGGGCCGCCGAACCCAGCGAGGTCGCCTCCGTCGCGCTGTTCCTGGCCTCGGACCTGTCGTCGTACATGACCGGCACGGTGCTGGAAGTGACCGGGGGACGGCATATCTGATGCGTACCGCCGTGGTCTGTGAGCCCGTCCGCACCCCGATCGGCCGCTACGGCGGCATGTTCGCGTCCCTGACCGCCGTCGAACTGGGCGTCGCCGCGCTACAAGGGCTGCTGCAGCGCACCGGTCTGAAGCCCGATGATGTCGACGATGTCGTGCTCGGGCACTGCTATCCCTCGCCGGAGGCACCCGCGATCGGGCGGGTGGTGGCCCTGGATGCCGGGCTGCCGGTCACGGTGCCGGGCATGCAGATCGACCGGCGGTGCGGGTCGGGCCTGCAGGCCGTCATCCAGGCCGCATTGCAAGTCGCCGGCGGCAACGACGATCTCGTCATCGCCGGCGGCGCGGAATCGATGAGCAACGTCGCCTTCCACTCCACCGATATGCGCTGGGGAGGTGCTCGCGGCGGGATCACCGTGCACGACGGCCTGGCCCGTGGGCGGGTCACCGCCGGCGGTAAGAACCACCCGGTTCCCGGCGGCATGCTGGAGACCGCCGAGAACCTGCGCCGCCGGTACGGGATCTCGCGAACCGAACAAGACGAACTCGCGGTACGGTCCCATCGCAGCGCCGTCGCCGCCCAGACCAGCGGGGTGCTGGCCGAGGAGATCATCGCAGTCACGGTGTCCTCGCGATCCGGTGACCAGGTGATCTCCACCGACGAGCACCCCCGCGCGGACACCTCCGTCGAGGCATTGAGCAAGCTGCGCCCGGTGCTCGCCAAGAATGACCCGGAGGCCACCGTCACCGCGGGCAACTCCAGCGGACAGAACGACGCCGCCGCCATGTGCATCGTCACCACCCCCGAGCGTGCCGCCGAGCTCGGCCTGAAACCGCTTGTGCGGCTCGTGTCCTGGGCTGTTGCCGGTGTGGCGCCCGACATCATGGGGATCGGTCCGGTGCCCGCCACCGCGCGTGCGTTGGAGAAGGCCGGACTGTCGCTGGCGGACATGGACCTGATCGAACTCAACGAGGCCTTCGCCGCACAGGCGCTGGCGTGCACACGCGAGTGGAAGTTCACCGACACCGATTTCGAGCGCACCAACGTCCGCGGGTCGGGCATCTCGCTGGGTCATCCGGTCGGTGCGACCGGTGGGCGGATGCTGGCGACCCTGGCCCGTGAACTCGAGCTGCGCGATGCGCGCTACGGGCTGGAGACCATGTGCATCGGTGGCGGGCAGGGGCTGGCCGCCGTCTTCGAACGGACTGCCTCGTGACCAGGCTGGCCCAGACCGCGGGCCTGACCGATGTCCAGGCCGAGATCGTCGCCACCGTGCGACAGTTCGTGGACAGGGAGATCATCCCGCACGCCCAGGAACTGGAGCACGCGGACGCCTATCCGCAGCACATCGTGGATCAGATGCGCGAGATGGGTCTGTTCGGGTTGATGATCCCGGAAGAGTACGGCGGGCTGGGGGAGTCGCTGCTGACCTACGCACTGTGCGTGGAGGAACTGGCCCGCGGCTGGATGAGCGTCTCCGGCGTCATCAACACCCACTTCATCGTCGCGTACATGATCCGCCAGCACGGCACCGACGAACAGAAACAGCGCTACCTGCCGCGGATGGCCACCGGTGAGGTGCGCGGCGCGTTCTCGATGTCCGAACCCGAACTGGGATCCGATGTCGCCGCCATCCGCACCAAGGGGGTGCGCGACGGGGACGACTACGTCATCACCGGTCAGAAGATGTGGCTCACCAACGGCGGTAGCTCGACGCTGGTGGCCGCGCTGGTGAAAACCGATGAGAGAGCGGATAAACCGCATCGCAACCTGACGGCTTTCCTGATCGAGAAGCCGGCCGGATTCGGCGAGGTGGCACCCGGACTGACCATCCCGGGCAAGATCGACAAACTGGGCTACAAGGGAATCGACACCACCGAGCTGATCTTCGATGGGTACCGGGCGTCGTCGGCGGATGTGCTGGGCGAGGCGCCGGGTAGGGGTTTCGTCCAGATGATGGACGGTATCGAGGTCGGCCGGGTCAACGTCTCGGCGCGGGCCTGCGGGGTCGGGATCCGGGCCTTCGAACTGGCGATCCGCTATGCGCAGCAACGCGAGACATTCGGCAAGCCGATCGCCGGGCATCAGGCCATCGCGTTCCAGCTGGCCGAGATGGCGACCAAGGTAGAGGCCGCGCACCTGATGATGGTCAATGCCGCGCGGCTCAAGGACTCCGGTGAGCGCAACGACGTCGCCGCCGGCATGGCCAAGTATCTGGCCAGTGAGTTCTGCGCCGAGGTCACCCAGCAGAGTTTCCGCATCCACGGCGGCTACGGCTACTCCAAGGAGTACGAGATCGAGCGGCTGATGCGCGACTCGCCGTTTTTGCTGATCGGCGAGGGCACCAGCGAGATCCAGAAGACCATCATCAGCAAGAGTCTGCTCGATGAGTATCGGCTCTGAACCGGACTTCGCCGCCCGGCCACAACTGTCCGACGACGTCGCGCGGGTGGTGCGCCGGCGGATCTTCGACGGCACGTACCCGGCCGGTGAATACCTGCGGCTGGACCAACTCGCCGTCGATCTGGGCATCAGTGTCACCCCGGTGCGCGAGGCGCTGTTGAACCTGCGGGCCGAGGGTCTGCTGGTGCAGCATCCGCGACGCGGGTTCATGGTGCTGGAATTCACCGCCCGCGATCTGGCCGATGTCGCCGATGTGCAGGCCTATGTCGGCGGTGAGCTGGCGGCGCGCGCGGCCGAGAACATCAGCGCCGAACAGCTTTCGGAGCTGAAGTCGATCCAGGACAGACTGGAGCGCGCGTACTCCGACACCGACCCGGACCGCACCGTGCGGCTGAACCACGAGTATCACCGGCTGATCAACGTGGCCGCCGCATCGCCGAAGCTCACGCAGTTCATGTCCGGTATCACCAGATATCAGCCCGAGTCGGTGTTTCCGACGCTGGACGGCTGGCCCGCCCAGTCGATCAGGGACCACCGCCGGGTGATCGATGCGTTGGAGCGTGGGGATTCCGATGCCGCGCGGGCGGCGATGGCCGAACACTTCACGATCGGTGTCGGACCCTTGACCGCGCACCTGATCGAACGCGGGGTCATCACCGAGCACTAGTCATTCCGTCGGCATCCGTTGCCGCAGACTGTCATAGATCGGTGGGCAGCGCAGCACCTCGGCGACCAGGACCGCGGCCGCCGTCGCGGCCAGCATCGGCACCGCCACCGCCGTCGTCGCGGTCATCTCGATGACGACGACGATGGCCGTCAGCGGTGCGCGGACCGTGGCGCCGAAAAATGCCGCCATGCCCACGATCGCCATCGGGATCGCCAGGCCCGCGAGCTCACCCGGCCACACCGCGCCGAAACCTCCGAGGAACAGCACGCCCCACAGGGTGCCGATGGCCAGGAGTGGGGCGAACAGGCCACCGGGCACCGCCGCCGCATAGGACAGTGGGCCCGCGATGAACCGCACCGCCAGGAAACCGGCCACCGTCCACAGGACCACCGAGTCGGCGCCGAGGATCAGTTGGTTCAACGTGTCACCTCCGCCGGTGGCGAGGGGGTCGACGAAGGTCGCCAATCCGATGATCGCCCCGATCACCATGGCCCTGGAGATGGCGCCCAGCCGGGGAATCCTGGCGGCGCCGTCCAGGAACGCCAGGACCAACCGGTTGTAGAGCACTCCGGCAAGACCGGTCAGCAGGCCGAAGGCGATGAACAGCGGAAGCCACGAAAGAGCGGGCGTGTCAACGGGTCCCACGGCGAAGTCGGGGTCATCGCCGGTGATCAGCCGGGAGCACCCCACCGCGGTCGCCGTTGCCAGGACGGTCGCCAGCACGGTGCGCAACCGAACCGACTTCGTCACCTCCTCCAGCGTGAACAGCACGCCGGCGATCGGTGCGTTGAAGGCCACGGCCAGTCCGGCGCCGCCGAGGGCCGCCTGCAGCATCCGGACGTCGGCGTCGGCGAGGCGGCCGCGCCGGGCGGCCTCGGCGCCGAGCGCGGCACCCATGTGCACGGTCGGCCCCTCGCGGCCCAGGACCAGACCCGAGCCGATGGCCAGCACTCCGCCGATGAACTTGGCGGGCAGCAGTGTCAACAGCGGCGGGCGGGCCTCGCCGCGGTGGACGGCTTCGACGTGCTGGATACCGCTGCCGGCGGCCAGCGGAACCCGCCGCACGATCAGTGCCGCGAGCGCCGCCCCGGAGGCGGCCGCGAACACCAGTACCAGCCAGCCCGGTCCGGGGAGGCGATGCGCCCATTCGGCCAGGCCGGCGCGCAGCGTGTCGGCGCGCTCCAGGCACCAGCGGAAGGCCCCGCCCACGAAGCCGATGCCGACACCGGCGACACCGGCGGTGAGACAGACCAGCGCCAGTCCCAGCGGCGAGTCCGACTCCGGCTGCGGTGGCGCCGTCATGGCGGTTCGACGGTTCTCATCGGCACTCCCTCGACGGCTACCGGACGATTATGTCGGGTGGGCCGCTGACACTTGTCAGAATTCATTGACGTACGTCAAATCCGCTGATAGCGTCCGGCGGCAGGACCTGAGGAGCTTGCCCCCGGCGAGCCCAGCAACGGGGGTGTTCGCGATGACGACGTTCTCCCAGACGCCGCCCCGGACAGCGGTGATCGGCGCGGGTATCAGCGGGTTGACCGCGGGCAAGATGCTCAAGGATTACGGCGTCCCGTACACCACCTTCGAGATGTCGGACCGCATCGGCGGAAACTGGGCGTTCGGCAATCCAAACGGGATGAGCAGTGCGTACCGGTCGCTGCACATCGACACTTCCAAACATCGGTTGTCGTTCAAAGACTTTCCGATGCCCGAGCACTATCCGGCCTTTCCGCACCACTCCGATGTCAAGGCGTATCTGGACTCCTACGCCGAAGCGTTCGGATTGCAGGAGAACATCGAGTTCGAAAATGCGGTGGTCTCGGCCCGACGGCGCGATGGCGGCGGCTGGCTCATCGAGGACCAGGCCGGTTCTGTCCGCGAGTTCGATCTGCTCGTCGTCGGCAACGGTCACCACTGGGATGCCCGGTGGGCGTCGTTTCC
The DNA here is from genome assembly GCF_053589535.1 of Mycobacterium sp. NPDC003323. Classification (NCBI taxonomy): domain Bacteria; kingdom Bacillati; phylum Actinomycetota; class Actinomycetes; order Mycobacteriales; family Mycobacteriaceae; genus Mycobacterium; species Mycobacterium sp. NPDC003323. The sequence continues at coordinate 313,526 of NZ_JBSFSB010000001.1, forward strand.
CGGGACGTTCACCGGTGAATCGATGCACTCGCATCACTATGTCGACCCGCAGACCCCGCTGGCGTTGACGAACAAGCGCATCCTGGTGGTGGGGATCGGCAACAGTGCGGCCGACATCACCGTCGAACTCTCGTCGAGAACACTGCAGAACACCGTCACGCTGTCCACCCGGTCCAGCGCCTGGATCGTGCCGAAGTACCTTGCCGGACAACCCGGTGACAAGATCTTCAAGACCACGCCGTATCTGCCGCTGTCCTGGCAGCGCAAGGCGGCGCAGGCGTTTGCGCCGCTGGTGGGGGCCGATCCGACCAGATACGGGCTGCCGCCGGCCAATCACAAGCTCTTCGAGGCCCATCCGACGCAGTCGGTCGAATTGCCGCTGCGGCTGGGCTCCGGCGATGTCATACCCAAGCCCAACGTTCGGTTGCTCGACGGCCACACGGTCCATTTCGAGGACGGCACCGCCGACGAGTTCGACGTCATCGTCTATGCCACCGGATACAACATCACGTTCCCGTTCTTCGATCCCGAACTGATCAGCGCCCCGGACAACCAGATCCGGCTGTACAAGCGGATGTTCAAGCCGGGATTCGAGGATCTGGTCTTCATCGGATTCGCGCAGGCGATCCCGACGCTGTTCCCGTTCGTCGAATGCCAGTCGCGGCTGTTGGCCGCCTACGCCGCAGGTCGGTACGCGCTGCCGTCGGTCGCCGAGATGGAGCGCGTCATCGACGCCGACCAGCAACTGCACGCCGGCCACTGCACCGACCGACCGCGGCACACACAGCAGGTCGACTACTTCTACTACGAGCACGACATCCGCACCAAGGAGATCCCGGCCGGGGTGCGGCGTGCGGTGATGGCATGAGGTCGCCCACCGACCGACGGCCCGCGCTGCGCAGCGACGAACGCCGCGACGCGATCCTGGACGCACTCGACCGGTGGCTGAAGGAATCCAGCCTGGATGCCATCAACGTCGCCGAGATCACCGCGCAGGCGGGGGTGACGCGGTCCGCCTTCTACTTCTATTTCGAGAACAAGGCCGCCGCGGTCGCCGCACTCATGGAACGGATGGTCAACGAGACCTTTGCCGTGAACGAGGAGTTCACCACCGGGGCCGACAGCCCGCGGGACCGCGTGTACGCGATGCTCGGTGGCCTGTTCGACACCTGTGACCGGTATCGGCACGTCTTCAACGCCATGCTGGAGGCCCGTGGCTCCAGCGCGACGGTGCGCCAGATCTGGGATGACGCGCGTAATGCCTTCGTCCCGTCGGTCGCCGAATTGATCCGCGCCGAACGTGAGTCACCCGATCCCGAGGTGCTTGCGGCGGTGCTGCTGGAACTCAACGACCGGCTGCTCGAACGGTTCATCCTGGGCGGCTCGCTGACCCGCGAGCAGTTGTTGGACGGCGCGGCGGCGGTGTGGCTCGGCACAATCTACGGACAGCTGCGATGAGCTACCGGGAGATCTGGTTCGAATCGTCCGGGACACCCTGTAGCGCATGGCATTTTCAGGCGCCGGTGGATGGCTCGCGACCGGCGGTGGTGATGGCGCACGGATTCGGCGGGACCAAGGACTCCGGGCTCGAACCATTCGCCCGTCGCTTCGCGGCCGCGGGATTCGACGTGCTGGCCTTCGACTACCGCGGCTTCGGCGCGTCGGAAGGCTCTCCGCGGCAGACCATCTCGCTGACGCGGCAGTTGGCCGACTTTCGCAATGCCGTCGTCTTCGCGTCCGGTTTGCCCGACGTGGATTCCGCGCGGATCGCGCTGTGGGGAGCGTCCATGTCGGGTGGGCATGTACTGCAGGTGGCCGCCGATCTACCGGAGATCGCCGCGGTGATCGCGCTGACACCGTTGACCTCCGGGCTGGCCGCCGGGCGCGCCGCGGTCAGTGAGCGAGATGTGTTGACCGCGCTGCGGTGGACGGCGACCGGGGTGCGCAGCAAGTTGTCGGTGGCCCGCGGCGGGACTGCGACGATGATGCCGATCGTCGGCCGGCCGGGGGAGGCGGGGGCGCTGACGCTGTCGGGAGCCTACGAGAGTTATCTGGCGATGGCCGGTCCGACATGGCGCAACGAGATCGACTCGTCGGTCGGCATGGAACTCGGACGGTTGAACGTCAAGTCCGCGGCGCGGCGGCTGCGGTGTCCGGTGCTGGTGCAGATCGGCGACTTCGACCGGTTCGTGCCTGCGGGCGCGGTGGCCAAGACCGCGGAGGCGGCCAGGGCGCAGGTCCACCGGTACGCGTGCGACCACTTCGACGTGTGGCCGGGAAATGCGTGGTTCGACAAGACGGTCGATGATCAGGTGGCGTTCCTGCGGCGGATGTTGAAGGCCGACGAGGTTGTCGAACTGCCCTCCTAGGAGCGACAATCGAGCGACTTATGTTGTCCTGAAGAAACTTTGGACCCATCTGTCGCATGAGTCACGCAGCGGCCGTTTTTGTCGGTGGTCGCCCGTATGTTCGGGTCATGAAGTCGGATGCGGTGGCGAGTCGGGAGTCGGTGCAGCATGCACTTGCCGACCGCTCCGCATCCGTGAAGGCCTTGCTGGATGCCGATTTTACGTGCTTTGACACCGCGGAGTTGCTGGCGATCCAGTCCGAGCGCGAGGAACGCGCCCGAGCCGATGCGGCGGTCGATCACCGGATCCTGTCCGTGCTGATGGATCGGGCCACCGCCCATGAGATCGGCGGGAAAACCTGGGCCGACGTGCTGTCCACCCGGATGCGGGTGTCGGGCGCCGAGGCCGGCCGGCGGATCAAGGCCGCCAAAGATTTGGGACCGCGCCACGCCATCGGCGGAGAGGTACTGGCACCGTTGTTGCCGGCGTGCGCGGCCGCACTGGCCGACGGGACGATCAACGACGGGCACATCCAGGTCATCCGTGACGCGGTGCACCAAGCTGCGAAGTACACCAGCCCGGCCAAATGCGCGGAACTCGAAGAGATCCTGGTCGCAGTCGCCGTGGCCGCAGGTCCGGAGACGGTACAGACAGCGGCCACGCACGCATTGATGCTGCTCAACCAGGACGGTCCCGGCCCGGACCTAGCCCGCCACAAGCGCGGGATCCGGATCGGCAAGCAGGATGCCGACGGGCTGACCCACATCAGCGGTTGGGTCGATCCCGAGCTGGCCGCCTATCTGGGCACCGCCTTCGACGCGTGGGCCCGCCCCGGAATCAACAACCCCGACGACCCCGAACCACAACACAATCCGGACCCCAACCCCCTCGACGACGACGCCGAACCCGCGCCGACGCCGCAGCCTGAGGCAGAGGCAGAGGCAGAGGCAGAGGCAGAGGCAGAGGCAGAGGCAGAGTGTGACGCTGAACCCGGCGCTGGACGGACGCCGGAGCCCGAACCTGAGGTGGCGCCCGAACCCGCACCCCAGCCCGGGTCTGGGTCTGATGGTGTGCCGAGCTTTGACGATCTGCCCGAGTTCGCGACCTTCGATGATCTGGCTGACCGGATGGACGCGGTGGCTGCCGCCGAGGCCGCTACGCCTCGCCCCGCCATCGACTTCCAGGCGTTGGCCGACCGGGCCGCCGTCCGCGACACGCGCACCCCGGCCCAACGCAATCACGACGCACTGAAAGCCATCCTGCGCGACACCCTGGCTTCCGGTCGTCTCGGCCAACACGGCGGACTACCAGTCACCGTCGTGGTCTCCACCACCCTGCGCGAACTGGAATCCGCCGCCGGGCTCGCCGTCACCGGCACCGGCACCCTGCTGCCCATGCCCGACCTGCTCCGCATGGCCGAGCACTCGTATCACTACCTGGTGGTCTACCGAAAACACACCGCCGAACCGCTCTACATGGGCCGTACCAAACGTTTGGCCACCAAAGCCCAACGCCTGCTGCTCTACAACCGCGACCGCGGCTGCACCCGACCCGGCTGCACCCGGTGTGCCAACCTCACCCAGGCCCATCACGCCGACCCCAGCTGGGCAAACGGCGGCTACACCGACGCCCCGACCCTGGCTCTGGGCTGTCCGCCGGACAATCGACTCGCCGAACTGGGCTGGACCACCAAAATCGACTCCGAAACCGGGCGCGTGCATTGGTATCCGCCACCATTGATGGACACCGGACAAGACACCATCAACCACCACTTCCATCCCGAAGAACTCTTGGACCCGGAACGTGATGAGCCGGGTCCGGAACCGGACGATGGAGTCATACTGTAATACTTACAGTCGGTAACTCAACGGATTGGGGTCCGGTCATGGCAGGCGTGCTCGACGGGATTCGCGTCCTCGACTACGGCCGGTTCATCGCCGCACCCTGGTGTAGTGCGATCCTGGCCGATATGGGAGCCGATGTGCTGCGTGTCGAGAAGCGCGAGGGCGGTGAGGACCGCTGGGTACAGGCGGTCACCGACGGCGGTGAGGGCGGCACCTTCCTGCAGTGCAACCGCAACAAGCGTTCCCTCACATTGGATTCCACCACTGCTGAGGGCGCCGAGATCACCCGTCGACTGGTGTCCCGCGCCGATATCGTGATCGCCAACATGCCGGCCGCCGGGATGCGGGCCAGCGGCCTGGACTACGAGACACTTCGCGCCGTCAAACCCGACATCATCCTGGCCAGTGCGACCGCCTACGGCGAGGGCGGACCCTATAGCGACAAGGTCGGCTTCGACGGCGCCGGCCAGGTGATGTCCGGCGCGGTGTATCGCCAGGGCCTGCCGGACCAACCGATCCGCACCGTGGTGCCCTACACCGACTTCGGCACGGCTCTGACACTGACCATCGGTGTCATGATGGCGCTCCACCACCGCGACCGCACCGGTGCGGGCCAGCATGTCGAGGGCGCACTGCTGCCCACCGCGCTGATGCTGTCGAACGCGTTCCTGATCGAGCGGGAACTGCTGCAGAAGGACAAGCCGCGGATGGGCAACAAGGGCGCCTCCGTCGCCCCGTGCGATCTGTACCGCACCGCCGACGATCAATGGGTGCTGTTGCAGGTGGCCGGCCAACCGATGTTCAAACGCTGGTGTCGCCTCATGAGCCGGGAGGAGTTGTTCGCGGATCCGCGGTTCGCCAACGACGACAGCCGTTGGGAGAACGGCGATGTACTCAACGACATCATGGCCGACTGGTGTGCCGACAAGACCAAGGCGCAGGTCCTCGATCTGCTGGAGAAAGCCAAGATGCCCGCCGCACCGCTGCATTCCACCCAGGACGTGCTCGAGGATCCACACATCGAGGCGATGGGCTACCTGAAACGTGTCGCCTTTCCTGGCGCAGCACGTGACGTGCCCATCATCGAGACGCCGTTCCGGATGTCGGCAACCCCCGGCAGCATCCGGCACCGGGCGCCGTTGCTCGGCGAGCACACCGATGAGGTGCTCGGCGAGATCGGCTACGACGCAGCGCAGATCGCGGTGCTACGTGACAACGCCATCGTCTGACAGCATCATCCGCACCCTCTGCTTGTCCACCTTGCCGGTCGCACCGATCGGCAGGTCGTCTGAGTGCAACCACACGGTGGGTACCTTGAAGCCACTGATCAGTTCCTTGGTTGCGGTACGCAGTGCGTCGATCGGCAGCGCCGTCACCACCGGCCCTTTCCACCTCGCTCGGGTACACGGTCGCACCGCTGACCTTGAACATGTCATCGCAGCGGCCGTGGTAGAACAGGAATCCGTCAGCGTCCAGGCGGCCCAGATCGCCTGTGCGGTAGAAGCCGTCGACGGTACATCGGCGGCCATGATCGGGTTGAGCTTGCCGCGCGGGGCAGTGAAACGGCGGTCGGGATAGCTCGAATGCCGGGTGAGATGTGCGATCCCCGCGGCGAAACTATTCGTGATCGTCGGGCGATCCGCCTCCAACAGAACCAGGGTTGCCCCGGCGTCGGTGTTGTTGGAGCACAGCAGGGTGGCCCCGGCAGCCAGAGTCGCCAGCAGTCCGAAACAGAATCCGCCGATCCAGAAGAAGGGCGAGTTGCAGAACAACACATCCGAGTCGGTCAACCCACGTATCGCATTGAGATTGTGTTGATGCCCGATCAGCCCGGCGTGCGTATGTACCGCACCCTTGGGCGGACCGTTGGAGCCCGAGGTGTAGACGATGGCCAACGGGTCGCATCCGTCGACGTCGGCCTCGAAGTCGGCCAGCATCGCGGGTGCAACGAGGTCGTCGGGCGGGCCGAACAGGGTGTGACGCAGACATGGGGTGGGGCCGGCCTCGGCCAGCAGTTCGTGGAAGTCACGGCCGCGATATCGATGAGCCGACAGCATGATCGCGGTATCGCTGTCGAGCAGTTGGGTGCGCAACTCCGCGGCGGTGAGGAAGGTCGAGTACGGCACGACGACCGCGCCGATCCGCGCCGCGGCGAGCATGCCCACCACGAAGTCGGGACCATTGGGATACAACAGGCCGATGTGTGTGCCCTTGCCCGCACTTAACGCAAGCAAACCACGGGCCAGGTCGGCGGACCGCCGGTCGGCATCGCCGTAGGTGAGGCGTTCGGCATCGCAGATCAGCAGCGGGTGCTCACCGCGGCCGGCCAACAGGTCGACGATCTCAGGCACGGTCCGGGGCGAGCTAAGCGACGGGATATGCGGCGGCGAAATGCTCGCGCACCGCCCCGAGATCGGCCTTGCCCGAGGGGGTTCGGGGAATGGTCTCGACGATGGCGATGTCGGTGGGGATCTCATAACGCGCCAGTCGGTCCCGCAGGAACTCGACAAGCGCTGCCGCATCGGTGTGGCCGTGCAACTCGACCATCGCCACCGGCGTCGCCCCGAGGCGTTCGTCGGCTCGGCCGATCACCGCGGCACCGCGGACAGCGGGATGGCTCTCCAATGCGGTCCGCACGTCGTCGGGCATGACCTTGAAACCGCCCCGGATGATGGCCTGATCGGCGCGGCCGAGGATCCAGAGAAATCCGTCCGCGTCGATACGGGCCAGGTCGGTCGTGCGTATCCACCCCCCGGTGTTCAACTGCGCCGGAATGACTTCCAGCAGGCCCTGCTCGTCGGGGCCGAGCACCCGGCCGTCCTCGTCGACCACCCGCAGTTGTGCGCCAGGGTTGGCCCGGCCCACGCTGCCGCGCTTGGCCGCCCAGTACTGCTGATGGTCCGCCAAGGTCCAACCGGCCACCCCGCCGCCGAATTCGGTGGCCGCATACGAGGTCAGCACCGGGATGCCGAACTTCGCGGTGAAGGCGTCGGCGTCATCGGCGGACAGCGGCGCGGTGCCGGAGGTGACGGCCACGACCCCGGCCAGATCCTCGCGCGTCAGATCCGAGTGCAGCACCATCCGTAACGCGGCAGGCACCAGGGACACCGCGCGCGGGCGATGTTCACGGACGGCGGCCGTCCAGCGGGGTAGGTCGAATTTCGGTAAGAGCACAAACGGCCGGGCCTCGGCCAGGCACAGCAGTGTCCGGAACACCCCGCCGACATGCACCAGCGGCGAGTTGACGATGGCGACCCCGCGGCGCAGTTCGGTGGGTTCCGGCGAGGAGCCCATGACGCTGCGGGCCAGCATGTCGTAGGTCAGATCGACGCGCTTGGGCGGTCCGGTGGTGCCGCTGGTGAGCATCCACACCGCCACCCCGGGCCGGCCGGTGTCCGCGCCGACGGTGCCGGTCACCGTCGGCGCGGTGTCCAGATCGGTGAGGGTGATCTGCAGGGTGTCGGGGGCCGGTGTCACCAGGGTGGCGTGGTCCTCGGCGAGGCCGACGATCACCGGCAGCCCGAGCGCGGCGATATCGGCGCGGGTGCGTTCGTCACCGCGCGCCGGGTTGATCACCACAACCGTGCCGCCGACTTCCAGCACCCCGAGCAGGGCGGCCACGTGCGCCGGGCTGTTGCGAAGCATGACCCCGACCCGGACCGGTCCGGTCAGCGTGCCGATCCGCCGGGCCAGGGTAGCCAATTGCCCCCAAATGGACCATTCGTCCTCGTACTGCAGTGCTCGCGCGGCCGGATCCAGATCCAGCACCGTGCTGATGCGTCGCGAAAGAGGGTGGGACATCAGCGTATCCGTGGGCTGACTTTGGCCGGTGGCCGTGCCGCCAATTCGTCCTTGGCGATCGGATTGCCGAGCCGCGTGTAGATCAAGCCGTGGTCCATCGCGGCACGGTAGGGCTTGTCGAGCGATTCCCAGATCGCCTTGACGGTGCCCTGGGTGGCGGTCGGTGGTTTGGCAGCGATGCTGGTGGCGATCTCGTCGGCACGTGCCCACAACTCGTCGCGGGCCACGACCTCGGTGACCAGTCCGATCCGCAGCGCGGTATCGGCACCGACCCGTTCGTCATTGCCCAGCAGCGCCATTCGCAGGGTGTCACCGAGGCCGATGCGGCGCATCAAACCGATCGGCTCCAGTGCGGACACCAGCCCGGCACTGACATGTGAGTCGAAGAAGGTGGCATCCTGTGAGCAGATCACGATGTCGGACTCGTTGATGAAATACAGGGCGCCGGCGGTGCACATGCCCTGCACGGCGCAGACCACCGGTTTCCACATCTTCTGCCATTTGGGGCTGAGCAGCTCACCCGGATCCTCGTGGTTCCACACGATATTCGGCTGTCCGTAGCTGGATTTCACGTCCAGGCCGGCGCTGAAGGCGCGGTCGCCGGCGGCGCGCAGCACCACGGCGTGGATGCCCTCGTCTGCCTTGATGGTGTGCCAGGCATCGCGCATCTCATGGCACATGGCCCGGTTGAAGGAGTTCAGGGCGTCGGGGCGGTTCAGCGTGATGGTGGCGATACGGGTCTGGTGATCGAGGTCGAGCAGCAGCGTCTCCACTAGCGGGCCTGCCAGTTCGGTGCGCGTTTCTCGGCGAAGGCCCGCGGCCCCTCGAGCGCATCCTCGGTGCGGGTCACCCGCTCACGGAAGGTCTCGGCCAGGATCTCACCCTCGTGCAGCGGCAGATCCAAGGTCTTGTGGATGGCCAGTCGGGTGCCCCGAACCGCAAGTGGCGCATTTCGGTTCACCGTGTCGGCGATCTCGTGGGCGCGTTCCATCAGAAGATCGTGCTCGACGATCTCGGTGATCAGCCCCAATTCGTAGGCACGCTGCACCGTTATCCGTTCGTGTTTGCCCATCAGTGCCATCCGTAGGGCCACCGACCGGGGCAATGCCTTGGCCAGTCGGACCATCTCGCGGGCGGCGACCAGGCCGATACTGACGTGCGGGTCGAAGAAGGTCGCCTTGTCGGAGGCGATGACGATGTCTCCGGTCGTCACCCAGTCCAAACCTGCCCCGCAACAGATTCCGTTGATCGCGACGATGACCGGTTTGGTCATGGTGCGGAACGGGGGAGTGCCTTCCTGGGGGGCCTCCCACTGCTCGTAGGTGGACAGATACGGCCGCTCGTTGACGACCTTGCCATCGCCGGGGATCTCGGTGACATCGGCGCCGGTGCAGAAGGCGCGCCCGGTGGCGGTGACGATCATCAGCCAGATGTCGTCGTCATCCTCGGCTCGTCGATATGCGTCGCGTAGTTCGGTGATCATGTGCGGGGACAACGCGTTGAGCGCCTCGGGGCGGTTCAGCGTGATGGTCGCCTTGTGACCGTCCACCTGATAGGTGATTGTGTCGTACATCGAAACCTTTCTACAAGCCTGTGAAATTCGGGTCGCGGCGTTCCCGGAACGCGGCCAGCCCTTCCTTGAAATCCTTGGTGCGACAACAGATTTCCAGATTGGACAGCTCCTGGTTCATCGATTGGCTGAGGGTGGCGTGCTGCCCATAGGCGATGGCCTGTTTGGCCAGCCCGACCGCGACCGTGGGGCCTTGGGCGAGCCTGGTCAGGAGTGCGTCGGCACCGGCGTCGACATCGTCGGTGGGCACCGCGCTGTGGATCAAACCCCAGTCGGCGGCCGCGGCGCCGTCGACCTTCTCGCCGAGCAGCAGCATCCGTTTGGCCCGGGCGACGCCGGCCAACCGCGGCAGCAGCCAGGTGGCCCCGGAGTCGGGGCTGAAACCGCGGGACAGGAAGGGTTCCCAGAACGTCGCGCCGACGTCGGCGACGGTGAAATCGGCGGCAAGCGCCAGATTGCAGCCCAGTCCGACCGCCCAGCCTCGCACCGAGCACACCACCGGTAGATGGATGGTGGCGATCAGCTCGACGACGCGGTGCGCGGTGTGCGGGATGCGGCGGACCAGGTCACCGGTGCGGGGTCGCCGGTCGGAGCTGTTCGTCGAAACCCAGTCGGCGCCGGCGCAGAAATCGGTACCCGCCCCAGTCAGGTGCACCGCGCGCAGCGTGTCGTCGCTCGCCGCGCGGGTCAGCTCATCGACCAGTGCATCGATCATGCTGTGGCTCAGCGAGTTCCGGCGGTCGGGACGGTCCAGCGTGAGGTGCAGGACACCGTCCCGCCGAGCGGAGATCACCGAACCGTCAGACACCGGGATCCGACCTTTCCTGAGCCATACAGTTGCCCATACAGTAGGCGATGCGGTTACTATCTTGTACAAGTTAGCAAGGAAAGGCCATCGATGGAAGGACGCGCCCGGCGCATCCGGCAGCCACGGGTTGCCGAGATCGTCGCGTCCAAGCTGCGCGATGACATCCTCTCGGGGCGGATGCGCGAGGGCGACATCCTGCCGACGCAGGAGAGCCTGTTCCAGGAGTTCGGGGTCAGTCCGCCGGCGCTGCGCGAGGCCATCCATCTGCTGGAGACCGACGGCTTGATAACCGTGCGGCGCGGCAACATGGGTGGCGCGGTGGTGCGTCAGCCCTCGCCGGAACGGACCGCCCACATGATCGGCATGGTGCTGCAGAGCCGGGCGGCCACACCTGCCGACGTCAGTGGAGCGTTGCTGCACCTGGAGCCCATCTGCGCCGGTATGTGCGCCGCGCGGCCGGATCGCGCCACCGAGGTGGTGCCCTACCTGCAGGACGAGATCGACAACCAGACAGCACAATTCGGCGATCCGACGCGGTATGTACCCAACGCCCGCCGGTTCCACGAGGTGCTGGTGGCCCGCTGCGGTAACGAGCCGATGATCCTGCTGATCGGCTCACTGGAGCTGATCTGGTCCACCCACGAGTCGAAGGTGTGGGCCGACGAGGGTGAGGCCGTGAACGAGAGGACCATGCGCGCGGCGCTGAGCGATCATCAGCGTCTGCTCGACGCCATCGTCGAGGGCAACGCCTCCCGGGCCACCAGACTGGCCACCGACCACCTGTCCGCCGCCAGGCACACCACGCTGGCCGCCGGGACCGACAAAACCATTGAAGCGAGGCTGATTTCGCATGACCGATGACCGGGTGCTCTTCGAGGTCGACGCCGACCACCGGATCGCCACCATCACCTTCAACAATCCCGAACGGCGCAACTCCTACGACGCCGCCATGCGCGACGAGATCGCCCGCTACCTCGACATCGTCGCCGATGACGATGACATCACCGTCGTGCTGCTGCGCGGTGCGGAGGGGGTGTTCTCCACCGGGGCGGATATGAACAACGCCTATGGCTGGTATGGCTCGAAGGAGGAGCCCAAGAAGTCCCGGCCCAGTCAACGTCGGCGGCTCACCGTCGATCGCAAATCTTTCGGCTTCTATCACAACTTCATGGGTTTCCCGAAGGTCACCGTGGGCGAGATCAGCGGCTACGCCCTGGGCGGTGGTTTCGAGATGGCGCTGATGACCGATATCTCGGTGATCGCCCGTGACACCAAGATCGGGATGCCGGCCACCCGATTCCTGGGACCGGCGCTGGGCAGTCTGCACATGTTCTTCCACCGACTCGGCCCGGTGCTGGCCCGGCGGATGCTGCTGACCGGCGACATCATCGATGCCGGTGCCGTCGAGCAGCTGGGCATTTTCACCGACACCTGCGATGTCGCGCAGGTGCCGGCCAGGGCGCGCTACTGGGCCGAGAAAGCGGCCAAGATGCCGGCCGACGGTGTGGTGATCGCCAAGGAGGCCTTCCGGCTGGTCGAGCAGAACCAGGCCTATCAGGGTGAGGAGGTCGCGAGCTACATTTTCCACGCGTACGGCACCAACCTTCAGTTCTCCCCCGGGGAGTTCAACTTCGTCAAGACCCGGGCGCAGCACGGCACCAAAGAAGCATTCCGCTTACGTGACGAGCACTTCCATGTGCCTGAACCGCACGTGCCGGAGCCTCGGTAGCCAACCCCGCATTGTGGCACCTACAGTGGGTGCTACGTTTACATAATCACTGGATATCGTAAAGGCGGTAGTCATGCCCTCACCCGTTATCGTCGGTGCCGCGCGCACCGCCATCGGCCGGTCCTTCAAGGGGACGCTGGTCAACACGCCGCCCGACGCGCTGCTGGGTGCCGTGCTGCCCGAGGTGGTCCGGCGCGCGGGCATCGACCCGTCGGCGATCGACGACATCATCATCGCCGAATCCCATTACGGCGGTGGTGACCTGGCGCGCTATGCCGCGCTGGTGGCCGGCTTCGAGAATGCGCCGGGCCAGGCCGTCAACCGGCACTGCGCGGGCAGTCTCACCGCCATCGGCAACGCCGCCGCGCAGATCGGCTCGGGGATGGAGCGGGTACTGGTTGCCGGCGGTGTGCAGTCGTTGTCGATGACGCCGTTGATGAGCCAGCGCGTCATCGGACCGGAGCTCAAGTTCGAGGAGCGGTGGCTGCCGCCCATCCATGTCGAGACCCCGGACGCCCCGGCCCGCGACATGTCGATCACGGTAGGCTGGAACACTGCGCAGTCCTATGGTCTGACCCGCGAGGAGCTCGATGCCTGGGCCGCGCGCTCGCACCAGCGTGCCGTCGCCGCCCAGGACGCCGGCAAGTTCGCCGACGAGATCGTGCCCCTGAAGGTGACTCAGATCGACGGATCCGTCACCGAGTTCAGCGTCGATGAGCACCCGCGCCGCGACACGACGGTCGAGAAGCTCGCCGGCCTCAAGGTCCTGCATCCGGAGATCGAAGGATTCTCCATTACCGCGGGCAACAGCAGTGGCACCAACGACGCTGCCGCTGCTGTCGCACTGGTCGATGACGCCTATGCGGCCGCGGAGAACCTCTCCGTGCTGGCCAAGGTCCGGGCCTGGGGCTCGGTCGGTGTCGCCGCCCGCGACACCGGACTGGGTGGCGTCAAGGTGATCGGCAAGGTGCTCGACCGGGCCGGCCTGAAGCCCTCCGATGTCGCGCTGTGGGAGATCAACGAGGCGTTTGCCTCGGTGCCGGTGGCCGCGGTCCGCGAGTACGGCCTCGACGAGGAACTGGTGAACTACTCCGGCAGTGGCTGCAGCCTGGGCCATCCCATCGCGGCCTCCGGTGCGCGCATGATCACCACGATGGTCTACGAACTGCAGCGTCGCGGCGGTGGCATCGGTGTCGCGGCGATGTGCGCCGGCGGCGGTCAGGGCGGCGGCGTCGTCATCGAGGTGTAGTCACCTTCGACGCTTCCTGGGTGCGTCCTCGAGCGTGCGGCTCGCATGCTCAAGGATGCAGTCCAGGCCGAACTCGAAGTTGTTCTCGTCCGAGGCGCCGAAACTGTGCCCCTCGCCGGTGACCTGGGCCAGCAGCGGCGCCACGTCCGGATCGATGACCAGGGTCTGGTCGTAAGCGCCTGGGCTGTCGTCCTCCGACTGGTTTTTCTCGGCCAGGCGCTGTAACACCACCGACCCGCGCACATGCAGCGTCACCGCGGAGTAGGTGTCGAAGGCGTCCTCGGCGGACAGTCCGGCCTCGACCAGGCCGGCGATCGCCTTCTCCATCTCCAGCACGCCGAGCTTGGCGGCGCGTGGGCTCAGCGCCGCCCGGATCAGGATCAGATCGCACAGGATCGGGTTGCCGGTGAACGTCTTTCGCATGGTGCGTGCATGGTTGCGCAGGGTTTCGCGCCAATCCTTGGCCTCGACATACGGGGTCGCGAAGACGTACTCGCTCAGTGCCCGGTCGGTCATCGCGTTGAGCAGATCGTCCTTCTTGCGGAAGTACCAGTAGATGCTGGTGACGCCGACACCCAGGTGCTTACCGAGCAACGGCATGCTGAGGTTGTCGATGCCGACCTGCTCGGCGAGTTCGAACGCGCCCTTGATGATGTCGTCGGGGTTGATCGACCCGCGCTCGCGGCGCTGTCGTTTCTCGGCAACCGGCTTCGCCACAACGGCCACCCTTCTCGCGTCCGGAACTGTGCAGTGAACCGTCAAGCTTACCGGTAGCCATACCGTCGGCACCGATACACGCATTCTCGGGACTGCGATACGCGACTCTCGGCCGGTTACCGTAATAAATATAGTAATGTTTTCCGGTGTTTGATCTGCCCCCTTTCACTGCCGATAGCGAGGACCGAGAGTGGCCGACGAAATCCTGACCGAGCGCCGGGACCGCACCCTGATCATCACCATCAACCGGCCGGAGGCCCGCAACGCGTTCAACCTGCCGGTGGCGCAGGGATTGGCCGCCGCGATGGACGAACTCGACGACAGCCCGGAGCTCTCGGTGGCGATCCTGACCGGTGCCGGCGGAAACTTCAGTGCCGGAATGGATCTCAAGGCCTTCGCCTCCGGCGAGCTGCCCTATGTCGAGGGCCGGGGTATCGGGTTCACAGAACGTCCGCCGCGCAAACCGGTGATCGCCGCGGTCGAGGGGTATGCGCTGGCCGGTGGTACCGAGATGGTGCTCGCCACCGATCTGATCGTCGCCTCGCGGGAAGCCAAATTCGGTATCCCGGAGGTCAAGCGCGGCCTGGTCGCCGGCGGCGGCGGGCTGTTGCGCCTGCCCCAACGCATTCCCTACCAGAAGGCGCTCGAACTCGCGCTCACCGGTGAGAATTTCACCGCCGAGCAGGCCGCCGAATGGGGTTTCGTCAACAAGCTGACCGAACCCGGCAAGGCGCTCGACGGGGCACTGGAACTGGCCGAGAAGATCACCGCCAACGGCCCGCTGGCGGTCGCCGCAACCAAGGAGATCATCGTCAAGTCTGCCGAGTGGAGCCCCGCCGAGATGTGGCAGAAGCAGAACGAGATCATGGGCCCGGTCTTCGGGTCCAAGGACGCGATCGAGGGCGCCACCGCCTTCGCCGAGAAGCGCAAGCCGAACTGGACCGGCAGCTAGCCCGATGGATCTCGGCTTCGCGGGCGCGGCGACGGTCGTCGTCGGTGGCGGTCGCGGGATGGGTTTCGCGACGGCGCAGTGTCTGGCCGACGACGGTGCCCGGGTGGCGCTCATCGGTCGCACCCGCGAGGTGGTGGAGGCGGCAGCCGCGGACCTGACCCGGCGGGGGAGTCCCGATGCGGTGGCCGTCGTCGCCGACACCGGTGACGAGGAGAGCGTGCGGCGCGCCTTCGCCGAGATCGGCGCCCGTTGGGACGGCCAGGTCAACGCCCTGATCAACACCGTGGGCCCCGGTGCCGCCGGCAATTTCGAGGAGCTCACCGACGAGCAGTGGCGGGAGGCCTTCGACGCCGGCCTGATGGGTATGGTGCGCTGCGTGCGAGCGGCAATCCCGTTGCTGCGCAATGCCGAGTGGGGTCGCATCGTCAACTTCTCGGCCCATTCGACACAGCGGCAGAGCACCCGGCTACCTGCCTACACGGCCGCCAAGGCCGCGCTGAACAGCGTGTCCAAGAACCTGTCGCTGCAGTTGGCGCCCGACGAGATCATGGTGAACGTGGTCTCGCCGGGCAGTATCTCGTCCGAGGCGCTGCGGGGCTGGGCGGCGTCGGTGGGTGTCGACGGCGACGATCCGTACGCACTCATGGCGGCCATCGACGAGCATTTCGGGCACCCGGCGCACCTGCCGCGGGCCGGCCTGCCGTCCGAGATCGCACCCGTCGCGGCGTTCCTGGCGTCGCGGCGCAACTCGTACATGACTGGCGCGAACGTCAACGTCGACGGAGGCAGCGACTTCCTCTGATGCGCGGCTGATCCGGTTGACGGGGCCCAGGGTGGGCACTGTAGAAGGATGAACAGACGTTGCCACGCCGTGACGAGTGTGCTGGCCGTGGGCGCGTTGCTCGCCGGCTGTAGTGCTGAATCAGAACCGGACGCGGTCGGTAGACAACCGCACGACGCGGCCGCGACCGCCGACGGCACCATCGTGGTCGCCAACGAGGGCGGCGGCGGGGTGTTGTTCGTGCGCGACGGGCGAGTCGCCGCATCACTGCCCGCGGGGCCGCCACAGCCGGGTGGCGTTGCGGCCGAGGGAAATTACGCGGCCGTGGCGGATGTGCAGGACGGTGTGTGGGTGTACGACGCCGCCGCGGCCCGAGAGGTCGCGCAGGCCCGCGTCGGGACCAAGCTGACGCACGCGATCTCGCTGACGGGCGATTTGGCCGCCTTCGCCGACACCGACGGCGGCGCCGTCCTGATCGAACGCATCGACCCCCGGATCGCCGACGTGGCCCGCATCGATGCGCCGGGCAGAACATACGGGCTGGCCTACGACGGCGGTCGCGAACGACTCTATGTGACGCTGACCGCGTCGAACCTGCTGCGGGTGGTCGACGTGGCCGACCCCGCCTCCTCCCGGGTGCTCGGTGACGTGCCGACCGTGCAGCAACCCAATTCGGTTGCGGTGGCTCCCCGTTCGGGTGCCGTTCTGGTGACCGGCAGCAACGGCGACGGCAACGGAAGTGTGCAGATCATCGATGAGGATCTGCTGCCGCGCGGGTGAAATACCGGACTGGGTGACGGACCGGTTCGGCGCTACTTTTCGCAGGTGGAAGGCCGCGCGGGAGGCTTGCGGAATGTACTACCGATAGGTATACAGTAAGTATGTCCGAACGCAGGCTCTCCCGGTCATGACGGTTGCCGACAGTGTGGGCACCGAGGCGGTGCTCTACGACGTCACCGCCGGCGGCGTCGCCGTCATCACCCTCAACCGACCCGAGCGGCTGAACTCCTGGGGCGCCGACATCTCGCGTGGGGTGTACGCGTCCTTCGACCGCGCCGAGGCCGATGACGCGGTGCGGTCCATCGTGCTGACCGGTAGCGGTCGCGGATTCTGCGCGGGCGCCTACATGGGCGCCATGCAGGATCTCGGCGAGTCCATCAGCGGCGACACTGATGTCAGCAAGATCGTCGGTGAACGGCACCCGCACTTCCTGACCACACTGCGCAAACCGGTGATCGCCGCCATCAACGGTGCCTGTGTCGGGATCGGCCTGACCCACGCCCTGATGTGTGATGTCCGGTTCGCTTCCGCGGGAGCGAAATTCGCCACCGCCTTCCCGCGTCGCGGTCTGATCGGCGAGTACGGCATCACCTGGATCCTGCCGCGACTGGCCGGCTGGGGCGCCGCCGCGGACCTGCTGCTGTCCGGGCGTACCTTCCTGGCCGAGGAGGCCGCCGAGCTCGGACTGGTCAAATCGGTTGTCGCACCGGAAGATCTGCTGCCGACCGCGCTGGCCTATGCCGAGGACCTGGCCAGCAACTGCTCGCCGGCCTCGATGGCGGTGATCAAACGGCAGCTCTACGGCGATGCGAACGACGATGTCGTCGACGTCAGTGGTCGCGCCGAGACATTGATGCACGAGTCCATGGTGCGGCCCGACCTCATCGAGGGCATCACCGCCTTCTTCGAGAAACGCCCCCCGAACTTCCCGACACTGTCGCGAAAGGTTGACGAAAATGACTGATACCCCGGAGAAACTGCCGTACCTGGCCGTCGACGTCGACAACCACTACTACGAACCGATCGATGCCTTCACCCGGCACCTGCCCAAGGAGTTCCGCAGCCGCGGGGTCCAGATGGTGCAGGACGGTAAACGCACCATGGCGTTGTTCGGGGGCACCGTGAACCACTTCATCCCGAATCCCACATTCGACCCGATCATCGAACCGGGGTGTCTGGATCTGCTGTTTCGCGGTGAGATTCCCGAGGGTGTCGACCCGGCATCATTGATGAAGGTCGACCGGCTCTCGGAGCATCCGGAGTATCAGAACCGGGACGCCCGGCTGGCCGTGCTGGACCGTCAGCGCCTCGAAACGGTGTTCATGTTGCCGACTTTCGCGTGTGGCGTCGAAGAGGGGCTCAAGCACGATATCGAGGCCACCATGGCCTCGGTGCACGCTTTCAACCTGTGGCTCGATGAGGACTGGGGCTTCCATCGGCCCGACGGACGCTTCGTCTCCGCACCGCTCATCTCGCTGGCGGATCCGGTCAAGGCCGTCGAGGAGGTCGAGTTCGTGATCGGCCGCGGCGCCAAGCTGGTGTGCGTGCGACCGGCTCCGGTGCCGGGCGCGGTGCGGCCGCGTTCTCTCGGCGATCCGTCGCACGACCCGGTCTGGGCGCGGCTCGCCGAGGCAGGCGTCCCGGTGGTCTTCCACCTGTCGGACTCCGGTTACATGGCGGTACCCGCGCTATGGGGAGGCAGTGGGGTTTTCAGAGGGTTCGGCAAGCGCGACCCGCTGGACATGGTGATCATGGACGACCGCGCCATCCACGACACGATGGCCTCGATGATCGTGCACCAGGTGTTCACCCGGCACCCGAATCTGAAGGTGTGCAGTATCGAGAATGGTTCCTACTTCGTGTACCGGCTGATCAAGCGTCTGAAGAAGGCAGCCAACAACGCGCCGTACCACTTCACCGAGGATCCGGTCGAGCAGCTGCGCAACAACGTCTGGATCGCGCCGTATTACGAGGACGACGTGAAGTTGCTCGCCGACACCATCGGCGTCGACAAGATCCTGTTCGGATCCGACTGGCCGCACGGCGAGGGCCTGGCCGATCCGACGACGTTCACCGCTGACATTCCGCAGTTCCCCGAATTCAGTTTGGAGGACACCCGTAAGGTCATGCGCGACAACGCTCTTGAGCTTCTCGGTGATGTCAATCGGGTGGCCCCCGGGGTGCGCGATCTGACGGTCTCGGTGTAACCACGGTGCCCGAGTGGACCATCGGCGCCGTCATCGACGCCATCGCCGAGGCGGTGCCGGACCGCGAGATGACGGTGTGCGGGACGCGGCGCACCACCTTCGCCGAAGGTGCCGAGCGCACCCGTCGGCTGGCCAACTTCCTGACCCGTAACGGGTTCGGCGTACACACCGAACGTCACCAGCTGCACCGCTGGGAATGCGGTCAGGACCGGGTCGCGCTGCTGATGCACAACGACCTGTATCCGGAAATGGTCATCGGGTGCCTGAAGGCCCGCACGGTACCGGTCAACGTCAACTACTACTACTCAGCGGGTGAGGTCGCCGATCTGCTGGCCTACCTGCAACCCCGCGCCATCATCTATCACCGCTCACTCGGCACGAAGTTCGCCGACGTACTGGATGCCGAACTGCTGATCTCCGTCGACGACGGTGACGGCCCCGACATCAACGGCGCTATCACACTGGATCAAATACTGGCTCAACAGGATTCGTCCAACGCAGCGGTGGGGCGGCCCGACGATCTGCTGATGATCTGCACCGGCGGCACCACCGGACGGCCCAAGGGGGTCATGTGGCGCCAGGGTGACATCTATGTCTCGTCGATGAACGGTGCCGACCACGAGGATGTCGGCGAGATCCATGCCAAGGTGGCGCACGCGGGCCCGCCGTGGTTCGCGGTGTCCCCGCTGATGCACGCGGCCGGCATGTGGACGGCCTTCTCCGGGTTGCTGTCTGGGCAGACCGTGGTACTGCACGACACCAAGGCGCGCTTCGATGCCCGTACCGTGCTGCAGACCGCCGAACGCGAGAAGGTCGGCCTGATGACCATGGTCGGCGATGCCTACGCCGCACCCCTGGTCGAAGAGCTCGGTCGCAACTCCTACGACCTGTCGTCGATGTTCGCCATCGGCACCGGCGGCGCGGCGACCAACCCACGGCACCAACGCGTGCTGCTGGAACACATTCCGCAGATCACCATCATCAACGGATTCGGCTCCTCGGAGACCGGAAACATGGGCTTCGGCCACACCCAGCGCCAGACCGAGACGGCGGACACGTTCCAACTGCGGGCCGGTGGCCTGGTGCTGGCCGAGGACTACACCCGGTTCCTGGCACCCGGCGAGGAACAGGTCGGCTGGGCAGCCCGCAACGGCCGGATTCCGTTGGGCTACTTCGAGGATGCCGAGGCCACCGCGCGGACCTTCCCCGAAGTGGGTGGCGAACGGGTGGTGGTGTCCGGGGACCGCGCGGCGCTGGCCGCGGACGGGTCGCTGCGGCTGTACGGACGCGACTCGCTGGTGGTCAACACCGGCGGCGAGAAGGTGTTCGTCGAAGAGGTCGAGCAGGCTCTGCGGGCGCACTCCGACATCGTCGATGCCCTGGTGGTGGGCCGTCCCAGCGAGCGCTGGGGTGAGGAGCTGGTCGCGATCGTCGCAGCCGGTGCGCCGGTGAGCGCCGAGGTCCTGCGCGAGCACTGTGCGATGACGCTGGCCCGATTCAAAATCCCTAAGGATGTGCTGTTCGTCGACCAGGTCCGGCGCCTGGGCAACGGCAAGGCCGACTACCGGTGGGCCAAAGACCAAGTGGTGCAACAAGTGGAGACGCTCGCATGAACAAGGTGATCGACTGCCTGGCGAATGTGCACTTCGGTGAGACGGAGAACCAGCCGACCTTCATGAAGAAGGTGCGGGACGACTACTTCAAGGGCCCGAAGTCGATGTACGAGCCGATCGACCTGGCCGAGATGCTCGACGAGATGGATGCCCACGGTGTCCGCAAGGCCATCCTGATGGACTCGTTGGCCAAACCCTCGGTGACCGCCCGCAAGTTCGTCGAGGCCCATCCGGATCGTTTCGCATTGGCCATGGGCGGGGTGAATCTGCTGCGGCCCATCCCGTCGCTACGCGAACTGGAAGCCATCACCCGGGATCTACCGGTGGTGTACACCGTTGTCGGGCCCAGCTTCTGGGCAGACGGTCAGTACCCGCCGAGCGATGCGGTGTACTACCCGCTGTACACCAAATGCGCCGAACTGGAACTGCCGCTGTGTGTCAACACCGGGATGCCGGGCCCGCCGATCCCCGGTGAGGTACAGAACCCGATCCACCTCGACCGGGTGTGCGTGCGGTTCCCCGAACTCAAGCTGTGCATGATCCACGGCGCTGATCCGTGGTGGGATATCGCGATCCGCATGCTGATCAAGTACCAGAACCTGCGGTTGATGACCTCGGCGTGGTCGCCGAAGCGGTTGCCGGACAGCCTGTTGCACTACATGCGGACCCGAGGGCCGAAGAAGATCATCTTCGCCTCCGACTTCCCGGTGCTGCGTATGCAGCGGGTGGTGCCCGAGGCGCTCGCCCTGGACCTGCCCGCCGACGTGCTGGACAACTACCTCTACAACAACGCTGCCGAGTTCTTCTTCGGCGAGACCGCGGACGCGAGGAGCACAAAGGATATGAGGAACTGATGGACCGTTACGAACTGCGCAGGCTGGATTACAGCCTGACCGAGGATCACACCGATCTGCAGGCGGCATACAAACAGTTCTTCAAAACCCACTGCGATATCGAAACGGTGCGGGCGGCCGAACCGGCCGGGTTCGACAAGAGCCTATGGGAACGCCTGTGCGGTATGGGGGCGACCACCATGGGTCTGCCCGAGTCCGTCGGCGGGGACGGCGCCACCCTGGTTGACCTGACCCTGGTCGCCGAGGAGATCGGGCGGGTGCTGGCCCCGGTGCCGTGGATCGACCATGTGGTGGCGGCACGGCTGCTGGCACGGCTCGGTGTGCTGGATTCCCCGGAGATCGTGGCCGGCACCCAACTCGTCGCGCTCGATCCTGCGCAGGTGGAGCCGAGCGGTAGCAGGCTGATTCCGGCGGGCTCGATCGCCGACCACATCATCGTCCGCGACGGCGAGGACCTGGTACAGCTCGGCTACTCGACGCGACCGGCCAAGGTCGACAACATCGGCAAGCTGCCGATGGCCTGGGTGGATCCGGCGGCTGCGGACAACCGCACCGTGCTGGCCAGTGGTGCGGCGGCGTTGACCGAATACCAACGGGCGCTCGACGAATGGCGGCTGCTGACCGCATCGGCGCTGGTGGGTCTGGTCGAGGAGACCATGACGATCGCCGCGGAATTCGCCAAGACCCGTTACACGCTCGGCGTGCCGATCGGCACCCTGCAGGGCATTTCGCATCCGCTGGCCAATATCGCCATCACCGTGCAGTCCGGTCGCGGGCTGGCCCGGCGGGCCGCCTGGTTCCTGGACAACGAACCCGAGGAACGTCCGGAGCTGGCGCCCTCGGCGTATGTCTTCATGGCCGAAGAGGCCGCCAAGGCCGCCACCATGGCCGTGCACGTCCAGGGTGGGCTCGGGGTGTCGGCCGAAGCCGCCGCGACGGCCTACCTGGTCCGGGCGCGCGGCTGGGCGTTGGCCGGCGGTGATCCCGGTGCCACTGCGGTGCACATCGCCCGGATCGTCACGGCCCGCGAGAGTGTGGAGGCGTAACCAAATGGATTTCTCAGTCGTCGACCTGTCCGATGAGGACAAGGCGTTCCAGACCGAGTTGCGTGAGTTTTTGGCAGAGGTGGTGACCGAGGACGTCATCCGCCACGACCGCGAAACCGGCGACAACTTCCACGAGGGTGTGCATCTGGCACTCGGCGCGGCCGGCTACCTGGAGAAGGAATTCCGGTCCGAGGCGGACGGGGGATTTACCCGGGTGCAGTCGCGCATCTGGGCTCTGGAGCGGCGCCGGGCCGAGGTGCCGTGGGTGACCTGGGGTACCACCATCATGATCGCCCGGTCGGTCGCCAAGTTCGGCTCCGACGAGATCCGCGACGACGTGCTGCGCGGGGTGTTCGACGGGACCGTCCGGATGGCACTGGGCTATACCGAGCCCGAGGGTGGGTCCGACGTCGCCACCTGCAAGACCCGTGCCGTGCGCGACGGCGACCAGTGGGTTATCAACGGGTCCAAGATGTTCACCACCGGCGCGCACAACTGCAAGTACGTCTTCCTGATCACCAACACCGACCCCGAGGCGCCGAAACACAAGAGCCTCACCATGTTCCTGGTCCCGCTGGACTCACCCGGCGTCGAGATCCAGGGCATCCGCACCGTCGACGGTGACCGCACCAACATCGTCTACTACTCCGATGTCCGCGTCGACGACAAGTACCGCCTCGGTGAGGTGAACGGCGGCTGGACGGTCGTGCGCGAACCACTCGACGCCGAGCACGGTGCGGTGGCCGCCGCCGATGACGGGCTCGCCGATGTGGCGATCATGGCCCATCAGGCCGGGTTCATGGCCGAGGCCGCCGACAATGTCGCCGCCCTGGTAGCACCGCGCATCGACGATGCCTCGGTGGCCTATCGGCTGGGCCGCAGTGTCGCCCGTATCGAGGCCTCGCTGTCGGCGCCGAGCATCTTCGGTCGGGTGGCGCTGGCGCAGACCATGCGTGACGTGTCGCCCGACCTGATGGATATCGCCGGATCCGTTGCCGCACTGCCGATCGGAGCCGACGGTGGTGCCGATGATCGCAGTGAGTACGTGTATCGGTTCGCGCCGTTGGTGGGTATCTACGGCGGCACGCTCGAGGTGTTCCGGAACATGATCGCCCAGCACGTCCTGGGGCTGGGCAAGCCCAACTACTCGCCGCCCAAGGCCAAGGTTTCCTAGCCGCGAGCAGACGCAAATGGTCGCGAAAACCTTCGGTTATAGCGACCATTTACGTCTGCTCGCGGGGTTCATGGGGCGGCGAGCACCGGGGGATCGACCGCCGCCGGATCCGGGTTCGCGATCGGCAGGCCCATGAACCGCCGGGCGTTGTCACCCATGAAGTCATAGGTGCGCCGCACGTCCATCCCCTCGGCGTAGCGCCAGAACCCCTTGGGCTCGGCCAGACCCTCGGGATGGGGATAGTCCGATCCGAACAGCACCTTGTCCCAGCCGACGGTCGTCACCACATCGGACACACAGCCCTCCCAGAACGGGCTGACCCAGATGTTGCGCCGGAACACCTCGTGCGGGTGTTCGGGGAAGTTCTGCGGCATCTTCTTCTGCAGATCCTCGAAATCATTGAACAGCGGGAAGATCCAGCCGCTGCCGTTCTCGACGCTGGCGACCCGCAACTTCGGGAAGCGGGTGAGCGTGCCATGGCAGATCAGTGCGGTGATCATGTCCGCGATCTCACGATGGCCCAGCACCATCCAGCGGAAGGCGCTCTGCGCCATGAAGTTCTGCGTGTACGGCGGCTCCCACTTGCCGACGTAGTCATCCAGCGGCGGGTAGCTGGCGTGCAGCACGATGGGAAGCCCGGCGGACTCGACATCGCGCCAGAACGGGTCGAACTCCGGTAGCGCGGGGGAGCGCCAGCCGTGCAGACCGTTGACCGGCCCCGGTTTGATCAACGCCACCTTGGCGCCGCGCTCCAGGATCCATTCCAATTCGCGCTGAGCGGCATCGACCTCGGACAGATTGATGATCGGGGTGGTGAACACCCGATCCTGGTAGTTGAAGCTCCAGTGTTCGTGGATCCACTCGTTGAGCGCGTGCACGATGGCCAGCGTCAGCGCGGGATCATCGGCGCTGGAATGTTCGACCAGGCTGCCCAGCGTCGGATAGTTCAGGCACTCGGTGACGCCCTGGCGGTCGAGTTCCTTGACGCGGGCTTCGGGACTGCGGGTGGCCTCGGGCGCCTCGATGGCCTTGCCCTGCATCTCGCGTAGTGTCTGGCCCTCGGTGTTCTCGCCGGCGAAGAACTTCTCATGGGCGCCGGGTGCGGCGACCCGCTCGAAGGTCGGGTTGGGGATGAAATCGGTGACCCGGTTATTGATCACCACCCGGGTCTGTCGGCCGAACTGCCCGTACTGGACCGCGCGGCTGTACTTCTCGGGCAGGAACTTGATCAGCGCATCGGCGGTCTCGTACATGTGCTGGTCGGCATCGAAGATCGGTGCGTCCCGGAACTGCTCGGTCATGATGGTGGGTTCCTTTTCTCCCGCGAGCAGACGTGAAGGGCCCTCAAATCAGCCAATTTTGGGGCCGTTCGCGTCTGCTCGTGCATCAGGTGGTGAGGACGGTGGCGCCGGCGGTGCCGGGGGCGCCATAGAGTTGCGCGAAGCCGACCCGCGGGTTGCCGGGGACCTGCCGGTCGCCCGCCTCGCCGCGCAGCTGACGCACCAGTTCGTGGATCTGCCGTAGCCCGGACGCGCCGATGGGCTCGCCGTTGGCGATCAGCCCGCCGTCGGTGTTGACGGGCAGCGACCCGCCGATCTCGGTGGCGCCGTCGGCCAGCAGCTTTTCCTGATCGCCGTCGGCGCAGAAACCGCATTCGGCCATGTGGATGATCTCGGCCCCCGCGTCGGTGTCCTGCAGCTGCACGACGTCGACGTCCTCGGGCGCCACCCCGGCTCTCTCGAATGCGGCGCGGGCGGCGTAGACGGTGGGTGCGACGTCCTCGGTGACGGGGGCGCAGGTGGTGTTCACCTCATAGGCCCCGTAGCGGCGGGTGCGTACCTCGACGGCCCGCAGGTACACCGGTTTCGAGGTGTATTTGTGGGCCAGGTCGGCCCGGCACATCACCACCGCGGCCGCACCCTCGTCGGGGGCGCAGAACATGTATTGGGTCAGCGGGTAGTTCAGCATCGTCGAGTTGAGGATGTCGTCCTCGCTGATCGGCTTGCGGCGGAACGCGTTCGGATTCATCGCGCCGTTTCGCAGGTTCTTGTTGGCGACCTTGGCCAGCGTGCGTTGCGAGATGTTGTGGTCGTGCAGGTACCGGTTGGCCTTCATGCCGAAGAACTGGGTGGTCAGGTACTGGCCGTTCTCGGCGTACCAGGCGGGCATGCCGACCAGTGCGGGGTCCTCGGTGAAGGCGCCGCGGGGATGCTTGTCCAGTCCGACGGCGACGCCGATATCGTAGTCGCCCAACCGGATTCCGTCGGCACACACCTTGGCCGCGCTGGCGGCGGTCGCGCAGGCGTTGAACACATTGGTGAACGGGATCCCGGACAGGCCGACCATGCCGACGATGGCGTCCGGATTGGCGACGGTCCAGCTGCCGCCGGTGGCGGCCCCGATGTCCTTCCAGTCCACCCCGGCGTCGGCGACGGCGGCGAAGATGGCGTCGACGCCCATCTCCATGGCCGACTTGCCCTCGAACCGGCCGAACGGGTGCAGTCCGACCCCGATGATGGCGACGTCGTTCATGAGGATGCTCCCAGGGGCTTGAAGGCGAAGGTGACGATCTCGTCGCCGTCGGCATCGGTGGTGAACGGGATCATGGTGAGCTCGACCGGCATACCGAATTCCAGTTTTGCCGGGTCGTTCTCGGTGAGTCGGCCTTCCACCCGGATCACGTCCCCGAGCTGGACCAGCCCGACCCCGAACGGCACAAAATCCTTGCCGGTCGGTCCCTTGTAAGGCGGACCGGGCGGGAAGCCCTGGGTGGTCCAGGCGATCAGGGTGCCGTGGCGCGGCAGGTGTTCGGCTGTCATCGCGTCGCTGCTGCACGCCGGGCACCGCCGCTGCACCGGGAACGTCGTCGCCGTGCAGTTGCCACACCGACTGCCGATCAACGCGGGCTGGGCGTCCGGCCACGTCGATATGTCCTCTGCCAGTGCTTTCTGCATCCGGCTCTCCTCGCAATCGGTAACTGAACTAGCCAACTGTAATTCTTACAGTATCGTAGCTTCACATCATCGGGAACGGGAGGTCGTCGTGAGTGACGTTGTGGTCGATCAGACGAGCGTGCAGATCGGCCGTCGTGCGGCCGCACGCGCCGAGAAGCGGATGCTGATCGACGGCGATCTGGTCGAGGCGGCGGCGGAGTTCGACAACCACAGCCCGGCAACCGGATTGCTGCTCGGCACCACCGCGGCGGCCGGACCCGAGGAGATGGGCGCCGCGATCGGTGCTGCACGTCGGGCCTTCGATGACACCGACTGGTCGACCAACCGAGCGCTGCGCCGGCGGGTGCTGCTGCAACTGCAGGACGCCATCGAGGCCGAAACGGAGGAGCTACGCGAGGAGCTCATCGCCGAGGTCGGTTGCCCGGTGATGACCACCCAGAACGCCCAGCTCGACTGGCCGTTGGCCGATGCGTTGCGCTACCCGGCGCGCCTGGTCGACGAGTTCGAATGGGAACGTCGCCTCGACGGGGGCGGGCTCTTCGGGGAGCGCAACGCGCGCACCGTGGTCAAGGAACCGGTCGGCGTCGTGGCCGCGATCACCCCGTCCAACTTCCCGGTCGAGGTCATCCTCAACAAGCTGGGACCCGCACTGGCCGCCGGGAACACCGTGGTGCTCAAGCCGGATCCGCACACACCGTGGAACGCGACCCGGCTCGGTCGGCTGATCGCCGAGCGCACGGACCTGCCCGCCGGGGTGGTCAATGTGGTGCCCACCGCATCCAACGATGTCGCGGGATTGTTGGGCACCGACCCGCGCGTCGACATGGTGTCGTTCACCGGATCCACGGCCGTCGGAAGACATCTGATGCGGGTCGGCGCGGACACCATGAAGCGCACTTTCCTGGAACTAGGTGGTAAGTCGGCGATGATCGTGCTCGACGACGCCAACCCGGGGCACGTCATTCCCGGTGCCATCGGCGCGTGTGTGCACGCCGGTCAGGCGTGCGCGGCGAACACCCGGATGCTGGTGCACCGCAGCTTGTTCAACGAGGCCGTGGCCAATGTGACCATGGCATTCGCCGGCGTGCCGGTCGGTGACCCGGCGCTACCCGGCACCCTGGTCGGACCGCTGATCAGCGCGGCGCAGAAGCAGCGGGTGCTCGACGCGATCGAGGGTGCCCGCCGTGACGGTGCCCAGATCGTGGTGGGCGGCGGCGAACCCGTCGGTCTGCCCGCCGATCTGGCCGAAGGCCACTTCGTGGCGCCGACGGTGATTGTGGGCGCGGATCCCGCGTCGGCGATCGCGCAGGACGAGGTGTTCGGACCGGTGCTGGTGCTCATCCCATTCGACGACGATGACGAGGCGGTGCGGCTGGCCAACGACAGCAGCTTCGGACTGGCCGGTGCGGTCATGTCGAAGTCACCCGAGCGGGCGATGGGTGTGGCCCGCCGGATCCGCACCGGTGCGATCGGTGTCAACGGCGGCATGTACTACGGCGCCGACGCGCCGTTCGGCGGCTACAAGAACAGTGGTGTCGGAAGACAGTGCGGTATCGAGGGTTTCGCGCAGTACACCGAGACGAAGACCATCGGGTGGCGGCTACCGCGGCAGGGTTAGTCCCTCGGCGTGATCGAGGATGCACTCCAGCACGTATTCGAAGTTGATGTCATCGGCGACACCCATCCGGTGCCCGCGCCCGGTCGCCTCGGCGATGGTCGGCATGGTGGCCGCGTCGATGATGCCGCGGTCGCCGTCGGCGCGTGGGGTGATGCCGGGCATCTTGTCCTGGAGGCGCTCCATGATCACGGTGGCCCGGACGTGGGTGGCGATCGCCGAATAGGTGTCGAAGGCGTCCTCGGTGGACAGTCCGGCGCGGACCAGTGCGGCGACCGGAGATTCGAGTTTGCGGATGGCGCCCTGCACGGCGGCACGCCCGTAGGAGCCGCGGATCAAGACGAGATCGCAGAGGATCGGATTGCCGCGGAACGTCTTTCGCATCATGCGGGCGTGGTGGGCCAGCGATTGGCGCCAGTTGCCGGCGTCGATGCTCGATGCGGTGAAATCGTATTCGTCGAGCGCACGGTCGGTCATCGCGTCCAGCAGGTCGTCCTTGCGGCGGAAGTACCAGTAGATGCTGGTGACGCCGACATCGAGATGCTTGGCCAACTGCGGCATGCTCAGATTGTCGATCGACACCTCGGCGGCGACCTCGAACGCGCCGTTGAGGATCTCTTCGACGCTGATCGAACCCCGCTCCCGACGTGTCCTGCGGGCCATGCTCAGCGGATCGGGTCGAAGGTGACCGGCACGGCGGTGGGGGATCGGAAGGGCTGACCGAAGATATGCGGATCGTCGGTGGTGTCGAGTTCGATATTCGTGACCCGGTCGAGCAGGCACTCGATGGCCACCCGGGTCTCCATCCTGGCCAGGTGCAGACCCAGACAGGTGTGCTCGCCGGCGGCAAAGGTGATGTGCGGCACCCGGTCCCGGAAGATGTCGAACTCCTCGGCACGCGCCCACCGACTCTCGTCGCGGTTGGCCGAGCCGATGCACACGTCGATCACCGCACCGGCGGGCAGCGCCACCCCGTCGAGTTCGGTGTCCACGCTGGCCGAGCGCTGCACCGTGGTCAAGGGTGTCTCGTACCGCAGGCCCTCTTCGATGGCCGCACCGATCAGTTCGTGATCGGACTGCACCGCGGCGAACTGGTCGGGATGGGTCAGCAGCAGGTAGAGCAGATTGCCCGAGGATCGGAACGTGGTCTCCAGTCCGGCCGGCAACAGCAGGCGCAGGAACGAGTAGATCTCCTCGTCGGTGAGCTTCTCGCCGTCCACCTCTGCGGTCACCAGGTCGCCGATGATGTCGTCGGTGGGGGCGGACCGGCGCAGCTCGATCTGGTTGACGAAGTAATCCTTCAGGGCGGCCGACGCTTCGAAGGCGCGCTTGTATTTCACGTGGTAGCTGATCAGTTCGACGGCCCGGGCCCGGAACCAGGTGAGGTCCTCCTCGGGTAGGCCCAGCAGCTTGGAGATGACGCGGGTCGGGAACTCGAAGGTGAAATCCTTGACCAGGTCCGCCCGACCGGTGTCGATGAACTCGTCGATCAGTTGTTCGCAGATGGGGCGCACGATCTCGGGTTCCCATCGCTTGAGCGACTTGGCCTTGAAGGCGGTGGTGACCAGATTGCGGTGCGCCCGGTGTAGTGGGCCCTCCATCGCCAGGATGGACGGGCCGATGAAGAGCCCGATCGTCTCGTCGTAGATCTTCGAGTTGAAGGACTTGCTGTCCCGGAAGGCGGTGTTGACCGCGTCGAAGGACACCGCGGCGTACTGGTGGGCGGGGCGGAACTCGTCGGGCGTCTTGGACCAGTCCATGACGCTGCCCTCGAAGACGCCGTGCCGGCTCCGGTGCGCCTGGAACAGGGGATAGGGGTTGCGCAGCAGATTGAACGACTCACCGAGAGCGGCTTCCACCGCCCCGACCGGCTCGATCTCCCGGGTCTGACTGTCCACTGCTGCTCCCGTCTCGGGTCGTTACCGACCGATATTACTGTAAAGCTTACAGTAGAACGTCCTGTCCGTACGAACTGTTGCCTCTTCCAGTGCCGATGAATCATTGGCGCGGCTGTTGCAGGCTGCTACCGTCGGATTTACCGAAAGGAGTTCGACGATGAGCGCAGCCCGGGTGTCCACCGAGGACCGGACGGATCTGGCAGACCTGCTGAATCGTCAACGTCAGGCCTTTGTCGCCGCGGGGCCGCCGGATATCGCACAGCGTCGCAACCGCATCGATCGACTGCTGGCCCTCGTGCTGGACAACACCGACGCCTTCGTCGACGCAATGGCCGCCGACTTCGGTACCCGGTCGCGGGCCGCCTCGTTGTTCACCGAGGTCGTCGGCATGATCCCGGTCATCGAACACACCAGAGCCCATGTCCCGCAATGGATGAAGGCCACCCCGCTGATGCGGGCCGCGCGGTTTGCGGGGTTGCGCGCCGAGGTCGAACCGGCCCCGCTGGGTGTCGTGGGGATCATCGGACCCTGGAACTTCCCGCTCAACCTGGTGGTGCTGCCGGCGGCGGCGGCCTTCGCGGCGGGTAACCGGGTGATGATCAAGATGTCCGAAGTCACCTCTCGGACAGCCGAACTGATGGCCGAATTGGCTCCGAAGTACTTCGAGGACACCGAACTGGCGGTGGTGACCGGCGGCCCCGAGGTGGCCGCGGAATTCGCCTCCCTCGCCTTCGACCATCTGTTCTTCACCGGGTCCCCCGCGGTGGGGTCGTTGGTCCAGCGGGCCGCGGCGGCCAACCTCGTCCCGGTGACCCTGGAGCTGGGCGGCAAGAATCCCGTCGTCGTCGCGCCCGACGCCGATATCGACCGTTCGGCCACCCGGATTGCACAGGCACGCATGGTCAACGGTGGTCAGGTATGCGTCTGTCCGGATTACGTTTTCGTCCCGCAGGCCGATCTGGCGAGATTCCTGACCGTCGTCCGGCAGACCTGGGTGGGAATGTTCTCCCACATCGTCACCAACGACGACTACTGCTCGAGTGTCAACGAGGCCAACTTCGACCGGGTGGTGGCGCTCGTCGAGGACGCCCGATCGCGCGGGGCGGGTGTGCACACCGTCGCGCCGGCCGGCGAGACGCTGCCCGACCGGGCCAGCCGCAAGATCGCACCGACGCTGGTCACCGGTATCGACGACACCATGGCGATCGCATCGGAGGAGATCTTCGGTCCGGTACTGTCAGTGCTGGGCTACTCGGCACTGGACGAGGTGATCGACTACGTCAACGCCCGGCCCGCGCCGCTGGTCGCGTACTGGTTCGGCCCCGACGGTGACGGGTTCCGCGGTTTCATCCGCCGGACCCGCAGCGGCGGGGTCGCACGCAATGACTTTGCCGCCCAGATGATCCCGTCCGCCGCACCGTTCGGTGGTGTCGGGCGCAGCGGGATGGGGGCGTATCACGGCAAGGCCGGTTTCGACGCCTTCAGCCACCACCGCACCGTGGTGGGCACCGACCTGCCGTTCAGCATGACCGGATCGGCCGCCCCGCCGTTCCGGCGTGGAATGCGGATGTACGCCGACCTGTCGCTGGGCCTGGCCCGGCGCCGGACCCGGCGCCGGCTGGCTTCCCGGTGAACTAGTCGCCGAGACCGGCCTGCTCGCGGGCCCACCGGTAGTCGGCCTTACCGGCGGGGCTGCGCACGATCACCGGCCGGAAGACCACCGCCTTGGGCAACTTGTACCGGGCGATCGTCGTCTCGGCGTGTGTGATGAGATCCTGGGCGCTGGCCTGCGCGCCGTCGGCGAGTGCCACCACCGCGACCACCTCGGCGCCCCACCGTTCGCTCGGCCGACCGGCCACCACGACATCGGCCACCGCCGGGTGCGAGGCGATCGCGGACTCGACCTCCTCGGCGAAGATCTTCTCGCCGCCGGAGTTGATGGTCACCGAATCGCGGCCCAGCAACTCGATGGCACCACCGTCCAGATGGCGGGCGCGGTCCCCGGGTACGGCGAACCGGACACCGTCGATCACCGGAAAGGTCTTGGCGGTTTTGGCGGCATCACCCTTGTAGCCCAACGGGACATAACCCCGTTGGGCCAACCAGCCCAGCCCGTCATGGGCAGCGGGTAACACGGCGCCGAAATCCTCGGCGACCACACAGGTATCGGGCCCGGCATTGAAGGTGCCGGTCGAGACCGCGCCGGGCGCGGACATGTGACTCATCTGCGCACCGGTCTCCGAAGAGCCGACACCGTCGATGACGATGAGGCCGGGTTTGGCGTCGATGAGTTGCTGTTTGACGTACGGGGTCAATTGGGCGCCACCGTTGGCGATGACGGCCAAGCTGGAGACATCGGCGGCGCCGCTACGGATGGCCGCCAGCAGTGGACGGGCCATCGCGTCGCCGACCACGGTGGCCACCAGCACCCGTTCGGTCTCGATGGCGCGCACCACCTCGTCGGCATCGAAGGTGTCGACGGTGGCCGGGAACACCAGCGTCTGACCGGTGGTGATCGCCGTCATCGCCGCCCACTGTGCGGCACCGTGGATGAGCGGCGGCAGGATCATCAGCTTGGTGCCGGGATTCTCGGCGACCCGGGTGGCGATCTCCTCGACCGAGGTCGCGCGTTCTCCGGTCACCATGTTCCGGCCGCCGAACGCGGTCATGAAGATGTCGTGTTGGCGCCACAGCACACCCTTGGGCATGCCGGTGGTGCCGCCGGTGTAAAGCACGTACAGATCGTCGGGGCTGGGCTCCACGGGTGGCGCGACGCCGTCGGCAGTGACGATCGACTCGTAATCGACCGCGCCGTCCAGCAATTCGTGCCCGGAATCGTCGGCGATCTGGATCAGCACCCGCAGGTGGGGGAGTTCGGCCCGGATCTCGGCGACCCGCGGTGCGAACGCGGCGTGGTAGAGCAGCGCCGAAGCCTCGGAATCGGCCAGCAGATACTGCAATTCGTTCTTCACATACCGGTAGTTGACGTTGAACGGCGCGACCCGGGCTCCGAAGGCGCCCAGCATGCCTTCCACGAACTCGGGTCCGTTGTAGGCGTAGATCCCCAGCAGGTCCTGCCCGACCTCGTGTCCGGCCAGTGCGGCGCGATCGGTGTGGGCGCCCAGGCCCTGGGCGTGTAGGTAGGCGGCCAGCTTCTGGGAGCGGCCGACGATGTCGGCGTAGCTGTAGCGGCGCTCACCCTGAACCACCAAGGTGCGGTCGGGGATCGCGGCGGCGACGGCTTCGGCGACGGCAGAGACGGTGAATTGGGTCATGGGCTACTTCCAGGAGGCGATGAGGTCATCGGTGGTGGTCACGGTGGCGAGCAGGGAGAGACTGTTGTCGATGACGGCCTGGCCGTATTCGGCGGGGAAGCCGGCGACGGCGTCACGCGGCAGTACCACCCGGTAACCGGCGTTGACGGCGTCCATCACCAGACTGGGGATGGCGATGTTCAGCGATACGCCGACGGCGACGATGGTGTCGACACCGAGATTGCGTAGCACCGCATCCAGGTCGGTGCCACCCATCGGGCCGACACCGTGCCAACGTGCGAGCGCCAGATCGGTTGGCTCGGGGCCGAATTCGGGTAGCAGCGCCGCCCCCTCGCTGCCCGGGGTGATATCGACGGCTTTCTCACCCGCAGCGAACAGCCTGGCGTTGTGGTTGGAGCCCAGGCCGTCCGGTCGGCGCTGCACCGTGCAGTGCACGATGTGGTGGCCGGCGTTGCGCGCGGCAGGTAGCAGTCGCGCGATGTTGGGCAACGCAAAACGTTGGGCCTCCTTGGCCAGTGCGCCCAGGCCGGCGTTGGGGCCGACGACCGCGCCCTGGAGTTCCTGGGTGACGACCGCGGTCGTCATACCCCCGACGTCGCAATCCCCGGCACCTCATAGAACTGCTCGGCCCATTTCCGCATGGCCATATACGGTTTCGCATCGATCTTGGACAGCGACGGCCGTTCGACGTACTTCTGATAACGCCAGATGTCCAGGTCATCCCACACCGTGATCAGGTACTGCTTCTCGACTCGCTGACGCACATGCTCGGGTGGGATGTCGGAGGTGTCGCCGGGATCCCTGGGCCACCAGATCGAATAGAACATGTTGGATACCTCATCGTCGACCGGAGTGCAGGCGAAGATCAGCCGGTGGCTGGCCGCACCCTCGAAGGCACTGATCGCGAATCCCAGTCCGGAGAAGTGACTGTGGATGTAGAGCGACATCTTGTCCGGGTCGTCGCTGCGGGCATCGGGCCAGCCGGTGAGGAAGCGCCACTCGTTGTCGACGACCTGCCAGTCCAGGCATACCGGGGTGACGGTCGCGCGGTGCACGTACCGGAAATGCGCGCTGTCCGGGCCATTTTCGGCCACGATCTGGGGATGCACCGGTTCGTTCTCGGCGAACCGGGAGAACTCCGGGAAGGGGCGATAGTAGGCATCCGGGTCGGTCTCGAACTGGGGATGCTTGTCGAAGATGTCGGGTAGCTCCCACTTCGGCGGCTCACCGTGCGGCTGATACCACATGAACACACAGCCGTGCTGCTCGGCGATCGGGTACGTGCGCAGCCGCAACCCGCGGTTGGGTTTGTCGGGCTGGTAGGGGATGAAGCGGTTGGTGCCGTCGGGTCCCCAGCGCCAGCCGTGGAAGGGGCACTCCACGCAGTCACCGACGATCTTGCCGCCGTGGCCGAGGTGCGCGCCGAGATGTTTGCAGTGCCCCTCCATGAGGTGCAGTTCGCCATCCTCGTCGCGCCAGGCGACCAGGTCCTCGCCGAAGTATCGCAACGGCCGCGTCTCGCCGGCCACGAACTCGGCGGACCAGCCGATCATGAACCAGCCGGTGACCTTCCAGGTGAACGGAACCTTCACGATCTACACCCTCCGGATCCACGCGAGATACTGAAGAGCTTACAGTAGTATCGTCCGGGAACGCCGCCAAATGCAAAGGAGCACGATGCCCGGCCTGCTGACCGACAAGGTCGCCTTCATCACCGGTGCCGCCCGCGGTCAGGGCCGCGCGCACGCGGTCCGAATGGCCAACGAAGGCGCCGACATCATCGCCGTCGACATCGCCGGGCCACTGCCGGCGAAGGTGCCCTACCTGTCGGCCACACCCGACGAATTCGCCGAGACCGTCGACCTGGTGAAGGCCACCGGCCGCCGGATCTTTCACCGCGCGGTCGACGTGCGGGACTTCGACGGACTGAAATCCGCCGTCGACGACGGGGTCGCCGAGTTGGGCCGCCTCGACGTGATCGTGGCCAACGCCGGGATCACCATCCCGGAGGCCTGGCATGACATCACCCCCGAATCATTCCGCGACACCATCGACGTCAACGTCATCGGTGTCTGGAACACCGTGATGGCAGGCGCCCAGCACATCATCGACGGTGGCCGTGGCGGATCGGTGATCCTGGTGAGTTCCCTTGCGGGCGTGAAGATGCAGGCGTTCATGGTGCACTACACCGCCAGCAAGCACGCCGTCACCGGGATGGCCCGGGCGTTCGCCGCCGAGCTGGGGCGCCACCACATCCGGGTCAACAGCCTGCACCCCGGCCCGGTCAACACCTCGATGGGTACCGGTGACATGGTCGTCGCCCTGAACAAGGCGTTCGAGACCAACCCGCCGCTGGTGCAGATGGGCACCCCGTTCACCCCGAACTGGATCGTCGAACCCGAGGATGTCGCGGCCTCGGCGGTCTGGCTGGCCTCCGACGAGGCGCGGCACATCAGCGCGGTCGCACTGTCCATCGACAACGGAATGGCGCAGTTCTAGACATGGACGATTACGAGGCGATCCGCCAGCTCAAGGCCCGCTACTGCCGATTCCTGGACACCAAGGACTACGAGGCGTGGAAGAAACTGTTCGCCCCCGATGTGGTGGTAAAGCTGGACATGGCCATCTCGACCGCCGGCGCCGACGGCCAGACCGCCCCCGACCTGGTCGGGCTGGACGCGTTCGTGCCCGTGGTGCTCGGCGGTGTCGAGCATGCGCAGACCAAACACCATGTGCACACCCCGGAGATCACCCTCACCTCCGACACTGCGGCCTCGGCGATCTGGGCGATGGAGGATCTGTTGTTGTTCGCCGACGGCGGTGAGCTTTTCGGCGCCGGGCACTATCACGAGACCTACGAAAAACGCGACGGATCCTGGGTGATCACCAGCCTGCACCTGACCCGCACCATCCTCCGTTTCACCCCGGCGCCGTAGCCATGGGCGAGCCGCGCACCGATGCCGTCGCCGCGGCGGTCGGCGGCCTCATCGGCACCCTCACCCGGCGCGACACCCTGGTCACCCCGACATCGGCGCGGCTGATGGTGAGGACGTCACCGCTGGATCATTCGAAGGCGACCCGGGAGTTGGGTTGGAAACCCGAACCCGCCACCGAGGCCATTGCCCGGACCGCCCGCTTCTTCCTCGAGCGTCACCGTAGGAGGGCGTCGTGACCGATCTCGATGTCGCAGTGATCGGCGCCGGGTTCTCCGGCCTGTACGCGCTGTACAGACTCCGCGAACTCGGTCTGCGGGTGCGGATCCTGGAGCGTGCCGACGCCGTCGGCGGGACCTGGCTGGTGAACCGATATCCCGGTGCCCGTTGTGATATCGAGAGCATCGAGTACTCCTACAGCTTCTCCCCGGAGATCGAGCAGGAGTGGGTGTGGA
This sequence comes from Mycobacterium sp. NPDC003323, assembly GCF_053589535.1. Taxonomy (NCBI): domain Bacteria; kingdom Bacillati; phylum Actinomycetota; class Actinomycetes; order Mycobacteriales; family Mycobacteriaceae; genus Mycobacterium; species Mycobacterium sp. NPDC003323. The sequence goes on from NZ_JBSFSB010000001.1 coordinate 350,129, forward strand.
CGGAGTCCATGCCGGCCCAACCCGAGATCGAGGCGTACCTCAACTTCGTCGCCGACCGACTCGACCTGCGCGGCGATATCGACTTCGGCACCGAGGTCACCGCGATGACCTACGACGACGGTCACTGGCTGCTGCAGACGGCGAGCGGAGCCGAGTACACCGCCCAATTCGTGGTTGCCGCATCCGGCATCCTTTCGGTGCCACTGGAACCGGCGATCCCGGGCAGGGATACGTTCGCGGGGGAGTCGTTGTTCACCAACCGGTGGCCCGACGGTGTCGATCTGACCGGCAAACGGGTCGGGGTGATCGGTACCGGCTCCACCGGTGTGCAGCTGATCCCGGTGGTGGCCCGAGAAGCCGGGCAGTTGTTCGTGTTCCAACGTTCTGCGGCGTTCACGCTGCCCTGGACCGTGCACACCTTCGCCGACGGCGAACTCGACGGACTGAAGGCCGACTACCGCGCCATCCGAGCCGCGCAGCGCGAGCATCCGGTTGGCGCAGCGCGGCTCTCGGCCTTCTCGGTGCTGCTCGACATGCTGGCCAGCCCGCCGATCAAGACCGCCACCCGCGAAGAGCAACTGCGCGCCATTGACGAGCGCGGTGTGATGGGCGCACTCAACTGGGGTGACGTGTTCTTCGATATCGAGGCCAACCGGATGGCCACCGCGCTGTACGGCGAGGCGATCGCCCGCATCGTCACCGACCCGGTGACCGCCGCCGCACTGGTGCCCACGCACCCGTTCGCGTGTAAACGCCCGATCATCGACCAGGGCTACTACCAGACCTTCAACCGCGACAACGTGACGCTGGTGGATCTGCGCAAGGGCCCGATCGTCACGGTGACCCCGGACGGAATCTCGACCGAGCAAGGTGATTTCGCGCTGGATGTGATCATCTACGCCACCGGTTTCGACGCCATGACCGGCGCGCTGAGCCGGATGAAGGTCCGCGGCGTCGACGGTCGGCTGCTCGGTGACTTCTGGGCCGAGGAGGGGCCGCTGTCCTACCTGGGCCTGGCCGTGGCGGGATTCCCGAATCTGTTCACCGTGCAGGGCCCGGGCAGCCCTTCGGCGGCCACCAACTTCGTCGCCGCCATGGAACAGCACATCGAGTGGATCGCGAACTGTATCGACTATCTGCGTCGGCACGGCTACCGCAGCATCGATGCGCAACCCACGGCGCAGCGGGAGTGGATCGAGCACGCCACGTCGTTGGTGGCGCCGACGGTGCTGACCCACCCGTCCTGTAATTCCTGGTACAACGGCGCCAACGTGCTCGGTAAGAAGCGGATGTACATGGGCTACACCGCAGGCATACCTGAGTACCGGCGGCGCTGCGACGAGATCGCCGCCAACGGCTATCAGGGTTTCACCCTTGCGTAGGGCAGCCCAGATCGCCTGGGAGCTCGCCGGCGTGCTGCCCCGGTCGGTCGGTGCGCTGCACGCATCCGGGGATTGGCCGCGGTTCTCACCGGCCGGGTGGCGTCAGCTCGGTGAGGTCGCCCTCGACGAACTCGTGGTCACGGGCATGACCTTGACCGGCCCGCCTCCGCAGCTGCCGCGACTGCCTGCGGCCTATGCGGCTGCGGCCGAGGAACTCGGGGCGCTCGGGGTCGACGGCGCACACCGGGACCCGGAACCGCTGGCTGTGAATAAAATACGGCCGCGCAGCTTCGGGGCGCTGCAGTACGAGGAGTTGACGTTCGAGCACGTTCCCGGATTGCCGGATTCGCTGTTCGCCGATGGGCACGGCGGCCCGGCGACGGCCCGGGTGCGGTTGTACCGGTCCGGGCAGGATCGACCCTGGGTGGTGTGGATCCACGGTGCCGGACAGGGGGATCCGATGGATCTCATGGTCGCGCGGGTGCGTCGGCTCGCAACGTTGGGATTCAACGTCGCGCTGCCGGTACAGCCCGGTCACGGCCCGCGGCGCCGCGAACAGCCCGAGTACCCGGCCCGCGATCCGGCGGCCAATGTCGCCGGGACCATCCGGGTGGTCTCCGAGGTGCGGGCGCTGATCGGTTGGCTCGCCGCGGATTCGGGACCGGTGGTGGTGTCGGGACTGTCGCTGGGCAGCGCGGTGGCCGCGTTGGTCGCGCACCTGGATTCGGCCGTCGATGCGGTGGCGCTGTACACGCCGATCCTCGGCCTGAACACCATGATCGGCCTGCATCTGGGTCGCTGGGGACCGACGGGGCGGGACGCGGCGGCGCAGTTGCAGTCGGCGACGGTGTCCGCGTTGACCTCGGTCATCGACCCGCTGGCCACCACGCCGCGCACCGACCGCCGGCTCATCGTCGGCGCCTGGCACGACCAGATGGCCATGCGCAGTTCGGCGTTGGCCATGCATCAGCGGTGGGGTGGGGAACTGTACTGGCACGACGGCAGCCACGTCGGGCACCTGTTCGCCGGTGGTGTGCAGGAGGCTACCGAGCGGTTCCTGGTGGGTCAGGCCCGTAGGTCGTGATGATGCGGGCCCGCACGGTGTCGATCTCGCGAGCAAGGTCGTGGCGTTCGGGCAGTACAACCCATTGATAGGCGATGCCGAAGATCGCCCCGGTGATATCGCGGACCGCCGCATCGGCGTCGATATCGGCGCGTATCGAACCGTCGGCCATCCCGGTCCGCACGCCGACGCTGATCTTCTGCTCCGCTGCTGCCAGCTGAGCCCGAACCCCCTCGCGCAGTGGTGAACTGGTCTTCACCGCTTCGAAGGCCGAGACGAACATGGCCCTGGTGACCGCGGCGTCCTCGGCGTGGATCTGTCGGACCCGGTCGAAATGCGTAAGCACCTGCACCAGTCCGGAGGCGCCGGGCTCGGGATCGGGGTTCAGGCGCGCGACATACACCTGCTGAAACGCCTCGAGGATGGCATCCTTGCCGCCGTAGCGCGCGTGCACCATGGCCCTGCTGTACCCGGCGCGGCGTCCGATCTCCGCGGCCGTCGTTGCCTCCCAGCCCTTCTCGACAATCAACTCGGCCGCCGCCTGCAGCATCCGACGCGACGACTGCTCGACGCGTTCGGGTTGGGTGAGGCGTTGGGCTGGCACCCTTGCATATTAGACGGTCGACAACTAACTTACTTGTTCAGTGTCAAATAACAGGAGGTCGACGATGACCCTGGTGCCGTCGACGATCGCCGAGGTGACCGCGCCGTGGCTGGCCGATGTGCTGTCGGCACCCGTCACGCACGCACGAGCCGAACGCATCGCCGAGGACACCGGCTTCTCGGCCAATCTGTACCGGGTACACCTGACCGGTGGCGGGCCCGAATCGGTGATCGTCAAGCTGCCTGCTGAATCGCTGGCCCGCGGCGGTATGGAGATGTTGGGCGGGTACGAGCGCGAGATCCGGTTCTACTCCGAGATCGCCCCGCTCGCACCGATCGCCACCCCACAGTGTCATGCCGCCCGGATCGCCGGTCAGGACTTCGTACTGGTGCTGGAGGACCTGCGCGACTGGGACAATGCCGATCATCTGGCCGGGCTGTCGATCGATCAAGCGCGGCAGTGCATCGGTCAGCTGGCGGGCCTGCACGCCTGGTCCGCGGAAGCCGATCCGGTCATCCTTGAGGCGTTTCCGGGTATCGACAGTGCGATGACGCGCGATCTGTTCCTGCCCGCCTTCGCGCCCGGATGGGCGCTCTACCGCGACCACACCAGTCGCACGGTACCGGCCGCGGTGGCCGCATTCGCCGAACGGTTCGCCGAGCTGGCCCCGCAGGCGCTGACGGCGTTGAGCATGCGGAACATGTTGTTGCACGGTGATATCCGGGCCGACAACATGTTCTTCTGCGGCGACGAGCTCAAACTGGTCGATTTCCAGTTGACCGTCCGGGGCGCCGGTGCCGCCGATATCGCCTATCTGATCGGCCAGGGCCTGCCGACGGAAGTTCGGAGTGGACAGGACGAACGGTTGGTGGCCGAATACGCGGCGCTGGTTCCGGATTACCCGTTCGGCGAGGCGTGGCGCGACTACCGGTTGGCCACCGCGCTGCTGCTGTACATGCCGGTGGTCGCGCTGCTGACCTGGGACAGTGTGCCGGAAAGGTCGCGTCAGCTCTGCCTGACCCTGATCGACCGCGCGGTCGCGGCCATCGAAGAGAACGAGGCCCTGGAGGTCTACGCATGAGAACAGCGCGTGAGGTGGTCGAGCGGTACAACCTGGTGGTTTGGAACGAGCGTGATTTCGCACTGGCCAATGAACTGTTGGGGGAGACCGTCACCCGTCACGCGGTCGGCGAGGTCACGGTGCTCACGCACGAGCAGGCCGTCGCCCGGGTCGTCGATCACTGGGCGATGTTCGAGACCATCCGATTCGACCTGAGCCTGGTGGTGGCCGGCGACGACGGCGAGCATGTGGCGATCGTGTACCAGTCGCCGATGACGCTGAAGGACGGGACGGCAACCACGATCGGGAGCATGGAGATCTTCCGGGTGGTCGACGGGCGGATCACCGAGGTGTGGAACTGTGGCTACAAGGAAGGGGTGTGGGCATGACAGAGGCAGTGTTGCACGAACTCGGTTACTACCTGCTGGCGGGTGCGGGCGGTGAAGGTCCGGCCAACCTCATGGAGGAGGCCCGCCGCGGTGAAGAACTGGGCTTCGGCACCGGTTTCATCTCCGAGCGCTGGAATGTCAAGGAGGCGTCATCGCTGACCGGTGCGGCGTTGGCCGTCACCAGCCGGATGCAGATCGCCACGGCCGCAACCAATCACAACACCCGGCACCCGTTGATCACCGGATCCTGGGCGACGACCATGCATCGGCTGTCGGGCGGCAGATTCACCCTCGGCCTCGGCCGTGGCATCGCCGCGATGTACGGCGCCTTCGGCGTGCCGGCGGTGACGACCGCGCAGATGGAGGATTTCGCGCAGGTCATGCGCCGGCTCTGGCACGGGGAGTTGATCTTCAATCACGACGGCCCGATCGGCAAGTATCAGCTGCTGTTCCTGGATCCGGATTTTCGGGAGGACATCCGGCTGGCCATCGTCGCGTTCGGCCCGCAGACCCTCGCACTCGGTGGCCGCGAGTTCGACGACGTCATCCTGCACACCTACTTCACCCCGGAGACGCTGGCGCGCGCGGTGAAGACGGTGAAGGATGCCGCCGAGCAGGCGGGCCGCGACCCCGCCAGTGTGCGGGTGTGGTCGTGTTTCGCGACCGTCGGCGATCACCTGCCCGAAGAGTTGCGGCTGAAGAAGACCGTGGCCCGGTTGGCCACCTACCTGCAGGGGTACGGAGACCTGCTGATCAACACCAACGGCTGGGATCCCGCAGTGCTGCAGCGCTTTCGCGATGACCAGGTGGTCCAGTCCATCGGCGGCGGTATCGACCACAAGGCCACAGCCGAGCAGATCGAGCACATCGCGACGCTCATCCCCGACGAATGGCTGGAGCCGTCGGCCACCGGTTCGGCACGCCAATGCGTGGACCGGATCCGCAAGGAGTTCGACTATGGTGCCGACGCGGTGATCATGCACGGTGCGACCCCCGACGAGCTGGCGCCCATCGTCGCCGAATACCGCGCCACCACCGCGTGATTTGTGGAGTCTTAACCGGACTCCTTAAGGGTAAGACTCCTCAAATCACAATGGGTGGAACCGATCGGGGCTGTGCAGCGTCCAACTCAGTATGCTTTCGGACCTGCTGCGCGCTCACGACGGCGTCATCACGCTCGCTCACGCTCAACAAGCCGGCTTGAGCCAGGACGATGTCGACTACCGCGTGCGGCTCGGCCAGTGGCGACGGTGCTTCCGCGGCGTGTATTTCGCCGACGATCGCGAGTTCACCGATCGCGCCCGGATTCGGGCTGGTACATGGGCGTATGGCGAGCGTGCAGTGGCCACCGGTATGGCGGCAGCCTGGTGGCTACGCCTCACGCAGTTTGCGCCCGAAGTCGTGGAGGTGACCGTGCCGAGGGACTGTCGCCTGCAGTTTCGTCGCGGCACGCGACTTCGCCGGCGCGACCTGGACCCGGCAGAGGTGATCGAACGGGAAGGGCTCCGGGTGACGGCGCTGCCGCTGACCGTCGTGGAAGCCGCCGCCCGCCGCGGCGGCGGGGCGAGGTTGATGGACTCTGCGCTGCAGCGCCACGTCGACCTGCCCGCACTGTGGAAAGCCCACCTGAACAACAAGGGCCGCCACGGGTCACCGGCCGCACGCAGATTGCTGCGTGCTGCGGAGGACGGAACACGCTCCGCGGCCGAACGACTGCTCGCGAAACTCATGCGCCAGGCGGGCATCACCGGCTGGAAGGTCAACTACCGGGTCGCCGGGTACAAGGTCGACTACGCCTTCCCCGATGTAAAACTGATCCTGGAGACCGACGGCTTCGCCTTCCACAGCGACGTCGGCGATTTCAACAACGACCGCAAGCGACAGAACGCACTGATCCTCGCCGGATATCTGGTCCTGCGCTTCACCTGGCTGGACCTCACCGAGTACCCCGAGCGGGTGATTGCACAGATCCAATGTGCGCTCACCCGTTGATTTGTGGAGTCTTAGCCGCAAGGAGTCCGGGTAAGACTCCACAAATCGCAACTAGGGGAGGATGACGGTGCGGGCCACCGGTTCGGCGGCGGCCTGCCGGGCACGCAGACCACGGCGCAGCGCGTCGAGCAATTGATCGCGGGTCTCGCGCGGGTCGATCAGCTCATCGAAGCCGAGGTGATCGGCCGAGCGGTAGGACGCGCTCAGTTCGGCCTCGCGTAGCTTGGCCGACAGATCCTGTTCGGCATGGGAGGCCTTCGACAGCGCCGCGGCGCTCATCGCGCCCATCGTCGCGCCAGGGAAGGCAAAGGTCGCCTCCTGACCGTCGAATCCCAACAGCGACATCACCATCGACCCGAACCCGTAGGCCTTACGTAGTGTCACATGCAATTTCAATGTCGTCGCCGCGGTCTGCGCCGCGAACATCCGGGCTCCGGCGCGGAGCACTCCGGAACGCTCGGACCGGCTCCCCGGCAGCATGCCCGGGTTGTCGGCCAGGAACACGATCGGCAGGTGGAACGAGTCGGCCACCATGATGAAATGTGCCGCCTTGTCGGCGGCGTCGGCGTCGATCGAGCCGGCCAGCACATTGGGCTGATTGGCCACCACCGCCACCGGGTGGCCACCGAGGTGCGCGAGCGCGCAGACGATGGCCTTGCCGAACTGTGGCTGGACCTCGAACCAGTCGGTGTTGTCGAAGATGACGTCGAGCACTGCGCGCATGTCGTATACCTTGCGGTTGTCCCGGGAGATGATGTCGAGTAGCTCCGGGGTGGGCCGCGGTTCGGCGTCTTCGTCGAAGGGCAGCGGGTCAGGGTAGGACCATGCGCTGGACGGGAAGTACGACAGGTAGCGGCGGATATCGTCGATGACGGCCTCGTCGGTTTCGCCGTGATTATGCACGACCCCGCTGTGCAGGGCCACCTTCGGTCCGCCGAGATCCTCCTTGCTGATGTCCTCCCCGGTTGATTCGCGCACCACCGGCGGGCCGGCGGTGAAGATGGCGCCCTGGCTGCTCATGATCCGGAAGTCGCTGACCGGGGCCACCAGCGCGCCGTGGCCGGCCGAGGGTCCCAGGATGGCCGCCACCGTCGGCACCCGCCCCGAGCACTGCGCCTGGGCGATGAGGTCGGTGGGGGTGCGCCCGTAATGGCTTCCGGTGGGCCGGAACCCGGCTCCCTCCAACAGCATCACCAGCGGAATCTTGTCGCGCACAGCGAGTTCGGCGAGGCGGTAGCGTTTGGCGTTGCCGGTGGATCCGATGCTGCCGGCCAGGGTGGTGAAATCCTCGGCGCCGACCATCACCGGTGCGCCGTCGATCAGGCCTGATCCGGTGACGATCCCGTCGGCGGCGATCTCACCGCCGGCCAGCGTGCCGAATTCATGGAATGTGCCTGCGTCCAGCAGCCGGTCGATGCGGGTCCGCACATCGAGCTTGCCCTTGGCGTGGTGCTTGGCGACGCGGTCCGGTCCGCCCATCGCCAGCGCGTGGGCACGGCGGCGATCGAGGTCGTCGAGGGTGTCCTGCCACTCGGAGGCGTTCGTCATTCACAGGTCCTGTTCTGGCGTAACCGGCATTGCTTCGTTGACCATACTGAATTGCTTACTGTAGCGTCCCCGGCATGGGTAATGTCGCCCGGCTGAGCATCGATCGTGGTATTCCGAGCGACCTCGCCGCAGTGCCCGCGCGGGCCCGGGAACTCGAAGAGCAGGGGTATGACGGCTGCTGGACCGGCGAGCTGGCTCACGACCCGTTCCTGCCGCTGCTGCTCGCCGCCGAGCACACCTCCCGCCTTCAGCTGGGGACCAGCATCGCGGTCGCCTTCGCACGCAATCCGATGCTGATCGCCAATCTCGGCTGGGACCTGAACACCTACTCGCAGGGGCGTTTCATCCTCGGCCTGGGCACCCAGGTGCAGCCGCATATCGAGCGGCGCTACGGGATGCCGTGGAGCCACCCGGCGCGACGGATGCGCGAATTCGTCGCTGCGGTGCAAGCCATCTGGGCGACGTGGCAGGACGGGACACGGCTGAACTTCGAGGGCGAGTTCTACACCCACACCCTGATGACGCCGATGTTCACCCCCGAGCCGCAACCCCACGGCGTACCCAAGATCTTCATTTCTGCGGTGGGCGATCTGATGACGCGGACAGCTGGTGAGGTCGCCGACGGCGTCATCGCACACGCCTTCACCACCCGTCGCTACCTCGACGAGGTGACGGCGCCCGCGCTGCAGGCCGGGCTCGACGCCGCCGGCCGGCCCCGGGATTCGTTCGAGCTGTCCTGCCCGGTTTTCGTGGTCACCGGTGAGAACGCCGAACAGTACGAGGCGTCGGCGGCCGCCCACCGCAAACAGTTGGCTTTCTACGGGTCGACGCCGGCGTACCGCAAGGTGCTCGAGCTGCACGGCTGGGGTGATCTGCACACCGAGTTGCACCGGCTGTCGCGGCTGGGGGAGTGGGACACCATGGCCACCCTGATCGACGACGAGGTCCTCGCGGCGTTCGCCGTCGTCGCGGAGTTACCCGATGTCGCCGACGCACTGGTCCGGCGCTGCGCGGGCGCGATCGACCGGGTGCTGCCGGGATTCCCGGCCCAGATGTCGGAGTCCGCCATCGCGGCGGTGCTGGATGACGTGCGAAAGACGTTGGCGGAAAGAGAATCATGACGGACAGAATCAACGGCAGGACCGTCGTCGTCACCGGCGCGGCCCGGGGCATCGGGTATGCGACCGCCAGGGCGCTGCGCAACCGCGGGGCACGTGTGGTCATCGGCGACCGTGATGTGGCTGCGCTGAAATCCGCGGTGGCCTCGCTGGGCGATGGTGTCAGCGGCCATCCACTGGATGTCACCGCCCGGGAATCATTCTCGGCATTCCTGGACAAGGCCCGTGCCGATACCGGCGGACCCATCGACGTGCTGATCAACAACGCCGGCGTGATGCCGATCGGCGGCTTTCTGGACCAATCCGTGCAGGCCATCCGGTCGGCGATCGAGGTCAACTTCTACGGTGTGGTCACCGGCTGCCAGTTGGTGCTGCCCGAGATGATCGAGCGCCGCACCGGCCATATCATCAACGTCGCGTCGCTGGCCGGGCTGATGCCGGTGCCCGGCCAAACCGTCTATGCCGGAACAAAATCCGCGGTTATCAGCCTGTCCAGCGCGCTGGCCGACGAGTTCGTGGCCCGCGGTATCCAGGTGAGTGTGGTGATGCCGCCGTTCACCCGCACCGAACTGATCTCCGGGACCACGGAAACCCGGTCGAACCGGCCGGTCGAACCCGAGGCCATCGCCGCGGCGATCGTCAAGGCGCTCGACAAACCCAAGACCCACATCACCGTCCCGGGCGGTATCCGGTTCCTGCTCGGCCCCATCGGACTTCTCGGCCCGCGTGGCCGGCGGTGGGTGGGCCGGCGTTTCGGCACCGACACGGTGTTCCTGGAATTCGATACCGCGTCGCGGTCGAGCTATGAGCACCGCGCGCAGGCCGCGTTCGGTGTGGTGAGTAATGAATCATGAGGAGTATCTGGTGAGCACACCGACCATGGACGATGCAGCGAAGGTCTTGGCGGACCCGAAGGCCTACACCGACGAGGTCGCATTGCATGCGGCACTGACACATCTGCGCGCGCATGGCCCGGTTTCCCGGGTCGACGTGCCCGACTACGCCCCGTTCTGGGCCATCACCAAACACGCCGACATCATGGAGATCGAGCGCGCCAACGACATCTTCACCAACTCACCCCGGCCGGTGCTGGTCACCAGACAGGGCGACGAGCAGCAAGCCGCCGTCGGCATCAAGACGCTGATCCACATGGACGACCCGCAGCACCGCGACTTCCGCGCCATCGGCGCGAACTGGTTCCGGCCCAAGGCGATGCGTGCGCTCAAGGACCGCGCCGACCTGCTGGCCGTGCAGTTCGTCGACACCATGGCCGCCGAGGGGCCCGAATGCGACTTCGTGCAGCAGGTGGCGGTGAACTATCCGCTGTACATGATCATGACCCTGCTCGGGGTGCCGGAATCCGACTTCGCCAGGATGCTGCGCTGGACCCAGGAACTCTTCGGCAGCGATGACGAGGAGATGCAGCGCGGCAGCATGGAAGAGAGCATGGGTGCGCTGCTGGAGATGTTTCAGTACTTCACCGAACTCACGGCGGCACGGCGGGCCAACCCGACCGACGACCTGGCCTCCACGATCGCCAACGCGACCATCGACGGCAAACCGCTCGATGATATCGAAACCGTGTCGTACTACGCGATTTTGGCCGCCGCCGGGCATGACACGTCCAGCGCCAGCATCTCCGGCGGGATGCACGCGCTCGTCGAACACCCGGATCAGCTGGCCCGACTGCGTGCCCACCCGGAACTGATGCCGCTGGCGGTCGAGGAGATGATCCGCTGGACCACCCCGGTCAAGGAGTTCATGCGGACAGCCCAACGCGACTACAACCTTCGTGGCGTCCGAATTCCCGCCGGTGACTCGGTGCTGCTGTCCTACGTATCCGGCAACCGCGACGAAGACGTGTTCGACGAACCGTTCCGTTTCGATATCGGCCGAGATCCCAACAAACACATCGCCTTCGGCTACGGAGTGCACTTCTGCCTGGGCGCCGCGCTGGCCCGCCTAGAGGTCAACAGCTTCTTCTCCGCACTGCTGCCGCGGCTGGAGTCGGTCGAACTCGCCGGACCAGCGCAGCACATGGCGACCACGTTCGTCGGCGGACTCAAGCACCTGCCGTTGCGGTACCGGGTGACGGGTTGACCCGCGGCGAGCGTGCGTGAACTCTTGCCGAAACACGGTGTGTCGGGGTGCAGACACGCACGCTCGCCGGAGATAGGTCAGCAGCAGCGGGACTGCGGGTTGGCTTCCGTCGCGGCGTGCCGCATCCGCCAGTACTCCCGCTCGGTGGGCACCGGCTCACCCGGATGGGTGCGAGCCCGGTGCTCGACATAGCGGCGGTAGTGATTGTCGCCCATCAATGATGACCAGTACCAACCGATCTGCCTGACGACGGAGCCAACTCGTCCCACTGCTTCTGCACCTCCTTCTCGGCCTCGGTGAGCATCAACCCGGACGGTGCGAAGATGCGCGAGGGCACCGGATCATCCTCGGTGAGCGGGATCCCGCCACCGCGCAGATGGCGGATCACCACGATCACCCCCGCCGCGACCACGACCAGCACCAGCACGGCGAAGATGATCGACAACGAGCCCTGGATGAACGTATTGCGGATCACCGCGTCGATCTGATCCGGCGTCTTGGCCGCGCCGAACGACGACTCACCGGCCTCCTTGGCCGCCACATACTGCGAATGCTGCTTCCAGTAGCCGACTTTGGGGTCGGCGGAGAAAATCTTCTGCCACGACGCCGTCATCGTCACCACCAGATCCCAGGCCAGCGGCAGCGCGGGTATCCAGGCCCATTTCAGGTGGCCCTTCTTGATGACGACCACCGTGACGACCGTCAGGGCGATGGCGGCCAACAGCTGATTGGCGATACCGAACAATGGGAACAGCGTGTTGATGCCGCCCAGTGGATCGGTGACACCCATCAGCAGGATCGAACCCCATGCCGCGACGACGATCACACTGCACGCCCAGGCGCCGACCCGCCAGCTCGGGTCACGCAGCTTGCGCATCGGACCGCCGATATTGCCCAGGCCGTCCGACAGCATGAACCGGGCCACCCGGGTGCCGGCGTCGACGGTGGTCAGGATGAACAACGCCTCGAACATGATCGCGAAGTGATACCAGAAGGCCTTGAGGCCCGCCCCGCCGAACACCTGCAGCACCTCGGACATGCCGAACGCCAGCGTCGGGGCACCGCCGGTGCGCGAGATGATCGACTCCTCGCCGACACCCTCGGCGGCCGCCTCGATCTCGGCCGGTGTGATCGGTGCACCCGACAGGCCGAGACCGTTGACGTACTCGGCCGCCGATTCCGCCGTACCGCCGGTCGCGGCGGCCGGGGCGTTCATCACGAAGTACAGATGCTGATTCAGGATGCACGCGGTGATCAGCGCCATGATCGCCACGAACGACTCGGTGAGCATGCCGCCGTAGCCGATGAGGCGCATCTGGCTTTCCTTCTCCAGCAGCTTGGGCGTGGTGCCCGAGGAGATCAGCGCGTGGAAGCCCGACAGCGCACCGCAGGCGATGGTGATGAACAGGAACGGGAACAGCGCACCGGCGAACACCGGGCCGTCACCGCGGGTGGCGAACTGCGAGATCGCCGGCGCCTCCATCAACGGGCGCGCCAGCAGGATGCCGACCGCCAACAGCGCGATGGTGCCGACCTTCATGAACGTGGACAGATAATCGCGCGGTGCCAGCAGGAACCACACCGGCAGCACCGAGGCGGCCAGGCCGTAGATGATGATGCACCACGACAGCGTCACCTTCGACAGGGTGAACCAGTCTGCGCCCCATGAGGTCTCGGCGACCCAGCCGCCGGACACCACGGCCAGCAGCAGCAGCGCCACCCCGATCAGCGACACCTCGGACACCCGGCCGGGGCGCAGGAACCGCAGATACAGGCCCATGAAGATGGCGATCGGGATGGTCATCGCGATGGAGAACACCCCCCACGGGCTCTCGGCCAAGGCGTTGACCACCACCAGCGCCAGCACCGCCAAGAGGATCACCATGATCACCAGCACACCGACGATCGCGGCCACACCACCGACCGGTCCGAGCTCGTCGCGCGCCATCTGGCCCAGCGAGCGGCCGCGCCGGCGGGTGGAGATGGTCAGCACCAGGTAGTCCTGCACGCACCCGGCGACCAGGGCGCCGATGATGATCCAGATGGTGCCGGGCAGGAAACCCATCTGGGTGGCCAGCACCGGGCCGACCAGCGGACCCGCCCCGGCGATGGCCGCGAAGTGGTGACCGAACAGCACCCGCCGGTCGGTCGGCATGTAATCGGTGCCGTTTTCGAAGATCTCGGCAGGCGTGGCGTTGTCATCGCGCGGTTTGACGATCTTCATCTCGATCAGCCGGGCATAGAACCGGAAGCCGATCACGTAGGTGCAGATGGCGGCGATGACGAACCACACCGCGTTGACCGTCTCACCGCGGAAGAACGCGATGATGGCCCAGGCCACCGCGCCCAGCACGGCGATCACCGCGAAGATGATCTTGTGCTTGGTGGTGATCGGTGAGCGGTCGATGATCGCTACCGGCGGCAGATCCTTGTCGGTGCGGACATAGGTGATGTCGCCGCGGGTTTCCTCGGTGCGTCCAGGAGCAGTCGGTGATCCCATATGTCGATCCTTGCATTGCACCAGGACGGTGTTGGGACTTTCACCTCAACCGTTGCGTTCGAACAGCTCACGGACGGTGTCCACCGTGTCGGCCTGTGCGGCGGGCTTGTCGTCCCGGTAGCGCAGCACCCGCGCGAAGCGCAGCGCCATGCCGGCGGGGTAGCGGGTCGAGGCCTGCACACCGTCCAGCGCGATCTCGACGACCTGCTCCGGCCGCACCGGCACCACGTACTCGCCGAGCGGACCGGTCGCCAGCTCGGTGAACCGCGCCGTCTGCCAGGCCAGCATCTCGTCGGTCATCCCCTTGAAGGTCTTGCCGAGCATGACGAATCTGCCGGTCTCCGGGTCGCGGGCGCCGAGGTGGATGTTGGACAGCTTTCCGGCGCGCCGCCCCGAACCCCACTCCACGGCCAGTACCACCAGGTCCAGGGTGTGCACCGGCTTGACCTTCAGCCATGCCGCGCCGCGCCGGCCGGCCGCGTAGCCGGCAGCGGGGTCCTTGGCCATCACGCCCTCGTGCCCGGCGGCCAATGTGTGCTCCAGGAACTGCTGTGCGGCAACGGCGTCGGCCGTCGCCAGCCGACGCATGCGTTGCGACTCGGGCACCACCTCGTCGAGCGCCGCGAGCCGCTCGGTCATCGGTGCGTCCAGCAGGTCGACGCCGTCGCGGTGCAGCAGATCGAAGAAGAACACCGACAAGGGCTCGCGGTGCGCCTCGCCGGAGCGGGTCCCGAACCGCGACGCGGTCACCTGGAAACGGTGCGGCCGGCCGTCCGGACGCAGCGCGATGGCCTCGGCGTCCGCGATCAGCTGGGTCGCCGGTAGCGCGAGCGTCGCCGCGACCACCTCGGGTAGCCGCGCGGTGACATCGTCCAAGCTGCGGGTGTAGATCGAGACGGTGTCCCCGGCGCGGTGCACCTGCACCCGGGCACCGTCCAGCTTGGATTCGAACAACGCGGTGCCGCCGAGCTTTTCGAGCGCGTCCTGCACCGAGGTCGCGGTCTGGGCCAGCATCGGCCCCACCGGCCGGCCCACCTGCAGGGTGAACTGGTCGAGCGCGGACTCGCCGCCCGTGAGCGCGGCGGCCGCGACCACCGGCAGATCCCCTGCCAGCATGGCCGCCCGCCGCACCGCGGCCACCGGTATCGCGGCGGCCTTGGCGACGGCGTCGACCATCACCCCGGCCAGCGCGCCCTGTCTGAGCTCACCACCGAGTAGTCGCCGCAGGAACTGTTGTTCCTCGCCGGTGGCGGCACCGAACAACGCGCGCAGCCGATCGGCGCGCTGGGCCTGCGACCCACGCCCGGCGAGTCCCTTGATCGCCGAGAACGCGGCGTCCACGGCCCCCACCGTGAGGGTGGGGGAGTCGGCCGGCTCGGGCAGGATGCGCAGCGCGGCCCAGCCGACACCGATCTGGCGCTGCGGGAGCTCCCCGGACAACCACGCCACCACCACCGCGATCTCGGCGGGCGAGTCGAGCGCGGACAGCGTCTCGGCCACCCGGGTCACCTTGGCCAGGCGCGCCGACAGGGCGCCCACCGCGGTCGAGGTGGCCGCGATCTCGGCGAGTAACATTCGTCCAGCCTGCCACCGGGGACCGACAGAACTTGAGGGAAAGCGTGCTCAGCAGCCCGGACGCCCCGCCGAACGGGCGCTGAACCAGCGTCAGTGCGCCGACCGATCCGCCGGGAAGTTTGCTGGGCGCTGTTCAGTAATCGCGCGTCCAGTGGCCGTCCGACGCGGCCCGCCAGACGAGGCTGGTGAGATCGCGACACCGGTGCCGTCGTCGGTGAATGCCAGAGTATTCGCCGCATCGGTGCGGTGACGACGAGATTGCTCAAAAAGATGCCGTGCGGCCGGATCAATGGTTCGCTTGTGGCTGTGTACGCGGCTGTTGAGCCGATCACCGGCTCTGCTCGAACGATGAACCTTGTGCTCGCCACCTGGGTTTCGGCGATCAACTTCTGGGCCTGGAACATGATCGGGCCACTGTCGACGACCTATGCCGGCGATATGCGGCTGTCCAGCACGCAGGCTTCGATGTTGGTCGCCACGCCCATCCTGGTCGGGTCGTTGGGGCGCATCGTGATCGGATCGCTCACCGACCGCTTCGGTGGTCGGGTCATGTTCATCGCGGTCACGCTGGCGTCCATTCCCCCGGTGCTGGCAGTCGGGGCGGCCGGTGCCGCCGGGTCCTACCCGATGCTGTTGGTGTGCGGCTTCTTCCTCGGCATCGCCGGCACCGTCTTCGCGGTCGGTATTCCCTTCGCCAACAACTGGTATGAGCCGAGTCGGCGCGGATTCGCCACCGGGGTGTTCGGCATGGGCATGGTGGGCACCGCACTGTCGGCGTTCTTCACGCCCCGATTCGTGGGCTGGTTCGGTCTGTTCACCACTCACCTGATCATCGCGGTGGCGCTGGCGCTGACCGCGGTGCTGTGCCTGGTGGCCATGCGCGATTCGGCGGCGTTCCACCCGAACACCGACCCGGTGCTGCCCAAACTCAAGGCCGCTGCGAAGCTTCGGGTCACCTGGGAGATGGCGTTCCTCTACGCGGTGGTGTTCGGCGGGTTCGTCGCCTTCAGCAACTATCTGCCGACCTACATCAAGACCATCTACGAGTTCTCCGCCGTCGATGCGGGCGCCCGCACCGCGGGCTTCGCGGTGGCGGCCGTGCTGGCCCGACCGGTGGGCGGCATGCTGTCCGACCGGATACCGCCGAAATACGTGGTGCTCACCTCCTTCGGTGGGACCGCCGTACTGGCGGGCATCGCGATGCTCCAACCCCCGCCGGACCTGTGGTCCGCGCTGACATTCGTCACCCTGGCGGTGTTCCTCGGTATCGGCACCGGCGGCGTCTTCGCCTGGGTGGCCCGCCGGTCACCGGCCAGATCGGTCGGGTCTATCACCGGGATCGTCTCCGCCGCAGGAGGTTTGGGTGGCTACTTCCCGCCGCTGGTGATGGGGACGACGTATGACCCCGTCGACAACGACTACTCCACCGGTCTGGTCCTGCTGGTGGTCACGGCGCTGATCGCCTTCGGCTACACGGCTCTGCGCCTGCACGCCCACGAACCCGTCAAGGAGGCGCCGTCGTGACCACACCGCATATCGGAGGTGCCGCCGAAGAACTGCTGGAACGCAGCGGCCGGTTCTTCACCCCGGGCACCTTCTCGGCGGACCTGCGCACCGTCAGCCACCGCGGTGGGCGCGAGGGCGACGTGTTCTACCGGGACCGGTGGAGCCACGACAAGATCGTGCGGTCCACCCACGGGGTCAACTGCACCGGGTCGTGCTCGTGGAAGATCTACGTCAAGGACGGCATCATCACCTGGGAGACCCAGGAGACCGACTACCCGTCGGTGGGGGCGGACCGGCCCGAGTACGAGCCGCGCGGCTGCCCGCGCGGGGCCGCGTTCTCCTGGTACACCTACTCGCCGACCCGGGTCCGATACCCGTACGCGCGCGGCGTGCTCGTCGAGATGTACCGGGAGGCCAAGGCGCGCCTGCAGGATCCGGTGCTGGCGTGGGCCGACATCCAGGGCGACCCGGACCGCCGCCGCGGCTACCAGCAGGCCCGCGGCAAGGGCGGCCTGGTGCGGGTTGGTTGGGCCGAGGCCACCGAGATGATCGCGGCCGCACACGTGCACACCATCAAGACCTATGGCCCGGACCGGGTGGCCGGTTTCTCGCCGATCCCGGCGATGTCCATGGTCAGCCATGCGTGCGGGTCCCGATTCGTGGAACTGCTCGGCGGGGTGATGACCTCGTTCTACGACTGGTACGCCGACCTGCCGGTGGCCTCGCCGCAGGTGTTCGGTGACCAGACCGACGTCCCGGAATCGGGGGACTGGTGGGACGCGGCATATCTGCTGATGTGGGGGTCCAACGTGCCGGTCACCAGGACACCGGACGCGCACTGGATGGCCGAGGTCCGATACCGCGGAACGAAAGTGGTGACGATCAGCCCCGACTACGCCGACAACACGAAATTTGCCGATGAGTGGATGCCGTGCGCGGCCGGCACCGACGGCGCGATGGCGATGGCGATGGGCCATGTGATTCTGTCGGAATGCTTTGTGCACAAACGTGTCCCGTTTTTCGTAGACTACGTGCGCAAGTTCACCGACCTGCCGTTCCTGGTCACGCTGGAAGCCCGTGGCGATGCCGTGGTGCCGGGCAAGAATCTGACCGCCGCCGACCTCGGCGGAGACATCGCGGCACAGGAGAATTCAGCGTTCAAACCGGTGCTGCTGGACAGCGTCAGCGACAGCGTCGCGGTGCCGCAGGGCTCGTTGGGATTCCGGTTCGGAGACAGTGGGGCAGGTCGCTGGAACCTGGACCTGGAAAACCTGGTGCCCGCCCTCACCGTGGCGGTCGAGGGCGGTGAGACCGCCGAGATCCGGTTGCCGCGCTTCGACACCGTGGACGGGCACGGCGAGACGATGACCCGCGGGGTACCGGTGCGCCGGGTCGGAGACCTCCTGGTGTGTACGGTGTTCGACCTGATGCTGGCCCAGTACGGGGTGGCCCGCCCCGGTCTTCCCGGTGACTGGCCCAGCGGCTACCAGGATGCCGAGCGTCCCTATACCCCGGCCTGGCAGGAACCCATCACCGGCGTGTCGGCGGCACAGGTCATCCGGATCGCCCGTGAATTCGCCCGCAACGCCGAAGAGTCCAACGGCCGATCGATGATCATCATGGGCGCCGGCATCTGCCAGTGGTTCCACGGGGACGCCACCTATCGGGCCGTGCTGGCCCTGCTGCTGCTGACGGGATCGATGGGACGAAACGGCGGCGGCTGGGCCCACTACGTCGGCCAGGAGAAGTGCCGCCCGGTCACCGGGTGGGCCACCATGGCGATGGCCACCGACTGGTCGCGGCCACCCCGGCAGATGGCCGGCACCTCCTACTGGTACGCCCACACCGATCAGTGGCGCTATGACGGCTACCGTGCCGACACCCTGGCCAGCCCGGTGGGCCGGGGCCGATTCGCCGGAAAGCACACCATGGACGTGTTGGCCTCGGCGACCGCGATGGGGTGGAGCCCGTTCTTCCCGCAGTTCGACCGGTCCAGCCTGGACGTGGCCGACGAGGCCACCGCCGCAGGCCAGGACATCCCGGAGTATGTGGCCGGCCAGCTGGCCTCGGGCGAACTCAAACTGGCCGTCACCGACCCGGACAACCCGGCCAACTGGCCGCGGGTACTCAATGTGTGGCGGGCCAATCTGCTGGGATCCTCGAGTAAAGGCAACGAGTACTTTTTGCGCCACCTACTGGGTACCACTTCGAATGTGCAGGGCGATCCTGCCCCAGATGAATTGCGGCCCAACGATGTCCGCTGGACCGAGGACATCCCGGAAGGCAAGCTCGACCTGCTGATGTCCATCGATTTCCGGATGACCTCGACGACGCTGCTCTCCGATGTGGTGCTGCCCGCCGCGACCTGGTACGAGAAGGCGGACCTGTCCAGCACCGATATGCACCCCTATGTGCATGCGTTCAGCCCGGCCGTCGACCCGCCGTGGGAAACCCGCTCGGATTTCGAGGCGTTCGGCGCGGTGGCCCGCACATTCAGCGCGCTGGCCGCCAAACACCTGGGGGTGCGCACCGATGTGGTGTTGGGCACTCTACAACACGACACCCCCGGCGCGATGGCCTATCCGTCCGGTGCCGAGCATGATTGGCGCGTTACCGGGGAGGTGCCGGTCCCAGGTAGGACGATGGGTCCGATCGCGGTGGTGCAGCGCGACTACGGTGCGATCGCGCAGAAGTGGGCCACTCTGGGGCCACTGGTGGACTCCTTGGGGGTGACCACCAAGGGCGTGACGACCCACCCGGATCAGGAGGTGCGCGAACTCGGCGCAAAGTTTGGGGTGATGGATTCCGGTGCCGCGCAGGGCCGGCCGGCAATCACCACGGCCGAGCGGATGGCCGACGTGATTCTGGCGCTGTCGGGCACCTCCAACGGCCGGCTCGCGGTGGAAGGCTTCTTGGAACTGGAGAAGCGGGTCGGCCGGAAACTGGCGCACCTTGCCGCCGGTAGTGAGGAGCGCCGCATCACCTACGCCGACACGCAGGCCCGGCCGGTGCCGGTGATCACCAGTGCCGAATGGTCGGGCAGCGAAACCGGCGGGCGGCGCTACGCGCCGTTCACGGTCAACATCGAGGAACTCAAGCCTTTTCACACCCTGACCGGACGGATGCACTTCTACGTCGACCACGACTGGCTGGAGGAACTCGGCGAGCAACTGCCGATCTACCGGCCGCCGCTGGACATGGGCCGGCTGTTCGGTGAACCGCAGGTGGGGGAGCCCGGTTCCAACGGCGTGGGGTTGACGGTGCGGTACCTTACACCACACTCGAAATGGTCGATCCATTCCGAGTACCAGGACAACCTGTTCATGCTCTCGCTGTCCCGCGGCGGTCCGACGATGTGGATGTCGCCGGCCGACGCGACGAAAATTGCCGTCCGCGACAATGATTGGGTCGAGGCGGTGAACCGCAACGGGGTGCTGGTCTGCCGCGTGATCGTCAGTCACCGGATGCCCGAGGGCGTGGTGTTCGTCTACCACGCCCAGGAGCGCACCATCGACGTGCCGCTGACCGAGACCACCGGAACCCGCGGCGGCATCCACAATTCGCTGACCCGGCTGTTGATCAAACCCAGCCACCTGGCCGGCGGGTATGCCCAGCACTCCTTCGCCTTCAACTATCTGGGCCCGACCGGTAACCAACGCGACGAAGTGACCGTGGTGCGGCGGCGGTCGCAGGAGGTGGAGTACCAGTGAAGGTCATGGCCCAGATGGCGATGGTGATGAATCTGGACAAGTGCATCGGTTGTCATACCTGTTCGGTGACCTGCAAGCAGGCCTGGACGAACCGGGCCGGCACCGAGTACGTGTGGTTCAACAATGTGGAAACCCGGCCCGGACAGGGCTACCCGCGGACCTACGAAGATCAGGAACGCTGGCGCGGCGGCTGGCGACTGGATCGCCGCGGCCGGCTGCGGCTACGCGACGGCGGCCGCTTCGCCAAGCTGTTGCGCATCTTCGCCAACCCGAAACTGCCGTCCATCGACGACTACTACGAACCGTGGACCTACGACTACGAGAATCTCACCACCGCGCCACTGGGCGAGCACATTCCGGTCGCCCCGCCGCGCAGCCTGATCAGTGGGAAACCGATGAAGGTGTCGTGGTCGGCGGCCTGGGATGACGATCTCGGTGGCTCTCCGGAGATCGTGCCGGGAGATCCGGTGCTGCAGAAGGTCAGTGAGCAGATCAAGCTCGAGCTCGAACAGACCTTCATGTTCTACCTGCCCCGCATCTGCGAGCACTGCCTGAACCCGTCCTGTGTGGCGTCGTGTCCGTCCGGCGCGATGTACAAACGCGCCGAGGACGGCATCGTGCTGGTGGACCAGGACCGCTGCCGGGGCTGGCGGATGTGCGTCTCCGGATGTCCGTACAAGAAGGTCTATTTCAACCACAAGACCGGCAAGGCCGAGAAGTGCACGATGTGCTACCCGCGCATCGAGGTCGGCCTGCCGACGGTGTGTTCGGAGACCTGTGTGGGCCGGCTGCGCTACCTCGGCCTGGTGCTCTACGACGTGGACAAGGTGCTCGCCGCCGCATCGGTGCCCGATGACAAAGACCTCTACGAGGCGCACCGGCAGATCCTGCTGGACCCGACCGACCCGGCGGTGATCGCCGGGGCCCGCGCCGAGGGCATCTCCGACGAATGGATCGAGGCCGCGCAGCGGTCCCCGGTATATAAACTGATCCACACCTACGGCGTTGCGCTGCCGCTGCATCCGGAATACCGGACAGTGCCGATGGTGTGGTACATCCCGCCGCTGTCACCGGTGGTCGACGCCGTCAGCCGCGACGGGCACGACGGTGAGGACATCGGCAACCTGTTCGGGGCGTTGGAGGCACTGCGCATCCCGATCGAGTATCTGGCCGGCCTGTTCACCGCCGGTGACACCGCGGTAGTGGACGGGGTGTTGCGCCGGCTGGCCGCGATGCGCGCCTACATGCGCGACATCAACCTCGGGCGGGAGACCCAGCCGCACATCCCGGCGGCGGTCGGGATGACCGAAGAGCAGATCTACGAGATGTACCGGCTGCTGGCCATCGCGAAATACGAAGACCGCTACGTCATCCCGACCGCCTACGGTGCCGACGGAGGACGTCTGGAGGAACCGGGCTGCTCGTTGGACTTCGACGGCGGCCCGGGCATGTACGAGTCCGGTCCGTTCGGGGAGGCCTCCGGTGGGCCGGTGCCGGTCGCGGTCGAGACCTTCCACGCACTGCACCACCGGCAGACCACCGAGGGGATGGCCGCCAACGCCGACCGGCCGTCCCGGGTGAACTTGCTCAACTGGGACGGCCGTGGTGTGCCGGCCGGTATCTTCCCGAAGGACAAATCGTGAAGTGGCGCAAGGATGCTGCCCGCAGCAGCAATATGCTGCGGGACCGTCTGGTGTGGCAGGCCGCTTCACTGCTGCTGGCCTACCCCGACGACGGGCACGCCGCCCGACTGGACAGCGTCGAGGGATTGATCGAGCACCTTGGCGACCCGGATGCGTCCCCGTTGCGCGCCGCGCTGTCCGGGTTGCGCAGCCTCGACGCGCTGACCGCGCAGTCCGAGTACGTGCAGACCTTCGATCTGAGTCGGCGCCGCACCATGCTGCTGACCTACTGGACCGCCGGGGACACTCGCAACCGGGGCATGCAGATGCTGACCTTTGCCCAGGCCTACCGGGCCGCGGGTGCGCAACCGCCGGCCGGTGAGGCACCCGATCACCTGCCGGTGGTGCTGGAGTTCGCCGCCACCGTCGACCCGGCGGCAGGTCGCGCGTTGCTCACCGAGCACCGGGTGCCGATCGAGGCGCTGCGCCAGGCCCTCGACGAGACGGGTTCGCCGTACGCCCACGCGGTGATGGCGGTGTGCACGACGCTGCCGGTCACCGCCGAGGATCAGGTGCATCGTCTGCTCAGCACCGGGCCGCCCGCCGAAACCGTTGGACTGCAACCATTTCAACTGACCGTGCCGCCCCGCCGGGCAGCTGGAGGGGGCTGACATGTCGGGTTGGGAGATCTTCTGGGACGTGGTGCCCTATGTGACGTTGGCGGTCGTCATCGTCGGCACGTGGTGGCGGTACCGGTATGACAAGTTCGGCTGGACCACCCGTTCCTCACAGCTCTACGAATCACGACTGCTGCGGATCGGTAGCCCGCTGTTCCACTTCGGCATGCTGGTGGTGATCATCGGGCACGTGATCGGATTGGTGATCCCGGAGTCCTGGATGGACCTGGTGATCAGCGAGCACGCCTACCACCTGCAGGCCGTCATTCTCGGCGGCATCGCGGGCGTCGCCGCGCTGGTGGGTATCGCGCTGCTGATCTACCGTCGGCGGACCCGCGGCCCGGTGTTCATGGCCACCACCGTCAACGACAAGGTGATGTATCTGGCGTTGGTGGCCGCGATGATCGCCGGCTTCGCCTGCACGCTGCTCGGCGCGACCCCGGCGGGCGCCGATCACGACTACCGGGAGAGTGTTTCGCCGTGGTTCCGGTCCATCTGGATCCTGCAACCCCGCGGTGATCTGATGGTCGAGGCGCCGCTGCAGTTCCACATCCACGTCGTCATCGCGCTGGTGCTGTTCTGTCTGTGGCCGTTCACCCGGCTGGTGCACGTCTTCAGTGCCCCGATCGGATACTTGTTCCGGCCCTATATCGTCTACCGCAGCCGTGATGTCGCCGCCGGCACGGAACTGGTCGGTTCTCAGCCGCACCGCCGCGGCTGGTGACGGCGAAGTAGGGACCTTCGGCTCTGCTGGGTCGGGGTTTCGCGGCGCACACTGAGCGGAGTTCGCGGAAGGAAGGTGATGACCATGTCGCACGGCCAGCAACTCGACGTACTCAACCGTAGGCAGTGCCTGGACAGGTTGGCGCAGGTCAGAGTCGGCAGGCTGGTGTTCACCGAGGACGCCCTGCCGGCGATCCAGCCGGTCAACTTCCGGTTGTGGCGCGACGATGTGGTGATCCGGGTGGCCGGTGGACCCAAACTGGAGGCGGCCACCGCCAATCAGGTGGTGGCCTTCGAGGCCGACGAACTCGATCCCGATCTGCGCAACGGGTGGAGCGTCACGGTGGTCGGGCAGGCCGAATCCATCTCCGGGATCGACGATCTGGTCGAGGTGGCCGGGACCTTCATCGAGCCGTGGGCCCAGGGCCGCCGCGACCACTTCATCCGGATCCGCACCGAGCGGATCACCGGCCGCGAGTTCCGGGAGGACGCCGGGCCGCAGTACCGCGCGTGACCGGGACCGGGGATGATGGGGCGATGCCCGTGGTGAAGGTGTTCCTGGTCGACGATCACGAGGTCGTGCGGCGCGGACTGATCGATCTGCTCGGCGCCGATCCCGAGCTGGAGGTGGTCGGCGAGGCCGGCACGGTGGCCGAGGCGCTGGCCCGCATCCCGGCCGCCCGCCCCGATGTGGCGGTGCTCGACGTCCGGCTGCCCGACGGCAACGGCATCGAACTGTGCCGAGACCTGCTGTCGGACCTGCCCGATCTGCGCTGTCTGATGCTGACGTCGTTCACCTCCGACGAGGCCATGCTCGATGCCATCCTGGCCGGCGCCAGCGGGTTCGTGATCAAGGACATCAAGGGCCTCGAACTGGCCCGGGCCATCAAGGACGTCGGCGCGGGCCGCTCACTGCTGGACACCCGGGCCGCGGCCGCGCTGATGGCCAACCTGCGCGGGGCCGCGGAGAAGAACGACCCGCTGACCGGGCTCACCGAGCAGGAGAAAACCCTGCTGCACCTGCTGGCCGACGGGCTGACCAACCGCCAGATCGCGGCGCGGATGTTCCTCGCCGAGAAGACGGTGAAGAACTACGTGTCCCGGCTGCTGGCCAAACTGGGCATGCAACGCCGTACGCAGGCAGCGGTTTTCGCGTCCAAGCTGGAGCAGTCAGCCCAGCTGCGCGGGCCAGTCCACGACCGCTGACAACGGCAGCCGCGGTGTGGCGGGCAGCGGGTCGGCGTTGACCGGCGCCCAGCCCACCCGCAGCAGCATCTGCGGATACCCGATGTCGCCGAACACGTCGTCGCGCACCGCGGCCCGGGTCTCGGCGATCTCCAGCGGCTCGGTGACCGGGCAGCTGGCCAGCCCCAGGGTGGTCGCGGTGAGCAGCACCAGGCTGGTCGCCTCGCCGGCCCGCAACCGTGACAGCGCGCTGTCGTCCTTGGTGCCCAGCGCCAGCACCGCGACGCCGTCGTGCTCACCGCTGCCGTCGGCCGGTTGCGCCAGCACCGGGCCGGCGAATAGCCGGGCCGGGATCCGGGCCGCCGGATCGGGTTTGGGGGTGTTGTGCGCCGGGACCCCGGCGAGTGAGCCGTAACGCCCACTCCAGGTGGACAATTCGGTCAGATACTCCCGGTCGGTGGCGTGCCGCCAGACCGCCTCGGTGACGATCCGCTGCAATTCGGGCAGCCGCTGCGCCTGGCGCAGCATCACCCCTGCCCGGGCGGTCCGCGCCCCCATCAGGGCGATGTCGGCATCCGAGACGGCCCAGGCGCCATAGCCCCGGCGGTCGGTGCGCCGCCGCGGGATCGCCGCGGCCAGCGGCACGTCCGAGCCGGCCGGTGCACAGCGGCGCACGCCGACGCTGGCCAGATATCCGGGCTGATCCGGGTCGGGCAGCCGGCGCACCTGCGCCTGCCAACCGTGCGCGGCCAGCGCGATCACCGCGTGATGCAGCGTGGCGCCGCAACTGAGCAGCAGATCCCGGGAGTCCGGATCGGTCTGCGGCAGAGCGCGTTCGGGGTCGGCGTGCAACTCCAGTCGGTCGGCGTGGACGCGCCAGTGCCAGGGCTGCGTATTGTGGATCGACGGTGCGCGGGTCGCCAACGACAGCACCGTCTCGACGGTGTGCCGATCGGGAAAGGTCGCGTCCATATCCCCAGCCTGCTCCGCCGAGGGGTGCGCAACTAGTGCCGAAAGTCCCTCAGCCCACCGCGAAGTCCACCGAATGCCAGCCGGTGGCGCCGTCGGGGATGACGCTGGCCCAGTCCGAGGTCTGCACGTACCCGGTGTTGTCGGTGGCGCGCACCGTGATGGTGTGCAGGCCCGAGGTTTCGGCCTGCCAGTCCAAGCTCCACAGCCGCCAGGTGTCGTTCGAATAGGCCGCACCCAGGGTGGCCTGCTGCCACTGACCTTCGCCGGTGGGGGAGTCGATGCGCACCTCCACCGCGCGCACCCCGCGGGGCTGCGCCCAGGCCACCCCGCCGAACCGGACCGGCCCGAGCGCCACGTCCTGCCCGGAGCGTGGCACGTCGATACGGGACTGGGTCTTGATCGGGCCGCGCTCGGACCAACCCAACGGCGTCCAATAACCCTGAGCCCGATCGAATCTCGTCAACTCCAGATCCACCACCCACTTGGTGGCCGAGACGTAGCCGTACAGGCCGGGCACCACCAGCCGGGCCGGGTAGCCGTGTTCGATGGGCAGCGGCTGCCCGTTCATGGTGACGGCCAGCAGCGCGTCCCGGTCGTCGGTCATCGCCTCGACCGGGGTGCCCGCGGTGAACCCGTCACTGGACTCCGAGAGCACCATGTCGGCCTCGGCGGAGACCCCGGCGGCGGCGAGCAGGTCGCGTACCCGGTAGCCGCCCCACACCGCATTGCCGACCAGGTCACCGCCGACCGGATTGGAGACGCAGGCCAGCGTCACCATCTGCTCGACGAACTCGAACTGCTCCAGATCGGCGAAGCTGAATGTCTTCTCGCTGTCCACCATGCCGTGAATGCGCAGCCGCCAGCCGTCCCGGGACAGCTGCGGCACGCTCAGCGCGGTGTCGATGCGGTAGAAGTCGGCGTTGTCGGTGACGAACGGGGTCACGTCCACCCCGGTCGGCTGCACGCCCGGCGGCACCGGCGCCGCCGGTGCGGCCACCGGCGGCGGGGCGAACGCCGCCCGGTCGCCGGCCACCGAATGCACCCGCCGCGACCAGGCCGAGCCCACCGCCGCGCCCAGCACACCCAAGCCGAGCAGACCCAGCGCGGCCAGCGACAGCCGCCGTCCCGGATCGGCCTCGGCGGCCTCGTGGGCGGTGCCGTCGGTCAACCGGCCCGAGGTCAGGAACCGCAGGGTGAGGATGCCGCCCAGACCGCCGACGGCGGTGGGGATCACGTCGACCGGGGCCGCGCCGGCGCGGGTCAGCACCGCGACGCAGCCGGCGATCGCCGCGGCGGCGAACATCACCGACCCGATCGGCAGCCGGCGGCGCTCCAGCAGCCCGGCGAGACCGGCCAGCACGGCGATGACGAGCAGCACCATCACCGTCAGGAACAGCTTGTCGGCGGTGCCGAAGGTCTGGATCGCCCATTCCTTGACCGGACCCGGCGTCAGGTCGATGACGGTCGACCCGATCGCGTTGCGGGCGTCGGCGGATGAGCCCAGTGGGACGGCCACTAGGGCGCTCAGCCCCAGGGTCACCGCGGCTGCGGCGATACCGCTGAGGATCCGAGTCGCTGCAGGGATGTCCGGGGATGTGCGAACCACCAGACCACGCTAGCCGAGCCGACGTGCCGAAAGCCTTACCGTAAAGTGACGATCTTGCCGTAACGTTACATTTCGACCGATTTATGGAAAGGGAGCTAGATGGAGATTTCGGGCAAGAAGGCCGTGGTTGTCGGCGGGGCATCCGGCTTCGGCCGGGCGACCGCCGAGGCGTTGGCCAAGCGGGGCGCCGCTGTCGCGATCCTCGACCGTCCGCAGTCCAAGGGCAAGGACGTCGCCGACCAAATCGGCGGATCCTTCCACGACGTCGACATTCTCGACTTCGAGGGCACCGAACAGCTGCTGGCCAAGGTCGTCGAGGATCTGGGCGGGCTGCACATCGCGGTGACCACCGCCGGTGGCGGGATCGCCGAGCGCACCGTCAAGAAGGACGGCCCGCACGACCTGGAGTCGTTCCGGAAGAGCATCGACCTGAACCTGATCGGCACCTTCAATGTCAGCCGCCTCGCGGCCTGGCACATGAGCAAGAACGACCCGGTCGACGAGGAGGCCGAGGAGCGCGGTGTCATCATCAACACCGCGTCCATCGCCGCCTTCGAGGGCCAGATCGGCCAGGTGGCCTACACCGCCTCCAAGGCCGCCATCGCCGGCATGTGCCTGACCATGGCCCGCGACCTGGGCAGCCTGGGCATCCGGGCGCTGGCCATCGCGCCGAGCCTGTTCGCCACCGGTCTGACCGAGGGCATCCCGGATGAGTTCGCCAGCGTGCTCACCAAGGATGCCGCCTTCCCGAAGCGTCTCGGCAAGCCCGAGGAATACGCGAAGCTGGCGCTGGCGATCGTGGAGAACCCGATGCTCAACGGGCAGTGCCTGCGTCTGGACGCCGGTCAGCGGTTCGCCCCCAAGTAAGCGGTGAACTTCGGCGCGTTCACGTCCGTGCTGCGGACGTGAACGCGCCGAAGTCGTTTCAGGAGTAGGTGTCGACGCCGAGCTTGACCGCCAGGGTCAGTCCGGCGGCGGCGATCAGCAGCCGCAGCGGGGTGGCCGGGGCGTGTCGCACCACGATCGGCCCGAGCCGGGCCCCGATCAGGCATCCCGCGCCCATCACCGCCACGGCCGGCCAGTACACCGAGGCGGCGATGGTGAACACCACGGCCGCAACGCCGTTGGCGACCCCGAGCACCACGTTCTTGGTGGCATTCGCCTCGGCGAAGGTCACCATCTCGGTGCGGGTGAACACGGCGAGCATCAGCAAACCCGCTGCGGCGCCGAAGAATCCGCCGTAGAGACAGATCAGCCCGATCACCACCGCCTGGGTGATCTTTCGGCGCCGCGACAGCGGGCGTGCCCCGTCCCTGCCCTTGGGCAGCGCGATGGCCACCGAGGCCACCGCCAGCAGCACCGGGACCGCGTTCTCGAAGCCGTCGTCGGGGATGGACAGCAGTAGCACCGCTCCGGCCAGCCCGCCGAGCGCACCCATCGGGATCAGCCGACGCAGCCGCGGGCCCTGTCCGGCCAGCTCGGGCAGTGAGCCGCGCACCGATCCGACGCCGTTGAACACCAGCGCCACGGTGTTGGTCACGTTCGCGGTCACCGGTGGCAGGCCCACCATGAGCAGCGCGGGGTAGGTCGACACCGAGGCCAGGCCGGCGATGCTGCCGGTCAGCCCGCCACCGATGCCGGCGACGAACAGCAGTGCGATCTCCCACCCGGTCACTGGGCCCATCCTTGCCTACCGGTGTGGGCCGTGCCGATCCGCGTCAACCGGAGACGTGGCTGCGGGCGTGGGCGATCGCCTCGTCGAGCGAGTCGATCAGGTGGTTCTCGTGGCGCAGCGACTCGATGGCCCCGACCGTGGTGAGCAGCTCCAGGTGTTCGGGCTGCACGCCCTTGATGATCACGGTGACTCCGCGCGCCTCCAGGTCGGCGGTGATCTGGGCCAGCGTGTGTGCGCCGGTCGCGTCCAGCATGCCCAGCTGGGACATCCGGATGATCACCACCGACACCTCGGGATGGTCGGCGTCGACGATCGCGCTGGAGATCCGTTCGGCCGCACCGAAGAACATCGCACCGTCCAGCCGCAGCAGTGCGATGCGCTCGTCCCCGGGCCGATACGGCACGGGCAGCTTCTCGCGGGTGACGCTGCTGCGTCGGGCCACCGCGCGCAACGCGTAGAACGCGGCCACCAGGATGCCGATCACCACGGCGTCGATCAGGTCGAAGACGATGGTGATCGTCGCGGTGAGCACGAAGGTCAGCGCATCCGAACGGCTCGCCCGCAGGATCTTGGCGACGGTCCGGGTGGAGATCATCCGGAACGAGGTCACCATCAGCACCGCCGACAGCGCGGACAGCGGGATGGTGGCCACCGGCCCGCTGGCGAAGTAGACCACCGCGAGCAGCAGCAGGCAGTGCACGATCGCGGCGACCCGGGTGCGGGCCCCGGAGCGGACGTTGACCGCGGTGCGGGCGATGGCCCCAGTGGCGGGCATCCCGCCGAACATGCCCGAGGCCACCGACGCCAGACCCTGCCCGACGAGTTCGCGGTCCGGGTCGTACGGGCCGGTCGGTGACATGGTGGCCGCCACCCGGGCCGACAGCAGGGACTCGATGGCGGCCAGCGCGGCGATGGCCAGCGCCGCGCCGAGCAGCGCCCGCAACGCGGCCGGGTCGGCGTGCGGCAACACCGGCGCGGGCAGGTGGTCCGGGAGTTCCCCGATCCGGTCCACCGAAAGGCCAAGGGCGCCAACGGCAGCGGCGGCGACGATGATCGCGGCCAGTGATTCCGGGATGCCGCGGTGCAGCCGGGGCAGCACCACCATCAGGACCGCCACGATGCCCACCACCAGCAGTGCCGGCAGCGCGGCCGACCAGTCCGCGCCGGTCAGCACCGCCCAGGCGGCGACCAGGGGACTCGTGCCTGCCGGGGCCGTGGTGTTGAGCGCGGCCGGCACCTGCTGCAGGAAGATGATCGCCGCGATCCCCAGGGTGAACCCCTCGATCACCGGCCACGGGATGAAGGTGACCGCGCGGCCCAGGCCGGTGGCGCCCATGGCCAGCACCATCAGCCCGGCCAGCAGCGTGACCAGTGCGACGCTGCCGAGCCCGTAGGCGGCGACGATGGGGGCGAGGACGACGGCCATTGCCCCGGTCGGGCCGGACACCTGCACATCCGAGCCGCCGAACACCGCGGCGACCAGCCCGGCGATGACCGCGGTGATGAGTCCGGCGGCGGCCCCGACCCCGGAGCTGATGCCGAACGCCAGCGCCAACGGCAGCGCCACCACGCCGACGGTGATGCCGGCCAGCAGGTCCTGGCGCCAGCTGCGGGGGAGTTCGGCGTAATCGGCGCGCCGCGGCAGCAGCCGCCCGACGTCACTCGACACCGAGGCCGCCGATCGGGGGCAGCGCGGCCAGCGCGTCGAGCTGATCGCGGCGGGCGCTGAGGGTGTCGGCCAGGAAGGTGCGCGCGATGACCAGCAGTTCGGAGATCTTCGGATGGGCGAGCCGGTAGAAGACCGCGTTGCCGATGCGTTCGGCGGTGACCACTTGATGGCGCTTGAGGACGGCCAGGTGCTGGGACAGCAGCGTCGGCTCGATGTCGCTGCGGGCGAGGATCGCGCTGACCGGGGTGGGTTCCTCGGCGGCGGACAGGATCTCCAGCACCCGGATGCGCGACGGGTGCGCGAGCGCCTTGAAGAGATTGGCCTTGATCTCGTAGAGCGGCTGCTCGGTTCCGGGTGGGTGGCGATTCGGCATGGAGATCCTGCGACTTGATGGATTGAACAAATTCTCAATTAGAGTAGCCGACCGTCGGCGCGGGCGGCAAAAGGAAGTTGCGCGCGCCATCCGGGAGGGCTAACCTCGGCGATCGTGCATCGCATTCTCGTAGTAGCCAGTACCCGCAGCGGGGTCTGATCCAGACCGACCCCCCGCTGTGGGTCGGAAGCTACTACCCGTCGGTCGCTCCCTTTGAGCAGAGAAGACCGGCACATGAACTCCCACATCACCACCGACATCGCGAACAACCGTTTCGCGGACTTCTTCGACGCGCCGCTGCCCCGCGGCCTGCGGGACCAGGCCGCCGGGATGTCCTGGGATGACGTCGCGGCGACCTTCGGTTCCGCGAACGGACCGGTGAGCCTGGACCACTGGGATCAGGACGGGCGCGGTCCGCACATCATCGGCGCGCGGCGCGGCACCACGTATCGGGCCACCATCACCATCGGCGGACGCATCGCGGTGTCCTCGGTCACCGCAGCTGGCCCGCTGGCCGCGCTGACCGCGATGCTGTACGAACACGGAATCGCGTTGGAAATGCTGAACTTTCACCAGCTGCGGGCCGGCGGGCAGACCGCGACGTTCATCCGCGGCACCGACGGTGTGCACACCGAGTGGGCGATCGGCTGGTCGGAATGCCCGAACCAGTCGGCGCTGCGGGCCGTCATCGCCTGTGCCAACCGGCTGGCGGCCTGACACTTTTCCCGGCGAGCTGGGGGCACCTCCCGGCGAGCAGACGCAAAACTGCCCACTTTCACGCCGAAAGTGGGCAGTTTGCGTCTGCTCGCGGAGGTCAGTGCAGCGGGCGCAGGATGACCGGCATGCCGTCCATCGGCACCGGCATACCGGCGTAATCCAGCTTGGCCTGGTAGCCCGGGTACGGCGGCTCAAGGCGGTACTTGCGCAGCAGGCGGTGCATGACGGTCTTGATCTCCAGCTGGCCGAAGACCATGCCGATGCACTTGTGGGCGCCGCCGCCGAACGGGGCGAAGGCGTAGCGGTGCCGCTTGTGCTCGTTGCGCGGCTCGGCGAAGCGGGCCGGGTCGAACTTCTCCGGATCGGTCCACAGCTCGGGCAGGTGGTGGTTGATCGACGGCCACGTCACGACGTTGGTGCCGGCCGGGATGAAGTGGCCCAGCAGATCGGTGTCGCGCACCGTGGAGCGCACGTTGAACGGCAGCGGGGTGACCAGGCGCAGCGCCTCGTTGATCACCAGGTCATAGGTCTCCAGCTTGTCGAGGGCCTCGATGTCTAGCGGGCCGTCGCCGATGCGCTCGGACTCCTCGCGGCAGCGCTCCTGCCATTCCGGGTTGGCCGCCAGGTGATACGCCATCGTCGTCAGCGTCGAGGTCGAGGTGTCGTGGGCGGCCATCATCAGGAAAATCATGTGGTTGGTGATGTCCTGATCGGTGAAGGTGTTGCCGTCCTCGTCGGCGGTGTGGCACAACACCGTCAGCATGTCCGTGCCGTCGGAGTTGCGCTTCTCCTTGACCCGCTCCTCGAAGTACTGGTCGAGCACCTTGCGGGCCTGCAGACCGCGCCACCACTTGAACGGCGGCACACCGGTGCGGATGATGGCGCCGCCGGCCCGGGTGGTCATGGTGAAGGCGTCGTTGACCTTGGTGACCAGTTCCTTGTCGGTGCCGGGCTCGTGGCCCATGAACACCACCGAGGCGATGTCGAGCGTCAGCTCCTTGACCGCCGGATAGAACAGGAAGCGGGCATCGTTCTCGACCCAGTCGCCGGCGATGACGGCCGACGCCACCCGGTCGATGTGCTCGACGTAACCGGTCAGCCGGCTACGCGTGAACGCCTCCTGCATGATCCGGCGGTGGAACATGTGCTCGTCGAAGTCGAGCATCATCAGGCCGCGGTTGAAGAACGGGCCGATGACCGGATCCCAGCCCTTCTGCGAGAAGTCCTTGTTGCGGTTGGAGAACACGGCCTGGGTGGCGTCCGGGCCGAGTGCGGCGACGCTGGGCAGCGCGGGGGAGTAGGCGTAGTGCACGGGGCCGAACTTCTTGTAGACCTCCAGCAGATACTCGGGGCCGGCCCGGAAGGTCTCGATCATGTGACCCAGGATCGGTAGGCCCGAGTCACCCAGCACCGGCTTGAGCCCACTGCCGGCAGGCGGCTCGGCCAGCACGAACTGCTTGAAGTCGTGCTGGCGCAGCCGCTGTTCGACCGCGCCCATCCCGGGCATGTTGTTCAGCGTCGGGGTGAACTTTCGCTTGGCCTGATCCAGCAGATAAGCCGGCGTGCTGATGGTGGTCGCCATTGACGGAACTCCTTCGTGCAGACAAGACCTGTGGTCGATGTCACTCCTGCGCCCATCTTCTACGGCTAACTTGACGCCTGTCAAGTTTGGGTTGGCAAACGAATTCGGCTGTGCCGCCGAACGAGCCGTCAACGGATCGGGCGCAGCACGATCGGCATGCCGTCCATCGGCACCGGCATGCCGCCGTTGTCCCAGCGCGGTTTGTAGCCCGGCTTGACGAGCTCAAGTCGGTACCTGCGCAGCATCCGGTGCACGATCGTCTTGACCTCCAACTGCCCGAACACCATGCCGATGCACTTGTGCGCGCCGCCGCCGAACGGGGCGAAGGCGTAGCGGTGGCGTTTGTGCTCACTGCGCGGTTCGGCGAAGCGGTCCGGGTCGAATTTCTCCGGATCGGTCCACAGTTCGGGCAGCCGGTGGTTCATCCCCGGCCAGGTCACCACGTTGGTGCCGGCCGGCACGTAGTACCCGAGCAGATCGGTGTCGCGCACGGTCTGGCGCATGTTGAACGGCAGCGGGGTCACCAGCCGCAGGCACTCGTTCATGACCAGGTCGAGGGTCTCCAACTTGTCGAGTGCCTCGATGTCGAGCGGCCCGTCGCCGAGTCGGTCGGACTCCTCGCGGCAGCGGTCCTGCCATTGCGGATGTGCGGCCAGGTGGTAGGCGATGGTGGTCGCCGTCGACGTCGAGGTGTCGTGGGCGGCCATCATCAAGAAGATCATGTGGTTGACGATGTCGGCGTCGGAGAACGAGTTGCCGTCCTCGTCGCAGGCATGGCACAGCACCGTGAGCATGTCGGTGCCGCCGGAGTCGCGCCGCTCTTCGATGCGCGCCTCGAAGTAGTCCTCCAAGACCTTGCGGGCCCGCAACCCCTGCCACCACTTGAACGGTGGCACGGCAAAGCGCAGGATCGCCCCGCCCGAGCGGGTGGTGGTGGCGAAGGCGTCGTTGACCTTGGTGACCAGTTCGCGGTCGTCACCCGCGTGCTCGTGGCCCATGAACACCACCGAGGCGATGTCCAGCGTGAGTTCCTTCATGGCCGGGTGGAACAGGAAGCGGGCGTCGTTGGTGGGCCAGTCGGCGACGACGGCGGTGGCGACGTGGTCGATGTGCTCGACGTAGTTCGTCAACCGGGTCCGGGTGAAGGCCTCCTGCATGATGCGGCGGTGGAACATGTGTTCCTCGAAGTCGAGCATCATCAGGCCGCGGTTGAAGAACGGACCGATGACCGGATGCCAGCCCTTCTGCGAGTAGTCCTTGTTGCGGTTGGAGAAGATCGTCTGCGTGGCGTCCGGGCCGAGGGCGACGATCGAACTCAGGATCGGTGAATCGGCGTAGGTGATGGGTCCGCGGGTGTTGTACAGGTGCAGCGGGTAGTCAGCGCCCTCGCGGAACATCTCGACGATGTGGCCGACCAGTGGCAGGCCCGAGTCGCCGAGGATGGGCCTGAGGCCGCTGTTTGCCGGCGGCTCGGCCAGGGTCTTCTGTTTCCACTGGTGCTCGAGCAATCGCTGTTCCAGCAACCCCATCCCGGGAATGGTGTTGACGGTCGGAGTGAATCGGCGTCTGGCCTGATCGAGCAGATAGGACGGGGTGCTGATGGTCGCCATCGAGAAGCTCCTGCCTGGAACGCTGCGAAGAATGCCGGCGGACTGTGGTGGATATCACTCTGCAAACTCATCCTGTCTGTCACACTTGACGCATGTCAAGTTTTGTTCTCGCGTGGCGCGGTGCCAAGGTTTAATGCCATGAGCGCCTCACCGGATACCGAGTCCGAGACTCGACGTACACGCGGTGACCGGCAGCGCGATGCGATCGTCAACGCCGTTCGTGAACTGCTGGGCACCAAGCCCTTCGCTGACCTGTCGGTCAGCATGATCAGCGAACGCGCCGGGGTCGCCCGGTCGGGCTTCTACTTCTACTTCGATTCCAAGTACGACGTGCTGGCCTTCATCGTGAAGGACGCCCTGGCCGAACTCGATCAGCTGACCCACAACTTCGCGCCGCGCGATCCCGGCGAATCGCCGGCCGCCTTCGCCAAGCGGATGGTCGGCAGCGCCGCGGCGGTGTTCATCACCAACGACCCGATCATGGTCGCCTGCACGTCGGCGCGCAGTAGCGACGCCCAGATCAGCGACATCATGAACGACTTCGAGGACGCCGTCATCGCCAAGATCGTCGCCGTCGTCGAGGACGAGGTGGCCAAGGGCACCCGGCCGATCTCCGACGACATCCCGGCCCTGGTCCGGATGCTGACGGCGACCAGCGCGTGGACGCTGTCGCACGACACCGCCTTCGTCGGCCGGGGCACCGATCCGGCCCGCGCGGTCGAGGTGCTCGAACGCCTCTGGCTCAACGCCCTGTGGGGAAGCGCGGCCTCCTGGGAGGAGTGACGCGGCAGGGGCGGCGCCTGGGTAGTGTTGGACCATGGCTACCGCTGACGGCTTCGCCGGAAA
Organism: Mycobacterium sp. NPDC003323; assembly: GCF_053589535.1. Taxonomy (NCBI): domain Bacteria; kingdom Bacillati; phylum Actinomycetota; class Actinomycetes; order Mycobacteriales; family Mycobacteriaceae; genus Mycobacterium; species Mycobacterium sp. NPDC003323. The sequence goes on from NZ_JBSFSB010000001.1 coordinate 385,933, forward strand.
ACGGGTTCTGCTCACCGGTGCGGCCAGCGGTATCGGCCGTGCGCTCGCCCTGGACCTGGCCGCCCAGGGCTCCGAACTCTTCCTCACCGATCGCGATGCCGAGGGTCTGGCCACCACGGTCGCCGACGCCCAGGCGCTGGGCGCAGTTGTCCGGGCCTACCGTGCTTTTGATATCACCGACTTCGAGGCGGTCTCGGCCTTCGCCACCGACGTGCACACCGCGCACGGTGCGCTCGACATCGTCATGAACATCGCCGGGATCTCCGCGTGGGGCACCGTGTCCACGCTGACCCACGAGCACTGGAAGTCGATGATCGACGTCAACCTGATGGGACCCATCCACGTCATCGAGACGTTCGTGCCGCCGATGGTCGCGGCCGGCCGCGGCGGTCACCTGGTCAACGTGTCCTCGGCGGCGGGCATCGTCGCGCTGCCCTGGCACGCCGCCTACAGCGCGAGCAAGTACGGGCTGCGCGGCCTGAGCGAGGTGTTGCGGTTCGACCTGGCCCGGCACCGCATCGGCGTGTCGGTCGTCGTGCCCGGCGCGGTGAAGACGGGTCTGGTGCAGACGGTGCAGATCGCCGGGGTGGACCGCGAAGATCCCCGGGTGGCCAAGTGGGTGGACCGGTTCGCCGGGCACGCCATCTCCCCGGAACGCGCGGCCGAGAAGATCCTGGCCGGCGTGCGGCGCAACCGCTTCCTGATCTACACCTCGACCGACATCCGAGCGTTGTACACCTTCAAACGCGTCGCCTGGTGGCCCTACAGCGTGGCGATGCGCCGGGTCAACGTGCTGTTCACCCGGGCGTTGCGGCCCAAGCAGCGCGCCGCCCGCTGAACTTTCGCGTTGGAAATATCACACCCCGGGCCACGGCGGCTACCAGGGGTTTTAGGTTAGGCTAAGACATTTGCGCGCGCCGGAGCCTGGCGATGACAGGCTCTCGTGCGGGACGGCTCAACGTCGAGAGGCCCACGCGGTGCGCTGGGACGGTTCGACGTTGAGGAGATCACCGGTTGTCGCGACTTTTTGATCCGGATCTGGAAAAGAGCAGCTGTGGCGTCGGGTTCCTGACGCGCAAGGACGGCCGCCAGACCCACGAGGTCATCCGCAAGTTGCACGAGGCGCTGTGCGCGGTGCCGCACCGCGGTGGCATGTCCTCCGAGGGCGTCGGCGACGGCGCGGGGGTCAACCTGGACCTGTCGGTGCGCTTCTTCCGTGAGGTGACCGGGCGTGCCGATCTGGAACTCGGCCAATTCGGGGTAGGCAACTTCTTCCTGCCCAACGATGCCGCGTTCCACGCCGAGGCCGAGGCCGTCATCGAAGGCGCACTGCGCGCCCAGGGCTTCGACATCGTCGTCAAACGCGATGTGCCCGTGGACGACACGGCCATCCGACCGGCCGCCGTCAAGTACCAGCTGCCGATCCGCCAATGGGTGTTCACCTACGGTGCCGGCGACGCGTTCGACCGCCGCATCCACGACGCCCTGATGGCCATCGAGGCCGTCGCCTACACCGAACCGACCTTGCTGGGCCTGTACCCGCTGTCGGTCAGCGCCCGCACCCAGGTGCTCAAGGGCCGGCTGAACTCGAACGAGGTCGTCCCGTATTTCCGGGACCTGTCCGACCCGCGGATGGAAGTGCACTCGATGTTCTTCCACACCCGCTTCTCCACCAACACGGTGCCCAATGCCACCATGGCGCAACCGTTCCGGTTGATGGCGCACAACGGTGAGCTGAACACCGACAAGAAGAACCGGCTGTCCGACAACGCCGTCGCGCGGGCCCGCAACCGGGCGATCGTACGCCCGGTGGGGCAGTCCGACAGCTGCCGGCTGGACCAGACGCTGCAGAGTCGGGTGCTCGAAGACGATCTGGACCTGATCACCGCGGTTGTCGCGATGATGCCACCGGCCTGGGAGAACGACGACACGCTGTCCCCGCAGGTGCGGGCCATGCTGGAGTTCTTCAGCCTCTACGAGGAGAAGAACGACGGTCCGGCCGCCCTGATCTTCGGTGACGGCACCTATATCGGCGCCCGGCTGGACCGGCTGGGGCTGCGCCCCCTGCGGACCGTGGAGACCGCCGAGTACCTCGGTGTGATGTCCGAGGCCGGCCAGGTGTACTTCCCGCCCGGCGAGGTCATCAAGCGCGGGCGCATCGAGGCCGGCGGCATGCTGTACTACGACCACCGTGAGCACCGCTCGTACAGCACCGTCGAGGCGCTGGAAAAGCTTGCCGCCAAACATGATTACGAGCGCATGCTGGGCGAGGCCAGGGTCAACCTGGCCGATCTGCCCGCCGTTGCGCCCGAGGGGCAGCTCTCGCCCGCGCGCTACAACGGTGACCTGACGCGGCATCAGCGGTATGTGGCCTACTCGCTGAACCAGGAGAGCTTCAAATTCCTGATGGATCCGATGCTCACCACGGGTCAGGAAAAGATCTCGGCGATGGGCTACGGCGCGGCCATCAACGCGTTGTCCAATCACGAGGGCGGTATCGCGCGGTACTTCACCCAGCGTTTCGCCCAGGTGACCAACCCGCCGCTGGACAGCATCCGCGAGGCCGACGGGATGACGCTGCGGGTGGCCCTGGGCGCCAAACCCAACAGCGGTGGCAAGCCCGCGCCGCAGATCGTGGTGCCGACGCCGATCCTGACGCACCTGGAGATGCTCAGGATCCGCGACCAGAAGCACACCCCGGTCGAGCGTTTCGGCATGTTCTACCGGATCGATCTGCAGGATGCAGCCGCCAATGCCGAGGCGTTGGTGCGGGGTATCGACAAGGTCTGTGACGAGGTCGAGGAGTTCGCCAGGGAGACCGGCGGTATCGCCGTCATCTCCGACCGGCACGTCGAAAGTGGTTTGGCGGCAATACCGCTCATCATCGTGATCTCCGCGATCAACCAGCGCCTCATCGAGGAGGGACTGCGGTTGCGGGTCTCGGTGATCGCCGAGAGCGGACAGATCTGCTCATCGCATCATGTCGCGACCGCGCTGGGCTTCGGTGCGTCGGCGGTGTACCCGCTGGGTGTCCAGATGCGCGCCGAGGAGAAGTTCGGGCCCGACGAGCAGCATGTTGCCGCGGCGTTCAAACACTTCGCCAAGGCCGCCGAGAAGTCGTTGATGAAGACGATGGGCCGCGTCGGTCTGTGCACCGCCGAGAGCTATATCGGCGGCGAGTTCTTCGAGCCGAGCTACCTGGATACCGCCGAGCCGGTGCTGCGGCGCTATTTCCCCAATGTCGTCTCGCCGGTGGGCGGCGTCGGGTTCTCGACCCTGGCCGAGACCGCGGCGCAGTGGCATGGCCGCGCACTGGCGGTCACCGGTGAGAAGGACGTCCCGCTGCTCGGGCTGTTCAAGGAACGCGCCGAGGGTGCGGGCCACTCCTACGGCACCACGGCGGTGCGCGGTTTCGTCGACATGACCGAGGAGGCCATCTCCTTCGGTGACGAGGCCCGCCCGGAGAACCCCGACATGGCCGACCCGCTGTATCTGCGCCGGTTGCCGCTGCATCAGCTGGAGGGTGCGTTCGGTCTGGACGACGAGGCCTACCGCAACAACAGCTTCGAACAGATGTCGCCGCGGGCGATCAACAGCTTCGACATCACCCCGGGTTACCGCAATTTCGTGATGGCGATGAACACCGAGCGGGCCCGGCGCCCCGCGGCGCTGCGTGATGTGCTGGCCTTCCCGGCCGACGTGAACTTTCTGCGCACCGCCGAGGAGTTCCGTTCCGAGATGGGACAGTTCGCGCTGTGGGGTAACAACGGTTACCTGGTGCGCGGGCTGACCATCTCGCGTGTCGGTGACGAGTTCACCCTCAAGCTGGCCCATTCCGCGGGCCGGCTGACCGAACTGGCCGAATCGCTGCGGCAGCGCTTCGGTAGCGAGATCGTCGACTACGACATCGTCGAAGACCGGTTGTGGCTGCGCGCCGCCGGTGAGGCGCTGCAGTACCTGTCCAAGGTGCACACCGCCCCGGATTCGATCCCGCTGTCCTCGGTGCAAGCCGCCGACGAGATCGCCGCCACGCTGGCGTCCGGGGCCATGAGCCACGGCGCGTTGGTGGCGTCGGCACACGAGGCCGTCGCGCACGGCACCAACATGGTCGGCGGGCTGTCCAACTGCGGTGAGGGTGGCGAGCACATCACCCGCTACGGCACCATCCGCGGCTCGCGGATCAAGCAGTTCGCCTCCGGCCGGTTCGGGGTATGGGCCGGATATCTGGCCGATCCGATGCTGCGTGAATTGGAGATCAAGATCGGCCAGGGTGCCAAACCCGGTGAGGGCGGCCAGCTCCCGGCGCCCAAGGTGACGGTGCAGATCGCCGCCGCCCGCGGAGGTACGCCCGGCGTCGAGCTGGTGTCCCCGCCGCCGCACCACGACACCTATTCGATCGAGGACCTGGCCCAGCTGATCCACGACTGCAAGGCCGCCCGGGTCCGGGTGATCGTCAAGCTGGTCAGCTCGGAAGGTATCGGCATCATCGCCGCGGGTGTGGCCAAGGCGGGTGCGGATGTCATCAACGTCGCCGGCAACACCGGCGGCACCGGTGCGGCCGCCGTCACCAGCCTCAAATATGCCGGCCGGTCCGCCGAGATCGGCGTGGCCGAGGTCCATCAGGCACTGGTGGCCAACGGTATCCGGCAGAAGGTCGTGCTGCGCGCCTCCGGGGCGCACCAGACCGCCAGCGATGTGGTGAAGTCCGCACTGCTGGGCGCCGACAGCTACGAGTTCGGCACCACCGCACTGATGATGCTCAAGTGCGTGATGGCCAAGAACTGCAACATCAAGTGCCCGGCCGGTCTGACCACCAATTCCGAGGCCTTCGAGGGCGATCCGCGCGCGCTGGCGCAGTACCTGCTCAACATCTCGCACGAGGTCCGCGAGATCCTGGCGATGCTCGGCCTGCCGTCGCTGCGGCACGCGCGCGGTCGCAGCGACCTGCTGCACCTGCTGGACCACCCGTCCAGCATCGGCCGGCTGGACCTCAAGGCGATGCTGACCGTCGCCGAGGGATTCGTCCCGGATGACCCGATCTACATGGAGAAGGATTACGCCGTCGATGACGCGTTCCTGGCCCAGCTGAACCTGGCCGGGGTGTCGATGGCGCCGGTGACGCTGACCAATGGCAACAAGAGCGTCGGCGGCCAACTGGCCATCGATATCGAGCGGATGCTCAATCACGAAGGGGCGCAGGGCCAGGCGGTCACCGTCGACGAACGCGGCCGCCGGTTCCTCACGCCCGACAGCGTGCTGATCACCACCGACGGTTCGGCCGGCCAGAGCTACGGCGCCTTCTGCAACGACGGTATGACCATGACCCACACCGGCACCTGCAACGACGGTGTCGGCAAGAGCCAGTGCGGCGGCACCATCGCGGTCCGCTCACCCGGCGGCGGATCGGATCTGCCCGGCGGCAACGTGCTGATCGGCAACTTCGCGTTGTTCGGCGCCTCGGGTGGGCGGCTGTTCGTCGCCGGTGAGGCCGGCGACCGGTTCGCGGTGCGCAATTCCGGCGCCACCGCGGTGGTCGAGGGTGTCGGCGAATTCCTGTGCGAGTACATGACCAACGGTGCGGTGTTCAACATCGGCGGGTTCGGCAAGGGCGTCGCCAACGGTATGAGCGGCGGCTTCCTGTACCAGTACGACCCCGACGGTGCGCTGGCTGCGAAGGTGAGCGCGGACTCGGTGCTGATCGCCCCGCTGACCGAGGCGCCGTTCCACGAGGTCGCCGCCAAGACGCTGCTGGGCTGGCACGTCGAGGCCACCGGATCGGCGAAGGCCACTGCGCTGCTTGCCGATTGGGAGACCACGCGCGAGCACGTGAAGTATGCGATGCCGCGTGCGCTGCTGCAGTACCAGGACGCCGATGCGATCCTGGCCGCCAAGACCCGCAAGGAACTGCTCGACGAGCTCGCCTCGGCGCTGTCGGGCTATCAGGTGGCCAAGTTCAAGCGGTCCTACCGCGCCGGTGAGTCGGTGCTCGACGGTGCGGTGCCCGGCTACGGGGACACCGACACCGAGGAGATGTACGCGCTGCTGAACACCTACACGGTGCTCAACATGGCGCAGCAGCTGGCCCTGACCCGGCTGCCGGGTGTGACCGATGTGAGCGACCCGGCGATCGGCAAGACCGTGCGCAACCTGGTGCTCACCGAGGACTTCTTCCTGATCCAGAAGTTGCAGCGCTACGCCCGCGAGGCGATCGACGGATTCAGCGACGAGGACCTCGCGGTCTTGATCGCCAACAAGCGCATCACCGACTACAAGGACGCGCTGTCCCAGCGCAATGTGCTGTCGATGGACAGTCCGGGCACCTACGGCTGGATCCTGTTCCAGAGCGCCAAGAACGTCGAGCGGATCGGCCGGCTGCCCTCGTTCGAGGAATTGTTCGCCGCCCAGTCCGTGCCGGACGTGGTGGCCTCGCTGACCACTTTGGAGAGTGCCTCGTGAAGATCGCCTACATTCCCCAGGACGCCCCGTTCAACGAGGATCAGCGCGCCTGGCTGTCCGGTTTCCTGGCCGGTCTGCACTCGCGACTGGCCATGAACGTGGCGCCGCCCCCGGCGGCCGTCGCCGACGCTCCCGCATCGCGACCCGCGCTGCGGATCCTGTACGGCACCCAGACCGGTAATGCCGAGGGCGTGGCCAATGACGCGGCCGCGGCGGCCAAATTGCAGGGCTTCGACGTCAAGGTCAGCGGCCTCGACGAGATCGAACTCGACGAGTTCGCGGGTCTGAAGTATGTGCTGATCGTGACGTCGACCTACGGCGAGGGCGAGATGCCCGACAACGCCGAACTGTTCTGGGAAGCGTTGTCGGGCACCACCGCTCCGCGGCTGGAGGGTGTGTCCTACGGCGTGCTGGCCCTCGGTGACACCAGCTACGACGAGTTCTGTCAGGCCGGCAAGCTGTTCGATATCCGGCTGGAGCAATTGGGCGCCACCCGGGTGGTCCCGCGCACCGATTGCGATGTCGAGTACGAGGCGCATGCCGCGGAGTGGATCCAGGGTGCCCTGACCGCGCTGGTGCCGACATCCGGTGCCAGCGGAACCCCGAGCACGCCGCCGCCGAGCGCGGTCGCCCGGTCCGGCTGGACCCGCAAGAACCCGTTCGTCGCCGAGGTGGCGGTGAACCGGCTGCTGTCCGGGCCCGGTTCGGACAAGGAGATCCGCCACGTCGAATTCGCCTTGGCCGACAGCGGTATCGAGTACGAGGCCGGCGATGCGCTGGCGGTCATCCCGGAGAACGATCCGGTGCTCGTCGAGGCCATCGCCGAGCATTTCCGCGTCTCACCCGACACGCTGGTCGACGACCGGCCGCTGGGCGAGCTGCTGGCCAGACGCTACGAGATCAGCGCGCCGTCGAAGGATCTGCTGGGCGAGGTGGAGAAGCGTGCCGACAACGAGGAGTTGTCCCACGTGCTGCGCGGCGGGGTCAAGGAAACCCTGGAACGCTGGTTGTACGGCAAGGACATCCTGGACGTCCTGCGCATCGCCGGTGATCTGCTGAGCCTCGACGAGTTCATCGGCCTGCTGAAACCGCTTCAGCACCGGGCCTATTCGATCTCCTCGAGCGCGCTGGCACATCCGGATCGCATCCATCTGACGGTCGCGGCGGTGCGCTACCAGAGCAACGGCCGCACCCGCGGCGGCGTCTGCTCGACCTTCCTGGCCGACCGCGGCGGCACCGCCAAGATCTTCCTGCAGCCCAACAAGTCGTTCCGTGTCCCGACCGATGATGCCGCGCCGATGATCATGGTGGGCCCGGGAACCGGTGTGGCACCGTTCCGGGCGTTCCTGCAGGAGCGTGAGCAGCGTGGAGCCGGCGGGCGCAACTGGTTGTTCTTCGGCGATCAGCACCGTGAACACGATTTCGCCTACCAGTCCGAATTGCTGGACTGGCAGGAAAATGGCCTGCTGACCCGACTGGATCTGGCCTTCTCGCGTGACCAATCCGAGAAGATCTACGTCCAGACCAGGATGTTGGAGCATGGTGCCGAGGTGTTCGCCTGGCTTGAGGACGGCGGGCACTTCTACGTCTGTGGCGATGCCACGCGGATGGCCAAGGACGTCGACAAGGCATTGCACCAACTCGTTGCAGCGCACGGCGGGATGGCCGCCGATGCCGCCACCGAGTACGTGAACTCGCTCAAGCGCGAGAAGCGCTACGTGCGCGACGTGTACTGACCCGGGGCGTTCATCAGGGCGGGGACAGTTCGCCGCCCGGCGGCGGTGCGAAGTCGGTCACGGTCTGCGTCTCGGTCTGTGTCTCGGTGACCGTACTGGGCGGCACCGTCGTGGTGGTCGTCGTCGTCGTGGTCGTGGTGCTCGTGGTGGTGGTCGTCGGTGCCGTGGTGGTGGTCGTGGTCGTGGTCGACGGCGGCACCGTCTCGGTGACCGTGGTGGGAGCCACGGGCGCGCCCGGTGCCACGGATTCCTCCGTTGTGGTGGTGGTCGTCGACGTCGTGGTGGTCACCGGTGCGCCGTCCGAGTCGTCGGAGGACACCGCGCTGAAGATGCCGTAACCGGCCAGTGCCAGCACGATCGCGGTGACCGCGCCGAGGCCCACCAGCGCAGCCGGCTTCTGATACCAGGGCTGGGGTTCTTCGACCGGCTGATATGGATCGGCCGGCTCGCTGTAATCGGAGTACAGCGTCGGTTCGTCGTGCGGGTAGTCGTTCGGATCGCCCGGTCGCTCGGTCATGTGCACCGATGTTATGCGCTGGTATCCGCCGACACCGGTGCATCGGGTGCCCGGCGCGTCAGCGCTTGCCCCAGTCCCACGGCGGGGCGGTGAGCATGGTCTGACCTTCGATACAGGTCTCACCCCACTGCTTGACCAGTTCGACGGTGAGTGCGTCGGCGGCGGTCAGATGCGCCCGCATGGCCGCCGAATGGGTGACCACCACGACCTGGGTGGCGGCCGCGGCACGGCGGATCATCGCCGACAGCGCGGGTATCAGGTCCGGATGCAGGGACGTCTCCGGCTCGTTGAGCACCATCAGCGACGGGGGCCGGGGACTCAATAGCGCCGCCGCCCACAGCAGGAAGCGCAGGGTGCCGTCGGACAGCTCGGCGGCCCGCAACGGCCGCAGCATGCCCTGCTGGCGCAGTTGTAGCTCGAACAGCCCGTCGTTGTCGACGACCGAGATTGTTGCGCCGTCGAAGGCATCGGAGATGGCCCGGGCGAGATCGTCGTGACCGATCTCGATGATGGTCTGCAGGGCGGCCGCGAGGTCAGCGCCGTCATCGGCCAGCACCGGGGTGCGGGTGCCCACCCGGGGTTGGCGTGCCGGTGCCCCGGCATCGACGCGGAAGCCGTCGTAGAACCGCCAGTCGCGCAGCCGGTCCCGCACGGCATCGAGTTCGGCCAATGCACCGGCATACTCGGCGAGCACACTGCGATAGGCCGGCAGCGCCCTGGTCAGCTCGGTGAACCCGGTCCCGGATTCGTCTGCCACGTCGGCGTATTCGGCGTTGCGGCGCACCAGGGCGGCCGACGGGCGCAACCGTGGGCCGGCGAATACGACCTCGCGTTTGATCTCCGGGTCGCGGGCGAACATGGAACCGGGCCCCGCGTACTGCGGTAGCCCCAGGTCCACCAGGTAGCCGAAGTCTCCCGCGGCCGAGCCGAGATCCGTGGGCACCGAGGCGAAGCCGAGTTCGAGCGAGACCGGACGGGTCCGCAGGGTGCCCTCGACTGCGCCGCTACGTCGCGCCCCCGCGGTCTGTTCGGGGCCGGCCCACAATGCCGACTGCAGACCGCCTTCGCGAGCCAGTGAACCGATGACCTCGCCGCGGCCGCAGTCCGACAGCAGCATCAAAGCCCGGTACAGCGAGGACTTTCCGCTGCCGTTGGCACCCGTGACGACGGTCAACCGGTCCAGCGGCATGATGACCTCGCGCAGCGACCGGTAGCCGCGCACCGCGATGGTGCTCAGCACGGCATCTCCAATTCCAGCCGGACGCCGAGCAGTCGGACCGGTCGGGTTACCTCGAATTCCTCGAGCAGGGTCAGGGCCACGTCGGTGATCACCTCGAGATCGTTTCCGGGCATGGGCAGTTTGCGGATCTTGGTGCGGGTGTAGAAGGTGCTGGTGCGCACCGTCACGGCCACCCGGGTGACGGTCCGGCCGTCGGCGCTGATCTCGGCAAGGGTGCGCGCGGCCAGTTCGGTGATGGCGCGGTCCATTTCGGTGCGGTCGGTGAGGTCTTGGGCGAAGGTGATGACGTGGCTGCGTGAGCGCGGCACCCATTCCTGGGAACTGACCTCGGTGTCGCCACCGCCCTTGGCCAACAGCAGCAGCTGTAATCCGGTGCTGGGTCCGAAGGCGGCCGTCAACGTGGACGCGTCGGTCGCGGCCAGATCGGCCACCGTCATGATGCCCAGTGCGGCAAGCTTCTTGGCGGTCTTGGGGCCCACACCCCACAGGGCGTCGACCGGGCGGTCACCCATGAGGGTCATCCAGTTCTGGGCGGTGAGCGCGAAGACACCGTCGGGTTTGCCGAAGCCGGTGGCCACCTTCGCGCGCTGCTTGTTGTCGCTGATCCCGACCGAGCAGGCCAGGCCGGTCTCGGCGGCGATGACGGTCCGGATCCGCTCGGCCAGTGCGAGCGGATCGGCGACATCGGCACCGAGATACGCCTCGTCCCAGCCCCATACCTCCAGCGGATGGCCGAGATCGCGCAGCAGGCCCATCACCCGTTCGGAGGCGGCGTCATAGGCGGCGGGGTCCGAGGGCAGGAAGGTGGCCTCGGGGCATTTGCGGGCCGCGGTGCGCAGTGGCATGCCGGCGTGCACACCGAACTCGCGTGCCTCGTACGACGCACAGGTCACCACCTTGCGTGGTTCGTTCGGATCGCCGCTGCCGCCGACGATGACCGGCAGCCCCTTCAATTCGGGGTGGCGGCCCAGTTCGACCGAGGCCAGGAACTGGTCCAGGTCCACGTGCAGGATCCACGCGCTCACGTGCCGCAGAGCTTGCGGGCCACGCTCTCCCACGCGATGTCGAGTTCTTCGAGCGTCTTGTGCCGGTCGATGAGTTCGTGGGCCACCCGGTCGGCGTCCAGCAGGGCGAGCAGTGCATCGGCCTGGGCGTCGAGATCGCCTGTCGTTCCTGCTGTTTCGAGCAGCATACGGACATGGGCCCGATGCAGGGTTGCCGGTGCGTTGAACCGGGTATGCGCGTCGCGTGCGGCATCGGAGAGCAGGGCGCGGTGGCTGTGGACGAACCGCAGTCGGCTGCGACCGTAGGCCAGCAGACGGTCCAGCGGCGGTGCGCCCGGGCCGAGTGGGGGAGGGCCGAACATGAAGGCCTGCTGCTCGGCGATCTCGTCCTCGTCGAGCAGCACGATCATCAGGCCCGAGCGGCTGCCGAAACGGCGGAACAGGGTGCCCTTGCCGACACCGGCAGCGGTGGCGACATCGTCCATCGAGACGGCGTCCGCGCCGCGGTCGGCGATCAGGCGGCGGGCGGCGTCGAGTAGCAGCGCGCGGTTGCGCGCGGCGTCGCCGCGCTCGCCCGGGACTGCGGACGAGGGCGGGAGCACGCTCAGCGGTTCGGGGGCGCTCACACCTGCACTTTAACTCAGCCGGAATTATTCGGACCGCGGTCCGGTTATGCTGTGTCAGGATCGAGTGACGACGAAAGGGAACGTGGATGATGTCCGACAACGGGACGAACGTGCTGGTGCTCATCGGAAGCTTGCGGGCGGCCTCCATCAACCGGCAACTGGCCGAACTGGCCGTCGAAACCGCGCCCGAAGGTGTGACGCTGCGGGTATTCGATCGCCTGGGCGAACTGCCGTTCTACAACGAGGACATCGACAACGAGGATGTCGCCGAGCCGGTGCGCGCGTTGCGGGAGGCGGCGGGCGCGGCCGATGCCGCACTGGTGGTCACCCCGGAGTACAACGGGTCCATCCCCGGGGTGCTCAAGAACGCCATCGACTGGTTGTCTCGCCCCTGGGGCAACAGCGCGCTCAAGGACAAGCCGTTCGCCGTGGTCGGTACCGCGCTGGGCCAGTACGGCGGGGTGTGGGCGCATGACGAGGCGCGCAAGTCGCTGGGCATCGCCGGACCGCGGGCGGTCGAGGATCTCACGCTGTCGATCCCGTCGAAGACGCTCGGCGACGAGCACCCGCGCGAGCATGCCGAGACGGTGGCTGCGGTGCGCGATGTCGTCGGCAAGCTGGTGGCCGAGATCGGCTGAGCCGCGTCGGCTCGGCCGGCAAAAATGGCGCGGCCGTCAGCGTCGCGGCATAGACTCGCCAGCAGAGTCGAGGCACCGGCTCGACTCCTGAGCGTGGAGCGTTGACGTGCAACGATGGCCACAGAGCGGGTATCCGCGTCGCCGTTTCTAGGCGATCTGGACGTCGACGATGAGCCCGGCCTGCGCGGAGTGCGGCACCGAACCTCGGGCCCGGGCCCGGTTCTGCGACGCCTGCGGTGCCGCGCTGGCACCTGCGCCGCATCACCCGGAGTTCAAACAGGTGACCGTGGTGTTCGCCGATGTGGTGCGCTCGATGGACCTGGCCTCGGTGTTGGGCACCGAACGCCTGCGCGAGGTCATGAGCGAGTTGTACCGGCGATCCCGCGATATCGTGCGGCGCTACGGCGGGTCGGTGGACTTCACCGGCGACGGCATCATGGCGGTGTTCGGCGCACCGGTCGCGTTGGAAGATCACGCCTTGCGCGCCTGCCTGACCGCGCTGGATCTGCAGGCCGAGGCGGCGGTGCTGGCCGCCGACATGCGCAGGCGTGACGGTACCGGCCTGCAGCTGCGCGTCGGGTTGAACTCGGGTCAGGTGATCGCCGGTGAGCTCGGATCCGGGCCGGGCAGTTACACCACCATCGGTGCGCACGTCGGGCTGGCGCAACGGATGGAGGCGGCCGCACCGCCGGGCGGGGTGATGCTCAGCGGGTCCACTGCGCGTCTGGTGGAGGGGATCGCCGAAGTCGGTGCCCCCGAGAGCGTGCGGATCAAGAACAGCGACGTGCCGGTGTCGGCCCGCCGGTTGCGGTCCATCTCGGCCACGCGCACTCGGGGCAGCCCATCGCGTCTGGTCGGTCGCGATGCGGAGATGCAGATGCTGCGCGCGCACCTGGACGCGGCACAGCAGGGCGGCGGCAAAGTCATCGGTGTCATCGGGCCGCCCGGTATCGGAAAGAGCCGGCTGGTGGCCGAGACGGTGCGGCTCGGTGAGGCACGCGGTCTCGGTGTGGCGGCAACCTTCTGCGAGGCGCACGCCCGCGACGTCCCGTTTCATGCGGCGGCGCGGTTGTTCCGCAGCCTGACCGGGGTGGGCAGTGTGCGCGGGCCGGCCGCACGCCACCGGGTCCGGCTGCGTCTGTCCGATGCGGACCCGGCCGACCTGCAGCTGCTCGACGATCTGTTGGGTATCGGTGAACCGGACGTGCGCGCACCCGCCATCGATCCCGATGCCCGGCGGCGCCGCTTGAGCGCTCTGCTGACCACGGCGTCCCGCGCGGATGCGGCACCGGCTCTCTATGTCATCGAGGATGCGCACTGGATCGACGAGGCCAGCGAGTCGACCATCACCGAGTTCCTGACGAAGCTGCGCGGTACGCGATCGTTGGCCGTGATCACCTACCGACCGGAATACCGGGGTGCGCTGGCCGAGATCGCGGCTGCGTCGGCCATACCGCTTCGCCCGCTGGATGATTCGTACTCCGCCGCGCTGATCGCCTACCTGCTCGGTCCGGACCCGTCGGTCGCCACGGTGGCCGGCGCGATCGCCGACCGGGCTGCCGGCAACCCGTTCTTCGCCGAGGAGATCGTGCGGGACCTCGCCGAACGTGGTGTGTTGCAAGGATCGACGGGCTGCTACGTCGCCGGCGCCGATGCCACGGTGACCGGCGTACCGGCCACGTTGCAGGCAACCATCGGCGCGCGCATCGACCGGCTCGGGGAGACGGCCAAGGATGCGCTCAACGCCGCCGCGGTGATCGGCAGCAGGTTCGCCAGGGACCGCCTGGCGGGTCTGGTCGATCAGGTGTGCCTCGACGAGTTGCTGTCGGCGGAGATGATCGAACCGGTACCGGAGCGCACCGACGTCTTCGCGTTTCGGCATCCGCTGATCCGGACTGTCGCCTACGAATCCCAACTGCGCTCGGATCGCGCCCGGCTGCACCGATCGCTGGCCACGGCCATCGAACGGGACGGCCCCGGTACGCCCGACGAGAACGCCGCGTTGATCGCCACGCATCTCGAAGGCGCCGGTGATCTGCGATCGGCCATCTGCTGGCACATGCGCTCGGGGACATGGCTGGCCATGCGCGACAACGACGCAGCCCGAGCGAGCTGGCGCCGGGCGGCCGAACTGGCCGAACGACTCGATGCCGACGAACCCGACCGGCCGGCCGCTCTCATCGAGGCGCGCACGGCGCTGTGCGGCAGTGCCTGGCGGGCGGGGCTGGCCGAGGCGCAGACCGCCTTCGACGATCTGCGCCGACTGTGCGCCGAACACCGGGATCGGCGGTCGCTGGCGATGGGGATGGCCGGTTATGTGATGGCGCTGACATTCCACGACCGCCCCCGCGAGGCGTCGGTGCGGGCGACCGAACTGCTGGATCTGCTGGAACGCATCGATGACAAGGCACTGACAGTCGGGGTGTCCTTCGGGGTGCTGGCCGCGAAATGGGAGACCGGTGAGGTGCGCGAGGTGTTCAGGTTGGCGCAGCGGGTCATCGAGATGGATCCCGTCTTGGTGTCGGTCGGTAGTCCGTTCGTCGGGTCGCCCCTGACGTTGGCCTACGCGATGCGCGGCGTGGCGGGTATGTGCCTGGGACAACCCGGTTGGAAGGACGATCTGGACCGTGCCATCGACACCGCCCGTGCGCTCGACCCGCTGATCAACACCGTGGCCGTCCTGCACAAGTACGCCCAGATCGGACTCGGCGCGTTGTGCGCCAGTGCCGCGGCGCTGCGGGACACGGCCGAATCGCTGGCCGTGGCGCAGCGATCCGGTGACGATTTCACGGTGGTGCATGCGCATCTGGCCCGCGGCATCGTGTTGGTTGCGCGCAAAGGTGCCGAGCGCGAGGTCGGCTTCGGCCACCTGCACACCGCCCGGGAGGCCGCGCTGCGCGGCTGCGGTAACGCCTCGATCGTGCACATCGCCGATATCCAGTTCGCCCGCCGGCGCTGGTTGTGCGGTGACTACGACGGTGCCGCGGTCCTGGCCGATGCGGTGGTGGACGCCCTTTTCGACCTCGGCTCGGTGGTGTGGCGCGGACCGGCGACCGCGGTCCTGGTCGAAGCACTGCTGAAGCGCAACCGGCACGGCGACCTGGCAGCGGCCCGGGCCGCGATCGACCGGTTGGCCGCCGCGCGCGGATTCGTCCTGCAGGACGTGACGCTGTTACGGTTGCGGGCCCTGGCGGCCGGTGCCGCGGGCGATGCCGACGGGTACCGCAGCTTTGCCGCGCGCTATCGGGAGGCGGCCGGCTCGGGTGGCTTCGAAGGACACGCGGCGGTCGCGGCGCGGATGACGTGAGGCCCCCCGCGCCGGATGCCGACGGCTTTGCTCGGATGGTCCGGCCGGCGAACCGCGCAGGCGCCGGTTGTCGGACCCGCCGATTAGAGTGCGACACGCGCTCGAATGTGACGTGCGACACGCCGGAAGCCGACACGCTCAGATGCTTACGACCTGGGAATTTCACGAATGTTGTTCAGAACATCTTGTATCTCTTCGGTTTGTCGGACACTAGGTGTAGTGTCTGACGGACCGCGAGGCCCCAACGCCCGAGGAGCCCGGCGGAGCCTGATCCACCCGGTGTCGGTCACCGGAGATCACGCCCCGAACACCGGAATTTCCGGGCCTCGCGGACCGCTGAACTGAAGTGAAATGCGTTACCCGAGCAGTTGCCCGCCACACAGGAGTCTAGGAGTGTCAATGTCCGTCACCGTGTACACCAAGCCCGCCTGCGTGCAGTGCAATGCCACCTACAAGGCGCTGGACAAGGCCGGCATCGCGTACGAGGTCGTCGACATCAGCCTGGACGCCGAGGCCCGTGACTACGTCATGGCGCTGGGCTATCTGCAGGCGCCCGTCGTCGTCGCCGGCAACGAGCACTGGTCCGGGTTCCGTCCGGACCGCATCAAGGCCCTGGCCGGAGCATCCGCCGTCACCGCCTAGACCATCCGAGGACCGACCGAGAGGAGCAGACAATGAGCAGCCTCGTCTACTTCTCCAGCGTGTCGGAGAACACCCATCGGTTCGTGCAGAAGCTCGAACTGCCTGCGATCCGCATCCCGCTCAGGGAACGGATCGAGGTCGACGAGCCCTATGTGCTCGTGCTCCCCACCTATGGTGGCGGGCACGCCAACGGTCCTGATCCTGATCGCGGGGGCTACGTTCCCAAGCAGGTGATCGCCTTCCTCAACAACGAACACAACCGGTCGTTGATCCGCGGCGTCATCGCCGCGGGCAACACCAACTTCGGCGCCGAATTCGGCTATGCGGGGGTCGTCATCTCCCGCAAGTGCGGCGTCCCATTCCTCTACCGATTCGAACTCATGGGAACGACGGACGACGTCTTCGCCGTCCGCGCCGGCCTCGCAGACTTCTGGAAGGACCAGACGTGCCACCAACCGTCACAGCTGCAGAACCTGTAACCACCGGCGCGCACGCGCTTCCGGGGGAGACGGACTATCACGCGCTCAACGCGATGCTCAACCTGTACGACGCCGACGGCAAGATCCAGTTCGACAAGGATGTGCAGGCCGCCCGCGAGTACTTCCTGCAGCACGTCAATCAGAACACGGTGTTCTTCCACAGCCAGGACGAGAAGCTCGATTACCTGATCGAGAAGGAGTACTACGAGCGTGAGGTGCTCGATCAGTACAGCCGCAACTTCGTCAAGACGCTGCTGGACCGGGCGTATGCCAAGAAGTTCCGGTTCCCGACCTTCCTCGGCGCGTTCAAGTACTACACCTCCTACACGCTGAAGACCTTCGACGGGAAGCGCTACCTGGAGCGTTTCGAGGATCGCGTCGTGATGGTGGCGCTGACGCTGGCCGCCGGTGACACCACGCTGGCCGAGCAGCTGGTCGACGAGATCATCGACGGCCGCTTCCAGCCCGCCACCCCGACGTTCCTGAACTCGGGCAAGAAGCAGCGCGGCGAGCCGGTGTCCTGCTTCCTGCTGCGCATCGAGGACAACATGGAGTCCATCGGGCGCTCCATCAACTCGGCCCTGCAGCTGTCCAAGCGTGGCGGTGGAGTTGCCTTGCTGCTGACCAACATCCGCGAGCACGGCGCACCCATCAAGAACATCGAGAACCAGTCCTCGGGTGTCATCCCGATCATGAAGCTGCTGGAGGATTCCTTCTCCTACGCCAACCAGCTCGGCGCGCGTCAGGGTGCCGGCGCGGTGTATCTGCACGCGCATCATCCCGACATCTACCGCTTCCTGGACACCAAGCGGGAGAACGCCGACGAGAAGATCCGCATCAAGACCCTGAGCCTGGGTGTGGTGATCCCCGACATCACCTTCGAGCTGGCCAAGAAGAACGAGGACATGTACCTGTTCTCGCCGTACGACGTCGAGCGCGTCTACGGTGTGCCGTTCGCCGACATCTCGGTCACCGAGAAGTACTACGAGATGGTCGACGACGCGCGGATCCGCAAGACCAAGATCAAGGCGCGCGAGTTCTTCCAGACGCTTGCCGAGCTGCAGTTCGAGTCGGGCTACCCGTACATCATGTACGAGGACACGGTGAACCGGGCCAACCCGATCGAGGGCAAGATCACCCACTCCAACCTGTGCTCGGAGATCCTGCAGGTCTCCACGCCCTCGGAGTTCAACGACGATCTGTCCTACGCCAAGGTGGGTAAGGACATCTCCTGCAACCTGGGCTCGCTGAACATCGCCAAGGCGATGGACTCGCCGGACTTCGCCCAGACCATCGAGGTCGCGATCCGGGCTCTGACCGCGGTGAGCGATCAGACCCACATCTGGTCGGTGCCCTCGATCGAGCAGGGCAACAACGAGTCCCACGCCATCGGTCTGGGGCAGATGAACCTGCACGGATACCTGGCCCGCGAGCGGATCCACTACGGCTCGCAAGAGGGTGTGGACTTCACCAACATCTACTTCTACACGGTGCTCTACCACGCGCTGCGGGCGTCGAATCGCATTGCGATCGAACGGGGTACCGCGTTCGGTGGCTTCGAGAAGTCCAAATACAAGTCGGGCGAGTTCTTCGACAAGTACACCGAGCAGGTGTGGGAGCCGGCCACCGACAAGGTGCGAAAGCTGTTCGCCGATGCCGGAATCCGCATCCCGAACCAGGACGACTGGAAGCGGCTCAAGGAATCCGTACAGACGCACGGCATCTACAACCAGAACCTGCAGGCCGTGCCGCCGACGGGCTCGATCAGCTACATCAACCACTCGACGTCCTCGATCCACCCGGTGGCATCGAAGATCGAGATCCGCAAGGAAGGCAAGATCGGTCGCGTCTACTACCCGGCGCCGTACCTGACCAACGACAACCTGGAGTACTACCAGGACGCGTATGAGATCGGGTACGAAAAGATCATCGACACCTACGCCGCGGCGACCCAGCACGTGGATCAGGGGTTGAGCCTGACGCTGTTCTTCAAGGACACCGCCAACACCCGCGATGTGAACAAGGCGCAGATCTACGCCTGGCGCAAGGGGATCAAGACGCTGTACTACATCCGGTTGCGGCAGATGGCGCTGGAGGGCACCGAGGTGGAGGGTTGCGTCAGCTGCATGTTGTGACGCTGTTCTAGGCGAGTCGAAGCAGGCCAGGGAAAGTACTACTCCCTGGCCTGCTTCGTTTTTCACCTCTTGGAACCGGGTATTCGCGTGCCTTGTTCTCGGTCAGATCCCCCGGCCCGCACACATCAAGCTGTACCGGATCTCACGGATGTCGTCCGGGTAGCGGCATTTCGTTTCTCGAAAGCCTCGACATTTTCTGAAAGCTCGCTGTGAATGGCTCGGATACGGTGCTGCGTACACCTCTGGTCATCCGTCCGGAGGCGAGTTCGGCTGTCGGGAAGGCAGGGACAATGAGAACGCTGATCGTGGGGTTGGCGACCGCCGCTGGTCTGATGCTGGGTACCGCGGGTGTTGCTGCGGCCGACGACATCATCGTCTACGACGGCGCGACGGGAATCCCATGGAGCTGGCCGACCAAGGGCGCGTGCATATCTGACGGCCCGGACATGCACCTCGATAACGTGGGCGAGGACAATTTCTACCAGTACTGGTATTGCCTCCAGCATGACGATGGCCTGTGGTATCTGCACAACAGCGACCAGCCGACCCACGAGGAGTGACCCGAGCGACCGCTTGATCCCGAGGGGTCTACAGCGCCCGCAACCTGCACGGTTGCGGGCGCTGTGGTGCTTGATCAGGTAGTGGCAAAGTAGGTGCCGGCTTGGACTGGAAATTCCACTGTTTTCGTCCCGTGTTCTCGTGGCACGCCGCCGGCGCACGAGTCACCGGGTGGTGTAACCGCCGTTGGCGAAGATGGTCTGTCCGGTGATCCAGTGACCCTCGTCTGCCAGGAACACCACCAGCGGGGCGATGTCCTCGATGAGGGTGAGTCGGCCACCCATCCCCTGGGACTTGTGGAACTCGACCCGCTCCGGGGTTTCCTGACCGTAGAAGAATGGGGTATCCATCGGTCCCGGGGCGACGTTGTTGACGTTGATGTCCCGGTGCGAGAACTCCTTCGCGGCCGCGCGCGTGAAGTGCTCGACGGGACTCTTGGCTCCGGCGTAGGTGGAGTAGCCGTCGGTGAACGCGGCGAGCAGCGCGGTCACGATGGTGACCACCGACCCGTTGTCGTTGAGCCGTCGGCCTGCCTGCTGGAGAAAGAAGTACGCCGCTTTGGCGTTGATGTCGAACATCGAGTCATATTCGGCCTCGGTGGTCTCCGTGAGGGGTTTGCGCAGCACCTTGCCCACGGTGTTGATCGCGATGTCGACGCTGCCGAAGGCGTCGATCGCCGCTTCGAACAGCTGCTCCACATTGGTGGGTACGGTGAGGTCGCCCTGCACTTTGATGGCCCGCGCGCCGGTCTCCTCGACGGCTGCCACCGTCGCATCCGCGTCGGCTTCCGAGCTCGAACTGTTGTAGTGCACAGCGACATTCGCGCCACGTTCGGCGAGGCTTCGGCTGATGAGTCCGCCGAGGTTCTTTGCTCCGGCGGCGACGATGGCTGTCTTTCCGGTGAGTGTGGTCATGGGCGCCAACGTATGCCGGTGATCCCGGGATGTCGACCAGTGGGCCGGGCTATTTCGCAAGTGGCCGGGCAAAATCGAAAGGTGTTCCCGCGCCGGGGTTCATAGCATTGCACCGACCGAGGCGCCACATGGGCCAGGGGTGGTGCGATCAACATGGCGGCATTCCCATTCCGTACCCGAGGGAAAGTCCCGCTCGTACGGTTGGGTGAATCGGGATTTGCCTGGCGGGGAAGGGCTTCCACCGCTACGCAGTGATCCGCATTTCGGTGACCTTGTTGTCGGCGACGCGAAAGCTGAATGTGCTGGGGCCGTTGAATCCGTCGCCGCCGACATTGGCGATGACCACCACCTCGGTCTCGTCGAGCGCATAAAAGTGAACGACGTTCAACGACACATTCCGCCCGATGAACTCGGCATCGCTCCAACCTCGGATGGCGTCTGCGCCGTCGAATCTGCGTCCCCAGTCGTCGACGAGTCCCAGGTGTGGTGTGAAGGCCGCCAAGAACGCGTCGGTGTCGCCGGCGTTGGCGGCGTCGATCAGCGCCCGAATCTCGGGGGTCAGCGCCTGAGACATGGCTGGGATTTTCCGTTCTTCGTGGGTTCATCCGCGCCGGTCACGGCGGGTCAAGCGGCATCGGAGCCGGCGACCGCCGGGTGTTCCTCCCTGTGACCTGCGGCGGAAACGCTATCGTGACTTCATCGCCAGGTACCTTCGAGAAACCGGGAACTTTCGAATGGCGCAGAACGAGGAACGAATGCACGTCTGGGACGGGCGTCGAGATCGCAGCCCCCGCACCGTGGTGGCAGCGCGCGCTCTGCAACTCCAGGGGTTGGATTTTCGGTTCGTCGCCGAGCGGGTGACCGACCCCACCGACTGGTGCTTCCAAGAACCACACCACGTCTTCGTCGTACACCGCCGTGGGGATCTTGAGTCGATGGAGATCGAGTTCGAAAGTGGACCGTCGGGCTCGTGCTTGCCTCGGGTCGGCGACGTGTGGGCCATTCCCGCCGAGCAGCGGTATGCGGCGCTGGTCCGGGGACTGACCGTCGGCTTCTGCGAGATAGCCGTTCCCACCTCGGTCTTCGGTGGCCGCGAGGTCACACCGCGTGTCGGCTACCGGGACATGTTGCTGCATCGTCTGGTGGAGCGTCTGGCCGGACAGTCGCACCAGGGCGGTGCCGCGGCGCAGCTGTTCCGACAGTCGCTGGCCCAGACGATGCAGATGCACCTGGCCGATCTGTACGCCGCGCCCCGCGCACGCCGGCGACCTGTGCAAGCCAATCGCAGCCTGAAGGCCGGTGACCAGCAGATCGTCATCGACTATCTGCTCGCCGAACTGGATCATCGCATCGACCTGAATCGGCTGGCCGATCTGGTGGACATGACCCCGAGTGCGTTTCTGCCCGCGTTCACGGCGGCTTTCGGCACGACGCCACATCAGTATCTGATCGAGCAACGCATCGTGCGAGCTCGGGAGATGTTGTCGGCGAGTTCGGCGACCATCACCGAGATCGCCTCGGCGGTGGGATTCTCCACCCCGAGCCACTTCGCGACCACCTTCAAACAGCGGGTGGGTGTCAGCCCTACGGCGTATCGGGACAGCACATGAGTACCCGCACAACGCCCGGTGCCGCGGGAATGCTCGGCGATGTCGACGACGGCTGAGGTCATCCTCGTCACGGCCCTGGTACTCGGGATCGTCATCGCGTTGTTCGGCGCGATCTACGCGTGGGAGAAGTGGGGCAAAGGCACGCGACTGGCGCAGCGCGTCGACCGCTTCTTCGATCGCCTCAGTGACAGGTTCGACCGATAGCCCCGGTCGGAGCATCGGCAGAAGCACTTTCGCCGGATCGCCGGCGACGTGCTCAGTTGTCGTCGGGACCGGTGAATTCGGTCTGTCCGGGCTCCGGTGGTCCGGCATCCGGGTCGTCGCCGCCCCCGTAGTTGGGGTTGGTGCAGATGGTGCCTTCGCATGGCACGACGGAGCCGTCCCCGTCGGGGTTGGGCATTTCGGCGCCACCGTTGTCTTCGGGGTCAGGTCCGGCGCCGTGGTTGGGGTTGGTGCAGATGGTGCCCTCACATGGCACCCAGGTTCCGTCGCCATTGGGGTTGGGCATCATGGGCTGGGTATCGGGTGTCGAAGCGTCCTTCGAGGGGCGCGGCGACATAGTCGGGACGACGGATGTTGCCGGGGCACCGGGACCCGGTTTCTCCTGGCTGGGCGACGTTGTGGGCGTCGGTTCGGTTGCGTCGTTGCCGCAACCGGTCGTGCCCAGGGCGAGGATCAGTGCGCAGGCCGCCGCGGCGAACGCCCGTGGCCCTATCGATGGCTTCGTTGTCGAGGTATTCATCGTCGGTCAACGCTAGCGTGATCGTGCCGCAGCCACTTTCGTAATCCCGCGGCGACCTTCGAATAACTGTGGCGTGTCACCTTCAACGACCGTTGCCCTCAGCGGTCCTTGGCGCGGTCCGACTGCTGGGCCTTGATGCGTCGCTCCTCGGCCAACACGTTCTGGTAGCTCTCTCGCTCGGCGACCAGCCAGTCCGGCTTGTCCGCCAACAGTGCGTTGATCTGCTCGGTGGTCAGCGCGTCGGTGACGCCGCCGCGCGCCAGCCCGGCGATCGAGACGCCGAGCTTGGCCGCGACGAGGTTCTTCGGGTGTGGCCCGTTCTTGCGGAGATCCTTGAGCCACTGCGGCGGATCCTCCTGCAGCGCGGCCAGCTCGGCGCGGGTGATCGCGTTCCCCTGGAACTCCGCGGGCGTCGCGGGCAGGTACACGTCCAGCTTCTTCGCCGCGGTGGCGGGCTTCATGGACTGCGCGTTCGGCCTACTCATGGATAGAGCGTATCGGTAGCCTGGTGCGGTGATTGCGCCCTCGCTCACCGTCGGGTACGTCCCCGGCGCGACGCCGGCGAAATGGGCGCGGACCTGGGCGCAGCGGCATCCCGACGTGCCGTTACGGTTGACCGCCGTCGAGGCTGCCGACGCCGCGGATGCGGTGCGCGCGGGCACCGTCGACATCGCCCTGCTGCGCCTGCCGACCGACGCGACGGGGCTGGCCGTCATCGGGCTCTACGCGGAGACGACCGTCGTGGTGGTGCCCGCCGATCACCTGCTCACCGCCGTCGACGAGGTCGCCGGCGCGGATCTCGCCGAGGAGCCGATGCTGGCTCCGCTGGACGACGTCGTCGACTGGACGGCCGGTGTGCCGGTGCAACACCGGCCCGATACCACCAGGGACGCAATCGAACTCGTCGCCGCCGGGGTGGGGTTGCTGATCGTGCCCCAGTCCTTGGCGCGGCTGCACCACCGCAAGGATCTCAGCTACCGCCCGATCGTCGGCGCACCCACCTGTGCGGTGGCATTGGCATTTCCCGACGGCGAGCAGTCCGACCGGGTTCAGGAGTTCATCGGCATCGTGCGCGGTCGCAAATCCAGCTCCTCGCGGGGCCTGGCCGAACCGGTACCCAAGCGCACCGCCCGGGAAAAGACGTTGGCCAAACAGGCCGCCCGCGCCGCCGCCGGGAAGGTCGGGCGGCCGCCGGCCAAGCGGGGTAAGCGCTAGCCGAGCTCCGAGATCAGATCGTCAGCGTGCCATCGTCATTGATGGTCCACTCCGGGTTGAGTGCAACCTCCCAGACATGGCCGTCCAGGTCGGCGAAATACCCCGAGTAGCCACCCCAGAACACCTTGTGCGCCGGCTTGAGGATGGTGGCGCCGGCCGCGGCCGCCTGCTCCAGGACGGCGTCGACGTCGGCCTCGGAGCGTTGGTTGATCGCGATGGTGATGCCGGAGAACCGGCCGTCGACCGGATGCTGCGCGTCCGCGGCCAGATCTGCCCGGCCGAACAGGGCCAGCGCGATCCCGGGCAGCTGATAGAAGACCACACCCTCGGGAGCCGCCTTGGGCTCCCAGCCCAGGCCCTGCTCATAGAACGCGCGGGCCCGGTCGAGATCGTCGACACCAAGGGTGATCAGACTGATGCGTTGCTCCATGTGGCGCAGGTTACCCAGCACCACCGACGTGCAGACCTCACCGCTCGTCGGGCTGCCCCGGCAGATACGTGCCGACCGACCACTGCCGGCCCTCCGGGTCGAGCAGCTCGATCCGGAAGTTGCCCCATTTGGTCGTCTCGGGTGCGATCAGCACCGCCGTCCCGGCGTCCAGGGCACGGGAGTGGATCCTGCCCACCTCGGCGGCGTCCTCGACGACCACATACAGGCCGGCGCCGACGCAGTCACCGTTGGGCGCCGGTATGTCGTAGCCGCGGTCGTCGTGCTGCAGGCACACCACGGCGCGGCCGCGACGCATCTCGACATGCAGCACCTGCCCGCCGTCGGCGAAACTGCGGACGACGTGAAACCCGAGGACCTCGGAGATCCATCGCTGTGCCCGCTCGGGTTCGCGGTAGCAGATGAACGCGGTCAGCTGCGTAGATGTCATGGCCTCGGTCTACCCCAGGCCACCGACATCTACTTCACCGAATGCTGCGGGCCCTGGGCCTTCTTGTAGAGCGCCTTGAGCATCCGGTCCCGGAACGCGGCGTTGTCGATCAGCTTGATGCCCGCGTCCGCCAGCTTCGGATAACCGATCAACTTGTGCATGTAGCGACCGCGGCGGTACTCCTTGCCCCACGCCGCTTCCATACGCTGCGCGTAGTTGGTGAAGTCGTCGGGACCGCCGTTGGTCAACGCGGCGACCGCGCATTCACCGGCGGCCAGCCCGGACTCCAGCGCCTTGGAGATGCCCGCGCCCGAGGCCGGCTTGCCGGCGCCCAGCGAGTCGCCGGTGAACAGCACACCGGGACGCCACGGCGGCCAGGCGGTGAAGCCCATCGGCAATCGCCAGGCGCGCACGCTCTTGTTCTTCTTGAGCTCCTCGATCGGCGGGGCTTCCCACTCGGCGGGCAAGGTGCGCAGGAAATCGCCCAGGAACTGGGTGGCGTTGATCGCCTGCCAGTTCTTGTAGCTGTTCACATAGCCCAGGCCGATGTTGAAGACGTTGTTGCCCATCGGGAACACCCAGCCGTAGCCGGGCAGCTGATCACCCTGGAACAGCAGCTTCAGATATATGTCGAGGCTGTCGTTGTCGGGTCGGTTGAGATGCATCTCCGAGCGGATCGCGATCGCGGAATAGCCGTTGTACTCCGAATCGATCTTCAGCGCGCGCTTGATGGGGGAGTAAGCGCCGTCGGCGGCGATGACCGCATCGCCGAGCACCTTCTCACCGCTCTTGAGCACCACGCCGACGACGCGGCCGTCGGCGTCGAATTCCGGACCGGCCACCTCGGAGCCCTGGCGGATCTCGGCCCCGGCGGATTCGGCGTGCTTGAGCAGCACGGTGTCCAGGTGCTCACGGGCCACCGTGTGCCCGTGGTCGGGCATCCCGGGGCGGCGCGGGAACGACAGCTCCCAGGCACTCGGGCTGTACACCGTCACCTTGTTCACCCGGTGATAGGTCGCAACCTCGTCGGCCAGGCCCATCTTCTGCAGGTAGCTCACGGCGCGGGCGGTCAGACCGTCACCGCAGGGCTTGGCGCGGGGGAATTCGGCCTTGTCCAGCACCACCACGCGGGCGCCGGTCTGGGCGGCCTGCCACGCGGCGGCGGCGCCGGAGGGGCCTCCACCTGCGATCACAACGTCGTATCGGGCAGTCATTCGCTCGTCTCGATGAATTTGGGCATGACATGGCGATGCTACTCGCGTCATTCGCCGCCCGCTGCGCGAGCAAATGGACACCTCAGCGGCGTCGCCGCGCGGAGCGGGACTGTCCGAGCAGGTCAGCGACCGCGCCCGGTACAGTGGACGGGTGCGCAGACCCTCCATTCCGCTGCCGGGACAACCCGGCGTGAAGGTCGATGCGCGTAGCGAGCGGTGGCGTGAGCACCGGAAGAAGGTGCGCGCCGAGATCGTCGAGGCCGCGTTCCGCGCCATCGACCGGCTCGGTCCCAACGTCAGCGTGCGTGAGATCGCCGAAGAGGCCGGCACCGCGAAACCGAAGATCTACCGGCATTTCACCGACAAGTCGGACATGTTCGCCCAGATCGGCGAGCGCATGCGCGACATGTTGTATTCGGCCGTCATCCCGTCGATCAACATCGAATCCGACTCGGCGCGTCAGGTGATCGGCCGCGCCGTGGCGCATTACGTCGAGTTGGTAGACCAGCATCCGAACGTGGTGCGATTCCTGTTGCAGGGTCGGTTCGCCGACCAGTCGGCGGCGGCCATGTCCACCGTCAACCGCGGGCGTGACATCACCTTGGCCATCGCCGAGATGGTCAGCGGTGAGCTCAAGGACATGAACTTGCAACCCGAGGTCTTCGAACTCGCCGCGTTCGCGTTGTTCGGTACCGCGGCCTCGGCCACCGACTGGTGGCTCGGCGGCAACGAGGACGGCACCCGCCGGATGCCGGCCGACGATTTCGTCGCGCACATGACCACCATCATGATGGGCGCCGTGAACGGCACCGCCGAACTGATGGGTGTCGAGATCGACCCTGACCAGCCCGTACACAACGCGGTGCGACGTCAGCAGGCGCCCGATCACGCCGTCGGTTAGATCCGCGCAACCGACACGAAATCGCCGCGAGATTGCCGTTATCGTCGCCGGCTCTCGAACTTCCGCAAGATAACCGCAATCTCGCGGAGCTCGACCTGGGCGTGGAGCGCGACACGCCAGAACACAACATCTCGTGGAGCGCGGTGATTATTTCCACCAGTTGTAGTGTTGGAGTTGCTGCGGGACAACTCCCTGCAGTGTCACAAGAAGCCAGGTGAATTGGGGTCCAAGGTGTCCGATGGAATGAAGCTGATCGACCGCGTCTCGGCCATCAACTGGAACCGTCTGCAAGACGACAAGGACGCCGAGGTGTGGGAGCGGCTGACCGGCAACTTCTGGCTTCCCGAGAAGGTGCCGGTGTCCAACGACATCCCGTCCTGGGGCACCCTGAACGAGCACGAAAAGCAGCTCACCATGCGGGTGTTCACCGGTCTGACGCTGCTGGACACCATCCAGGGCACCGTCGGGGCGGTGAGCCTCATCCCGGACGCGCTCACCCCGCACGAGGAAGCCGTCTACACCAACATCGCCTTCATGGAGTCGGTGCACGCCAAGAGCTACAGCAACATCTTCTCCACGCTGTGCTCGACGGCCGAGATCGACGAGGCGTTCCGCTGGTCGGAGGAGAACCCGAACCTGCAGCGCAAGGCGCAGATCGTGATGGACTTCTACAAGGGTGACGACCCGCTCAAGCGCAAGGTGGCCTCCACCCTGCTGGAGAGCTTCCTGTTCTACTCGGGCTTCTACCTGCCGATGTACTGGTCCAGCCGCGCCAAGCTGACCAACACCGCCGACATGATCCGGCTGATCATCCGCGACGAGGCCGTGCACGGGTACTACATCGGCTACAAGTATCAGCGCGGCCTGGCGCTCGTCGACGACGCCAAGCGCACCGAGCTCAAGGACTACACCTACGAGCTGCTCTTCGAGCTCTACGACAACGAGGTCGAGTACACCCAGGACCTCTATGACGGCGTCGGCCTCACCGAGGACGTCAAGAAGTTCCTGCGCTACAACGCCAACAAGGCGCTGATGAACCTGGGCTACGAGGCGCTGTTCCCCAAGGACGAGACCGACGTCAACCCCGCGATCCTGTCCGCGCTGAGCCCCAACGCCGACGAGAACCATGACTTCTTCTCCGGCTCGGGGTCGAGCTACGTGATCGGCAAGGCCGTCGTCACCGAGGATGAGGACTGGGACTTCTAGTCGACCCGGGCGGTCATAACATCGCGGTCAAGAAATAGCCGGCTCCGTTTGCCGGTTCTTCCAGGTGGGCATTCTCACGAAGTTCACGGGTTTCGTTGAGGTCCCTCATCGGTTCGCAGCCCAATGTGGACGATGACGGTTTGAATGCCGGCTCAAGGAGGACATCATGGCCGCGACATCGATCAGCGATAGCAATGTCGTCGAGCTCACCCCGCGTCGCGCCCAGCGCAACCTGCGCGCCCTGCGCGAGGCGCAGCGTCGCCACCCGTCCTACCTGGGACAGCTGGCACGCGAAACGGCCGCGCCGGTGCCGTGCCGGGTGCTGCCGTTCAGCCGCTGACCGCCGGGATGGTCGCGGTGACGGTGGTGCCCTCACCCGGCGCGCTGCTCACCCCGAATTGGCCCGACAGCGCCTCCACGCGGTCGCGTAACCCCACCAGGCCCGAGCCACCGCCGGCGACCGCGCCGCCGACCCCGTCGTCGGACACCGACAACTTCAGAACATCTCCGTCGACGGCGGCACACACCGTCACCACGTCGGCATCGGCGTACTTGGCGGCATTGGTCAGCGCCTCCGCCACCACGTAGTAGGCGGCGACCTCCACCGATTCGGGTAGCCGCCCGTCGACCCGGATGTCCAACTCCACCGGTACGGGGGAGCGGCGGGCCAGCGCCCGCAGCGCCGGCCGCAGCCCGCCGCGGGACAGCACCGCCGGGTGCATCCCCCGAGACAGCTCTTGCAGGTCGGTGTGCAACTCCGCGAGCCCGTCGACCACCCGCGACAACTCCGTCCGCAGCGGCTCGTCGGCCGAGGCCTCCACGGCGCGCAACTCCAGACTCAGCGACACGATCCGCTGCTGTGCCCCGTCATGCAGATCCCGCTCGAATCCGCGACGCGCCTCATCGCTGGCGGCGACCAACCGCGCGCGCGAAGCGGTCAGCGCCGCCCGGGTCTCGACATTGGCGATCGCGGTGGACACCAGATCCGCAAAATCCCCGATATGGTCCTCGCACTGCGGTGAGATGGCCTCGGCGGCACGCGATCCGACGATCAACGCACCCCTAACCGCGCCGTCCACGATCAACGGCGCCCCCGCACCCGAGCGCACCCGAAGATCGCGCAGACGCTCGGCGATCGGCCCCTCGGCGTCGGCGTAGTCGTCGATACGGGCCGGCGCCCCGGCGGCCCGGATCCGGGCGCTGAGATTGTCGCCCGTCAACGAGAAACGTTCACCCACCGCGATTCCCGACACGTGCGCCAGATCGTAGGCCGCGACCACCACGCAGCTGTCATCGGAGTCGAAGCGCACCAGCGTCACATGATCCACATCCAGACTGTGTGCCAGTTCGCGGACCGCCACCGCATACACCTCGGCGAGCTCGGCCGAACGGGCCACCAGAGTGGCGACCCGGCGCAGCGCGGCCTGCTGGCCGGCCAACTGATCGGCCTGTGACCGTCGCTGTTCGGCCTCCGCGGCCCGCAGTCGTGCCTGTCCGACGAGCACATTGGTCAGCAGCGCCAGCGTCAGGAAGACGGCCAAGGCCGGCGCGAGCGAGTCGCGGCCCTCCAGGTGCAGATAGACGTAGACCCCGGCGCTGGCCAGTGAGGTCGCCAAGGCCAACGGGAAGTCCCAACCGGCCGAGATCACCAGCACTCCCAGCAACAGCAGCGCACCGAAGGCGTTCTCGGGTGCGACCAGTCGCAGTGCCGACACCAGCCCGTACTCCAGGGCCAGGAAGCCGGCCGCGACGACGATGCCCACACCCAGTGGCCGCGCTGTGGGGCGCACCATCTGAGCCAGCGCCCGATTCGGCAGAGTTCGCCAGTTCACGCGGATGATCGTATGAGGTCGGCAAACCCAGCGGAGGTGACGGAGGCGAAGATTCCCGTTAACGGGAATGTCATCGCCCGCGCGGCCTGACATGGTGGAGTCATGTGTACCGCACGCTGCCTGATCGTCGACGACAGCGCCGCGTTCCGTGCTGCCGCGCGCAGCATGCTGGAGCGCGGTGGTTTCGAAGTCGTCGGCACCGCAGCCGATGCGGAAGAAGCGCTGCGGCTGTCGGCGCAACTGCAGCCCGATATCGCCCTGGTGGACGTCGACCTGGGCGCCGACAGCGGGTTCGACGTGGCCGACCAGCTGACCGGGGTGGCGGTGATCCTCACCTCCACCCATGACGAGCAGGACTTCGCCGACCTGATCGTGGCGAGCCCGGCCCTGGGATTCCTGCCGAAGCTGACGTTGTCCCCGGACCGGATCCGGGATCTGCTGAACGGCTAGCGCGATTCGAGATACATGATGACCGCGCGTACGCGACGGTGGTCGTCGCCGGTCTCCGGCAGGTCCAGTTTGGTCAGGATGCTGCGCACGTGTTTCTCGACGGTGCCCTCGGTCACCCACAGCCGGCGTCCGATGCCGGCATTGGACAGCCCCTCGGCCATCAGGGTCAGCACCTCACGTTCGCGGGCGCTCAACGCTGCCAACGGGTCATCGCGGCGCCGTGCCGACACCAGCTCGGCAACCAGTGCCGGATCGACCACCGAGGCACCGTGGGCGATGCGGCGCAACGTGTCGACGAAGTCGGAGACATCGGTCACCCGGCTCTTGAGCAGATAACCGATGCTGCGGCCACCGGCGAGCAGTTCCATGGCGTGATCGACGTCGACGTGCGCCGACAGCACCAGGATGGCGGTGTCGGGGGAGCGCTCCCGGATCGCGCGGGCGGCGTCCAGTCCCTCGGCGTTGTGGTCGGGCGGCATCCGGATGTCGACCAGTACGAGTTGCGGATCGTGATCCTCGACGAGGCGTAACAATTCGGAGGCATCACCGGCCTGCCCGGCGACATCGAAACCCTCCCGCTGCAGCAGGCTGGCCAGCCCCTCGCGCAGCAGCACATCGTCGTCGGCGATGACCACTCGCAGATCGCTCATGCCGTCCTTCCGCCGCCGAACACTTCGGCGCGGCGACATTGTCGCACCCGGTATCGCTCGACGGCAGTCCGCGGAGCCGATTTGGGGGTTAACCGGTAACCCGGTGTGCGTGATCCCCTCCTCGCGATTGGCCGCCAGCAGCGACGACATCGACACCGCCGACGACGAAGCTGAGCACACCGAGACACCAGAGGAGGACATGCCATGACCACCGCACCGCCGCGCAGCGCACACCGGATCTCCCTGCTCGACAGCGAGGACGCCGAGTTCAGTGAGTTCGGTTCAATACAGCGGGTGACGGCCGACAACTTCGGAATCCTGCGCCGGCTGTCCATCAAGCGCCTGGTGCTCAATCCGGGTGCCATGCGTACCCCGCACTGGCACGCCAATGCCAACGAGCTGACCTACTGCGTGGCGGGCACGGCGCTGGTGTCGGTCCTGGACAACGGCAGCCGGTTCTCCAGCTTCGTCGTGACGGCCGGGCAGATGTTCCACATCGACTCGGGCGCACTGCATCACATCGAGAACATCGGGGAGCAGCCGGCCGAGTTCATCATCGCTTTCCGTCACGAGCGTCCCGAGGACTTCGGATTCGGAGCCACCATGGGCGCTTTCACCGATGCAGTGCTGGGCAACACCTACGATCTGCCGGCCGCGGATCTGTCCACCATCCGGCGCGGCACCGAAGACCGCAAACTCGCCGGGCGCGCCGGTGATCCCGACATCCCGCCGAGCGCGTACTTCAAGGACCCGCATCGGTTCGATATCGAGGGACAACCGGCCGGGCTGACCTACGCCTATGGCAACGCGCGCTTCGCCCGCGACCAGTTCTGGCCGGCGCTGAAGGACATCTCGATGTACTCGCTGCGCATCGCCGAGGACGGTATGCGCGAGCCGCACTGGCATCCGGTCACCGCCGAGATGGGCTATGTGCAGCACGGCGACGCTCGCATGACGATCATGAATCCCGATGGCACGCTGGACACCTGGAATCTGACCGCCGGTGATCTGTACTTCATCCCGCGGGCCTACCCACATCACATCGAGAACACCGGCAGCGATCCGTGGCACTTCCTGATCTTCTTCGACCAGCCGTTTCCTGCCGATATCGGCTACCGGGCATCGGTGAGCGCTTATTCACGCAACGTGCTGGCCGCTGCCTTCGACACACACCTCGATGCTCTACCGGACTTCCCGTTGACCACGAGCGACCCGCTGATCGTGCCACGACGCAACCCGATCGACGCGTGAGTGCACAGATCGGGCTGCCCGTCGACCGTGTCGAAGCCCGCGAAAAAGTCACCGGCGCAGCACGTTACACGGCAGACGTCGCGGTGTCTGGCCTCGCGTACGCGGTGCTGGTGCAAAGCGATATCGCCCACGGTGCCGTCACCGCCGAGTCGATGGCGGCCGCCGCCGCCCGCGCTGCGGCGGCACCCGGTGTGCTGCACGTGCTCAACCCGCTGAACTGCCCGACACTGCACGTCCTTCCGGTCGACCTGACCTGGGACCTGCCCATGGAACGGCGCCCACCGCTGTCGGACCTGACGGTGCAGCATGTCGGCCAGCACCTGGCGGTGGTGGTGGCCGGGAGCCTCGAAGAAGCCACCGCGGCCGCCGCGCTCATGAGATTCGAGTACACCGAAGCACCGGCCCAGCTGAGTGCCGAACAAGTGATGTCCGAGCCGGTGTCGCCCGATGCGAAGGACGGTCAGATCCGGCATGGCTGGTACCGCCCGGACCACTTCGTCAAACTCGCCGACGAGCGGTTACAGGACCGCAGGGGAGCCGATGACGAGCCGGCGGGAATCAAGGTCGCGAGCCGGTTCACGACGCCGGTCAATGCGCACTATCCGATCGAACTGGCCGCGACCATTGCGCACTGGGACGATGATGCGCTCACCGTGCACGACAGCACACGCTGGATCACCGGCGAACGCCGAACGCTGGCCGCTTATCTCGGCATCCCCGAGGACCGGGTGCACATCCTGTCACCATTGGTCGGCGGGGCCTTCGGCTCGAAGAACTTCCTGTGGATGCACGTGGTCCTGTGCGCGGTTGCCGCCAAGGTGGTGGACCGTCCGGTAAAGCTGGTGCTGACCCGCAACCAGATGTTCACCTCGACCGGGCACCGTCCCCGCACGGTGCAGCAGGTCTCCCTGGTCGCCGGGCGCGACGGTGCGCTGCTGAGCACCGAACAGCACACCGTCACCGAAACCTCCACCGTGGCGCACTTCTGTGAGCCGGTCGGTCTGTCGGCGCGGTTCCTGTACCGATCACCGCGGATGGCGGTATCGCACACCGTCGCGCGAATCAACGGCCCCACACCGTGTTTCATGCGCGGACCGGGTGAGGCGCCGGGCCTGTTCGCGCTGGAGGTGGCGATGGACGAGTTGGCCTATGCCACCGGAACCGACCCGGTGGCGCTGCGGATCGCCAATGATCCCGAGGTCGACCAGCCCAGCGGCCGGCCCTGGTCGGGCAAGCACCTGCTCGACTGTTATCACCTGGGCGCGCAGCGATTCGGCTGGGCACAACGCCTCGGTGAACCACGCGCCATGCGCCGCAACGGTATCCAGGTCGGTTGGGGAATGGCCACCGCCAGCTACCCGGGCCGCCGGATGCCCGCCGGATGCGGGGTCACCACCACCGCCGACGGCCATGTCCGGTTCGCCGCCGCCACCCATGAGATCGGTACCGGGGTGCGGACCGTGATGGCGCAGATCGCCGCCGACGGCACCGGCCTACCGCCGGACGCGGTCAGCTTCGACTCCGGTGACTCGTTGTTCCCCGACGCGCCCTACAGTGGTGCCTCGCAGACCACCGCGACGGTGGGCTCCGCGGTGCATATGGCGGCCGAGCAGTGGAGGCAGCGGCTCGGCCGGACAGTCCGATCCGCGGCCGAACTACGCGACTTGCTGAGCGACACCCCGGGCCTGACGGAAGCATTGTCTTTCACCGTCACCGCCGACGGGGCGCAGGAGACCGGTTCGACCTCGCAATCCTTCGGTGCGCACTTCTGCGAGGTCGAGGTCGACGAGGAGATCGGCCGGGCCACCGTCACGCGATGGACCGCGGTCATGGACTGCGGGCGGGTGCTCAACCCGAAGCTGGCGACCAACCAGATCATGGGCGGGATCACCTTCGGGCTCGGTATGGCGTTGCTGGAGCAGGTGCCCTACGACCCGCGCACCGCTCAACTGATCGGCGAGTACTACCTTCCCACTCACGCCGATGTCCCGGATTTCGACATCAGCTTCGTCGACACCCCGGATTACGGCCTGAATTCGGTCGGCGTCCGCGGTATCGGCGAGATCGGAACCTGCGGGGTACCCGCCGCGATCACCAACGCCATCTTCCACGCCACCGGAAAGCGGCTGCGCGATCTGCCGATCACGGTGGAGTCACTGTTGAGGAGCACACCATGACGCCACTGCAATTGACGGTCAACGGATCACCGACGAAGTTGCACGTCGATGTCCGGTCCACCCTACTGGACCTGCTGCGCGAACGGCTGGGACTGACGGGCACCAAAAAGGGCTGTGATCACGGCCTGTGCGGTGCGTGCACGGTCACGGTGGACGGTGAGCGGGTGTTGAGCTGTCTGACATTGGCCGTGTCGATCGACGGCGCCGAGGTCGGCACCATCGAGGGTGGTGACGAGCTCGACGCCGTGCAAGAGGCTTTCGTGGCGCATGACGGATTCCAGTGCGGGTACTGCACGCCGGGGCAGATCACCTCGGCGCGCGCGCTGCTGCGCGAACACCGCCGCGGCGACCTGTCCGCGGCGTCCTTCGAAGAGTGTCGCACCGCGGTCGCGTCGGGGCCGCAAGACTTGTCGGACAACGAGATCCGGGAGCGGATGGCCGGCAACATCTGCCGCTGCGGGGCCTACGCCAACATGCTGGCCGCGATCAGACAGTGTGCATCGTGAAGACGTTTGCCTTTCGGCACGCCACGACGGTCGATGATGCGGTGCGGCAGGCGCAGACCGGTGCCCGGTACTACGCCGGAGGCACCAACCTGCTGGATCTGATGAAACTGGGCGTCGAGACACCCGATGCGCTCGTCGACATCGGGCGTCTGGATCTGCGCGCCGTGACCGCCACAGCCGACGGCGGTGTGTTGATCGGTGCGAACGCCACCAACAGCGCGGTCGCCAACGACCGGCTGATCCGGCGGCAGTATCCGATGCTGTCCCAGGCCACCCTGTCCGGGGCCACAACGCAGATCCGCAACATGGCCACCGTCGGCGGGAATCTCATGCAACGCACCCGCTGTCCGTACTTCATGGATCCGGCGTTCGGTCAGTGCAACAAGCGTGCACCGGGCAGCGGGTGCGCCGCGCAGGGCGGCTTCAATCGCGAACATGCGTTGTTCGGTGCCGACACGTCATGCGTGGCGGTGCATCCCTCGGACATGGCCGTCGCGCTGGCCGCCCTCGACGCCCGCGTGCACACCATCGGTCCGGACGGGCCGCGCCGCATCGACATCGCCGACTTCTTCGTGCTGCCGGGGCGCCACCCCGAGCGCGACAACGTGATGCGCCACGGCGAGCTGATCACCGGTGTCGAACTGCCGACGTCGCCGCTCGCCCGGAACAGCTGGTATCTGAAAGTCCGTGATCGGCACAGTTATGCGTTCGCGTTGGTGTCGGTGGCGGCAGGGATCGGCATTGTCGACGGCCGGATCAGCGCGGCGGCGGTGGCACTGGGCGGGGTGGCAGCCAAACCGTGGCGGGTGGCCGCGGCCGAGGCCGCACTGATCGGATCCCCGGCCTCCGAGACCGCATTCGGTGCCGCGGCCGACGAACTCCTTGTCGGCGCGGAGCCGCTGGCGCAGAACGGATTCAAGATCGCGCTGGCCCGCAACAGCATTGTGCGTGCGTTGCGTCGCGCCGCCGATACACTCGGTTGATGACCGTCTCGTCGATGGTGAACTCGGTGGTGAAGTGGCTGCGCGCGGGCTATCCGGACGGCGTCCCCGGACCCGACCGGGTACCGCTGCTCGCGCTGCTGCGGGCCACGCCGCTGAGCGAGGACGAACTGCGCGAGGTGGTCCGCAATATCGCGGAGGCCTCGGCGCCGGCCGATATCGATGATCCGATCACCCGCGATGACATCGAGACGTTCATCGCCGAGTACACCCGTCACGACCCGGGGCCGGAGAACACCGCCAGGGTGGCGGCGCGACTGGCCGCCGCCGGGTGGCCGCTGGCGGATCTGCGCTAGTTCGGGGCCCGGCAAGGGCAGGCTTCCGGCGGTTGAGGACCCCGAAGTGTCACCGATGTCCTGATACACAATTTCCCCACCAATTCCCGTCTCGGAAATCTGTTGCATGGCGATCAGATTCGGCGTAGACTCGAACATAAGTTCGAAGCGAAGTGGCTCCCACTCTCCAGGTGAGCCCGTGTCGGCGGCTACCGGTCGCCGAAAAGGTTCGACGACCCTGACGAGGGTTTGGTCGAGCCGTGGTGCCCCTTATGGGGCGAGTGTGTGTGTTTGGCCTTGTCCGAAAGGTTGGGTCCCGTTATGGACGCCACCCATTTCAGTTCTTTCATCGATGTGCTGATCGACGATCTCGCACCGTCTGCTCCACCCGATGATGACGTCGGGCGGACGTTGTTTCATCTGCTGGACTGTCCGCGGAAGGTGATCGACGAGGCGGCGCTGTTGGCGGTGCTGGCGGCGGCGGTGACGGCCCGCAATCTGTTCGATCATGTGATCGCTTCTGCGGTGGCGGCGGCGGAGCGTTTGGGGGTGCCGGCGCGCAAACGTCTGCGCAGCGGGGCTGATCTGCTCACAGCGCTGGGGATGTCTCCGGGTGCCGCGCAGCGCGCGGCACGGGTGGGACGCGCGGCGCCCGGTCTGCCGGCGTTGACGCGGTCCCAACGTTTGGGTGGGTTGGGCATCGAGTTCGTCGACGCGGTCGGTAAAGGCGTGGCCCATATCGAGCGCCGCGTCGAGCTGTCCGAGGAAGACCGCGCGGCGGTGGTGACCAAGTTGATGATCCAGACCACCCCGGGTCAGGTGGACGCCAAGGCCCGGGCGATCGCCATCGACAAGACCGCGGCACAACCGGTGGGGGAAAGACCGGTGCCGGTGGCCGAGGACACCGGCCTCAACGAGATGACCCTGATTCAGAACAGCGAGGGCCGATTCGAGGCCACGTTGGATCTGGATGTGGGTACCGGGGAAGAGCTGTGCGCCGCCCTGGATCCGTTGTGTAGGCCCGTCCCTTTGCCGGACGGCTCCCCGGACCCTCGCCCCATCAACACACGTCGCGGCGACGCGATCGGGCAGATCTTGCGCACATACTTGTCGCAGTCGACACGACCGATGTCCGGCGGGGTGCTGCCGCACGTCACCCTGATCCGGCCGAACGCCGCAGCGGCCGGTGACGAAGAAGTCGACAGCCTGGGTTTCGGTGGCCCGATCAGCACCGCCACCGCCGATCTGATCGCCTGTGACTCCACGCTGACCTCGGTGATCGTCGACCATACCGGGGTCCCACTCGATCTAGGGCGCAGCGAGCGGCTGTTCACTCCTGCGATCCGTAAAGCGTTGGGGATACGCGACAAGGGCTGTGCGCATCCGGGGTGTGGCCGGCCGGTGTCATGGTGCGACGCCCACCACATCCGACCCTGGGGTGCCGGCGGCGAAACAAGCCTGGACAACGGTGTGCTGCTCTGCCGACTACACCACACCCAGATCCACCACGGTGGCTGGCAGGTCTACCTCGGCCCCGATCGCCACCCCTGGTTCATCCCACCACACGACCCAACCGGACCCGAACCACCACACCTGCGGTCGCACGCCCGACGCACCATGACCGACCTACCGGCCGCCGCATAACCCAAAGATTCAGCGCACCTTGAAAACTGAACAGTGAGCCGGCTGCGCGGTGTCTCGCAACGGAGCCGCCCGCACCTAAACGCGAGGTTCCCAGGGGTGCTCGTTGGCCTCAAGGCGCTGCCGTTCCTCGGTCTGCTCCTCGGCCCAGAAGTCCTCGAACTTCTTGCCGGGATGCACATTCGGGACGCGATTGAGGATGTTGCTCAGCCATTCGGGTGGTCGTGCGGGTTTCCACTGCGGCAACGCGGAACTCAGCTGCGCCATGGTCCTCAGAACAACGAACACGCCGAAGAAG
This sequence comes from Mycobacterium sp. NPDC003323, assembly GCF_053589535.1. Lineage (NCBI taxonomy): Bacteria > Bacillati > Actinomycetota > Actinomycetes > Mycobacteriales > Mycobacteriaceae > Mycobacterium > Mycobacterium sp. NPDC003323. The sequence continues at coordinate 424,032 of NZ_JBSFSB010000001.1, forward strand.
GCGTCCGGCGTATCGGTGATCGCAATGGCGAGGAAACCGATCAACAGCGTCATGTGCACAACCATGACGCGGCCGAGAACCTGGCTGCCGATCTCCTCCAAACGGCGGAACGGCCAGTTGCGCAGTTGGGTGAGATCCACCAGGAAGTCGACCGTCATGAACGCGAATACGCTCAGGGTTCCGAAACCGACACTGCGCCAGTCGACCTGAACCAGGTGTCCGACGCCGTTGTGGTTCAGCAGGAGGAGCACCACCCCGAGGAAGATTCCGTGCACCGCGCAGAAGCTCAGGCAGATGACCGCGAAGCTGGACATGTACGTCGAGAGCGATTTACCGCTGCGCCGTCGCCCGTTGACCGTGTAGCGGTATCGGCCACCGTCCTTGCCGGCAGCGTTGTAGTCATAGTGCCCGCGCTTGGGCGACCAGCGTTGATGCAGCGCAATGCGCGCCAGGATGAACAGCGACGCCGTCAGCGTCTCGAACCAGTACACCGCAAGCGTGGTGGCACCGGACCAGTCCTGGGTAAACCACCCCCATACGGGTACCGCGATCACGCCCAGTAGCGAGATCAGGTGCACAACGCGAGTCACGACGACGATCGTCGCACGCAGATTCGGCTGCGGGCAGTACTCGGTCTACCGCGGCGCGGCAGTTTCGGCAATTTATCTACGCACGTGTCAAAACGCGCTAACTTGACGGTTGTCAACGATCGATTCCTGGAGGCAGCGTGTCGCACATTTCGGCGTGGATGGGTGCGGGTGTGGTCGCCGCGGGGGTTTCCGCCGCAATGGTCGTCGGGGCTGATGTGGCGAGCGCCGACACCGGTTCAGACGCCTCGGCCGGGTCTGCGACGAGCTCCTCCGGCCGTGATCAGACGCGTCCCAGTCGGTCTGAGAGAGCGTCCGAGAAGGACGCTTCCGAGAGCACGTCGGATGCCGACACCGACACCGACTCCGAGGCCGACGGCGATGACGGTTCCAATGGCCAGTCCGACGGCGATGACAGCGATGCCGATGGCGCCGACGACACAGAAGTCGCCGACGACACGGGAGACAGCGAAGTCGCCGACGACGCCGATGACACCGAAGTTGCCGAGGACGGCGAGGGTCGCGAGGAGGGTGCAAAGCCGGGAGGCGAGAAGAACGCCGACGACGCGGAGTCCTCGGACAGAGGCGACTCACTGGAGTCGGACGTCATCGACCCCCAGCCGAAGGAACCTCTCACCTCCGAAGCCGTAACGGACGAGCCGCAGATCACCGACGAACCCGCCGTCGTCGAGTCCGACAGCTACGAAAACGACACCGCGACCGAGGTGCAGACCCCGAACGTGATGTCGGCGGTGGCGGCACCGATGGCGGCGGCAGTCGCGAAGGCGACAGTCACCGCAGCGGCCGCGTCGCCACAGCGGTCGCTGCAGGACATCATCGCGTCGTTCATCTTCGACTTCGTGGGGGTGGCCGTCACCTTCATCGCCGGGCCGCCGGTCGTACCGCGCGGCAGCACGGTGACGGTGAAGACGTCGACGCTGAAGATCGACGACAAGCACACCGTGCCCGCCCACTGGTATTACCCCGACGGCGACGAGCCGCCGCAGCGGATCATCTACCTGCAGCATGGATTCCTCGGTGTCGGCGCCATGTACAGCTACACGGCCGCCAATCTGGCCGAAAGCACCAACAGCATTGTCGTGGTGCCGACGCTGACCTCCAACCGGAACGTCCACGACGGGTTCTGGCTGGGCAGCGATCAGGCGCTGCGCGCCACCGCCGCGTTGTTCCTCGGCGAACGAGAGGCGTTGACGGCCAGTGCAATTGCGGCCGGCTATGCCCAGAGATACGGTGCCGGCGTCGCGCTGCCGGACCGTTTCGCCTTGGTCGGGCACTCGCTCGGCGGCAATCTGGTGGCCGGCGCGGCGGGGTACTACGCCGAGGCGATCGCAGCCGCAGGCGAGGCCAACCAACTGGCCGGGGTGGTGCTGCTCGATGCCGCGCCGCAGGGCAGCGTGCTGACCGATGCGCTGGTCAAACTGGATGGGATCGGCACGTACATCCCGGTGCTCGAACTCGGTGCGCCCAAAGAGTCCCGCCGGGTCGATGCGGCCCTGAACGAACACCGGCCGGGCAAGTTCAACGGCATCGTGCTGGAAAAGGGTAAGCACCTCGATTCCATGGACGGCGGTACTTGGCTGATCCAGTTCATCTCGAACCTCTACCAGGGCTTCCCGACGGCGCAGAATCAGGCGGCCGCCCAGATCCTCATGGGCGGCTGGGTGAGTGACATCCTGGAGGGTCGGATCGACCCGCTCACCGGAAGATGTGACGGTGACGAGTGCGCCGGCATCTACGGCGATCCGGGTCAGACCTTCGATCTCCAGTCCCCGGCCGGAGCGACACGCGGGACCGTGATCGGAGTTCCCGTGCCCGTGCGATCCGCCGAGTTCCAGCCGCGGCCGGTGACGGCCATGGTGGCGCCGCGGTGGCCGGCGGGCCGGAGTCTGATGTTGCACACCTGATCCCGGCCCGCCGAGTCACCGACGGTGGCGGCTAGATCGTCGAGGTGTCGATGACGAAGCGGTAGCGCACGTCGCTGGAGACCACGCGGTCCCACGCCTCGTTGACATAGGAGGCCTCGATGACCTCGATCTCCGGGGTGACGTCATGCTCGGCGCAGAAGTCGAGCATCTCCTGGGTCTCCGCGATGCCGCCGATCATCGAACCGGAGATGCTGCGCCGGCCGCCGGCCAGCGGGAAGAACGGAACCTCCAGCGGGTGCTCCGGGGCGCCCAGTTCGACGAGGGTGCCGTCGATCTTGAGCAGGCCCAGGTACTGACCCAGATCGAGATTGGCCGAGACGGTGTTCAGGATCAGGTCGAACTTGCCGCTGAGCTTGGCGAAGGTCTCCGGGTCGCTGGTGGCGTAGTACTCGTCGGCACCGAGGCGCAGACCGTCCTCCATCTTCTTCAGCGACTGGCTCAGCACCGTCACCTCCGCACCCATCGCGTGCGCGAGCTTGACGCCCATGTGGCCCAGTCCGCCGAGACCGATGATCGCGACCTTCTTGCCGGGACCGGCATTCCAGTGCTTGAGCGGGGAGAACAGCGTGATACCCGCACAGAGCAGGGGAGCGGCCTTGTCCAGCGGGATGCTGTCGGGGATGCGCAGCACGAACTTCTCGTCGACGACGATCGCCTGGCTGTAGCCGCCCTGCGTGACGGTGCCGTCGCGGTCGGTGGCGCCGTACGTGCCGATCATGCCGGTGCCGGTGCAGTACTGCTCGAGCCCGGCCGCGCAGTTCTCGCAGTCCTGGCAGGAGTTCACCATGCAGCCCACGCCGACGTGGTCGCCGACCTTGTACTTGGTGACCTCGGAGCCGACCTCGGTCACCACACCGGCGATCTCGTGGCCGACGACCAGCGGATAGGCCTGGCCGCCCCACTCGCCGCGGGCGGTATGGATATCGCTGTGACAGATGCCGGCGAACTTGATGTCGAAGGCCACATCGTGGGGGCCGACCTCACGACGCTCGATGGTGGTCTTGGTCAGCGGTGCGGTCGCCGACGGGGCGGCATAGGCGGAAACGGTGGTGGTCATCGATTGATCCTCTTTACCTGCGTCTTTGTATGAACACGTGCGAATTCATGCATCTTCACCGTAGTGAAACGGGCGCAGCAGTGCGCCCCGTGAACACACAACGACGGAGGCCGCGGGTCTAGTCCCCGCTCCGCCTGTGAGTTGGCTCAAAGCCCGGCGGCGCGGAACCCGGCGTTGAAGCTGACCCGGTCGTAGCGGGCCACGCCGGCCTGGGTGTACGGGTCGGCCGCGGTGATGGCGTCGGCGTCCTCGGCGGACATGTCGGCAGCGATCAACACCGCGCCCTCCTGCGATTCCAGGCGGCCGGCCAGCAGGATCCGGCCGGCGTCGACCTCGCTCTTGAGCCATTCCAGATGTGCCGGACGGGACTCGTCGATGACCTCGAGCGGCTGCAGGTACGTGATGTTGAGGACGTGGAACACGGGACAGAGCGTACTGCTAGTTGATCGGCGCGTTCAGCCAGCGCAGATCCTCGACGATGCCGCGCGCGGCGATGACACCCTGACCGGTCTGCCATACCTCGTTGTTGACGGCGAAGACACGGTCGTCACCGTTGGCCGACAACTTGCGCCACGCCGCACTGTTGAGGATTTCCGGCGCGCGGTCCTTGGCCGCCGGTGAGTCGAACGACAGGTAGACGATATCGCCGTCGGCGGCCGACAGGTCGGTGTTCTCGGAGAGGTCGGAGATGTCCAATTCGATATAGGGCCGGTCGGTGAACCGTTGTGCGGCAGGACGATCCACCCCGACCGCGGTCAGCACGGAGGCGGGGAAGTTGTCGGCGCCGTACACCCGCACCGTGTTCTCGGTGAACTGGACCACCGAGGCCTGATAGTGGGTGGCGTCATTGCGTTCACCGGCCTCGCGGGCCTCGCGTTCGAAATCGTCGAGCACGCGGTCGGCCGCGCCGGCCCGGCCGGTGGCCGCGCCGACCGCGCGCAGGGTGTCGCGCCAGTCGGGACCGGTGAACACGGTGGCGGCAATATCGCTGAGCGCGGGGAATTCCGCCAGACCCTGCCCGGCCGACCCGAGAATCAGATCGGGGTCGGCCGCGTGCACGGCCGCCGCATCGCCGACGGCGGGTGCGTCGTGCAGCACGGTGCCCAGATAGGACGGCTGCGGCACGGCGGTTCCCACCACCCGGTCCTGCAGGCCCAGCGCGCACAGCGCGTCCAGTTGCCCCGCGGCCAGAGCCACGATGCGCTGCGGATCGCCACGCACCTCGGTGGCGGCCGGGATGTCGGTGCCGGCGGGCACCGCGTTGCGGACGTCGCGGCCGGTCTCGAGCGCACCGGGTCCGGCGGCGGCGGGTTCGGCCGCACACGACTCGTCCGGTTTGCGCTGATTGCCGAGCACGCCCGCGCTGGCGATGCGCGTCGTGCTGGTGATCGGGGAGTCGGGGCCGCCTGCGGGTGCGGTCTCGGCGCCTCCGCAGCCGGTCAGCAGCATCAACGGGGCCGAGACGCCGACGGCAAGCAGGCCCGTGCGCACGGAGGAGAACAGCACGCCGCCGACGGTATCAACCGTGCCGATCGCGCCATTCGATCCGGCTGCCGAAAGGTCTCCACGAGCGAATACGACACTTTGTAGGACACCCATGTCGCAGCCGATGCGGATGGGGATAAGATCACGAACAGAACAGTGCCGGGAACACCCCGTCGACTTTTTTATGGAGGATCTGTTGGTAGCCGAAGCGCCCCCAATCGGAGAACTCGAGGCACGGCGTCCGTTCCCGGAGCGCATGGGGCCCAAGGGCAACCTCATCTACAAGCTGATCACGACGACCGATCACAAGCTGATCGGCATCATGTACTGCGTCGTGTGCTTCGGCTTCTTCCTCATCGGCGGCCTGATGGCGCTGCTGATGCGCACCGAGCTCGCGGTGCCGGGACTGCAGTTCCTGTCCAACGAGCAGTTCAACCAGCTGTTCACCATGCACGGCACGGTGATGCTGCTGTTCTACGCGACGCCGATCTTCGCCGGCTTCGCCAACCTGGTGCTGCCGCTGCAGATCGGTGCGCCGGACGTGGCCTTCCCGCGGCTGAACGCGTTCGCCTTCTGGCTGTTCCTGTTCGGCGCCCTGATCGCGATGGGTGGCTTCATCACCCCCGGCGGCGCCGCGGACTTCGGCTGGACCGCGTACTCGCCGCTGACCGATGCCATCCACTCCCCGGGCGCCGGCGGTGACCTGTGGATCATGGGCCTGGCCGTCGGTGGTCTCGGCACCATCCTCGGTGCGGTCAACTTCATCACCACCATCGTCTGCATGCGCGCACCCGGTATGACCATGTTCCGGATGCCGATCTTCACCTGGAACGTGCTGGTGACCTCGATCCTGGTGCTGCTGGCGTTCCCGATCCTGACCGCGGCGCTGTTCGGCCTGGCCGCCGACCGCCATCTCGGTGCGCACATCTACGACCCGGCCAACGGCGGTGTGCTGCTGTGGCAGCACCTGTTCTGGTTCTTCGGTCACCCCGAGGTGTACATCATCGCGCTGCCGTTCTTCGGCATCGTCAGTGAGATCTTCCCGGTGTTCAGCCGCAAGCCGATCTTCGGCTACACCACCCTGATCTACGCGACGCTGGGTATCGCGGCGCTGTCGGTCGCGGTGTGGGCGCACCACATGTACGCCACGGGCGCGGTGCTGCTGCCGTTCTTCTCCTTCATGACGTTCCTGATCGCGGTGCCCACCGGTATCAAGTTCTTCAACTGGATCGGCACGATGTGGAAGGGGCAATTGACCTTCGAGACACCGATGTTGTTCTCGGTGGGCTTCCTGCTGACCTTCCTGCTCGGTGGTCTGTCGGGCGTGCTGCTGGCCAGCCCGCCGCTGGACTTCCACGTCACCGACAGCTACTTCGTCATCGCGCACTTCCACTACGTGCTCTTCGGCACCATCGTGTTCGCCACCTACGCGGGCATCTACTTCTGGTTCCCGAAGATGACGGGTCGTCTGCTCGACGAGCGGCTGGGCAAGTTGCACTTCTGGCTGACCTTCATCGGCTTCCACACCACGTTCCTGGTGCAGCACTGGCTGGGTGACGAAGGTATGCCGCGCCGCTACGCGGACTACCTGCCCAGCGACGGCTTCACCACGCTGAACGTGGTGTCCACCATCGGCGCGTTCATCCTCGGCATCTCGACGCTGCCGTTCGTGTGGAACGTGTTCAAGAGCTGGCGCTACGGCGAGCCCGTGGTGGTCGACGACCCGTGGGGTTACGGCAACTCCCTGGAGTGGGCCACCAGCTGCCCGCCGCCGCGGCACAACTTCACCGAGCTGCCCCGAATCCGGTCGGAACGGCCCGCGTTCGAGCTGCACTATCCGCACATGGTGGAGCGGATGCGCGCCGAGGCCCACATCGGTCGCGCCCACGGTCCGGCCGACGGCGACGTGACGCGCCTCGACGACGAGAACGTTCGTACCTGACCTGATTAGCCGATCCGAGGCATTCAAACGGAGGTAGCTGTGCCGACGGCCTCGCAGTCTGTCGATGTCGCGCGCGGACGTTCGTCGCTGCTGATCACCGTCACCGGTGTCGATCAGCCCGGTGTGACGTCGGCCCTGTTCGAGGTGCTGTCCCGGCACCACGTCGAACTGCTCAACGTCGAGCAGGTGGTGATCCGGGAACGGCTCACCCTCGGTGTGCTGGTCTCGGTCGACTCGTCGGTTGCCGACGGCGCCGACTTCGCCGGCGAGATCCGGGCCGCCATCCACGGTGTGGGACTGGACGTCTCGATCGAGCGCAGCGACGACAAGCCGGTCATGGAGGAACCCTCCACGCACACCATCGTGGTGCTGGGTCGGCCGATCACGGCCGAGGCGTTCGGGGTGGTGGCCCGCGAGGTCGCCGCGCTCGGGGTGAACATCGACTTCATCCGCGGCGTGTCGGACTACCCGGTGACCGGCCTGGAACTGCGGGTCTCGGTGCCCCCTGGTGCGGTGTACACCGAACTGCAGAGCGTGATGGCCCGCACCGCGGTGGACCTGGGTGTGGACATCGCCCTGGAGGATTACAGCCTGTCCCGACGCACCAAACGCCTCATCGTGTTCGATGTCGACTCCACCCTGATCCAGGGTGAGGTCATCGAGATGCTGGCGGATCGGGCCGGTGCGCTGGCGGCGGTCGCCGAGGTCACCGAGGCCGCCATGCGCGGCGAACTGGACTTCGCCGAATCGCTGCACAAGCGGGTGGCCACCCTGGCCGGGCTGCCCGCCGAGGTGCTCGACGAGGTCGCCGAGCAGATCGAGCTGACACCCGGGGCGCGCACGACGATCCGCACCCTGCGTCGTCTGGGCTACCACTGCGGCATCGTCTCCGGCGGCTTCCGGCAGGTGATCGATCCGCTGGCCCATGACCTCAAGCTCGATTTCGTGGCCGCCAACGAACTGGAGATCGTCGACGGCAAGCTGACCGGCCGGGTGGTCGGCACCGTGATCGACCGGCCCGGGAAGGCCAAGGCGCTGCGCGATTTCGCCGAACAGGCGGGCGTGCCGATGGCCCAGACGGTTGCCGTCGGTGATGGCGCCAACGATATCGACATGCTGTCGGCGGCGGGACTGGGCGTGGCGTTCAACGCCAAACCCGCACTGCGCGAGGTCGCCGACGCGTCACTGAGCCACCCCTACCTGGACACCGTGCTGTTCATCCTCGGCGTGACACGTGGGGAGATCGAGGCCGCCGACGCCGTCGACGGGACGGTGCGCCGGGTCGACATCCCGGGCTAGACGACGACCGCGTGGGTCTCCGGGGCGACGGCGACCCCGGTGATCGACCGCCACGCCCGCGCCATCAGCGCGACGGCCGCTTCCAGCTGCGGCTCGGGCAGGGCGTAGGGCACCCGGATGAACCGTTCCAGCGTGCCGTCGACACCGAACCGTGGCCCGGCGGGCAGATCCAGCCCCAGCCGCGACGCCGACGCCGACAGCGCGGTGCTCATCGGCGCCGGCAGCTGGATCCACAGCGACATCCCGCCGCGGCCCGGTCCGGGGCGCCAGTCCGGCAGCTCGCGGGCCAGCAGGTCCAGCAGGAACTCGCGCCGACTGCGCAGCAACTCGCGACGCTCGGGCAGGATCTCATCACGCAATTCCAGTAGCCGCGCCGCGGTGAGTTGCTCCAGGATCGGGGTGCCCAGGTCCACGGATGACCGGATGGGCGCGATGGTGGCCAGGGTGGCCGGTTCGGCGCGGATCCAGCCGATGCGCAGACCACCCCAGAAGGACTTGGACATGGATCCGACCGTGAGCATCAGCTCGCGGCGGGCTCCCATGGCGGCGGCCAGGGGCGCGGGCGGGGCATCGTCGAGCCACATGTCCATGATCGACTCGTCGACGATGGTGCGGGTTCGCGTCTCGGAAACGATGTGGCCGAACCGGATCCGGTCGGGCGGGGTCATGGTGAAGCCCGTCGGGTTGTGGTTGTCGGGGATGAGGTAGGCCAGGCTGGGCGCGAGTTGGCGGATGGCGGCATGCACGGCGTCCAACTCCCAGCCCTGGTCGTTGAGAGCAACCGGCACGGCACGCGCGCCCGAGGTCGAAATCGCCGACAGCGCACCGTGATAAGTGGGTTGTTCGACCAGCACACGGTCGCCGGGCTGGGTGAACGCCGACAGGATCAGACCGATGGCGTGCTGGGCACCGGTGGTGATCATGATCTGCCCCGGATCGGTCGGAAGGCCACGGGCGGTGTACCTTTCGGCGACCGCGGCGCGCAACGCACACACCCCGGAAAGCTCGTGGCCCACCTCGGCCAGATACGGGGTGACATCGCGGGCAGCGTTGGCATAGGCGTCGAGCACCGCGGCACTGGGCGCCGACAGCGCGGCGGCGGCCAGGTTCATCGTCGGCGGGCCGGCCGCCACGGGCTGTTGTGGTCGCGGCGGCAGCGCGGCGGTGCTGCGTGCCCCGCGGCGGGCGTTGAGGTAGCCGTCATCGCGCAGTGCGGTGAACGCGGCGGTCACCGTGGTCCGGGACACCCGCAGCACATCGGCCAGGGCGCGTTCGCTGGGTAGCCGGGAGCCGACCGGGATGCGGCCGTCGACGATGAGCAGTCGGATGGCATCGGCCAGGCCGAGATATGCCGGTCCGGTCAGACTGGACGTGCGCCAGTTGCCGAGCTCGCGGGCCAAAAGGTCCACATCGAGTGATCTGGCATTCATGGTCGACGGTGATTCGGACATTGAGGCCAGTATCTGTGAACTGGCTATTGAATAGCAAGCCAGTAGCGCCCGATTATCGAGACATGAAAGAAAAGTGGCTTTCTCGAGTGGCGGGGAAGTACCGGCGGTCCGGTCCCTACACACGCCGCGGCGCCGGCGATGTCGACAACGCCGATGCGCGCCGGGTGCGCAACGAACTGGATGCCATCCGCGCACGATTCCCCGACCACGCATGACGCGAGCGGCACTGCTGCTCGTCGGGTTGGCCGGCTACGGCTTCTCGATGGCGATGATGGTGCAGGCCGGGCTGGGACTGGACCCCTGGGACGTCTTCCACCAGGGACTGGCCCGGCACACCGGCATGACGATCGGGGCGGCGTCCGCGCTCGTCGGCGTCGTGGTGCTGCTGGCCTGGATCCCGCTGCGCAACCGACCCGGGATCGGCACGGTCGCCAACGTGATCGTCATCGCGGTGACCGTCGACCTGGGCATCGCGATCCTGCCCGTCCCGCACGAGATGTGGGTGCGGGTGTCGATGATGCTCGGGGCGGTCCTGCTCAACGCGTTCAGCACCGTCCTCTATATCGGCGCCGGGCTCGGACCGGGACCGCGGGACGGACTGATGACCGGCCTGGTGGCCCGCACCGGCCGCTCGGTGCGCCTGATCCGGACCGTCATCGAGGTGACGGTGCTGGCCGTCGGGTTCGCCCTCGGCGGCACCGTCGGTGTCGGCACGCTGGTCTACGCCCCGGGAATCGGTCCGCTGGTGCAGGTGATGCTGCGATTCATGCCGCGGCGACTGCTCTTTCACGACTTCGGTGCGCCGGGGCACGGCCGGACGCTCAAGGGCGCCGACACTACGATGAGCGGGTGCCGGCAGACGACCCCATCGCAGACCCCGACCTGCTGATCGATTTCGCCAAGGTCGCCCTGCGACGCGGTGGCAAGACCTTGGTCGGCCCCATCAACTGGGCCGTCGAACTGGACGAGCGTTGGGTGGTGATCGGACCCAACGGCGCAGGGAAGACCTCGCTGCTGCGGATCGCCGCGGCCATCGACCATCCCTCGTCCGGGACGGCGTTCGTGCTCGGAGAACGGTTGGGGCGCACCGACATGTCCGAGCTGCGCTCACGCGTCGGCCTGAGCAGTTCGGCACTGAGCCAACGCATCCCCGACGACGAGGTCGTGCGCGACCTGGTGGTGTCGGCGGGATATGCCGTGCTGGGCCGGTGGCGTGAGAAGTACGACGAGATGGACTACGAACAGGCCGTCGACATGCTGGAGAGCGTCGGCGCCGAACACCTGGCCGAGCGCGCCTACGGCACGCTGAGCGAGGGGGAGCGCAAGCGGGTGCTGATCGCGCGCTCGCTGATGACCGATCCAGAACTGCTGTTGCTCGACGAACCGGCCGCCGGTCTCGACCTCGGTGGGCGCGAGGAACTGGTGGCGCGGCTGGCCGACCTGGCCGCCGATCCGGACGCCCCGGCACTGGTCCTGGTCACCCATCACGTCGAGGAGATCCCGCCGGGATTCAGCCATTGCCTGCTGCTGTCGGAGGGCAGCGTCGTCGCGTCGGGCCTGCTGGCCGACGTCCTGACGTCGGAGAATCTGTCGGCGGCCTTCGGTCAGTCGATCGCCCTCGACTACATCGACGGGCGATACTTCGCGCGGCGCACCCGCAGCCGCGCGGCGCATAGGAGGCGTTCATGACAGATCCGCTCGTTCCCCGGCCCGCCTCCACGGTGATGCTGTTGCGCGATCAGGGCACCCCGGAATCGCTGGAGATCTTCCTGATGCGCCGCCACTCGGCGATGGACTTCGTCGCCGGCGTCATGGTCTTCCCCGGCGGCGGCGTGGACGAACGCGATCGCGGAACCGGTATCGCCTGGTACGGCCCGGAACCCACCTGGTGGGCCGAACGCCTCAACGTCGACGTCGATCTCGCCGAGGCGCTGGTGTGCGCCGCCGCCCGCGAGACGTTCGAGGAGTCCGGCGTGTTGTTCGCCGGGGCGGCCGATGACTCCGACATCCTCGTCGACGACGCCTCGGTGTACCGGGAGCAGCGGGCGGCGCTGGCCAACAACTCGCTGTCCTTCGCCGACTTCCTGCGCGATGAGAAGCTGGTCCTGCGCGCCGACCTGCTGCGGCCGTGGGCCAACTGGGTCACCCCGATCGAGGAGCGCACCCGCCGCTATGACACCTACTTCTTCGTCGGCGCCATCCCGCACGGTCAGCGTGCCGACGGCGAGAATACCGAGAGCGACCGCGCGTTCTGGTCCACCCCGCAGGCCGCCCTCGACGAGTTCGCCGAGGGCCGCTCGTTCCTGCTGCCGCCGACCTGGTCGCAACTCGATTCGCTGAACGGGCGCACGGTGGCCGAGGTGCTGGCCACCGAACGCAAGATCGTCGCGATGATGCCGAGCCTGTCGGCGGACAAGACGACCGGGGACTGGGACATCGAGTTCTTCGACGGCGCCCGCTACAACGAGGCCCGCAACCGACGCTCGCCCGAGGGCTACAACGACACCCAGCGCGCATGACCGAGTTCGTCACCTCGGTCGTCGACGACGGGATCGGCACCCTGGTGCTGTCGCGGCCGCCCACCAATGCGCTGACCCGGCAGATGTATCGCGAGATCGCCGCCGTCGCCGCCGCGCTCGGCCGCCGTCCCGACGTGCACACCGTCATCCTGTTCGGCGGTCACGAGGTGTTCAGCGCCGGTGATGACATCGCGCTGCTGCGCCACCTCGACGCGGCCGACGCCGAAAGCGTCACGACGGCCTGCCGCGCGGCGCTGGACGCCGTGGCGGCCATCCCGCAGCCGACCGTCGCCGCCGTCACCGGCTATGCGCTGGGCTCCGGGCTGGCTTTGGCGCTGGCCGCGGACTGGCGCGTCGCGGGGGACAACGTCAAGGTCGGCGTCACCGAGATCCTGGCCGGGTTGCTGCCCGCCGCGGGCACCGACCGGTTGGTACGCACCATGGGTGCCGCGCGCGCCAAGGATCTGGTGTTCAGCGGACGGTTCGTCGGCGCCGAGGAGGCGCTGGCGCTGGGCTTGGTCGACGAGATGGTGGCCCCGGACGGCGTGTACGACGCCGCGCTGGCCTGGGCGCGCCGGCACGCCGACGCTCCCGCGCACGTGCTCGCCGGCGCCAAGGCGATGGTCGACGGTGCAGGTGACGGCGTCCGCCGCTACGTCGAGGTCTTCCGGTCGTTCACCGGCAGTTAGGCTGCCCATATGACGAGCACGGACCACACTCCCGCCGATGTTTCGGCCGCGGCCGACGAGGAGCTGCAGCCCAACCCGCACGCCACGGCCGAGCAGGTCGAGGCGGCGCTGAAGGACACCAAGCTGGCGCAGATCCTCTATCACGACTGGGAGGCCGAAACCTACGACGACAAGTGGTCGATCTCCTATGACCAGCGCTGCATCGACTACGCGCGCGGCCGCTTCGACGCGATCGTCCCCGACGAGGTGCAGCGCGAGCTGCCGTATGACCGAGCCCTGGAGCTCGGCTGCGGCACCGGGTTCTTCCTGCTCAACTTGATCCAGGCCGGTGTGGCCCGACGCGGCTCGGTGACCGATCTGTCCCCGGGCATGGTCAAGGTCGCCACCCGCAACGGGCAGGGCCTGGGGCTGGACATCGACGGCCGGGTCGCCGACGCCGAGGGCATCCCGTACGAGGACAACACCTTCGACCTGGTGGTCGGACACGCCGTGTTGCACCACATCCCCGATGTGGAGAAGTCGCTGCGCGAGGTGGTGCGCATCCTCAAGCCCGGCGGTCGCTTCGTCTTCGCCGGCGAGCCGACCAGCGCCGGCAACGTCTACGCACGCAACCTGTCGACGTTGACGTGGCATGTGTCCACCAACATCACCAAGCTGCCCGGTCTGCAGAGCTGGCGGCGCCCGCAGTCCGAACTCGACGAGTCCTCGCGCGCCGCGGCCCTGGAGGCCGTGGTCGATCTGCACACCTTCGATCCCGAAGATCTGGAGCGGATGGCCACCAACGCCGGTGCCGTCGAGGTCGCCACCGCCAGCGAGGAGTTCACCGCCGCGATGCTGGGCTGGCCGATCCGCACCTTCGAGGCGTCGGTGCCCCCGGGCCGATTGGGTTGGGGCTGGGCCAAATTCGCCTTCAACAGCTGGACCACCCTGAGCTGGGTGGATGCCAATGTGTGGCGTCGCGTGGTGCCGAAGGGCTGGTTCTACAACGTGATGGTCACCGGGGTCAAGCCGTCGTAGCCTGGACCGTCGAGGACGTCGCCTACCTGTGCGGTGCCGACGGCCGGCATGCGCTGGCCGAGGTGGCAGACCTGTCGTTGAGCGACGCCGGCCGGGTCGCCGATATCGCTTCGGTGCGGGCACGTTTCGGTGACCGCACCGCGGTGCTGGTGGAGACCACACTGCTGCGCCGGCGCGCGCGGGCCAAGTTCGCCGATCCGTCGTCGTGGTTGTTCACCGACGATGCACTGCAGCAGGCGACCGCGGCGCCGGTGGCGGCCCACCGGGCCGCACGGTTGGCCGGTGCGCGCGTGCACGATGTGACCTGCTCGGTGGGCGCCGAGTTGGCAGCCCTGCGGAAGGTGGCCGCGACCGTGGTGGGCAGCGATATCGATCCGGTTCGATTGGCCATGGCGCGCAACAATATCCCTGATGCGCAGCTGTGCCGGGCCGATGCGCTCCGACCGGTCACCCGCGACACCGTGGTGTTGGCCGATCCGGGACGGCGCACCGGCGGGCGTCGCCGCTTCGACCCGCGTGACTACACCCCGCCGTTGGACGAACTGTTCGACACCTACCGCGACCGCGACCTCGTCGTGAAGTGCGCGCCCGGTGTCGATTTCGAGCAGCTGGGAGAGTTGGGATTCGCCGGTGAGATCGAATTGTGTTCCCTGGGCGGCAGTGTCCGTGAAGCGTGTCTGTGGCCGCCGGGCCTGAGTGCGGGGGTACGCCGACGCGCCACCGTGCTGGACCGTGACGAGCACCTGACCGACGCCGACCCCGACGACTGCGCCGTCGCGCCGGTCGGGCGATGGATCATCGATCCCGACGGTGCGGTGGTGCGTGCCGGGCTGGTGCGCCAGTACGCGACTCGGCACGGGTTGTGGCAACTGGACCCCGATATCGCCTACCTGTCCGGTGCTGAGCTGCCCGCGAACGTACGGGGATTCGAGGTGCTCGGCGAGGTCGGATTCGACGAGAAGCGGTTGCGCCGGGAACTGACGGCCCATGACGCCGGGGCGCTCGAGATCCTGGTCCGCGGCGTCGATGTCGACCCCGATGTGTTGCGCCGCAGGCTGAAGCTGCGCGGCGAACGCGCGCTGGCGGTCGTCATCACCCGCCTCGGCACCGGGGCGGCCGGGCGGGCGGTGGCATTCATTTGTCGTCCGTCGCGATAGTGCCACGGTAATCTTGATGCCAGCGGCGCCCGTGCCGCCTGAATTTCTTCCGGAGGATCCCCCAACATGCGCGTAACCCCGCTGGCTGTCACCGTGCTGGCAGCAGCCACCACCGCCCTGTCGGGGCTCATGGGTGCACCGGGGGCGTCGGCCGCCCCGCCGTCGTGCAGCGATGTGGACGGTGTCCTCGGTCCCGACGGCAACTGCACCATCGTGCAGAACGACCCGGCCTACATGCTCAACATCAGCTTCCCGGCCAACTATCCCGACGCCAAGCCGGTCATCGACTACGTCAAGCAGACCCGGGACGGTTTCCTCAACGTCGCGAAATCCCCGGACTTCCGCGGCATGCCGTACGAGCTCGACAGCACCGCCACCCGGTACAGCTCCGCGGTGCCGCCGCGCGGGACCGAGTCGGTGGTGTTCACCACCTATCAGAACGTCGGTGGCGCCCATCCGCAGACGTTCTACAAGTCGTTCAGCTGGGATCAGGCGTACCGCAAGCCCATCACCTTCGAGAAGCTGTTCCGTGCGGGTGTGGACCCGTTGCCGGTGATCTTCCCGGTGGTGCAGGCCGATCTGGCCATGCAGTCCGGGATGCCGGACCCGGTGCTGCCCGAGGCCGGTCTGGACCCGGCCAACTACCAGAACTTCGCGCTCACCGACGATGCGCTGATCTTCTTCTTCAGCCAGGGCGAGCTGTTGCCGGAATCGGCAGGGGCGGTGCAGGTTTCGGTCCCGCGCGCGACGGTCGCCCCGCTGCTGGCCTAGGCCGGCGCGAAGCCGTACACCTGACCGTCACTGGTGGCGGCCACCACCCGGCGGTCGTGGCCGACCGACACCCCGACCGGGAAACCGGTGGCCTCCGGTAACGGGTAGCGGTTGACCGTGCGTCCGTCGGTGGTGTCGAAGACCAGCAGCGCCTGACCGCGTTCACCGTCGCGGACCACCGTGTATCCGATGCGTTCGCCGGCCAGACTCGACGTGGTGAGCGGCTCGATATCGTCTCGGCCCCAGGCGATCTCGCCGGACTGGTCGATACCCACCAGGCGGGATTGCGGACCGCCGCCGGCGATGATGTCACCGCCCGGACTGATCGAGGGCGGGGTCTGCGGCGTAAAGCCGAGCGGCACCGACCATTTCGCGGTGCCGTTGGCGCTGTCGAGGGCCCACAGCCGTCCGTCGCGGCCGTTGACATAGGCGGTTTGCCCGTCGGCGGACAGCGCCGGCGCCCCGATCGGCCCTCCACCGACCGCGGTGCTGGTCCATTCGCGGGTCAGCATCGGGGTCTGCTCGGGCCGGTAGCGCAGACCGATCAGCACCGGTGCATCGGCTCCGGGCTCCCACAGTCCGGCGACCAGAGTCCCGGTCTCGGCGCTGAACGCGGGTGCCGCCGCGACCGGGCAGCCGCTGCGCGCGGACGCGCAGTCCTGCAGCCCGCGTTGGGAATCGGTGGGGTCCACACCGCTGACCAGATCCACCGGCGTGCCGACCACGGTGCCGCGGTGCGCGTCGAACACCAGCACCTGGCCCAGGTGGGTGAACACCAGCAGCCGTCCGGGATCGAGCAGCCGCGGCGTCATCGGCATCCCGATGACGGGCTGGCGCCAGCGGATCCACTGCGTCGGCGGAAAGGACATGATGGCGCCCGGTTGGCCGATGTAGAGATTGTCGAACCCGTCGAACAGCGGACTGGACAGCCCGCCGCCCTGCCACAGCCGGGTGCACCAGCGTTGCCGGGCGTTGTTGTCGTTCTCCCAGACCATCAGCGAGCAGCCCGCGGCCGTCTGCCCGTTGACGGCCAGGTAGCTGCCCGAGCCCAGCGCCACCTGCGCGCCCAACTCGCCCTTGACCGAGCGCTGCCAGTCGGGGGTCAGCGCCTCGGCACCCGCCACCGGGCTGTGACTGCTGTTGGCGGCGTCGGCGTACTGGGCCGGCCACCCCGTCGCGGGGTGGGCCTCGACCCAGGAATCGGTGTTTGCGCAGGCCGAGACCAGCAGCGCGGTCATCGTCCCGACGGCCGCGAGCCGGCGCGCGGATCTTCGGAGAGCAGGCATCGAGTCCCGAGACTAGCCCGTCACCGCCTTGGGTAGGCTGACCGGCCATGACGACGATGTGGGGTGCGCCGTTGCACAAAAGGTGGCGGGGCTCGCGGCTCGGTGATCCGCGCCAGGCCCGTTTCCTGACCCGCGACTCGCTGCGCTGGGTGCTGGCCAACAAGGCGTACACGCCCTGGTATCTGGTGCGCTACTGGCGGCTGCTGAAGTTCAAGCTGCGCAACCCGCACATCATCACCCGCGGCATGGTGTTCCTGGGCAAGGGTGTGGAGATCGAGGCCACCCCGGAGTTGTCGACGATGGAGATCGGCCGCTGGGTGCACATCGGTGACAAGAACACCATCCGCTGCCACGAGGGTTCGCTGCGCATCGGCGACAAGGTGGTGCTGGGCCGCGACAACGTCATCAACACCTATCTGGACATCGAACTCGGTGACTCGGTGCTGATGGCCGACTGGTGCTACATCTGCGATTTCGACCACAAGATGGACAGCCTGGAACTGCCCATCAAGGATCAGGGCATCATCAAGAGCCCGGTGCGCATCGGGCCGGACACCTGGGTGGCGGCCAAGGTCAGCGTGCTGCGCGGCACCTCGGTGGGGCGCGGCTGCGTGTTGGGCGCGCATGCCGTCGTCAAGGGCGAGATCCCGGACTTCTCGATCGCGGTCGGGTCACCGGCGCGAGTGGTCAAGAACCGCAAGGTGGCCTGGGACGCGTCGGCCGCCGAACGGGCCAAGCTCGCCGCAGACCTGGCCGATATCGAGCGCAAGAAGGCCGCGCGCTGACATTGTCGCCGCGGTTCAGGACGGCGTGTCGTCGAGCAGTCGCTGCCAGGACGCGCGGCTGAGTTCGGCATCCTCGCGGGCCTTGTCGCCGTAGAAGAACGCGTTGATCCCGACGACGGCGTGTTCCGGCGAGGTGTGCATGCCGAGCTGGATCAGACCGGGAATCGGTTCGGCCAGGCGCAGGAGCATGTACCGCTGTCGCTGATCCTGGTAGATGCGCTCGACCTGTCCGTTGATGTTGTCGGCGACCACCCCGATGGTGCGCAGGTCGCCGACATCGACACCGTCGACGCCGAAGGCCGCGGTGAACCGCTTCCAGGGTTCGGTGCCGTCCGCGCCGGCGGAGATGTGGAACGTGGCCGCGGGCCGGTCCGGGAAATGCGCCAGATAGCTCTGCAGGATGGCGAAATGTCCGGGCCAGCCGGACTCGAAACCCTCGATCTGGTCATCCCAGTCGTCGGCGTCGGTGAACAGCGAGTGCACCATCCGGATGACGCACCGGTCGCCGGAGCGGGCCGTCACGGTGATCTCGGTGGCCACCGGCGGCGCGTCCCCGCACCAGTCGCGTTCGACATATCCGATCCGGCGCGGGGGATCCCATTCGGTGACCTCACCCTCCGAGCTGCCGCTCGGGCCGAAGTCGAAACGGATTGCCCCGCCGACCCGCTCGTCGATCTCGGTCTGGGTGAACCATGCCGAGTTGCCGGCGCCGGTGGCGACCGCGCGCCACACCTGCTCCGGCGTGCCCGGGACCACCAGGTTCAGTTCGAGCCAGCGCTTACCGTCGTCGTGGTTGATGGGCATGCCGTCGCTCCCTTCAGTTCTGTGCGGTCGACGGCATGGGGTAGGACGCGACCAGTAGTCGGTGCGACCGGCCCGCGCCGTCGGAATCATCGTGGTAGCGCGCCGCGAGCGTCGCGACCGCCTCGGACAGGTCCCGGGTGAACGCGGCACGATCCGCCGGGGACCGGAAGCGGATTGCGGTGTCGATGGACAGGGTGGCCAGGCGCTTGTCGGCGCGGCGGGCGGTCTGCCACAACTCGCCGACCTCCCGCACCGCGCGGGCGGCCAGGGCGACGAGATGGCCGGCGGACAGTCGGTCGTTGGACTTGCCGGGATCCGGGGCGACGTCGCCCAGTGCGCTCGGCGAGACCACATAGGAAGCGGCGCTGGCGACGAGCAACCGTTCGGTGAGCCCGCCCCACGGACGTTCCTCGGCCACCGACACCAGCCGATGGCGCTCCAATGCGTGCAGGTGGTAATTGACCTTCTGCCGCGTCAGGCCGACCCGCGTGGCAAGCGTTGCCGCGGAAGCGGGTTCGGTCAGTTCGGCCAGAAGCCTGCCGCGTACCGGATCGAGGATGCACGCGGCCGCCGCGGGATCGGTGATCACCTCCACCTCGACCATGCGCCCCAGTCTGGCCTTGACAAAATAATTTGTCAATGGCCTCGAGCTCTGGCGAAACCCGCGTACCCGGGGTTCTCGCGGCGCGATCGGCCCCCGGTACGCGTGTTTCGACAGGAGGTGTCAGCCGTAGTCGGGCAGTGGCCGCTCGACGATCAGGCGTCGCGGTTGGGGTTGGCGCTCGGCACGTTTGGCCGACAGATACACCTGCGCGGTGTGATCGGCCACCGTCGGCCAGGAGAAATCGCTGAGGCTGTCGCGGGCCGCGATCGCGCGCTGCTGCGCGGCGGCCGGATCGTCGAGCACGCGTCGGATCGCCCCGGCCAGAGCGGCCACATCGCGCGGGGCACAGGACACCCCGGTGACACCGTCGACGACCGCCTCGCCGAGGCCACCGATATTGGAGGTGACCAGCGGGGTGCCGGTGGCCGCGGCCTCCAGGGCGACGATGCCGAACGGTTCGTAATGCGACGGCAGCACGGCGACGTCGGCCCGGTGCAGCAGCCCCACCAGCCCCTCGTGATCCACCCGGCCGATGAACCTGGTGGACCTGAGCACCTTGTGCTTGCGGGCCTGCTCGGTGAGGAAGTCCACTTGCGTCCCGTCACCTGCGATGGTCAAGGTGGTGCCGGGGTGGGTCTTGCGGACGCGGGGGAGCGCGGCGATCGCGTCGTGCACTCCCTTCTCGTACTCCAGCCGGCCGAAGAACAGCAGCTCGGCCGGCCCGTCGTGGGGCCGGCGCGGTGCGAAAGGCCAACCGTGGGTGTCGATTCCGTTGGGAATGACGCTCGTCTCGGCCAATCCCGGCCCGAACAGCTCGGTGATCTCCTCGCGCATCGACGCCGAACACGTGATGAGCGAATCGGATTCGTGCACCAGCCAGGATTCCAGCGCATGCACCTGGCGGCTGACCGATCCCGACACCCATCCCGAGTGTCGGCCCGCCTCAGTGGCGTGGATGGTGGAAACCAAAGGGACGTCGAAGAATTCGGCAAGGGCGATGGCCGGATGCGCGACCAGCCAGTCGTGCGCGTGCACCAGGTCGGGTTGCCAGTCGCGCAGGGTCAGCCCGGCGCGGACCATCGCATGGCCCATGGCCAGCGTCCAGGCCATCATGTCGGTACCGAAGGTGAACTCGTGCGGGTCCTGGGCGGCGGCGATGACGCGCACGCCCTCGCTCACCTCGTCGGTGGACGGGTGGGTGCTCGGATCGGTACCGGTCGGGCGGCGCGACAACACGACGACCTCGTGACCGGCGGCGACGAGTTCGGTGGCCAGATGGTGTACGTGGCGGCCAAGACCGCCGATGATGACCGGCGGGTACTCCCAGGAGACCATGAGGATCTTCACGCGCGGACACCTCCGGGGGCGCACGAGTGTGCGTGAACTACCGCGCCGCGGCGGCGTGTCGCGCAGCAGACACGCACGCTCGCCGGAAGGGGGAGGGTCATCGGGGTAACCGCCTCGCGTCCAGTGCGCCGAACAGACCGTCGGCGCGGTTCCAGTCCTCGGCCAACCGCTGGGCCGCAGGGCGGCGCCCCGACGCCAGCGCGGCGCTGATCTCGCGGGTCGCGTGCGCGTGCAGATGAGCGCGGTACCGCGCATACTCCGCGGCGGAATCCTTGCTCACCATGAACGGCCAGTCGCTGGACACCGTCAGCAGGGTCTCGCGCAGGATCTGATCGGCCACCGGGTCGCGGGTACCGGTGTCGCTGTGCATCATCGCCTTGTCCACCGCAGCCAGCGCGGTATCGACCACCTCGGTGTTGAGTTGCACCAGATCGGCCACCTTCTCGCCGTTCCACACCTGCCAGTCCTTACCGGAACCCCATGAGCTGGGCGGCAATTCGACGGGACCGCCGACGTAACCGTCGGCGATCGCGTCGGACAGCGTGCCGACGCGGACGCCGGCCGCCGGCAGTGCGCGCAGCAGTCGCTCCAACCACTGCGGACCCTCGAACCACCAGTGCCCGAACAGTTCGGTGTCGAAGGCGGCCACCACATGGGCCGGTCGTCCGATCCGCTCGGACTCGCTGATCAGCCTGCGGCGCACGACGTCGACGAAATCGGCGACGTGCACATCGATGGCCCGGTCGGCCCGCTCTGGGTCATAGGGCGCCTTGGCCTCGGATGCCACATTGCGACCCGTCACCCGCGCCGGTTTCAGGCCGGTCAGGTGGTCGTAGGTGTGGAAGTCGCGGTAGGCCGCGTGGCCCGGGTAACCGGATTTCGGCGACCACACCCGGTAGCTGACCTGCAGATCCCGGCCGAACGCCACCACGTCGCTGTCACCGACGGTGCGGCCCAGTGCGGTGTCCCCGTGCAGTGAGGGGCCGTCGACCATGAAATGGCCGACCCCGGCCGCGGCATAACCGGTCTCCATGCCGGGGGCGTAGGCGCACTCCGGTGCCCAGATGCCCTTCGGGGTGTGGGCGATGCGGTGCCGCGCGTCGGCAAGGCCCTCCCGTAGCGCGAATTCGCGCAACCGCGGGTTGAGCAACGGCTGGAACGGGTGGGCCAGCGGTCCGCCGAGCAGTTCGATGGTGCCCGCCTCGACGAGCGGTCGCAGCAGCGGGCTGCCACCGTGGCGCCACCGGGTGGTGAAGTCCGCCAGCGCCGCCTCGGCGGCCGCCGCCTCGCGAACACCGAAGCGCCGCAGTGCTTCCGGTGCGGCATATCCGCTGTCGGGTCCGCGCCGGACGGTGCCGGCCTCCACCGCACGCAGCTGCCAGTTGGCCAGCCAGTGGTGCATGCCGGTCAGGCAGTAGGGGTCATCGAGCTGGGCGGTCACCACCGGTGTCATGCCCAGGGTCAGCAGATGGCTGCGATCCTCGGCGGCCAGGGTTTCCAGCACCTTCATCAAAGGCAGATAGCAGGCGGCCCAGGACTGGTAGAGCCATTCCTCGCCGACCGGCCAGCGCCCGTGATGGGCCAGCCAGGGCAGGTGCGTGTGCAGCACCAGCGTGAAAAGGCCGGGGACCTGGGTCACGTAAGCACCGCGATCGCCACCAGGTCCAGGCTGTCATCGATATCGCCGGCGTCGGTCAGGTCGAAGTCGTCGGCACGCACGGCGGCGACATCGGCGAGCAACTGCGGTGACCACGGCGCATCGGCGACGGCCCGGGCCACCTGCGCGTCGATGATCGAGCCGCCGTGGCGGGCGTCCATCTCGGCCAGGCTCGCACCGTGGAAGACCCCGAGCATCGACTCGACCCGGAACCCGCCGTCGGTCAGCAGTTCGGTCAACTCGGCGGCGTTGAGCTCCCGGGTGTGGAACGGGTTGAGCGGGGTGTCGCGCCCGGGGGAGAAGGTGATCCGATTCGGGGTGGACATCAGCAGCACACCGCCCGGACGCAGTACCCGCGCGCATTCGGCCACGAACTGGCCCTGGTCCCACAGGTGCTCGATCACCTGGAAGTTGACCACCACGTCGACCGAACCATCGGCTAATGGCAGATCGGCCAGGTTGCCCAGGTGCATGGCCACCCGCGGGTACTTGGCGCGGATGTGCGCGACGGCCTGTTCGTCGTAGTCCACGCCGACGACCGAGCGCGCGGCACCGGCGATCAGATCGGCGCCGTACCCCTCGCCGGGGCCGGCCTCCAGAACGTCGCGACCGGCGCATCGGTCGGCCAGACGCTGATACACCACCTCGTGACGGCGGAACCAGTAATTCTCCTCGGCCAGGCCCGGGATGGTGCGCTCGCCGGTGAGAGGCAGGGAATCACCCGCGCCGGTGCTGTCGACTGAACCGAATGTGCTCATTGGAAGGCAGGCTAACCCGTGATGGCCGGTTCGCGAACGGATGCCCGACCGACCGTGCGGTCGGGAGATGCCGATTGACCAGTTATGGTGTCCTTACGTGCCGCTCAAGTTACCGGCGAGTAACCTGGAGGCCGTTGCGTGAAACGTGATATGCCCAGGCCGGCAGACGGCCTCATCGAGGAGGACGAACCACACTCATGACGAACATCGTGGTCCTGATCAAGCAGGTCCCTGACACCTGGTCGGAGCGCAAGCTGTCCGACGGCGACTACACGCTGGATCGCGAGGCGGCCGATGCCGTGCTCGACGAGATCAACGAGCGCGCCGTCGAGGAAGCGCTGCTGATCAAGGAGCGTGAAGGCGGCGACAGCACGGTCACCGTGCTGACCGCAGGCCCGGAGCGCGCCACCGAGGCCATCCGCAAGGCGCTGTCCATGGGTGCCGACAAGGCCGTGCACCTCAAGGACGACGGCATGCACGGCTCCGATCTGATCCAAACCGGCTGGGCCCTGGCCCGCGCGCTGGGCACCATCGAGGGCACCGAGCTGGTCATCGCCGGCAACGAGGCCACCGACGGTGTCGGCGGCGCAGTGCCCGCCGTCATCGCCGAGTATCTGGGTCTGCCGCAGCTGACGCACGTGCGCAAGCTGAACGTCGAGGGCGGAAAGGTCACCGCCGAGCGCGAGACCGACGAGGGTGTGTTCGGCCTGGAGGCCACGCTGCCCGCCGTCGTCAGCGTCAACGAGAAGATCAACGAGCCGCGCTTCCCGTCCTTCAAGGGCATCATGGCCGCCAAGAAGAAGGAAGTCACCGTCCTGACCCTGGCCGAGATCGGCGTGGAGTCCGACGAGGTCGGCGTCGCCAACGCCGGCACCAAGGTGCTGTCCTCGACCCCCAAGCCCCCCAAGACCGCGGGCGAGAAGGTCACCGACGAGGGCGACGGCGGCAGCAAGGTCGCCGAGTACCTGGTCTCCCAGAAGTTGATCTAGCAGCTGATCCCTCAGACACACACTTAAGGACACATTCATGGCTGAAGTACTTGTGCTCGTCGAGCACGCCGACGGTGCGCTGAAGAAGGTCAGCACCGAACTGATCACCGCCGCCCGGGTGCTGGGCGAGCCGTCCGCCGTCGTGGTGGGCGCTCCCGGCACCGCCGCCGGACTGACCGACGGCCTCAAGGCCGCCGGTGCCGCCAAGATCTACGTCGCCGAGTCGGCCGACGTGGAAACCTTCCTGGTTACCCCCAAGGTCGACGTGCTGGCCGCGCTCGCCGAGTCGGCCGCCCCGGCCGGTGTCGTCATCGCCGCCAGCGCCGAGGGCAAGGAGGTCGCCGGCCGGCTGGCCGCGCGTCTGGGTTCGGGCCTGCTGGTCGACGTCGTCGGCCTCAAGGACGGTGGCGTCGGCATCTACAGCATCTTCGGTGGCGCGTTCACCGTCGAGGCCCAGGCCACCGGTGAGCTGCCCGTGGTCACCGTGCGCCCCGGCGCGGTCGACGCCGAGCCGGCCGAGGGTGCGGGCGAGGTCGTCGAGGTCGAGGTTCCGGCCCAGGCCGAGAATGCGACGAAGATCACATCGCGCGAGCCGGTCGTGGCCGGTGACCGCCCCGAGCTCACCGAGGCCAGCGTCGTGGTCGCCGGTGGTCGCGGTGTCGGCAGCGAAGAGAACTTCAAGGTCGTCGAGGAGCTGGCCGATTCGCTCGGCGGCGCCGTCGGTGCCTCGCGCGCCGCGGTCGACTCCGGCTACTACGCCGGTCAGTTCCAGGTCGGTCAGACCGGTAAGACCGTGTCGCCGCAGCTGTACATCGCGCTCGGCATCTCCGGTGCCATCCAGCACCGCGCCGGCATGCAGACGTCCAAGACCATCATCGCGGTCAACAAGGACGAAGAGGCGCCGATCTTCGAGATCGCCGACCTCGGCATCGTCGGCGACCTGTTCAAGGTCACCCCGCAGCTGACCGAGGCAGTCAAGGCCCGCAAGGGCTGATTTTCTCTGCGCGAGCAGACGCAAAGTGCCCCTTTTCTCCTCGAAAAGGGGCACTTTTGCGTCTGCTCGCGGTGTTCACGTGTCGTGCACGGACACGTCACGCAGGCGATGCCGCCCGGAGACCCGCAGGCGCGACCGTGCTGTATATGAGCACCGCATCCGTACTCATACCCGCCGACAACACCGAGCAGTCGACATCCGGCGCCCCGGTCCCGCGCTACACGCTCCTGCTGTCCGCCGACCCGGCCGATATCGAGGCCGCCCAACGGCTGCGCCACGATGTGTTCACCTCCGAGCCCGGCTTCGCCCTGGAGTCGGCCCTCGACGGCCTGGACGCCGACCGGTTCGACCAGTTCTGCGATCACCTGCTGGTGCGCGAGGACACCTCCGGCGAACTGGTCGGCTGCTACCGCATGCTCCCGCCACCGGGCGCCATCGCCGCGGGCGGGCTCTACACCGCAACGGAATTCGATGTCAGCGCCCTCGACGCGCTGCGGCCCTCACTGGTCGAGATGGGCCGCGCGGTGGTACGTGCCGACCACCGCAACGGCGGAGTGGTGCTGTTGATGTGGGCCGGCATCCTGGCCTACCTGGACCGCTGCGGCTACGACTACGTCACCGGCTGCGTGTCGGTGCCCACCCATCCGGCCGGCGAGCAGCCCGGCAGCCAACTGCGCGGGGTCCGCGACTTCGTGCTGCGCCGACACGCCGCGCCCGCCGAGCTCACCGTGCGGCCGTACCGCCCGGTGGTCCTCGACGGCCGCGGCCTCGACGATATCGAGCCGCCGGCGCGGGTCAGCGTGCCCGCACTGATGCGCGGCTACCTGCGCCTGGGTGCCCAGGTGTGCGGCGAACCGGCCCACGACCCCGACTTCGGCGTCGGGGATTTCCCCGCGCTGCTGGACAAACGGCGCGCCGACGTCCGCTACCTCAAACGGCTGCGCTCGGTGTCCCAGGCGACCGAGGGTGAGGTCCGGTCGTGACGACGACAACGCACGCCTGGTTGCCGAAGGCCTCCTGCACCGCCAACTGCATGCATGCCGGAGCCGCGCCGCTCGGGTCCCGCCCGGCCATCTGGACCCGCACCACGCTGCGCATCATCGGAGCCATGCTGTTGCTGCCGGCCGTGCCGCTGCTCGCGGTGCCGCTGCCGGGCCGCTCACACCTGCAGCGCGGCTACTGCCGCCTCATGCTGCGGTGCGTCGGCGTGCGTATCACCGTGTCCGGCGGTCCGATTCGCAACCTCCGCGGTGTGCTGGTGGTCAGCGGACACGTGTCCTGGCTGGACATTTTCGCCATCGGCGCGGTGATGCCCGGGTCGTTCGTGGCCCGGGCGGACCTCATCGACTGGCCCGCGCTCGGCATCCTGGCCCGCATCATGAAGGTCATCCCGATCGAGCGCGAAAGCCTGCGCCGATTGCCCGCCGTGGTCGGCGCCGTCGCGGCGCGGCTGCGCAACGGCCAGACCGTGGTGGCCTTCCCCGAGGGCACCACCTGGTGCGGGCTCGGCTACGGCCAGTTCCGGCCGGCCATGTTCCAGGCCGCCGTCGATGCCGGGCGACCCGTGCAGCCGCTGGCCCTGACCTACCACCACCGCGACGGCAGCCCGTCGACGGTGCCCGCCTATATCGGCGATGACACCCTGCTCGACTCCATCCGCAGGCTGGTCACCGCGCGACGCACCGTGGTGCATGTCCGCGTCGAGTCCCTGCAGCTACCGGGTGCCGACCGGCGCGACCTGGCGGCGCGCTGCGAGGCGGCCGTGCGCGGCGCCGACGCGACGCCCGTCAGCCACGGGGCGCACGGACACCCGTCGGCTGCTGGGGATGTCGTCGCGGCCTGAGCACGGCGGACGGCTCCGATCCGCTCGACGGCTATCCTGGTTGGGCCATGAGCGCCGTATACCTGGACCACGCCGCCACCACCCCGATGCACCCGGCTGCCATCGAGGCGATGATGGGCGTGCTGGCCACGGTCGGCAACGCCTCCTCGCTGCACACGTCCGGGCGGACCGCGCGGCGCCGGATGGAGGAGGCCCGCGAGAGCATCGCGCGCCTGCTGGGCGCACGTCCGTCGGAGGTGATCTTCACCGCCGGTGGCACCGAATCGGACAACCTGGCGATCAAGGGCATCTTCTGGGCGCGTCGCGACTCGTCACCGCGGTTGCGCCGGATCATCACCAGCCCGGTCGAGCACCACGCGGTGCTCGACGCCGTCGAATGGCTGGTCGAACACGAGGGTGCCGAGGTCAGCTGGCTGCCCGTGCAGGCCGACGGCTCGGTGACCGCCGAGGATCTGCGCGCACTGCTGGCCGCCCACGATGACGTTGCGCTGGTGTCGGTGATGTGGGCCAACAACGAGGTCGGCACCATCCTGCCGATCGCCGAACTGGCCGCGGTGGCCGCCGAGTTCGAGGTGCCCATGCACAGCGACGCCATCCAGGCCGTCGGGCACATCCCCGTCGACTTCGCCGCCGGCGGGTTGTCGGCCATGAGCGTGGCGGCGCACAAGTTCGGTGGCCCCACCGGGGTCGGCGCTCTGGTGCTGCGCCGCGACACCGCGTGCGTGCCGATCCTGCACGGCGGTGGTCAGGAACGCGATGTGCGTTCGGGCACACCGGATGTGGCCGCGGCGGTGGCGATGGCCGCGGCCGCCGAGGTCGCGATCGGCGGGCTCGCCGAATCCAGCGGCCGGGTGCGGGCACTGCGGGATCGGTTGATCAGCGGTGTGCGCAACGTCATCGAAGATGTCGACGTCAACGGCGCCGACGGTGAGAACCGGCTCCCGGGCAACGCACACTTCACCTTTCGAGGATGTGAGGGGGATGCCCTGCTGATGCTGCTGGATGCCAAGGGCGTGGAATGCTCGACGGGGTCCGCCTGCACGGCCGGGGTGGCGCAGCCCTCCCATGTGCTGATCGCGATGGGTGCCGACCCGGTCGCCGCACGCGGATCGCTGCGCCTCTCGTTGGGACACACCAGCACCGACGCCGACGTGGATGCCGCCCTCGATGTGTTGCCGGCGGCCGTGCAGCGTGCTCGCGAGGCCGCGTTGGCCAGTGCGGGGACGCGATCATGAGGGTGCTGGTCGCGATGAGCGGCGGGGTGGATTCCTCGGTGGCCGCCGCGCGCATGGTCGATGCCGGCCACGATGTCGTCGGCGTGCACCTGGCGCTGTCGGCCGCACCGGGGACCCTGCGCACCGGGTCGCGCGGGTGCTGCTCCAAGGAAGACGCCGGCGATGCCCGGCGGGTGGCCGATATCCTGGACATCCCGTTCTACGTCTGGGATTTCGCCGACCGGTTCAAGGCCGAGGTGATCGACGACTTCGTCGAGTCCTATGCCCGCGGTGAGACCCCCAACCCGTGCGTGAAATGCAATGAGACCATCAAGTTCTCGGCGCTGTCCGCCCGCGCGTTGGCGCTCGGGTTCGACGCCGTGGCCACCGGGCATTACGCGCGGCTGTCCGGTGGCCGGCTGCGCCGGGCCGTCGACGCCGACAAGGATCAGTCCTATGTGCTCGGCGTGCTGACGGCCGAACAGTTGCGCCACGCCGTGTTCCCCATCGGCGACACACCCAAGACCGAGATCCGTGCCGAGGCGGCACGGCGCGGACTGGCGACGGCGGACAAGCCGGACAGCCACGACATCTGCTTCATCCCGTCCGGGGATACTCGGGCGTTCCTCGGCGCCAAGATCGGCATCCGTCCGGGCGCGGTCGTCGATGCCGGCGGCACGATACTCGCCGAGCACGACGGGGTACACGGTTTCACCATCGGCCAGCGCAAGGGTCTGGGCATCGGCGGACCCGGCCCCGACGGGCAACCGCGCTATGTGACCGGGATCGACGCGGCGACCGGGACCGTGCGCGTCGGTGCCGCCGAGGATCTCGACGTCCGCGAACTCACCGGGGACAAGCCGGTGTTCACCTCGGGAACCGCTCTGTCCGGTCCCGTCGAGGGTGTCGTGCAGGTACGTGCGCACGGTGGGCTGGCTGCGGCCGTGGTCCGGGTGGTGGACGGCAAGCTGGTGGCCGACCTGCGGGAACCGCTGCGCGGTGTGGCACCCGGGCAGACGATGGTGCTCTACCGGCCCGACCCCGACGGTGACGAGGTCATCGCCAGCGCCACCGTCGCGCGCGCGTGAAGATCCTCGCCGCCACCGGCATCGGATCGTGGCCGGGCACCTCGGCGCATCAGGCCGCCGAGGTCATCGTCGGTGAGCTGCACACGCTGCCGCACCTGGTGGAGCTGCCGGCCCGCGGGGTGGGCGCGGATCTGATCGGACGCGCCGGTGCCCTGCTGGTCGATATCGGCATCGACACCGCGCCGCGCGCCTACCGGATCGCCGCGGGCCGCAGTTCCGCGCTGCGCCGGGCGACCAGCCTGCTCAACGAGGACCTCGACGCTCTGGAGGAGGCCTGGGAGAAGGCCGGCCTGCGGGGAGCGAAGCGCACCGTCAAGGTGCAGGCGGCCGGGCCGATCACGCTGGCCGCCGAGCTGGAACTGCCCAACGGTCACCGCGCGATCACCGACGCCGGGGCCCTGCGTGACCTGGCCGGCTCACTGACCGAGGGTCTGTCGGCCCACCGTGCCGAGGTGTCGCGCCGGCTCGACGCCGAGGTCGTCGTGCAGCTGGACGAGCCCTCGCTACCCGCCGCGCTGGCCGGCAGGTTGACCGGCGTCACCAGTCTCTCGCCGGTACACCCGGTCGACGAACAGCTGGCCTCCGCCCTGCTCGACGAGGTGGTCGGGGCCCTCGGCGGGACCGTCGTGCTGCACAGTTGTGCTGCCGACCTACCCTGGAAAATGTTGCAGCGCAGCATGTTCGCTGCGCTGGCGGTCGATGTGTCGACACTGCAGGCGGCCGATCTCGACGGGGTCGGCGAGTTCGTGGAGTCCGGACGCAGCGTGCTGCTCGGGGTCGTGCCCGGCGCCGCGCCGCCGCAGCGGTGGGCACCCGAGCAGGTCGCCGCGGCGGCCGCGGCGGTGACGGATCGACTCGGCTTCTCCCGCGCGGTGCTGCGTGACCGCATCGGCATCACGCCGGCCTGCGGGCTCGCCGGTGCCACCGAGAGTTGGGCACGCGCGGCCATCGTGCTGGCGCAGCGCGCGGCCGACGGTCTGCAGGCCGATCCCGAAGCAATCTGACCGGCAAACACTGCGCAGGCCGCGAGAGCGGTAAAGTGGGCCCCGACAGCGGGGGGAATCGTGAGCAGACTGAATCGCTTATGGGCGACCGGAGCGGCAGCGACGGTCGCATTTTCCCTGCTCATGGCCGCGCCGACGACGGCGATCGCCGACCGCGGGGACCGCGGATCACATTCCTCGCACTCCGATACCCGCGGCGGTGCCGGCAATGACGGCCGTGATGGTGCCCGCCGCGGCGACGCCGGCGAATCCGGCCATGCCGGACGCGGGGAGCGTGGCGATCGGCGCGCCGCCGACGCGCGCCGCGATGACAGCGCGCCCGATAGTGGACGCCGGGTCGCCGACAGCCCGGAAACCGCCCGCGCGACCGAGTCCGCCGAGACGGGACGCCGCACCGCGACGACCACCCGCCGGCCGTCGACGACCCCGGACCGGCGCGGCTCCGATCGCCGGCCATGGCCGGACCCGCCGGGCACCGAGTACACCGTGCCGGAACGCAGCGCCGCACCCGCAAGAGAGCAGGCCCCCCAACCGCGGCCGGTGGCGCCCGAGCCCCGCGCCGTCGCCGCGCCGCCCGCTCCTGCCGTGGCGCCGCAACCGGCCGCGGTCGCGCCGGACCCGGCCCCGCGGATGGCCCGGATCGAACAGTCGATGCTGAGTATCCCGACCGACGGCGCGCGCCCCGGACAACCGATGACCTCGTGGTTCGGCATTGCCGGGCTGCTGCTCATCCCGCTGGCCGGCGCCGCGCTCGGCTATCGCCAGGCGCGGGCCGCCCGCGCGGTCGGTCGGCTCACTGCCGCTCGGTAGCGCTACTGCGCGCCTGAGCATGCGCGCTATCGCGCGCCTGAGCATGCGCGCTATCGCGCGCGTAAATCCTTGCGCAGAATCTTGCCCGAGGCCGACTTCGGGATGGCGTCGATGAACGCCACCTGCCGCACCTTCTTGTAGGCCGCCACCTGCCCGGCGACGAACTCCATCACCGTATCGGCGCTCAGGTCGGCGTCGGGCTGGCGCACCACGAACGCCTTGGGCACCTCCTCGCCGGAATCGGAGTCCACCACACCGATCACCGCGGCGTCGGCGATGGACGGATGGCTCAGCAGCACCGCCTCCAGTTCGGCCGGCGGCACCTGATAGCCCTTGTACTTGATCAGCTCCTTGAGCCGGTCGACGATGAACACGCATCCGGTGGAGTCCACCCGGGCCAGGTCACCGGTGTGCAGAAAGCCGTCGGCGTCGATGGTCTGCCGGGTCGCGGCCTCGTTGTTCAGATAACCCGCCATCACGTTGGGGCCCTTGAACCAGAGCTCACCGGTCTCGGACAGACCCGATTCGGGCAACCCGATCTCCGCGCCCGAAGCCGGGTCGATCAACTTGCTCTGGGAGTTGGGCACCGTCCAGCCGCACGCGCTGACCGGGGCCTTGACCCCGAGCGCCTGCTGACCGCCGTCGAAGGGGGTGATGTGGCTGACCGGGCTGAGCTCGCTCATGCCGTAGCCCTGCACCAGCGGGCAGCCCAGCCGTGCCGTCACGGCCTGGCCCAGGTCCTCGTCCAGCGGCGCCGCGCCGGACATGATGCCGCGCAGCGAGGACAGGTCGTACTCGTCGATCAGCGGGTGCTTGGCCAGCGCGACCGCGACCGGCGGGGCGATGAAGGCATGCGTGCACTTCTGTTCGGCGATATTGGCCAAAAACTCGGTCAGGTCGAAACTGGGCATGATCACCAGCTGCGCCCGCGCGTGCAATGCGGCGTTCAGCAGCACCGTCATGCCGTAGATGTGAAAGAACGGCAGCACCGCCAACACCCGGTCGCCGGCGGTCATCTTCTGCAGCGGCCGGATCTGGGCGACGTTGGACACCAGGTTGCGGTGGGTCAGCATGACCCCCTTGGGGTTGCCGGTGGTGCCCGAACTGTAGGGCAGCACCGCCAGATGGGTCGCCGGGTCGAACTCGACGCTCGGCGCGGGATGGGCCGGTCCGAGCAGATCCTCGGCGTTGGGGTGACCGTCGCTGTCGGCGCCCGGTCCGTCCAGCACGACGACCGCGGAGGCCGGCAGGCCGGCGGCCGCGGCACCCTCGACCGCCTGCGGTTGCAGTGCGGAGATGGTCACCAGCAGGGCGGCCTTGGAATCGGTGAGCTGCTTGGCGATGTCCTTGGCGGTGAACAACGCGTTGATCGTCGTCGCGGTGACACCCGCGCGCAGGATGCCGTGGAACGCCACCGCGAACGCCGCGCTGTTGGGTGCCAACAGTCCGACCACGTCGCCGGGACCCAGCCCGCGGTGCGCCAGCGCACCGGCGAACGCGTCGATGCGGCCGATCATCTCGCGGTAGGTGGTCGGTGTGCCGGATTTCGTGTCGAGCAGGGCGACATCGTCCAGCACGGCCGGATCGATATCGGCGAACAGATAGTCGTAGACGCTCGACGTGGGGATCTGCACCTGGGGGAAGGGGCTTTCGATGCTCATGGTGTCGCCTATCTCATCATGACTTCGGGGTGCGCGTGGCCGCTCTGGGCGGATGTTCGCCGATCCGTGCGATACCGGCGGTACCGCATAACGTACAGTGTCGTGATGACCGTCGACGTGGACAACCCGCCCGAACTTCCCGGCGTGGAGCACCGCTACCTCGACCTCGGTGCCGGGGTGACGATCCACGTGGCCGACGCCGGCCCGGCAGACGGTCCGCCGGTCATGCTGATCCACGGGTTCCCGCAGAACTGGTGGGAGTGGCACGCCCTGATCGGGCCGCTGGCCGCCGACGGCTACCGGGTGCTGTGCCCGGATCTGCGTGGCGCGGGCTGGAGTTCGGCGCCCCGGGACCACTACCGCAAGAACGACATGGCCGACGATCTCGCCGCGGTCTGTGACCGCCTCGGTGTGGGACCGGTGAAACTCGTCGCCCACGACTGGGGCGGTCCGGTGGCCACCATCTTCATGTTGCGCCACCCGGACAAGGTCGCCGCGTTCATGGGGATGAACACCGCCGTGCCGTGGCTCAAACACGACCGGGAGGCGATCCTCAACATCTGGCGGATGTGGTACCAGGTGCCGATGATGCTGCCGGTGATCGGTCCCAAGGTGATCGGCGACCCCAAGGCCCGCTATTTCAGGATGCTGGGCTCCTGGGTGGGCGGTGACTTCCAGACCCCGGCCTCCGACATCGCCTTCTATGTGGCCTGTATGCGCCGGCCCGGGTACGCCGAGGCGGGCTCGCGGTGGTATCGCACCTTTCAGCGACGCGAGGCGCTGCGTTGGCTACGAGGCGAATTCGACGATCACACCGTGACCATTCCGGTGCGCTGGCTGCACGGCACCGACGACTCGGTGCTCACCCCCGAACTGCTGCGGGTGCTGCCGGAGAAGTGCCAGGACTTCGAGCTCGAACTGGTGCCCGGCGTGGGGCATTGGATCGTCGAGCAGTGTCCAGATCTCGTCCTCGACCGGCTGCGGACATTCCTGAAAACGACGTGACATCAAGCGTTCTCGTCGAGGCGGCGGATCAATCTCTTGGGTGCCACCATCCGGAACGACACATCCAGCAGTTCGCCGACCTCGCCCCAATCCACCTCGGCCGCGGTCAGATCTAGCCCCAGCCAACCGAACGGTCCCAGATAGGCCGGGAAGAAGAACCGGTCGTCCTGCTCCAGCGAAAGCCGATCGGACTCGTCGACCTTCACCAGCAGCGAGTACGGATAGGCGGTCATCCCACCATCGCCCTTCGCGTTGCCGCCGTAGATCGCGAACATCTTCGGGGCGCAGAACACCGGGCGGCCCCAGGAGATCTTCTCGAAGGTCTCCGGGAATGCCAGGGCGCGTTCGCGTAGTTCGGCCAGCCCGAAATCATCATCGGAGAACATCACCGGATGCGGCACATCGCCAGCTTACGACCCGGGCTGGACATCGACCGTCGTGTCGGAGCACTGGACTAACCTGACCAAGGTGAGCTCACCGGACGCAGAGGCGCGTGGTCGCTGGCAGGAACTGGCCGAGGAAGTGCGTGGTCATCAGTTCCGGTACTACGTCAAGGACGCGCCGATCATCTCCGATGCCGAGTTCGACACGCTGCTGCGTGAACTGCAGGCGCTCGAAGACAGCTACCCGGAACTACGCACCCCCGACTCGCCGACCCAGCTCGTGGGCGGTGCCGGGTTCGCGACCGACTTCGCCGCGGCCGACCATCTGGAACGGATGCTGTCGCTGGACAACGCGTTCGACACCGATGAGCTGTCGGCGTGGGCGGCGCGCCTGGGCGCCGAGATCGGCACCGATATCGACTACCTGTGTGAGCTCAAGATCGACGGGGTCGCGCTGGCCCTGGTGTACCGCGACGGTGTGCTGGTGCGCGCTGCGACCCGCGGCGACGGACGCAGCGGCGAGGACGTCACCCTCAACGCCCGCACCATCGACGACATCCCCGAAAGGCTCACCGGCACCGACGAATTCCCGGTACCGGCCGTGCTGGAGGTGCGCGGCGAGGTGTTCTTCCGGGTCGCCGACTTCGAGGACCTCAATGCCGGTCTGGTGGCAGAGGGTAAACCGCCCTTCGCCAACCCGCGCAACAGTGCGGCCGGATCATTGCGCCAGAAGAACCCCGCCGTCACCGCGCGGCGCCGGCTGCGGATGATCTGCCACGGCCTCGGCAAGGCGGAGGGCTTCACGCCCGCTTCCCTGCACGACGCCTACCGTGCGCTGGGCGCCTGGGGCCTGCCGGTGTCCACCCACACCACCAAGGTCACCGGCATCGCCGCCGTCGGCGAGCGCATCGCCTACTGGGGTGAACACCGCCACGATGTCGAACACGAGATCGACGGACTGGTGGTCAAGGTCGACGATGTCTCGCTGCAGCGTCGGCTCGGGGCGACCTCACGGGCACCGCGCTGGGCGATCGCCTACAAGTATCCTCCCGAGGAGGTCACCACCAAACTCCTCGACATCCGGGTCAACGTCGGCCGCACCGGCCGGGTCACCCCGTTCGCCTACATGGAGCCGGTGAAGGTCGCCGGGTCCACCGTGGGGCTGGCAACCCTGCACAACGCCTCGGAGGTCAAACGCAAGGGCGTGCTGATCGGTGACACCGTGGTGATCCGCAAGGCCGGTGACGTCATTCCCGAGGTGCTGGCCCCGGTGGTCGACCTGCGTGACGGCACCGAGCGCGAATTCGTCATGCCCACAACATGTCCGGAATGTGGGACGCCGCTGGCGCCGGCCAAGGAGGGTGACGCCGACATCCGCTGCCCGAACACCCGCACCTGCCCGGCACAATTGCGCGAGCGGGTGTTCCATGTGGCCGGTCGCGGCGCGTTCGACATCGAGGGCCTGGGCTACGAGGCGGGCACCGCGCTGCTGCAGGCCGGCGTCATCACCGACGAGGGCGACCTGTTCACGTTGACCGCCGAGCAGTTGCTGCAGACCGAGCTGTTCACCACCAAGAAGGGTGAGCTGTCGGCCAACGGCAAGCGGCTGCTCGCCAACCTCGGCAACGCCAAGTCCCAGCCGCTGTGGCGGGTGCTGGTGGCGCTGTCCATCCGCCATGTCGGTCCCACCGCGGCCCGCGCGCTGGCCGGGGAGTTCGGCAGTCTGGACGCCATCCGTGCGGCCTCAGAGGCCGAACTGGCCGCGGTCGAGGGTGTCGGCCCGACCATCGCCGCCGCCGTCATCGAGTGGTTCGACGTCGACTGGCACCGTGCCATCGTCGACAAGTGGCAGGCCGCCGGTGTCCGGATGGTCGACGAACGCGATGCCGATATCGAACGCACCCTGGAGGGGCTGTCGATCGTGGTGACCGGCTCGCTGACCGGTTTCTCCCGTGACGAGGCCAAGGAGGCCATCTTGACGCGCGGCGGAAAGGCAGCCGGATCGGTGTCGAAGAAGACGTCCTTCGTGGTGGCCGGTGACGCCCCGGGATCCAAGTACGACAAGGCGATCGAGCTCGGAGTGCCGGTCCTCGACGAGGACGGGTTCCGCGCCCTGCTGGCCGGCGGGCCGGCGGCGGTTCAACCGGCCGAGTAGCGGTCGACGATCTCGAACAGCTCACACCACTGCCGCGCAGACAGGTCGCGGGGCAGCGCCACACCCCGGAAGCCCTGAGCGGCAAGCCATCTCTTGACCTCGGTGCGCGCGGGCGCCCCCGTGGCCCGGTGCAGGATCGCGGCAAGGCCGTGGCCGCGCCCGGTGAACACCCGGTGCACGAACGCGGCATACCGGCGTCGGGCGCCCTGCTCGATGAGCGCCGTGGGTCGCCGGGTGATCGTCAGCAACCCGGCGTCCACGCCGGGGCGGGGTGTGAATGCCGCCGACGGCACCCGCGCGATCACCGTGAAGTCATACCAGGGCCACCACTGGGCGGTCATCAGCGTCGCGCCGCCGACACCGGCCCGGCGGCGGGCGACCTCCCACTGCACCAGCAGCACCGCATCCGTCCAGTGCCTGGCGTGCAGGATCTGCCGCAGCATCGCGGTGGTCTGGTGGAACGGGAGATTGCCGACCACGACATGAGGGGTCCGCGGCGGGTGGTGGTGCAGGAAGTCACCGTGCACGATGCGGGTCCGTCCGTTCACCCGGGACCGCAGCCGGTGCACGAGTCGGGCGTCGATCTCGACGGCGGTGATCGGGCGCCGCAGGGTCTGCAGCGGCAGGGTCAGCGCGCCGTCGCCGGCGCCGATCTCGACGATGGGCCCCGATGTGGCGGCGATCAGATCGACGATCCGCGCGATGGTTTCGGGATCACGGAGAAAGTTCTGGCCGTGCTCGTGACGGCCGGAGGCGAAAGATGGCATGGGACAATAACTCCGGGCGAGGGGATGGCCCGGGCAGCGTTGATGGCCGCCCAGCGATGACTGCTGATGGCGGCGGAATGATCCGGCTCCGGTTCTCCGCCGCTAGCCGCGGCGGATCCTGGTCACTGCGATGCTCGCTACTCCCACGACATCGACCGTAGGGCGGCCGTCAACCGATTTAGCGGTATCCGCGGCGCATGTCCTCGACGATCCGCGGGTTCTCCAGCGTGGACGGTTCCAGAACCTGCGGGGCATTGTCCGGGGCGAACACCGTCGCCGCATCGAGCACGGGCTGGGTCAGAAAGCGCAGCGGGGGAGCGTCTTCGGCGAGGGTGGGGACCGGTGGAGTCGAACCGCGCCGCGCCAGTGCGAATCCCCAGTCCCCGAAGGTGGGCACGTGCACGTGGTACGGCGTGACCGCGAACCCGGCCGATTCCAGTGTGGACACCGTGCGCCAGAACGCCTTCGGCGTGGAGAACGGGCTGCCGGACTGCACCACCACCAGCGCATCCGGGGCCAGCACCCGGGTCACCAGGGCGTAGAACTCCAGTGAGTACAGCCGGCCCAGCACCGGGTTGTCCGGATCGGGCAGGTCGATGATGACGGCATCGAACCCGCCCTGGTAGCGCGTGCCGGGGTCGCGCAACCACGTCATGGCATCGTCGACGACGACGTGGACGCGGGGATCGTCCAACGCGCCACCATTGGTGGCGCGCAGCGCGCCGCGCGCCAGTTCGATGACCGCCGGGTCCAATTCCACCTGCACGATCGTCTCGACGCCCGGCATGCGCAGCAGTTCGCGGGCGGCCAGCCCGTCACCGCCGCCGAGGACCAGCACCGACCGCGCCTCGTCGGCGAGCACCGGATACACCAGACTCTCGGTGTAGCGGTACTCGTCGCGCGTCGAGAACTGCAGTCCGCCATCCAGATACAACCGGGTGTCGGCACCGCGGCGGGTCACCACGATCTCCTGATAGGCCGACTGCTGGTAGGCGATGATCGGATCGGCGTAGAGACGCTGGCGGGTCGTGGTCTGGATGTCGTCGGAGGCGATGATCAGCGCGGTCAACGTCACCGCCGCCGCCGTCAGCACCGCCAGTGCGCCGGCCAGTTGGCGGCGGCCGATGATGGTGCGCAGCAGGAACACCGACACCACGGCCGCGGCGGCCAGGTTGATCATCCCGGTGATGGCGGCGCCGCGGATCATCCCGAGTTGGGGCAGCACCAGGAACGGCCAGGCCAGTCCGCCGATCAACGCACCGAGATAGTCCGCGGCGTTCAGATTGGCCAGTACCCGCCCGGCATCGGCGGCACCGGCGGTGCGGCCGCGCTGCAGCAAAGTCATCAGCAGCGGAACTTCGGCG
This sequence comes from Mycobacterium sp. NPDC003323, assembly GCF_053589535.1. Lineage (NCBI taxonomy): Bacteria > Bacillati > Actinomycetota > Actinomycetes > Mycobacteriales > Mycobacteriaceae > Mycobacterium > Mycobacterium sp. NPDC003323. The sequence goes on from NZ_JBSFSB010000001.1 coordinate 462,470, forward strand.
CCCACCAGGGTGCCGATCAGCGCGGTGCCCAGGACCAGGATCCACAGCCCGTCGCCGATGAAAGAGAAGGCCACATACATTGCGGCCGCGGACAATCCGCCGATCAGGCCGAGCAGCGTCTCCACGGCGATGAAGGTGATGGCCGCGTGCCCCAGGAACGGTTTGACCGCCAGGGCGCCGGCCCCGAGCGCGGCCACGAACCCGGCGACGATCAGTGAGGTCGCGACGATCCCGCCGCCGTGCAGGCTGGTCGACAGCGTCAGCAGCGCCAGTTCGTAGATCAGCCCGCATGCCGCGCAGGCCGCCACCGCGGCGAGCAGCAGCGCCCGCCATCGGGCGGTCGTCATGACAGCGCGGCGGCGTTCACCCCTCCCACCGCCAGCAGGATCACCGCGGTGGCGACGGCACCGGGATGCAGCGTCTCATCGGCGATCAGGTCCCGGAATCGTCCCGGCACCAGCGCCTCCAGCACCAGCAGCGCGGCTCCCTGCAGCAGCACGGCGACCAGTCCGTACACCAGCGCATCGATCAGGCCCTGGCCCAGTTCGGCCGAACTGGCGATGATCGCTACGGCGGTCACCAGCGACAGCGCCCCGTACATGCCGCAGGCCACCGCGACCGCGTTCGGGCGGTGCTGGACGAAGATGAGTTCGCGCAGGCTGCCGGGTGTCAGAAGGTCGGTGAGCAGGAAGCCCGCGCCGAACACCACGATCCCGACGATGAAGTAGAGCACCGCCGCGACCACGTTCTGGGTCAGGCCGGCGCCGTCGACGGTGCCGAACTCGATTGCTGCCAACAACATCGGTCTCTCCCCGTTACTTCGTTCCGCCGGGTCCGCCGGAGCTTCCGCCCGAGCCGCCCGCTGGTGAGCCCGGGGTGAATCCCGGGCCCAGGAATATGAATGCACCGCCGCTGTAGCGGTCGTTGACGTCCTCGACCCGCACGCTGCACGGGTAGGTCCCCTCGGGTCCGACGGTCACGATGTCGTCGTTGTAGCGCAGGTACTCGGTCCCGCGGTCCGACGCGCGCGCCTCGGGGGCGTCGTAGGCGGCGATGTCGTCGGCGACGGCCTTGGGCGAACCGGTGCATTCATAACGACCGTTGCTGCCGTCGGCCGAATACTGCCGGTAGGTGTCGCGAACATGGCTGCGAACATCTTTGCTCTGCAACACGATTCCGCCGATCAACGACATCACGCCGAGCACGCCGAGTAGCCCGGCCAATCCGAACAGACTGCCGCGGGTCACGGCTGCCACCGGCTTTCGGTGTGCACGATCATTCCCCCGAACCCGTCGCGGGAATCGGGATACAGATGCCAGGTCTGCCAGCGCCAGCCCGGCCCGTCCGGCTCGGCGCACAGCGCCGTCAGCGCGGCTTCGTCACCGGGGAAGCTGCCGCCCAGCCAGCCGCGCTCGTGTTCACAGCGGTGGCGCAGATCATCGGCGATGCGCCGGAACGCCGGCTCGTCGTGCACGACGGTGTCGGAATGCAGACGGTAGCCCGGCTTCTCGGCGCGATCCGGTAGCACCGCGCTGTCGGGCAGGACGGTGCACGACACCTGTTCGCAGAACCGGTCGACGCTGATCACATGCGAGGCGCCCAGCACGCCGAGCACCAGATCGGCGCCGTGCGGATGGGTCAGCGTGCAGCTCACCAGCGGTTGCGGTGCCGGGGCGTTCAATGTCAGCCGCAGACCGGCGCCGCTGACATCGGCGGGAACCACGTGCAGACGGTGCAACGGCAAGGCAGTGCCTAGGAGCCGGCCGGCGGTGCCGGGTAGACGGTCAGCTCACCGGCCCGAACCGGCTTGCCGTAGGACACTTCCCAGGCCATGCCGGGCGCCCAGCGCTCGTAGCCGAGCTTGGCATCACCGGGGCCGCTGTAGTCCACATAGTCCATGTCGCCGCCGGCGGGCAGCCCCGTGGTGCCCTCGGTGGTATACGAGGCGCGGCCGTTCTCCTCGACGGTGAAGGTGGCGCCGTCGACGGTGACGCTGCTGCCCGGGTCGGCGGGCAGTCCGGTGCGCTTGTGCCACCAGAACAGTTCGAGACGGCCTTCGTCCTCTTCGACGCTGAACCAGACCGGTGGCTCGTCGGCCTTGCCCTCCAGCAGGTGCTCCCACCAGACGAACGGGCCCTCGCGCAGCGTCACCGAGCCGCGCACCACGTAATCGGTGCCGCCGTAGCTGACGATGGCACCGGGACCGAGCTGACGCGGGCCGAAGGTGTCGGTCTGCGAGGCGAAACGCAGCGGGTCCTGGCGGGTGACCGGCGCTGCCGGCTTCTTCGGGCGGCTGCGCGCGACGAGGAAGACGATGACTGCGGCCGCGATGAGGACGATGGCGAGGACGATCAGCAGTTCTCCCACGCAAGACCTTTCAGAGTGCTTCGACGGCAGTCGGCAGATGGCGCAATTCCACCGTAACAGCCGGACGCACAGCGGACTCTCAGCTGAATCGGCGAAGGTCAGCGCAGGATGGTCGCGACGATGCCGGCCAGATATCCGAGCCGGGCCACCTCCGAGGGCCGGAACTCCGGTCCGCCCGCGCGTCCGAGCACCACCGCGGTCGCCGGGTCGCCGAGCGGCGCCGCGGCCAGCGCGATATCCATGTCCCGCCACACCTGCGGCACCCAGTCCGCGGTGGCATCCAGGGCCGCGGCGCGCTGCAGGGGCAGCCAGGGTGCGGCCTGCGCGCGGGTTTCCGGGGCGCCGGCGCTGCCGACGACGGTCGCTACGTCGGTGCCGTCGGCACGCAGCACGGTGCACCAGCCGACGCGCAGCACCTTGGGCGCCTCGTCGGCGAGCACCCGCAGCTTGTCGAGCCGGCCGTGGGCGGCGGCGATGTGGTCGATGAGTTCGAGTTCGCGGTGTGCCTCCAGCAGGCCGGTGTGCGGCCGGACGCTGTCGACGTAGACGCCCTTGATGTGTTCGGCGGCGGTGATCAGCGCATCGGGCATCGCGCCGGGCGGTAGTTCGACGACCAGATCGTCGATGGCATAACCCGCACCGCGCTCGACGACGTCGAGGGACAGGATGTCGGCGCCCACCGAACCGAGGGCCACGGCCAGCGAGCCGAGGCTGCCCGGTCGGTCCTCCAGCTGGACCCGCAGCAGATAAGACGGCACGGCGAACACCCTGTCACAGGCGTCGGGGCGCGGCGATTCGGCCCGACGGTCACGACTAGGCTTGAGCGCCGTGTCCCAGATATCTCGTGACGAGGTCGCCCACCTGGCGCGCCTGTCCCGGCTCGCGCTGACCGATGGTGAGCTGGACAGTTTTGCCGGCCAACTCGACGCCATCCTGGCCCATGTCGGCCGGATTCAGTCCGTCGACGTCACCGGCGTCGAGCCCACGGACAACCCGCTCAAGAGCGTCAACGTGACCCGTCCGGACACCGTGGTGGCCGGGCTGACGCAGGACGCGGCCCTCGATGCCGCCCCGCGCGCCGAGGACGGTCGCTTCGCGGTGCCGCGCATCCTGGGGGAGGCCGAGTGATGAGTTCCGAGTTGATCAGGGAAGACGCTGCCACGCTGGCCGCCCGCATCGCCGCCAAGGAAGTGTCCTCGAGCGAGGTCACCCAGGCACATCTGGACCAGATCGCCGCCACCGACGAGCGCTACCACGCTTTTCTGCACGTCGGCGCCGAGCAGGCCCTGGCCGCGGCCGCGCAGGTGGACAAGGCCGTTGCCGCCGGCGAGGAACTGCCGTCACCGCTGGCAGGGGTTCCGCTGGCGCTCAAGGATGTGTTCACCACCACGGACATGCCGACCACGTGCGGGTCGAAGATCCTGGAGGGTTGGAACTCCCCGTACGACGCGACGGTGACCACCCGGCTGCGCGCCGCGGGCATCCCCATCCTGGGCAAGACCAATATGGACGAGTTCGCGATGGGCAGTTCGACCGAGAACTCGGCCTACGGCCCGACCCGCAACCCGTGGGACACCGAGCGGGTGCCCGGCGGTTCCGGCGGCGGCAGCGCGGCAGCGCTCGCCGCGTTCCAGGCCCCGCTGGCGATCGGCACCGACACCGGCGGCTCGATCCGTCAGCCCGCCGCGCTGACCTCGACCGTCGGCGTCAAACCCACCTACGGCACGGTCAGCCGGTTCGGGCTCATCGCGTGTGCCTCGTCGCTGGACCAGGGCGGCCCGTGCGCGCGCACCGTGCTCGACACCGCGCTGCTGCACCAGGTGATCGCCGGCCACGACCCGCGTGATTCCACCTCGGTGGACGTCGCGGTGCCCGATGTGGTGGCCGCCGCCCGCGCCGGTGCCTCCGGCGATCTCACCGGTGTCCGCGTCGGTGTGGTCAAACAGCTGCGCGGCGAGGGCTATCAGGCCGGGGTGCTGGACTCCTTCAACACCGCCGTCGAGCAGTTGCAGGGTTTGGGAGCTCAGGTCACCGAGGTGGACTGCCCGAACTTCGATCACGCGATGGCGGCCTACTATCTGATCCTGCCGTCGGAGGTGTCGTCGAACCTGGCGCGCTTCGACGCCATGCGCTTCGGGTTGCGGGTCGGTGATGACGGCACCCACAGCGCCGAAGAGGTCATGGCGATGACCCGCGCCGCCGGATTCGGCCCGGAAGTCAAGCGCCGCATCATGATCGGAACGTACGCGTTGTCGGCCGGCTACTACGACGCCTACTACAACCAGGCGCAGAAGGTGCGCACGTTGATCGCGCGTGATCTGGACCGCGCCTATGAGCAGGTCGATGTGCTGGTCTCGCCGGCGACGCCGACCACCGCATTCCGGTTGGGGGAGAAGGTCGACGACCCGCTGGCCATGTACCTGTTCGACCTGTGCACGCTGCCGCTGAACCTCGCCGGGCACTGCGGTATGTCGGTGCCGTCGGGGCTGGCCGCCGAGGACGACCTGCCGGTGGGTCTGCAGATCATGGCGCCCGCGCATGCCGATGACCGGCTCTACCGGGTGGGCGCGGCCTACGAACAGGCGCGCGGCGCACTGCGCACCGCGCTCTGATCACCGGCCGGGCAGCAACTCCTTGGCCTTGATCCTGGCGCCCTGCATCAGCAGATGCCAGCGATTGGGATCACCCTTGATCACGGCCCCGGCCATCTCCTTGGCCTGTTCGAAGGTGATGTGCGGCGGTATGGGCGGCACCTCGGGATCGCAGCGCACATCGATGAGGGTGGGTCGGTCGGCCGACAACGCGGCGTCCCAGGCCGGGCCGACCTGGGCCGGATCGTCCACCGCGATGGCCGCCAGACCCATCGATCGGGCGATGTCGGCGTAGGACACCTCCGGAAGCGATTGCGACTGCTCGAATTTCGGCGCTCCACCCATCGCGCGCAACTCCCAGGTGACCTGATTGAGGTCGTTGTTGTGGAAGACGCAGATGATCAGACGCGGGTCGGACCACTCGGCGTGATATCGCCTGACGGTCAACAGTTCGGCCAGCCCGTTCATCTGCATCGCGCCGTCGCCCACCAGCGCGATGGCGGGCCGGTCGGGATGGGCGAACTTGGCGCCGATCGCGTACGGCACGGCCGCTCCCATGGTGGCCAGCGTGCCCGACAGGGAGCCGCGCATGCCCGCGGTGAATCGCAGGCACCGCGCGTACCAGTTGGTCGACGATCCGGAATCGGCCGTCACGATGGCGTCGTGCGGAAGGCGCGGTGACAGTTCGGCGGCCACCAGCATGGGGTTCACCGGGTCCGCCGGCGTCTGGGATTGCCGCTCGATCGTGCGCCACCAATCGGCGACGTTATTCTCCACCGTCTCGCGCCAGGACCGGTCGGCGGCATATGTCAGCCGGGGGATCAGCTCGGTCAAGGCCGCGGTGGCGTCGGCGACGATGTTGATCTCGGTGGGATAGCGCATCCCGATCGAGGTGCCGTCATTGTCGATCTGGATGGCGCGGGCCTGCCCGAACTCCGGAAGGAACTGCGAATACGGGAAATTCGAGCCGACGATCAACAGGGTGTCGCAGTCGCGCATCAGCTCGTAGCTGGGCCGGGTGCCCAGCAGACCTATCGAGCCGGTGACATACGGCAGATCGTCGGGCACAACGTCCTTGCCCAGCAACGCTTTTGCCACACCGGCTCCGGTGATCTCGGCGACCTCGCAGACATGTGCCGCCGCCGCACGGGCACCCTGGCCGATGAGGATCGCCACCTTGGAGCCCGCGTTCAGGATCTCGGCGGCCTGCTCGATCAGCTGCGGATCCGGACCCATCATGGGTGCGGCATCGCTCGGTGGGCTGGACGGCACCTGTTTGAAGGCGTGTTCCGGAGCCGAATACTGCTCCTCCTGCACATCGGCGGGGATGATCACCGCCGTCGGTGCGCGCCGGGTCTGGGCCGTGCGGATGGCGCGATCCAGGGCGTTGGGTAGCTGGTTGGGCGTGTTCACCTCGACCAGGTAATCGCTGGCGACATCGCGGTAGAGCGCCTGCAGATCGATTTCCTGCTGATAACTGCCGCCCATGGCGCTGCGCGCCGTCTGGCCGACGATGGCCACCACCGGCACGTGATCGAGCTTGGCGTCGTAGAGCCCGTTGAGCAGGTGGATCGCACCCGGGCCCGAGGTGGCCATGCAGACACCGACCTCACCAGTGAATTTGGCGTACCCGACGGCCGCGAACGCCGCCATCTCCTCGTGCCGGGTCTGGATGAACCGGGGGTTGTCATCGGAGCGGCCGAACGCGGCGACGAGTCCGTTGATGCCGTCGCCGGGATAGGCGAAGACGTGGCGGACATTCCATTCCCGCAGCCGGGCCAGGACATAATCGGCGACATCGTCGGCCATGGTGATCAGTTCGGCATGTCGACGGCCAGCAGATACACCGCCGAGACCGCGAAGATCAACACGAACAACGCGAGCGCGATCAGGCTGACAACGGCGGTTGGGGTGAGTTTGCGGCGTGGCCTGGGATAGGGCTCGCCCAGGCCCGAGGTCTGGGCGGAGTCCGGCGGGGTACTTCCCGGCGTCACCCCGCCGCCAGGTTCGAGACCGGGTGTACGACGTGGGTCAGGGTCGGGCGGAGTGGCAGTCATGTCTACTTCCGATCGGTGCATGTCCGGCCCGGATACCCCGATGCCGCGATCTCACACGTTCGGTCGGTGATCGCGCCGCGCCGGGCCGAAGCTGGCAAGATCGGGTGCATGCGGATCGGAGTGCTGACCGGCGGCGGCGACTGTCCAGGCCTGAATGCGGTGATCAGGGCGGTGGTGCGGACCAGTGACGCCCGGTACGGCTCGTCGGTGGTCGGGTTCCTCGACGGTTGGCGCGGTCTGTTGGAGGACCGCCGGATCCAGCTCCGCAACGATGACCGCAACGACCGGCTGCTGGCCAAGGGCGGCACGATGCTCGGCACCGCGCGCACCAACCCGGAGAAATTGCGGGCGGGTCTGCCGCAGATCAAGCAGACCTTGGAGGACAACGGGATCGACGTGCTGATCCCGATCGGTGGCGAGGGCACGTTGACCGCCGCGAGCTGGCTGTCCGAAGAAGGGGTGCCGGTCGTCGGGGTTCCCAAGACCATCGACAACGACATCGACTGCACCGATGTCACGTTCGGCCACGACACCGCGCTCACGATCGCCACCGAGGCCATCGACCGGCTGCACAGCACCGCCGAGTCGCACCAGCGCGTCATGCTCGTCGAGGTCATGGGCCGCCACGCCGGCTGGATCGCGCTGAACGCGGGGCTGGCCTCCGGAGCGCACATGACCTTGATCCCGGAGCAGCCCTTCGATGTCGAGGAGGTCTGCCGGCTGGTGAAACAGCGCTTCCAGCGCGGGGATTCGCATTTCATCTGCGTGGTCGCCGAGGGCGCCAAGCCGGCCGAGGGATCGATGCAATTGCGCCAGGGCGGTATGGACGAGTTCGGCCACGAGAAGTTCACCGGGGTGGCCCAGCAGCTGGCCATCGAGGTGGAGAAGCGCATCAAGAAGGATGTCCGGGTGACGGTGCTCGGCCACGTCCAGCGCGGCGGCACCCCGACGGCCTATGACCGGGTGCTGGCCACCCGGTTCGGCGTCAACGCCGCCGACGCCGCGCACGCGGGGGAGTACGGGATGATGGTGTCGCTGCGCGGGCAGGACATCGGGCGGGTTCCGCTGGCCGATGCCACCCGACAACTCAAGCTGGTGCCGCAGAGCCGCTACGACGACGCCGCCGAGTTCTTCGGCTGAGCCTCGGTTCAGACGTGGCTTCAGTCTCGTTGTTGATGTCGAAGCCCGGCTGAACTGGTGTAGCTGTGCGGGCGTTCTTGCGTGCCTGGCGTCAGCATGGTTGCACCCTGCTCCTCGCGGCTGAAACCTGGTAGCTCGGGGGGCGAGGGCTGGCACTAAAATCACCTGTCATGACCACTTCTATTGCCGAACTCGCCGACTACGACGACGTCATCGCCGAGTACGACCCGGTGATGGGCATGGAAGTGCACGTCGAACTTTCGACCGCGACCAAGATGTTCTGCCCGTGCGCCAACAAGTTCGGGGCCGAACCCAACACCCAGGTCTGCCCGGTATGCCTGGGCCTGCCCGGGTCGCTGCCGGTGCTCAACCAGGCCGCGGTGGACTCGGCGATCCGGATCGGGTTGGCGCTCAACTGCGAGATCGCGCCGTGGGGCCGGTTCGCCCGCAAGAACTACTTCTACCCGGACCAGCCGAAGAACTACCAGATCAGCCAGTACGACGAACCGATCGCGGTGAACGGCTACCTGGACGTCCCGCTGGAGGACGGCAGCACCTGGCGGGTCGAGATCGAGCGCGCGCACATGGAGGAGGACACCGGCAAGCTGACCCACCTGGGCAGCGATACCGGCCGCATCGCCGGTGCGACGACCTCGCTGGCCGATTTCAACCGCGCGGGCGTGCCGCTGATCGAGATCGTCACCCGGCCCATCGAGGGCACCGGTGAGCGCGCGCCCGAGATCGCCCGCGCCTATGTCACCGCACTGCGCGATCTGCTTCGGGCACTGGACGTCTCGGATGTCCGGATGGACCAGGGCTCGATGCGCTGCGACTCCAACGTGTCGCTGAAGCCCAAGGGCGCAAGCGAATTCGGCACCCGCACCGAGACCAAGAACGTGAACTCGCTGCGCAGTGTCGAGGTCGCCGTGCGCTACGAGATGCGCCGCCAGGCCGCGGTGCTGAAGTCCGGCGGCACCGTCACCCAGGAGACCCGGCACTTCCACGAGGACGGCCACACCACCGCCGGCCGCAGCAAGGAAACCGCGCAGGACTATCGGTATTTCCCGGAACCGGACCTGGAACCGGTGGCACCGCCGGCCGAACTGGTCGAGCGTCTGCGCACCACCATCCCGGAACTGCCGTGGCTGACCCGCAAGCGGGTACAGCAGGAGTGGGGGATCTCCGACGAGGTGATGCGCGACCTGGTGAACAACGGCGCGATCGACCTGGTGGCGGCCACCGTCGCCAAGGGCGCCTCCAGCGAGGCGGCGCGCGCCTGGTGGGGCAACTTCCTGGTGCAGAAGGCCAACGAATCCGGTGTGGAACTCGATGCGCTGCCCATCACGCCCGCCCAGGTTGCCGCGGTGGTCAAGCTCGTCGACGACGGCAAGTTGTCGAACAAGCTGGCGCGCCAGGTCGTGGAGGGGGTGCTCGCCGGTGAGGGCGAACCCGAGCAGGTCATGAACGATCGCGGACTGGTCGTGGTGCGCGACGATTCGCTGATCCAGGCCGCAGTGGACGAGGCGTTGGCCGCGAACCCAGATGTCGCCGACAAGATTCGCGGCGGCAAGGTGCAGGCCGCCGGCGCCATCGTCGGCGCGGTCATGAAGGCCACCAAGGGGCAGGCCGACGCCGCGCGCGTCCGGGAACTGGTGCTCGCCGCCTGTTCCTGAGTGATTTCGGTGAGGTTCCGTGCGCACACCGCACGGAACCTCACCGAAATCGCGAGGTCTCCTAGGTCTTGTCGGCGTTCTGGCGCGGGAACCCGCCACCGGACGGGAACAGCGGGAAGACGACATCGTCGAGCCGCTCGGCGTCACCGGTGGTCTTGTTGACCGTGCCACCCCAGATGTTGCCGTCGGGGGAGACCGCCAGCGCCCAGGCGTGGCCGTGCTGATCCTGTCGGACGACCTCGGGTTCGCCGGTGACGGCGCCGGTTTCCGGTGCCAGTCGCACCGCGACCGTCTGTTTGGTGTTCACCAGGTTCACCAGCACGGTCCCGTCCAGTGCGGCACAACCGGCCACACCCGGACGATCCGGCCAGGTCCACACCGTGGACACCGCGGAATCCTTGGTGATCCGCTGCATCCGGTCGGCTGTCGGCGTGCGGTCGGTGACATACAGCGAGCCGTCGGACGGGTCGACGCACATGCCGCCGCCGCTGCCCATCCCGCTCAGCGCGGTGGTGTGCGGCGCCTGGTTCACCGTGGTCGGTTGCTCGATGCGCAACACCTTGCCGGCCAGGGACGCCGGGTCGTTGGCCTGGGCCGGGTTGCCGGCATCGCCGGTGAGCACCAGCAGGGTGGTGGGGCTGGTGAAGTGCAGCGCCCCGGTGTTGCCGACCGGGCCCTTCGGGATGCCGGTCAGGATCGGCTTGGGGACGTCGCCGTCGGCGATGCGGATCACCCGGTTGTCGGTCGGCGTGCTGACGTAGGCGTACATCAGCCGATCCTGCGGGTAGGTCGGCGACTTCACGATGTCGAGCAGACCGCCGTCGCCGGACGGGTCGACCGGGATGGTCATCTTCACCACCGGCTCGGCCTTGGTCGACACCTCCTTGATCACGCCGGTGGTGCGCTCGGCCACCAGCGCGGACTGGCTGTCCCCACCCATGATGAGGCCGCTGGTGCTCTCCAGGCAGCCCTGCATGACGCCGGGCGCGGGGCAGGCCTTCGGGAATGGTGTGGCCGGCAGCGGTGGTGGCGGCTCCGGCTTGGTCGGGGGAGGCGGCGCCATCTGGGGTTCGGTGGTGAACGGTTGGGATTGCGCGTCGTCGAAGCGCGCACATCCGGAACCCGCCAGCATCACCGCGCACAGCACCACGGCAATCCGTGCCGGTCCGCCCAAAGTCATGCTGGCCAGGTTACGGATTCCCCGGCAGTGCGGCCACGAAGGGGCACCGCCGGTACTCGTGTGTCACAACTCGGCAACGGTGCGGATAAGGTGCGCAATGCGCCGCGCCAATCCCTGGTTCTGCCGTGACTTGCACCTACGCTGGGTTTTGTGACCGCTGAACCTCAGAACCTGACCGACTGGCAACGGCCCGCGTCGGCGCAGATGGTCGACCCGGAAGACGATCTTCCCTCGTCGACCTACGGGGGCGATTTCGAGACCACCGCCATTCCGCGTTACGACACGACCGGCGCGTCGAAGTCGGACCAGCCGAACTTCCCGCTGCTCAACGAGCCCGAACCGCTTCCCTACGTTTCGCCGGCCACACCGAATCCGTACGCCGCCGCTCCGGCCGGGCCTGCGGAGATCGGCCCCTACGACGCCGAGGCGCAGATCCGTGCCGCCGGCCGTCGCGGCACCCTCGACCTCGGACTGCTGATCCTGCGGCTGGGGCTCGGCGCACTGCTGATCGTGCACGGGCTGCAGAAGGCGTTCGGTTGGTGGGGCGGGTCCGGTCTCGGCGAGTTCGAGGGGTCGCTGGCCGAACTCGGTTACCAGCACGCGGGCCTGCTGACCTATGTCGGGGCCGCCGCCCAGATCGGTGCCGGTCTGCTGCTGGTACTGGGCCTGTTCACCCCGCTGGCCGCGGCCGCCGCACTGGCCTACCTGATCAATGCGCTGCTGGCCTCGATCGCCGGGCAGGAGGGCGTCGGATTCTCCGATTTCGTCGTCCCGACCGGACACGAGCATCAGGTGACCCTGGTGCTGCTGGCCGCGGCGCTGACGCTGACCGGACCGGGACGTTACGGGTTAGACGCCGGACGCGGATGGGCCCGTCGGCCCTTCGTCGGGTCGTTCCTGGCGCTGCTTGTCGGCATCGGCGTCGGCGTCGGCATGTGGGTGTTGCTCAACGGCGCCAATCCGCTGGCCTGACCGCTACGCGTACGGGTTCGGCACCCGGCCGCCGCTGGCGGCCGTCAACAGCGGCAGCGTCGCGAAAGTGACGGCCGGCAGCGCCAACTCGGTGCCGTCGGTCAGTCGGGCCCGCGCCCACGACGAACGGGTGAACCGCAGGCCCTCGATATCGGTCCACGCCACGGTCTTGCTGCCCAGCAGCGACCGTGCGGTCACGTGCTCCCGGTCGGCGACGGTGCGATAGCGCGCGATGACCGCCGATGCCAGCACCGGAACGACCAGCAGCGCCCAGCTCCAGTTGGGCAGCGCATAGATCAGCGCGAAGATCCCGAGCGTGATGAAGCCGACCGCGATATGGGCCATCGGGGAGATGCGGATGACGAGCGGGGAGGGCTGACTCACGCCGAACATCTTCGCATCGCCGGTCACCGCCGCTTCCGGGCACAGGGGCAATTTGACCTTTGAGCAGTGGCCGGACTACCGTCGCAGGTTATGTACACCCCGGACATGCTCGTAGTAATTGGTTGGCGCGTTGATGCCGCGCTGGCCCTCTGCCGGGCATAGCCACAGCATCGACGCGCCAACCCTCGTACAGCGGACACCGCTGACGGGGGTTTTTTGCTGTCACAGGACAATCCCGACCCCCACAACTCATCGAATCTAAGAGGAAAAAGTGAGCGCACCCACCACGCGACCGCCGGAATCCACCCAGCGCGCGAACGGCACCCAGGCCCCCGCGGCGGCGCCGAAGGCCAATAATGTTGCCCCGCAAGAGATGACCGGTGCGCAGTCGGTGGTGCGCTCGCTCGAGGAGATCGGCGTCGAGGTGATCTTCGGTATCCCCGGCGGTGCGGTGCTGCCGGTGTACGACCCGCTGTACGACTCGCGCAAGCTGCGACACGTGCTGGTCCGCCACGAGCAGGGCGCCGGCCACGCCGCCAGCGGCTATGCGCACGCCACCGGCAAGGTCGGCGTCATGATGGCCACGTCCGGCCCGGGTGCAACCAACCTGGTCACCCCGCTGGCCGATGCGCAGATGGATTCCATTCCGGTGGTGGCGATCACCGGTCAGGTCGGTCGCGGCCTGATCGGCACCGACGCCTTCCAGGAAGCCGATATCACCGGCATGACCATGCCGATCACCAAGCACAACTTCCTGGTGCGCGACGGCGACGAGATCCCGCGCGTGATCGCCGAGGCGTTCCACATCGCGCAGAGCGGACGGCCCGGAGCAGTCCTCGTCGATATCCCGAAGGACATCCTGCAGGGCGAGTGCACCTTTGCCTGGCCGCCGGTGATGGACCTGCCCGGATACAAGCCGAACACCAAGCCGCACAGCCGTCAGGTGCGCGAGGCGGCCAAGCTGATCGCCGAGGCGCGTAAGCCGGTGCTCTATGTCGGTGGCGGCGTGATCCGTGGTGAGGCGACCGCCGAACTGCTGGAACTGGCCGAGCTGACCGGAATCCCGGTGGTCACCACCCTGATGGCGCGCGGTGCGTTCCCCGACAGCCATCCGCAGCACATGGGCATGCCGGGCATGCACGGTTCGGTCTCGGCGGTGGCCGCTCTGCAGAAGAGCGATCTGCTGATCGCCCTGGGCACCCGCTTCGACGACCGCGTGACCGGCAAGCTGGACTCTTTCGCGCCGGACGCAAAGGTCATCCACGCCGATATCGACCCCGCCGAGATCGGCAAGAACCGGCACGCCGATGTGCCCATCGTCGGTGATGTGCGCAATGTCATCGCCGATCTGCTGCAGGTGCTGCGCCGCGACAAGGTGTCGGCATCCTCGCTGGGCCTGGACAGCTGGTGGCAGTACCTGTCCGGCATCAAGGCGACCTACCCACTGAGCTACGGCCCGCAGAGCGACGGCAGCCTGAGCCCCGAGTTCGTCATCGAGAAGCTGGGCCAGCTCGCCGGACCGGAGGCGGTGTATGTCGCAGGTGTCGGTCAGCACCAGATGTGGGCCGCGCAGTTCGTCAAGTACGAGAACCCCAAGACCTGGCTGAACTCCGGTGGGCTGGGCACCATGGGTTACGCCGTGCCGGCGGCCATGGGCGCCAAGTTCGCCCGGCCCGAGGCCGAGGTGTGGGCCATCGACGGGGACGGCTGCTTCCAGATGACCAACCAGGAGCTGGCCACCTGCGCGATCGAAGGTGCGCCGATCAAGGTGGCGCTGATCAACAACGGCAACCTGGGCATGGTGCGGCAGTGGCAGACGCTGTTCTACGAAGAGCGGTACAGCCAAACCGATCTGGCGACCCACTCGCGCCGGATCCCGGACTTCGTGAAGCTGGCCGAGGCGCTCGGCTGTGTCGGATTACGTTGTGAGCGAGCCGAAGACGTCGAATCCGTCATCCAGCAGGCGCGTGAGATCAACGACCGTCCGGTGGTGATCGACTTCATCGTCGGCGCCGACGCACAGGTGTGGCCGATGGTCGCCGCCGGCACCAGCAATGACGAGATCCAGGCCGCGCGCGGTATCCGGCCACTGTTCGATTCCGAAGAGGGACACGCCTGATGACACTGTCGACCCATACCCTGTCGGTGCTCGTCGAGGACAAGCCCGGCGTGCTGGCGCGCGTCGCGTCGCTGTTCTCCCGCCGCGGCTTCAACATCCAGTCCCTGGCCGTCGGCGCCACCGAGCAGAAGCACCTGTCCCGGATGACGATCGTCGTCGAGGTCGAGGACTTCCCGCTGGAGCAGGTCACCAAGCAGCTCAACAAGCTGGTGAACGTGATCAAGATCGTCGAGCAGGACGAGTCCCAGTCGGTGTCGCGCGAACTGGCACTGATCAAGGTGCGCACCGATGCGGTCACCCGCAGCCAGGTTATCGAAGCGGTTAATCTATTCCGGGCCAAAGTGGTGGACGTGTCCACCGAGTCACTGACCATCGAGGCCACCGGAACTCCGGAGAAGCTCGAAGCATTCCTGCGGGTGCTCGAGCCGTACGGGATCCGGGAGATCGTGCAGTCCGGCATCGTGTCGCTGGCGCGTGGGCCGCGCGGTATCGGTACTGCCAAATAGCTTTCATCGAGAAACAAGGTAAGGAAAACAGAGTGGCAATCGAACTGTTCTACGACGACGACGCGGATCTGTCGATCATCCAGGGCCGCAAGGTCGCGGTGATCGGCTACGGCAGCCAGGGCCACGCCCATTCGCTGTCGCTGCGTGACTCGGGCGTGCAGGTCAAGGTCGGCCTGAAGGAGGGCTCGAAGTCCCGCGTCAAGGTCGAGGAGCAGGGCCTGGAGGTCGGTACCCCGGCCGAGGTCGCCAAGTGGGCCGACGTGATCATGGTGCTCGCGCCCGACACCGCGCAGGCCGAGATCTTCACGAACGACATCGAGCCCAACCTGGAGGACGGCAACGCGCTGTTCTTCGGGCACGGCCTGAACATCCACTTCGGTCTGATCAAGCCGGCTGAGAACATCACCGTCGGCATGGTCGCGCCGAAGGGTCCCGGCCACCTGGTGCGTCGTCAGTTCGTCGACGGTAAGGGTGTGCCCGCGCTGATCGCCGTGGCCCAGGACCCCAAGGGCGAGGGCCAGGCGCTGGCGCTGTCGTACGCCGCCGCCATCGGTGGGGCGCGCGCCGGCGTCATCAAGACCACCTTCAAGGAAGAGACCGAGACCGACCTGTTCGGTGAGCAGGCCGTGCTGTGCGGCGGCACCGAGGAGCTGATCAAGGCCGGGTTCGAGGTCATGGTCGAGGCCGGCTACGCCCCGGAGATGGCCTACTTCGAGGTGCTGCACGAGCTCAAGCTGATCGTCGACCTGATCTACGAGGGCGGCATCGCCCGGATGAACTACTCGGTGTCCGACACCGCGGAGTTCGGCGGCTACATCTCCGGCCCGCGTGTCATCGACGCCGACACCAAGGACCGGATGCGCGCAATCCTCTCCGACATCCAGGACGGTTCGTTCGTCAAGCGCCTGGTCGCCAACGTCGAGAACGGCAACACCGAGCTCGAGGGCCTGCGCAAGGAGAACGCCGAGCACCCCATCGAGGTCACCGGCAAGAAGCTGCGCGACCTGATGAGCTGGGTCGATCGGCCGATCACCGAAACCGCCTAGGTTTCACCCCGCCGAGATACGCGAAATGGCTGCTACCGAGAGATCGGTAGCAGCCATTTCGCGTATCTGGCCATGCCCGAACTAGATCGGACACGCCTTTCACACGAGACGCCACGGTTATTTCTTGGTGGGGTCGTGTCCCCAGTTCATCAGCGAGTACCGCCAGGCGCTGTCCTCGACATCGCCCTTGGGGTGCTGCGCCAGATGGCGGTGGCAATACCCGACGACCTTGCGCATGTGCGCGTAGTCCTCGTCGGACAGATCGGCCTTCTTCGTCTTCAGAATCGAAACGATCCGACGGCCGCTCTCATGCCCGGTCGACTCGCCGCCGTCCTTCTTCTGCCCGACGTCCTTGGACTCGTCGGTTTTCAGCCACTTCTCCAGCTCACCGGCCGTCATGTTCACGACTTCGGAGAACTCCTCGTACGTGCCGTCATTGTCCTCGCTCATGGTGTCGCCTCATGACCCGCGCGGCCCTTCGTGCGCCGGTCCTCTTTCATCTCCGCCTCGAACACATGCCGCTTACCGTCCATCAACTCGTCGCGCACCCGCTTCTCGTGGTCGCGCATCACGGCCCAGTAGTTGTCATCGAAATCTTCGACAATCTGAAATGTCCAGCGGCCCTGCAGAACATTGCGTCCGACCATGTCCTCGGTCAGCCGATCGGCGATCTCGGCATGCCCGGCGTCGCGCAGCGCGTCGGCCGCCTCTCCGAGCAGCAGATCGGCGTGCCCCATCAATTGGTGAAACGAGTACAGGTATCCGCGGGCACGCTCGACGTACTCCAATGCCTCGGACACCTTGCCTGCGGCCTCGACGGTGTCATCGGAGGCGCCGTCGGGCCGGGCGTGGGCTTCGTCCACCGATTTCACGACGAACGCTTCTTCAGCGACTCGGGTTTGTGCACGGCGTCCTTACCGGACTTGTCGCTGCGCACCTGATACTGCGGCTCGTCCTTGCTGGCGCGTACGGTGCGCCCGGCAGCTTCGGTGTCCGACGTGATCTTCTTCTCGACGGTGCCGGGCACGGTGGTGCCGTGGCTCTGCCACGACACCTTGTCGCCCTTTTTGAATGATTCGCTCATTCCGGCGGTGTACCCGGGTGCGGGCGGTTTCAGTCACCCATCCGGTCGGCGATCGCCACGACGCGCCGGGCCAGGTGATCGAGGGCGTTGTTGGTCGCCTCGTCCAGATCCGAGACGTTGTCCCGGTTGGCGATCAGGCCGACACCGTAGGGATTGCCGTCGGCGAACTTCACCGGATCGGTGTAGCCGGGCGCGACGATGATGCCGCCGAAGTGCATCAGCGTGACGTAGAGATTGAGCAGGGTGGATTCCTGACCGCCGTGCGTGGTCTGGGTGGAGGTGAATCCGGCGTACACCTTGTCGGCGAGCTTGCCGTCGGCCCACAGACCGCCGAGCGAATCGATGAACGCGCGAAACGGCGCCGCCGGTGAGCCGAATCGGGTGGGGGAGCCGAAGATCACCGCGTCGGCCCAGACGATGTCCTCACCGGTGGCGGCGGGACGTTCCTTGGTCGCCTCGTAATTGGCGGTCCAGGCCGGGTTCTGCGCAAACGATTCCGGATCGGCGGTCTCGGCGACGTGGCGGACCCGGACCTGCGCGCCGGCGGCCTCACCAGCGGCGGCCACCCGCGCCGCCATCGAGGTGCCGTGGCCGGTGGCCGAGTAATAGATGACAGCGAGGCGGGTCATGGCGCCAGTTTAGGCAGGTCGCGGATCCCGAACTCGTGTCGCAGAGCGGCACGTGCGGCGTAGTAGCCGGCCATGCCGTGCACACCGCCGCCCGGCGGGGTGGCCGAGGAGCACAGGTACGCCTTGGGAATCGGTGTGGACCACGGATTCCAGCGTGGGGTGGGACCGGCGATCGCGCTGCGCATGTTGTTGCCGCCGACACCGATATCGCCGCCGACCAGATTGGCGTTGTGTTCGGACAACCGCGCGGCCGGCACGCTGCGCACGGCCACGACCAGGTCGCGGAAGCCGGGGGCGAACCGTTCGAAGACGTCGGTGACGGCCTCGGCCATGTCCACCGTCGAACCGGCCGGTACGTGCACATAGGCCCACAGCGGCCGGCGCCCCTGCGCATCGATGCGGCTCGGATCGGCCAGATGCGGCAGCGCGGCCAGGATCATCGGCCATTCGGCGTGCCGGCCCGCGGCGATCTCCCGTTCGGCCAACGCCATCTGAGCGCGGGTGCCACCCAGGTGCAGCGTCGGCGCCTGCGCGACGCGGGCATCGCGCCACGGGATCTCGCCGGACAGTACGAAGTCCACCTTCGCCACACCGGGTCCATACGCGTAGTGCCGCAAGGCCTTTGCGTAACGCGGCGGCAGCGAGGATCCATAGATCGACAGCAGCGCGGTCGGCGCGGTGTCGTAGAGCACGACACCGCCGGGCGGGGTGGTCACCCGCTCACCGAGCACGAGTTCGCCGCCGTGGTCGAGCAGGTCGGCGATCAGGGCGTCCGGGATGGCCTGCGATCCGCCCACCGGGATCGGCCAGCCCACCGCGTGTCCGAGAGTGGCCAGCATCAGCCCGGCGCCGGACGCCACCAGCGAGGGCATCTGCGAGATCGTATGAGCGGCAACGCCAGTGAACAGTGCGCGGGCGTCCTCACCCTTGAGCGTGTTCCACAGCGGGCCGCCCTGGACCAGCAGTCGTGGCGCCAGTTTGAGTCCGGCGGTGAGCGAGGGCGGAATCGAACGCTTGTCGCCGAGGATGAGTCCCACGACACCTTCACAGTCGGCCGCGAGCGGACCGAGCAGTCGCCGCCACGAATCGCCATCGGACAGTTCGGCGCAGGTGCGCTCGAGATCGCGATAACCGACCGCGGCGGGCCCGTCCGGCATCGGGTTGGCGTAAGCGATATCGGGCACCGCCAACTCGACACCGCGCGCCTGCAGGTCATAGGCGGCGAAGAACGGTGAGGCCAGCGCGAGTGGATGCACCGCCGAGCAGATGTCGTGGCCGACCCCGGAGTACTCGGGGTCGGGCAGCGTGCGCGCGCCGCCCCCGGCGGTGGGTTGCTCCTCGATGACCCGCACGGACAGGCCCGCACGGGCGAGGATGACGGCTGCGGTCAGGCCGTTGGGCCCGCTTCCGACGACGGTGACGTCCACGACACCAGTAGACAACATCGCCCGGTGTGTCTGCTCGGTTCGGACGCCGACCCGCACGTGACTGTGGTAGCGCGGACGGCACACATTAGGCTGTAGCGCCGTGAGTCTTCCCGTTGTACTGATCGCCGACAAGCTTGCCGAGTCGACCGTTGCCGCTCTCGGTGACCAGGTAGAGGTCCGCTGGGTGGACGGTCCGGACCGGCCCAAGCTGCTGGCCGCCGTCGCCGACGCCGACGCCCTGCTGGTGCGCTCGGCCACCACCGTCGACGCCGAGGTCATGGCCGCCGCGCCCAAACTGAAGATCGTCGCCCGCGCCGGCGTCGGCCTGGACAACGTGGACGTCGACGCCGCCACCGCCCGCGGTGTGCTGGTGGTCAACGCGCCGACCTCGAACATCCACAGCGCCGCCGAGCACGCGCTGGCACTGCTGCTGTCGGCGGCCCGCCAGGTCCCCGCCGCCGATGCCACGCTGCGCGATCACACCTGGAAGCGGTCCTCGTTCTCGGGCACCGAAATCTATGGCAAGACCGTCGGTGTGGTCGGTCTGGGCCGTATCGGCCAACTGGTCGCGGCGCGGCTGGCCGCCTTCGGCACCCATGTCATCGCCTATGACCCCTATGTGTCCACCGCCCGCGCCGCGCAGATCGGCATCGAACTCGTCGGTCTGGACGAACTGCTGAGCCGGGCCGACTTCATCTCGGTGCACCTGCCGAAGACCAAGGAGACCGCGGGCCTGCTCGGCAGGGAGAATCTGGCCAAGACCAAGCCCGGCGTCATCATCGTCAACGCCGCACGCGGCGGCCTGATCGACGAGCAGGCACTGGCCGATGCCATCACCAGCGGCCATGTGCGCGCCGCGGGTCTGGACGTGTTCGCCACCGAGCCGTGCACCGACAGCCCGTTGTTCGAGCTGCCGCAGGTCGTGGTCACCCCGCATCTGGGGGCGTCGACGGCCGAGGCGCAGGACCGTGCCGGCACCGACGTGGCCGCCAGCGTGAAGCTGGCGTTGGCGGGTGAGTTCGTCCCCGACGCGGTCAATGTCGGCGGGGGAGCCGTCGGCGAGGAGGTGTCGCCGTGGCTGGATCTGGTCCGCAAGCTGGGCCTGCTGGTCGGATCGCTGGCCGAGGCCGCTCCGGTATCGCTTTCGGTGCAGGTGCGCGGTGAGCTGGCGTCGGAAGATGTTGAGATCCTGCGGTTGTCGGCACTGCGCGGGCTGTTCTCCGCTGTCGTCGACGAGCAGGTGACCTTCGTCAACGCCCCGGCGCTGGCCAAGGATCGTGGTGTGACCGCCGAGATCAGCACTGCCAGCGAGAGCCCCAACCACCGCAGCGTGGTGGATGTCCGCGCGGTCTATGCCGACGGCGGTGCGCTCAACGTCGCGGGCACGCTGTCCGGTCCGCAGCTGGTGCAGAAAATCGTCCAGATCAACGGCCGCAACCTGGATCTGCGCGCCGAAGGCGTCAACCTGATCGTCAACTACACCGATCAGCCCGGGGCGCTCGGCAAGATCGGCACCCTGCTCGGCGGCGCGGACGTCAACATCCTGGCCGCGCAGATGAGCCAGGATGCCAGCGGTGAGAGTGCGACCGTGATGCTGCGTCTGGACACCGATGTGCCGCAGGATGTGCGCGCCGCGATCGCCTCGGCGGTCGGCGCCACCACGCTGGAAGTGGTCGATCTCGCATGAAACTCGCTGTGATTGCCGGTGACGGCATCGGTCCCGAGGTCATCGATCAGGCCTTGCGCGTGCTCGACGCGGTGCTGCCTGGCGTGGACCGCACCGAGTACGACCTGGGCGCGCGCCGGTACCACGCCAGCGGCGAGCTGCTCACCGAGGCGACCATCGAGGAACTGCGCGGCTACGACGCGATCCTGCTCGGCGCGATCGGTGATCCGTCGGTGCCCAGCGGGGTGCTGGAGCGCGGGATGCTGCTCAAACTGCGCTTCGCCCTGGATCATCACGTCAACCTGCGGCCGGGCCGGCTCTATCCCGGTGTGACCAGTCCACTTTCGGGTGTGACCGGTATCGACTTCGTGGTGGTGCGCGAAGGGACCGAGGGGCCCTACACCGGCAACGGTGGCGCGCTGCGCGTCGGGACGCCGCATGAGGTGGCCACCGAGGTCAGTGTCAACACCGCCTTCGGCGTCGAGCGGGTGGTACGGGATGCGTTCGCGCGTGCGCAGAACAGGCGCAAGCATGTGACGCTGGTGCACAAGACCAACGTGCTGGCCTTCGCGGGCAGCCTCTGGTCGCGGGTGGTCGCCGAGGTCGGCGCCGAGTATCCCGATGTCGAGGTCGCCTATCAGCACATCGACGCCGCAACCATCCACATGGTCACCGACCCGGGCCGTTTCGATGTCATCGTCACCGACAACCTGTTCGGCGATATCATCACCGATCTGGCGGCCGCCGTCTGCGGCGGGATCGGACTGGCCGCCAGCGGCAATATCGATGCCACCCGCAGCAATCCGTCGATGTTCGAACCGGTGCACGGCAGCGCCCCCGATATCGCCGGGCAGGGCATCGCCGATCCCACCGCGGCGGTGATGAGCGTGGCGCTGCTGCTCGCGCATGTCGGCGAGGACGCCGCGGCCGCGCGGGTGGACAACGCCGTCGCCGAGCATCTGGCCACTCGCGGCGCGGCGACGCTGTCCACCGCCGAGGTCGGCGACCGGATCCTGTCGCTGCTGTAGCTCTGCGATGACTTCGTGGCCCCATGCCGGTCTATCCGGCATGGGAGTCATCGATATCGAACTGTTCACCACACTCGACCTCGTCGGGCAGGCACCCGGCGGCCCCGATGAGGACCGCGAGCGCGGGTTCGCCTTCGGCGGCTGGCAGGCGCCGCTGATCGACGAGGTGTCCGGGGCGCAGGTCGACACCGCGTATCAGGGCACCGATGCGCTGCTGCTCGGACGGCGCACCTACGACATCTTCGCCGCGCACTGGCCGGGCCAGACCGACGATTTCGGCACGTTGTTCAACACCATCCCGAAATACGTGGCATCGCGCGGCAACCCGGAGCTGTCGTGGTCGGGGTCGACGCTGTTGGGTCCGGACCTGGTGACCGCGGTGCATGAGGTACGACGCCGGCACGAGAAGGTGAAGGTGGTCGGAAGCCTTAACCTGGTGCAGACCTTGCTGCGGAAGAAGCTGTTCGACCGTCTCGATCTGTGGGTGCACCCGATCATGTTGGGCACGGGCAAAAAGGTATTCGATGCGGGCGTGGTGCCGACCAACGTCACGTTGTTGGCACCACCTGCGACGGGGCCCAACGGCATCGTGCACCTGCAGTACGGTCTGATCGACGGAGTACCGGCGACCGGTGACATGGCCGCGGTGTCCTGATCGAGGCGCAATGCGAAAACTCCCGCCCTTCCATGCCGAAGGGCGGGAGTTCGCTTGCCCGAGAACGAGCGCGTCATACCGTCGCGAGCGCATCCGCGGTCGAGAGCGCCTGGGCCACACCCGAGACGATCGACGCCAATCGGATGGCCTCGAAGATCACGCTGCGGTCCACGCCGGCGTCACGAAGCACGGTCTCGTGTGCGGCAAGGCAGTGCCCGCAGCCGTTGATCGCCGACACCGCCAGCGACCACAGCTCGAAATCCTCCTTGGCCACACCGGGATTGGCGATGATGTTCATCCGCAGGCCCGCCCGCAGATCATCGTAGCGGCCGTCGAGCTGGCCCTTGGTGCGGTAGAACACGTTGTTCATGCCCATGATGGCGGCCGCGCCGAGGGCGGCGTTGTAGGCCTCCTCGGACAGCACGTCGAGTGCGTCCTCGGCGATCTCGCGCAGCAATCGCTGCGACTTGGTGGCCGCTGCGGTGGCCACCAGAGCGCCCCACAGTTGCTGCTCGTTGAGTTCGGTGCTGCGCGAGATGGCACCCAGATTCAGCTTGAGGTCCTTGGCGTACTCGGGCAGCGCGTCCTTGATGTTGTCGATGGACATGTCAGACCGCCTCGGCCAGCAGTTCGCCGGCGTCGATGGTCGGATCACCCTTGCGCCAGTTGCACGCGCACAGCTCGTCGGACTGCAGTGCGTCGAGAACGCGCAGTACCTCGTCGACATTGCGGCCGACCGAACCCGCGGTGACCGAGACGAACTGGATCTCATTGTTCGGGTCGACGATGAAGGTCGCCCGGTCGGCCACGCCCTCGGCGTTGAGCACGCCCGCGGCGGTGGCGAGTTCGCGCTTGAGATCCGAAACCATCGGGAACGGAAGCTTCTTCAGCTCGTCGTGCTGGGCACGCCACTGGAAGTGCACGAACTCGTTGTCCACGGAGACGCCGAGAACCTTGGCGTCACGGTCCTCGAATTCATCGTTGAGCTTGCCGAATGCGGCGATCTCGGTGGGGCATACGAACGTGAAGTCCTTGGGCCAGAAGAACACTATGCGCCACTTGCCGTCGTGGTCGGAACTGGTGATGCGGGTGAAATAGTCGTCGGGCTGCTTGGCGTCGACCTTGGACAGGTCACCACCGATGACTGCGGTCAGGTCATAAGCGGGGAATTGGTCGCCGATCGTGAGCAAGGGCATCGCCGAAACACTCCTTCTAATTTGGAATTATTCCAATGTTCGTCTCGATTCTGCCGGTTCGGCCATGGCGACGACAACCCTTGCCGCCGTGATGGTCGCCACAGGGGGGTGTGGCCGAAAGTCGTTCGCGGGTGTGTTATTTCGGGGAGGTGTCGAGGTCCGCCGGCACCAATGGGAACGCCAGCAGCGCGGACACCGCACACACCGCGAAGGCCACCGGGAAGCCCGCGATCGCGATCAGTCCGCCGAACAGCGGTGACCCCAGCGCGGTGGCGAGGTGCTGGCTGGTGTTCTGCGTCCCCAGGGCGCGACCGCTCCAGAATGGGCCGGCGATCTCGGCGATCGCGGTGAACGCCAAACCGTTGTCGGACACGGTGACCACCGCGGCGATGATCATCAGCGCGATGCTCACCGGCGAATCCAGCGCATCGGTCACGGCGAGTGCTGCCATCGTCACCGCGGCCGCCGCGGCGATCGAGCGGATGGGCCGCAACCGGGATCCGACGACATCGGACCACCGGCCCGCAGCGATACGCCCACCGGCGCCGAGAATCTGGGCCACGGTGACGAGCGCACCAGCCGAGGCCGCCGACCACCCGCGCTCGGTCATCAGCCATACCAAGGTGAACGTCCACAGGAAACCCTGAGGGATCACCAGCAGCACGGAGACCGCGTGGATGCGCCACAGTATCGATGATCCGCGGTAGGGGTTGGCCAGATGTTCGGCCGGCGCCTCGGCGCGCGGCGGCCGGGGCGGGTCGAGCACGCCCACCGCACAGATGACTGCCGACAGCACGCAGACCACCGCCGGGAACAGCAGTGCAGTGGCAACACCGTGGCTTTCGGCCACCCGCGGAATCACCAGCGCGCCCAGTCCGACGCCCAGTGGGGTGGCGGTCTGGCGGATTCCCATCGCCAATCCGCGCTGTTCGGGTGGGAACCAGCCGACGACTACGCGCCCACTCGCGGAGTTGCTACTCGCCGCCGCCATGCCGCCGAGCAAGAGGAACGCGCCGACGGCGAACAGCGAATGCACCGATGCGGCGCCGAAGGCGAAGGCCGCGGTGAGTGCCGATCCGGCGGTCAGCACGATGCGCTCACCGACCCGGTCGACCAGCCACCCCCACGCGATCAACGTCAGCACCAGGCCGAAACTGGGCATCGCCGAGAGCAATCCGGCGGCGGCCAGATCCACCCCACGCTCGGTGTGCAACGTGGGGATGAGAAAGGCCGCGCCGTTGATGAACACGTTGGCGCAGGTGGTTGCGGTGAGCGCCACCACCAGCATGGACCAGCGGCGAGCCGTACCGATGGATTCCCTGGCCATGACCTCATGGTGCCACGCACATCTCAAAATATTGAATCGGTTTCCCATCATATGAACTTCCACCAAGCGGGTGTGGCGGTCACCCGCCCGGCGCGTCGCCAGGTATGTGGCGCTCATTAGGCTGGATGCATGCGCCTCGGTCGAATTGCCAGTCCAGACGGGGTCGCCTTCGTGGCTATCGAGGGCGACTCGAACTCCGATGCGGTGTGCCGCGAGATCGCCGAGCAGTACCTGTCGCGCAACCCCACCTTCACGGGTCGCAGTTGGCCACTGGCCGATGTGCGGCTGCTGGCGCCGATCCTGGCGTCGAAGGTGGTGTGCATGGGCCTGAACTATTCGGCGCACGCGCGCGAGTCCGCCATGCAGGAACCCGAAGATCCGGTCATCTTCCTCAAGCCCAACACCGCGATCATCGGACCCAACGTCCCCATCCAGCTGCCCGCCGACGCCCACCCGGTCCATCACGAGGGTGAGCTGGCCATCGTCATCGAACGCCCTTGCAAGGACGTGCCCGCGGCCAAGGCCGCCGACTACATCCTCGGCTACACCATCGCCAATGACGTGTCCGCGCGCGATCAGCAGGCCAAGGACGGGCAGTGGATGCGGGCCAAGGGGCACGACACCTTCTGCCCGGTCGGTCCTTGGATCGAAACCGCGGTGGACCCGTCGGGTCTGGACCTTCGCACCGAGATCATGCGTCAGGGCCAGGACTCCGCGCCCGAGGTCGAGATCCGTCAGCAGAGCAACACCGCGCTGCTGCTGCACGATGTCGGTGCCATCGTCGAATGGGTGTCGGCGGTCATGACGCTGCTGCCCGGTGACCTGATCCTGACCGGGACGCCCGAGGGTGTCGGGCCGATAGAAGACGGTGACACCGTCAGCATCACCATCGAGGGTATCGGCACCCTCTCCAATCCCGTTGTGCGCAAAGGAAAGTCGTCGTGACCGTTCGCGTTCGTTTCTGCCCATCGCCCACGGGCACCCCGCACGTCGGGCTGGTCCGCACCGCGCTGTTCAACTGGGCGTACGCCCGCCACACCGGTGGCACTTTCGTCTTTCGCATCGAAGACACCGACGCCGCCCGCGACAGCCAGGAGAGCTACGACGCCATTCTGGATGCCTTGCGCTGGTTGGGGTTGGACTGGGACGAGGGTCCGGAGATCGGTGGCCCCTACGGGCCGTACCGGCAGTCCGAGCGCTCCGAGATCTACCGCGAGGTGATCGCCAAACTGCTCGACGCCGGTGAGGTGTATCCGGCCTATTCGTCGCCGGAGGAGGTGGAGGCGCGCCATGTGGCGGCCGGTCGCAATCCCAAACTCGGCTACGACAATCACGATCGCGAACTCACCGACGCCCAGCGCGCGCAGTTCGAGGCGCAGGGGCGCAAGCCGGTGCTGCGCCTGCGGATGCCCGATGCCGACCTGTCATGGACCGACCTGGTGCGCGGTGAGACGACCTTCGCCGCCGGGGTGGTGCCCGATTTCGCCATCACCCGGGCCAGCGGCGATCCCTTGTACACCTTGGTCAATCCGGTCGACGACGCGCTGATGAAGGTCACCCATGTGCTGCGCGGTGAGGATCTGCTGCCCTCCACGCCGCGCCAGCTAGCGTTGTACCAGGCCCTGATCCGCGTCGGTGTGACCGATTTCATCCCGGAGTTCGCCCACCTGCCAAGCGTTCTGGGCGACGGCAACAAGAAGCTGTCCAAACGAGATCCGCAGTCCAACCTGTTCCTGCACCGCGATCGCGGGTTCATCCCGGAGGGTCTGCTCAACTATCTGGCGCTGCTGGGCTGGGGGATCGCCGATGATCGCGACCTGTTCAGCCTCGACGAGATGGTGGCCGCGTTCGACGTCGTCGACGTCAACTCCAACCCGGCCCGTTTCGATCAGAAGAAGGCCGATGCCATCAACGCCGAGCACATCCGGTTGTTGAGCCCCGAGGACTTCACCGCGCGCCTGCGCGCCTACCTGGACACGCACGGTCATGACACCGGTCTGGACGAGGCCGGCTTCGCCGAGGCGGCCGCGCTGGTGCAGACGCGCATCGTGGTGCTCGGCGACGCATGGGACCTGTTGAAGTTCTTCGACGACGCCAGCTACCAGATCGACGAGAAGGCCGCGGCCAAGGAACTCAAGCCCGAGGCGGCTGCGGTGCTCGACGCGTCCCTGGCAGCGTTGCAGGGCCTGGGACAGTGGACCACCGCGGCGATCGAGGATGCGCTGAAGGTGGCGCTGCTGGACGGTCTGGAGCTCAAACCTCGGAAGGCCTTCGGCCCGCTGCGGGTGGCGGTCACCGGCGCCACGATCAGTCCGCCGCTGTTCGAGTCCATGGAACTGCTGGGACGTGACCGCAGCTTGGCGCGTTTGGCGGCGGCCAGGGACCGGGTGTGAAAAGTGGTCCGAAATCTTTGGTAGTCTGCTCGTCGGCCCGATAACCACAACGGAGTGACCCTCAAGCGTGAGAATCGGACCAAAAGATGCTCTGACCTGCAGGGATGAGCATCAAATGGGGTATGGTGTAATTGGCAACACAGCTGATTCTGGTTCAGCCATTCTAGGTTCGAGTCCTGGTACCCCAGCGCCTCCGGGCGATTAGGTCAGCACAAGCTCCTGAGCTATGCTTTCCGTCCGGAAGATGTTCTAGCCCCCGTCGTCTAGCGGCCTAGGACGCCGCCCTCTCACGGCGGTAGCGTGGGTTCGAATCCCATCGGGGGTACAGCAGGCGCCCGCTCCGATCCGGAGCGGGCGCCTTTTGTATGTCGGGTTTTCTACGTGAGTTCAGTCTCGTGGGCTGAGGTGTGAATGGGCTGAGCTGAGGTACGCCCGGGAGCCGGGATCGTGTGCATGGGTTCAGTCTGGTGTGGCCCGACGCAACTCGGCTGAACGGACGTACCCGGACGACGCGCCCCGTGCCGAGAATCACAACCGTCGAGTCAATGCCTCGGAGGCGGCCAGCAGATCGGCGGCCCAGCGCGCCCCGGGCCGACGGCCCATGCGATCGATCGGCCCGGACACCGAGATGGCCGCGATCACCGCGCCGCGTCCATCCCGCACGGGCGCGGACACGCTCGCGACGCCGGTCTCGCGCTCGGCGGCGCTCTGGGCCCAACCACGCTTGCGCACCTCGGCCAGCGTGCGTTCGGTGAACTTGGCGGCCGGCAGGATCGCCTGTTGCGTCGCGGTATCGCTGTAGGCCAACAACACTTTGGCCCCCGAGCCGGCCGTCATCGGCAGCCGCGTGCCCACCGGGACGGTGTCGCGCAACCCGACCGGTGGCTCCAAAGAGGCCACACAGACCCGGGAATTGCCCTCTCGCCGGTAGAGCTGGACGCTTTCACCGGTCAACTCGCGCAGCCGGGGCAACACCGTGGCACCGGCGGCCAGCAGCGGATCGTTGACCTGCCCGGCCAGTTCGGTCAGCGCCGGCCCCAGCCGCCACCGGCCTTCGTTGTCACGGGCCAGCAGGCGATGGACCTCCAGGCCCGCGGCCAGCCGGTGCGCGGTGGCCCGTGGCAGACCCGTGCGCTCACACAATTCGGCGAGCCCGCACGGTGACTCGGCCACCGTGTGCAGTACACCCACCGCTTTGTCGAGGACGCCGATGCCGCTATCCTGTCTCACAGGGAGATACTAGCGTTCCGCATCGTGAGATTGCCAGCCCGTCACGGCGGACGCCCGAGGTGAATAGAGAACCCAATGGAGCAAGCAAAACCGCGCACCCTGGCCGAAAAGGTCTGGGATCAGCATGTGGTGTCCCGCGGCGCCGGCGAGGGTACCGCCAAAGAACCCGATTTGATCTACATCGACCTGCACCTGGTGCACGAGGTCACCAGCCCGCAGGCCTTCGACGGTCTGCGGCTGGCCGGCCGCCCGGTGCGGCGACCGGATCTGACCATCGCCACCGAGGACCACAACGTTCCGACCGTCGATATCGACAAGCCGATCGCCGACCCGGTGTCGCGCACCCAGGTGGAGACGCTGCGCCGCAACTGCGAGGAATTCGGAATCCGCCTGCACCCGATGGGCGATGCCGAACAGGGCATCGTGCACATCATCGGCCCGCAACTGGGTCTCACGCAGCCAGGTATGACGATCGTGTGCGGCGACAGCCACACGTCCACCCACGGCGCGTTCGGGTCCATCGCCATGGGGATCGGCACCTCGGAGGTCGAACATGTCCTGGCGACGCAGACTTTGGCCCTCAAACCGTTCAAGACCATGGCGGTCAACGTCGACGGCGAGCTGCCCGAGGGCGTGAGTGCCAAGGACATCATCCTGGCGGTGATCGCGAAGATCGGCACCGGCGGTGGGCAGGGACATGTCATCGAATACCGGGGCAGTGCCATCGAATCGTTGTCGATGGAAGGCCGGATGACGATCTGCAACATGAGCATCGAGGCGGGCGCCCGCGCCGGCATGGTCGCGCCGGACGAGACCACCTTCGAGTTCCTCAAGGGCCGACCGCACGCCCCGACCGGCGCTGACTGGGACGCGGCCGTGGCGGCCTGGCGGCAGTTGCGCACCGACGAGGGAGCCGAATTCGACACCGAGGTCTACCTGGATGCGGCATCGCTGAGCCCGTTCGTCACCTGGGGGACCAACCCCGGACAGGGCGTCCCGCTGTCCGCCGACGTGCCGGATCCGGAGATGATGCTCAGCGATGACGAGCGTCAGGCCGCCGAGAAAGCATTGACCTACATGGACCTTCGGGCCGGTACGCCGATGCGCGATATCGCGGTCGACGCCGTGTTCGTCGGCTCCTGCACCAACGGTCGGATCGAGGATCTGCGGGTGGTCGCCGAGATCCTGGACGGCCGCAAGGTGGCCGACGGAGTCCGCATGCTCGTCGTGCCCGGGTCGATGCGGGTCCGTGCGCAGGCCGAATCCGAAGGTCTGGGAGAAATCTTCACCGCCGCAGGCGCCGAGTGGCGCCAGGCCGGTTGCTCGATGTGCCTGGGTATGAATCCCGACACACTCTCTCCTGGCGAGCGGTGCGCCTCAACCTCGAACCGCAATTTCGAGGGCCGGCAGGGCAAGGGCGGTCGAACCCATCTGGTTTCGCCCGCCGTCGCCGCGGCCACCGCTGTGCGCGGAACCCTGTCGTCGCCGGCCGATCTGGCCCGCGTCGCGAACGCCTAGATTTCGAACCGCAAGGAGTACCAGAACATGCAGGCATTCCAGATCCACAAGGGCATCGGCGTCCCGCTGCGGCGCTCGAATGTGGACACCGATCAGATCATTCCCGCGGTGTATTTGAAGCGGGTCACCCGAACGGGTTTCGAAGACGGATTGTTCGCCGCCTGGCGCACCGATCCGGCCTTCATCCTCAATCAGGCGCCCTTCGACAAAGGGTCGGTGCTGGTCGCGGGACCCGATTTCGGCACCGGTTCGTCCCGGGAACACGCCGTCTGGGCGCTCATGGATTACGGATTCCGGGTCGTCATCTCGTCCCGGTTCGCCGATATCTTCCGCGGCAATGCCGGAAAAGCCGGCCTTCTGGCGGCCGAAGTCACCCATGATGATGTCGAACTTCTCTGGAAGCTGATCGAGCAGAATCCGGGGTTGGAAATCACTGTGAATCTTCAAGATCGAACCATCGCCGCCGGAACGGTCATGGTGCCGTTCACGATTGATGACTACACCGCCTGGCGGCTGCTCGAAGGACTCGACGATATAGGCCTTACGCTGCGGAAACAGGACGAAATCGAGACGTACGAGCAGGCTCGCCCGAGCTTCAAACCGCGCACTCTGCCGGCCTGAATTCACCGGTTCCGGGCCGCCAAATATGGCCCGGCAACCGCTTTCTCAGACGCCGGTACCACTACCTAAGTGGGCCAACCGGATTGCCTGAATATCTCTCAGCTACGCCTGAAACTGCGCGTGGCTCTTGGAAATATGCAGCAAATGGGTTTACCGTGTCCTCTAGTCGGTCCAAGGTGGACCACTGGACTTCGGAGGGTTTGCATGAACAAAGCAGAGCTCATCGACGCACTCACAACCAAGTTGGGCACCGATCGTCGACAGGCTACTGCCGCGGTTGAGAACATCGTCGACACCATCGTGCGCGCTGTGCACAAGGGCGAGAGCGTCACCATCACCGGCTTCGGCGTCTTCGAGCAGCGTCGTCGCGCCGCCCGTGTGGCCCGTAACCCGCGCACCGGCGAGACGGTCAAGGTCAAGCCGACGTCGGTTCCGGCCTTCCGCCCCGGCGCTCAATTCAAGGCGGTTGTCTCTGGCGCGCAGCGTCTCCCGGCTGACGGCCCGGCCGTCAAGCGTGGTGTCTCGGCCGCCCCGGCCAAGCGCACCGCCGCCAAGAAGGCCGCTCCGGCCAAGCGCGCAGCGGTGAAGAAGGCCGCACCGGCCGCCAAGAAGGCGGCTCCGGCGAAGAAGGCCACCGCGGCCAAGAAGGCGGCTCCGGCGAAGAAGGCCACCGCCGCCAAGAAGGCGGCTCCGGCCAAGAAGGCCACCGCCGCCAAGAAGGCCGCTCCGGCCAAGAAGGCCACCGCCGCCAAGAAGGCCGCACCGGCCAAGAAGGCGGCTCCGGCCAAGAAGGCCACCGCCGCCAAGGCTCCGGCCAAGAAGGCACCGGCCAAGAAGGCTCCGGCCAAGCGCGGCCGTCGCTAAATCGGATCACCCACCAAAAGCACCCCAAACCGGCTGGTTTGGGGTGCTTTTGCGTGTCATTCCAGAATCGCCAGGGGGCTGCCGATGTGGTCGGCGGCGACCGGTACGCCACCGGCCGAGGAGAGCACCCAGGTGCTGCCCTTGCGGTTGCGCGACTTGTCCGGCCGCACACCCGCCCGGTCGGACCACCACTTGACCAGATCGGGGATCACCGCGCCCTGGGTGCAGATCACCGGAACGCCACCGCCTTCGGCGATCTCCAGAACCCGTCGGCGGGCGGCCTTGTGATCCTCGGCGTAGGCCTCTTCGGTCAGGGTGGATTCGAGCTCGATCGAGACGCCCAGTTCCTGGGCCAGCGGCTCGACGGTCTGTGTGCAGCGCACCCGCGGTGCGGCGTGGACCGCGGTCGCGCCGAAGGCGAGCAGTTGGCCCACCAGCGATTCCGCCTGAGCCCGACCGCGCTTGTCCAGTGGCCGGTTGCGGTCGTCCCCGGAGTACTTCGACCGTGAGCCTGCCCGGCCGTGCCGCACGATCAACAGGGTCTCGGTGTCGTGCGGCGCTTTGCCAAAGCGGCGCAGCACCTTCCGGTCGGCCGGGTAGGCCAGCTTCTTCATCGCCGCATCCGGGGTCAACCAGAGCAGCTCGTCGACCTCGTCGGCGGGATTGAAACTGCCGTCCACCGCGTGCGCCGCCCAATAGACAACACGTTTGGTGGTCTCACCGACCGGGTAGCTGATCACGTGCAGGCGTCGGCCCAGACGGCTGGCGAAGCCGGTTTCCTCACCGATCTCACGGACCGCGGTGACCGGATGGGTCTCGCCGGGATCGACCTTGCCCTTGGGCAGCGACCAGTCGTCGTAGCGCGGCCGGTGCACCACGGCAACTTCGGTGCGCCCGTCGTGATCACGCCATAACACCGCCCCCGCCGCGTGAACTGTCTTCCTCTTGCGACGGGTCGGGGCGTCCGACACATCAACTCCTTCGTACTGCCGGTGGCGGACAGGGGCGGCCGATCAAGGTGCGCGGTGTCTGGCCATCAGCTCGACCTGGTGGTCGCGCACGGTCTGGCCGGGCAACGGCAGAGCGGTCCAGCGACCGTCGGGCTGCAGCTCCCAGCACCGGGTCGCCGGATCCATGGCGGACTCGAACATCTCGTCCAGCTGGGTGGTCAGCCGTTGATCCTTGACCTGTGCCATGACCTCGACGCGACGGTCGAGATTACGATGCATCATGTCCGCGCTGCCGATCCAGAACTGGTTGATGGCGCGGAAATGAATAATTCGGGAGTGTTCCAGAAAACGGCCGAGAATCGAACGCACCACGATGTTCTCGGACAGGCCCGGTTGGCCCGGCCGCAACGCACAGATACCGCGCACCACCACCTCGACCCGCACCCCGGCCTGCGATGCACGGTAGAGCGCGTCGATGACCTGTTCGTCGACCAGGGCGTTGGCCTTCAACCGGATCCGACCCTGGCCGTCGTCCAGATGCGCCGCGGTCTCCTGCTCGATCCGTTCGATGATGCCGTTGCGGACACTGTGCGGCGCCACCAACAGGTTGCGGTAGGAGACCTTGCGCGAATACCCGGTCAGTGAGTTGAACAGATCCGTCAGATCGGCCCCGATATCGGGAGCGGCGGTCAACAGACCCACATCTTCATACAGCCGGGCGGTTTTCGGGTTGTAGTTGCCGGTGCCGATATGGCAGTACCGACGAATCGTCGAGCCCTCGCGGCGGACCACCAGTGCGGTCTTGCAGTGCGTCTTCAAACCGATCAGGCCGTACACCACGTGCACGCCGGCCTGTTCCAGCGCCCTGGCCCACTTGATGTTGGCCTGTTCGTCGAATCGCGCCTTGATCTCCACCAGCGCGACGACCTGCTTGCCGGCCTCAGCGGCGTCGATGAGCGCATTGACGATCGGGGAGTCGCCGGAGGTGCGGTACAGAGTCTGCTTGATGGCCAGCACGTTCGGATCGGCCGCGGCCTGTTCGATGAAGCGCTGCACCGTCGTCGAGAACGAGTCGTAGGGGTGGTGCACCAGCACGTCGCCGTCGCGCAACGTCGAGAAGATGCTCTTGGGCGTCTCGCGTTCGCCGAACGCGGCCGGGGTGGCGGGCACGAACGGACGGTCCTTCAGATCCGGCCGGTCCACACCGTAGATCTGCCACAGTGACGAAAGGTCGAGCAGTCCGGGAACCTGGATGACGTCACCGGGATGGACGTCGAGCTCACGTAACAACAGCTCGAGCATGTTCTCGGTCATATCGTCGGCGACTTCCAGCCGCACCGGTGAGCCGAAGCGGCGCCGGGCCAGTTCGCGCTCGAGCGCCTGGAGTAGATCTTCGTCGCGATCCTCGGCGACCTCGAAATCGGCGTTGCGGGTGATCCGGAAGGCGTGCTGCTCCACGATTTCCAGTCCCGGGAAAAGAACCGGCAGGAACGCGCCGATGAGTTCCTCCAGCGGAAGGAAACGGTCCGGACCCGGGTTGCCGTCCTCGGTGGCCCGGCGGGGCAGTTCGACGAAACGGTCGACGTTGTCGGGCACCTTGATTCGGGCGAAGTGCTGCGTGCCGTCATCGGGCTGCCGGACCGTGATCGCCAGGTTCAGGCTCAGCCCGCTCACGAAGGGGAAGGGGTGCGCGGGATCGACCGCGAGCGGGGTGAGCACCGGGAACACCTGCTCGTGGAAATACGTGGACAGCGCGGAGCGCTCGTCCTCGCCGAGGTCGGCCCAGCTGACGATCAGGATGCCCTGCTCGGCCAGTGCCGGGCGCACCGCCTCCAGGAAGACCTGGGCATGCCGGCTGGAGATCTGCTGGGTGCGCTCACCGATACGGCGCAACTGCTCGCGCGGGGAGAGCCCGTCGGCGGAACGCACCGACAGTCCCATCTCATCACGACGTTTCAGACCGGCAACCCGGACCATGTAGAACTCGTCGAGATTCGACGAGAAGATCGCCAGGAACTTGGCGCGCTCCAACAGCGGCAGTGAAGTGTCGGCCGCCAGCGCGAGCACGCGGGCGTTGAAATCCAGCCAGCTCAGCTCGCGGTTGAGGTAACGGTCGTCGGGAAGCGCGTTCTCGATGGTGGCGGCCGAGGCTGCCGGCGGCGCATCCGGGGCCGAGTCCACAGAGTCCGCCGTCGTCCATTCGGTGTCTGCTGGTGATGTCTCGGCTTCAGTCATGGTTCGATCATCGCCTATCCCCGGTGCGCATTCCAGTAACGCCGTCAGCTCTGGCAACCGGTCGGGCACAGCCGCCCGGCCACCTGCCGTGTCGCCGCGCCCACGCCGAGTGTCAACGCCGCCGTCAGATCCTCGGGGGTGTCGATATCGCAGCGCAGCCCGGGCCAATCACCGGTCAGCGCCACCGCGCCCGAATCAGCATGACGCCGTGTGGATTCCGGTCCGAACCGAGGGTCCAGCGGGGCGCCGAAGGCGAACAGGGCCGCGGTACCGGTGCCGTGCCGGTCACCGACGAAACTCCGCGGGTGATGCTCGGCCTCGGCGAGTGCGGCATCCAGTTCGGCGGTTCGCAGCGCCGGTAGATCGCCCTGCAGGACAACGAGATTGGGTGTGACACTGGACAGCTCGGCGGTGCCGATCGCGTGGTTGAGCGGGTCGGGGTGACCACCCGGTGTGGGGTCGGCGAACACCTGGGCACCCAGCGCACGCGCCGCCGCGGCGGCGTCCGGGTCCGGCGTCACCACGGTGATCGATCTCACCGTCGGCACCGAGGCCGCGGCGGTGATGGTGTCGGTCAGCATCGCCAGCACCAACTGCTCGCGCGCTGCGGCCGACAGCACCGGCGCCAACCGCGTCTTGGCGGCGGTCAGTCGCTTCACCGCGATCAGCAGGCCGACCTCCGGCCGTGCGCTGGTGCCACTCATACCGCCATCCTGCCAGCACCTGGAATACGGCTAGGGTTGAGCCGTGGTCGAAGCCGCGGTGATGGGTGCCGGAGCATGGGGAACAGCACTGGCGAAGGTGCTGGCCGACGCCGGTAACGGTGTCCGATTGTGGACCAGGCGGACCGAACTCGCCGACGAGATCAACGCCACCCACCGCAACCCCGCCTACCTCGGTGACGTGCCGTTGCCTGCGCGCATCCGGGCGACCGGCGACCCCGCCGAGGCGCTCGACGGTGCGTGCACGGTGCTGCTCGGTGTGCCGTCACAGACACTGCGGCCCAACCTGGAGAGTTGGAAGCACCTCATCGATGACGATGCCACGCTGGTCAGCCTGGCCAAGGGCATCGAACTCGATTCGCTGATGCGGATGAGTCAGGTCATCATCCAGGTCACCGGTGCCGACCCGGCACGCGTCGCGGTGGTCACCGGGCCGAATCTGGCCAAGGAGGTCGCCGACGAACAGCCCGCAGCGACGGTGGTGGCCTGTACGGACTCGGGCCGCGCCGTCGCGCTGCAGCGGGCGATGTCCACCGCGTACTTCCGGCCCTATACCAACTCCGATGTGGTCGGCGCCGAGGTCGGCGGGGCTTGCAAGAACGTCATCGCACTGGCCTGTGGCATGGCCGCCGGCGCGGGACTGGGGGAGAACACCGCGGCGGCGATCATCACCCGCGGTCTGGCCGAGATCATGCGCCTGGGAATCGCATTGGGAGCCAAAGGGGCAACGTTGGCCGGTCTGGCCGGTGTCGGTGACTTGGTGGCGACGTGCACGTCGCCGCAATCGCGCAACCGCACCTTCGGTGAGCGGCTGGGACAGGGCGGATCGATGGAATCGGCCATGCAGGCCACCCAGGGGCACGTTGCCGAGGGAGCCACCTCGTGTCAGTCGGTGCTCGCGCTGGCCTCCAGCTATGACGTCGAGATGCCGCTGACCGACGCGGTCTACCAGGTCTGCCACCACGGGCTGTCGGTCGAGCAGGCGGTCATGTTGTTGCTGGGTCGCAGCACCAAGCCGGAATAGCCGTCCGGGGCGAGGGGAGCAGAAGGTATGGAATACGGCGACTCCACCCGCAGCGTCAATGCCGTTGGTGCGCACGCGGTTCCGGGCCAGCCGGTGGCCGCGGTTCCGGTCCCGGCCTCGGCCTACCATCTGTCACCCGATGAGTCCGAACCGCTGGACACCTACGGCCGCGCATCGAATCCGACCTGGCGACAGCTGGAATCGGCGCTGGCCGAACTGGAGGGTGCGACCGCGGCGCTGACCTTCGGCTCCGGAATGGGCGCCATCAGCGCGGTGCTGCGGGTGCTGGCCAAACCCGATACCACCCTGGTGGTACCTGCCGACGGCTATTACCAGGTGCGCCGCTACGCCGCCGAATACCTCGGACCGCTGGGTGTCACCGTCGTCGAGGCGACCGCCGACCAGATGTGCGCGGCGGCCGCTGACGCCGATGTCATCTTCGCGGAGACACCGGTGAACCCCACCCTGGACGTGGTGGACCTGCACCGGCTGGCCAATATCTGCCGCAGCCGCGGCGCGACGCTCGTCGTCGACAACACCGCCGCCACGCCGCTGGGGCTGCAACCGCTGATGCTGGGCGCGGATCTGGTGGTAGCCAGTGCCACCAAGGCACTGTCCGGGCACAGCGATCTGCTCGCCGGGTATGTCGCGGGCAGCCATCCCGATCTGATGGCCGCCGTCGAGCGGGAGCGGCTGCTGACCGGACCGGTGCTGGGGCCGTTCGAGGCGTGGTTGGCCCTGCGCAGCCTGGGCAGCGCCGGACTGCGCGTCGAACGGCAGTGCCGCAACGCGCACGCCGTCGCCCTGACGCTGCGTGATCATCCGGCGGTGCGATCGGTGCGCTATCCCGGTCTGCCCGATGACCCGTCCCACCCCATCGCCGTCGAGCAGATGCGCCGCTTCGGCGGCCTGGTGGCCGTCGAACTGGCCGATGCCGCCGCCGTGCACACCCTGGTGCAGCGCAGCGCGCTGCTGGTCGCGGCGACCAGTTTCGGCGGCATCCACACCTGCGTGGACCGCCGCGCCCGTTGGGGTGACCCCGTCGGCGACGGCTTCGCGCGGCTGTCGATGGGTATCGAGGACACCGACGATATCGTCGCCGACATCGAGCGCGCACTCACCTGAGCAGCCGGTCGTGCGCCACAGCCGGTAGCCTCTGCAGGTTGTGAGTGCCCGTACCCGAGTCGCCGTCATCTATGGCGGACGCAGCTCCGAGCACGGGATTTCCTGTGTTTCCGCAGGCAGCATCCTGCGCAATCTCGATCCGGAACGCTTCGAGGTCGTCGCCGTCGGCATCACCGGCGACGGCAGCTGGGTGCTGACCGACGGCAGGCCCGAGACGCTGGCCATCACCGACGGACAGCTGCCCGATGTCGCCGACGGCACCGCGCTGGCGCTGACCGCGGACCCGGTGCGCCGCGGCGAGCTGCTGTCACTGGGCGAAGGTGCGGGGCAGGTGCTGGCAGCGGTCGACGTGGTGTTCCCGGTGCTGCACGGCCCCTACGGCGAGGACGGCACCATCCAGGGTCTGCTCGAGCTGGCCGGTGTGCCCTACGTCGGTGCCGGTGTGCTGGCCAGCGCGACCGGGATGGACAAGGAGTTCACCAAGAAACTGCTGCTCGCCGACGGGCTGCCGATCGGTGACCACGTGGTGCTGCGAGCACAGCAGGACACCGTGAGCCTCGATGACCGCGAGCGGTTGGGTCTGCCGGTGTTCGTCAAGCCGGCCCGTGGTGGTTCCTCGATCGGGGTCAGCCGGGTGACCGCCTGGGACCAACTGCCCGCCGCGATCGCCGACGCCCGCCGCCACGATCCCAAGGTGATCGTCGAGGCCGCCATCATCGGCCGCGAGGTGGAGTGCGGGGTGCTGGAGTTCCCGGATGGTCGCGTCGAGGCCAGCGAGATCGGTGAGATCCGGGTGGCCGGGGTGCGCGACCGCGAGGACACCTTCTACGACTTCGCCACCAAGTATCTCGACGACGCGGCCGAACTCGACGTGCCGGCCAAGGTCGACGACGACGTGGCCGACGAGTTGCGTGCGCTGGCGATCCGGGCGTTCCGGGCCATCGACTGCCAGGGGCTGGCCCGGGTCGACTTCTTCCTCACCGAGGACGGGCCGGTGATCAACGAGATCAACACCATGCCCGGCTTCACCACCATCTCGATGTACCCGCGGATGTGGGCTGCCAGCGGGGTGGACTACCCCACACTGCTGGCGACCATGGTCGAGACGGCGCTCGCCCGCGGCACCGGCCTGCGCTGACTTTTCGCCCAATCGAACAAACCGGCGCCAAAGTGCGAGTGCTGCCGGCCAAAACGTCCATCTCGGCGCGGATCAGCTAGCGCGCGGGTCCCGGATCGGGCCGCTGGGCCGGCATGGTCCGGGCAATGGCCTTGGAGATCAGCTGGATCGGCGTCGGCCCGGACCCCGATGGCAGCGTCAGTGCGACATAGGTGCCGCGGTCGACCGCGAACCAGGTGCTGACGCCGTGCTGACTCACCTCGAACCACTGGACCTCGTCGACCACCTGCACGGGCGTGCCGACCACGAAGTCGACGGGGCGCTCCAGCCCACACCGCATGATCACCGGATCGGCCGACGGATCGGCCTGCCAGGCGGCCGCACCGGCCGGGACGGGCTCGACCGCCTCGGCGCGACGGTAATCACCGAGCTGTTCGGGCAGTGCGCCCATCAACGCGGTGCACTGCGGGGACTCGGCCTGCGGTGCCGGGGCGGCGGCGATCGGCACGGGCGTCGGCTCGGGCGCGACCTGGCGGGTGGCGGCGAAGGTCAGCAGCACGATGACGGCGGCGACCGCGACACCGACGGCGGCGATGATCAGCGACCGCGGCGGGCCGTCGTGTTCATCGGGGTCGGTCACACCGACAACTCTATGGCTGCCCGGTTCCGGCGATCGGGCAGGTCAGGGTCCGCGTGATCCCGGCCACGTCTGCCACCCGACCGACGACGGCGCGACCGGCCGCGGTCTGGATCAGCAAGACTGCCTCCACCGCGGGATAGCCCTCCGTTTGCGCTGCATAGACTCTGCGCAGACGACCGTGAACAGGGCGCGACTCCCAGGCAGGACGGTGAGATGAGCGACAACGGGCCGACGCTGGCGCAGGTCGGCGAGTTCGGCGTGATCGACCGGATCGTCGCGAACCGGCGCCAACCGGCGGCGGTGACGCTGGGGCCCGGTGACGACGCCGCCGTGCTTCATGCGGCGACGGCGGTGACCACCGACATGTTGGTGCAGGACCGGCATTTCCGGCTGGACTGGTCCACTCCGCACGACATCGGCCGCAAGGCCATCGCCCAGAACGCCGCCGATATCGAGGCGATGGGGGCGGTGCCGTCGGCCTTCGTGGTCGCGTTCGCCGCGCCGCCGGACACCCCGGCCGCGGCCGCGCAGGAGTTGTCGGACGGGATGTGGGACGAGGCGCACCGCTGTGGCGGTGGGATCGCGGGCGGGGACCTGGTCAGCGCACCGCTGTGGGTCATCTCGGTGACTGCACTGGGAGATCTCGATGGGCGGGCCCCGGTGCGACGCGATACCGCCGCACCGGGGCAGACGGTGGCCGTCATCGGTGACCTCGGGACTTCGGCGGCCGGATACGCGTTGTGGCGCAATGGAATCGACGGCCACCAGCAACTCCGGGAACGGCATCTGGTGCCTGCGCCGCCGTATGGTCAGGGTCGGATCGCGGCCGAGGCCGGTGCGAGCGCCATGACCGACGTGTCCGACGGACTGCTGGCCGATCTCGGTCATATCGCCGCCGCGTCGGGTATCGGGATCATGCTGACGCGGGAGTCGCTGGGTGCCGATCACGCCGCGGTCGCCGCGGCCGCGGCGGCAACCGGCGAGGACGGATGGACCTGGGTGCTCGGTGGCGGCGAGGAGCACGCGTTGGCCGCGGTGTTCCCGGGCCCGATCCCGCCGGGCTGGCGGGCGATCGGTACGACCGTCGAGGGGCCGTCGATGGTGCTGGTGGACGGCAGGCCATGGCATGCAAGTGCGGGCTGGCAGTCCTACTGAGGTCTCGGCACGCTATTTTTGGCGCTCGTGACACCACGCCCGTTGACCGATCTCGTCGAACCCGGCTGGGCTCGCGCGCTGGAACCGGTGGCCCCGCAGGTCGCGCAGGTGGGGGAGTTCCTGCGCGCCGAACTGGCCGCCGGGCACCGCTATCTACCGGCCGGGGAGAACGTCTTGCGGGCGTTCACCTTCCCGTTCGAGGAGGTGCGGGTGCTCATCGTCGGTCAGGACCCGTACCCGACGCCGGGCCACGCGGTCGGGTTGAGTTTCTCGGTGGCCCCCGACGTGCGACCGGTGCCGCGCAGCCTGGTGAACATCTTCACCGAGTACAGCGCCGACCTGGGGCATCCGACCCCGTCCAGCGGTGATCTGAGCCCGTGGTCGCAGCGCGGGGTGATGCTGCTCAACAGGGTGCTCACGGTGCGGCCGGGCACGCCGGCATCGCACCGCGGCAAGGGCTGGGAAGCGGTCACCGAGTGCGCCATCCGGGCACTGGTCGCCCGGCCGCAACCGCTCGTGGCGATCCTGTGGGGACGGGACGCCGGCACGCTCAAACCGCTGTTGGTCGA
Source organism: Mycobacterium sp. NPDC003323 (assembly GCF_053589535.1). Classification (NCBI taxonomy): domain Bacteria; kingdom Bacillati; phylum Actinomycetota; class Actinomycetes; order Mycobacteriales; family Mycobacteriaceae; genus Mycobacterium; species Mycobacterium sp. NPDC003323. The sequence continues at coordinate 503,680 of NZ_JBSFSB010000001.1, forward strand.
GGGCGGGTGCGGGGTGATCGAGTCGGTGCACCCGTCGCCGCTGTCCGCGTCACGCGGATTCTTCGGGTCCAAACCGTTCAGCCGCACCAACGAACTGCTGACGCAGCTGGGTGCGGACCCGGTGGACTGGAAACTGCCCTAGCGCCATTTGTGCGCAGACACGACATCGTCCCATCGCGCGGGGATGCGATGGGACGATGAATCGAGTTCAGCGCCGCTGGGCGGTGTCTAGCCGCGGGTGACCTTGCCGGCCTTCAGGCAGGAGGTGCACACGTTGACCCGCTGCTTGTTGCCACCCGGACGCGCGACGGCGCGCACCGACTGGATGTTCGGGTTCCACCGACGGCTGGTCCGGCGATGGGAGTGTGAAACCGACTTACCGAAGCCGGGGCCCTTTCCGCAGACATCGCACACGGCAGCCATGTGTAGAACTCCTCGTATCAGTACTTGGTGGGTCAACAACCATTAGGCCTGGGTGACCCGACAACCTGACCAGGATACCGGGGCCGGGAACGGATCTGCAAAACGGTGCCCGCAGCACCTGCTGATCGGATGTCCAACCTGTGCACAACTCGGGCGCTGTCGGCGCCGGTGACTATTCTGGCGCGCACGGTCCGCGGGACGTTCAGGAGGTGTAGATGTCGGTGGCGCGGCTCGACGCACCGACGTTGAAGCGCTGGGCGCACACGGCCGTCGGGCAGCTCATCACGCACACCGACGAGATCAACCGCCTCAATGTGTTCCCGGTCGCCGATTCCGACACCGGCACGAACATGCTGTTCACGATGCGTGCCGCGGTGGCCGGCGCGGAAGGTCGCGACGATCTCGATCTGGTCGGGCTGACCGCTCTGCTGGCCGACGGCGCGCTGCGCGGCGCCCGCGGCAACTCCGGGGTGATCCTGTCCCAGATCCTGCGGGGCCTGGCCGATGTCACCGCCGAGGGCCGGCTGAGCGAGGTCGACGGCACGGCGTTCGCCGCCGCGCTGCGGTGCGCCGAGACGCTGGTCATCGCCTCGATGGGACAGGCCGTGCCGGGCACCATCGTGTCGGTGCTCGGCGAGGCCGCCCAGGCGGCCGAGAAACATGCCGCCGAGTCGGTGGACGCGGTGGTCACCGCCAGTGCCGCGGCTGCGGCGGACGCGCTGGACCGCACCACCGAACAGTTGGAGGTGCTGGCCGAGGCCGGCGTGGTGGACGCCGGTGGGCGGGGTCTGCTGGTACTGCTCGACGCGATGACCGCCACGCTGGCCGGAACCGCGCCGGCGCGACAGGTCTACCAGCCGGCCGCGGCGGCAACCGAACCCTCACGCACCGAACCGGCACCGCCGCGCTTCGAGGTGATGTACCTGCTGACCGGATGTGCCCCCGACGCCATCGAGCAGTTGCGCGTCGCGCTGGCCGGCCTGGGCGACTCCGTGGCGATCACCTCTGGACGCGGCGGCGCGCATTCGGTGCACGTGCACACCGATGACGCGGGAGCGGCCGTGGAGGCCGGACTTGCGGTGGGCGTGCCCAGCGGTATCCAGATCACCTTGCTCACCGGTGCCCGACCGGTGGCCGCCGGCAGCCGCGACCGCGCGGTGTTGGCCGTCGTCGACGGTGACGGTGCCGAGACGTTGTTCGCCGATGAGGGCGCCAGGGTGCTACGACCCGGCGACGGCCGCCCGATCAGTGCCCAGCAATTGCTCCGGGCGCTCGTCGACGCCGATGCCGCGCAGATCATGTTGTTGCCCAACGGCTTTGTCGCAGCCGAGGAGCTGGTCGCCGGCTGCACCGCGGCCACCGGTTGGGGCATCGACATCGTCCCGGTGCCGACCGCGTCGATGGTGCAGGGGCTGGCCGCGCTGGCGGTGCACGACGGCGCCCGCGAGGGGGTCGACGACGGCTACACGATGGCGCGGGCCGCCGCGGGCGCTCGGCACGGTTCGGTGCGGGTCGCGACCGAGGATGCACTGACCTGGGCGGGTGCCTGCAAAACCGGTGACGGACTGGGCATCACCGGTGACGAAGTACTGATCGTGGGGCGTGATATCGCCACCGCCGGTGCGGGGCTGATCGATCTGCTGTTGGCCTCCGGTGGCGAGTTGGTCACCGTGTTGCTGGGTGCCGGTGTCGACGACGGCGTGGGGGAGCGGCTGCGCGAACACGTGCGCCGCGAGCACCTCGGGGCCGAACTGGTCAGCTACCGTACGGGCCACGGTGGGGACGCGTTGTTGATCGGAGTGGAGTAGCGGTGGCCGTTCTCGGGGATCTGCTGTCCCATGTGCTGGGCGTCAAGGCCGCGAACTCGTTGGAGGAGGCCTTCGGGCTCCGCACCGTGAACGACCTGTTGCGGCACTATCCGCGCAAGTACAGCGACGGGATCAATGTCCGCGAAGAGGGCGAGGAGATCGAACTCGAAGAGGGCACCCACGTGACCTTCGTGGACACCATCACCAAAACCGATGTGCGCCCGATGAAACCGCAGCCGGGCAAGCGGGCACGCAAGCTTTTGCGGGTGACGCTGGGCAACCGGAACCCGCCGATCACCGCGACCTTCTTCAATGCGGACTATCTGGTCGGCAGCCTCACCGAGGGCACCCGGGTGATGCTGTCGGGTGAGATCGGCTATTTCCGCAACACCGTGCAGTTGTCCCATCCGGCGTTTCTGGTGCTCGACGAACGCAACGGGCGCACCATCGGCACCCGCTCGTTCAAGAAGATCGCCGACGCGTCCGGTCAGACCGGCGATGACGTGCTGGCGGCGTTCGAACGAGACTTCTTCCCCATCTATCCGGCCACCAAGAAGCTGCAGAGCTGGGACATCTTCGCCTGTATCAGTCAGGTGCTGGCGGTGCTCGACCCGGTACCCGAGCTGCTGCCCGAATCTGTTCTGCGACAATGGGATCTGATCTCCGAGGATGCGGCCCTGCGCGGTGTCCACCTGGCGCGCAACGCCGTGGAGCGGGCAGCGGCGCATGAGCGGCTGACCTACGACGAGGCGATCGGGCTGCAGTGGGCACTGGTCTCCCGGCGTTACGGTGAGCTCGGCGAGACCGGCCCGACCGCGCCGGTACGCGACGACGGGTTGTTGGCCGCGCTCGGCGCGCAGCTGCCGTTCGAACTCACCGGCGGGCAACGCGAGGTGCTGGAGGTCATCTCCGGTGAGCTGGCGGGCTCGCGGCCGATGAATCGCATGCTGCAGGGTGAGGTCGGCTCCGGCAAGACCATCGTGTCGGTGCTGGCGATGCTACAGATGGTTGACGCCGGCATGCAGTGCGCGTTGTTGGCGCCCACCGAAGTCCTTGCGGCCCAGCACTACCGGTCCATCCGTCAGGTGCTGGGACCGCTGGCGATGGCCGGGGAACTGGGCGCCGCGGACGGAGCCACCGGGGTGGCACTGCTCACCGGGTCGATGTCCCCGCAGCAGAAGCGGCAGGCCCGCGACGACATCGTCTCCGGGGCCGCGGGCATCGTGATCGGGACCCACGCATTGATCCAGGAGTCGGTGGAGTTCGCCCGGCTGGGCATGGTGGTGGTCGACGAGCAACACCGGTTCGGGGTCGAACAACGTGACCGGTTGCGGGCCAAGGCCACCGGGGGGATCACACCGCATCTGCTGGTGATGACGGCGACTCCGATCCCGCGCACCATCGCGCTGACGGTGTTCGGCGACCTGGAGACCTCCACCCTGCGCGAGCTGCCCCGCGGGCGGCAGCCGATCGTCTCCAACGTCATCTTCACCAAGGAACACCCGGCCTGGTTGGACCGGGCGTGGGAGCGCATCAAGGAGGAGGTCGGCGCCGGCCGGCAGGCCTACGTGGTGGCCTCCCGGATCGACGAGGAACCCGACAAGAAGAACGCCTACGAGCACGGCCCACCGCCGGTCACGGTGCTGCAGCTGCTGGACCGACTGCGCGGCGGCCCGCTGTCCGGGCTGCGGCTGGGCCTGATGCACGGCAGGCTGGCGCCCGAAGAGAAGGACGCGGTGATGTCGGCCTTCCGGGCCGGTGACATCGATGTGCTGGTGTGCACCACCGTCATCGAGGTCGGCGTCGACGTGCCCAACTCAACCGTCATGGTGGTGATGGACGCCGACCGGTTCGGCATCAGCCAGTTGCATCAGCTGCGCGGCCGCATCGGGCGCGGCCAGCACCCCAGCCTGTGCCTATTGGTGACGCGGATGCCGTCGACGTCCAGGGCCGGGGAGCGACTGCGCGCGGTCGCCGGAACGCTGGATGGTTTCGAACTGGCCGACCTCGACCTGCAAGAACGACAGGAGGGGGATGTGCTGGGCTACAACCAGTCCGGCCGGCTGACCACCCTGCGTTATCTGTCGTTGGCCGAGCACCTCGGGGTCATCCAGGACGCACGCAGCTTCTGCGAGCAGGCCTATCTGGACGATCCGCATCAGCCGGGTCTGGAGGTGCTGGCCGCGCCGTTCTCCGACACCGATCGCGTCCAGTACCTGGACAAGTCATGAAACGGATGGCGGTGCTGGCCGCCGGTGTCGCACTCACGGTGCTGGTGGCGGTGCAGGTCAGCACCGAACCGGGTACCGGCTCATCACGTTTCGTCGCCGAGGCCGATACGCCGACGGTGGCGCCCGGCATCGACGTCCTGGCAGGCGTCGTCGAAATTCCTTCCCGGACGCCGGCCTACGACTACCGGCGCGATGCCTTCGGGGATTCCTGGGACGATGACAACGACGCGCCGGGCGGTCGCAATGGCTGCGACACCCGCAACGACATTCTCGATCGCGATCTGGTCGAGAAATCGTATGTGTCGATCAAACGCTGTCCGACCGCGGTCGCGACCGGAACGCTGGTCGACCCGTATACCAACGAGACGATCGCCTTCGTCCGCGGTAACCAGATCGGGGCCTCGGTTCAGATCGACCACATCGTGCCGTTGGCACTGGCCTGGGATCTGGGTGCCCGGTCCTGGTCTGATGAGTTGCGGTTGCGCTTCGCCAATGACCCGGCCAACCTGATCGCCGTCTCCGGTGGCGCCAACCAGGACAAGGGCGACAGCGAGCCGGCGCTGTGGATGCCGCCCAACCGGGCGTTCTGGTGTCAGTACGCGGTGCAGTTCGCCGAGGTGCTGCGCGGATACCGGCTGCCGGTCGACGCGTCGTCGGCGCGGGTGTTGCGCGAGGCCGCGGGGACCTGCCCGACCGGCTGAGCGCGCGCCGCCGGTGGCGGCAGCACGGTCATCCCTGGCCGGCAGGCGGTGTCTGGGTGGTCTGTGCGGTGGTCTCGGTCGTGGTCGGCGGCGTCGTGGTCACTGTTGTGGTGATCGTCGGAGGTGCCGTTTCGGTGATCGTCGGCGGCACGATGACTGTCGGGCTGATCACCGTCGTCTCGGTCACGGTGGAGCCGGTCGTGGTGGTCGTGGTGGATGACGCCGTGGCGGATGACGTCGATGTCGCCGACACGGACTCGATCACCCCGCACGCGACACGCGCGCCGGCATCCCCGGTGGCCAGGGTGTCCTCATCGGGTCCGGCAGATCCGCCGGGCCCGGTGTAACGGTCGGGGATGTGCCCGAAATTGTCCTCGTCCTCGTGGATCATCAGGGCGGTGCCCTCGCCGTCGAGGAGATCTTGCGCGGTGAAAGCATCGGTGGTGGTGACCAGTTCGGCCGTGCCGTCGGAACGAACCTCCAGTGCGGTCAGGTCACCGCTGGCCGGGTGGCCGGTGTTCCCGGCGGCCTGGAAATGACCGCCCGCCGACAAGAAGTCACCGCGGTCGCCGCCGCCGGGGGGTTCGGAGTCCGGCTCGCACTCGCCGACGGAATGGATGTGCATGCCGTGGAATCCCGGGCTCAGGATGCCGCTCTCGACGGTCTTGACCGTGATTCGTGCGAAGCCGTCGGCGAAGTCCAGTGTGGCGTCGGCGACCGGCGTCCCGTCCGCGGTCACCAGCTGCGCGGACAGCCGTTCCGTCCCGGCGGGCACCGCGCCGGTGGTGGATTCGTCGCCGGTATCACTGCCGGAGTTGCAGGACGTCAGGGCGAGCGTGGGAACGGCCAGGAAGGCCGCCGACAGTGCGAGTCGATGTGCCATGCGAGCGCGGGTACCCCGACTTGTGGCCGGCGACACATCTCTGACGTCACTCGCAGCGACTGTGCACCAGCGTCCAGTGGTTGCCCTCGGCATCGCGGCGGTAGGACAGCTCGTCGAGCACCCGGTAGGCGATCGCCAGGCCGCGGCCGCGTTCGGACATCTCGTCGGGCATCTGCAGCCGCGCGAGGTCCATCGGTGCGGGATGCCCATCATCGGTGAACACGGCGCGGATGCAGTCGTCGGTCAGTTCGACGGTCATCCGCAGGTGTACCGGCTGCCCGTCACCGGAGTGCTCGATGATGTTGGCGCCGATCTCGCCGGCCGCGAGATCCATGTGCAGGCGCACGATCTCGGGGATGTCGCTGTGCTCCCACACGGCGTCGAGGGTCTGCTGTATCGCGGCCAGGGTATCCGGTCCGGTGACGGTGTCCAGGGTCAGCGGGTCAGGACCGGTCATCGAAGGCACCATCGGCGTCGGGATAGGCGCGCAGCACGCGGTTGAGATTGGTCAGCTCCAGCACGGTGCTCACCTGGCGGGTCGGCGCGGCGATCCGGAGATCGCCGCCGGCTTGGCGGGCAGTCTTCAGCCCCGAGATCAGGGCACCCAGGCCCGATGAGTCGATGAACTCGCATTCGCTGAGGTCGACCACCACACGGTGTTGACCGTTGCCGACCAGCGCATGCAGTTCCTTGCGGAGGACCGGCGCGGCCACCATGTTCAGCCGCCCGGCCGGCTTGACCACCACAACGCCGGAAGTATGTGTGCGGGTGGGGAATTGGCTCACTGGACTCCTCGATTGTCAGGTTTCTTCGGCCTCGTGGCCGCGGTATCGGACGGCTTGGAACACCACGCTCAAGATGATGATGTCGAACAGCACCCAGAACAGGTTGACGCCGACACCGAGCATCGAGATGGCGCCGAAGTACAGCTGCACGATGCCGATCACCGAGGCCACCGCCAGCATCGCGATGGCCGCCAGCTGCCATTTCACCAGGTGCCACGGCACGGAGTCGACGGACTGTTTGGTCTTGGGTGTGACTGCGAAGCCCAGCGGCCGGTCGAAGTAGACGTTGCGGAACGCGGTGACGCAGGCCCGGATCCACACCGGGAACAGCGCGAGGCTGTACTGCTGACCGCGCCAGGTCGGTGTGCCACGGCTGATGATGATGAACATCAACTGGTTCAGGATGAGGAACGGGATGAGCCTGCCGAAGAAGTCCCAGCTGTAGGCCTGCACCGGCATGATGCCGAAGATGAGGTAGATCGCCGGCGCGGCGATGTAGGCCAGCGCGGCGAAACCGGCCAGATAGCTCCACATCGTGGCCCAGTACATCAGGCGCTGACCGATGCTCAGGCCCTTCTGAACCAGCGGGTTCTCCTTGAGCATCACCTGAATGGTGCCCTGGGCCCAGCGCAGCCGCTGGGTCATCATGGTGCGCACATCATCGGGAGCCAGGCCGCGCGCCAACACCTCATGGTGATAGGCGGATTTCCAGCCCTGTGCGTGCAGACGCATGCAGGTCGCCATGTCCTCGGTCACCGAGATGGTGGCCATCGGGAGCACCGGTTGCGCCTCGTCGTCGCGGCCGACATCGACCGCGCGCACCATGGCGCTGATCGATTCGATGGCGCCCAGCGGGGACCAGTCCCGGCCGGCCAGCGAGGTGAGGGCCTCGTCATCGAATATCACTTCCGTGGAGGTGTGTTCGGGATCCTGCTGCAAGGCGGTGATGACTTCCAGGTCGGCGCGCATCGCCGTCACGTCGGCATCGACGATCGAGCGGGCGGCGGCATCCACGCGCTGCTGGAACTCGTAGGTGATATCGGCGAGCTCACGCTTGTCGCGCAGCTGGCGGCGCGCGTCGGCGGTCGCCTGCCGGACCGACTCCAGCGCCGCCTGCACCTCGGGTTGATCGGGACCGGCCTGTGCCGCAGCGGTCTTGAGCATCTTGCGCGCGGCGAACAGGGTGCGTTTGATGCCGTCCTCGACGGCCTGTACGTATCCGCGGATCCCGAGCTGCATCAACGCTTCTCGTCGCAGGACCGCGTTCGATCCGCAGAAGTACGCCGCGTTCCAGCCGTCCTTGCCCTGCTGGATGGGACCGTAGAACAGCGGCGCCTGGCTGCCCAGCGGGTCACTGAAGGGAACGTTGTGGAAATACTGCGGGGTCTGCACCAGCGCCATCTGCGGGTCCCGGAAATAACCCAGGGTGTGATCCAGGATCCGCGGATCGGGCACCTGGTCGGCATCCAGGATGAGCAGATACTCGCCCGCGGTCTCGAACAGCGCGTTGTTGAGGTTGCCCGCCTTGGCGTGCCGGGGCTTGTCGTCCCAGTGCGATGACCGGGTCACATAACCGACCCCGGCTTCGGCTGCGGCGGCGGCCAATTCGGCGCGGTCACCGTCGTCGAGGATCCAGGTGCTGTGCGGATAGCGGATCGCCTGGGCCGCACGCGCGGTCTCCAGCACCATCGGGATCGGTTCGTTGTACGTCGTGATCAGCACGTCGACGGTGGCGCCGTCCGGTGGTGGTGGCGGTGGGTGGCGGCGCAGTACCCGCCACATCGTCAACGCGAACAGCATCGAGTCGATCACGCTGTAGGTCTCGGCCAGCACCAGTGGCACCGCGATCCACCACGCCGACCAGTTCAACGATGCCATCCAGCGCCAGACGATGTAGTTGATGCCCAACAGCGCCGTGCACAGGATCAGCAGTCGCAGCCACGGCGACGGGAGCTTCCCGACCGAGGCGTCCGGCAGTCGGTGCGTCATCCCGACGGCTCGCGTCGGATGGCCACCAGCGTCACATCGTCGAGTCCGGGTTGTGCGGCGGCCAGCGCCCGGATCCGGGCGCACAGGTCGGACGGGTCGCGGTGTTGCGCGACGAACCGCAGTGCCGGTCGGACATCGCAGCCGTCACTGACCAGATCGAGCACACCGTCGGACGCGAGCACGATGCTGTCGCCGGGCGCGAGCGTCACCCGCTCCGAAGTCCACACCTCCTCGGGCACGATGCCCAGCGGAAGTCCGTTGCTGCGCAGCGGTGTCACCGTCGCATCGGCACCGACATGCGCGGCGAACCCGTGACCCGCGTCCACGTAGTCCAGCACGCCGTCGGCGGTGCGCAGTTTCAGGTGCACCATGGTCACGAAGCTGTCGGTGCTGTTGAGATCGTCGGCGATCTGATGGGCCACCGAATTCACCGCATCGGCGATATCGGCGGTGCCGCCCACCCAGTCGATGGCGCGTGAGGCGCCGCGCAGCGCCGAGCGCACCGTTGCGGTGACGATCGCCGCGGCCAGCCCCTTGCCCATGACGTCGGCGATGGTGAACACCACGCCGTCGGACACCGGGTAGTGGTCGTAGAAGTCACCTCCGACGGCGAATGCCGGTAGGCACAGGCCCTGTACCGAGTAGCCCGTCAGGGTCGACAGAGGTGCGGGCAGCAGTTGACGCTGCACCGCGGCGGCACGCTCAAGGTCATCGGTACTCTGCAGTTCGCGTTCGGCCCAGCCGGCCAATTCGATGAAGGTCTGCCGCTGCGCCGCGCTGAGCGAACGCGGTTCGGTGTCGTAGACGCAGAAGGTGCCGATGGCGTGGCCGCCGGGACCGCGCAACGGATATCCCGCGTAGAACCGGATGCCGCCCTCGGCGCGGATCGCCGGCAGGTCGGCGAACTCGGACTGCCAGGTGTCCTCGATGATCAGCGCGGGGTCGAGACCCTCGTAGGTCCGGGCGATGGTCGCCTGGCAGACGGTCTGGCCGCGCGGCACGCTGCCGTCGAGATCCAGTCCGTCGCATTGCTTGAACCACTGCCGGTCCTCGGCCAGCAGTGAGATCGCCGCCATCGGCACACCGAGTGCGCAGCGCGCCATGCTGGTGACACGGGCGAAACGGTCCTCGGGTGCGGTGTCGAGTTGATAGACCTGTTCGACGGCGTGCAGCCGCTCGGCCTCGACGTCGGCGGGCAGGGTGTAGCGATCCTGCAGTGACGGTCCGCTCATGCCGGCCCTCGCAGGGCACCGACCAGCGCGGCGGCGGCGCGCGGCGTGCTGGTGATCCGCCAGTCGGTCTCCTTGTCGTGGTCGAACCAGACGAAACCCGAGACCGTGGTGCACTCGCGCAGATACCGGACGAACGCGGTGATCCAGTCGGCTTTGCTGCCGCCTTCTTCGGCGCAGGCCACCTCGGCGATCACGACGGGCCGGCCGTCGGCGATGTCTTCGGCTTGGGCCAGGACGGCATCGAAGATCTCCGCCGGGGAACGCCACCGGGTCGCCGTGCGCGACGTCCCCCAGTTGAAGCCGTCCACACCGATGATGTCGACGAACTCGTCACCCGGGTACCAGGTCTTGAGCGTGGTGTCCCGGGACAGCCCGGCATCGGGGCACCACATCCACCGCACATTGGTCGCGCCCCCGGCGGTGAACATGCCGTGGATTCGGCGCCAGGACGCGGCGTGAGCATCCGGCGGCGTGCCGCCGTCCGGGGTCCACGGATACCAGTCGCCGTTGAATTCGTGTGCGAACCGCAAACAGATCGGGCGTTGCCAATTCTGCAATTCGGCAACCCATTCGTGGATATATTCATCGAAGGCGCCGGTGCACAAACTCTGCCATGTGTCGTTTCCGCGGTCGGATGTCGTCCACGGCTCCCAGGTGATCACCGGAACGGCGCCGATGCGGTCGGCGGCCGCCAGTTCGTCCAGTGGCGGCGGGGAGGCGAAATCCTCATACCAGAGCACATACTGAGGATTCCGGCCGAGCAGATCCGAGACCGCGTCGAGCTCGTCGGTGGCGCAGGGACCCCCGGGCGTTGTGACGCCGAAATCCAGCATGCGATTCGAATTCCCCACCTCTTGAAGATAAGGCCAACCGACCTCACGCGCGGAGCAAAATGGTGTCCAATGTCGGACACGTATTCGGGCAAAAAGCGAAACACCGGCAACCGGTGAGGTGCACCTGCCGATCCGCTGTACCGGGCACCCCGACCGTCTTCCTCGAAAGCCGACACATCCTGTGTCGGTGGCATGCCGAACCGAGTTGGGTGGTCGATGAGCCGCGCGCCGGTCTGAGGTCATCGATACCGTTGTCGCACAAGTGGTTAGGGTGGATAGACCTGCTTGATGGTGCCGTCCGGGTTCACCTGCATGAATCCGGTACCCGGTTCGGTCGAATGGATGGTCAACTCCAGGCCGCCGTCCTCGGTGCCCTCGATGATCAGATAGCACCCGGTGCCCGGAGGCGCACCGATGGTCTGCGGTGCGTCGGCCAGCACTGCGGCCACCGCGGGCGCGTCGAACATGCTCAGATCGGCCAGATGATCGAAGCCGGCGGTCGAAGTCGGTGAGCCCCATTCCTGCCAGCCGTCACCGCGATAGGTATAGCCCTGTGTGATATTGGCGTTGGCCGGGTCGGCCCGGTCGACGATCGCGTATTCGGGGTAGACCACGAGTGAGAAGCCCATCGCGTCGCCGAACTTGTCCCGGATGGTCTGCACCAATCCGGCCAGACCGTCGGCGGTCTGGATCTGTGCAGGACTCACTGGCGTGGGGGACGCGGTCGGGGGATTCGTCTGCGGCGCAGCGGTACTGGTGCGCGTAGGGGTACGCGCGGAATCGGTGCGCCCGGCGATTTGCTGTCCGGACCCGGGATCGTCGCCGCCGTCGACCACCAGCACGATGGCAATGAGGACCACCACCGCGGCGACGGCGAGGCCGATCGGGATGAGAATGGCCGGACCGCGCCACCATGGTTGCGCCGGCTGCTGTGCCTGGTGCCATGGCTGCGGCGTGGGAACGGGCCACTGCTGAGGGTGCACCGGACCGGGGACCGGCGGCGGATACGGCGGTGCGGCGGCATACGGCGGGGTGGGCCAGTGCCCGGCGGTGGGTCGGTCGTGCCCGGTGACGGGTGTGACCGCGGCTCGGGCGGCCGCCGCCAATTCGCCGGTGGTGGCGTATCGGTGCTCGGGGTTCTTTGCCATACCGGTTGCGATGACATCGTCCATCCGCGGTGGCACGCCGGGTTGGATGCTCGACGGTCGCGGCGGCGGCAGCGTCAGATGACCGGTGATCTGACGCTCCACGCTGTCGCCGGGAAATGGCTGTGATCCGGTCAGGCATTCGTGCAGAACGCATGTCAGCGCGTAGATGTCGGCCCGCGCATCCGAGCTGTCGGTGGACAGCCGCTCGGGCGCCATGTAGGCCAGGGTGCCGATGGTGGAACCGGTGCTGGTGAGCTTGGTGCCGCCGGTGGACTGCGCGATGCCGAAATCGATGAGATACGCGAAATCCTCGGGCGTCACCAGGATGTTCGACGGCTTCACGTCGCGATGTACCAGTCCGACGCGGTGCGCGGCATGCAGCGCCGCCGCGATCTGTTCGGTGATGCCGACCGCCCGCGGGGGCGGCAGCGGACCGGTCTCCAGCAGCTCGTGCACGGTCTTGCCGTTGATCAGCCGCATCGTCACATACAGTCGTCCGTCGATTTCGCCGAAGTCGTGGATGGGCACGATATGCGGCTCGTCCAGGCCGGCGGCCAGTTGGGCCTCGCGCCGGAACCGGCGCTGGTAGGTGTCATCGTCGGCGAGGTTGGCGGGCAGCACCTTCAGCGCCACCACTCGGTTCATCGCGGTGTCATAGGCCTGCCACACCTCGCCCATGCCGCCCCGGCCCAGCACCTTCACCAGGCGATAGCGACCGAACGGGATGCCCTCCACGCGCTAACCATAAGGCACCGAAGATCAGGTCAGTCGGCCGTCGGTGTGCCGGCTCTGTTCTGCTGGGCGGTCACCGCCCCACCGAGCCAGCGGCGCAGGAAGTTTCGCAGCTCCTGCGGTGGGCGCCCGGCGTTCGGGGCGACGAAGAACGACATCATGACCCGCAGGGTGAACTCGACCAGTTCGCGCTGGCTGTCCTCGTCGTAACCGTGTGCGGCCCAGTCGACGTCGAACCGGTCGATCATCCGCATGCCGATGGCGCGGGCCTCCTCGGACGTGAGGTCCTCGCTGTGGTTGTGCGGGTAGGACTGCGACAGCAGGATGCCCAGATGCGGCGTGCGGGTGACCTCGTCGAGGGTGAAGACGGTGCCCTCGGTGATGGCGTCGGCCGGATCGTGGATGCCCCGCACGTTCTCGGCGAGGCGGTCCAGGAAGGCATCCACCGACGCCATCGCCACCGCGTGCATGAGTGCATCGGAGGTGGGGAAGTAGCGGTAGACGGTCTGGCGGATGATGCCCAGCGAGTTGGCCACGTCGGCCAGTGAGATCGCCGCGCCGGTGGCGCTGACCAGGTCGACGGCGGCTGTGACGATGCGGCGGGCGGCCTCTTCATCGGTCTGCGGCGGATCGCCGCCCCACCCGCGCCTGCGCGCCATCGGCACCTTCCTCTCGGAGTACGCGACGCTAGCACGCGACCGTCATCATACAGTTAGACGCTAATGCGTATGATCGTGTGATAGTTTGCCGGCATGACCGATCTGAAGGTGCGCAAGATGCGCTTCGCGTTCGCCGACTACGACGTCCCCTTCGTGTGGAACGAGACCAATCCGGCGTTCTCGGCGATGGCCAATGCCGTGTCATTCCTGGCGATCGCGTTCGAGAAGATGATCGTCAGCACCATGGCGGAGGCGAAGCCACTGCTGGTCGATTCGCCGATCGCCGACGAGGCCGACGCGTTCGTCCGCCAGGAGGGCCAGCACTCGATGGCGCACCGGCAACACGCGCGCGGGCTGATCAAGGCCTATCCGGCACTCAAGGAGACGCTCGACGAGGTGATCGCGGCCTTCGACGACCTGGTCGAGAACAAGCCGCTCAAGTACCGGCTCGCCTACACCGCCGATCTGGAGGCCACCTTCACCCCGGTGTTCAAGTTGATGCTCGACAACGACGCCACCCTGTTCGCACCCGGCGACGACCGGGTGGCGTCGCTGTTCCTGTGGCACTTCGTCGAAGAAGTCGAGCACCGCAGTTCGGCACTGATCATCTACGACGATCTGGTCGGCGACCCGTGGTATCGCGCCCGGGTCGCCCCGTCGATCTTCAAACACGTACTGGATGTGGTGCGGATGGCCTGCGACGGTTTCAACAGGCATATCCCGCTGGAGGTGCGCAAGGTCGACGCCGTGTCCACCTTCGCCCTGGCGCGGGCCAAGAACGCGCTGCTGCAACGCATCGGGCGCCGGCCCGACTACGGGCCGTTCCAGAGCCCGTTCCCGAATCTCGGCAAGCGCGAAACACTCACCGCGCTCGTGGGTATCGTGCGCAGTCAGATCCCCGGTCACAATCCCGAACACGAGAAGCTTCCCGCGCTGGCCGGCGAATGGTTCAAACGCTACGACGAGGGCTACGACGTGACCAACTGGTACACCGCGGAAAAGCAGACCGCCGATGTCTGATCTGTGTAGGCCGACCTTCGAGCAACTCGCCGAGCGGCTGGGCTTCAGCTGTGCCGAGGCCGGCGGACTGTTCGAACTGCGCAGCCCGTTCGCCCTGGAGAACTGGACGCTGCCGGTGCTGGAGCTGACCATCGTCGTCGGCGCGGTGCTGGCGTTGGTGTATGCGGTGATTCGACTGCGCCGCCACGGTGACGCCACCAATCTGGTGCTCTGGTTCGGCGCCATCGCCTATCTGCTGATCATCGAACCGCCGCTGTACTTCCCGGCGGCATTCGGCATCGAGCAGCACGTCGACACGATGTTCGCGCACAACGTGTTCACCGTCGAATTCCTCTGGGGCAGACTGCCGCTCTACATCGTGGCGATCTACCCGATGATGGCCACGATCGCCTTCGAGATCGTGCGGACCCTCGGGGTGTTCCGCCGCTACGGGACGCTGGTCGGCGCGGTCTGTGTGGGATTCGTGCATCACGCGTTCTACGAGATCTTCGACCACATCGGTCCGCAGCTGCGCTGGTGGGAGTGGACGCTGGAGCATCCGCTGAATCAGCCGTTCCTGGACGCGGTTCCGCTGCCCAGCGTGGTGGTGTTCGCGGCGCTGTGGCCGATGTCGCTGGCGTTCTGTGTGCAGTTCTTCGTCGGCCGGCATGTCGATCGCGGCCGGCGCTTCACCGGCGTTCAGATCCTTTGGCGCACCGTCGTGGTCGGCCTGCTCGCATCGATCGGGACCGTGCTGCTGCCCTCGCCGGCGACGATCATCGGCTCGTTCACAAACTTCACCGTGATGGGTGTGGTGTACGCACTGGAGCTGGTGGTGATCACGGCCGTCGCGGTTCCGGTGTTGGTCAAGCAGTGGCAGCGACTGCGCAACACGGCGGCCTCGGCCACCGAGGCGCGGTATGTGCACCCGCAGATGATCCGTTACGGCGTGCTGTATCTCGCGGTGATGGCGGTGTTGTGGGTGACCGCGCTGCCCGCCTACTTCGGGTCGGTGGACGGCGTCACCGCCAACGGCGATCCGGTCGGCAGCCTCTGGTACACGGTGCTGTGCTTCGTCATCGCCGGGCTCAGTACGGCCGCGGCGCTCACCGTGTCGGCGGCCCGGCCGGCGCCCGCGCCCGCCGCGGTCTCCTAGTTACTGCCGAGCAGACGCAAACTCTCCCGAAAACCTCGGTTTTCGGGAGAGTTTGCGTCTGCTCGCGAGAA
The DNA here is from genome assembly GCF_053589535.1 of Mycobacterium sp. NPDC003323. Lineage (NCBI taxonomy): Bacteria > Bacillati > Actinomycetota > Actinomycetes > Mycobacteriales > Mycobacteriaceae > Mycobacterium > Mycobacterium sp. NPDC003323. Next base: position 519,330 of record NZ_JBSFSB010000001.1, read on the forward strand.
AAGCCTACGTGCCGGTGTAGGTGGTGGGGTCCGGGCGGAACCGGGTGCCGTCGTCCAGCGCGGTGAGCGCGGCCAGATGCTCGGCGCCCAGCTCGAAATCGAACACGTCGAAATTCTCCGCGATGCGTTCGGGCTTGGACGACCGCGGAATCACCACGTTGTCCAGCTGCAGGTTCCAGCGGATCAGCACCTGCGCCGGGGTCTTGCCGTACTCGGCGGCGATCCCGGTGACCGTCGGGTTCTCCAACAGCTTGCCGACGCCCAGCGGGCTGTAGGCCTCGGTGACGATGCTGTGCTCGGCGTGCGCCGCGCGCAGTTCGGTCTGCACCAGCTGCGGGTGCAGCTCGATCTGGTTGACCGCGGGCGCCACGAAGGACAGGTCGATGATGTTGGTCAGGTCGTCGGGAGTGAAGTTGGCGACACCGATCGACTTGGCCAGGTTGTCCTCGCGCACGCGCAGCAGCCCACCCCAGCTGTCGACGTACTTACCGCTGTCCCCGCCCGGCCAGTGGATGAGGTACAGGTCGACGTAGTCCAAACCGAGCCGTTCCAGGCTGGCCTTGGCGGCGTCCTGGGAGGCCTGGAAACCCTGGTCGCCGGTGGCCAGCTTGGTGGTGACGAAGATCTCGGCGCGCGGTAGGCCGGAGGCGGCGATGGCCCGCCCGACACCGGCCTCGTTACCGTAAGCGGCGGCGGTATCGATAAGCCGCACACCGATTTCCAGCGCGGCAGCCACCGCGTGCTCGGCCTCGGCGTCGGTCAGCTCGCCCACCCCGATGCCGAGAACCGGAATCGTGTTCTCGTCGTTCAAACCGATGTTGGGCACCGCTGCTGCCGAAGTCATGTCCTACCTATCCCGTGAAGTTGAAGGTCCGTGGGTCGGGTCCCAGGCGGGTGCCGTCATCGAGTGTCGCGATGGACTCGATGTCCGCAGCGCTCAGCTCGAAGTCGAACACGTCGAAGTTACTCGCTATCCGATCCGGGTTCACCGACTTCGGGATGACGATATTACCCAGCTGCAGGTGCCACCTGATCAGCACCTGGGCCGGCGTTTTTCCGTGCGCCTCGGCGATGGTCGTCACGGCCGGGTCCGACAGCAGACCACCCTGACCCAGTGGGCTCCACGCTTCGGTGGCGATCCCGAGCTCGGCGTGCAGATCGCGCAGCTCCTGCTGCGGCAGCCGCGGGTGCAGCTCGATCTGGTTCACCGCAGGCACGATGCCGGTGCCGTCGATCAGGGTGCGCAGGTGTTCGGGCGCGAAATTGCTGACGCCGATGGAGCGGATCCGGCCGTCCTCGCGCAGCTTCGCCAGCGCCTTGAAGCTCTCGACGTACAGGTTGACCTCGGGCAGCGGCCAGTGGATCAGGTACAGGTCGACATAGTCCACGTCCAGGCGCTGCGCGCTGGCATCGAACGCGCGCAACGCCTTGTCGTAGCCCTGCACGGAGTTCCACAGCTTGGTGACCAGGTAGATGTCCTCGCGGGGCACCTCGGAGGATTTCAGACCCTGACCGACCTCGGTCTCGTTCTGGTAGGCGGCGGCGGTGTCGATGTGGCGGTACCCGGTGCGCAGGGCACTTTCCACGGCCACCCTGGTGTCCTCCGGCGGGGTCTGCCAGACTCCCAACCCGACCGTGGGAATCGAATTTCCGTCGTTCAGCATGAGCATGGGGCTTGAAAGGGCAGTCATGACACAGAGTCTGCCAGCGCGGCAGAAACCGGGTCCGTTCCGGCTGAAGGCCGCCGTCATGGCGAGCCGGGTGTCGGTACCGGTGATGGCACGTATCCCGGATCCGGCCAAGCGGCTCCTGCTGGGCAGGCGTTCGGTCACCATCGACGGCAATACCCTGGACACCAGCCTGCAGCTACTGCTGACCGCGCAGCGCGCCTCCGGCATCGGTGGGCTGGTGGCCAGCGATGACGTCGGCGTCGCCCGGGCCCAGCTGGACGCCGCCTCGGCGGCCTTCGGCACCGACATCGTGGTGCCGTCGCGCGACTTCACCGTGCCCGGTCCGGACGGGTCGCTGCGGGTTCGGCACTACCGTGCCGATGCCGGCGCGCCGCTGCTGGTCTTCCTGCACGGGGGTGGCTTCGTCGTCGGCAGCCTCGACACGCATGACGGGTTCTGTCGCCGGCTGTGCCAGGACGCCGGCGTGCATGTGCTGTCGGTCGACTACCGGCTGGCACCCGAACACAAGGCTCCGGCGGCCGCCGAGGACTGCTTCGCGGCGTACCAGTGGGCGCTGGAGCACGCCGGTGAACTGGGCGCCGACCCCGACCGCATCGCCGTCGGCGGAGACAGCGCCGGTGGCAACCTCGCCGCGGTGGTCACCCAGACCGCGCGTGATCGAGGTGCCACCCTGCCCGCGCTGCAGCTGCTGATCTACCCGATGGTCGACCCGGTCGGCGAAACCGTCTCGCGGAACCTGTTCGCCGACGGATATTTCCTGACCAAGGCCGATATCGAGTGGTTCGACCGGCACTATGTGGGCGGATCCGAAATCTCCGGGGAGGACCCGCGGGTGGCCCCGTTGCGGGCCCAGGACCTGACCGGGCTGTCGCCGGCGCTGGTGGTCACCGCCGGGTTCGACCCGCTGCGTGACGAGGGCCGCGCCTACGCCGAGGCGCTCGCGGCGGCCGGCGTGCCCGTCGATCGGCGCGAGTACGGGTCGCTGGTACATGCGTTCATCAATTTCTTCCCCCTCGGCGGTGACAGCGAGCTCGCAGTGGCCGACCTCACCTCGGCGCTACGGGCTCATCTCAGCCGGTAGGCTGCACACGTGGCGAACAAACCGAAGAAGCAGGCCAAGTACGACTTGAAGGCCGCTGACCGCAAGCGCAACCTTCTCGTCCAGATCGGGCTGACCTCGGTCGTGGTGCTCTTCGCGGTCGCGCTGGTGCTCTGGATCGTGCTGAACGGTGAGACGAACCCCGAGGCCGGCGAGGCCCGCGCGGTGCGTGTCGAGTCCAGCAATGTGATCAAGAAGGACGACGGCATCGAGCCCAAGGCGGTGGTGTCGGTCTACGAGGATCCGCTCTGCCCGCACTGCGGTGCCTTCGAGAAGGCCTTCGGTCCCACCCTGAACGAACTCATCGACAAGGGCGTCATCGCGGTCGACTACTACATGGTCGGCATCCTGGACAGCGCCGGAAATCAGAATTACTCCTCGCGGGCCAGCGGTGCGGCGTACTGCGTGGCCGACGAGTCGGTCGAGGCGTTCCGCCGCTTCCACGGCGCCCTTTTCGCCCAGCAGCCGCACGAGACCGGCGGCGTCTACCCGACCAACGCGCAGCTGATCGAGACGGCGCGGCAGGCCGGCGCCGCCGGCGGCGTGCCGGAATGCATCGACAAGGAGCGCTACGTCGAGATGGCCTCCGGCATGGCCGCGGCCACCGAGATCAACGCGACCCCGACGGTGCGGATCAACGGCGAGGACTACGAATACAGCACGCCGGAGGCCATGGTCGGCAAGATCAAGGAGATCGTCGGCGACGTTCCGGGCCTGGCCGCGGCATCGTGACCGTGACCGCCGACCTCGAATCGGCCGAATCCCCGGCCGAGGAGACCGGCGTGCGCAGGGCCGGTGCGATCGGCGTGCTGATCGCCGGTGTGCTCGGTCTGGCCGCGGCCGCCGCGCTGACCATCGAGAAGATCGAGATCCTGATCGATCCGAGCTACGTGCCGTCGTGCAGCCTGAACCCGGTGCTGTCCTGCGGTTCGGTGATGACCACGCCACAGGCCTCCCAGTTCGGATTCCCGAACTCGCTGATCGGGATCATCGCGTTCACGGTGGTGCTGGTCACCGGTGTGCTGGCCGTGGCCAAGGTGACGTTGCCGCGCTGGTACTGGACCGGTCTGACCATCGGCACCGCGCTGGGCGTGGTGTTCGTGCACTGGCTGATCTTCCAGAGCCTGTACCGCATCGGGGCGCTGTGCCCGTACTGCATGGTGGTGTGGGCGGTCACCGTCCCGCTGTTGGTCATCGTGGGCTCGATAGCGCTGCGCGCCGAGCACGCGACCGGGCCGGGCCGCATCATCTACGACTGGCGCTGGTCCCTGGTGGCGTTGTGGTTCACCGCCGTTGTGCTGCTCATCCTCGTCCGGTTCTGGAACTACTGGTCAACCCTGCTGTAGCCGCCGACTTCACAGTCGGGGGACATGCCGCTGTGAGCAATCTGCAGGTCAGTATCCTCATACCTGCGCGTCACGACGGGAAACTGCTGGTGTCGCCATGTGCGCCACATCTGACGCCCACGCCGTTCGACGCGGTTCGGGCCGTCGCGATCCGAAGGTGAAGGAGACGAGTTCGATGATTTCGAAGCTCTTGGTGGCCAACCGCGGTGAGATCGCCATCCGCGCGTTCCGTGCCGCGACGGAGATGAACATCGCGACCGTCGCGGTCTATCCGTTCGAGGATCGCAACTCGCTGCACCGGCTCAAGGCCGATGAGTCCTATCAGATCGGTGACGAGGGCCATCCGGTGCGCGCGTACCTGTCGGTGGACGAGATCATCCGGGTGGCCAAGCATGCCGGGGCGGATGCGGTGTATCCGGGTTATGGCTTCCTGTCGGAGAACCCCGAGCTCGCCTCGGCGTGCGCGCGCGAGGGCATCACCTTTGTGGGGCCGTCGGCTGATGTGCTGGAGTTGACCGGTAACAAGGCGCGTGCCATCGCGGCGGCCAAGGAGGCGGGGCTGCCGGTGCTGGCGTCCTCGGAGCCGTCGGCCTCGGTGGACGACCTGGTGGCAGCGGCCGAATCGATGGAGTTCCCGCTGTTCGTCAAGGCGGTCTCCGGTGGCGGTGGGCGCGGTATGCGTCGGGTGGCCGACGCGTCGGGGCTGCGCGAAGCGGTCGAGGCGGCGTCCCGGGAGGCCGAGTCGGCCTTCGGGGATCCGATGGTCTACCTGGAGCAGGCCGTCATCAACCCGCGCCATATCGAGGTGCAGATCCTCGCCGACGGCGCGGGCAATGTGATCCACCTGTTCGAGCGGGACTGCAGTCTGCAGCGACGGCATCAGAAGGTCATCGAGCTGGCGCCGGCACCGAATCTGGATCCGGCGGTGCGCGAGCGGATCTGCGCGGATGCGGTGGCGCTGGCCCGGCACATCGATTACTTCTGCGCCGGCACCATCGAGTTCCTGCTGGATGAGCGCGGCCACCACGTCTTCATCGAGTGCAATCCGCGTATCCAGGTGGAGCACACGGTGACCGAGGAGATCACCGATGTGGATCTGGTGTCCTCGCAGCTGCGTATCGCGGCGGGGGAGACGCTGACCGATCTGGGCCTGAGCCAGGACGCACTGCAGATCCGTGGCGCGGCGATGCAGTGCCGCATCACCACCGAGGACCCGGCCAAGGGATTCCGGCCCGATACCGGGCGCATCACGGCCTACCGGTCGCCCGGTGGTGCGGGTATCCGGCTGGACGGTGGTACCCACACCGGTGCCGAGATCAGCGCGCACTTCGACTCCATGCTGGTCAAATTGACCTGTCGTGGAAGGGATTTCACGATGGCCGCGGCGCGTGCGCGGCGCGCGCTGGCCGAGTTCCGGGTGCGTGGCGTGTCGACGAACATCCCGTTCCTGCTCGCCGTGATCGATGATCCGGATTTCCGGGCCGGGCGGGTGACGACGTCGTTCATCGACGAGCGCCCACAGCTGCTGACCTCGCACACGCCGGCCGACCGTGGCACCAAGATCTTGAACTACCTGGCCGATGTGACGGTGAACAAGCCGCACGGGGAGCGCCCGTCGGCGGTGTACGCGCAGGACAAGCTGCCCCCGTGTGATCTGTCCGTGGCCCCGCCTGCGGGGTCCAAGCAGAAGCTCGTCGAACTCGGACCGCAGGGTTTTGCCCAGTGGCTCAAGGATTCTCCGGAATTGGGTGTCACCGATACCACCTTCCGCGATGCGCATCAGTCGCTGCTGGCCACCCGGGTGCGCTCCAACGGTCTGCTGCTGGTGGCGCCCTATATCGCGCGGCTGACCCCGCAGTTGCTGTCGGTGGAATGCTGGGGTGGCGCGACTTATGATGTGGCGCTGCGCTTCCTGAAGGAAGATCCGTGGGAGCGGCTGGCGGCGCTGCGGGAGGCGATGCCCAACATCTGTCTGCAGATGCTGCTGCGCGGGCGCAACACCGTGGGCTACACCCCCTACCCGGAACTGGTCACGAGCGCGTTCGTGGATGAGGCCACCGCCACCGGGGTCGACATCTTCCGGATCTTCGATGCGCTGAACAATGTGGAGTCGATGCGCCCGGCCATCGACGCCGTTCGCGCGACCGGCACCGCGGTGGCCGAGGTGGCGATGTCCTATACCGGGGACCTGTCCGATCCGGCCGAGGATCTCTACACCCTGGACTACTACCTGCGTCTGGCCGAGCAGATCGTGGCGGCCGGGGCCCATGTGTTGGCCATCAAGGACATGGCCGGGCTGCTGCGTCCGCAGGCCGCCACGCAACTCGTCTCGGCGTTGACCGAGCGGTTCGATCTGCCGGTGCACGTGCACACCCATGACACCCCGGGCGGGCAGCTGGCCACCTATCTGGCGGCCTGGAACGCCGGCGCCTCGGCCGTCGACGGAGCGTCGGCGCCGTTGGCGGGCACCACCAGCCAGCCCGCGCTGTCGGCGATCGTGGCCGCGACCGCGCACACCGAGTTCGACACCGGCCTGGAGCTGGCAGCGGTGTGCGATCTGGAGCCGTATTGGGAGGCGTTGCGTAAGGTCTACGCGCCGTTCGAGGCCGGGCTGCCATCCCCGACCGGGCGGGTGTACACCCATGAGATCCCCGGCGGGCAGTTGAGCAATCTGCGCACCCAGGCCGTGGCGTTGGGGCTGGGGGACCGGTTCGAGGATGTCGAGAACGCCTACGCCGGTGCCGATCGCGTGCTGGGCCGGCTGATCAAGGTCACCCCGTCGTCGAAGGTGGTCGGTGATCTGGCCTTGGCGCTCGTGGGTGCCGGGGTCGGTGCCGAGGAGTTCGCCGCCGACCCGGACCGCTACGACATCCCCGACAGCGTCATCGGATTCCTGCGCGGTGAGCTCGGCGACCCGGCCGGCGGCTGGCCGGAACCGTTGCGCAGCAAGGCCTTGCAGGGCCGCGGCGCGGCCAAGCCGGAGACGCAGCTGTCCGGCGAGGACGAGGCGGCGCTGGCCCAGCCCGGCGTCAAGCGTCAGGCGGTGCTCAACCGGCTGCTGTTCCCGGGCCCCACCAAGGAGTTCGAGGCCCACCGCGACCAGTACGGCGACACCTCCATGCTCAGCGCCAACCAGTTCTTCTACGGCCTGCGCCAGGGCGAGGAACACCGCGTGCAACTCGAACCCGGGGTGGAGTTGCTGATCGGGCTGGAAGCGGTGTCCGAGGCCGACGAACGCGGGATGCGCACCGTGCTGGCCATTCTCAACGGTCAGTTGCGCCCGGTCCTGGTGCGCGACCGCAGCATTGCCAGCGATGTCGCGGCCGCCGAGAAGGCCGACAAGTCCAACCCGGACCACATCGCCGCGCCGTTCGCCGGTGTGGTCACCGTCGGGGTGGCCGCCGGGGACACCGTGCAGGCCGGACAGACCGTCGCCACCATCGAAGCCATGAAGATGGAGGCCGCCATCACCGCCCCCAAGGCCGGCACTGTGGCCCGCATCGCGGTCACCGGCACCGCCCAGGTCGAGGGCGGCGACCTCCTGGTGGTCGTCAGCTGACCCGCATCATCTCCGGCTCGCACGGCGGGCGTCGAATCTCGGTGCCCGCCAGTGGGACTCGTCCCACCACCGACCGGGTGCGCGAGTCGTTGTTCAACGTGCTGGCAGCCCGGATGGAGTTCGGCGGGATCGCGGTGCTGGACCTGTACGCCGGTTCGGGTGCGCTCGGCCTGGAGGCGTTGTCGCGCGGTGCTGCCTCGGCGCTGTTCGTGGAAGCCGACCGTCGCGCGGCCTCGGTGATCGAGGCGAACATCGCCGATCTCGGCATCCGCGGTGCAACGGTGCGCCGGGCCCCGGTCGACAAGGTTGTGCAATCATCCGGGCGCGCGGTCGATCTGGTGTTCGCCGATCCGCCGTACGAGGTGAGCACCGTCGCCGTCGAGGGTGTGCTGACGGCGCTGCGCGCCAACGGGTGGGTGCGCGACGGTGCTGTCGCGGTGATCGAGCGCCCGGTCGGCGCCGCCGCACTGACCTGGCCGGCAGGCTGGGACGCCGATGACGAACGTCGCTACGGTGACACCCGACTGGAGTTCGGCGTCATCGCGTAGCGTCTTGCCCTGTGAGCGAAGCGTGCGAGCGAACCGTTGATCGGGAATATGGCCTTCGAGCCTGCGAGGCGGCCGCATGAGTGGCGCCGTATGTCCCGGATCCTTCGACCCCGTCACGCTCGGCCACGTCGACATCTTCGAACGGGCCGCGGCCCAGTTCGACGAGGTGATCGTGGCGGTGCTGGTGAACCCCAACAAGAAGGGGATGTTCAGCGCCGAGGAACGCATCGAGCTGATCCGGGCGTCGACGGGCCACCTGCCCAATCTGCGGGTGGAATCCGGTTCCGGTCTGGTGGTCGACTTCGTCAAGGAGCGCGGACTGACCGCGATCGTGAAGGGGCTGCGCTCGGGGACCGATTTCGAGTACGAGTTGCAGATGGCGCAGATGAACAAGCATGTGGCCGACGTGGACACCTTTTTTGTGGCGACCACCCCGCGGTACTCGTTCGTGTCGTCATCGTTGGCCAAGGAGGTCGCCACGCTCGGTGGCGATGTCAGCGATCTGCTGCCCGAACCGGTCAACGCGCGTCTCAAGGAGAAGCTCAAGGGCTGATCGTCAGCCGATTCCCAGCCACTGATCGCGACACACCGGCCCGCAAAGCCGAGTCACAGGCGTAACACCAGGCACACTGGTCACTAACAACTACGCCTGGAGGGTGCTGCCGTGTACCGAGTTTTTGAGGCCCTTGACGAACTCAGCGCGATCGTCGAAGAGGCGCGTGGTGTCCCGATGACGGCCGGCTGCATGGTGCCCCGTGGCGATGTCCTGGAACTGCTAGACGACATCAAGGACGCCATCCCGGGTGAACTCGACGACGCCCAGGACGTGCTCGACGCCCGCGACGGGATGCTCAACGAGGCGCGCGAACACTCCCAGTCGATGGTCGCCACGGCGACCGCCGAGGCCGATTCGCTGGTCAACCACGCCCGTGGCGAGGCGGATCGGCTGCTCGCCGACGCCAAGGCCCAGGCCGATCGCATGGTGGCCGAGGCGCGTTCGCACAGCGACCGCATGGTCAACGAGGCGCGTGAGGAGGCCGGCCGGATCGTGTCGACCGCCAAGCGCGAGTACGAGGCCACCACCGGCCGGGCCAAGTCCGAGGCCGATCGGTTGATCGAGAACGGCAACCTGTCCTACGAGAAGGCCGTCCAGGAGGGCATCAAGGAGCAGCAGCGCCTGGTGTCGCAGACCGAGATCGTGCAGACCGCGACCGCCGAGGCCACCCGTCTGGTCGACACCGCCCACGCCGAGGCCGACCGGCTGCGCGGCGAATGCGATATCTACGTCGACAGCAAGCTCGCCGAGTTCGAGGACTACCTCAACGGCACGCTGCGTTCGGTGAGCCGGGGCCGCCACCAGCTGCGCACCGCGGCCGGCACCCACGACTACGCCACGCGGTAGTCCACCACCCCCACCCCACCCTCCCGAACCCAACTACCGCCCAAACGAACAAACGGGCGGCGAAGTGCGGGTGGTTCACGCCATTTCGTCAGTCTCGGCGCGCACAGGCGGTGGCCATTAAAACGGTCTCAGAGTTGGCCGTGCCGCGGCGGTTTGGTGCCCGACAGGGTGTAGCGGCCGATGTGCTGCAGCTTCCACCGCGTCGCGTCGTGCAGGGTGTGCGTACGGGCATCGCGCCAGTACCGGGCCAGGTTCGCCGCGCCGCCCGCGCTCCGCGTGCCACCGAGCTCGAACAGCGTGCTCGACGCCTCCAGGGACGCCCGAGTGGCAGCCACCTTGGCGGTGGCGACGGCGATGGACGCCGCTGCCGCGCTGTCCTCGGTCAGGTCCTGCGCTGCCGCATCCACCGCGCGGGCGGCCTCGGCCAACAACGCCTGGGCACCGCGCACGGTCACGGTCAACTCGCCGGCGATGTGCGCGACGGTCGGATCGTCGGCCGCGACATCGACACCGGCCTCGAAATGCGGGCGCGCCTTGCCGGCTTGACGGACACCCTCGGTCAGGGCCGCGGTCGCGATCCCGACATCAATCGCGGTGTGCAGCAGTTGGGCGCGTGCCCCAAAGGTGCTGGGTCGGCTGAAGATCGGGGTGAACGGCACCACCTGCGCCGTCGGCACCCGTACCGTGTCGAGGATCACGGTGCCCGATGCAGTGGTGCGCTGACCCATGCCGTCCCAGTCGTCGACCACTCGTAGACCATCGGTGTCGGCGGGGATGAACGCCAACGCCTTCGGGGTCGACGACGTCGGTGTCTGCCCGGCCGCCCCCGGCAGGGATGCCCGCACGACGATCCAGTCGGCGAACAAGGCGCCGGTCGAGTAGTACTTGCGGCCCTGCAGCACGTAGTTCTCACCGTCGCGGCTCAGCGTGGTGGCATCGACGTCGATGGGGTGTGGTCCGCGTTCGGACTGAGCATTGGCCAGAAGGGCTCCGCTGCGAATCTTCTCGTAGAAGAAGGACTTCTGCGCCGCGGTGCCCTGCAGGCGCAGCGCCTCCACGAATGCGTAGTGTGAGTGCGGGATCTGTGCCAGCGACGGGTCTCCGTGGGCCAACAGGCGGAACACCTCGGCCAGCACCGTCGCCGGCGCGGCGATGCCGCCGTACTCCGCCGGCACCGACAACGCCAGCAGTCCAGAATCCTTCAGGCGCTGCACGTATGCGTGGGGTAGCGCGCGTTCGGCATCGCGGATCGCCGCGTCTTCGGCGAACGCGGCGGACAATTCGGCGGCGATCGTCAGCGCCCGCGCGGTGTCCGCGATCCGAAGGTCCTCGGTACGTGCGGTCACCGGGCGGCACCGACGAACGGAATCGATACGCTGGGAGCCTCATTCGAGCCGGCGTTGAACAGTCCCCGTCGGCGCAACAGTGGCACCACGCCTTCGCCGAACCAGTACAGCTCCTCCAGGTGGGGGTATCCGGAAAAGATGAACTCATCGATGCCGACGGCCGCGTACTCGGCGATGCGCTCGGCCACCTCGGTATGGCTGCCCACCAGGGCCGTGCCGGCCCCACCACGCACCAGGCCGACACCCGACCACAGGTTCGGAGCGATCTCCAGACTTCTTGCGTCACTCCAGGTTCCATTGGCGCGGCTGGCCTCGTGCAGCGCCAGCATGCGTCTCTGCCCCTCGGATTGACTGCGGGACAGACCGGCCTGTGCCGCGGCGACGGTCTCGTCATCCAGCGCGGCGACGAACTTCTCGGCCTGCGCCCACGCCTCGTCGGAGGTGTCGCGGGATATGGTGTGCAACCGGATCCCGAAGCGCAGTTTGCGACCCTGCTGATCGCCGAGTGCACGAATCCAGGCGATCTTCTCGGCCACCGCGGCCGGCGGCTCACCCCACGTCAGATACACGTCGGCATGACGGGCGGCAACCGGGCCCGCGGCCTGGGAACTGCCGCCGAAGTACAGCGGCGGAATCGGGTTGGGCGGCACCGCAAGGGCGGCCTCTTCGACATCGATGTAGCTGCCCCGGCGGGTGACGGTTTCACCGGCCCACAGGCGGCGCACCACATCCAGGAACTCGTCGGCGCGGTGATAGCGGGCGTCCTTGTCGAGGTGGTCACCGAAGGCGCGCTGTTCGTGCGCCTCGCCGCCGACGACCACGTTGAGCAGGATGCGTCCGGGTGCGTGGCGGGCGAAGGTCGCCGCCATCTGGGCCGACAGGGTGGGACTGATCAGTCCCGGGCGAAACGCCACCAGGAACGCCAGCGACGTGGTCTCACGCGCCAGCAATGAGGCGGTGATGAACGCGTCCTCGCACCATGCCCCCGTCGGGATCAGCGCGCCGGTGAAGTCGAAACGTTCGGCGGCCCGCACGATCGAGGCCAGGTAGTCGATGCTCGCGTCCCGGTCGCCGCCCGCCGCGCCGGCCGGCGTGCCGTGCCCGCCGCCGACGATCAGTCGGCTGTCGCCGTAGGTGGGCAGAAACCAGTGCAGTTTCACGGTCACAGATATCGTCCTTCGGCTGCCGGTTGTCCTGGTGGCGTCGAGTATCGGCCGCCGATGGCGGCGTGGAAGACGACGTGCCCGCGCACACCGGCGCGCCGCCCATCTCACCTGCCGCAAGTCGTCCGGAGACTTAAAAATCTCGCTGATCTGGTGGTCCGGGTCACGGGTATGGCCGTCAACTAGAATTGCGGACATGGCCGCCAAGAGTCCCCTTGCGATCGACATCTCGCGCCTGGGTCGTCGGCCGGGCTCGATGATGGAGGTGCACGAGACGGTGCCGGCACCGTCTCGCATCGGCCTGGAGATGATCCGCATCGAGCAGGGGGCTCCACTGGACCTCGATCTGCGCATCGAATCGGTGTCCGAAGGGGCGCTGGTCACGGGCACCGTGTCTGCGCCCACCACCGGTGAGTGCGTGCGCTGCCTGGAGCCGATCACCGGCGATGTCAGCATCGACCTGACCGAACTGTTCGCCTACCCGGGCAGTGCCACCGAAGAGACGACCGAGGAAGACGAGGTCGGCCACGTCGTGGACGACCGGGTGGACATCGAGCAGGCCGTCGTCGATGCGGTCGGGCTGGCGTTGCCGTTCACCCCGCTGTGCGGTGAGAATTGCGCCGGGTTGTGCCCGGACTGCGGCATCGTGCTCGCCCAGGCCGAACCGGGTCACCAGCACGAGAAGATCGACCCCCGTTGGGCCAAGCTCGCTGCGCTGCGCGACCAGGTCGGAGACCGCGGTGACAACTGAGCACGAAGCGCTGATCGAGGCGCTGGGTGTGCCGCTGCCCGCAGACCTGCTCACCATCGCCCTGACCCACCGCAGCTACTCCTATGAGAACGGTGGGCTGCCCACCAACGAACGTCTGGAATTCCTCGGTGACGCCGTGCTCGGGCTGACCATCACCGAGGAGCTCTACCACCGCCATCCCGACCGTGCCGAAGGTGATCTGGCCAAACTGCGTGCCAGCATCGTCAACACCCAAGCGCTGGCCGATGTGGGCCGCAAGCTCGGCCTGGGCGGACATCTGTTGCTGGGCAAGGGCGAAGAGAGCTCCGGTGGCGCCGACAAGTCCAGCATTCTTGCCGACGGCGTCGAATCCCTCTTGGGTGCAATCTATCTCGAATGCGGCAACGTCACGGCGCGCGAAGCCATCCTGCGGTTGTTCGGTGAATTGCTCGACACCGCACCGACATTGGGCGCCGGTCTGGACTGGAAGTCCAGCCTGCAGGAGCTCACCGTCGCACGCGGCCTCGGACCGCCGTCCTATACCGTGACGGCTCAGGGGCCGGACCACCACAAGGAATTCACCGCGGTGGTGATCGTTGCCGACCGCGAGTACGGCCGCGGCGTGGGGCGCACCAAGAAGGAGGCCGAACTCAAGGCGGCCGCCGCGGCGTGGAGCGCGCTGGACGCGTCGGGAACCGACGGTGCCGGAGCTTCCTGAGGTCGAGGTGGTGCGTCGCGGTCTGGACGCACACGTGCTCGGCCGCACCATCGCCGATGTGCAGGTGCTGCATCCGCGCGCCGCGCGCCGGCACCTGGCCGGCTCGCTGGACCTCACGGCACGGCTGCGCGGCACCCAGATCACCGGCACCGGCCGACGCGGCAAGTACCTTTGGCTGACGGTGAGCAGCGGCGAGGCGATCGTCGTGCACCTGGGAATGAGCGGGCAGATGCTCATCGGCGAGGTGCCCAACCCGACACACCTGCGTATCGCGACCGTCTTCGCCGACGGCACCTCGATGAACTTCGTCGACCAACGCACCTTCGGTGGCTGGATGCTCGCCGATCTGGTGACCATCGACGGCACCGACATCCCCGAACCCGTATCGCACATCGCCCGTGACCCGCTGGATCCCGCGTTCGACCGCGACGGCGTCGTCACGGTGTTGCGGCGCAAGCATTCCGAGATCAAACGACAGCTGCTCGACCAGACGGTGGTATCGGGCATCGGCAACATCTACGCCGACGAGGCGTTGTGGCGCGCCAAGATCAACGGCGCGCGCATGGCCTCGTCGTTGACCCGTCGCCAGCTGGCCGAGGTGCTGGACGCCGCGGCCGACGTGATGACCGGTGCGCTGGGGCAGGGTGGGACGTCGTTCGACTCGCTGTATGTCAATGTCAACGGCGAGTCAGGCTATTTCGACCGGTCACTGGAGGCCTACGGGCGCGTCGACGAGCCCTGTCGGCGCTGCGGCGCGGCCATGCAGCGGGACAAGTTCATGAACCGCTCGTCGTTCTATTGCCCGAAATGCCAACCGCGACCGCGTATCCGCCGCCGCACTACTTCTGGCTGAACTCCACCGCAGCGGACATGCAGACCTTCCACTCGCCGTTCTCCTTGCGGAAGTAGGCGGTCTCGAACGGTCCGCCGGAGTCCATGGTGGCGGACGCGACCTCGCCCTTGATCTGGATGTTGGTCGCGGACAGCTCGGTCGGCGCCGCCCCCTGCGGGATCTCGATGCCCTCCAGGATCTGACCGAGTTCACTCAGGGCACTGAACATTCCGGCCTCGGCGGCGCAGAAGTACTGACCGAGGTCGGAGAAGCTGCCGGTATTGCCGGCTGCGCTGAAGTCCTCGACGAGCTGCTTGATCTCTGCCTCGTCGCCCGAGATCACGATCTCGTCGCCGTTGCGCAACAGGAACACTCCACCGACCACCAACGCGGCCACCAGCAGCAGGCTCAACGCACCGCCGACGATCCAGAGCGCGCGGTTGCTCTTCTTGGGCGGCTGCGGGGCATAGGGATACGGGTAGCCGGCCGGCGGGACGCCGTATCCGTACGGCTGGGCACCGTAGACCGGGTACTCCGGGTACTCGTAGGCCTGCGGCTGCTGCTGGTGGGGATCCCACGGCCCCGGCTGCTGCGGGGGATATTGCGTCACTGCGATGGCTCCTCAGCTGGTGTCTTCCAACACTAACTCGCCGGGCAACCACCACGGCGTCCGTACACTCGCCCCCGGACGCCAGTCGGATACCAGGAGGTCGGGCGAAGGATGACGGAACTGTGGGTCGAGCGCACGGGCGTGCGCCGCTACGTCGGGCGCAGCACCCGTGGTGCCGAGGTGTTGGTCGGTTCCGAGGACGTCGAGGGCGTGTTCACCCCGGGCGAGCTGCTCAAGATCGCGTTGGCCGCCTGCAGCGGGATGAGCAGTGACCACCCGCTGCGCACCCGCCTCGGTGACGACTATCAGGCCACCATCAAGGTCTCCGGTGCCGCCGACCGGGAACGCGAGGTCTACCCGCACCTGGAGGAGCGCCTCGAGGTGGACCTGTCCAGCCTGACCGACGAGGAACGGGCCCGGCTGCTGACCATCGTGCGGCGCTCCATCGACAAGGTCTGCACCGTCGGGAACACCCTGAAGGCCGGGACCGAGGTGACGCTGGCGGTGACCGATGTCGGCAAGTCCTGACGTTCGGCTCAGCGCCTGGGTGCACGGCCACGTGCAGGGCGTCGGCTTCCGCTGGTGGACCCGGGCGCGGGCGCTCGAACTGGGCCTGACCGGCTACGCCTCCAACCGTCCCGACGGACGCGTACACGTCGTGGCGCAGGGGCCGCGGGCCGCTTGTGAGCGTCTGCTGGAGCTGCTGAAGTCCGGCACGACGCCCGGAAGTGTGGACAACGTGGTTGTCGACTGGTCCGAGGCGGGCGACCCGATCGCGGGCTTCAGCGAGCGTTAACCCCCGCGACGGTAGGGTTTCACGTCATGCATCTCAAGAGTCTGACGCTGAAGGGCTTCAAGTCCTTCGCCGCGCCGACGACTCTGCGTTTCGAACCGGGCATCACCTGCGTCGTCGGGCCCAACGGGTCCGGAAAATCCAATGTCGTCGACGCCCTGACCTGGGTGATGGGCGAGCAGGGTGCCAAAACGCTGCGCGGCGGCAAGATGGAGGACGTCATCTTCGCCGGGACGTCCTCGCGCGCCCCGCTGGGCCGCGCCGAGGTGACGCTGACCATCGACAACTCCGACAACGCGCTGCCCATCGAGTACTCCGAGGTGTCGATCACCCGCCGGATGTTCCGCGACGGCGCCGGCGAGTACGAGATCAACGGCAGCAGCTGCCGGCTGATGGATGTGCAGGAGCTGCTCAGTGACTCCGGTATCGGCCGGGAGATGCACGTCATCGTCGGTCAGGGCAAGCTC
This sequence comes from Mycobacterium sp. NPDC003323, assembly GCF_053589535.1. Taxonomy (NCBI): domain Bacteria; kingdom Bacillati; phylum Actinomycetota; class Actinomycetes; order Mycobacteriales; family Mycobacteriaceae; genus Mycobacterium; species Mycobacterium sp. NPDC003323. The sequence goes on from NZ_JBSFSB010000001.1 coordinate 535,634, forward strand.
TCGGAAATCCTGGAGTCCCGTCCCGAGGACCGTCGCGCCTTCATCGAAGAGGCCGCCGGCGTGCTCAAGCACCGCAAGCGCAAAGAGAAGGCGGTCCGCAAGCTCGATTCGATGCAGGCCAACCTGGCCCGCTTGACCGATCTGACCACCGAGCTGCGCCGTCAGCTCAAGCCGCTGGGCCGTCAGGCCGAGATGGCCCGGCGTGCCCAGACCATCCAGGCCGATCTGCGCGACGCCCGGCTCCGGTTGGCCGCCGACGACCTGCTGCGCCGCCAGACCGAGTTCAACGACACCAACCAGGCCGAGACGACGCTGCGTCGCGAGCACGACGAGGCCACCGGGCGGTTGGAGATCGCCGGCGCCGAGCTGGAGGCCCACGAATCGGCGGTCGCCGAGCTGACCGAGCGGGCCGAGGCGGCCCAGCAGACCTGGTTCCGGTTGTCGGCGTTGGCCGAACGGGTCAGTGCGACGGTTCGGATTGCCACCGAACGCACCCAGCTGCTCGAGGTCGAACCGGAGACCGGTTCCGGGCGCGATCCCGACGCGCTGGAGGCCGAGGCCGACGAGGTCGCCGAGCACGAGATGGAGTTGCTCGGTGAATTGGAGGCCGCGCGCGTGGCCCTGGAGGATGCCCGGGCCGAACTCGCCGAGCGGGAGAACTTGGCCGCCGAGGCCGAGCGCGCGCACCGGGCGGCAGCGCGGGCCGAGGCCGACCGTCGCGAGGGCCTGGCCCGGCTGGCCGGGAAGGTCGACACGCTGCGCGCCCGCGTCGAATCCACCGATGACGGGATCGCCACACTGACCACCCGCATCGAGGAGGCGGCCGCGCGTGTGCAGCACGCCCAGGCCGAGTTCGAGACGGTGCAGGCCCGCGTCGGCGAACTCGACGAGGGCGAGGTGGGCCTGGACGATCAGCATGACCGGTCGGTGACCGCGCTACGGGTCGCCGATGAGCGGGTGGCCGAGCTTCAGGCCGCCGAACGCAGCGCCGAGCGTTCCGCGGTGTCGCTGCAGGCGCGCATCGATGCGCTGTCGGTCGGGTTGGAGCGCAAGGACGGCGCCACCTGGTTGGCCGAAAATCATACCGAGACAGGGCTTTTCGGGTCTGTGGCGAAACTGGTGCGGGTGCGGCCGGGCTACGAGGTGGCGGTGGCGACCGTGCTGGGACCGGCCGCCGACGCGCTGGCCGCCGAGAACGTCGGCGCCGCCCGGGCCGCGGTCGCCGCGCTCAAGGAGGCCGACGGTGGCCGCGCGGCAATCCTGTTGGGAGACTGGCCGATTCACGACGTCCGCAGCGGCGAGGTCCTGCCCGATGGCGGTCAGTGGGCCGTCGATCTGGTCGAGGCGCCCGAGCGGCTGCGCGGTGCAGTCACCGCGCTGCTGTCCGGCGTTGCCGTGATGGCCGATCTGTCCGCGGCGCTCGACCTGGTGGCGGCGCGTCCGCATCTTCGGGTCGCCACTGCCGACGGTGATCTCGTCGGCGCGGGCTGGGTCAGCGGTGGTTCGGACCGCAAGGTGTCCACGCTGGAGATCGCCTCGGAGATCGAGAAGGCCAAGACCGAGCTGGAACTGGCCGAACGTCAGGCCGCCGAACTGGCCGCGGCGTTGGCCGGTGCGAAGGAAGAACAGGCGGCCCGACAGGATGCCGCCGAGCAGGCGCTGGCCGCGCTGAACGAATCCGACGCCGCGATCTCGTCGATCTACGAGCAGTTGGGCCGGCTGGGCCAGGAGTCGCGAAACGCCGACGCCGAATGGCAGCGGCTACTCAAGCAGCGCGACGAGTTGGAGACCGGTCGCGTCGCCACCGTCGAGGAGCTGACGGAGCTGGAGTCTCGGCTGCACAACGCGCAGCAGGCGCCGATGTTCGAGGTCGACGACACCGAGGACCGGCACGAATTCACCATGGCCGCCGAGGCGGCCCGGGCCACCGAGGTGGAGGCCCGGCTGGCCGTGCGCACCGCCGAGGAACGCGCCAATGCCGTACGCGGGCGCGCGGATTCGCTGCGACGCGCGGCTGCCGCCGAACGCGAGGCCCGGCTGCGGGCGGCGCGGGCGCGGGAGGCGCGTGAGCACGCCGCGACAGTGGCGGCCGCTGTCGCCGATGGGGGCCGGATGGTGGCCGCCCGGTTGGCGTCGGCGGTGGCTGCGGCTTCGCGCACCCGCGACCGATTGGCCGTCGAGCGGGGGCAGCGGGCCGAGGCACTGAACCGGGCGCGCACCGAGGTCACCGAACTGAGCGCGCGGATCACCGCGCTGACCGATTCGCTGCACCGCGATGAGGTCGCCAAAGCCCAAGCGGCGCTGCGCATCGAGCAGTTGGAGCAGCAGGCGCTGGAACAGTTCGGGCTGGCCGCGGCGGACCTGATCGCCGAATACGGTCCGGATGTGCCGCTGCCGCCAACCGACCTGGAGATGGCCGAGTACGAGCAGGCGCGCGAGCGCGGTGAGCAGGTCACCGCGCCGGCGCCGATGCCGTTCGACCGGCCCACCCAGGAGCGGCGAGCCAAGAAGGCCGAGCGCGAGCTGTCCGAACTGGGCAGGGTGAATCCGCTGGCGCTGGAGGAGTTCGCGGCGCTGGAGGAGCGGTACAACTTCCTGTCCACCCAGTTGGAGGATGTGAAGGCCGCGCGCAAGGATCTGCTCGATGTCATCGCCGAGGTCGACGAGCGCATCCTGAAGGTGTTCGCCGACGCGTACACCGATGTGGAACGAGAGTTCACGCAGGTTTTCGCGTCGCTGTTCCCCGGCGGTGAGGGCAGGCTGCTGCTGACCAATCCCGAAGATCTGCTGACCACGGGCATCGAGGTGGAGGCGCGGCCACCGGGCAAGAAGGTGAAGCGCTTGTCCTTGCTGTCCGGTGGTGAGAAGTCGCTGACCGCGGTGGCGATGCTGGTGGCGATCTTCCGGGCGCGGCCGTCGCCGTTCTACATCATGGACGAGGTCGAAGCGGCGTTGGACGACGTGAACCTGCGCCGCCTGCTGGGGTTGTTCGAGCAACTGCGAGAGAAGTCGCAGCTGATCGTGATCACTCATCAAAAGCCGACGATGGAGATCGCCGACGCGCTGTACGGGGTGACCATGCAGGGTGACGGCATCACGCAGGTGATCTCGCAGCGCATGCGCGGGCAGGATCTGGTCGGGGCCGGCTGATTTTGGTGCGATTCGGGGGTGGCGGCCTCCGGTAGGGTCTTTGGGGTTGGAGGGGGCCCGATGGAACCGTTGAAGGTGGACGCCGAACTGCTCCAGGCTGCAGGGGAGCGGCTGTTGAGCGCGGCACAGGGATTGCCGGGGGAGTTGGAGCCGTTCACGGTCGCCGCAGGTCCCGACGAACTGTCGCAAACCCTGGCCATGGAGATTCCGAAGGCGGAGAACCCGATCATCGAGGGTCTGCCGCCGATGAAGCGGAACGCGATCAGCACCGCGGAGTCCGTCGTCGAGGCCGCCAGGCGCTATGCGCAGACCGACGCTCTGTTGCGGAGCAGGATCGAAAAGGCGACGCCCCCGCCTGCGGGTGGGTCGCCGGCTTCTGGCGGTGGAGCACCGGCTTCTGGTGGTGGAGTGCCGGCCTCGGGAGGCGCTCCTGCCGGCGGTGGGGGCGCCATCCCTGCCGGTGGTGCGCCTGCGGCCCCTGCCGCCTCGGGTGTCCCGGCCGCTGCAGCCGGTGCCGGCGGGATGGGCGGCATGTTGGGGATGCCGATGCAGATGGCCCAGCAGGCCGGCCAGATTCCGCAGCAGGTCGCGGGCATGGCAGGGTCGCTGCCGCAGTCGGTGATGCAGGGTGCGCAACAGGTCGGTGAGCAGGTCACACAGCTGGTTGAGCAGGTCACGGAATCCGCGAAAGCGGATGACACGGGGCCTGCGGCCGATGGTTCCGGGGAGCGCGCTCCAGTCGACGAGGCGCAACCGGGGTCTCAGCGGGATTCGACGATCAACCTGTAGTTGCTTGTTGCGTCGGATTCCAGCCGACAAAGCGTCTCGAAACGTAGTACTACCCGCAGTACCGGCCGGAAGTGATACTGCCGGTAGTACCAACCGGTCAGCTCACCATCGCGGAAAGTGCGTCCGAAGTGAGGACGCTGACGTGCTGCCAGTAGATCCAGTCGGTGATCGCCGCGCGCTGCAGGTCCGGATCCAACGCGGTGTGCGCTCTGTGCAGCGCGACGGCCTGCAGATGGTCGGCGTAGGCAACCATGGCTTTGAGGTGTGCGCCGGCGCGGTCGGGGTTGGCGCTGAGTAGTGGTTTGCAGACTTCGAGCAGCAGGTTGATGCGGTTGTTCGGTGGTGGGGTGTTGTCTGCGGGTGCGGGTGGGAGGAGTTCGGCCAGTCCGGTGGGTCCGATGGCGGCGAGTTTGGTGGCGACGTCGGGGGCGATGACTTCGAGTCGGTTGCGGCCCTGCATTTTTCCGTTGTCGGGCATGTCTTCGGGGGTGAGGATGTCGCGGGCGGCGCCGAGGTCGAATCCTTTGAGGTTTTCTTCTTTGCCGACGACGGCTTGCAGGGTGGCGTTGTGGTGGCGTGCCCATTCCTGGACGGCGAGTAGGGGATAGGTGGCCCAGGTGCCGCGGGTGTGGGCGGGGATGGATTCGTCGGCCGTGACCATCTTGACCTGTGGTGGCAGGAAGACGTGTTCGGGGATGTAGGCCAGGCCGTAGTTGTTGGCGGCCAGGATGTGGCCGTCGCCGGTGACGGCGGTGATCCAGAACAGGCTGGGGTCGGTGATGTCGACGTTGAGCGCGGCGGCGATGTGGCGGGCGAGTTGGCGCGGGTTGTTTCCCTGGCGGCGTAGGGCTCCGGCTGTCGCGGCTGCGGCGATGGCGTCGCGCTCGGCGCGGGCCGCGGAGATGGGTACGGGGGCGGCTGCCGCGCCTGCGGCGGCTTGGTTGGTCGATGCCGGGGCCACCGCGGGGCCGACGGGTCCGCCGGCTGCAGGGGGTACGGGTGCGGCCGGTGCCGGGGTGGAGGGAGGGGCCAGCGGCATCGCCGGCGCGCCGGCCGGCGGGGGTGTGGCGGGCGCCGGCGCGGCGGTCGGGGCGTGGGGTGCGGCTGCGCCGCTGGTGTGGTTGGCCGCGGCCGCCGGTGAGGTGGACCCGGAGGTGTCCGGCGGCTGGTAGACCGGCGGAGCCGGAGCCGGGGCTGCTGCGGGCGCCGGGGAGCCCAGCGGTGTTTGGGACAGCGGTGTCTGGGTTGAGGCGGCGGCTTTGGTGACCTCGTTGAAGCCTTTCTGGAAGTCTTGTTGCGGCGTGTTGACCGGAGCCGCACCGGAATTGGTGTTGTTGCCGGCGGATGCAGCAGGGGCTTGGGAACCGCCGCTGGAGCCGCTGCCCGAGGAGCCCAGGCCGCCGCTTCCGGACGAGGCTGAGCCGCCGCCGGAGCCGAGGCTGGGGGCGGTGGGGGAGCCTTTGGGGCCGGTGGGGATGGGGGGTGAGGGCTGGCTGTTCACCGGGGCAGAGGGACTGGTAAATGGGCCCTCCGTGTAGGGTCCCCGCGGAGGCTGCGGTGGCGGCGACGTTGGAGTGCTGACATCTCCCCTATGCGATGTCGATTGCGGAGGCGGTGCCACAGGCGCTGGACTCTGCGCTTGGGACGGCGTAGTCGTGGTGGAGGGGTCGCCCTGATCTGAACTAACTTGTCGAGGCGGTGCGGTCTCCTCCGACGATTCCGTGTTTGAAGCAGTCGGAGTAGAGGGATCATTTCGACTCTGACTGGTATAGCGAGGTGCCGGCGCCGTGCCATGCGAAACCGGCGATGCTGCAAAATTCGACGTATTCGAAGAGGGGGCGTTTGTCGACGGCATATCTTCTCGCAACAGATCACCGTCCGCGGAACCGGGCCGGGTTAAAGATTCGACGGCAGCTTCGATCTGATCATCGGAGATGCTCAAGTTCGAAAATGGAACCGATCCAGCAGCAGATGTGACGTCGTCGATGTTGGCATTGTTTGTTGCCGCAACAATCGCGTCGATTCGGTCCTGCCGTATTTCGGGGCGAAGGTTTGTCAGTTCGAGTTTGGCTATCTCGCCCTGCGCTGACAGGACGCGATTAAAAATCGTAAGCTTCGTGGTGAAAGTAATCGCGTAGGCATAGTTAAGCCAACATATCGCCTTAACAAGTGAGATTTGTGCAGACTGCATTTCGGAAGCCCGACTCTGGCTTGCGACGGTTCCAGCGGAGGCACCCGATCCTGACCACACGCCTCCGCTCGCTAGTTCTGTATGTTCGCGGAGCCAAGACTCCGAACTGGTGGTAAGAGATTTCAACAACTGGGTTAGCGCTGCGCTTCGGTCAACCAATGATTGTTCGTCTAAGTCGGGCCATCCGCCATTAGCGAGCATCTCACTGGCATAATTACCGCTAGGCCGAGGAAATCCCATTAGCTGCTACTCGCGAATGTGCACCCGTCGAATATTGCAAACCCAATCGAGGAAGCGGCACTCGACAAGTAACTATCCGCCGTCGTGTATGTAGGCAACGCTCTACCAAATGCCCTCCAATATTGTGCTGCCAACGAGGAAAAGTCATTGAAAATTGTGTCGCCCGATGCTTGGCCGATTTGTTCTAGCTCTTGAGCAAGAATCTCCATCTCAGCCGAAGTTTGTTTCATCGACGCTTGCTGCTCGGGTGTCCACTGCGTCGCCGGCAAGTTCGCATCCAGCGCGTACCATGGAGCTGCAGCAGTTTCAAATCGCTCGATAGCCTCTTTGAACGTAGGACACTGATCATTCGGCGAAGAGTCCATAAAAATTCTCGGATTGGCGATATTGATGTCGGAGTTGGGCGAAATTGGCTCTGGGGCGGACTCGACGAGAGCTCCCCATGTCGCGGCTGACTGATTATTTATGGCGCTACAGATCCATACAATTGCGCTAGAGATCGCACCTGCCGTTTTAGCGAGTTCATGATCGGCGGGCTTGTAGTCGCTAATGCTGTCTGCGTATGCGCGCCAGTATGCGATCGTTTGCAAGTACAATTCGCGCATAGCTCGGTGCGGCGTCAGTTTCGCTAGTTCCACGGTCTGATCCGCAGCGCTTCGCATCGCATCGGCAACTTCGTTGTACTGGTTTCGCTCGCTGTCAGTCCATGACGACGTGGGCTTCGTAAAATCGCTGGTATTCCAACCTTTTTTCTGAGTAGCAGAGATTGCATCGAATATCGCGCGCGAGGGCGCGCACGACGGATCCTCAGTAATGACGCTTACAGGCGCAGCATCGCTTGCACTGGCTATGTCCTCGGTTGTCGGCAAATCTCCGATGGAGGATGGCACTTCTGGTCCGTCGCGTGTAACGAGCAGTGTTGCGCCAACCGAGACAGCGATAACTAGCAGAACTGCAATACCAACTAAGAGAAACTTTAAGCCGTTGTTCTTGGGCGGTGGAGGCCCCCAGCCCTGCGACGGAGGCCAACTGCCGTGGCCATACTGCGGTTGACCATGGCCATACGGCGGTTGAGGTCCGGGCTGCGATGGACCCCAATTGCCGGGCGGTGGGGGATTCGTCACCGGCGCCACCTTTGAGAATTGCGCGCCACCACGAAGCCACCCCCATTGCTATCGAGCACCATAAGCAGATGCTAGCCATCCGTGCGCAACTGTCAGTTTAAGCGACCGCTCCACCCGTCTAGTGCACTTCTTGCACTGCGGCAACGTCGTCTCATGTTGGTTGGTCAAGGCCGCCGATGAGGTGGCTCCTAGGCAGTGTCAGGGGTCGGTACGCGCTGCCGGGTAGGGCTGCCGCGGTTACCGGCGCGCCGGGCGAAATCTGACAAGTAGGCGTTTGTGGAGCTTGCCGTCTTGGTGACCTGCTTTGCGACTTGGTCCGCACAAGCAGTTCAGCGGCTAGTGCATGATCTACCGTTGTTCCGACTGCGAATGGGGCGCCGTGCTAGTGAGTTGCTATTAGTTAGCGTGACCGGGCCATCCGGGAACGGCTTGGCCAGGCGCCGGCGGTTCGCTTCTGAGTCCACTCATCAGGTTCCGCCGAACTTCGGGTGCATCAGGCATCGCTGCTTCACAGCGTTCTTGGTACTGGGACGCAATGTCGACGAACCGATCATTTGGTCCCCAGAAAGTAGTGCTAGAACCGGTCACGGACCAATCGCCGAAAACATCATCGATTGGCGCAGGCAGCGGCCCCTCTTGCGGGCTCATCGGCGTCGTAGGCGCGGTCGACCCGGCAGAACGATCGCGCTGTGCTAGTTCGACTAGTCGCACCCCGACACCAGGATTGTCGATAGGAACGGTGGTACCCAGTTCCTCGTTGAAGACCACCGATGCAAACTTGCCGGGTTGAGTGCTACTAGGCACGAAGCGTGCATAGTCGCCAGAGCACAAGACGGCGCGGTACCCGTTGTCGGTCGGTGTCAGTTCGAGGACGTGAAGCGGCTGATATCCGAACTGCGGCCGCGCGTCCTCTGGGCGCGACAGGGCGCCGTCGCCGAGTGGGCGGACCCTGATGAGCTGCCATAGAAAGTGTTCCGACTCCGTGGACTCGTTTTCCGGTGTAGCACGGTCAAATCCAAGGTATGAGTTGGCAGCATTGAAAGTGTAATTAACGATCGAGTAAGACTCTACATAGGCCCGAACTACGCTGGCCGGCGGTGACGTCAAATCTATAGTGGGATCCGCACTCCAGTGGAAACGGAAGTCGTCTAGCAGCGCTGGCCAGTTCGAACCATCGCGCTCTGCGGGCTCGTCAGGAGTCTGGGCCGTCTCGTCGTTCGGGGCGCCGCATGCGGCCAGCAGGCATGCGGCGACCCCAAACGAGGCCAATCGAAATGACGTCAGTGACATCACTTCTGAGGCTCCGCATTGGCTATCGCGCCAGTGTATGTCTCCCAATACGATTGAATGAGCGACTCGGCGGCTGGTACGTCGTGGATGTAACTACCTAAGTTGTCTTGGAAGTCATAGAACGCATCTGTGTCTTGCGAGGGCGCAATCAGGTCGCCGCCTATGAGTAGACCTTTTAATTCTTCGCGCAACTGCGGATTCCCCACCCCGGCAGGTATCAGCGATTCGGCCATCTGCATCTGGACAACTTGCATGTCGCGCGTCGCGACGCCCGTTACACCGGGCGCAACGCTGTCGGGGCTGATGAAGAATTCTTTCATGAATCCGCCCACTGATGCCGCGGGGCCTGCACCGGGGACAAGTCCGGTGACCAACATGGCTCCGTCATAGGCCTTAGAGCGCAAGGTGTAAGCCTCCTTCCTTGCTGTCTCGGTGTCCTGTGCGGCGTTATAGCGTTCGTCATAGGCTCCCAAGTCAAGGGCGGCCTGGAGACGCCCTGCGGCGATCATCCTCGAGTGTGATTCGCCGGCTTCAGAGTCCACGATTGATGCCGCAGATCCCTCGAAGTATTTGTTCATGTGGTCGTGGACACCTCCCATTGCGATCTCGCTAGCGGTGCGTGGAGCGTTGACGTCTATTGGAGCATCGTTAATCGGCGGGTGATCGGAGTACATCACACTCAACAGATCACGAGTATGTGTGGGCGCCAAGCCGTCTTTGGCGAGATCCAGCGGTGGGAAACCGCCGTTACTGTCGCCGTTGCTCGGGCCGACCATGTCATCCCAGTACGGAGAGAATGCTCGTGCCATGTCCCGGGTCAGTTCGGGATTAACTTCACCAAGGCTTTGATTGTCGGCGCCAGGCAAGTTCAGAAGTCGATCATTGTTATCGCTGGTGTACTCGGCGAGAGCGTGAGCTGTCGCAGCTGCGCGGCCAGATGAATCTTCAGCGGCGGCGCCATCGATCCAGTCGAGTAGACCTCCTGCGGCTAATCCGTCGTCTTGCCACTGGTGTTCGGTGATGTCGTCGAGGAACGCTTTTCCTTCTGGTGTCAGGAAGGTGCTGCGGCCGTCGGGATTGACAGCGGGCGTATCTGACGCAAACGCATCGTGGATCACCATCTCGTCTTTGTTCACGGCATTGAACATGTTCTGCAATGTGGGATCGACATTCTCGTGATGCCAGCGAACGGGGTCGCTTAGCGGGCCGAAGCCAGGGCCCTCTGCCTGAGGAATGGGACGCTGATTAGCTATGTCGAGCATCTCTTGGCTCTTCGTCAGCAGCCCTGCATCGAGGGCAGTCCCTTGTTGGAGATCCCGGTTTCCGCTCTGAATGATGTCCGCAAGCTCATTGAACCCTTGGGTCGGCTGTAGTGGTCCGGTTGGCTCGGGAGGCACTATCCACCGGCCATCTTCGAACACCCCAGTCGACATTGGCTGTGTCATTGCCGGACCGTCGAGCACTGATTGGATACCGTCAGGAAGTGCGTACTTTCCTCCGCTGGAGGGGTTTTCGATTGAGGGTGGGTCGGTGGGTGGCAGTCCCGTCGTGATGTTCGGATTCGAGGCAATCTGAAATGCATCGGCGACTTGCCCTCCGGGAGGGCCGGCTTTGTCCATGATTGCTTTTATTTCGGCCGGGGTCTTATCGCCGAACGCCCGAGAGAAGCCCTGCAAGTACGACATTTGCTCAGGTGGAAGTTGAAGATTGCCGTTATCGAGCGCGGATTGCTGCTCGGGCGTGAGAGTGGTGTTGTCTTCGAGGCGCTGCTGCTGCTCTGGGGTCAGCTGACCATCCTGCATGGCTTCCGCGTCTGATGCGCCAGTCTCAGAAGCTGAGGTAATTTCCTCCAACTTCTCCTCGTGGTTCACCAACTGAACCTCGTCGTCGCGCTTATCCTCGCTGTCCTCCTTGCCGGCCCCACCGAACTTCTGATCCTGCAACGCATCCCACTCGTTTCCGAGTTTGGTGATGTTGCCCGCGACGCGGTTCAGTTCGGTGTTGGAGTCGCTCACAATCCCGGACAGATCGCCGAGACCCTTCTGCACGATGGGCAGCAGGAGCTGTTCGCGGTTCTTGCCCGGCGGCACCGAGGCCGCGGCGTCGACGACCCACTGGCGCAGGGTGTCCAGGTTCTGTCGGCCGGTGGCGACCACGTTGGCCGACTCATTCACGTGGGCGGCCAGCCGCCTGTCCAGGGCGGCCAGCTCTCCCAACACCCGGGCGTGCTCGGTGTTCACCGCGCCGTAGGCATTGGCCGCCGTCCCGGTCCACAGCGACCCCGGGGCGGCGGTCTGCACCGTGGACTGCATTTGCTCCAGCTGTGCGCTCTGATCGAACTGCTCGCCGGTCTGCGGAACACCCGAACCAAAGGTCTGTCGAGCCTTGTCCCACGTCGACAAGAAGCCTTCGAGCGCACCCACCGGAACGTCCACCCCCTCTATCCGGGCTCAAGTCTATTTGCGGGACGATGCCAGAACGCGCACCAATTTGGATACAGATGCGTCGGCCGGTGACGCGACCGGGGCGCATCAGAACGGCAAAAATGACAAAACCTCACCTCGATCCGGGTAGCGTCCCCGAGGTGGAGCTGACCCTGCAACGCATCGGCGCCTGGTGCGGAACCATCATGATCCTGCTCTACGGCGCCAGCTTTTCCGGTATCGCCCAACTGTTCCCACCATTGTCACCGGCCGCCTCGGCCGACGAGATCTCGGCCTTCTTCGTCGAGCACAAACTCTGGATCCGCTTCGGCGTCTCCGGTGCGCTGCTCAGCGCGGTCCTCGCCCTGCCCTTCCTCGCGACGATCATCCTGCGCATCCGACGCGTCGAAGGCCAGTTCGGCATGCTCTCGATGACCCAGTTGATGGCCGCCACCGTCTTCGTCCCCGCGCTTTTGTTTCCGCAGTTCTTTCTCGGCGTGGCCGCCTTCCGCCCCGAGGAGCGCTCCGCCGAACTCACCCAGGCCCTCAACGACGTGTTCTGGCTGTGGTTCATCGGCATCGTCGGCACCATCATCATCCAGAACCTGACCCTGGCCGGCGCGGCGTTCGTCGACAGGGCCAACCCGCCGACTTTCCCGCGCTGGTACGGCTACCTCAACCTGTGGGTCGCCACCCTGTCGCTGCCGGGTTGCGTCGTCGTCGTCTTCAACGACGGCCCGCTGGCCTGGGACGGCATCTTCGCGTTCTACATCCCAGGCCTGGTCCTGGTGGTGTGGCTGTTCAGCACCACCGCGGTGCTGCTGAACTCCATCAAGGCCGAACAACACGCCCTCGTTCCCGCGTGACGGCGACCGCGGCACGCCCGCAAGAAAGACGGATCCCCGGCGAGAGCGGCACCTGGGTCTTCCTGTTCGGCGACATGCTGGTCTTCGGCGCGTTCTTCGTGACGTTCCTCGTCGAGCGCGCCAAGGCACCCGAGGTCTTCGACACCGCCCGCACCACCCTGCACATCGGCGTCGGCGTCCTCAATACGCTTGTGCTGCTGACCAGTTCGCTGTGCGTGGTGCTGACCCTCAACGCGCTGCGCGCCGGCCGCCGCCAGCTGGCCACCAGAGCCACCGCCGCGGCCATGCTGTTCGGTCTGCTGTTCATCGCTCTGAAGGTCTACGAGTACGTCTCGCTGGCCACCGCAGGACACGGTCCGGGCGCCAACGACTTCTACCTGTATTACTTCATCCTCACCGGCTTGCACCTGTTCCACGTCTGCCTGGGCCTGGGTGCGTTGACGTTCGTCCTGAGCCAGACCCGTCGGCCCGAGCTCAGCGACACCCGCACCGCCCTGGTCGAGGGCGGCGCGTGTTTCTGGCATCTGGTCGACCTGCTGTGGATCTTCCTGTTCGCGCTGCTGTACCTGGTGAGTTGAAATGACCGTGTTGAACCTGGTGAAGAACCGCGCCGGCGCCAGCTGGCTGTTCCTGGTCGCCGCGACCGTGCTGTCCTGGGCAGTGGGCGCCGAACACGGCACCGGATCATCGGTGGCGGTGCTGGTGCTGGGCATCGCCGCCATCAAGGTCCGCCTGGTCGGCCTGGACTTCATGGAGTTGCGGCACGCCCCGATACCGCTGCGGGCCGCGTTCGAGACCTACTGCATCGGGATGTGGGCGCTGCTCTCGGCGCTGTACCTGTGGCTCTAGACCAGGTCGACACCGCCGGCGCGCAACGCCGCCAGATCCGGCGCACCGCACCCGTGCAGGCACACCCGCAGCTCACCGATGAAACGCTCCAGCCATTCCTGCACCGCCGCGGCCGACTCGATGGCGGGCACCAGCAGGGGATGGGCCACCGCCACCACCTCGGCGCCCAGTGCGATCGCCTTGGCCGCGTCCATCCCGGTGCGGATGCCGCCGGAGGCCACCAGCGGCATCGACGGCAACACCGAACGCACCTCGATTAGCGCCTGCGCGGTCGGAATGCCCCATTCGGCCAGCCCCAGATCGTTGATACCGCCGTAGCGGACGAACTGCTCAACCCGTGCCCAGGAGGTGCCACCGGCGCCCGCCACGTCCACGGCGGCCACGCCGATATCGCTCAACGCACGCGCGGCCACCGCCCCGATACCGTGACCCACCTCCTTGAGCAGCACCGGATAGCCGATGGTGTCGACCACCGCGCGCAGCTGCGCCAAGGAACCGGTGAAATCGGTGTCGCCGTTGTGCTGCACCGCCTCCTGCAGCGGATTGGTGTGCACGGCAAGCGCATTGGCCCCGACGCTCTGCAGTGCCTGGCGAAGCTCGGGCACCACCGCCCGGTTGAGCTGTGCCAGGCCGATATTGCCGACCAGCAACACATCGGGCGCCACGTCACGCACGTGGAAGGTGTTCACCGACTCCTCGCCGAGCATGATGCGCTGCGATCCGAGCATCATCCCCACCCCGAGCGCCTGCGCCGCGGTGGCCAGGTTGCGGTTGATGGTGCCCGACAGTTGCGACCCGCCGGTCATCGCCCCGATCAACACCGGCGCCTGCAACCGCACCCCGAGGAACTCCGTGCTCAGGTCGATACCGGTCAGGCTGGTCTGCGTCAACGCGTTGTAGGGCAACCTATAACGCTCGAGTCCGGTGGTGACTGTCTGATACTGGACGGCCTCCGACAGGCACACGTCGATATGCCGACGCTTGCGCATCTGCATGCGGTCGTCGAAGCCGGGGCCGATGGTCACCCGATCGACATTGCCATATCCGGCGCTAGCGGCGCCGCCGCGCCTCGATCAGATGCCGCGTCGAATGCGCGACGAACTTTCCCTCGGCCTCGATTTGAGCATGCAACTCGGCCAGCTTGTCCCGGTAACGCTGCACCGAGAAATCGGGCACCCACCAGATCACCTTGCGCAGCAGGTAGACCACCGCGGCGATATCGAACACCTCGATGCGGGTGCGCGCCACCTGCACGTCCACGACGTCCAGGCCGGCGGCCCGCGCGGCGCTCGCCTCGTCATCCGGGTCGCGGTGACGCCGCGCCTCAGGCTGGGGACCGGTGAAGATCTCGATCAGTTCGAACGCGCTCGCGGGGCCGACATGCTGGGCCAGGTACGACCCACCCGGGCGCAACACCCGCGCGATCTCCGGCCACGCGATGGTCGCGGGGTGCCGACTGCTGACCAGATCGAAGGTCGCATCGGGAAACGGCAGCGCCGTCTCGGGCGCCTCGCGCACCGTCACGCCGTCCAGCACGTGGGCGGCCGCGGCGACGCTCGGCGGCCAGGCCTCGGTGGCGGCCAACACCGGCGGCCGCCGCCCGGCGGCACGGAGCGCCTCACCGAACACCTCCCCGCCACCGGTCTGGACGTCCAAGGCAGCGTCGACGTCGCCGAGTCTGGCCGACAACAACCCCACATACCCCCACGGCGGGCGCTGCTCGGTGGCCCGCCCGTCGAGCCAGGAGAAATCCCAGCCGGTGACATCGGCGGCTGCGCCCTCGGCCAGCAGTTGCTCGAACATGACAGCCAGTCTCGCGCCTCCGGCAACTCGGGATCTTCGGCCCCTGAGACAATGGTCGGGTGTCAGATGCCTTGTGGATCGCGCTCGCGGTCGTAGCCGTCCTGGTCGTAGTCGCGTTGGTCGTCGGATTGGTGCGCTACCGCAAGCGGCGGATCAGCCTGTCAGCCCCTGACACCACCACCCAGCTCGACAAGTCGGGTGGCTATAAGGCCTCCTCAGGCATCACGTTCAGTTCCTCGGCGACCGCACCGCCGGCCGAGAAGGTCGACACCACCGGCCTGCCCGGGGTGGGCGATGACGCGGCCGTGCCGCGCGACGCTCCCAAACGCACCATCGCCGACGTCAAGCTGCCCGAACCACCGGTGGTGCAACCCCCGAAGCCGGTCACCGAGCCCGGACCGAAGCCCGAGCCAGAGCCCGAACCGAAACCCGAACCCGCCCCGCAGCCCGAGCCCGAGCCGGTTCCCGCACCGACCCCCGAGCCGGCACCGCAGCCGACGCCCGAGCCCGAACCAGAGCCCGAGCCCGAACCCGAGCCGACCATCGAGCCGATCGCCCCGAGCGAAGGCCGGCTGGAACGGCTGCGTGGCCGGCTGGCCAAATCGCAGAGCACCCTGGGCCGCGGTGTGCTGGGCCTGCTCGGCGGCGGCGACCTCGACGAGGAGTCCTGGGAGGAGATCGAGGACACCCTGCTGATCGCCGACCTCGGCCCCGTCGTCACCCAATCGATCCTGGCCTCGCTGCGCTCCAAGATGGCCAGCGCCTCGGTCCGCACCGAGGCCGACGCCCGTGCCATCTTCAAAGAGGTGCTGATCTCCGAGCTGCGCCCGGACCTGGACCGCTCCATCCGTGCCCTGCCGCACGCCGACAAGCCCTCGGTGCTGCTCGTCGTCGGCGTCAACGGCACCGGCAAGACCACCACCGTCGGCAAGCTGGCCCGGGTGCTGGTCGCCGATGGGCGCCGCGTCGTCCTCGGTGCCGCCGACACCTTCCGCGCCGCCGCGGCCGATCAGCTGCAGGCCTGGGCATCGCGGGTGGGTGCCGACGTCGTGCGCGGTCCCGAGGGGGCCGACCCGGCGTCGGTGGCCTTCGACGCCGTCGACCGGGGCATCGCCACCGGCGCCGATGTCGTGGTCGTCGACACCGCGGGCCGCCTGCACACCAAGACCGGTCTGATGGACGAACTCGGCAAGGTCAAACGCGTCGTCGAAAAGCGTTCCAAGGTCGACGAAGTGCTGCTGGTGCTCGACGCCACCATCGGCCAGAACAGCCTGCCGCAGGCCAAGGTGTTCGCCGAAGTCGTCGACATCACCGGTGTCGTGCTGACCAAGCTCGACGGCACCGCCAAGGGCGGCATCGTGTTCCGCGTACAGCAGGAACTCGGTGTCCCGGTCAAGCTGGTCGGACTGGGCGAAGGACCCGACGATCTGGCTCCCTTCGAGCCGTCGGCATTCGTCGACGCGCTCCTCGGATAGCACATCCGGCGGCCGGGAAACATACGTGTAACAGACAACGGGAATCCGTTCACGCTTGCGAAACATCTGTGAACCACAGATGAAACGCGGGCAAAAGAGTCTCTTCTGCGAGGCCGATTCCATCGGCGATATCCCGAGGAGGTTCAATCAAAGTGGTTCCCGGCTTGCTTGACGTGGCCCTGGCCATACCCGACGAAAATTTCAAGCCATTCGGTCCGGATGGCTTGAACTCCGGTGACACGGCATGGGTTCTCGCATCCGCCGCCCTGGTGTTGCTGATGACCCCGGGTCTCGCGTTCTTCTACGGTGGTCTGTCCCGGCAGAAGTCCGTGCTGAACATGATGATGATGTCCTTCGGATCCCTCGGCCTGGTCAGCGTGATCTACGTGCTGTGGGGCTACTCGATGTCGTTCTCCTCGGCGCACACCGGCGCGACCCCCGGACTGTTCTTCGACAATCCTTTCTCGCTGTTCGGCGTCAACCAGCTGATGGAGGAGCGCGAGGTCGACGGCGTCGCCACCTTCGTCGCCGGCGGCTTCGGTTCCGTACCGGCCATCGTCTGGGTCGCCTTCCAGCTGACCTTCGCCGTCATCACCGTCGCGCTCATCAGCGGTGCGGTCGCCGAGCGCATGAAGTTCGGCACCTGGCTGGTGTTCGGCGGCCTGTGGGTCACCTTCGTGTACTTCCCGCTCTCGCACATGGTCTGGGGCGGCGGCCTGCTCTCGGGTAGCGATCAGGGTCTGGCGGCCATGCTGTTCGGTGTCGACGACGAAGGAGCGGCCAACGTCGCGCCGATCGACTTCGCCGGTGGCACCGTGGTTCACATCAACGCCGGTATGGCCGCACTCGTGCTGGCCATCCTGCTGGGCAAGCGAGCCGGCTTCGGCAAGACCGCCTTCCGCCCGCACAACATCCCGTTCGTGATGCTGGGCGCGGCCCTGCTGTGGTTCGGCTGGTTCGGATTCAACGTGGGCTCCGAGGGTGCCGCCGATGTGCTGGCCGGCCTGGTCTGGGTCAACACCACCGCCGCCACCGCGGCCGCGATGCTGGGCTGGCTGCTGGTGGAGCGCCTGCGCGACGGCCACGCCACCAGCGTGGGCGCCGCCTCCGGTGTGGTCGCCGGCCTGGTCGCCATCACCCCGGCCTGCGGCAACCTCACCCCGATCTGGTCGCTGGTGGTCGGCGCGATCGCCGGCATCCTGTCGGCACTGGCCATCGGCATGAAGTACAAGTTCGGCTATGACGATTCGCTCGACGTCGTCGGCGTGCACCTGGTGGCCGGCCTGTGGGGCACCGTGGCACTGGGCTTCTTCGCCACCGACGCCGGCCTGTTCGTCGGCGGTGACTACAAGCAGTTGGTGGTCCAGGTCGTGATCGCCGTTGTCGCACTGATCTTCACCGCGGTGTTGACGACCATCATCGCCTTCGTCGTCAAGCCACTAGGCTGGCGTGTCAGCCAGGAAGACGAGGCCACTGGCATCGATGAGACCGAGCACGCAGAAACCGCTTATGAACTCGCATGATCGGGAACAATTGACTCCAGTTCTGGAAGGATCGACCAAATGAAGCTGATCACCGCGATCGTCAAGCCGTTCACACTCGAAGACGTCAAAACCGGCCTGGAGCAGACGGGCATCCTCGGTATGACCGTCAGCGAGGTGCAGGGCTACGGCCGCCAGAAGGGGCACACCGAGGTCTACCGCGGCGCCGAGTACTCGGTGGACTTCGTGCCGAAGGTGCGCGTCGAGGTCGTCGTCGACGACTCCGCCGTCGACAAGGTGGTGGACGTCATCGTCCAGGCCGCACGCACCGGCAAGATCGGAGACGGCAAGGTGTGGGTGAGCCCCGTGGACACCGTGGTGCGCGTGCGCACCGGTGAACGGGGAGTCGACGCACTCTGATCACCGGTTGAGGACGGTCGTTTCCCGGCCATACAGGAAGAATGTTCGAACGTAGGGCCGGGGGAGGAACCGAAATGACCGATCAGACAAGAGATCCCGCCGCCGAAGGCTCCCGATGGGAGGCTCCGGCGGCGGGATCGCCGCGTCCGGCCACCGATTTGGCCAAGGCATCCGAACAACTGCTCAAAGCCGGTGCCAAGCAACTGGATTCGGCTGCGCTGCGGCACGCGTTGCTGGACCTGCACGAATTCTGGCTGTCGACGAAGGCGGCCGAGATCGGCATCACCGCCACCAGCGGCTTCGCCATCGTCGCCACCGGGGGACTGGGCCGCGGTGAACTGCTCCCGTATTCCGACCTGGACCTCACGCTGCTGCACGACAACATGCCCGCCGACGTCGTGACCCAGGTCGCCGAGCTGCTCTGGTATCCGCTGTGGGACGCCAACATTCGCATCGATCACAGCGTACGCACCGTGCCCGAGGCGCTCAAGGTCGCCGGTGCGGACATTGCGGTCGGGCTGGCCATGCTCGACGCCCGCCACATCGCCGGCGATGCCGAACTGTCCAATCTGCTGACCGGCGGTGCCCGGCGGCAATGGCGCATCGGAATCGCGGGCCGATACGAGGAACTCGTCGAGCACACCAAGGCCCGCTGGGAGCGCAGCGGGCAGATCGCCCACCGCGCCGAACCGGATCTGAAGAACGGCCGCGGTGGCATCCGCGACGTGCAACTGCTCAACGCGCTGGCCATCGCGCAGTTGGCCGATGTCTACCCCAGTCGGCTGCTGGCCTCACCCACCGGAACCCTCGGCGGAGCACACCTGTCGCTGCTGAATGTGCGCACCGAACTGCACCGGGTCTCGGGGCGAGGTCGTGAACAGGTGCTCGCCCAGTACGCCGACGAGATCGGTGCCGCGCTGCGCATCGGCGACCGCTTCGACCTGGCCCGCGCCATCTCCGATGCCGCCCGGACCATCAGTTACTACGTCGACGCCGGCATCCGAACCGCGGGAAACGCCCTGCCGCGCCGTGGTTTCGCCGCGTTGCGCCGACCGACCCGACGCCCCCTGGACGAGGGCGTCATCGAATACGGCGGCGAAGTCATCCTGGCCCGCGACGCGCGCCCCGAACGGGACCCGGGCCTGATCCTGCGGGTGGCCGCAGCCTCGGCCACCACGGGACTACCGATCGCCGCCTCCACGCTCAGCCGATTGGCCGGTGCCGCACCCGAACTGCGCATGCCGTGGCCGCGGGAGGCGCTCAAGGATCTGCTGGTGCTGCTCTCGGCCGGACCGGCCGCCGTCGCCACCGTCGAGGCACTCGACCGCACCGGGCTGTGGGGCAGGCTGTTCCCGGAATGGGGCGCGGTGCGCGACCTGCCGCCGCGCGATGTGGTGCACATCTGGACCGTCGACCGCCACCTCGTCGAGACCGTCGCGCGTGCAGCGGCATTCACCACCCGCGTCTCCCGGCCGGACCTGCTCGTGCTCGGTGCGCTGGTGCACGATATCGGTAAGGGGCGCGGCGGCGACCACAGCGTCATCGGCGCCGAGTTGGCCACCCAGATCGGCACTCGGCTGGGGCTCTGGCCCTCCGATGTCGAGGTGCTCTCCAAGATCGTGCGCTACCACTTGCTGTTGCCCGATACCGCCACCCGCCGCGATTTGCAGGACCCCAACACCATTGCCGCAGTGGTCGAGGCGCTCGGGGGTGACTCACTGCTGCTGGAACTGTTGCACGCGCTGGCCGAGGCCGACTCGCTGGCAACGGGTCCGGGGGTGTGGGGCGACTGGAAGGCGTCGCTGATCGGTGATCTGGTGCGCCGCTGCCGACTGGTGATGGCCGGGGAACCGCTGCCCACCCCGGATCCGATCGACCCGCGCCATGTGGCCCTGGCCGCCGACGCGGGGGTTCATGTCGAGTTGGCGACCGGTGAGAGCCCGCACATCCACAACGTCACCATGATCGCTCCGGACCGGCGCGGCCTGCTGTCCAAGGCCGCCGGGGTGCTCGCCCTGAACGCACTGCGCGTGCATTCGGCATCGGTGAACAGCCGAGACGGACTGGCCATCAACACCTTTGTGGTGTCACCGCATTTCGGCACCCCGCCGGCCGCCGAGTTGCTGCGCCAACAGTTCATCCTGGCCCTCGACGGCGGGCTGGACGTCGCTGAGACCCTGGAACGCCGGGACTCCGAGGCGGCCGCGGCCGGCCCGAATCGGGCGGGCGAGACGCCGGCCTCGGTGCCGGCCACCGGCACCACCGCCCCGCCGCGCATCCTGTGGTTCGACGGCAGTGCGCCCGGCGAGCTCGTCCTGCAGGTGCGCGCCGGTGACCGGCCCGGTCTGCTGTCCCGGCTGACCGCGGTGATCGAACGCGACGGTCTCGATATCAGCTGGGCCAAGGTCACCACCTTGGGGTCGGTGGTGATCGACGTGTTCAGCATCGTGGTGCCGGCGCTGAGCGATACGAAACTCGATGGGGTGCGCGCAAATCTGGAGCGCGACCTGTTCGCGGTGCTGCCCGCGCCGCCCCCGCCTAAGGTGTCCGAGGCGAGTTAGCCGGTGGCCGAGACGGTCACCCAGGTGTTGTTCACCGCAGCGGTCCCGGTGAAGGTGTCCACCTGATCGGGATCGTGCAGATCGTTGACATTGGCGCCGGGCAGGGTGTTGGCGTGCAACCATCCGGTGTGGCGGTGGCCCCACCCGTGCGGCACGGCGACGGTGCCGGCGCGCATCTCGTCGCTGATATCGACCGGGATCTCGATCTGGCCGATGTCGGAGGCCACCCGCACCACATCGCCCTGGGACAAGCCGCGCGCGGCGGCATCGTCGGGATGCATCAGCACCGTGCACTTGTTGTTGCCGCCCGTCATGGTCGGCACGTTGTGCAGCCAGGAGTTGTTGCTGCGCAGGTTGCGTCGGCCGATCAGCTGCAACCGGCCATCGGCCGGTGCGTCGGTCCGGGTGGCCAGCCGGGCCGCGGCATCGGCGACGAACTCCGCGGGTGCCAGGTGCACCAGCCGGTCCTTGGTCGCGATCACCTTGTCCAAACGTGGTTCCAGCGGCCCGAGGTCCAGACCGCCGGCGCTGTCGCGCAACGCGCGCATCGTGACGCCCTTGCGGCCTCGGCGCAGCCGTCCGTAGGGGCCGGTCGCCAGCACGGCCGCCGTCAGCCGCAGCGGGTCGGCGAAGGCGATCCACCGGTTGCGCAGCGGCTTGCTGAGCTGACGCAGCGGTGCCGGTAGCAGCTCGAAGGTCAACCGGCTCAGGATCTCCCAGTCTTCCAACGCCCCCGGCGCGGGTTCGAACGACCGGTGTTGATACCGAATGTTGTTGCGCACGCTGAAGACCGTGGTCAACAGGCCGACATCCTCGCGCTCCAGTGGCGAGACCGGCGGCAGGATGAAATCGGCGTGGCGGGTCGTCTCGGTGACGTACATGTCCACGGCCACATACAGATCGAGCTGACCCATGGCCTCGTCCAGGCGGCCCTTCTGCGGGATGGACGACACCGGATTACCGGCATAGGTGACCATCGCGCGGATCTTTCCGCGGCCGGCGGTCAGGATCTCGTCGGCCATCGCCACCGCAGGCAGTTCGGCGCGGAACGCCTTGTACCGGCCCGAGCGGTCGGTCCACCAGCCGTGTCCGACGGGGATGTACTTGGCGAGCCGCGGCACATCGATGATCGGCGTGGAGAACATCGTCCCGCCGGCGCGATCCAGGTTGCCCGTCACGGCATTGATCACCATGACCAACCAGCTCACCAACGTGCCGGTCTCCTGCTGGCAGATGCCGATACGGGCGTAGATGGCCGCCGATTCGGCGGCCGCGTGCTCGCGAGCCAAAGTCCGGATCTCCTCGGCGTTCACCCCGGCGGTCTCGGCCACGGCCTCGGGAGTGGCGTCGGCCACCAGCCGCCGCAGCTCCTGCCAGCCCGAGGCCCACCGCACGATTGCCGCAGCGTCGCAGAGGTTTTCGGTGATCAACACGTTCAGCATGCCCAGCAGCAGATGGACATCACCGCCGGGTTTCACGGCCACGTGCTGGTCGGCCAGTTTCGCGGTCTCGGTGCGGCGCGGATCGACGACGATGACCTTGCCGCCGCGGTCTCGGACGGCTTTGATGCGCCGCTTGGCGCCGGGCATGATGGACAAGGAGCCGTTGGATACCGCCGGGTTGGCGCCCAGGATGACCAGCCGCTGGGTGCGGTCGATATCGGTGATCGGCACCAGGGCGTTGGATCCGAACACCCGCCAGGCGGCGTACTCATGGGGCATCTGGTCGATCGAGGATGCCGAGAAGAAGTTGGGTGTCAGCAGCGCGATGCGCAGCGCCAGGCCGTACAGCGCCCCTGAGCTGTGCGCGGCGGGGTTGCCCAGGTACATGCCCAACGCGCGAACGCCGTGCTTGCGTCGGATGACACGCAGCCGAGTGCCGATCTCGTCGAACGCCTCGGCCCAGCTGACCGGTTCGAAGGAGTCTCCGACCCGGCGCATCGGGGAGCGCAGCCGGTCCGGGTCGTGGTGCAGCGCGCCCATCGCGGTCGCCTTCGGACAGATGTAGCCCTTGGAGAAGACGTCGTCGGGATTACCGGCGATGCGGCTGACGTGGCCGTCGGTGACGGTGACGTGGATGCCGCAGTGCGCCTCGCACAGCGTGCACTGGCTGATGTGCGTCACGCTGTCTTCCTCGGGCGCCGTGCCGCGCACCGCAGCGATGGGGAGGTCGATCGCGGTCATGGGGTCCTCCGGCGCTAATCTGTCATCGGGCGTTGACAGATTAACGCCCCGTGGTCGCCCGAGGCCAGAGTGCGCGGTGAGTTCATCCTGGCTGACCGCTAGGCTTGCCAGGTGTTTGAATCGCTGTCTGACCGGTTGACCGGTGCTCTCCAGGGGCTGCGCTCCCGCGGCCGGCTGACCGACGCCGACATCGACGCCACCGCCCGCGAGATCCGGCTCGCCCTGCTCGAGGCCGACGTATCGCTGCCCGTGGTGCGCGCCTTCGTCGGCCGCATCAAGGATCGCGCCAAGGGCGCGGAGGTGTCCGCGGCGCTGAACCCGGCCCAGCAGGTCGTCAAGATCGTCAACGAGGAGCTCATCGGCATCCTCGGCGGCGAGACCCGTCAGCTCGCCTTCGCCAAGACACCGCCGACGGTCATCATGCTCGCCGGTCTGCAGGGCTCCGGTAAGACCACCCTGGCCGGCAAGCTCGCCCGATGGCTCAAGGGCCAGGGCCACACGCCGTTGCTGGTGGCGTGTGACCTGCAGCGTCCGGGTGCGGTGCACCAGCTGCAGATCGTCGGTGAACGCGCGGGCGTGTCCGTCTTCGCCCCGCACCCCGGGGTGTCGCCGGACGGCGTCACCATCGACCAGATGACCACCGGTGACCCGGTGACCGTCGCGGCCGCCGGTCTGGCCGAGGCCCGGGCCAAGCATTTCGACGTCGTCATCGTCGACACCGCCGGCCGCCTCGGCATCGACGAGGAACTGATGGGGCAGGCCGCCGCGATCCGCGATGCCGTCTCACCGGATGAGACGCTGTTCGTCCTCGACGCCATGATCGGTCAGGACGCCGTCAGCACCGCCGAGGCCTTCGGTTCCGGCGTCGGATTCACCGGCGTGGTGCTGACCAAGCTCGACGGCGACGCCCGCGGCGGTGCCGCGCTGTCGGTCCGCGAGATCACCGGCGTGCCGATCCTGTTCGCCTCCAGCGGTGAGAAGCTCGAGGACTTCGACGTCTTCCACCCCGACCGGATGGCCAGCCGCATCCTGGGCATGGGCGACGTCCTGTCGCTCATCGAGCAGGCCGAGCAGGTCTTCGACGCCGAGCAGGCCGAAGCCGCCGCCGCCAAGATCGGCTCCGGTGAGCTGACCCTGGAGGACTTCCTGGAGCAGATGCTGGCCATCCGCAAAATGGGGCCGATCGGCAACCTGCTGGGCATGCTGCCCGGAGCGGGCCAGATGAAGGACGCGCTGGCCGCCGTGGACGACAGCCAGCTCGATCGCGTGCAGGCCATCATCCGCGGTATGACCCCCGCCGAGCGGGCCGATCCGAAGATCATCAACGCCTCGCGCCGGCTGCGCATCGCCAACGGCTCCGGTGTCAGCGTCTCCGAGGTCAACCAGCTCGTCGACCGGTTCTTCGAGGCCCGCAAGATGATGTCGCAGATGGCGGGCCAGATGGGAATGCCGTTCGGACGCAAGAACACCCAACGCAAGGCCGCCAAGGGTAAGAACAAGCAGGCCGGTAAGAAGAAGGGGCGCGGCGCCAAAGGACCGACGCCGCCGAAGAATCCGATGGGCGCAGGCATGCCCGCCGGATTCCCGGACCTGACCGGCATGCCCAAGGGGCTCGACGAGCTGCCGCCCGGTCTGGCCAATATCGACCTGTCGAAGCTGAAGTTCCCGGGGCAGAAATAGATGCGGCTGCATCTTCGAGGCCGAGGGTTACCCGACGGCGAGGAGGTGCAGTGGTGGGTTGTCGATGAGCGCTCGCTCGAAGAGCATGGGCACAGCGGGCGGCTGTCGGCCGAGCCGGTCGCCGACGCGGTAACAGTTTTCGACGGCGGCTGGATCATCCCGGGCCTGGTCGACGCGCACTGTCACGTGGGGCTCGGCCCCGGCGGTCCGACCAGCGTCGAGGAGGCCGTCGAGCAGGCCGAGACCGAACGCGATGTCGGTGCGTTGCTGCTGCGCGACGCCGGATCACCGGTGGACACCCGCAGTTTCGACGACCGCGACGACCTGCCGCGCATCATCCGGGCCGGCCGGCACCTGGCCCGCCCCAAGCGCTACCTGCCGGGGCTGCCGATCGATATCGAGGACGAGTCGCAGCTGCCGGCCTACGTCGCCGAGCAGGCGCGCTGGGGCGACGGCTGGGTGAAGTTGGTCGGGGATTGGATCGACCGGGGAGTGGGGGATCTGGCGCCGCTGTGGTCGGATGACGTGCTGGTCGAGGCGATAGCGGCCGCGCATGCCGAGGGTGCGCGCGTCACCGCGCACGTCTTCGGTGAGGACGCACTGCCGGGACTGATCAAGGCCGGGATCGACTGCGTCGAGCACGGCACCGGCATCACCGAGGACATCATCGACCTGATGCTGGAGCACGACACCGCGCTGGTGCCGACGCTGATCAACATCGGGAACTTCCCGGGTATCGCCGAGCAGGCGGCCAAGTACCCGACCTATGCCAAGCACATGCGCGATCTGTACGCGTCATGTCATCGGCGGGTCGGCGCCGCCCACGAGGCGGGGGTGCGGGTGTACGCGGGCACCGATGCCGGCGGGATGGTCGCTCACGGCCGCATCGGCGACGAGATCGCGGCGCTGGGCCGGGTGGGCATGACACCGACGCAGGCGCTGGGCGCGGCATGCTGGGACGCGCGGGCGTGGCTGGGCCGTCCCGCGCTGGAGCACGGCGCCTCGGCCGACCTGCTGTGCTTCCGCGACGACCCGCGGGAGGTCGGCGTCGGTGACCCGGATCTGGTGATCCTGCGCGGGCGCATCTGGAGCTAGCACCGAGATTGACGTTTGGGCGGGATCCTCTCGCACTTTTTCACCCGTTTGTACGTTTGGGCGAAAAGGGGGCGAGGGGTTAGTACACGTCGCGGACGTAGCGGTGACTCTTGATCAGGTCGTTGACGTAGGCGTGCGCGGCCTGCGCCGACATCGCGCCGCAGCGCGCGACGATATCGTGCAGCGCGGCGTCGACATCCTTGGCCATCCGGTCGGCATCCCCGCACACGTACAGGTGCGCACCGTCGATCAGCCAGCGGTAGAACTCCTCGGCATTCTCCTGCATGCGTTGCTGCACATACACTTTGGTGTCCTGGTCGCGCGAGAACGCCAGGTCCAGCCGGGTCAGCACACCGGAGCAGACGAACTCCTGAAGCTCCTCGCCGTACAGGTAATCGGTGCCGCGGCGCCGATCCCCGAAGAACAGCCAGGACGCACCTGTTGCCGCGGTGGCGCGACGCTCCTGCAGAAAGGCCCGGAACGGCGCGATGCCGGTACCCGGGCCGATCATGATGATCGGCACATCGGCCGCGGGCAACCGGAAGTGGTTGTTGGGGCGCAGCTGCACCCGGACGTCCTCGCAGCGGTCGGCCAGGTAGGTCGATGCCACTCCGCCGTGCACGCGGTCGCCCAGTTCATAACGCACGCTGGCCACCGTCAGGTGCACCGAATCGGGATGCTCCAGCGGGCTCGACGCTACCGAGTAATCGCGGAACTGCAACGGCCGCAACGTATCGAGCACCTCGTCGACCTTGAGGTCGGCCAGCGCGACGATATCGAGCACATCCCTGCCGTACAGCCACGAGTTCTGCGTGCCACCGTGGGTGTCGCCCGACTGCAGGGCCGCTGACACTTGCGCGTCGGTCGTGCGGGTGGCCGCCAGGTCCAGCAATGCCCGCGACGGCGTGCGGATCTCGAAGTGCTCGGTCAGCAGCGTGCCCAACGGTTGTTCGTAGCCGGGCACGCCGTGTTCGGCGGTCACGCCGAACTCGTCCAGCAATGCCCGGACCAGCACCGGATCGTTGGTCGCGTGCACGGCAATGGAATCCCCGGCCTGATAGCTGAGTCCGGTTCCGGTGAGGTCGATTTCGTAGTGGCGAACCTCCTTGTCGGAATCGGTGGAGTTGAGCCGACGGTTGACCGACAGCCGCGCGGTGACCGCGACATTGCGCTCACGCGGTTCCGCTCGCTCGACAGCGGGCGCCGGCGCGGCCGCCGTGTCACCCTGCGTGGCGGTGAGCATCTTGACGATATCGGCGGTCCACGCCTTGGCGGGCTGCTCATAGAACCCGTCGACGTCGACCCTGTCCACCATCCGGTGCGCGCCGAGGGCCTCCAGGCGCTCGTCGAGGAGCTTGCCGGCATTGCAGAACAGTTCATAGGAACTGTCCCCGAGAGCCAGCACCGCAAAGTTCAGGTGTTCCAACCGCTCGGTGTCCGCGCTGATGGACTCCCAGAACAGGGTGGCCGAATCGGGGAACTCACCTTCACCGAAGGTCGAGACGACGACGACGAAATGCGTGGTGTTCTGCAACTCGGAGATCTCGACCTGGTTCAGCTCGACGGCCTCGACCTCGATCCCGATCTCGCCGACCGATTCGGCGAAGGTCATCGCCGCGTCCTCGGCGTTACCCATGTCGGTGCCGAACGCGACGATGAGTGAGAGATCAGCTTGGCCGGTCACTTAGCCCCCTTTGTCACGCGCCGTAGCCCGGCGCTGAAATTAGGGTGACCTTACTTGCTGTGGGGCGCCCGTGGGGGCCTCCCTCTCAGGGCTGGTTGAAACCCCAGTCCAGCAGGCTGATGGCCTGTCCGTACAGGTCGCCGGACCCGTACATCTGTACCACAACCAGCCGACGGTTCCCGCGCTGAGCTGCGCCGACATAGGTCTTACGGGCCAGGTTGGTGAAACCGGTCTTCCCGCCGAGATCGCCCGGGTACCGGGTGAGCAACTCGTTCTGGTTCGACAGCGTCCTGCCCGCGAACTCGGCCGACCGGGACTGCATGATCTGCGCGATCAGCGGGTAGCGCAGCGCGGCCCGGAAGATGACGGCCAGGTCGTGCGGTGTGGTGACGGATTCCCAACCGGGGCCGTCCAGTCCGGAAGGTGACGACGCCCGGGTGCTGCGGGCCCCGACGGCGGCTGCCTTGCGGTTCATCGCCGCGAGCGCGACGCGCTGCCCGCCCAGCATGTCCGCAAGCATGTTGGCGGCGTCGTTGCCCGACACCATCAGCAGTGCGCTGAGCAGCTGGGTGACGGTGTAGGGCTGGCCGGGTTTGAGATGCACGCAGGAACATTCGACCTTGGTGTGCGAGCCGTTGGCTCGAGCGAAGTTGTCCGGACGCAGGTGATCGAGCACCGTCATCGCCAACAGCACCTTGATGGTGCTGGCCGGGGCGTAGGACCCGTGCGGATCGTTGGCGGCCAGCACCCGGCCGGTGTCCAGGTCGGCCAGCAGGTACGCCTTGGCGGGACCGTTGGTGAACGATTGCGCGCCAATGGGTTCCACGGTGGGAGCGGCATGCGCGGGTGCCGCGAGGACCGTACTGAGGGCGAGTCCGGTCGCCGCGAGCAGATGCCGCACTGTCCCTCATTCCCGTCGCTCCGCTGGCGCTACGCTCGCCCCGCGCGTAACGCTACGGTCGGCAGGACTCGAAACGGTCTCCGTCGGGTCTCGAACTACAGCACGCCGACGCCGGCGGCCCGGTCCTGGGCGAACCCCCAGTCCAGCAGTGCCGAGGCCTGGTCCCAATACGTCGGCCCACCCTCGCGCACCAGGCCGAACATCAGTGCCACCACCAGCCGGCGGCCGTCGCGCCCAGCCGCGCCCACGAACGTCTTGCGCGCCAGATCGGTGAAGCCGGTCTTGCCGCCCAGCATGCCGGGATAGCGGGTCAGCAACTCGTCCTGATTCACCAGCACCCGGTCACCGTCCTTGCCCGGGAACAGCGCCGTCGGCTGCGCGGTGAGCTGCGCGAACACCGGATGGGCCATCGCGGCCCGGAAGATCACCGCGAGGTCGTGCGGCGAGGACCAGATCTCGATACCGGGGCCGTCCAGACCCGACGGGCTACCGGCCACGGTGGCGTGAGCACCGACCGCCGCCGCCTTGGCGTTCATCTTCGCCAGCGCCGCGGGCCGCCCGCCGAGAGCGGTCGCCAATGTGTTTGCTGCGTCGTTGCCCGACACCAGCAGCAGACCCTCCAGCAGCTGACGCACCGTATAGGCGCGCCCGGGTGCCACCCCGGCGCAGTTGCACTCCACCCGGGTGTCGGCCTCGTCGGCCACCACGGTCATCTCCAGGGGTAGTTCGTCGAGGGCCACCATGGCCAGCAGCACCTTGATGGTGCTCGCCGGTGCGTACCGGCCGTGGGCGTCGCGCGCGGCCAGCACGGCTCCGGTGTCCATGTCCGCGAGCACCCACGCCTGCGCAGGTCCGTCGGGTATCGGCACCGAGCCGAGGGGTTGTTGCACCCCGGTGACGGCACCGGCCGAGCCGAGCCCGGCGGTGCACATGACGAGCACTGAAATGAGACCGGCGACGAGCCTGCGCATGAGTTGTGAGCCTAACTACCTTTCGAGGCCAGAGGTTTGGAAGGCGCCGCCACCGGTAACGTAAGACCAGCGCGAACCAGAGTGGCCTTCAACCATCGAGGGGGACGAAAACAATGTGCGGCATCGCCGGCGAGGTTGCTCGCGGCCGGTCGGCAGATCTCGGAGCCATTGCCGAGATGGCGAAAACCATGGTGCCGCGAGGCCCCGACAGCGGGGGATTCTGGTCCCAGGGAAACATCGCGCTGGGGCACCGCCGGCTGGCGATCATCGACCTGTCCAGTCACGGCCAGCAGCCCATGCACGATCCCGAACTCGGGCTGACGGTCGCCTTCAACGGATGCATCTACAACTACCCGCAACTGCGTCAGGAACTGCTGGCGAAGGGGTACCGGTTCTTCTCGCACAGCGATACCGAGGTCGTCCTCAAGGGCTACCGCGAGTGGGGCGAGAAGGTCGTCGATCACCTCTACGGCATGTTCGCCTTCGCCGTCACCGAGGTGGACAGCGGCCGGGTGCTGCTGGCCCGCGACCGCCTGGGCATCAAGCCGCTGTACTACACCGAGGTCGCCGACGCGCTGCGGTTCGCCTCGTCGTTACCGGCCCTGGTCGCCGCCGGTGGTGTCGACACCGACATCGATCCCGTTGCGCTGCACCATTATCTGAGTTTCCACTCGGTGGTTCCGGCGCCGCACACCATCCTGCGTGGCGTCAAGAAACTGCCGCCCGGCACCCTGATGCGCATCGAGCCCGACGGCTCGCGCACCCAACACACCTACTGGGAACCGGTTTTCGAGCGCTCGGCCGAACGTGCGGCCTGGTCGGAGCCGGAGTGGGAAGAGGCGATCCTGGCCTCGCTACGCACCGCCGTCGAGCGTCGACTGGTCGCCGACGTCCCGGTCGGCTGCCTGCTCTCCGGTGGACTGGACTCCAGCCTGATAGTGGGTCTGCTGGCCGAGGCGGGCCAGCACGGGCTGGCCACCTTCTCGATCGGGTTCGAGGCCGCCGGCGGTGAGGAGGGCGACGAGTTCAAGTACTCCGACGTCATCGCCCGGCACTACGGCACCGACCACCATCAGATCCGCATCGACACCGCCCGCATGCTGCCCGCATTGGGCGGCACCATCGCCGCGATGAGCGAGCCGATGATGAGCCACGACTGCGTGGCCTTCTACCTGCTGTCCCAGGAGGTCAGCAAGCACGTCAAGGTGGTGCAGTCCGGACAGGGCGCCGACGAGATCTTCGCCGGCTACCACTGGTATCCGCCGATGGCGCACGCTCCCGACGGTGATCCGGCGGCCGCGCTGGCCAGCTATCGGCAGGCCTTCTTCGATCGCGACCACACCGCGTTGAACACCCTGCTGCAACCGTCCTGGCGGCTGGACGCCGATATCGCCGGTGACTACGTGCTCGAGCACTTCGCCAGCCCCGGCGCGGCCACCGCCACCGACCGCGCGCTGCGACTGGACACCACCGTCATGCTGGTCGACGACCCGGTCAAACGCGTCGACAACATGACGATGGCGTGGGGCCTGGAGGGCCGGGTGCCTTTCCTGGATCATGAGCTCGTCGAATTGGCGGCCACCTGCCCGCCGCATCTCAAGACGGCGTACGAGGGCAAGGGCGTGCTCAAGGAGGCGGCCCGTCGCGTCATCCCGCACGAGGTGATCGACCGCCCCAAGGGCTACTTCCCGGTGCCGGCGCTCAAACACCTGTCCGGGCCGTACCTGGATCTGGTGCGCGACGCCCTGCACAGCGAGGGCGCCAAGGCACGCGGGCTGTTCAATCCGGCCGAGGTCGATCGCCTGCTGGCCGATCCGAACGGTTATCACACCCCACTTCGGGGTAACCCCCTGTGGCAGCTCGGGCTGCTGGAACTCTGGCTGGCGCACCATGTGGATGGGGTAACGACGAGATGACCCTGGAGAAGGCGACTCCAGACAGCGACGCCGCTCCGAAAGAGGTTGTGCAGGACCTCGGGTGGGGTCGCTTGGTGTTCGGGCAGACCTTCGACGATCCCGGGGAGTTGGGCACCGCGCTGCGCGCCGAGGCCAGTGGCCGCCGCGATATCGGCATGTACCTGGAGGCACCGCACGTCTTCGTGGCGCTCAACCCGCAGGAATTCTTCATCGATCCGAGCTTCACCTACCGGCTCGACCTGACCGAGCCGCTGGCCTACCGGCCCGCCGATCTGCCCGGGGTGACGGTGCGCCCGGTCGAGTCGATGGCCGACTGCGCTGCCATCAACGAGATCTACCTGCAGTGCCGCATGGTGCCCGCCGACGTCGACCTGATGTGGCACAACAGCCAGTCCGAAGAACACATGATCTACCTGGTGGCCGTCGACGACCACACCGGTGCCGTCGTCGGCACCGTCACCGGCATCGACCACGCCCAACTGTTCGACGACCCCGAGAACGGGTCGAGCCTGTGGTGTCTGGCCGTGAGCCCCACCCTGTGCCGGCCGGGGGCCGGCGGCCTGCTGGTGCGGTCGCTGGTCGAGCAGTTCATCCGGCGCGGCCGCGCCCAGATGGACCTGTCGGTGCTGCACGACAACGAGGGCGCCATCGCGCTGTATGAGCGGATGGGATTCGAGCGCGTCCCCGAACTGGGGGTCAAACGCAAGAACGCGATCAACGAAAAGCTGTTCGCGCCCGCCCAGCCCGAAGAGGAACTCGACCAGCTCAACCCGTACGCCCGCATCATCGCCGACGAGGCGATCCTGCGCGGTATCGCAGTCCAGGTGCTCGACGCGCAGGGCGGTTATCTGCAACTCACTCACGGCGGCACCACCGTGACCACCCGCGAATCGCTGTCGGAGCTGACCAATGCCGTCGCGATGAGCCGCTGCGACGACAAGCGCATCGCGCGCAAGGTGGTCAGCGAGGCCGGTATCACCGTGCCCAAGGGTGTCACCGCCACCTTCGGCGAAGAAGACCACCGCTTCTTGGGTGAGGTCGGCTCGGTGGTGGTCAAACCGGCCCGCGGTGAACAGGGTGCCGGGATCACCGTCGGTGTCACCCGCCACGACGAACTGGACCGGGCGCTGCAACTGGCCAGCAAGCACTGCCCGGACGTCCTGATCGAAGAGCGTTGCGCCGGTGAGGATCTGCGCATCGTGGTGATCAACGGCAAGGTCATCGCCGCCGCCGTCCGGCGCCCACCGGAGATCATCGGCACCGGCAAACACAGCATCGGGGCGCTCATCGAGGCGCAGAGCCGGCGCCGATCGGCCGCCACCCAGGGCGAGTCGCGGATTCCGCTGGACTCGGTCACCGAGGACACCGTGCGCGAGGCCGGCTGGGACATGGACGATGTGCTGCCGGCCAACGAGCACCTGGTGGTGCGACGCACCGCGAACCTGCACACCGGCGGCACCATCCTCGATGTCACCGACGATCTGAACCCGGTACTGGCCAAGGTCGCGGTCGACGCCGCGGATGCCATCGGCATCCCCGTCACGGGGATCGATCTGATGGTGCCCGCCGTCGACGGTGAGGACTACGTCTTCATCGAGGCCAATGAGCGGCCGGGTTTGGCCAATCACGAACCGCGGCCGACGGCGCAGGCCTTCGTGGATCTACTCTTTCCACGTACCGCGGCCACCCCGTGGGCCTGGCAGCCCGATCCCGTCGACCAGGGATAGCAGCACACCGGCCCTGCGCGGCCTACCGATCAACGCTGAGAAGGAGGCGTTTTGTCCGAACGTGCCGTCATGCCGGAGGCGACCCGGGCCTGGATGATCGACACCCTGCTGGCGATGTTGCAGACACCCAGCCCGTCGGGCCGCACCGACGCGGTGATGCAACTGATCGGCGACACGCTCGACGACATCGGTGTTCCGTTCACGCTGACCCGCCGCGGCGCGCTGACCGCCGTGCTGCCCGGGGAGTCGGACACCACCGACCGCGCGGTCGTCGTGCATGCCGACACCATCGGATGCATGGTCCGCGACCTCAAGGACAACGGTCGCCTCGAACTGATCCCGGTCGGCACGTTCTCGGCGCGGTTCGCCACCGGCGCCCGCGTCCGCGTCTTCACCGATGACCCGGACGAGTTCTTCACCGGAACGGTCATGCCGCTCAAGGCATCCGGGCATGCGTTCGGTGACGAGATCGACACCCAGCCGACCGAATGGGAGCACGTCGAGGTCCGCATCGACCGCAAGGTCACCAGCCGCGCCGACCTGGAGCGGCTGGGGTTTCACGTCGGTGACTTCGTCGCGCTGATCGCCGCGCCGGAGCTCACCTCCGACGGCTACATCGTGTCCCGGCACCTCGACGGCAAGGCCGGCGTGGCCGTTGCGCTGGCGCTGGCCAAGACCGTCGCCGAGGAGAAGATCGTGCTGCCGCACAAGACCACGATCATGGTGACCATCACCGAGGAGGTCGGCCACGGCGCCAGCCACGGTCTGGATCCCGATGTCGCCGAACTCGTCTCGGTGGACAACGCTGTCTGCGCGCCCGGCCAGCACTCCATGGAAGATGGCGTGACCATCCCGATGGCGGATCTGCACGGCCCGTTCGACTACCACCTGACCCGAAAACTGTGCAAGCTGGCCGAGGATCTCGACATCCCGCACGCGCGCGATGTCTTCCGCTACTACCGCTCCGATGCGGCCGCCGCCATCGAGGCCGGCGCCAACACCCGCGCCGCGCTGGTCGGCTTCGGGCTGGACGGCAGCCACGGCTGGGAACGCACCCACATCGACTCGCTCGAAGGTGTCTACAACCTGCTGTTCGCCTGGCTGCAGACCCCGCTGACCTTCGCCAAGTGGGATGCTCACCCGACCGGCAAGCTGCGTGACTTCCCGTCGTCCAAGCAGCCCGCGCCCACCGAGCAGTGGGTGCCGCTGTCGCGCGGGGATCACGCCGAGCCGGGAGAGTGGGAAGGCGAACACTGGCCGCCCTCGGAAGGCCCGCAGGCCTGACCCGTCCGGTGGTTCAATCAAGGGCGTGCTGAGCCTCGAAGAGATCTCCGACCGCCTCGAAATCCAGCAGCTGCTCGTCGCGTACTCCACCGCGATCGACGCGCGCCGCTTCGACGACCTCGATCAGGTGTTCACCCCGGACGCCTACGTCGACTACCGCGCCATGGGCGGGGTCGACGGCCGCTACCCGGAGGTGAAGGCGTGGCTGTCGCAGGTGTTGCCGAACTTTCCGGCGTACGCGCACATGCTGGGCAACTTCGACGTGACGATCACCGGCGACACCGCCACCGCGCGGACGCTGTGCTTCAACCCGATGGTGCTGGGCGGTGAGGAGGGCCAGGTGCTGTTCTGCGGGCTCTGGTACGACGACGAGTTCGTCCGCACCGCCGAGGGCTGGCGGATGACCAAGCGCGTCGAGGAGAAGTGCTTCGACCGGGTGGTCTGAGGCGGACCGGCTTCTCCGGCGAGCGACCGCAAACGGTCAGCCACGACGGCGTGTCGGCGTACCGACACGGTCGGCCGGCGCCGAATGCCGGGATTTGGGCAGGCCCCGGGCCCTCTGGCACAATGATCGGCTGTCCGTACGCGACTCGTTAGATGCGCCGCGCGGCGGTCACACACGTAAGGCAAAACCGGATCCCGGCATCCCGCCGGAGATCGCCGCATTGCAGCGTGGCAAGCACAGGAGTGATTCATGGCTGTCAAAATCAAGCTCACCCGTCTGGGCAAGATCCGCAATCCCCAGTACCGCATCTCCGTCGCCGACGCGCGTAACCGCCGCGACGGCCGCTCCATCGAGGTCATCGGCCGCTACCACCCGAAGGAAGAGCCGAGCCTGATCGAGATCGACTCCGAGCGTGCGCAGTACTGGCTGAGCGTGGGCGCGCAGCCCACCGAGCCCGTCCTGGCCCTGCTGAAGATCACCGGTGACTGGCAGAAGTTCAAGGGCCTGCCGGGCGCCGAGGGCACGCTGAAGGTCAAGGAACCCAAGCCGTCGAAGCTGGATCTGTTCAACGCCGCGCTGGCCGCCGCTGACGATGCGCCCGCCGGCCAGGCCGTGACCCAGAAGAAGAAGAAGGCCCCCAAGGCTGACGAGGCGCCGGCCGAGGCTGCTGAGGCTCCCGCCGAAGAGTCCGCCGCCGAATGAGTTCCGTCGTCGTCGACGCCGTGGAGCACCTGGTGCGCGGGATCGTCGACAACCCCGACGACGTCCGGGTCGACATGGTCACCAACCGGCGCGGACGGACCGTCGAGGTCCATGTGCACCCCGATGACCTGGGCAAGGTCATCGGCCGCGGAGGTCGCACCGCCACCGCGCTGCGCACGCTGGTCGCCGGCATCGGTGGTCGCGGCATCCGCGTCGACGTGGTGGACACCGACCAGTAGTCACCGATGGAACTGGTCATCGGGCGGGTCGCCAAGGCACACGGTGTCACCGGCGAGATCGTCGTGGAGGTCCGTACCGATGACCCGGGGCAGCGCTTCGCCCCGGGCGCGCAGTTGCGCGGACGCAAACCGCGCGGCGGTCCGGAACGGACCTACGTCATCGAAACGGTGCGCGAGCACGCCGGTCGACTGCTGATGCGGTTGACCGGCGTCGCCGACCGCAACGCCGCCGACGAACTGCGCGGCACCTTGTTTCTGGTCGAGTCCGCGGACCTGCCGCCGATCGAGGATCCCGACGAGTTCTACGACCACCAGCTCGAAGGGCTGGCGGTGCGCACCGTCGACGGGACGGCGGTCGGCACGGTCGCCGAGGTGCTGCACACACCCGCCGGGGAACTGCTGTCGGTCAAGACCCCCGAGGGTGCCGAGGTGCTGGTGCCCTTCGTCAGTGCCATCGTGACTGCGGTATCGCTGGCCGACGGCACGGTGGACATCGATCCCCCCGACGGCCTGCTCGATATGGACTGACATGCGGCTGGACGTCATCACGATCTTTCCCGCCTATCTCGAGCCTTTGCGACAAGCATTGCCGGGCAAGGCAATTCAGGCCGGAATCATCGAACTCGGCGTGCACGACCTGCGCCGCTGGACCCACGACGTGCACAAGTCGGTCGACGATTCGCCCTACGGCGGCGGACCCGGCATGGTGATGAAGGCGCCGGTGTGGGGTGCGGCCCTGGACGAGATCTGCACACCGGACACTTTGCTGGTGGTCCCGACGCCGGCCGGCAGGCCGTTCACCCAGGCGACCGCGGCGCGGTGGAGCACCGAAACGCACCTGGTGTTTGCCTGCGGGCGCTATGAGGGTATCGATCAACGTGTGGCCGATGATGCGGCGCGACGGATGCGGGTGGAGGAAGTGTCCATCGGCGACTACGTGCTGGCCGGGGGAGAGTCGGCCGCACTGGTCATGATCGAGGCCGTCGTCCGGCTGATTCCCGAGGTACTCGGCAATCCGGCATCACATCAAGAGGATTCGCACTCCGACGGCCTGCTCGAAGGACCGAGCTACACCCGGCCGCCGGTATGGCGTGAGCTCGAGGTCCCGTCGGTGTTGCTGTCCGGGGATCACGCCAAGGTAGAGGCCTGGCGGCTAAAGCAGTCGCTGCAGCGCACCCGCGAGCGCAGGCCCGATTTGCTGGTGGGGGAGCAGGCCGACCGCGACGATTAGGACGCGGTCAGGTGTGCGTGAGCTCGGCCGGGTGCCGGGTGAGCCGGAGTGGGCTGAAGCCAGGTAGGTCCAGTGTCGGGTCGGGTGTGCGTGAGTTCAGCGGAGTGCCGGGTGAGCCGGAGTGGGCTGAAGCCAGGTAGGTGCACCATCTGTCGGTTGTGCCGGAGCGCCCGAACCAGGTTGACGCTGTCCCGTCGGACCTAGAGGTGCCCGCCGGGGAAGATCGTCCGCACAGCGTCGGTGATGGTCCGCCGTGCCGCATCCGCGCCGGTCGGCTGCATCGAACTGATCGCCATCACGTAGCGGCGGTCGGGGCCGATGACACCGGTGGACAAATGCATCCAGTCCGCGCCGATACAGCACATCCAGCCCTGCTTGACCGCGACCGGCTCGCCCGGGATGCCTTCGGGAATGCCGAAGCGCTGCGGGTAGATCCCGCCCGGCACCATGCCGTCCGGTGCGGTCGGGGTGGATTGGGACAGGTTTGCGATGATGATGCTGGCGCGCTCGGGCGGCAGTCCGCCGGTGCCGGCGAGCAGTTTGTCGTAGTAGCGCACCAGGTCGGTCACGGTGCTGATGGTGTTGAACCACCGGCCGTTTCCGGGTGCCCTGGTCGAGGTCAGGCCGTACCGGTCGACGACCCGGTCGATGATGTCGGTGCCCCCGCTGCGATTCCAGAAGATCTCGGCGGCGCTGTCATCGGAGGAGCGCAGCATCACGTCGAGCATGACGCGGTCATCAGGACTCAGTTCGGTCTTGCCCTGAGCCTCCTGTAGCAGCAGGTCATCGGCGATGAACAGCTTGACCACCGACGCGATCGCGATGGTGTCGGGCACGCCGTCGGTGATGACCTGCCCGGTGTTGCGGTCCATCACCGCGACCGTCAGATCGGCGCCGGCATCCGCGGCGTCCGCATCGGCCTGGTTGACCCGCCCCTGCAGCCCGTCGAAGGTGGCGGCCGGCTGATCGGGCGGTTCCTCGGGCAGCGGCGCCGATGTGGCCAAGGGAGCCACCACCGTCAGTTGCGGCGCGTCGGGAGAGGCCGGCGCTGCGCTGTACCCGCGGGCCTCGCACCCGGCGAGCAGGACCGCCGTACACGCTGCCGCCACGGCCGCCTGAAGTACGTTCGACGGCCGCGGCATGCAGTCCTCCGGGTGCTGGTGGCGCGGGGAGGTCCCGGCCACGATGACAGGACCTCTACCCCTACGCCCAGTAGCCTAACCATCGGGCCACGACGACGCCGGACCCCGCCGCGGGTGTCGCCCGGCGACCGGTTACGGACGCGATTTCGCCTGCTGCGCCTCGTCTGGCACAATTGAGCAGTTGCCTGCGCAGGGTCATTCTCTGCTGCCCGGTACATCCAGTCAGATCCGCCCGAATACGTCGGCTCGGCTGCGCGAACACGGCGCCGCCCACGAAGAGCCGCCCACAGCAAGGAAGAGTCACCGATGAACACGCTTGACTTCGTCGACCAGGCGTCGCTGCGCGACGACATCCCGGCATTCGGCCCCGGCGACACCGTCAACGTGCACGTCAAGGTCATCGAGGGTTCCAAGGAGCGCATCCAGGTCTTCAAGGGCGTCGTGATCCGTCGCCAGGGTGGCGGCATCCGGGAGACCTTCACCGTGCGCAAGGAGAGCTACGGCGTCGGCGTCGAGCGGACCTTCCCGGTGCACTCGCCCAACATCGACCACATCGACGTCGCGACCCGCGGTGACGTCCGTCGCGCCAAGCTGTACTACCTGCGCGAGCTGCGCGGCAAGAAGGCGAAGATCAAGGAGAAGCGCTGACGTTGCCGGGTGTGTTCGTTGCGACACGCCTGCCACGTCCGGCCTCCCGCCGGTCAGCCGCTTTCCCAGCCGCGCTGACTACCCTGATGCCGTGACCGACGACGCCGAGGACACCGCCCAGCCCGAATCGGGCACCGACACCGACGG
Source organism: Mycobacterium sp. NPDC003323 (assembly GCF_053589535.1). Classification (NCBI taxonomy): domain Bacteria; kingdom Bacillati; phylum Actinomycetota; class Actinomycetes; order Mycobacteriales; family Mycobacteriaceae; genus Mycobacterium; species Mycobacterium sp. NPDC003323. The sequence goes on from NZ_JBSFSB010000001.1 coordinate 574,291, forward strand.
TGACGAGCAGCGCAAGCCCAAGAAGAAGCACGGCGCGCTGCGCGAGGGTGCCATTCTGGTCTCCATCGCGCTGGTTCTCTACTACGTGATGTTGACGTTCGTGGCGCGTCCGTACCTGATTCCCTCGGAATCGATGGAGCCGACGCTGCACGGCTGCCCCGGCTGTGTCGGCGACCGGATCATGGTCGACAAGCTCACCTACCGGTTCAGCGAGCCGGAACCCGGTGACGTCGTCGTGTTCAAGGGCCCGCCGAACTGGAACATCGGCTATCAGTCGATCCGCTCGGACAACCCGGCGATCAAGTTCGTCCAGGACGCGCTGTCCTTCGTCGGATTCGTGCCGCCCGACGAGAACGATCTGGTCAAGCGTGTCATCGCCACCGGTGGCCAGACCGTGCAGTGCCGGGCCGCGACGGGGCTGACCGTGGACGGCAAGAAGCTCAACGAGCCGTACCTGGATCCGACCACCATGAACGCGGACACCGAGGTCTACCCGTGCCTGGGCAACGAGTTCGGTCCGGTCACCGTGCCGCAGGGCAAGTTGTGGGTGATGGGTGACAACCGCACCCACTCCGCGGATTCCCGGTCGCGTTGCACGAGCTTGCCCCAGGACGCCCAGCGCGGACTTATCTGCACCGGCGACCCCGAGGCCGGCACGATCCCGGTCGACAATGTGATCGGCAAGGCTCGGTTCATCGCTTGGCCGCCGGGCCGCTGGGGCGGCGTGAGCAGCGTGAATCCGCAGACTGCCCCGCAGGCCGATTAGGGAGCGGTGCTGTGCCGGCAAGCTGGCCGCCCAGAGCCGTGATCCGCAGATCCGGCCTGCGCACCCTGGAATCCGCGCTGTACCGTAGCGGGCTCGGCCCGGTCGCCGGCGTGGACGAGGTCGGTCGTGGCGCCTGCGCAGGCCCGTTGGTGGTCGCGGCGTGCATCTTGGGCCCCAACCGGCTGAACAGCCTTGCTGCACTTGACGATTCGAAGAAGCTCAACGAGGCCGAACGCGAGCGGCTGTTCCCGCTGATCCGCCGCTACGCGCTGGCCTATCACGTGGTCTTCATTCCCTCGATCGATGTGGACCGGCGCGGAGTGCACCACGCGAACATCGAGGGGATGCGGCGCGCGGTCGCCGGGCTGCCGATACGTCCGGGCTATGTGCTCTCCGACGGATTCCGGGTGCCGGGCCTGCCGATGCCGTCACTGCCGGTGATCGGGGGAGATGCCGCGGCGGCCTGTATCGCGGCGGCCAGCGTGCTGGCCAAGGTCAGCCGGGACCGGTTGATGGTCGCGATGGACACCGAGCACCCCGGGTACGGTTTCGCCGAGCACAAGGGATACTGCACGCCGGTGCACACCGCCGCGTTGGAGGATCTGGGTCCGTGCAGCGAGCACCGCTATTCGTTCGCCAATGTGCGACGAGTCGCGGGATCGGTGCGACGCGGCATGAGTGTGTGGGGAATGATGGAGCCCAACCTAGACGAAGGACAGCAGAGCAGATGAGTGCCGAGGATCTCGAGAAGTACGAAACCGAGATGGAGCTCTCGCTGTACCGCGAGTACAAGGACATCGTCGGGCAGTTCAGCTACGTGGTGGAGACCGAACGGCGTTTCTACCTGGCCAACAGTGTCGAGATGGTGCCCCGCAACGCCGACGGCGAGGTCTACTTCGAGCTACGCCTGGCCGACGCCTGGGTGTGGGACATGTACCGCCCGGCCCGGTTCGTCAAGCAGGTCCGGGTGATCACCTTCAAGGACGTCAACATCGAAGAGGTCGAGAAGCCCGAGCTGCGGCTGCCCGACTGAGCCGGCTGTGGCCCGCGCCACCTGCTCGGCGACGGGGCCATGCACATCTGGCAAACAGCACGTGAACTTGCAAGGCTTGCGCGCGCTGCAAGTGCGATTGCACATAACTTCGGGGCGTGCTTCTCACGGATCTGGTCGCGACCTGCGGGTATCGTCTCACGGCCAATGACCGTCGACTCATCGCGGCGCTCCAGTCCCAGCCGGCGTCGGCGTCCTACTGGATGGCCGCCGAGCTAACCGAGCCACTCGGACTGCACCAGTCGGCGGCGACCCGGCTGGCCCAGCGGCTGGGGTTCACCGGCTATCCCGAATTGCGGGAGGCCCTGCGCCAGGACTACATGACCGGCGAGGGCCCCGCGCAGCGGGTGCAGGGCCGGCTGGGCCGTCATCCCGAACACGACGTGCTGCGCGGTTTCGTCGAGGACGAGCTCCATGTGCTCGCCGAGCTGACCCGACATGTCAGCCAGCATCAACTCGACGACATCGCCACCCGCATCATGGCCGCCGGCCACGTCTTCGTCTTCGGCCAGGGCAACGCCACGGTGCTCGCCGACCTCATGGTGCGACGCCTGCACCGGTTCGGTATCCGGGTGACCGCACTGACCGGTTCGCGACGCGATGTCGCCGAACGCGTCTCCAGCCTCACCGGCGAGGACATGTTGCTGGCCTTCGCCTTTCGGCGGATGCCCGGCCTGCTCGGACCGTTGCTGACCATAGCCGCCGAAACGGGCTGCCACAGCGCCGTCATCACCGACACGCTGTTGTCGATGCAGCCGCGTCCCGACGCGCTGGTGGCTGCACCGCGCGGCCGCGGCGATGAGTTCCTGTCGCTGACCGTGCCGATGGCGATCGGCAACGCGCTGGTGCTGACCATCGCCCGGCGCCAACCCGATGCCGCCAACCGCTCCCTGGACAAACTCGCCGATCTGATCGACCGTCTCGACGCCTGAAACACCCCGCCACAACAAACCGGAGGTTCGTCATGTCCGTACCCGTCCGCACAACCGTTGCCACATCGGTGCTCGCGCTTCTGCTCACCGCATGTGGCGGCTCCACCGACGAAGCGTCGCCATCCGCGCCGGAACGCGACTGGGAGGCGATGAGCCACGATGAGCTCGTCGCGGCCGCGCAGGAGGAGGGGACCGTCTCGGTGTACGCCTTCACCAGCCGTATCGCCTCCATCGAGGAGTCGTTCGAGGCGGCGTATCCAGGGATCGACGTGGTCGCCACCGATGTGTCGTCCACCGAACTGATCACCCGGTTGGCCAGCGAGCACCGCGCCGGCAGCACCACCGCCGATGTCGCCTACGTCTCCGATGCGCCGGTCGTGGTCACCGAACTGCTGGTCGACGGCATCCTGACTCCCTATGTGCCGCAACGTGTCAGCGACGCGCTACCGGCCGAGCACCGCGACCCGCTGGCCGCCAACCGGCTGTCCACCAAAGTGCTGATGTACAACGAGGAGGCCCATCCCGACGGTCCGCCGGTGCGCAACCTGTGGGAGCTCACCGAACCCGCGTGGCGCGGCCGCGTGATGATGGTCGACCCCAATGTGCGCGGTGACTATCTGGACCTGGTCACCGAGATGTCGCTGCAATCGCAGGAAATGGCGCAGGCGTACCAGGAACACTTCGGGCGGCCGATCGAACTCGGCGACGGTGTGGAAGACGCGGGGCTGCAGTTCATCTCGGATCTGTACGCCAATGACGTGGTGCTCGTCGACGACACCGACACCGTCAACGCATCGGTCGGGGCCCGCGGACAGGCGACACCGCCGGTCGGTTTCACCACCTACTCCGACCGTCGCGACAACCAAGACGAGGGCTGGGCGTTGCAGGTGGCCTCCGGTGTCGCACCGTCACCGGGGATCGTCTTCCCGGCGATGCTGGGTGTGACGGCCAACGCGGCACATCCAGCGGCGGCCCGGCTGCTCATCGACCACATGATGGGCGATGACTCCGAGACCGGCGGACCCGGTTTCGAACCGTTCCACGTGGCCGGTGACTACCCGACCCGCGAGGACATCGTCGCGCCGGCCGATGCCCTGTCCCTCGACGAACTCGGCGCATGGTCCATCGATCCGCAGGCCTCTGCCGAACGACGTTCGCAGGTGGCCGATTTCCTGCTCACCATCCAGTGAGGTCCGTGCTGGGGCTGGCCGCCGGCGTCATCGCGGTGCTGGCGCTGCTGGTCGCGGCACCGCTGGCGGGTCTGGTGGCGCGCACCTTGGACGCCGACGCCGACGGTGTGTGGGGCGAGGTTCTCAACAGCCCGCTGTCGGCCAACCTGCTCTGGCAGCCGCTGACCAACTCGCTGCTGGTGGGACTCGGTACCGGCGTGTGCGCCACGATCCTGGGTGCCTTCTTGGCCTGGGTGGTGGTGATGAGCGATATCCCCGGACGCCGGCTCATCGGCGTGCTGGCCGCGGTGCCGTTCGCGCTACCGAGCTTCGCGATCGCGCTCGCATGGGAAAGCGTCTTTCGCAACGAACGTCTCGGCGGCGTACCGGGGCTGCTGTCCGGTCTCGGGATCGCTGTGCCCGACGTGCTGTCCTGGGGCGCGGTACCGACCATCCTGGTGCTCACCGCGCATTACTATTCGCTGTCGTTCGTGGTGGTTTCGGCCGCGTTGCTGGGGGTGGGTGGCGACCTGGTGGCTGCAGCCGAGCTGACCGGGGCGTCGCGGCTGCAGGTCGCGACCCGGATCGTGCTGCCCGCCACCGCACCTGCGCTGCTGTCGGGTTTCCTGCTGGCATTCGCCGAAGGTGTCAGCAATTTCGCGGTGCCCGCGCTGCTGGGATTGCCGGTGCGCTTCCAGACCCTGAGCACCAGGCTCTACGGCGCGATCTCCACCGGTGATGCGGTGCGTGGCTACGCGCTGTCGATCGTGCTGGTCATCGTCGCCGGTCTGGTGCTGTGGGCCGGTAACCGGTTCACCCGCGGCCGGTCCTTCGAGACCATCACCGGCAAGGCCACCAGGGCCCGGACGGTGCGCACGGGCGCCTGGCGCTGGCCGTTGTTCACGTTGGCGGCCCTGTTGGTGGGCGCCACCGCGATCGTGCCGGGCATCGTGCTCGCCGTGTCGACGGTGTTGCGGCGCACAAACTCTCTCGATGGTGGACTGACCCTGCACTACTGGATCGGGGACTCCGACGGCACCGTCGCACAGGGCATGCGCGGCGTCCTGCGTGACCCGATCGCGTTGTCGGCGTTGCAGAACACCATCCTGCTCGGCCTGTGCGTCGCGGTCGGCGCGGGCCTGCTCGGTCTGCTGGGCGCCTACGCCGCGCGCCGTGTCAGCCGACCACCGTTCATCGGCGCGACGATCGGATTCCTGTCCTACATCCCGTTCCTGATTCCGGGGGTGGCCTTCGGTGCGGCCTTCATCGCCCTGTTCGGCGCATCCATCGGGCCGCTGCCCTCGCTGTACGGAACCTTCGCCATCCTGGTGCTGGCCGGAATGGCGGCCAGTCTGCCGTTCGCCTTCCAGACCTCACGGGCGTCGCTGGGTCAGGTCTCCGCTGAACTCGAGGAGGCCGCGGTGCTGACCGGTGCGCGCGGCCCGCGGCGGTTCGCCCGGATCACCGCGCCGCTGGTGTCGCGCGGTGTGGTCGGCGGTGGGGTGCTGGTGTTCGTCACCATGGTGCGCGACCTGTCGCTGGTTGTTCTGCTGGTCACTCCTGCCACACCACTGCTGGCCACGATGACCTACCGCTACGCATCGGAGGGATTCACCCAGCATGCCAACGCGATCACCCTCGTGATCGCCGTCATCTCGGTGGCCGCAACGGTTCTCGCGCGCCGCCTCACCGCTTCCACTGCGACAGGAACCACCTCATGACCGGTATCACCATCAACGGACTCGGCAAACGCTTCGGAACCCACGTCGCGTTGCGCGATGTCGACATCGACCTGCCCGGGGGTGCCTTCCTGGTGCTGCTGGGCCCGTCGGGCTGCGGCAAGACCACCACGCTGCGGATCCTGGCCGGTCTGGAGCAGGCCGGCAGCGGCGTGATCCGCGTCGGTGAACGCACCGTCGTCGACGTCGAGAACGGCATCGAGGTACCGGCCGACAAGCGGGGCTTGGGCATGGTGTTCCAGAGTTACGCGCTGTGGCCACATATGACGGTGCGCGGCAACATCGATTGGCCGCTGCGGGTGGCCGGGTGGAAACGTGCCGAACGCGAGCAGCGCATCGAGGAGGTGCTGGCCGCACTGGAGATCGGTGACCTCGCCGAGCGCCAGCCGGCACAGATCTCCGGTGGTCAGCAACAGCGGGTGGCCATCGCGCGCACCATCGCCCCGCGGCCGGCGGTCCTGCTGTTCGACGAACCGCTGTCCAACCTGGACGCCCGGCTGCGCGTCGAGACCCGCGCCGAGATCGTCAGGATGCACCGGATGACGCAGGCGACAAGCGTTTACGTCACCCATGACCAGACCGAGGCACTGGCGATGGCCACCCATATCGCCGTCATGAACGGTGGCGTGGTGGAACAGTTCGGGACCCCCGATGAGCTGTTGAACCGACCTGCCACCGCGTTCGTCGCCGCATTTCTCGGCACGCCGCCCGCGGTGCTGCTGGGCGGTGCGGTGATCGACGGTCTCGCCCCCGGTTGGCAGGCGATGTACCGTCCCGAGGACCTGGCGCTGCAGGATGAGGCCGCGGTGGCGTTCGAGGTGTTGGAATCGATCCCGATGGCCGGCCGGTATCTGGTCACCGGAAAGGTGGGCGCGGACCGGGTCGCGGTGGTGTCCGATCGCCCGGCGCAGCCGGGACACCGCACCGGTCTGGTGTTACCCGGTGCTCCCGCAGCGGTTTTCGACGAGACGGGACACCGCCGATGACCACTGTGCTGCTGGTCAGACATGGTGCGACCGAATGGACTCGACAGGGCCGTCTGCAAGGCCGAACCGATATCGATCTGTCCGACGAGGGCCGCGCGGAGGTCGCCCGACTGGCGCCCGCCGTCCAGTCCTGGTGCCCGCAGACGGTGATCTGCTCACCGCTGGCCCGCACCCGATCGACGGCCGCATTGCTCGGGGCCACCGACGTCCGATTCGACTGCCGTTGGGCGGAGGCCGGCCTGGGGCAGTGGGAGGGCCAGACCCCGGAGCAGATCGGCGGTGATTACGCCTTGTGGCGGTCCGGGGTGCTGGTGCCGCCGGCGGGTGAGACCCCGGAGGCCGTACGGCAACGCACGACGGCGGCCACCCGCGACGCGGCCGCCGAAGCCGGGCCCGTGCTCGTCGTGACGCACGGCGGGGTGATCCGGGCGGTGCTGGACCAGTTCGTCGGACTGTCCACGGCCCGCATGGTCCCCGTGGCGGCACCGAGCATCACCGCGCTCGACATCGACGCCGACGGTCGAGCCCGGCTGCGGTCGCTCAATGTCGGCGCCGGGAATAGCTGACCGACCGCCAGGGTATGTAGTTGACATGGAAAAAGCAGACTTCGATGCGATGAATCAGGCCGTGATCGAGGAGTTCCGCACCACCGGCGGGAAGGCGGGCGGCGTCTTCACCGGTAAGCCGCTGGTGCTCGTCCACCACGTCGGTGCGAAATCGGGCACCGAGCGCATCGCGCCGCTGGTGCCGCTGCTCGACGACGACCGGGTATACATCTTCGCCAGCAAGGGCGGCGCGGACAGCAACCCCGACTGGTACCGCAACCTGGTGGCCCATCCGGACATCACCGTCGAACTCGGCACCGAGACCTACCAGGCCACGGCGCGGGTGCTCGAAGGAGCCGAGCGTGACGAGATCTACGCCAAGCAGGTCGAGGTCGAACCGCAGTTCGGTGACTATCAGCGCAAGACCGACCGGGTGATCCCGGTGGTGGAGTTGGTGCGGGCCTAACCGCGCAGATGCCTGTCGAAGAAGGTGAACACCCGCTTCCAGGCGTCCTCGGCGACGGCCTCGTTGTACCCGAACCCGGTGACCCGCAGCAGCGCCTGCGCGGGTAGCTGATTGGCGAAACTGTGCCCGGCGTCGGGGTACACCTTGATATCGGCGTCGATCTGCTGTGCGGCGATGGCCTTGTTGAGCTTGCCCGGCGCGCCGCGGCCCAGCGGATCTTTGGCGCCGAAGCTGGCCACGATGGGGCATGCGCCGCGCAGGGTGTTTTCCAGATTCTTCGGCAACGGTGTGCCGTAGAACGGCGCCGCCGCACCGAAACCCTTGGGAGACAGGATCAGTGCGAACTGTCCGCCCATGCAGAACCCGGCTATTCCGACCGTGCCGGTGCAGTCGGGGTGGTTGCCCAGAAAATCCCGCGCGGCCAGGATGTCGTCGATCGGCTGTCCCTGGCGGGTCAGTGCGGCGCGCATGACGGCGGTGATGCAGCGGGCGCGGCCGCCGCGGGCGTACAGGTTCGGGGTGACGGCCAGGTACCCGGCCGCGGCGACCCGCTCGGACACCGCCTCCTTGTCGGGCAGATAGCCGATGGCGTCATGCACGATCACCACGCCGGGCCATGGGCCGGTGCCGGTCGGGGTGTCGACCAGGGCGTCGATGGGACCGCCGGGAGTGTCCAGGGTGATGGTCGTCATAAAGCAAATCTAGAGGCCGTAATCTGACGTGTCGTGTCTGACTCCGTCGAACTGGCACCCGAGGTCGTCGCCGCCATCCGGTCCCTGCGCGACGGGGATGAGGTTCCGCTGCGCTGCCACAAGGGGCCGATCCGCACGGCCATCGCCGCGGCGGTCCGGGCGCTGTGCGCCGATGATCTGGGTTCCAGGGTGCGTCCGTGGGATCTGTCGGCGCTGCGCCGGGTCGCGGCCGACCTCGGCGAGGTCGCCGGCGCGACGGCCCTGTACGTCGACGAGTCGGTGCTGGTCGCGCAACTGCACCCAAGCGGACAGCGCATCGCGCTGCGCGGGGTCGACGACGGCTGGCGGCTGGTGCGCTTCCTGGACGCAGCCGAGGAGCCCGCGCAGGTCGACCTGCCGGTGGAGACGACCCGCGAGATCGAACTCGACACCCTCTCCCCGGAGGCGGTGCTGACCGTGCTGGGCATCGCCAAGCCCGATGATGTCGAGCTCGACATCGATTCGGAAGACCTCGGACAGGGCCAGACCGAGACGCGGTACCGCTACCTGTTCACCGACAACGGGCGCTCGGTGCTGGCCGAGGAGGTCACGTCCGAGATCTTCGACGGTGCGACCCCGGGCTCGCGGTGGGTGCGCGGGGTGGTGATCGACAGGGGCCGCGGCGTGCTGCTCACGGCGAACCGGGAACGGGCCGTGCTGATCCAGGGTTGATAGCTTGACCGGATGACTGGTGTGGCGCAGGGGCCCCTGGCCGGGGTGCGCATCATCGAGATATCGAGCTTCGTGGCGGTACCGCTGGCCGGGATGACCCTGGCCCAGCTCGGCGCGGACGTCATCCGGGTGGACCCCGTCGGCGGCGCCGCCGATTACCGGCGCTGGCCGGTCACCGAGGCCGGTGACAGCATTTACTGGGCCGGTCTGAACAAGGGTAAGCAGTCCGTCGCCGTCGACATGCGCGCGGCCGAGGGGCATAGCCTGATCCGCCGGCTGATCGCCGACGCCGGCATCCTGATCACCAATGTCGTTGGCCGCCCATGGCATTCCTATGACGAACTGGTGGCGTTGCGGCCGGACCTGATCCACGTCGAGATCTCCGGACGCGCCGACGGCACCACCGGCGTGGACTACACCGTCAACGCCGCGGTCGGCTTCCCGCTGGTCACCGGGCCGGCCAACTTGGCCACCCCGGTCAACCATGTGCTGCCGGCCTGGGACGTGTCCTGCGGGCTGTACGCCGCACTCGCGGTCGTCACCGCGCTGCGGGCACGGGACGCGACCGGGACCGGGCAGCGCATCGCGATACCGCTGGAGAACGTCGCGCTGGCCACCGCCGGCAACCTGAGCTTCCTCACCGAGGCCATGCTCGGCGGCGCCGAGCGCCCGCGTATCGGCAACGCGCTCTACGGCCAGTACGGCCAGAACTTCACCAGCAGTGACGGTGTCGTGTTCATGCTGGTGGCGCTGACCGGCAGGCATTTCCGCGATCTGACCGAACTCACCGGGACCACCGCGGCCGTCGCCGCACTCGGCGACGCGCTGGGCGCGGACTTCACCGACGAGGGTGAGCGCTACCGGCATCGGGACGCACTCACCGGGCTGTTCACCCTGTGGTTCGCCGAACGCACGGCCGAGCAGATCACCACCGCACTGTCGCAGACGTCGGTGCTGTGGGACCGCTACCGCAGCTTCGCCGAGGTCGCCGCAGAACCACGGGTCACCGAGAACCCCTTGTTCACCCGGCTGGACCAACCGCGCATCGGTCAGTACCTGGCACCGGGGCTGCCCATCTCGATCGATGGCGACTATGCGGCCGCGGTCCCCGCTCCCGCGCTCGGTGATGACACCGCGCGGGTGCTCGCCGCGCTGGGACTGTCGGCCGACGAGATCGACGGGCTCTTCGCGGCGGGAACCATCGCGTGAGCGTGCTGCTGGATCTGTTGACATTGCGCGAGGCCGGGGCCGACCGGTGGGTCGGACCGGCTGCCGGCCCGACCGGGAAGCGGTCTTTCGGCGGGTTGTTAGCCGCGCAGAGCCTGGCCGCGGCCTGCGCCACCGTTGAAGACGAGGACAAGGCCCCCACCAACCTGCACCTGCAGTTCCTGCGCGGCGGCGACGCCGGTACCGACACCGACTACCGGGTGGACCGGGTCTATGACGGCCGGACCGCGGCGGCGCGCCGGGTCGAGAGCCGCCAGCACGACCGGCTGCTCACCACCGCGACCGTGTCGTTCTCGGCGCCGATGGCCGGGCCCGAGCACGGCGTGCGCGAGGCCATGCCCGCCCACCCGGACACCCTGGATCCGGACGGGTCGCTGGGACCGTCCCCGTCGGTGCCGTTGGAGGAGTTCGACATCCGCGTCGACGATCAGCGTGTCGACGGTGAGTTCGTCCGGCGATTCTGGTGGCGCGCGAATGTCGCACTGCCCGATGATGCGCTGACGCACACGCTGGTCGCGGTGTACATCACCGATCTGTACGGCATCGACCCGATCTTCCAGGTGCACGGTCACACGATGGGCGATCGCACCCACCGCGGTGGCACCACCGACTCATCGATGTGGTTGCACCATCGGATCTTCGCCGATCAGTGGAACCTTCTGGAATCCCGGTCACCGGCCGCCGCGCGCGGCCGGGGCGTGGTGACCGCAGCGCTGCTGCGGGCCGACGGCGTCATCGCCGCCACCATGGTCCAGGAAGGTCTGGCGGCCAACCGCTGACGCAGCAGGCGCATCGCCTGCGCCAGCAGCACCCCGGCGGCCAGCGCGGCCAGCACCCCGGCCAGCCGGTGTTCGCCGAAGAGCGGATACACCTGGAAATGGATCAGATAGATGTAGAGCGAGGCGTCGGCGAGCAGCGCCAACACGCTGGACGCCCCCACGGGGCACCGGATGGACGGCAGCCAGATCAGCAGGGCGAGCCCACCGAACACCAGCGCCTCGCGGAACGGGTCGGCGAAGTACCCGTACAGGCCGATCGCGGCCACCACCGTCACCGCGGCGCGTTGCCACCTCGTCGACGCCTTGGACACCGCCCATCCCAGCGCGAAGAACCAGAACGACAGCATGCTGAACCAGGCTTGTTCGCCGGTCACGGTGTAACGCAGCGCCATGCCGACGGCCAGAAACGCTGTGGCGAACGCGAATTGATGGCGTCGTTCCAGCCGGTCGATGGCCGGCAGCGCCAACAGACACGCCAGCAGTACCAGGATCCACACCAGCACCTCGATGAACCACAAGCGGCCCGCGGTCATGCTGTCGGAGGGCCCGAGGATCTTGTTGGCCAGCAGCAGATTCGTCCACCGGTAGTCGTCACTGAAGGTCATGGTGAGGGCCACCCACACGACGGCAGGCACCGCGATCCAGCCGACGGTGTCGCGCAGCAGCCGGATCCGGTCACCCCGCGGCGCGGCGGTCAGGCAGAACCTGCCGAAGTTGTACCCGGCGACCCCGAGCAGGATGTGCGCGCCGCCCCACATGTCGAACAGATCGGCGTGTGATCCCACGATCAGCACGATCGCCACCGCCCGCAACACCACGCTGGTGTCCAGCGTCGCCGTCCACCGGCGCCGCCGTGGCTGCATGCGTTCCAGTTCGGCCAGCGTCAGCTGCGGCCATCGGTCGGGTAGCCGCCCCAGCGCGCGTTCGATGCGCACCGACATCGTCACGTAGGTCAGGGAATTGCCACCCAGGTCGACGAAACTGGCATCGGGGTCGATGGCGTCCGGATCGAGATGCAGGACCTCGGCGAACATCTCACGCAGCGGGGTGGCTGCGGTGCTGTGCCTGTGCAGCGCGCGCACCGCCGGGTAGTCCGGTTTACCCGAGGTCAGCATGGGCAGGGTGGGCACCGCGACGGCGTCCACCGCGCCGGCAGGCAGACCGGTGGTCTCGGTGACCGCCGAGCGCACGGTCGACACCTCGGCCGTGGTCGCGACGACCAGGCTGTCCTCGGCGGTGGCGCACAGCGCGGGCAGCCCACGCTCCCGCAACGTGTTCTCCACCCGCTGCAGGTCGATGCGCAACCCGAACAGTTTGGCGAACCGGTCGGCGCGGCCGATCACCTCGTAGAGGCCGTCGGGACCGCGGCGGGCCAGATCGCCGGTGCGCAGGGTGTCGGGACCGGCGTCGGCCGTCAGGTCGGCGCTGGTGCGGGCATAGCCCATCATCACGTTGGGTCCGCGGTAGACCAGTTCGCCGACCTCACCGTCGGGCGCGTCGATGCTCAGCCGTCCGCCGGGAATGGCCCGCCCGATGGCCTCGGGCCGTTCGACGGCGAATTCCGGTGGCAGATAGGCCATCCGGGCCGTTGCCTCGGTCGCACCGTACATCACGAACAGCGTCCATCCGCGGCGGCGGCCCAGTTCGGCGAACTGGCGTACCCGGTGCGGTGCCAGGGCGCCGCCGGCCTGGGTGACATAGCGCAGGTGCGGCAATTCCATGGCGGCGAAGTCGATGCGGTCCAGCAGATCGAAGGTGTAGGGCACACCGGCGAATGTCGTTGCCCGATGCGTGCGGAACAGGTGCCAGAACCGCTCGTCGATGACCGACAGGTCGGTGAGGATCAGCGCGGCGCCGCGCAGCAGGTGACTGTGGATCACCGACAGCCCGTAGCAGTACGACATCGGCAGCGTCGTCACCGCACAGTCGGTATCGCGGATGTCGAGATACTCGGCGATCGAGGCGGCGTTGGCGATGAGGTTGGCGCGCGACAACCGGACCAGCTTCGGTGATCCGGTGCTGCCCGAGGTGGACAGCAGCAGCGCCAGGTCCGGATGCAACCGATGCGGTGGCGCGGGCCTGCGGTGCGCTCCGTCACCGTCGATGACGATATCGGGGATATAGGTGTCGAGCAGTTCGCGGTGATCACCGCCGGGCGGGACCGGCAGGACGACATGCCCGCCGGCCAGCGCGCCGAGATAGTAGGTGAGCGTGGCGATATCGTTGCGCGCCTCGAGCAGGATCAGCCTGCGGGTGCTGCCGAATTCGGTGGCGGCGGTCTGCACCAGATGGGCCAGTGTCCGGTAGCTCAGTGTGGTGTCGGCGGTATGCACGGCCGGGCGGTCGCCGTGGTCGCGCAGGTGCCCGACGAGGCCGTTCACGGCAACGCCAGACCGTGTCCGAGGACGGTGATGCGGACCTTGGCGTCCACCCCCGGCGGGTTGATGCTGTGCTGGCGCACCGTGATCGGAACGGTGTCGCCGATGTCGATGGTGAGCAGCACGTCATGGCCGAGGAATTCGGTGGCCAGCACGGTGCCGATCCCGGGCTCGGGCTGCTGACCCTCATCGGTGATCTCGGTGGCGACCAATTGCTCCGGGCGCAGCAACAGCGTGCCGGGTCCCTGCGGGGCGAACCGGGCCAGCGGGATGCGGCCCAACGCACAGTCGGCGGCGTCCGAGTGCACCACGGCGGGCAGGAACACACAGTCACCGAGGAATTCGGCGGTGAACCGGTCATCGGGGCGGCGGTACACCTGCTGCGGGGTGCCGACCGCGGTGAACCGACCGTCACGCATGACGGCCACCTGGTCGGCCACCGACAGCGCCTCGCCCTGATCGTGGGTCACCAGCAGGGTGGTCACCCCGGCATCGGTGAGGACCTTGGTCACCGCGCGCCGGGTGGCCGCGCGCAACCCGGTGTCGAGTGCGGAGAACGGTTCGTCGAGCAGCATGAGCGCGGGCCTGCGGGCCATGGCCCGGGCCAACGCCACGCGCTGCTGCTGGCCACCGGACAGCTCGTGCGGCCGCCGGGCGGCGAAAGACGGCTCCAGTGAGACGGTTTCGAGGAGTTCGGCGACCCGGGTGCTGCGGTCGCGGCCGCCCAGACCGTAGGCGATGTTGGCGCCGACGGTCAGGTGCGGGAACAGGGCGCCGTCCTGGGCGACGTAGCCGACCGAGCGGCGGTGCGGGGCCAGACTGGTCTGCGCCGAGGCGACCCGTCGACCGGCGATGTCGACGGTGCCGCCGTCGGGCCGCTCGAAGCCGGCGACCAGCCGCAACAGGGTCGTCTTACCGCATCCCGATGCGCCGACCACGGCGGTGATGCTGCCCGCGGGCAGCGTGAGGTCGACACCGTCGAGAACCATTGCGCCGGTGAAGGATTTGGTCAGTTCCCGCACCACCAGGACGTCGGTGCTCATGAGCCCGCCCTCGTTGCTTCCCGGAACAGGGCCACGGTCACCGGGATGGACAGGGCCACGAGCACCAGCGCGTACGGTGCCGCGGCAGCGTAGTCCAGTTCACTGGACAGCGACCAGAACCGCATCGCCAATGTGCGGGTGCCGGTGGGGGCCAGCAACAGCGTCGCGGTCAGTTCGGTGGCCACCGCGACGAACACCAATGCCGCGCCGGCGCCGGCTGCCGGCGCGACGAGCCGCAGGGTGATCCGCACGAAACTGTGCGCCGGGGACAGACCCAGCGACCGCGACGCCTCCTCCAGACCGGGTGGGATCTGCGCCAGCCCGGAACGCAGGCTGACCAGGGCGCGCGGCAGGAACATCAGCACGTAGGCGCACACCACCAGCGTCACCGTCTGATACAGCGGGGGAGCGAACCGGATCGCGACGGTCACCAACGCCAGTGCGGTGACGATCCCGGGCATCGAACTGGTGACGAAGTTGGCGCCCTCGACGGTCCGGGCGAACGGGCCGCGGTAGCGCACGGCCAGCCAGGCGAACGGGAAGGCCGCCACCGTCGTCACCGCCGCCGCGGCGGCAGCCAGCACCGCCGTCTGGCCCAGCGATTCGGTCAGATCGCCCAGCGCCCAGACCTCGGCGCCGCCGATCCACAACCAACGCAACAGCGTCCACACCGGAACCCCGAGCGCAGCCACCAGCAGCGCCACCAATCCCGCGAGCGCGGGAACCGACCAGGCGCCCAATCGGATCGGGGTCAGCGCGCGGGGCGCACCCGAACCGACGCGGGCGAACCGGGCGCTGCCGCGCAGAGCCGCCTCGGTGACCAGCAGCACCAGACACAACATGACCAGCACCCCGGCCAGGGTGGCCCCGGCTGCCCCGTCGAAGGTGGCCTGGAACTGCTCGAAGATCGCCGTGGTGAAGGTGGAGAACCGCAGCATGGCGAACGCCCCGTATTCGGCCAGCAGGTGCACACCGATCAGCAGGCCACCGCCGAGGATGGCCAGCCGCAGTTGCGGTAACACCACCCGGAAGAACACCCCGACGCTGCCCGAACCGAGCGCCTGCGCGGACTCCTCGATGGCTGGATCGAGGCGGCGTAGCGTCGCTGCCGCCGGCAGGAACACGAACGGGAAGTACGACAGCGTCGAGACCAGGACCCCGGCGCCGAACCCGTGCAATGTCGGCCACACGCTGACCCACGCGAAGCTGTTGATGAACGCCGGTACCGCCAACGGGGCGACCAGCAGCGGACGCCACACCGCAGCCCCGGGGATGTCGGTGCGTTCCACCAACCACGCGGCGCCGACACCGAACACCACGCACAGCGGCACGGTCACCACGACCAGGCCGACGGTGTTGAGCAGCAGTTCGCCGACCCGGGGTCGCACGATCAGTTCGTAGATGCGCGTCGGCCCGGTGCTGATGACAGCCCAGGCGACGTACCCCAGCGGGATGAAGGTGGCGGCGACCAGCGCGGCGATGGCACCGCTGAGCAGGGGACCGGGCCGGGCCGGTGCGCGCGGTCCGGCGGTCGGTCGATCGGTGCGGGTGGGGACCACCTAGAGCAGGCCCGCCTTGGTCATCAGGTCGGTGACCTCGGCCGCGTCCAGGGTGGACGGGTCGACCGCCGGGGCCTGCAGGGTGTCGAGGGCGGGCAGTGCCGGATTGGCCGGCACGCCGCTGGCGACGGGGTATTCGAACGAGGTGCCCTTCTCCAGCACCTCCTGACCGGCTTGGGAGGTGATGAACTTCAGGAACTGCTGGGCCTGGTCCTTCTTGTTGCTGGATTCCAGCACGCCGCCACCGGAGATGCTGATGAACGCGCCCGGGTCCTCGTTGCGGAAGTAGTGCAGCGCGGTGTTGGCGCTGATCTCCTTGGTCTTGGCCTGATCGCGGAACCAGTAGTAGTGGTAGATGATGCCGCCGTCGATCTCACCGTCGTTGGCCGCGCGCAGGGTGGCGATATTGTCCTGCAGCAGGGTGGCGCCTGACTTCATGGCCGTCAGCCACGCCGCCGTCGCCGGTTCACCGGTCAGTTGCAGCATCGCCGAGATGATCGCCTGGAAGTCGGCCTTGGCCGGCGGCGCACCCCAGCGTCCCTTCCATTCGGGCCGTTGCAGATCCATGATCGATTGCGGCAGTTGCGCTTCGGTGAGCTTGTCGGTGTTGTAGACGAACACCGTGGTGCGCGCCGCCACACCGGTCCACTTGTTGGTCGACGGCCGGTACTGGGCCGGAACCTGTTCGACGGTGCCGGCGTCGACGTCGGCGAACAGACCGGCCTGTTCGACGGCGGCCATCGCCGGGGAGTTCTCGGTGAGGAACACATCGGCCGGCGATGAATCCCCCTCGGCGATGAGCTGGTTGCCCATTTCGGTGTCACCGCCCTGCCGGTAGGTCACCTTGATCCCGGTTTCCTCGGTGAAGGCCTGGATCCACTCCTTGGTCAACGATTCGTGCTGGGCGTTGTAGATCAACAGCTCGTCGCCCTGGTCGCCGGAGGAGCAGGCCGTCGCGGCCGCCACGACAGTGACGACGGACAGCACAGCGGCGATGCGGCGCACGTGGATTCCCATCCGGCAATCCTTACACCCCTCACCGAGGTAAGGATTGCCTTCCTGGCATTTTCACAGGCAACGCAGCTTCTGCCGTGGCATCGGTTCCGGGTCGAGGACGGTCCGCGGGTCGACCCACTGGATGGACTGGCTGTTACCCAGCCGCCGCAGGTACAGGAACGGACCTGGGCCGATGCTGCGGTCTGCGGCCAGCCGCCGCGGCAGCGCCAACCGGTACACATCGTTGTCGATCCGCTCCGCACCGGCTTCGGTGGCGCGATCAAAGGTCAGATAGCGCAAAGCGATTGCTCGCTGGTCCTTGTTGCGAAGCGACGCGATCCGGCGCACCGACAGTTCACCGGCCAGGACCGCGCGGAGCAGCGCCTCCTCGAAACCGACGCCGTGCAGGAAGTACGGGCCACTGCCGTCGGCCCATTCGATGGCCGGGCGACCGGTATCGCAGTGCAACAGGCCGTCCTGGTAGCGGGTCCTGGGCATGGGCACGAGCAGCACCTCGCCCTGGATCGGCAGGATCCAGCCCAGACCGATGTGCTCGGCCTGCCGCATCGGCGCCGAGAAGCGTGCCCACCTGCTGACCGACACCACCGTGTTCGGCGGCAACCAGTCGGCCTCGGGCATGTCCGCCACGAAACGGTTGTAGAGGGCGTCGCGCTCGTCACGCAGCAACACCGTTCCCGGGACATCCTCGACATCCCAGTTCCCCGACCAGCGCGCCATCCGGTCCCAGCGGGGATCGGCACCGAGGACCGATGCGATGCGCAGCGCGCGATCCAGATCGGGCACCACCGTGTACCCGGTGCGGCGGTGCACGTGGTGCGCGGCGCAGAAATCGGCGACCAGGGCGATGGCGGTGTCGTCGTCGAAAGCCCCGGTGGGCGCCGGGAACTCGGGCCGAAGAACTGGGGTGGGGGTGGACATGGCGTGAGCGTAATGAGGAGGTCTGACATGTCCATTTCGCGACAAGGTGGTGCAATGCCGGCGACGATCCCGCAGGATCGACACATGAAACCGATTGCCACGCTCGCGCTCGCCGGCCTCGCCGCGTCCATGGTCTCCGTCTCGGGCGCGCCCGCAGCGTCGGCCGCTCCGCCGTGTTCGGCGAGCAACCTGGCCACCGTGGCCAGCGGCGTGCTGGCCCAGGCGGGCGGCTACCTGGACACGCATCCGTCCGCCAACGATGTGCTGACCGCAGCCGCCAATCAGCCCACCGCGCAGGCCGAGCAGTCGATCCGCGGCTATTTCCTGACCCACCCCGGTGAGTTCCTGGATCTGCAGAACATCGCGCGCCCGCTTATCGACCTGCGCCGGTCCTGCGGGGTGGCGGTGTCGCCCGGCCAGCTGGCCGCGTTGATCGACGCGTTGAGTTAATTCTTGCGATGGGCGCGTAGCAGCGGGCCCAGACCGTCGAGGCGGTCGAACAGGTGCCACACGTAGTTCGAGGTGCCGTCGACCCGGTGCGGGTGCAGATCGGCCAACTCCGGGTCGTCGTTGTAGGCGTCGAATCCTGCCCGGGATTCCCACTGCACCAGGATCATCACCTGACGCGGCGCGATCTCGCCGACGACGGATTCCTGGAATTCGCCGAGGGCCACGACGCTGCCGCCGTGTTTGGCGATCGCCTCCGGGGCCCGGCGCGAGTACGCGAGGTACTCGTCGGCGTCGGCGATGTCGAACAGGTTCAGGGCGTAAACGGGCATGGAACTCCTTCGTGGCTGTTCCAGCACCGTAACGCCCTGCGCTCAGAGCCGGCCGTAGCGGCTGCGCACGAAGCTGTACGCTCCGAAGGCGGCGATGCCCAGGGCGGCGAGGATCAGCAGGAACTTCCCGAACGGGGCCTGCCCCAGGGTCTTGACCGCGGCGTCGAGCCCGGAAGCCTTCGCCGGGTCGGCCTGCAGGGTGGCGATGACGACCAGGATGCCGGCACCGGCCAGCACCAGGCCCTTGGCGGTGTAGCCGGCCACCCCGACGGCGGTGATACCGGAGCCACCGGACACCCGCAGATCCTTGAAGAACTTCTTGGCGACACCCTTGTAGACGTGGTATCCGCCGACCCCGAGCACTCCGAGACCGACCACGATCAACACCGCCTTGCCCCAGCCCGACTGCATCAGCTGCGCCGACAGCCCCGAGTTCTGCTGACCACTGGACTGGCCGGCACCCATCGCAAATCGCAACGCGGAAAACGCCATCGCGATGTTGGCGATCGCCAGGCCGATGGACTTGGCGCGCTTCCAGGCCGGTGAGTCGTCGTTACCGGAGCGCTCGCTGGGCTTGGAGCCGACGACCGCCTCGGCCAGGTGCCACAGGCCAAGGGCGAACAGGCCCAGGGCGGCGATCCACAACATCACCTGGCCACCGGTCTGGGCGGCCAGGGTGGCCAGCGCGCCGGACTGGTCGGCGCTGCCTCCGCTGCCCAGTGCCAGGCGCAGAATGATATGGCCGAGCAGCAGATGAAGCACACCGCTGGCCGCAAAGCCTGCGCGCGCGCCGTACTGGAAGGCGTCGCTGTCGGTGGCCCGGTCCACGGCGCCGTGGACTCCGCTGGCACTCATACTCATGATTTCTCCCGAGGCGGTTGACGTCGATGGGCCCGAATACCACTTTTTGACGTGCGCGAAACCGTGCCACGATCGGCGCCAGGGCCGGCGTGTGACACCACCGGCGGTCGGGTAATCACCGGCGATGCAGACCTTCCTGCCCTACGAGTCGTTCGCCGAGTCCGCCAAGGTGCTCGACGCGCGCCGGCTGGGCAAGCAGCGGGTGGAGACGATCCAGGTCTTGCGCGCGCTCACCGTGCCCGGATACGGATGGCGGCATCACCCCGCCGCGGCGATGTGGGCGGGCTATGAGGAAGCGGTGGTGCGCTACGGACTCGACATCTGCACGGTCTGGGTAGAGCACGGTCACGGTGACAGCTGTGCGTTGACGTTGGTGACCGACCTGCGCGCGGCGATCCGCGTCGCCACCGTACGCACCCAACAGGAACTGGCCGCCGACGGGGATCTGCCGCCCTGGCTGGGGGAGTCGGCGTTTCACCGCAGCCATCAATCGGCGCTGTTACGCAAGGATCCCCAGCATTACGGTCCGCTCTTCCCGGGTGTCGAGGACAACCTGCCCTATGTGTGGCCGACGTCGGATCGGGAGCGGCGCGTTCCGGTCTGAGCCCAGCAGGAGATCGCCGTGCCCGTTGGACTCATCGCTGCGCGCAACCGTTGCGTACCCAGGCAGGCGTGATGATAATCGCGGCCATGAGCCAAGCCGAGCCGTTCCAGACCGACTCCACCGCGGCCCTGTCGGGTCTTGCGCCACAGCTGGAAGAACTGGCCGCCCGGTTGGGCGTCAAGTCGGTTCTGGTGATGCGATCCGAGCCGGATTCGATGGTCGTGGCCGCCACCGCGGGGGAGGCCACCAAGCACTACACCGTCGGCGCGGCGGGCAAGAAGGCCCGCGCGGACGCCGAACGGGCCCCGCTGTACTGCGAACGGGTCGTCGACACCGATGAGACGCTCTTCGTGCGAGATTCGCGAACCGACGCAACCTTCGCCGGTAACGAGGACGAGACCGAGTTCGGGCTGCACAACTATCTCGGCGTGGCGGTCCACGACGCCAAGGGTCAGGTGGTCGGCACCGTCTGCGTGCTCGATGACACCGCACGTGAGTACACCGCGCAGGAGCGCGCCGAACTGGATCGGGTGCGCGCCGAAGTCGAGAAGGTGGTGGCCACCGACAGCGACGCCCTGGGTTAGCCCGGTCGGGTGGTCGGTTGTGGATGAATCGGTGACTGTGGACAACTAGGTCACCGGGCCCGGTGCGTCGGTAGTTTGTCGGAGGCCGGGCGCAGGGTTCGGGTCATGGAAACCTGGACCCGCGCCGAGATCGGTGCACTGGGCGAACAGCTCGCGGTGGATTATCTGGGCACGCTCGGTTTGACCGTGCTGGAACGCAATTGGCGGTGCCGTTACGGCGAGTTGGATGTCATCGCGTTCGACGAGGCGGCTCGGGTGGTGATCTTCGTCGAGGTGAAGGCGCGCACCACCGATCGGTTCGGCGGTGTCGCCTACGCGGTGACCCCTGACAAGGTGCGTCGGCTCCGCCGGTTGGCCGGGCTGTGGCTGGCCGCGCACCCCGGTGGCTATGCGGCGGTGCGCCTGGATGTCATCGGGGTCCGGTTCGGGCGCAGCCGGGAACCGGAACTCAGCCACCTGCAGGCGGTCGGCTGATGGCGCTCGGGCGGGCGTTCGCGGTGGCCATCCGCGGGCTGGACGGCATCACGGTCGAGATCGAGGCCGATATCACCGGGGGACTGCCCGGTGTACATCTGGTCGGGCTACCCGACACCGCGCTGCAGGAGGCCCGCAACCGGGTGCGCGCGGCGATCACCAACTCCGACAACAGTTGGCCCGACACCCGGCTGACCTTGGCGCTCTCACCGGCCACACTGCCCAAGGGCGGCTCGATGTATGACCTGGCGTTGGCGACCGCGGTGTTGTCGGCACATCTGAAGCAGCAGTGGGCGAAGTTGGAGCGGACCGTGCTGCTCGGTGAACTGGCGCTCGACGGGCGGGTGCGCCCGGTCAACGGTGTGCTGCCGGCGGTATTGGCGGCCAAACGCGACGGTTGGCCCGCGGTGGTGGTGCCGGTCGGCAACCTGGCCGAGGCCAGCCTTGTGGACGGTATCGAGGTCTGGGGTGTGGAATCGCTCAAACAACTGCAGTCCTGGTTCGAGGACACGCAGCAGTTGACCGCCCGGATCGAGGATGTGGATGCCGGTGCGCTGCCACCATGTCTGGATCTGGCCGATCTGATCGGGCAGACCGAGGCGCGGATGGCCGTCGAGATCGCCGCGGCAGGCGCGCACCACCTGTTGTTCACCGGTCCGCCCGGTATCGGGAAGACGATGCTGGCGCAACGTCTGCCGGGCTTGTTGCCGATGCTGACGGAGGACGAGTCCATCGAGGTCACCGCGATCCATTCCATCGCCGGCACATTGTCACCGAATACCCCGTTGATCACCCGCCCGCCCTTCATCGCCCCGCACCATTCGTCGACCGTGGCCGCGATGGTGGGTGGTGGGACGGGGCTGGCCCGGCCCGGCGCGGTCAGCCGGGCGCATCGCGGAGTGCTGTTCCTCGATGAATGCGCCGAGATCGGCACGCAGGTGTTGGAGGCGTTGCGAACGCCGTTGGAGGACGGCGAGATCCGGCTCGCCCGTCGCGACGGCGTGGCGCGCTACCCGGCGCGGTTCCAGTTGGTGATGGCCGCAAATCCGTGCCCGTGCGCGCCCACCAATCCGGCGGACTGTCTGTGCAATCCCGGTGCCAAGCGCCGCTATCTGGGGAAATTGTCCGGGCCGCTGATGGATCGAGTGGACCTGAAAGTCGAGATGCACCCGATCCGGTCCGGTGCGTTCACCCACGAGATGGGGGAGCCGACCACCGCGGTGCGGGCCCGGGTCGCCGCGGCCCGGTCGGCGGCGGCCGACAGATGGCAGCGGCTCGGGGTGCGGACGAATGCCGAGGTGCCCGGACCCGCGCTGCGCAACGATTTCCGGCCGGCCAAGGCCTCGATGGCGGTGCTGCGCAAAGCCGTCGACTGCGGCCGCATCAATCTGCGGGGTGCCGACCGCACGCTGCGGATCGCATGGTCGATCGCCGATCTGGCCGGGGCGCAGTCGCCGAGTCCGGACCACGTGGCCACGGCGCTGAGCTTTCGTCAGGGCGGTGTGCGATGACCGACGAGGAGCGACGGGCGTGGGCCTACCTGTCGAGGGTGGCCGAGCCGCCGAACCGCCACCTGGCGGCCCTGGTCGCCGACTGCGGTCCGGTCGAGGCGGCGGCGAAGATTCGCGCAGGCCGGGAACCGGAGGAATTGCGGGAGGCCGTCGCCGCGCGGCGCGAAATCGACCGGGCGGCAGCAGATCTCGATAACCTCGACCGTCGCGGTGGGCGGTTGATCACTCCCGACGACGACGAGTGGCCACACCTGGCCTTCAGCGTGTTCGGCTCCAGCGACGTCACCCAGCGAGCGTCGGGGCGGGCGCCGCTGGTGTTGTGGGCCGTCGGCCCGGCCCGACTCGACGAGGTCGCGGCGCGGTCGGCGGCCATCGTCGGCACCCGGGCGTGCACGGCCTACGGCGAGCATGTGACGACCGATCTCGCCGCGGGACTGGCCGAGCGCGACGTGGCGGTGATATCTGGTGGCGCCTACGGCATCGATGGTGCGGCGCACCGATCCGCGCTGGGCGTCGATGGTGTCACGGTGGCGGTGCTTGCCTGTGGTGTCGACGTCCTCTATCCGGCCGGGCAATCGTCGCTGTTGCACCGGATATCCGGTAGCGGCCTGCTGCTCAGCGAGTATCCGCCGGGGGAGCGGCCGACGCGGTACCGGTTCCTGACCCGGAATCGGTTGGTCGCCGCGCTCGCCGGAGCGACCGTTGTCGTGGAGGCCGGCCTGCGCAGTGGTGCCGCCAACACCGCGGCCTGGGCCAGGGTGATGGGTCGGGTGGTGGGCGCGGTGCCCGGACCGGTCACCTCCGCAGCGTCCGCGGGTTGTCATGTGCTGATCAAGAACAAGGCCGAACTGATCACCCGTGCCGAGGAGATCGTCGAGATCGTGGGCAGGATCGGCGAATTGGCCGACGAGCCCGATCATCCGCGGAAACCGCTGGACGATCTGTCGCGCGAAGAGACGTTGGTCTATGAGGCGCTGCCGGCGCGCGGACTGCGCAGCGTCGAACAGATCGCGGTCGATGCCGGCCTGCCCGCCGAGCAGGTGCTCGGGCCGCTGACGCTGCTGGAGATCGCCGGCCTGGTGGAGCGCCGCGACGGTCACTGGCGGATCGTGCACCCGGTAACCGGAGCCGACCGCGACCCGGCCGATGCTCGTACAGTGGTGACGAGATCAGCTAACGGTATTGCGAGGTAGTGCTATGGCGGGACGTCCCATTCACACATTCGAAGTGATCAGCAAGGAACAGCTGACACCCCACATGATCCGGTTGGTGCTCGGGGGGGTCGGCTTCGACACATTCACCCCAGGTGAGTTCACCGACTCCTACGTCAAGATCGCGATCGTCCCGGCCGATGTCGATGTCACGGCGTTGCCGCATCCGCTGACGCTCGACAGCTTCAACGAGCTGCCCGAAGCCAAGCGTCCGACCGTGCGCACCTACACCGTTCGCAGCGTCGACGATGCCAAGCGGCAGATTGCCATCGACTTCGTCGTGCACGGCGAACAGGGCGTGGCCGGGCCGTGGGCGGCGTCGGCCGAGCCCGGCCAGCCGGTCTATCTGATGGGTCCCGGCGGTGCCTACGCCCCCGATCCCGCCGCGGACTGGCACCTGCTCGCCGGTGACGAGGCCGGCCTGCCCGCGATCAGCGCGGCACTGGAGGCGTTGCCGCCCAACGCAATCGGCAAGGCGTTCATCGAGGTGAGCGGTCCCGACGACGAGGTGGCGCTGACGGCCCCCGACGGTGTCGACGTGCACTGGATCTACCGCGGCGGGCGTGCCGACCTGGTCAGTGAAAGTCAGGCCGGCGATCACGCCCCCCTCATCTCCGCGGTCAAGGAGATGCAATGGCTGCCCGGTCAGGTTCAGGTCTTCGTGCACGGAGAGGCCCAGGCCGTCATGCACAATCTGCGTCCCTACCTGCGCAAGGAGCGCGGCGTGGATGCCAAGTGGGCCTCGATTTCCGGGTACTGGCGCCGCGGACGCACCGAGGAGACCTTCCGGCAGTGGAAATCGGAACTGGCCAAGTCCGAGGCGGGCCAGCCAGACTGACCCCCATGGCATACGGCGACTACCAACTGGAGATCTACCTGCAGGGCCTGGCCGGCGTCGTGCCGTCCTATCCGATGGCCTTCGCCGAACTGGAGGACAGGGCGCAGTCCGCGCTCTCGCCGTCGGTCTGGTCCTATGTGGCCGGCGGGGCGGGTGACGAGCGCACGCAGCGGGTCAACGTCAGTGCCTTCGAGAAGTGGGGTCTGGTCCCGCGGATGGGTGTCGGCGCCACCGAACGCGATCTCAAGGTCGAACTGTTCGGCCTGACCCTGCCGTCGCCGGTGTTCATGGCACCGATCGGCGTCACCGGCATCTGCAGCCAGGACGGCCACGGTGATCTGGCCGCCGCACGCGCCGCCGCCCGCACCGGGGTGCCCATGACGGTGTCGACGCTGACCGCCGATCCGCTGGAGGACGTCGCCGCCGAATTCGGTGACACCCCCGGCTTCTTCCAGCTCTACACCCCCAAGGACCGCGAGCTGGCGGCCAGCCTGGTGGCACGCGTCGAGAAGGCCGGCTACAAGGCCATCATCGTCACGCTGGACACCTGGGTCCCGGGCTGGCGCCCGCGGGATCTCAGCACGTCGAACTTCCCGCAGCTGCGCGGCAAGTGCCTGTCCAACTACACCAGCGACCCGGTCTTCCGCGCGAGCCTGGCCCAGCCGCCCGAGGAGAACCCGCAGGCCGCGATCCTGCAATGGGTGAGCACCTTCGGTCAGCCCGTCACCTGGGACGACCTCACCTGGCTGCGCTCGCAGACCGAACTACCGCTGCTGGTGAAGGGCATCCAGCACCCCGATGACGTGCGGCGCGCCCGCGACGTCGGCGTCGACGGCATCTACTGCTCCAATCACGGCGGTCGCCAAGCCAACGGCGGACTGCCCGCCATCGACTGCCTGCCCGAGGTCGTGCACGCCGCCGACGGATTGCCGGTGCTGTTCGACTCCGGGGTGCGCAGCGGCGCCGACATCGTCAAGGCGCTCGCCCTGGGCGCCACCGCGGTCGGGGTCGGGCGCCCCTACGTCTACGGTCTGGCTCTCGGCGGCACCGACGGGGTGGTGCATGTACTGCGGTCGCTGCTGGCCGAGGCGGACCTGATCATGGCCATCGACGGTTATCCGAGCCTGGCCGATCTCACCCCGGACACGTTGCGGCGCGTCACCTAGACAGTCCGCGCGGATCTGCGACGGTGGTGCGGTGAGTGATCCGGCCATCGAGACCCTCCTTGAGGAATTCGACGAGTATTTGGCGCTGCAGCGGGGGCGCTCGGCGCACACCCGCCGCGCCTATCTGGGGGATCTGCGCTCGCTGTTCGACTTCACCGGTGGTGGGCTGACCACGCTGACGTTGCCGCGGCTGCGGTCGTGGCTGGCGGCGCAGGCCGGCGCCGGCGCGGCCCGCAGCACGCTGGCCCGGCGCACCTCGGCGGTCAAGACGTTCACGGCCTGGGCGCTGCACCGCGGGCTGTTGAGCACCGATCCCGCGGTGCGGTTGCAGACGCCCAAGTCGCACCGGGTGCTGCCCGCGGTGCTGCGCCGCGACCAGGCCCTCGATGCCATGGACGCGTTGGATTCCGGTGCACAGCAAGGTGATCCGCTGGCTTTGCGGGACCGGTTGATCGTGGAGCTGCTGTATGCGACCGGTATCCGGGTCAGCGAGCTGTGCGGATTGGACATCGACGATGTCGACGTGCCGCGGCGGGTGCTCCGGGTTTTGGGCAAAGGCAACAAGCAGCGCACCGTGCCCTACGGCGAACCCGCCGAGGACGCGCTGGCCGCCTGGCTGAAATCCGGTCGCCCCGCGTTGGCGACATCGCGTTCCGGGCCGGCGCTGCTGCTCGGTGCCCGCGGTGGACGGCTGGACCAGCGCCAGGCCCGCACCGTGGTGCACCAGACGATGGCCGCCGTGGACGGTGCCCCCGATATCGGTCCGCACGGTCTGCGGCACAGCGCGGCCACGCACCTGCTCGAGGGTGGGGCGGACCTGCGCGTCGTCCAGGAGTTGTTGGGGCATTCGACGCTGGCGACCACCCAGCTGTACACCCACGTCTCGGTGGCGCGGCTGCGCGCCGTGCACGATCAGGCTCACCCGCGGGCGTGACCGGCGTGATTTCGGTGAGGAAACGTGCGGTGTGCGCACGCATCCTCACCGAAATCGCAGGAGCGGTTTGAGCACGATCGGGGTTGAGGCGAGCAGGCCCAACGGGTCGACGTAGTCGGCCCGCGACGCCGGGCCCCACATGGCGCCCCAGTGCAGGCAGGCCGGCACCGGGCAGCCGGCATGCCCGGCCACCAGCTCACCGAGCGCGGTGCCGGTCTGCACCCGCTGCCCGGCGCGAACCGCGGCGCGCACCGGCTCATAGCTGGTGCGCAACCCGCCGGGGTGCTGCACCGAGATCAGGGGCCGCCCGGCCAGTTCACCGGCGAACACCACCACACCGTCGGCAGCGGCATACACCGGCTGGCCGGCGACCCCGGCCAGGTCCACACCGCGGTGGCCGCGCTGCCAGTTCGGTTCGGGCCCGTCGAAGGTCCGGGTCACCGGGGGATCGGGCCGCAGCGGCCAGCGCAGCCGGACCGCGTCGGCGCCCGCCGGTGCCGCGACCAGCACAGCGACGGTGACCAGGACCGCGACAATGCGCATCACCCCAGTTCAGCGCTTCGGAGCCGGCAACGGAAGCCGCCGCGACGAGGATTGTGGACGAACCGGGATTTGTGCAGAACCGCGTGGTAAAAGCACCTGTGTCCACGGTGTAAACTGCTATCCGCAGCTCACTTCCGTGGGCTGACTTCGCGCGTCTGCACGGCAGCCCGTATCTCAGGTTGTCACCAGCATGCCGGGCGGTCCCGACCGGGGAACCGGACGGGTCCGGCAGCAGCAGTCGCCAGGGTCCGGTCTCACCCGATTCCGGACGACAACCGACGAATGAAAGCAAGGCACAGCCATGGCTGTTGTAACCATGAAGCAGCTGCTCGACAGCGGCACCCACTTCGGGCATCAGACCCGCCGCTGGAACCCCAAGATGAAGCGGTTCATCTTCACCGACCGCAACGGCATCTACATCATCGATCTGCAGCAGACGCTGACCTACATCGACAAGGCCTACGAGTTCGTGAAGGAGACCGTCGCGCACGGCGGTTCCATCATGTTCGTCGGCACCAAGAAGCAGGCTCAGGAATCCATCGCCGATGAGGCGACCCGGGTCGGCATGCCGTTCGTGAACCAGCGCTGGCTGGGTGGCATGCTCACCAACTTCTCCACCGTGCACAAGCGCCTGCAGCGCCTCAAGGAGCTCGAGGCCATGGAGCAGACCGGTGGCTTCGAGGGTCGCACCAAGAAGGAAATCCTCATGCTGACGCGTGAGAAGAACAAGCTGGAGCGCAGCCTCGGCGGTATCCGGGACATGCAGAAGGTGCCCTCGGCCATCTGGGTCGTCGACACCAACAAGGAGCACCTCGCCGTCGCAGAGGCTCGCAAGCTGAACATCCCGGTCATCGCGATCCTGGACACCAACTGCGATCCCGACCTGGTCGACTACCCGATCCCGGGTAACGACGACGCCATCCGTTCGGCCGCACTGCTGACCAAGGTGATCGCCTCCGCGGTCGCCGAGGGCCTGCAGGCCCGTTCGGGTGCCGGCAAGACCGAGGCAGCCGAGGCCGCCGAGCCGCTCGCCGAGTGGGAGCAGGAACTGCTGGCCGGTGCCACCACCGGTACCGCGGACGGCGCTGCAGCTGCCGAGAACACCACCGACGCTTCTTAATTCCAGGAGAACGCTTCATATGGCTAACTACACCGCTGCCGACGTCAAGCGACTGCGGGAGCTGACCGGCGCAGGCATGATGGACTGCAAGAACGCGCTGGCCGAATCGGACGGCGATTTCGACAAGGCCGTCGAGCTGCTGCGCATCAAGGGTGCCAAGGATGTCGGTAAGCGCGCCGAGCGCGCCACCGCCGAGGGCCTGGTGGCCGCCAAGGACGGCGTGCTGATCGAGCTCAACTCCGAGACCGACTTCGTCGCCAAGAACGCCGAGTTCCAGGGGCTGGCCGATGCGATCGTGGCCGCGGCACTGGAGGCCAAGGCCAACGACGTCGAGGCGCTCAACGCCGCCAAGCTGGGCGATTCGACCGTCGAGCAGGCCGTCGCCGACCTGTCGGCCAAGATCGGCGAGAAGCTCGTGCTGCGCCGCGTCGCCTACTTCGACGGCCAGGTCTCGACCTACCTGCACAAGCGCGCCGCGGATCTGCCGCCGGCCGTGGGCGTGCTGGTCGAGTACACCGGCGACGACAAGAGCGCCGCGCACGCGGTCGCACTGCAGATCGCCGCGCTGAAGGCCAAGTACCTCACCCGTGAGGACGTGCCGGAGGACATCGTCGCCAACGAGCGTCGCATCGCCGAGGAGACCGCCAAGGCCGAGGGCAAGCCCGAGCAGGCGCTGCCCAAGATCGTGGAGGGTCGCGTGACCGGCTTCTACAAGGATGTCGTGCTGCTGGATCAGCCGTCGGTGTCCGACAACAAGAAGACCGTCAAGGCGCTGCTCGACGAGGCCGGTGTGACCGTGACCCGGTTCGTCCGTTTCGAGGTCGGCCAGGCCTAGCCCACACCACCGAAGAGCCCCGCATCGCCTCTTGCGATGCGGGGCTTTTTGCGCGGCGAAAACGCCGCCACCAGGTGGTACGTGCTGGTACCGTCGGGCCATGGCACGTATCCACGCTTTCGGTGACGACGCTCTGGCAGACCTCGACGCGGTGGGTATGGCCGCCGCGCTGCGCGCCGGCGCCGTCTCACGCGCCGAGTTGATCGACGCCGCGATCGCCCGCGCCGAGAAGGTCGACCCGCAGCTGAACGCGCTGGCATACCGGGCCTTCGACCGGGCCCGCACCGCGCACGACCGCGGCGGGTTCTTCGCCGGGGTGCCGACGTTCGTCAAGGACAACGCCGACGTCGCGGGCATGCCGACAATGGACGGCACCGACGCGTGGATCCCGCGCCCGGCACCGAGCAACGGCGACTTCGCGCGCGCCTATCTGGGCACCGGACTGGTCGCGCTCGGCAAGACCCAGCTCTCGGAGTTCGGGTTCAGTGCGTCGGCCGAGCATCCCCGGCTGGGGGCGGTGCGTAACCCATGGAATTCCGACTACACCGCGGGGGCGTCCTCGTCGGGATCAGGTGCGTTCGTGGCGGCCGGTGTGGTGCCGCTCGCGCACGCCAATGACGGCGGCGGCTCGATCCGCATCCCGGCCGCCTGCAACGGGCTGGTCGGGCTGAAGCCGACCCGCGGTCGGTTGCCTTTGGACAGGCAGATGCGCCAGATGCCGCTACGCATCGTGGCCAACGGCGTGGTGACCCGATCGGTGCGCGACACCGCGGCCTTCTACCGGGAGATGGAGTTGCTCTACCGCAACCCGAAGCTGCCGGCCATCGGCAATGTGACCGGCCCGGGAACGCGCCGGCTGCATATCGCCGTCACCACGGAATCGATTGCGCGCGAGGCCAGTTCGGAAGTCTGCGAGGCGACCATGAAAACCGCGGCGCTGCTGGAGGGCCTCGGGCACCGGGTCAGCGTGATCAGCAATCCGATCCCGGCGTCGTTCATGAACGATTTCCTGCGGTACTGGTCGCTGCTGGCCTATGCGCTGGTGCGCGGTGGCAAGCGGACCTTCGGTCCGAGCTTCGACCGGGACCGGCTGGACAATTTGACCCGCGGACTGGAGCAACTGGCCGGGCGCAACCTGCACCGCATGCCAATGATAATCGCGCGCTTGTCGCGCATCCGCCGGATCACCGCGCGGCTGGCCCACACCTACGACGTGCTGCTCATGCCGACACTGGCCGACACCACGCCACGGATCGGGCATCTCGACCCGACCGCGGACTACCAACAGATCATCGACCGGCTGATCGACTGGGTGGCGTTCACGCCGTTGCAGAACGTCACCGGCGACCCGGCGATCTCGTTGCCGCTCAGTCGTTCTGCGGACGGTATGCCGATCGGTGCAATGTTCGCGGCGGCACCGGGCAACGAGCGCACGCTGTTGGAACTGGCTTTCGAACTCGAGCAGGCCAGTCCCTTCGCACGCATCCAGGACTGAAACTCGACGAAATCCGTTGCGGCCAAGACATGTTGTCGTAATCGCAAACGGAGCCGCGTAACGCTGCCGATACGAGAAGTCGCGTTCGACGAAACACGGTGCGCTCAACATTCTCTGCGTGGAGCCCCTCGCACCCACAATCGTTCGGTCACCGGAGATCGCCCGCACATCGGGAAACACCTTCGGGTGCCTTGTCCGATTCGCGGTCGCGAACATCCGACGACGCCCGGAACGCTTTGTGCTCGCTGTCCTCGGTATCGCATTGGCGATCGCCTGTGTCACCGTCGTGCGCACCATATCGGCGAGTTTCGCGATAACCGGCGCGGATTCGGTCACCGACGTCCTCGGTGACGCCCAGCTGTGGGTGGTGCCCGCCGCCGGTGTGCACTTCGAACCCGATGCCGAGGCGCTGATCGCCGACGGTCCCGCACCCACCTTCGCCGCACCGACCGGATGGACCGCGGTACGCACGCTGTCGGGCACGACCACCGTCGACGGCGCCACCGTATCGCTGCGCGGCGCCGACACCGCGACCACCGGTCAGGCAGCAGTCGGTGCGGCGGCGGCCGACCGGCTGGGCATCACCGCCGGCGCCGTCATCGAGATCGCCGGGCAACCGCTCACCGCCGCGATCGAGGGAACCGGTCAATCCATCACCGTGTCAACCGATCTGGCCCGATCGCTGGTCGGGGAGAACGGCTGGTGGACGGTGTCGGCCCCGCCCGGTGAGGAACACCGACGTGACCTGGCCAAGGAGTTCGGCGCGGCCACCGGCCTGCCGGCGACGGCCGATCCGTCGGTACAACCCGAGGCTGCCGGCCCCGGCCTGATCTACGACACGGTCGGCGGATCGGGACCGCTGACCTTCGACCAGAAGTTCTCCGCGCTGTTCTCCGGCAAGGTCACCAGTTCCACACTCGGGGTCATCTCGACCATCGGCCTGATCCTCGGATTCGTCATTGCGGTGTCGTCCTTCCTGGCGGCGGTCGCCGAGCGTAAGCGTGAGTTCGGCATCATGAGCAGCATCGGGTTGGCCGACGAGGTGCTGTACTTCTTCCTCGTCGAATCGGGCATCGCCTTCCTGACCGCCTATATCGTCGGCGTGCTGGCTGCGGGAGCCGCAGTGGCCCTGGTGATTCCGCAGATCGCCACGTTGACCGCGTGGGCGCAGGCCGCCGGGATGGTCGCCGCATTCATCCCCGCCATGGCCATCGTCGGTGCGCTGGTGCCGGTGCACCGACTGTTGCAGCGGCGGCCGGTCGACCTGCTGGGAGACCGATGAGCGCCTGCGCGAAGAGGAGAAGACCCCGATGAGATACGGTCTGAGCTACGGCTGGCTGTCCGCGCGGCGCCGCCTGCGCGAGATGATCCTGCCCGCCGTCACCACCGCCACCGGTGCCTTCCTGGTGGTCATCGTCTTCGGCATGTCCGAGGGCATCCACGCCCAGTCCGCGGCGCTGGGCAACGCCGACGAGATCGGCGCGGCGGTCGTGCTGATCGCGGTGACCGTCCTGCTGGTCGGTGTGGTCGAGGTGGCCGTCGCCACCACCCGTACCGTGGCCACCCGCACCCGTGAACTGGGTGTGCTGGGCGCCAATGGAATTCGTCGCGGCCCGGTGGTCGCCGCGCTACTGGTCGAACCGGTGCTGGCCGCCGTCCTCGGCGCGGTCGGCGGCGCGGCACTGGCCGCGGTCGCCGGCGCCGTCTTGGGTGTCGTCGGACTCGCACCGACCGGTGTCGACCCGGCCGGGCTGGCCGCGGGTGCCGCCGTCGCGGTGCTCGTCAGCATCGTCGCGGCCCTGGCCACCAGCATCGTCCCCAGTTGGAATGCCGCCTCGCGGCCCCCGATCCGATCACTGAGCAGCGGAGGATAACCATGACCGCCATCGACGAAACAGCGCTCGAACCCGCCGCGGCGACCAAAGCCGCTCCCGTCGTCGACATCTCCGATGTCTGGAAACTGCACAAGCTCGGCGACGAGGTGGTCAAGGCCCTCATCGCCGTTGAACTCCAGGTCATGCCGGGTGAATTCGTCTGCCTGATGGGACCCAGCGGTAGTGGCAAGTCGACCCTGCTCAACATCATGGGCGGACTGGACCGGCCGACCAAGGGGAGGGTGTCGGTCGCCGGCCAGGACACCGGCACGCTCACCGAGAGCCAGTTCGCGGCTTTGCGGCACGACACCATCGGCTTCATCTTCCAGAGCTACAACCTGATCCCCTTCCTGTCCGCGGTCGAAAATGTCGAATTGCCACTGATGTTCGAGCCGTATGACCGCAAGGCGCTGCGCAAGCGAGCCACCGAGCTCCTGGAGATCGTCGGCCTCGGGCACCGTGTGCATCATCAGCCGACCAAGATGTCCGGGGGCGAGCAGCAGCGCACCGCGATCGCGCGCTCGCTGATCAGCAACCCGACGCTCGTCCTGGCCGACGAGCCGACGGCCAATCTGGATCACCGTACGGGGGAGACGGTGGTGCGCATGCTGCGCGACCTGTGCTCGACGCTGGGCGTCACCGTGGTCGCCAGCACCCATGATCCCGCGGTGGCCGACGAAGCGAGCCGCGTCGTGCGAATGAAGGACGGACAGATCGTATGACTGCAGAATTAGAGGCGCCGAACGCCGGCTCCGGCCCGATGGTCGGCTCCGCCGACCGCGACAAGTTGATGACCACCGAGCTTGTCCCCGAACAGATCCTGCCCAAGGTGATGACGACGTTCGGCCTCACCGCCGCCTACGTCTTCATCATCTGCTGGATCACCGGATCCTCGGTGATGGCCGGCGGCGGCTGGACGGCGATCCCGATGTGGGTGCTGGGCATCCTGACCTTCCTGGTGCCGGCCGGTATGGCCGTCGTCGAGCTCGGCAACCTGTGGCCGGGCCAGGGCGGTGTGTACATCTGGGCCACCCGCACCATGGGAGAGACCTGGGGTTACATCGGCGGTTACCTGTCCTGGGTGCCGGTGATCCTGAATGCGGCTTCCTCACCGGCGATCGTGCTGCAGCTGTTGCTATTGGCCTTCCACACCGAAATCGGTTTGACGGCAAGCATCATCCTGCAGCTGGTGATCCTTTGGACCGTCATCGGCCTGGCACTGGCCAAGCTCGCGGCCAACCAGAAGATCATGAACATCGTCTTCGTGGTGTACGGCGTGCTGACCCTGACCATCTTCATCTCCGGCCTGCTCTTCGCCGTCAACAACGGTTCGGCCACCCCGTTCAGCTGGGCCGAGGCAACCATCCCGAACTTCGCTGTCGCCGGCTTCCTGTACGGCACCGTGCTGCTCTACCTGCTGGGTGTCGAGACGCCCTACAACATGGGTGCGGAATTCCTGTCGGTCCGCAAGAGCGGCCCGCGGATGATCCTGTGGGGTTCGACGGCGCTGGTGGCGATCTACCTGCTGACCACCCTGGGTACCATGATGGCGCTGCCGGGTGACCAGATCGACCCGGTGACCGGGGTGATCGGCATGCTCGATGTCGCGGGCTTCCCGGGACTGATGGAGATCGGGGCCGTCATTCTGGCCTTCATCGTGGTGGTCGCGTTGATGACCTATCAGGTCGCCTACTCCCGGCTGATCTTCGTGTCTGGTCTGGAACGTCACCTGCCGCGGATCTTCACCCACCTGAACCCGCGCACTCGTAACCCGGTGACCGCCATCCTGATCCAGGGTGTCATCTCCTCGCTGATTCTGGTCACGCTGTACTCGCAGAGCAGCATGGCCAATGTCACGGTGTACCTGCAGGGCGGGCTGTCCACGGTGTGGCTGCTGTCCGGTTTCTTCTTCCTGATCCCGGTCGTGGTGGCACGCAAGAAGTACGCCGACCGGTACGCCACCGAGGAGTTCTGGCGTATCCCCGGCGGAATGGTCGGCGTCTGGATCACCGTGATCGTCGGTTCGGCAGCGACCGCGGGCGGCATCTACTACTCGTTCGTCACCCCGTGGCTGGACGTCCCGCAGGCGACCTGGATGACCTGGGTGGGCTGCATCAGCCTGGGGATGTTTGCGCTCGGCCTGATCGTGTACATCTTCGGCCGCCGGTCGGCCCGCAAGGTATCCCAAGAAGATTCACTGGCCCACCTGGCCGTGTTTGATCTCAACAAGGAGGAATCGCCCAAATGACGATGGAGCACACCGTGCTGGGATCCGAGCTGACCGAGGGTGCCACGCGCTATCCGCTCGACCCCCTCAGCGGTGCCGAGATCGAGGCGGCGGCCGCCGTCATCTCCGGATCCGACTACGCCACAGCGACGCTGAAGTTCGTCATGATCAGCCTGGCCGAACCCGCCAAGGCCGCAGAGCTGACGTTCGCGGGGCGCCAGGATGTGCCGCGTCAGGCGTTCGTGACGATGTACGACGCTGCGGCGAAGATGGTCTACGAGGCGATCGTCGATATCGATGCCCGCGTGATCGACTCCTGGTCAGCGGTTCCGGGTCGTTTCCCGTCCTACCTGGTCGAGCACATGACCGGGGTGGAGGAGGCGGTGATGAAGGACGAGCGCTGGCAGGAGGCGCTGCGCAAACGCGGTGTCACCGACTTCAGCCTGGCCATGATCGATCCGTGGCCGGCCGGGTACTACGGTGCGCAGGACCACTACGACAACTCGCCGTTGATCTGCCGTCCGTTGACCTTCATGCGGGCCGCGCCATCAGAAAACGGTTACGCGCGGCCGGTCGAGGGGCTGATCGTCACCTTCGACCTGGACACCATGACGGTGCTCGACGTCGAGGACCATGGCGCGGTGGCGTTGCCGACCAAGGGTGGCAACTACGCGCCGGAGTTCATGTTCAGCCCCGACAACCGGCCGGCGTTCAGCGGTTTCCGCGATGACGTCAAGGAGATCGCGATCACCCAACCCGACGGGCCGAGCTTCACCGTCGACGGCTGGAATGTCACGTGGCAGAAGTGGGCACTGCGGGTCGGCTTCAACCCGCGCGAGGGCCTGGTGCTGCACGAGCTCACCTACACCGACCGTGGCACGGTCCGGCCCATCATGTACCGCGCCGCACTCTCGGAAATGGTGGTGCCCTACGGTGATTCGTCGCCGACGCACTGGAACAAGAACGTCTTCGACATGGGCGAGGTCGGGATGGGATTCTCGGCCAACCCCCTGACGCTGGGCTGTGACTGCCTGGGTGAGATCTTCTACTTCGACGGCACGGTCAACGATTCCGACGGCAACGCCGTCACCATCCCGAACGCCATCTGCATGCACGAGGAGGACTACGGGATCTCCTGGAAGCACACCGATTTCCGTACCGGCGAGGTCGAGGTGCGCCGGTCCCGCCGGTTGGTCATCTCGATGATCTGCACCGTCGGCAACTACGAGTACGGGTTCTTCTGGTATCTCTACAACGACGCCTCCATCGAGATGGAAGTCAAGCTCACCGGGGTGCTGACCACCGGCGCGATCGCCGAGGGGGAGACCCCACGCTGGGGGAAGATGGTGGCACCGGGCATGTACGGCCCGAACCATCAGCACTTCTTCAACTTCCGGATGGACATGAGTGTCGACGGTCCGGGAAACAGTGTTTACGAAGTGGATTCGATCCCGGAGCCTGATCCTGCGCTCAACCCGCACCACAATGCCTGGATCACCCGCGACACCCTGGTGGCCTCCGAAGCCGAGGGGGCGCGGGACTGGGAATACTCGACCGGACGGTACTGGAAGGTGGTCAACCCGTCCAAGCTCAATGAGTTCGGTTCACCAGTTGGCTACAAGCTGATGCCCAAGGACATCGTGCCGGTGATGGTGCAGGAGGGGTCGGTGATCTACGACCGGGCGCGGTTCGTGCAGCACAACCTTTGGGTCACCAAGTTCGACGCCAAGGAGCTCTACGCCGCCGGCGACTACATGTACCAGTCGGCCGACGCACAGGGCCTGCCCGAATATGTCGCCGACGATGCGCCGTTGGAGGACACGGACGTGGTGCTCTGGTACACCGTCGGTGCACATCACGTCGTCTGTCCGGAGGACTGGCCGGTGATGCCGTGTCACTACACCGGATTCAAGCTCAAGCCGGTCGGCTTCTTCGACGGCAACCCGGCCCTGGACCTGCCGCCGTCACCGCCGAAAGCCTGCCACGGGCACTGACCGTCGCGGTAGCGTCGGAGCCCATGTTCACCATGCCGGTCGACGACGTCTTCTACATCCAGCGTCGCGGCGTCGTCGTCACCGGCACCATCACCGCCGGAACACTGAGGGTCGGTGACCAAGTGTGGGTCGGCGGTCGGCCGGTGACGGTCGACGGTATCGAGTCGTTCCGCAAGCGGCGCGATGAGGCCGGCGCCGGGGACACCGTCGGCCTTCTGTTCACATCGCTGGAAAAGAACGATGTCACGCCGGGCCAACTGCTCGGCGACGGTCCAGGTGAACAGCCCTCGGGCGTGACGTTCCAGCTCTAATCCGTGCCGACGGCGGCCAGGATGCGTTTGAGCGCCTGCCGGTCGTCATCGGTGAGCTGCCCGAGCACCCGTCGTTCGGCGGCGCGCACGCCATCGTCGGTGCGCTGCAGCAGGGCCTGCCCGGCGCGGGTGAGTTCGGCAGGCAGCGCACGCCCGGAGGAGGCGCTGGCCGGTCGCGACACCAGGCCGCGGTCCTCAAGTGCGCGCAGCACCATGTTCATCGCCTGCGGTGACACCTCCAGGTCGCGCGCCAGCTCGGCATTTGATCTGCCGGGGGCCTTGGACAGGATGCGCATGCAGATGTATTGCGGGAAGGCCAGATTCAGCGGTTCCAAGACGTTGGCGGTGACATCGTTGCGCAGCGCCAGGGCGGCCCGGTGCAGCAGGTAGCCGAGCGGTTGGTCCGCCAGGTGCCCAGTCATGTCCACATTATTGACACATATCAACGAGGTTGATATACCGGATTCATGACCGACGTACCGCAGGAGATGTTCGAACAGGCCTACCGCGGCGATGCGCCCGAGTTCGAGGGGCAGCGTCCGCCCTGGAGTATCGGGGCGCCACAGCCCGAGATCGCGGCACTGATCGAGGCGGGCAAGGTGCACGGCGAGGTGCTCGACGCCGGGTGCGGTGAGGCCGCCACCGCGCTGGACCTGGCCGCTCGCGGATTCACCACCGTCGGCCTGGACCTGTCGCCGACGGCCATCGACATGGCGCGCGCGGAGGCTGCCGAGCGGGGGCTGACCACCGCCTCCTTCGAGGTCGCCGATATCAGCGACTTCGGCGGCTATGACGGGCGCTTCGGCACGATCATCGATTCGACGCTGTTCCACTCGATGCCGGTGGAACTGCGCGAGGGCTACCAGCGCTCGATCGTGCGCGCCGCGGCGCCGGGCGCCTCGTATCACGTTCTGGTGTTCGATTCCGCGGCGTTGCCCGCGGGCGGGCCGATCAACGCCGTGACCGAATCCGAACTGCGCGAGGTGGTCGGCAGATACTGGCAGATCGACGAGATCCGGCCGGCGCGCATCCACGCCAATTTCCCCGACGCGATCGTCGAGGCCGGACCCTTCGCCGGCAACGACATCCGCTCGGAGCCCACCGGTCTCAAATCCGTCGGCGCCTGGTTGCTGTCGGCACATCTGGGCTGATCCGCACGACGCCCGCGACGCGCCCCCACGACCCGACAGTCGTGGGGGCGCCGTCATGAGGCAGGATTGACCCCGATTTGTGTACGCGGGATCGAAGGAGTCTGATGGCCGAGCCAGCCAGCACCAGCCCCGGAGTCATCCGACCCGCGTACAAGCGGGTTCTGCTCAAGCTCGGCGGTGAGATGTTCGGCGGCGGGCAGGTCGGGCTCGACCCCGATGTGGTCGCCCAGGTCGCCCGGCAGATCGCCGATGTCGTGCGCGCCGGGGCGCAGGTCGCCGTCGTCATCGGCGGTGGCAACTTCTTCCGCGGCGCGCAGTTGCAGCAGCGCGGCATGGAACGCACCCGCAGCGACTACATGGGCATGCTCGGCACCGTCATGAACAGCCTTGCCCTGCAGGACTTCCTGCAGAAGGAGGGAATCGACACCCGGGTGCAGACCGCCATCACCATGGGGCAGGTCGCCGAACCGTACATCCCGTTGCGGGCGCAGCGGCACCTGGAGAAGGGCCGCGTGGTCATCTTCGGCGCCGGTATGGGTCTGCCGTACTTCTCCACCGACACGACCGCCGCGCAGCGGGCGCTGGAGATCGGCGCGGAGGTCGTACTGATGGCCAAGGCCGTCGACGGCGTCTTCACCGCCGACCCGCGCAAGGATCCGAATGCCGAGCTGCTGACCGCCATCACCCACCGCGAGGTGATCGACCGTGGGCTGCAGGTGGCCGATTCCACCGCGTTCAGCCTCTGCATGGACAACGGCATGCCGATCCTGGTGTTCAATCTCCTCACCGACGGCAATATCGCGCGAGCGGTTGCAGGTGAGAAGATCGGAACACTGGTCACCAGCTGAGCGCCGCCTTTAAGGAGATAGATACGTGATCGACGAAACCCTCTTCGATGCCGAGGAGAAGATGGAGAAGGCGGTGTCGGTGGCCCGCGACGACCTGTCGTCGATCCGCACCGGCCGCGCAAACCCCGGCATGTTCTCCCGACTGAACATCGACTACTACGGTTCGCCGACCCCGATCACCCAGCTCTCCAGCATCAACGTCCCCGAGGCGCGGCTGGTGGTCATCAAGCCGTACGAGGCCAATCAGCTCAAGGCCATCGAGGACGCCATCCGCAATTCCGACCTCGGGGTCAACCCGTCCAACGACGGCAGCGTCATCCGCATCTCCATCCCGCAGCTCACCGAGGAGCGCCGGCGGGAACTGGTCAAGCAGGCCAAGTCCAAGGGCGAGGACGCCAAGGTGTCGGTACGCAACATCCGCCGCAAGGCCATGGACGAGCTGGCCCGGATCAAGAAGGACGGCGAGGCCGGCGAGGACGAGGTCGGGCGTGCCGAGAAGGACCTCGACAAGACCACCGGGCAGTACGTGACGCAGATCGACGAGCTGGTCAAGCACAAAGAAGGCGAGCTGTTGGAGGTCTGATGACCTTTCAGCAGGGCAGTCCCGTGGTAGACGCCGAACCACCCAAAAAACAATCGCGCGCAGGCCGTGACCTGCCCGCGGCCATTGCCGTCGGCGTCGCGCTGGGCGGTCTGGCCATCGGCACGCTGCTGTTCGCGCCGCTGTGGTGGCTGCCGCTGTTGGCGGTGGCGATCGCGATCGCCACCCACGAGGTGATCCGGCGACTGCGCGAACAGGGTTTCGCGCTGCCCACCATCCCGCTGCTGCTCGGCGGTCAGGCGATGATCTGGCTGACCTGGCCCTACGGCGCCACCGGCATGCTGGGCGCCTACGCGGCCACCATCGTCGTCGCCATGGTGTGGCGATTGCTGGGGCAGGGCCTGAATCAGCAGCCGATCAACTACCTTCGCGATATCGCCGTGTCGGTGCTGCTGGCGACCTGGGTGCCGTTGTTCGCGGCGTTCACCGCGCTGCTGATCTTCGCCGACGACGGCGGCGTGCGGGTGTTCACGGTCATCGCCACGGTCGTCTTCGCCGATATCGGCGGATACGTCGCCGGGGTGCTGTTCGGGAAGCATCTGATGGCCCCGGCCATCAGCCCGAAGAAGTCCTGGGAGGGCCTCGGCGGCTCGCTGGTCTTCGGCACCGGCGCGGCGGTGTTCTCGGTCGCCGTCCTGATGGACAAGCCCGCCTGGATCGGTGTGCCGCTCGGTATCCTGCTGGTCATCACCGGTGTGCTGGGTGACCTGGTGGAATCTCAGGTCAAGCGCGATCTCGGCATCAAGGACATGGGCACGCTGCTACCGGGTCACGGCGGCATCATGGACCGCATCGACGCCATGCTGCCGGCCGCCGTCATCGGCTGGCTCGTGCTGACGCTGCTTGCCTGACCGGGCGTTCAGCCAGCAGGCCAGCGCGCCGAGGACGAGGCCGATCCCGATCCCGAGGTCGACGCGTTCGCCGAGCATCAGCCACGACATCACGCCGGCGACCGCCGGAATGACGCAGAACAGCATGGCGACCGACGAGGCGCCGTGCAGATTGATGGCGCGGACGTACATCGACACCCCGATCACGGCATTGAGTAGCACCACACCGGCCACCGCCAGGACGGCCCGGGTGGCATCGTGGACCTCGACCGGCGTCGCCAGCGTCAGGGCCAGCGCCGGCACGAACGCCACGAGATTCTGCACCGAGGTGGACGCCCGGAAGTCGACATCGGCACAGAAGCGCTGCTGATACACCCCGCCCGCGGCCAGGCCGAGCAACGCGACCAGCAGCAGGCCCACCACGGGATCCACGCCGCCGGTCGCGATCAGGCGGGTCGCGCACGCCGCCAGGACCGCGGCCACCCCGAGCATCAGCGCGACGACCCGGCCGGGGGTCAGGCGGTCCTTCAGGAAGGCCGCCGCCAGCAGCGCCGTGGCCACCGGGTTCATCGCGATGACCACCGCGCACAACACCGCGGGCGCGCCTCGCTGGATGGCGAAGTACAGCGCGCAGAACTGCACGGCCTGCATCAACAGACCGGCCACCGCGACATGGGCCAAGGTGCGCCCGGTCGGGATCTTGACCCGCGTGGCCAGCGCCCAGATGCCGAGAATCAGCCCGGCCAACCCGAACCGGAGGGCCAGCACCGCCATCGGCGACAGGGCATGGACGGCGATGTTGCCGATCGGATAGCCGAGGGCATAGAAGAACGTGACGGCAGTCGCCGTGCGCAGCGGCATCCGGGTCGGCGTCATGGATCTCATCGTGCGGGCCGCGGCACGTCGCGGTCCAACGAATATCGGCAATCGCGATTGATCGACGATGCTGATCGGTCAGTGATCAGCGTTCTTGCGATCCTGGGAATTCTCCGATTTTTGATCGTTGTCGCTGATCGGAGTACCTTGGCGGCATGGGTCAGGTCCTCGACATCGCGCCGCTGCGCAGCGTGGTGGCCGTGGCCGACTGTGGCGGGTTTCACCGCGCGGCCGCGGTGCTGCACATGACACAGTCCGCGGTGAGTCAGCATGTCCGACGCATCGAGGCCGTCGTCGGCGGTCCGGTCGTCGAGCGGTCCGGCCGTGGCGTCGCCTTCACCGAACTGGGCCACCGCCTGCTGGGACATGCGCGCACCATCCTGTCTGCCCACGATGCCGCGCTGGCCGATCTGGGAGCCGCCGAGGAACGCGTCCTGCTGATCGGGGCCACCGAGCACGGCGCCGATGTCATGCTGCCGGGACTGACCACGGCACTGGGGCAGCGGTTGCCGGACTGGCGGCTGCGGTTCCGGCTGGACCGCAATGTCATGCTCGCCGATGCGATCGAACACGGGCACGTCGATCTGGCGGTGATGCTGGACGGCTCCGGTCTGGACCCGGCCCACGCCTCCGGGATGCTGGTGCTCAAATGGGTGTCCAGCCGTAACTTCGAGTTCTCGGCGGGACAGCCGCTTCCCGTGGTGATGTTCTCCGAACCGTGCACTCTGCGCGAACCCACCTTCGCGACGTTGGAGCGGCTGGGCACCGATTACCGCATCGCCGCGGAATCGGCCGACCTGTCGGGCCTGTATGCGGCCGTGCGCTCGGGCCTGGGGGTCGCGCTGCTGCCGATGATCGGTCGATTGCCCGACGGACTGTGCCCGGCCGAGGGTCTGCCGCCGGGCAACCGCGCCTCGGTGTTCGTGCGTGGTCGCACCGGGATGGACCCCGCCGTACTGGACGCCGTCGAGCAGACCGTCCGTGACGTTCTTGCCGAACAAGCCTGATACTGGAGCCGAACATGAAGCAGGAACTGGTCTTCGAAGCACCGCGACGCGCACTGCCGCCGCGGCACCTGGCCGATCTCGACGCCGACGGCAGGGTTGCGGCCGTCGCCGAACTCGGGCTGCCGAAGTTCCGGGCCAAGCAGCTGGCCAACCACTACTACGGCCGGTTGAGCGCCGATGCGCACGAGATGACCGATCTCCCGGCCGCCGTCCGCGACGAGGTGGCCGAGGCGCTGTTCCCGGCCTTGATCACCCCGGCCAAGCAGATCCAGTGCGATGCCGGGGAGACCCGAAAGACGTTGTGGCGCGCGCTCGACGGCACCACCTTCGAATCGGTGCTGATGCGCTATCCGCAG
Source organism: Mycobacterium sp. NPDC003323 (assembly GCF_053589535.1). Classification (NCBI taxonomy): domain Bacteria; kingdom Bacillati; phylum Actinomycetota; class Actinomycetes; order Mycobacteriales; family Mycobacteriaceae; genus Mycobacterium; species Mycobacterium sp. NPDC003323. Next base: position 617,299 of record NZ_JBSFSB010000001.1, read on the forward strand.
CGCAACACCGTGTGCATCTCATCGCAGGCCGGCTGCGGCATGGCGTGCCCGTTCTGCGCGACGGGGCAGGGTGGGCTGCAACGCAACCTGTCGACCGCCGAGATCCTGGAACAGGTGCGCGCGGCCTCGGCGGCCATGCGCAACGAACACGACGGGCGGCTGTCCAACATCGTCTTCATGGGCATGGGGGAGCCGCTGGCCAACTACAACCGGGTGGTTGCCGCCGTCAAGCGCATCATTGCCGCGCCCCCTGAGGGTTTCGGGATCGGCGCACGGTCGGTGACGGTGTCCACCGTCGGGCTGGCACCGGCGATCCGCAAGCTGGCCGACGAGCGGCTCGGTGTGACCCTGGCGTTGTCACTGCACACCCCCGACGACGAGCTGCGCGACACGCTGGTCCCGGTGAACAACCGCTGGAAGGTGGACGAGGTGCTCGACGCCGCGCGGTACTACGCCGACGTCACCGGCCGTCGGGTGTCGGTGGAGTACGCGCTGATCCGCGATGTCAACGACCAGCCGTGGCGCGCAGACCTGCTGGGCAAGAAGCTGCACAGCAAGCTCGGTCCGCTGGTGCACGTGAACCTGATCCCGCTGAACCCGACTCCGGGCAGTGAATGGGACGCCAGTCCCAAACCGGTCGAGCGTGAATTCGTCCGGCGCGTGCAGGCCAAGGGTGTGTCGTGCACCGTGCGCGACACCCGGGGCCGCGAGATCGCCGCCGCCTGTGGGCAATTGGCCGCCGAGGGTTAGGCCTTTCGTTCGGCGAAACCCGCCGCCGAGATTGACGTTTTGTCCGGTTCTTCTCGCACTTCGGCGCCCGTTTGTTCAGTTCGGCGGGGAGTCGGGCATGCCGATGGTCTTGGCGTCGAGGTATTCCTTGTAGCCCTCGGCGCCGTTGCGGTAGCCCAGCCCGCTCTGTTTGGTGCCGCCGAACGGGCTGCCGATGCCGAAGTGGCTCTTGCCGTTGATGGTGACGTTGCCGGTGCGCATCCGCGTCGCGACCCGGAAGGCCCGCTCCAGATCGCCGCCGGACACCTCGCCGGACAGTCCGTAGATCGAGTTGTTCGCGATCGCGATGGCCTGCTCGTCGGTGTCGTAGGGGATCACCGCCAGCACCGGTCCGAACACCTCTTCCTGGGCGATCTCGGAATCCGGGTCGACATCGGCCAGCAGGGTGGGTTGGGTGTAGTAGCCGATGGGCAGGTGCTCGGGCACGCCACCGCCGGTGACCAGTCGGGCCCCGTCGTCCACGGCGCGTGCCACCAGGCCGAGCACCTTCTGTCGCTGCGTCTCACTGATCTGCGGGCCCTGCATGTTGGCCGGGTCCCACGGATCGCCGACCGCGAAATTCTCCATCATCGCCTTCATGATCGCGATACCCTCGTCATAACGACTGCGCGGCAACAGGATCCGGCTCGGCAGGATGCAGCTCTGGCCGGACATCACACACGCCATCAGCGCCGCCATCGGCAGGGCCATGGTGAAGTCGGCGTCGTCGAGCACGATGTGCGCGGACTTACCGCCCAGCTCCAGCAGGGTCTTCTTCACCGTCGCGGCACCGGCGGCCAGGATCGCCCGGCCGGTCGCGGTCGACCCGGTGAAGGTGATCATGTCGACGCGCGGGTCGGCCGACAGCGCGGCACCGACCACGTTGGCATTGCTGACCACCACATTGAACACCCCGGGTGGGATATCGGTCTCGTCGGCAACGATGCGCCCATACTCGGTGCCCGACCACGGGGTCAGCTGTGCGGGCTTGAGTACCACGGTGTTACCGGCCATCAGGGCGGGCACGGTCTCGGCGACGTTGAGATAGAACGGCACGTTCCACGGGGTGATCGCGCCGACGACACCCACCGGCTCGTAGTGGATCTTGCGCCGGGCCGGGCCCAGCGGGGTGTCGTGCACCCCGTTGTCGGCCAGATACTCGAAAGCCCTGCCGTGCTCGGCCCAGTGTCGGACCTCCTCGATCGGGCTCTCGATCTGGCTGCCGGTCACCTTCACCGGGCAGCCCACCTCGGTGACCAGGACGCGACGCAGCCGCTCCTTGTTGCGTTCGAACGCCTCGTGCAGCTGCGTCAGGCAGTGGTAGCGGAACTCCAGATCGCGGGACCAGTCCGTCTCGTCGAAGGCGCGACGAGCGGCGCCGACCGCGCGCGCCATATCGTCGACCGTGCCGTCGGTGGCCCGACCGGCGATCTGCTCGCTGGCCGGGTGGATGACGTCGAACATCCCGCCGCCGGCGGTGTGTTGTAGTTCGCCGTCGATCAGCATCCGCTCATCGCCGGCCAGTACGCCCGTTTCGTCCTGCACGCTGGTCATCTGCTCAGCATTACAAATCGGGCGTGCAGTGTCAGCCCCTTGGGCCGAATCGGCTACTTGATCCCGACGGCGTGACGCAGCTGGGCCAGGAACTGTCCGTCGTCGTCGCTGCGCACAATGTAATGCGATATCGCGACGCGGATCGCGGTGGCCGCCTTCACGTTGGCGTTGGCGCCGCTGAGCAGTTTCAGCAGCCGCGCCCGCATGACCGGAATCACATGGCCGAGCTGGGCGATGACGACCTCGGGCTCGATGTCGACGACCCGGACACCGGAGTACGCCTGCTGGTACTCGACGATGAATCGCAGTGCCGCATCGAGCTTCTCGGTGCCACGCAGACCGGCGGTCGCGGTGCTGATACCGGTGTCGAACATCTCTCGCTCGTACTTGCCGAAGGCGCGCAACAACTCTTCCTTCGAGGCGAACCAGCGGTACAGCGTCGGCCGGGACACCCCGGCCTGTAGTGCGACCTCGGACAGGCTCAGCTTGGTCTGACCGTTGCGTCCCAGCACCTCGGCCGTCGCGGCCAGGATCCGGCGCTGCGTCGAGGTGTCCTCGGCGGCCTCGGTCTGGGCGGGCAGGGGCTTGTTCACGTAACCGATGGTAAGTCCTGTCGCATCACAAAGAGGCGCGTAAGGCCGAGACCGTGTCGAGATCGGCCAGTGCCGCCACCGCGCGATCCAGCCCCTCCAGCGCGATACCGTCGTCCTGCATGCCGCCCATCCCGGCCGTGATCAACGTCGCGATATAGGCGTACAACGCGGCCTGGCGATAGCGCAGCCACAGCTCGTCGCGCTCCAGGTCCGGTCCGCCCGCGGCGGCCAGAGCGGTGCGGTAGACATCGAGCAGATCGCATTGAACCGCCGTCCGGTCCGTTGTCGTCATACTGGTGATCAAGGTGTAGGACAGCTCGCGTGACGGGTGCCCGCGGCGCACCGCCTGCCAGTCCAGCAGCCCGGCTTTTCCATTGCGGAAGAACACATTTCCCGGATGCGCATCACCGTGCATGACGGTATGCGGTCCGGTGTCGATCAGCGTGGCCGCGGCGCGGTAGTTGTCGATGATGAACTGGCCCGAGTCGACGGGGATCGCCGTCCGGTCGACGAGGCGGCGCATCGACGCGTTGGCCAGCGTGCCGGTCAGCAGCGAGGTCACGTCACCGGAGGCCGAATACACCCAGCGGTGGCGGTCGGCCCGTTCCCAGAAGCTCGCGTGCACCCGCGCCAGCAATTCGACGACGAGCGCGGCGCGGTCGATGCTCAGCGGGTGCAAAGTGTCGGGGAACTCACAACCGTCGAGATCCTCCAGCACCAGCACGAACCGCCCCGTCACCGGATCGAAGCGAGCGCCGTGGCAACGGGGGACATCGGTGAGACCGCCGGCGAGTTCGCGGTAGAAGCGGACCTCGGTGTCGGCCAGCCGGCCCAACTCGCCCATCAACCGCGTCGCCGCCGTCTCGGCGGGCATCTTCACGAACACCGAGGCCGGCGCGTCGTCGCCGGTGAGGGCGAGGCGGGCGCGTGATGAGGTGCCGGCGTCACCGTCGAGGCGGGTGACCGAGGTGATATCGCGGCCCAGCAGGCCGGACAGGAACGCCGCATCCAGATCGGCGATGCGACGCGGGAACCCGCGGGTGCGGCCGCACACCGCGTCGGTTGCGATACGTTGCACTCCGCGGCCCAGGTGGGCTGCCAGACCGAATATCGGAGCAACGCTGCTGACCTGCGGAGGCATCGTGCAAGCTTACAAATCTAAGACGATTTGTAAAGCCCGAACGGAAGGATGCGTCATGGCGGGACCCCTGGAGGGCTTCCGGGTGATCGAACTCGGCGTCTGGGTGGCCGCGCCCGCGGCGGGCGCCATCCTGGCCGACTGGGGCGCCGATGTCATCAAGATCGAACCTCCGGGCGGCGACCCGGCCCGCGCCTTCGGCCGGATGCTGGGCCTGGACGCCGACCTGGGCCCGGCCGCGAACCCGCCGTTCCAGATGGACAACCGTTCCAAGCGCAGCATCGTGCTGGACCTGGCTTCCGAAGATGACCGGCGCACCGCCGCCGACCTGCTCGGCACGGCCGACGTCTTCCTCACCAACATCAGGCCCGCGGCGCTGACCCGGCTCGGACTGGACTTCACCACGGTGGCCGCAGCCAATCCGCGCCTGGTCTACGGCCTGATCACCGGCTACGGGACCGAGGGTCCGGATGCCGACCGCGCCGCCTATGACGTCGCCGCCTTCTGGGCGCGCGCCGGTATCGCCGACCTGCTGACCCGTCCGGGCGACACCCCGCCGTTCCAGCGCGGCGGCATGGGCGACCATTCCGCCGGGATGACGCTGGCGGCGGCGTTGTGCGCTGCCTTGCTGGCCCGGAACCGCACCGGCACAGGACAATTGGTCACGACCTCGCTGTACCGTCAGGGCGCCTACACGGTCGCCTTCGATCTGAACACGGTGTTGATGACCGGCCAGCAGGTGGCCATCGGGCAGCGCGAGACGATGGGCAACCCGTGCATGAACAACTACGCCGCCGGTGACGGTCGACGATTCTGGATCGTCGGTCTCGATGTCGCCCGGCACTGGCCGTCGCTGTGCCGCGTGGTCGATCGCGACGAATGGCTGACCCGTTACCCGACGCCGCGGGACCGGTTCGCCCACGCTCGCGAGATCATCGCCGAACTCGACGCCATCTTCGCCACCCGGGCGTTGGCCGACTGGGAGGCGCTGTTTGCCGCCGAACCGGACTTCTTCTGGTCCCCGGTCAACTCGCTGGATGATGTGCTCGCCGACGAGCAGTTCTACGCCGCAGGCGGCATCGTCGATGTAGGACAGGGGGATTCGAGCACGCCCATGGTCGCCACGCCGGCCGACTTCTCCGCGACACCGTGGCGGCCGCGCGGCCCCGCGCCCGAACTCGGCGAGCACACCGCGCAGATCCGCGCCGAATTGGCTCAGGACCGCTGACGATTGATGGTCTCCAGCAGCTCGGCCACCTGCTCCAGGCTCACCACGCCGCCACTGAACGAGGTGATTCGGCCGACCGGGATGGAGGCGAGCATGCGCATCATGTCGGTGCCCAGTCCGGCGCTGCCGGGGCTTGCGTCGGCCATCGCCTCGGCCAGCATCGGTGCGGCCACCGGATCGGCCAACAACTCGCCCAGCGTCGAGTCGACGGTGAACGGTGTCGTCCTCTCATCGCCGTCGATGGTCACGGTGGTCTGCAGCCGTAGGTCGCGGCAGGAGGCCGCCGCCCACAGCTCGTACTCACCGGATTCGATGGTCCACCGCGTCGTGTCGACGTCCCAGTAGGCGAGTTCGGCGCGCTCCACGGTGATCTCGACGGTGCGGCTCTCACCCGGCGGTAGCGTCACATCCCCGAAGCCGACCAGCCACCGCGTCGGCCGAGACGCCCGGGCACCGGGCAGCCCGGCGTAGATCTGCACCACCTCGCGGCCGGTGCGGGTTCCGGTGTTGCGCACCGTCAACCGGACCGTCAGCGCCGTGGTGCCCTGTCGCACCTCCAGATCGGCATACTCGAAGCTGGTGTAGGACAACCCGTGCCCGAACGGGAACGTGACCGCCAGTTCGCGGGCGTCATACCAGCGGTAACCCACGAATATCCGTTCCCCGTAGCGGATCTGACCGTCCTCGGGAGTGAAGTTCAGGTAGGCGGGGCTGTCCTGCAGCCGAGCCGGAACCGTCTCGGTGAGCCGGCCCGACGGGTTGACCGCGCCGAACAGCACATCGGCGATGGCCGCGCCGCCGCCTTGTCCGGGCAGGGCGGCATCGATGATGGCCGGTGCCAGTTCGGCGACGGTATCCAGCCGCACCACGCCGCCGTGCGCGAGCACCGCCACGGTCCGCGGCTGGGCCTGCACCACCGCCGCGAGCAGTTGCACCTGCTCGTCGGGCAGGTCGATATGGGTGCGGTCGAAGCCCTCGGACTCCGCATCGGCGGGCAGGCCGAGGAACACCACGGCGGTGTCGGCGGCGCGCGCGGCTTCCAGCGTCTCGGGTGTGACGCCGTCGCAGAAGCTGACCTGACCGCCGCGGGCCTTGATCTCGTCGAGCGGGATGTCCAGTCGGGTCGGCTTGACGTGTGAACTGCCGCCGCCCTGATACCGCGGCGCGGTGGCCAGGGAGCCGATCACCGCGATGGAGGACGCCGGCGCCAGCGGCAGCAGATCATCGTCGTTCTTGAGCAACACGATCGAGCGTGCGGCCGCCGCCCTGGCCAGTTCGTGATGCTCGTCGGCATCGAAAGAAACTGCGCTGTCACTGTGTTCGGACACCCGGTCGACGAGTCGCGCCACCCGTTCGGCGGCGCGTGCGACGACGGCCGGATCCAGCGTGCCGGCGTCGACGGCGGCCGTCAGTTCGGCATCGGTCACGCCGCCCGTGGCCGGCATCTCCAGATCCAGACCCGCAGCCACCGCGGCCACCCGGTCGCGCACCGCGCCCCAGTCGCTGACGACGACGCCGTCGAATCCCCATTCGTCGCGTAGCACGGTGGTCAGCAACCAGTCGTTCTCGGCGGCGTACACCCCGTTGATCCGGTTGTAGGAGCACATCACCGTCCAGGGCTGCACGCGGGTGACGATGTGTTCGAACGCGCGCAGGTAGATCTCGCGCAGCGTGCGTTCGTCGACCTGCGAACTCGCGCGCATCCGGTCGTCCTCGGCGTTGTTCGCCGCGAAGTGCTTCACCGATGCGCCGACTCCGCGGCTCTGCAGTCCGCGTACCCACGCAGCGCCGAGGACCCCGGAGATGTGTGGATCCTCGGAGTAGTACTCGAAGTTGCGGCCGCAGCGGGGATCTCGCTTGATGTTCACGCCGGGGCCGAGCAGCACCTGCACACCGAGGGCCCGGGCCTCGGCGCCGAGGGCGGCACCGACGCGGGCCACCAACTCGGGGTCCCAGGACTGGCCGAGCGCGACTGCCGGCGGGAAGCAGGTGGCCGGTTCGCTGTCACCGATGCCGACGTGATCGCCACCGCTGCCGGACTGCTTGCGCACGCCGTGCGGACCGTCGGTCAGCACGATCGCCGGGATGCTGCCGATCGTCTTGGTGGTCCAGAAGGTGGCTCCGCTGCCGAGGGCGGCTTGTTCGGCGGTGGTCAGATCGGCGATGCGGTCGGTGCTGTCAGTCACCGTGTCCATTGTCCACGCCGGCAACGTGCCGCAACTGGTCCAGGAAGTCGGCTTCGTCATCGCTGCGGACCAGATAGTGCGAGATGGCGACGCGCACCGCTGTGGCCGCTGCGACATCGGCGTGTTTGCCCGAGGTCAGTCGTTCCAGCCATTCGCGCATCAGCGGGATGAACTGTGCCAGCCGGGTGATGACCTGTGCCGGTTCGATGTCCACCATGCGCAGACCAGGGTAGGAGCTCTGATAATCGACGATGATCCGCAGGATGGCGTCGAGCCTTTCCTCGCTGGGTAACTCGGCGCTGATCCTGGCGATCGCCCGCTCGTAGTGTTTGCGCTCCCAGATGACGAAGGCGTCGAGCAGGTCCTCCTTGGAGGCGAACCATCGATACAACGTGGGACGGGACACACCCGCCTGCAGCGCGACCTCCGACAGGCTGAGTTTGGTCATCCCGTAGTTGCCCAGCACCTCGGCGGTGGCGGCGAGGATCCGCTCACGCGTGGTCACCTGGGACATGGCATCAGCTTTACAAATTATCTTCGTACTGTCACGCTCATCTCTGTCGCGACATCGCCGTCGCCAGCCCCAGGAGGGAATCGCCGTGACAGTCGCCAGCGCCCCGCGGGCACGCGAATACAGTCCGTTCGACATCACGTCGCACGGATTCTGGAGTCAGCCCTTCGACGTTCGGGATCAGACTTTCGCCCAGCTGAGGGCGCTGGACGGATTGAGCTGGCATCCGCCGCTACCGACCCTTTTCGATCTGGAGGAGCCCGGATTCTGGGCGGTGACGCGGCGTGCCGATCTGCAGTTCGTCAGCCAGAACCCGCATCTGTTCACCTCGACTCGGGGTGTGGCGCTGGACCCGATGCCTGCCGAGATGCAGAAGTTCGCCACGTTCTTCCTCATGATGGATCCGCCCGAGCACACCACCTACCGGCGGTTGATCAGCTCGGCGTTCACACCGCGCAATGTGCGCAGGATCGAGGAGCAGATCCACGACAACGCGGTGGCGATCGTCGACGAACTGATCGGAGCCGGTGACATCGACTTCGTGCACGACTGCGCCGCCAAGCTGCCGATGATGACCATCAGCGACATGCTGGGCGTGCCCAAGGCCGATCAGCCGGCGCTGGCCGCGGCCGCCGAGAAACTGTTCAGCATGAGCGATGACGATTACTCGACGCTCGAAGAGCGGGCGATGGACACCATCAACGAGATCATGCTGATCTCGAACACCGGTGTCGAGCTGGCCAAGTTCCGTCGCGCCAATCCCGGGGACGATCTGATGACCAGCATCGTCGACGCGGAGGTGGACGGGCGTCGGCTCACCGACGAGGAGATCGGGGCATTCCTGATGCTGCTGGCCTCGGCCGGTAACGACACCACCAAGCAGACCACCACCCATGCCATGCTGGCGCTCGCCGCGAATCCTGGCCAAAGAGATTGGCTGATGGATGATTTCGACGCGCGTATCGGGATGGCCACCGAGGAGTTCGTGCGCTGGTCGACGCCCGTGCTGCAATTCGCGAGATTCGCCACCGAGGATGTCGAGGTGGCCGGTCAGCAGATCAGCGCGGGGGACAAGGTGGGGTTGTTCTACTGCTCGGCCAACCGTGATGAGCGGGTGTTCACCGACCCGCACACCTTCGACCTGAGCCGGGCGCCGAATCCGCAGGTGGGTTTCGGCGCCGGCGGCCCGCACTTCTGCCTGGGCAATCAGCTGGCGAAATGCGAACTGCGCAACATCTTTCGGGAGCTGCTCACCCGACTGACGACGATCGAGTTCGGTGCGCCGGACTTGTTGTACAGCAGCTTCGTGCATGGCATCAAGCGGTTGCCCGCGTATGTGGGCTGAGTCGGAGGTGCGGTGGGGAAGTGTCGCTACCAAGACCATTCGAAGTGTCACCGATGTCCTGATGCACAATTTCCCACCAATTCTCGTCTCGGAATTTTGTTGCACGGTGCCCAGATTCGGCGTAGGATCGAACACAAGTTCGAAGCGAAGTGGCTCCCACTCTCCAGGTGAGCCCGTGTCGGCGGCTACGGGTCGCCGAAGAGGTTCGACGACCCTGACGAGGGTTTGTCTGAGCCGTGGTGCCCCTTTGGGGGCGAGTGTGTGTTGGCCTTGTCCGAAAGGTTGGGTCCCGGGATGGACGCCACCGATTTGAGTTCTTTCATTGATGCGTTGATCGACGATCTCGCACCGTCTGTTCCGCCAAATGATGATGATGTCGGGCGGACGTTGTTTCATCTGCTGGACTGTCCGCGGAAGGTGGTTGATGAGGTGCCGCTGTTGGCGGTGCTGACGGCCGCGGTGACGGCCCGCAACCTTTTCGATCACGTGATCGCTTCTGCGGTGGCGGCGGCGGAGCGGCTCGGGGTGCCGGCGCGCAAACGCCTGCGCAGCGGGGCGGATCTGCTCACCGCGCTGGGGATGTCGCCGGGTGCCGCGCAGCGCGCGGCACGGGTGGGACGCGCGGCGTCGTCGATGCCGGCGTTGACGCGGTCCCAGCGCGTGGGTGGGTTGGGCATCGAGTTCGTCGACGCGGTCGGTAAAGGTGTGGCCCATATCGAGCGCCGCGTCGAGTTGTCCGAGCAGGACCGCGCCAGCGTGGTGCGCAAGCTGATGATTCAGATCACCCCGGCTCAGGTGGACTCGAAGGCCCGCGCGATCGCCATCGATAAGACCGCGGCACAGCCGGTGGGGGAAAGGCCGGTGCCGGTGGCCGAGGACGCCGACCTCAATGAGATGACCCTGGTCCAGAACGGCGAAGGCCGATTCGAGGCCTCGTTGGATCTGGATGTGGGGACCGGGGAGGAATTGTGTGCGGCGTTGGATCCGTTGTGTAGGCCCGTCCCGCTGCCGGACGGCTCACCGGATCCGCGCCCGATCGGTAGGCGTCGCGGCGACGCGATCGGGCAGATTCTGCGCACCTACTTGTCGCAGTCGACGCGACCGATGTCCGGTGGCGTGCTGCCGCACGTCACGCTGATCCGGCCGAACGCTGCAGCGGCCGGCGACGAAGACGTCGACAGGCTGGGTTTCGGTGGCCCGATCAGCACCGCCACCGCCGATCTGATCGCGTGTGACTCCACGCTGACCTCGGTGGTCGTGGATCACACCGGGGTGCCACTCGATGTCGGGCGCAGCGAGCGCCTGTTCACTCCTGCGATCCGTAAAGCGTTGGGGATACGGGACAAGGGCTGTGCGCATCCGGGGTGTGGGCGGCCGGTGTCGTGGTGCGACGCCCACCACATTAAGCCGTGGGGCGCCGGGGGCGAGACGAGTCTGGACAACGGGGTGCTGCTCTGCCGCTACCACCACACCCAGATCCATCACGGTGGCTGGCAGGTCTACCTCGGCCCCGACCGCCACCCATGGTTCATCCCACCCCACGACCCGACCGGACCACAACCAGCGCACCTGCGCTCGCATGCCCGCCGCACCATGACCGACCTACCGGCCGCCGCATAACCCAAAGCCTCAGTGCACCTTGACAACTACACAGTGACCCCGCCGGGGCGGCCGGCTCAGCCCGATGCAGCAGGCGCGCGGCGGCGCACCAGCACCGACTGCTGGATTGCGCCGACCGGGCCCTGTTCGTCGAACAGCGTGCCCAGCGTGGTGCCGATCCCATCGGGACCGTAGTTGGTCTCCGCGCGCACGCCGATCCACTCGCCGGCGGGCACCCGATGGATGTGCACCACCAGATCGGTGTTCAGGAACGTCCATCGCCGGATGTCGATCCTGGTGCCGATGCCGTTGGCGTCATCGGCGACGGTGAACAGCCGCTGCAGCGGTGTCAGCGGTTCGCCGGCGACCAGCGCGACCGTCGGCCGGATCCACGATTCGCCCGCGCCGTCGGCCAACGGCGTTGTGAGCCAGCGCCAGTCGACGCTGTGCACATAGTTGGTGTCCCAGTCCTTGGCCATATCGCGGCTACGGGCCTCGGTCAGTGGCCGCAGCGGAGGTGCGGAAACGTGCACCACTTCGGTGGTGTCCTGCTGCTGTAGCCGCCAACCGCTGGCGCGCGCAACGGGCCGCGGTGCGCCGTCCGGGCCGGTGGCCAGCAGGTCGGCGGTGATCAGCTCGATCTGCTTGCCGGCACGCTCGCGCGTGGCCCGCACCCACAGGTCGCCCTCGGCGGGTACCGGACCCAGCAGGTCGATCAACACCCGGCTGAGTCGGGTGTCGGCACGGTACTCACAGCGTTCCAGCGCCCGTACCAACAGCGCCGACACCGGCGCGCCGTGCTGGATGGCCGCCGACCAGGTGCTGCGCACCAGATCGGTGGCGGTGAACCGCTCACCGATCGGATCCTCGGGATCGTCGAGCACGTAATAGGAGTCGGGCACCGGTCACCTCCGTTCGGCCGGCACGTCGACGCTGACCGCGTCGAGGGTCGACAACGTGGTGCCGATCAACCGCTCCGGGTAGGCGTCGGTGGCGGACAACAGGAACAGGGTGCGCGCCTCGGGGCCGCCGAGTGCGCAGGCGATGGCAGTCCGCCCGGCCATGTCGATGCTGTCGGTGACCCCGTCGGCGGTCACCCGGTCGAACTTGTGCGCCAGCGTCGACGCGGTCCACACACCGCCGTCGGCGTCCACGGCCAAGCCGTCCGGAGGCCCATCCAATCCGGTGGCCCAGACCCGACGCCTGCACAGGCCTCCGCTGTCATCGATGTCGAAGGCCGACAGTCGGCGTGCGGTGGACTCGGCGACGATGAACGCGCCGTCGGGGCCGATCACCATCCCGTTGGGAAAGTCCAGATCCTCGGCCACGACGCAGGCCCGGCCATCGGGATCGACGCGGACGATCACGCCGCCGGTGCGGGCCTGTGACCCGATATAGGCCCGGCCGTGGTCGTCGACCACCATATCGCCGAGATCGGCAGGCACCCGATCGGCGAGATCGGCCAGCACCGTAACGGTTTCGCCGTCATAGGCCAACAGCTGCCGGTGCCGGGTCGACACGATCAGGCAGGTGCCGTCGGGGCGAAACCCCAAGCCGGAGGGGGCATGTCCCGGAAGCGGCAGGGTCGACATCTCGCCGTTGAGCGTCACCGTGTGGACGGCCTCGCCGAGCATGTCGGAGAACCAGACCAGCCCCTCGAACCACCGGGCGCCCTCACCGAAACAGAACCCGTTGGCCAACGGCTGGACTGTCATGGCGTCACGATAGCCCATCCGTGCGGCAAAGCTTTACAAAACACGTCCAAAATGTCACGCTCGCTGAGTGCGTACATATCACCGGCACACGCTGCTGTACCTGCACGAGACCATCGAACTCGGACGCGGTGGTGGCGACGAGTTCACCGAGCGGTTCAGCACCCTCTATCACCCGATGATGGCCGATCTGGGTGCCCGGCTCTTCTCGATCTGGGAAACCACGCCGTACAACGGTCACTGGCCGCAGGCCACCATCATCTGGGAGATCGACTCCTTCGCCGACTACGCCCGAATCGGCAGGGCGCAGGCCCGTGGCGGCAGCCACGCCGCCGCGGCCGCCGAATGGGCCGGCTACCTCGGCGCAACCGGCGCCCACGGCGAGGGCCGGATCATGTACGCCGCCCCGCAGAACCGCAACCTGGCACAACTGCAGAGCGAGGGATTCAAAGCCGAACTCGTCATCCAGGAGATCATGCAGACCAAACCGGGCCGGCAGGACGACTACATCCGCGAACTCGAACGGCTCTACGTTCCCTGGTCGGAGAGCACCGGCAAACGCTGGCTCGGATCCTTCACCACCACCTTCCGTTTCAACGAGGTCATCCATTACTGGGCGCTCGAGGGCGGCTGGGACTGCTTCGAGAACCACTACCCGTCCTGGAAGGACAGTCCGCCCGCCGAGATCGTCACCTGGATGAGTGTCGCCCCGGCGCTGCGCGACGGCTGGGAGGACTCCGTGCTGGCCGCGCTCCCACCCTCGCCGCTGCAATGAGAACCATCGTGTCACAAGCATTCTCGTATGATCCCTTCGCCCCCGAGGTGATGGCCGACCCGATGCCCTACTACCGGGTGCTGCGCGACGAATATCCCGTCTACTACCTGCCGAGATGGGACACCTACGCGCTGTCGCGCTTCGACGACATCTGGGAGGTGCTGCGCACAGCCGACGGCACCTTCGTCGCCTCCGAGGGCACGCTGCCCGCGGCCAACGTGCTGGAGCGCCACAACGACGGGCCGGTCGCCGACCCACCGTTGCACCCGATGCCGTTCCACGCCAACTTCGACTCACCGCTGTATGAGAACGTGCGGCGCTGCACGTCGGCACAGTTCCGGCCACGCTCGGCGGCAAGGCTGGCCGACCGCATCCGGGCACTGGCCAACGAACGACTCGACGAACTGCTGCCGCGCGGTACCTTCGACCTGACCCAGGATTACGGCGGGATCGTCGCGGCCGCCATGGTCTGCGAGTTCGTCGGTCTGCCAACCGAACTCGCATCCGAGGTGCTGGCGTCGGTCAACGCGGGCAGCCTGGCCCAACCCGGCGAGGGCGTGGAGGTGGCCAATGCCCGACCCGGATATCTGACCTACCTCACGCCGATCATCGCCGAACGCCGTGCCGCCGGCGCCGACGGCAGCTGCCCGATCGCCGACAGCCTGATCAACTTCGAACTGCCCGACGGCTCGAAGCTCACCGACACCGAGGCCGCGATCCAGATGCTCGGCGTGTTCATCGGCGGCACCGAGACCGTACCCAAGATCACCGCGGCCGGGCTGTGGCAGCTCGAACAGCACCCCGACCAACTCGCCGCGGTGCGCGCAGACCTGCACACCAACGTGCCCATCGCGCGGGAGGAGATCCTGCGCTACACCGCACCGGCACAGTGGTTCGCCCGAACGGTGCGCCGGCCCTACACCATTCACGGCACCACCATCGAACCCGGCCAGCGGGTCATCACGCTGCTGGCCTCGGCCGCACGCGATGACCGGGAGTACCGCGAGCCCGACCGGTTCATCTGGAACCGGCGCATCGAGCGGTTGCTGTCCTTCGGGCACGGCCAGCACTTCTGTCTGGGCGTGCATGTCGCTCGACTGGAGATCACCATCATGATGCAGGAGTGGTTCAAACGGGTGACCGACTATCGCATCGTGTCCGAACGCGCGTCGCGGCCACCGTCGAGCTTCCAGTGGGGTTGGAACAACCTGCCCGTCGAAGTCCAGGGCCGCTGATGTGGAGCTATCGACTCACGGCGCCGTACACCTTGGAACGCACTGATGTACCCGAACCGGATCCCGCGACGCTGGCCGACGGACAGGTACTGCTCGACTTCCTCGCCGCCGGCATCTGCGGCAGCGACCTGCCCGGCTACCGCGGCACCCAGGGCAAGTTACCCGGCGACACCGGGTGCTCCGCGGCGGGCATGGCCGGATTCCCCATCCACGAGATCGCCGGGGAGGTGCTGGCCAGCGCACACCCGGACCATACGGCGGGGGACCGGGTGGTCGGGTGGGCCTCCGGGTTCGACGGTCTGCAGGCGCGGGTGATCGCCGACGGTGACGGGCTGTACCGCCATGCAACGGATCTGGAACCGGCGCAGGCGATCGGGTTGCAACCGCTGGCGTGTGTGCTCTACGCCGTCGAACAACTCGGAGATGTCACCGGCAAGAGGGTCGCGGTGATCGGGCAGGGCTCCATCGGCCTGCTGTTCAGCCATGTCGCCAAGGCCGTCGGCGCCGCCCACGTCACCGGTGTCGACCCGATCGACCGCAGCCGCCTCGGCCCGGCATTCGGTGTCGACGAGGTGGTGCGGGCGACCAGCGACCGGTGGATCCGGCACCTGCGGCCCGACGAGAAGTTCGACATCGTCATCGAAGCCGTCGGT
Source organism: Mycobacterium sp. NPDC003323 (assembly GCF_053589535.1). NCBI lineage: Bacteria > Bacillati > Actinomycetota > Actinomycetes > Mycobacteriales > Mycobacteriaceae > Mycobacterium > Mycobacterium sp. NPDC003323. Next base: position 632,596 of record NZ_JBSFSB010000001.1, read on the forward strand.
CATCAGGTCGCCACCCTCGGTCACGCCATCGACGCGGCGGCCTTCGGCGCCACCATCTTCTACTTCGGCGTCACCGATGACGACGTCTATCCCATCAGCATCAGAACGATGCTGCGCAACAACCTGACCCTGAAATCCGGTGTGACGCACGACCGGCGACGCATGCTGGCGGCCGCCGACGAGTTCACCCGGCGCCATCCCGATCTTCCCGCGCGGTACCTGACCCACACGTTCCCCGTCCACGACGCGCCGGCGGCATTCGAGCTGGCGTGCCGACCCGACCCCGGCCGCGTCAAGATTGCGATCACCTCATGACCCGGCTGCAGGATGCACTGGCCGCCAAGGGGCGGATCTGGGGCGGCTGGGTGGTGGGTCCCACGGTCATCGGACCCGAGGAGTTCGCGGCCGCCGGATACGACTATGTCGGATTCGACCTCCAGCACGGCTATCTCGACGACGCCGATATCGCGCTGCTGCTACGTCGGCTCGAACATCAGCCGATCGCGACCGTCGTCCGGTTGCCGTCGACCGATCCCGCGCCGATCGGCAGAGTGCTCGACGCCGGCGCCGACGCCGTCGTCATCGCCATGGTGGAGACCGCCGCGCAGGCCGAGGCGGCCGTCGCCGCCACCCGGTACGCACCGGCCGGGGTGCGGAGTTTCGGGCCGCTGCGCGCATCGCTGGGTCACGACATCACCGCGTTGGAAGCCGCGGCAAGCGTTTACGTCATGATCGAGACCGCGACTGGACTGGCCGCGCTGGCCGACATCTGTGCCGTGCCGGGACTGACCGGCGTCTACGTCGGGCCGGCGGATCTGGCCATCTCGATGGGCCGCCGGCCCACCGAGGCCTTCACCCATCCCGGCATTCTCGACGCCATGGCTGCCGTTGCCTCGACGGCCGCCGCCGCCGGATTGGTGGCCGGTGTCCACGCCGGAAGCGGAGGTATCGGTAAACGCATGTCCGGGCTGGGATTTCGGATGATCACGCTGGCCTCGGAATCACAAGCGCTGCGGCGTGGCGCCCTGGCCCATCTCGACGAAGCGAGCGGGCGATGACCCCACGGCCGGTGGCGTTGGTGACCGGGGCGGCGCGCGGACAGGGTGCGGCGATCGTGGCGCGCCTACGCGCCGACGGATACCGGGTCGCCGCCTGCGATCTGCCGGGCTCCGCAACAGTCGACGAGGGCGCGGATGTCCTCGGCATCGAACTCGACGTCACCTCCGAACAACAGTGGGACGCCGCCGTCGCCGCGACCGTGCAGCGCTTCGGAACGCTGAACACCCTGGTCAACAATGCCGGCGTGCTGCACCGCGCCGCCATCGCCGAGGAGACCGCCGCCGGATTCGAGGACAGTTGGCGAGTCAACTGCCTGGGGCCGTTCCTGGGGATCCGGGCCGCGTTGCCGTACCTGCGTGCAGCCGAGAACGCGTCGATCGTCAACACCTGCAGTACCAGCGCGATCCGCCCCTTCGCCCACCACGCCGCCTATGCATCGTCGAAGTGGGCCCTGCGCGGCCTGACCCAAACGGTCGCGGTGGAACTGCTTGCGGTCGGCATCCGGGTCAATGCCGTGTTCCCCGGTCCGATCGCCACCCCCATGCTCGACGAGCGCACCCAGGCCCGGCTCGGGGAATCGGGGCGTCTCGGCACGCCTGAGGAGGTCGCCGACGCGGTGGCATTCCTGGTCTCGGCCAACGCATCCTTCATCACCGGATCGGAACTGGTCATCGACGGCGGCCAGATCCTGAAGATCGGATGATGCGATGACCAGGACACGGTCGGTGGGAATTATCGGTGCCGGCCCGGGCGGCCTGGCGCTGGGAATATTTCTGCGCAAGGCAGGCTTTCGGGACTTCACCATCTTCGACCGGGAGGACGGCGTCGGGGGAACGTGGCGGATCAACACCTACCCGGGACTGGCCTGCGATGTGAAATCCCACCTGTACTCGTTCTCCTTCGACCTCAACGCCGATTGGTCGCGGCTGTGGTCGGGCCAGCCGGAGATCCTGGCCTATTTCGAGAACTCGGCCCGTCGGCATCGGCTGCAACCGCACCTGCGGCTGAACACCGAGATCACCGCGGCGCGCTGGAACGCCGACAGCCACACCTGGACGCTGACCACCTCGACCGGTGCGCAGCACAGCTTCGACATCGTGGTCTCGGCGGTCGGCCTGTTCACCCGGCCGCTGATGCCGGACCTGGAAAGCCAAGAACGGTTCACCGGAACCGTCATGCACACCGCCGAATGGGACCACACGGTGCCGTTGGCCGGCGCCCGGATCGCGGTGTTGGGCACCGGATCGACCGCCTCGCAGGTGGTTCCGGAGTTGGCCAAGGTCGCCGAGAAGGTGTATTCGGTGCAGCGCACCCCGACGTGGATCCTGCCGAAACCCGACCGCGCGTACACCGCGCGGGAACGCTGGGTGTTCGCCCATGTGCCGCTGGCCAAGAAGATCTACCGCACTCGGCTGTGGCTGCGCAGCGAGTCCAATATCGCGGTCATCGAGGACGGCAGCGACAAGACCCAGCAGTTCAAGGCGGTGGCGCTGAACATGCTGCAGAGCACCGTCGAGGACGACGACCTGCGCGCCCGACTGACACCCGATCACCCGCTGGGCTGCAAACGGTTGGTGTTCTCCTCGGATTTCGTGTCCACCCTGACCCGGCCCGATGTCGAGGTCGTCGACAGTCCCGCCCGCGCGCTGACCGAGCGGGCGTTGGTCACCGCCGACGGCCGCGAACTCGACGTCGACATCGTGGTGTGCGCCACCGGATATGCCGCCGCGGACTATCTGGGACAGATCGAGGTGACCGGGGAGGGCGGCCGCACCTTACGCGAGACCTGGCGTGACGGTGCCTATGCCTATCTGGGCATGGCGGTGCCCGGATTCCCGAACTTCTTCATGCTGTACGGGCCCAACACCAACGTCGGATCCAACAGCGTCATCTTCGTCCTGGAGGCCCAGGCGCACTACATCGTGCGAGCGCTGCGGCATCTGCGCCGCCACCGCAAGAGCTATGTCGCGGTACGCCCGGATGCCATGCGCGAGTATCTGACCCGCATCGACGGCTGGATGCAGGGCACGGTCTGGCTCACGCGGTGCAACAGCTACTTCCGGGCCCCGAACGGCCGGGTGGTGACCCAATGGCCGCGCAGCGCCCGTGCCTTCTGGCAGCTGACCCGCCGGTTTCGGCCCGGCCCGTACACCTTCGAGGGCTGATGGGCATCACCGAACGCCTCGATCCGGCGCTGCGTCACCTGGCGGCGGCGCGCACCGATCTGTCCGCCGACCTGTTACCCGTGGTGCGCCAGGGCCTGAACCTGCGCCGCCGCGAGAGCCTGTCGGACATCGACACCGCCGGCGTCGAGATCACCGACGATGTTGTCGGGGGCCACATTCCGGTCCGGGTCTATCGCGGCGGTGCGACCGGAGTCGTGCTGTACTGCCACAGCGGCGCCTTCGTGCTGGGCAATTTGGACACCGATCATCGGCAGTGCGTCGAGCTGGCTCGTCGTGCACAGGCCACGGTGATCTCGGTGGACTACCGGCTCGCGCCCGAACATCCCTATCCGGCCGGCCTGGACGATGCGCTGACCGTGCTCGGTTGGGCGGCAACGTGCCTGTCCGGCCCGCTCGCCGTGGCGGGCAACAGCGCCGGTGGCGCCCTGGCGGCCGGATTGGCGCAGCGGTCGGCCGCCGGTGAGGCGGCGCCCATCGTCTTGCAGTTGCTGCACCAACCGGTGCTCGACGACGAACTGACACCGTCGAAGCAGGAGTTCTGCGACACGCCCGGATTCGACGGTGTGGCCGTCGATCTGATGTGGCGGTACTACCTGGCGAGGGAGCGCGCACCCCGGGGCGCCGTGCCGGCCCGCGCCGCCGACCTGAGCGGGTTGGCACCGGCCTTCATCAGCTGCTCCGAACTCGACCCGCTGCGTGACGAGGCGGTCGACTACGCGCTGCGACTGATGTGGGCCGGCGTCCCCACCGAGCTGCACGTGCTCCCCGGGACCTGTCACGGGTTCGACTCGTTGGTACCGCAGTGCGACATCAGCACCCGGCTGTTCGCATGGCAGGGCGCGGCACTGCGCCGCGCCTTCAGCTGAGCTCGCGGGCCACCGCGGCATGGTAGGCGTCGATATGTGACGGATTGACGATACGGAAGAACCCGTCATGCATCGGGGCGTCGCGGTAGGCCTCGATGCTCATGGTGCGCGTGAACAGCGTGACGTCGGGACCCGGTGCGGTGAAACGGTATTCGACCGTCATCCGCCCCTCGAACCCGCCGGCACCGGCGTAGTCGGCGCCCAACCGCCCCACCGAACTGAACACCCACATGCGCGGGCGGGTGGCGATGGCCAGCTGCCAGGTGAACACCCGGTCCTCGGTGGGATGGGCCTCCTGCCAGGTGTCACCGACCTGCAGGGGCAGGGTGTCACGCACCCCGGTGATGCGCGGACCGCCCGGGTAGGTCTTGGCCCAGTTGGCCGGGTTGGTGACGAAGTCGTAGATCACCTCGGCCGGCCGGCTGAATGCGGTCTCCGAACTGGTGGTGACAATGCCCAACGGAATGCCTTTCTCAGGGATGGGTCAGCAGCCGCAACCGCCGGCACCCGACGGTAATTCGGCGATCATCTCGACGCGCTTCTCGTCGAAGCTCAGAAACCCCTTGATGACACTGGATTCCGGGAGTGCCTCGGGATAACTCCAGGCGATGTCGGACAAGACTGCATCGCCGACGACGGCCGACCAGTACACCGCCCGGCCCTTGTAGTTGCAGTAGCTGGTGGTGGTGCTCGGTTGCAGCAGGTCGGTGCGGACGTGCGCCGGGTCGACGTAGAGCCTTGGCGCCAAGGCGGTCTCGAAGACGATCACGGTATCGGTGGTGTCGACCAGCACCGTGTTGTCGACGCTGACCCGCAGACCGCGACCGGTCGGCAGGCAGTCCACCCGGTGATAGGGATTGGGCGGGTAGTGCACCAGCCGCCGACCCTCTTCGATCCAGCCGTCCACCGCGTCCCAGGGCACCCGCACGTAGCCGGGGCGTTCGGGCACCGGTTCGGTCGGTAGCCCGAACACCTCGGCGGCCGGGAAGGCATAGCTCAGCGGGGCATCGCGGCGGTGCACCAACAGCGCGGACTCGGTGTCGATGACGTTGCGCCCGTTGAGCACCGCCTGCACCCGGCGGGGGTGCGGTTCGATGAAGACCACATCGTCGGGGATCGCCGGGAAGAATTCGCCTGCGGGGTCACGGCCGAGCGGGCCGTGTCCGGCATACAGCGTCATGCCCGGAGAGCTTTACAGATTCTGGAATAAATGTCACGCTGATGATGGCCGTGCCGATGTCGGTTCTCGAAGGAGACAGCCAGCGTGAAAGCCCATCCCTTACATCGCGACGACAGGTCCGCGTTCGGTGACCGCCGTGGCGTCGGAGTCCGCGCGACGGCGACCGACCTGCTGACCTACGACCTGACCGTCGTCGCGACCGATGTCGCCGACGTGGTGCGCGGCGCGGGTGGGTGGCTCTACGACCGGGTGCGGGCCGGATGGAAGGTCAGCGTCGTGGTGCCGGGCTCCTGTGACGGCCGGCCGCTGGACATCCTGGGAGTCCGTTCGGTCGCCGCCGGGCGCCGGGCCGCCGAGTTGCCGTCCGAACCCGCGGCGCTGGCGGTGTCGGCCCGGGCGTTCGGGGCCGACGCGGATCTCCGAGGCCATGTCACCCAGGCGTTGGAGCGGGGCTGGGCCGAGGTCACGATGTGGGGTGACGACGCCCTCGCCGCACCGGGTTACAGCGTCGAGAACGTGCAGTTCCGGCTCAGCCCGGCGGCGCGCGCGTTCAAGGCGCACGCCCTGGCCGCCGCCGGACTGCCCGGTGTCGTGGCGCCGACCGAACAATTCCTCAGCTGCGCGCTCTGGTATCCCGCCGACGGGCCGGACCTGACGGCCGTCCGCTGACGAAAACGCCCCGGAGCGATGGGCTCCGGGGCGTGTCGATGCCTGAGGTCAGCGGTACCAGCCGCGGCTGCGGGCGATCCAGTCGCGCGCGACGATGCCGAGGATGACCACCGCGAACAGGATCAGGAAGATGTCCTCGACGTGTCCGACATGGTTGCCGTGGGTCATGACGACCAGGAAGATCGCGCTGAAGATGCCGATGATGTGCAGCACCCGCGGGTTCTCGGTGGACCAACCCCATGCCGCAGACGGCACATCTTCCACATCGACGCCGTTGTGACGCTCGACCTCGGTGCGTGACACGCCTTCTCCTCACGTCCGGTGAATCCGATTGCGCCCATTCTGGCATACCGCGCAGTCAACACCCGACACAGTGGGTACCTTGCGATCGTGACGCAGAGCTGGCGCAGGAAATCCGTAGAGCAGTCCATCGCCGACACCGACGAGCCGGGCACCCGGCTGCGCAAGGACCTGACGTGGTGGGACCTCACCGTGTTCGGGGTGTCGGTCGTCGTCGGCGCCGGCATCTTCACGGTCACGGCGTCGACGGCCGCCAACATCACCGGACCGGCCATCTCGGTGTCGTTCATCCTGGCCGCGGTCACCTGCGGGCTGGCCGCGCTGTGTTACGCCGAGTTCGCCTCGACGGTGCCGGTGGCCGGCAGCGCGTACACGTTCTCCTATGCCACCTTCGGCGAGTTCGTCGCCTGGATCATCGGCTGGGACCTGATCCTGGAGTTCGCCGTCGGCGCCGCCGTGGTGGCCAAGGGTTGGTCGAGTTATCTGGGCACGGTGTTCGGGTTCTCCGGCGGCGTCGTGGAGCTCGGGCCGTTGGACTTCGACTGGGGTGCGCTGCTGATCGTCGGCACCGTCGCGGTGCTGCTGGCACTGGGCACCAAGCTGTCCTCGCACTTCAGCCTCGTCATCACCGCGATCAAGGTGTCGGTGGTGCTACTGGTCGTGATCGTCGGCGCGTTCTACATCAAGGCCGCCAACTACACCCCGTTCATCCCGCCCGCCGAATCCGGTGAGTCGGCCGGAACCGGGGTGGACCAGTCGCTGTTCTCCCTGCTGACCGGCGCGGCCGGCAGCCACTACGGCATCTACGGTCTGTTGGCCGGCGCCTCGATCGTCTTCTTCGCGTTCATCGGGTTCGACGTCGTCGCCACCACGGCCGAGGAGACCAAGAACCCGCAGCGCGACGTCGCCAAGGGCATCCTGGCCTCGCTGGCGATCGTCACGGTGCTCTATGTCGCGGTCGCCGTCGTGCTGTCGGGCATGGCCTCCTACCTGGATCTGCAGCAGGCCGGTGCGGGCCACCCCAACCTGGCGACCGCCTTCGAGCTCAACGGGGTGGACTGGGCGGCCAAGGTCATCGCCATCGGCGCGCTGGCCGGCCTGACCACCGTGGTGATGGTGCTGATGCTGGGTCTGTCGCGGGTGCTGTTCGCGATGTCGCGGGATGCGCTGCTGCCGCGCTCGCTGGCCCGTACCGGCACCCGCGGCACCCCCGTCCGGATCACGGTGATCGTGGCCGTCCTGGTCGCGCTGGCCGCCTCGCTGTTCCCCGTCAACCGCCTCGAGGAGATGGTCAACGTCGGCACGCTGTTCGCCTTCGTGCTCGTCTCGGCCGGCGTGCTGGTGCTGCGCCGCACCCGGCCCGACCTCGAACGCGGCTTCCGGGTGCCGTGGGTGCCGGTGCTGCCGATCGCCTCGATCGTGGCCTGCCTGTGGCTGATGCTGAACCTGACCGCGCTGACCTGGATCCGGTTCGCGGCATGGATGGTCCTCGGCGTGCTGATCTACTTCCTCTACGGTCGCCGGCATTCGCTGCTGGGGCAGCGGCAGGCGCTCGACGGAAAGATCTGACACTCAGCCATAGGTGAACGAGAACGCCTGCAGGCCCGCATCGAGCGAGACCTCCAGGCTGCCCGCCCCGTCGGTGTCGTCGGCGACGATCTGGCGCATGTTGGGCGGGCCGCTGACGGCCACCTCGCGCGTCACCCCGTCGCGGGTGATCCGGACGGTACCGGTGCCGCCGACGACGAGATAGACGTTGCGGGCGTGGTAGTTCAGCCGGATCGCGGCATCCTGTGACCGGGCGGTGACACCCTGGTAGTCGACGTCCCACGTGCCGCGCAGTGCGAAGCGGTCCGCGGCCAGCGCGGCGGGGAAGTCGAACGTGTGGGTGCCCTCGTCATACGTGCCGGTGCCGCCGTAGTTCACCACCTTGCCGACGCTGAAGTACGTCTCGGGCGTGGTGGGCGCGGTCGGGGTGTCGTCGACGCGTTCGGTGGCCGCCGGCAGGGCGCCGTCATCGCCGTCGGAAAGCAGTTGGCGGATGAGCTTTTCGGTGGTGGCATAGTCGCCCTCGCCGAATTTGATGTGCCGCACGACGCCCTGTTTGTCGATCAGGTAGTGGGCGGGCCAGTAGCGGTTGCGGTAGTTGGTCCACGTCGAGAAGTTGTTGTCCATCGCGATCGGGTAGGTGATGCCCAGATCCTCGGCCCCGCTGACGACATTGGCCTCCTCCTTCTCGAAGGCGTACTCGGGGGTGTGGACGCCGATCACCTGCAGGCCACGGTCGCGGTAGGCCTCATCCCAGCCGACCAGATGCGGTGTCGCGCGCTGACAGTTGATGCACGAGTAGGCCCAGAAGTCGATCAGCACCACCTTGCCGCGCAGTGACTGCAGGTCGATCGGGGCATTGCCGGGGGTGTTCAGCCACTTCGTGATGCCCGTGATATCGGGTGCGGTGCCGCAGCTTTCGAGGACGGGCGCGCCGTTGGTGCAGTTGGACAGCTCGGCGTTCTGCTCGTTGATCAGACCGCCGAGGTTCAGCTGGTCGCGCAACTGCTCGTCGCCGCCGACCTGTTCCTGCAGAGCGCCGGTGTAGTCGGGAATTGCGCGCTGCAGCACGGCGGGCAGATTGAACACCAGCGCGACGGCCAGCAGGATCGTGACGATCCCGGCGGAGACCCGGATCTCGCGCTGGCGCCGGCGGAAGGCCGCGACGCGTTGCGCCACCCGCCGGCCGGCCAGGGCGAAGAACAGCAGTGGCAGCGCGGCGCCGACGGCGAACGCACACGTCAACGCCACGATCTCAAGGCCGATGGTGCCGGTCGAGCCCGCGACCACGATCGCGGCCAGCACCGGTCCCGCGCACGGCACATACAGCACGCCCAACGCCAACCCGAGGCCGAAACCGCTTTTACCGGAACCGAACTGCCGCTGCGGCAACCGCGCGAACGGCTTTTCCAACAACGCCTCGAACGGCGGGAAGATCAAGCCGAGTCCGATCACCACCAACGCCACCAGGGCGACCCAGCGCAGCGTGTCCTGCGGCAGGCGCGCCCAGGACAGCAGCGCCGACCCGACGAGGGTGACCAGGCTGAAGCTGAGCACCAGACCCGCGATCACCAGATAGGGCCGCAGCCGCGAGGACAACGCCGGCCGGGCCGGTGCCCGGATCGCCACGGCGCCGGCCGCGCCGGCAGGTTCGGTGCCCGTGCCCTGGGTTCCGGAGAAGAAGATCACCGGCAGCACCGGCAGGATGCACGGTGAGATGCCGGTGATCAGCCCACCGACGAAGCCGATCACGATCAGGGTCGTCATGTGAGTCATTCGACACCACAAGGCTTTTGGATTGCCCGGCACGCGAATCGGCCCCGGCCGCAATGCGACCGGGGCCGATGACCGCTACGGCGATCACATCGGCGGCATGAGCACCGTGTCGATGAGATAGACCGTCGCGTTGGCGGTCTGTACGCCACCGCAGACCACGCTCGCGTCGTTGACCTTCAGATCGGCGGGCATGGCCATGTTCGGCTGGGTCACGTTGACCTCGGCGCCCTGCATCGTCTTGTGGGTGCCCACCACCTGCGCGGGGCTGGCCTGTCCCTCGACCACGTGATAGGTCAGGATGCTGGTCAGCAGCGCCGAGTCGGTCTTGAGCCGCTCGATGGTCGCCGGGTCGATCTTGGCGAATGCCTCATCGGTGGGGGCGAACACCGTCAACGACGGCGCACTGTTGAGGGTTTCGACCAGGTTGACGTTCGGGTTCAGCTGACCCGACAGCGCCTGGGTCAGCGTCTTGAGCATCGGGTTGTTCGACGCCGCGACGGCCACCGGGTCCATGGACATACCGGTCACCGAGGCCGGGCCGACCGGGTTCTGCGCGGCGTAGGCGGCGCAGCCGGGGCCGACGGGTTCGGCGTTGGCGACACCGGTCGAGGCGAACATCAATCCGGTTGCGGCCGCCGCGGTACAGGCGAGGCCGGCCAGCGTGCGGGTTTTCAGCGAGACAGTCATCGATCAATTCCTTTTCTCGGTCGTCGTACGTTTCGTATGGGTGGGGAACGACGTCCCGATGGGGCGAGGCAGCCAAGTCGGGGGAACGGGCTGCCTCGCCGGCTCATCGGGGTGCTCAGGCCGCCGGGGGCATCAGCACGGTGTCGATCATGTAGACGGTGGCGTTGGCGGTCTGGACGCCGCCGCAGACCAGGCCGGCGTCGTTGACCTTGAGGTCATCGCCGGCACCGGTGACGGTGACGGGCGCACCCTGCACGGTGGTGTGCTCACCGGCGACCTGGTCGGGGCTGGCCTGGCCGGGGACCACGTGGTAGGTCAGGATCGAGGTCAGCATGTCCGCATCGGTCTTGAGCGTCTCCAGCGTGGCGGCGTCGATCTTGGCGAACGCGTCGTCGGTGGGCGCGAAGACGGTGAACTCGCCGCCGTTGAGGGTGTCGACCAGGTTGACGTCGGGGTTCAGCTGGCCCGACAGCGCCTGGGTCAAGGTCTTGAGCATCGGATTGTTGGAGGCGGCCACGGTGACCGGATCGGCGGCCATACCGGTGACCGAGCCCGGACCCTCGGGGTTCTGCTCGGCGTAGGCGGCGCAACCCGAACCGATCAGGGCAGAGGCCGGGGCGGCCATCGACGTCGACGTTTCCGGGGCGGCCATCGACGAGGTCATGGAGGAGACCGACGAACTGGCCTCACTGGCGCTGCTTTCGACCGAGGAATCCCCGCCCGAACAGGCGGACATGCCGAGAGCCGCGACGGCGGCGAACCCGGCGAAAGCGATGCGATGGTGGGTCAATCTCATGAGACTCAACTTCCTTGTTGGCGGGTGGTCGGTACCGACCCGTTTGGCCCTACACCGGTCATTCGGAGCCTCCGACGGCCCGGATGGGTCCGGACCGGAATTCGCCCCACGGGCGGGGCACAATGGTCGGCGTGAGTTCTGACCGTCAGCGGGTGCTGATCCTGGGAAGCACCGGGTCGATCGGCACCCAGGCCCTGCAGGTGATCGCCGCGAACCCGGACCGTTTCGAGGTGGTGGGGCTGGCCGCCGGTGGCGGCAACGCCGAATCGCTGGTCCGCCAGGCCGCCGAGACCGGCGTGACGAATGTGGCCGTCGCCGACGCGGCTGCCCCGATCGAGGCGCGCTACCGCGGCCCGGACGCCGCGACGCAACTGGTCGAGAACACCGAGGCCGACGTCGTGCTCAACGCATTGGTCGGGGCGTTGGGCCTGAAACCGACCCTGGCCGCGCTGCACAGCGGGGCGCGCCTGGCGCTGGCGAACAAGGAGTCGCTGGTGGCCGGCGGCCCACTGGCACTGGCGGCCGCCGCGCCGGGACAGATCGTGCCGGTGGACTCCGAGCATTCCGCGCTGGCCCAGTGCCTGCGCGGCGGCGCCGCCGACGAGGTCGCAAGTCTGGTGCTGACCGCCTCGGGCGGCCCGTTCCGCGGCTGGACGGCGGCGGCGCTGGAAGATGTCACGCCCGAGCAGGCCGGAGCGCACCCGACGTGGTCGATGGGCCCGATGAACACGCTGAACTCGGCAACCCTGGTCAACAAGGGCCTGGAGCTCATCGAGACGCATCTGCTGTTCGGTGTGGACTACGACCGGATCGAGGTCGTCGTGCACCCGCAGTCGATCGTGCACTCGATGGTCACCTTCACCGACGGTTCCACCCTGGCCCAGGCCAGCCCGCCCGATATGAAGTTGCCGATCGCCCTGGCGCTGGGCTGGCCGGCCCGGGTGCCCGGCGCGGCCGCGGCGTGTGACTGGACGACGGCCTCGACCTGGACGTTCGAGCCGCTGGATGCCACGGTGTTCCCCGCCGTCGACCTGGCCCGCGAGGCGGGCCGGCGCGGTGGCTGCCTGACCGCGGTCTACAACGCCGCCAACGAGGAGGCGGCCGAGGCCTTCCTGGCCGGCCGCATCCGATTCCCGGCGATTGTCCGAACCGTTGCCGATGTGCTGCACGCCGCAGATCAATGGGCCGCGCAACCAGCTACCGTGGAAGAGATACTCGAAGCGCAGGACTGGGCCCGTGACCGGGCAGGCAGCGCGATCAACCAGGAGGTAGTGGGAAGCCGATGATGTTCACGGTCGGCATCGTGCTGTTCGCACTCGCCATCCTGGCCTCGGTGGCGCTGCACGAGTGCGGCCACATGTGGGTGGCCCGGGCCACCGGCATGAAGGTGCGCCGGTACTTCGTCGGATTCGGGCCCACGCTGTGGTCGACGCGGCGGCCCAACAAACTCGGCAGCACCGAGTACGGCGTCAAGGCGGTTCCGCTCGGCGGGTTCTGCGATATCGCGGGTATGACCGCGGTCGACGAGATCGCCGACGAGGACCGCCCGTACGCCATGTACCGGCAGAAGGTGTGGAAGCGCGTCGCGGTGCTCTTCGCCGGGCCCGCCATGAACTTCATCATCGGTCTGGTCCTGATCTACGGCATCGCCATCGTCTGGGGATTGCCCAACCTGCACCCGCCGACCACCGCCATCGTCGGCGAAACCGCTTGTGTGGCACCGCAGGTGGCCAAGGGTGGCGAGGATCCCTACGGTCCGTGCCCGCAGCCAGGTCCGGGTCCGGCGGCGCTGGCCGGTATCGCACCCGGTGACACCATCGTCAAGGTCGGCGACACCGATGTCGCGACCTTCGCCGACATGGCCGCCGAGATCCGCAAACTCGACGGCCCCGTCCCGGTGGTCTACGAACGCGACGGACAGCGGTTGTCCACCGTCGTCGACGTCACCCCGACCCAGCGCTTCACCTCCGCCGATGCCGAGACCCCGGAGACCGTCGGGGCGATCGGGGTCAGCGCGGCGCTGCCGCCGGGCCCGACGCAGTACAACCCGCTGTCGGCCGTCCCCGCGACGTTCGCGTTCACCGGTGACCTGGCCGTCGAACTGGGCAAGGCGCTGGCCAAGATCCCCACCAAGATCGGCGCCCTGGTGGACGCCATCGGCGGCGGGGAGCGTGATCCGGAGACCCCGATCTCGGTGGTCGGCGCCTCGATCATCGGCGGTGACACCGTCGATGCCGGGCTGTGGGTGGCGTTCTGGTTCTTCCTGGCCCAGCTGAATTTCGTACTCGGCGCGGTCAACCTGATCCCGCTGCTGCCCTTCGACGGCGGGCACATCGCGATCGCGGTGTTCGAGAAGATCCGCAATATGATCCGGTCGGCGCGCGGCAAAGTCGCCGCGGCGCCGGTCAATTATCTCAAGCTGATGCCGGCCACCTACGTCGTGCTGGTGCTGGTCGCCGGCTACATGCTGTTGACGGTCACCGCCGACTTCGTCAACCCCATCAGACTCTTCCAATAGACAGCCACTAGGAGAGAGATGACCTCCATCGGTCTGGGCATGCCCGCCCCGCCGCCGCCCGTACTGGCCCCCCGTCGCAAGACCCGCCAGCTCAAGGTCGGCGATGTCGGCGTGGGTAGCGAGTCGCCGATCTCGGTGCAGTCCATGTGCACCACCAAGACCCACGACATCAACTCGACGCTGCAGCAGATCGCCGAGCTGACGGCCTCGGGCTGCGATATCGTCCGCGTGGCCTGCCCGCGCCAGGAGGATGCCGACGCGCTGCCGATCATCGCCAAGAAGGCGAACATCCCGGTGATCGCCGACATCCACTTCCAGCCCAAGTACATCTTCGCCGCGATCGACGCGGGTTGCGCCGCGGTGCGGGTGAACCCGGGCAACATCAAGGAGTTCGACGGCCGCGTGAAGGAGGTCGCGAAAGCGGCTGCGGCAGCGAATATCCCGATCCGCATCGGGGTGAACGCCGGGTCGCTGGACAAGCGCATGCTGGAGAAGTACGGCAAGGCCACCCCCGAGGCGTTGGTCGAGTCCGCGCTGTGGGAGGCCTCGCTGTTCGAGGAGCACGGTTTCGGCGATATCAAGATCAGCGTCAAGCACAACGACCCGGTCGTCATGGTCGAGGCCTACGAGCAGTTGGCCGCCCAGTGCGACTACCCGCTGCACCTCGGTGTCACCGAGGCGGGTCCGGCGTTCCAGGGCACCATCAAGTCCGCGGTTGCCTTCGGTGCGCTGCTGAGCCGCGGTATCGGCGACACCATCCGGGTCTCGCTGTCCGCGCCGCCGGCCGAGGAGATCAAGGTCGGCACCCAGATCCTGGAATCGCTGAACCTGCGCCCGCGCGGGCTGGAGATCGTGTCCTGCCCATCATGTGGTCGCGCCCAGGTCGACGTGTACACCTTGGCCAACGAGGTGTCGGCCGGTCTGGACGGACTGGACGTGCCGCTGCGGGTGGCGGTGATGGGCTGCGTGGTGAACGGTCCAGGCGAGGCGCGTGAGGCCGATCTGGGTGTGGCGTCCGGAAACGGCAAGGGGCAGATCTTCGTCAAGGGCGAGGTCGTCAAGACCGTGCCGGAGGCCAAGATCGTGGAGACCCTCATCGAAGAGGCCATGCGCATCGCGGGGGAGGCCGACGCGCAGGGAACTCCCTCCGGCCCGCCGGTTGTCACCGTAAGCTGAAACTCGGCCCTGTGAGCAGGGCCACCGAAGATCGGCCGGCCCCCAGAAAGAGTTCCCCATGTCGGCTCCACCGCTGTCCCGCGTCACCGCAGACCGACGGGTCTCGGTGGTTCGTGACCTGGAGCAGGCGCGGGCCGTGCTGGAGGACGATCCGGTGGCCTCCTGCATGGTGGCCTGCCGCGTGCTGGACCTCGGTGTCGACCCCAGCGCGATCGGCGGTGAGCTCTGGACGCGCCGGCGACCGGCCGAATCCCTGTGTTACGCCGGGGCGAATCTCATCCCGCTGCGTGGCGCCGCCGAGGACCTGGCGGCTTTTGCGGCCAAGGCGCTCAGTGCACCGCGCCGGTGTTCGTCACTGGTGGGCCGGGCCGAACTGGTCATGCCGATGTGGCGGCACCTGGCGGCGGGCTGGGGCCCGGCGCGTGATGTGCGCGATGACCAACCGTTGATGGCGCTGTCGGGTCCGCCGGTGTGTGCCCTCGACCCGGCGGTGCGCCAGGTGCGGATGGAGGAGTTGGACGCCTATCTGGTGGCGGCCATCGAGATGTTCATCGGTGAGGTCGGCATCGACCCACGCGTGGGTGACGGTGGGCGCAGTTACCGACGCCGGGTGGCCGGCCTGATCGCCGCGGGGAGAGCCTGGGCGCGTTTCGAACAGGGCGAGGTGGTCTTCAAGGCCGAGGTCGGATCGCAGTCGCCGACCGTCGGTCAGATCCAGGGTGTGTGGGTGCATCCGCAGTGGCGCGGCCGGGGCCTGGGCGCCGCGGGCACCGCCGCCGTCTCGGCCGCGGTGTTGCGCAGCGGGCGGATCGCCAGCCTGTACGTCAACAGCTTCAACGAGGTGGCGCGCGCGACCTACGCCAAGATCGGATTCACCCAGGTCGGCACCTTCGCCACCATCCTCCTCGACTGACCTCCACCTCCTCCTCCCCGCCGAACCGAACATTTCGGCGGGAAAGTGCCAGGTCGGCATTGCCGAAACGTCGATCTCGGGGCGATCACGGTTGTGTCTCGGTGCGCCTCCCTCACTAGCGCTTGTCACACCCATAACATCTGCCTCAATGGCATCGATCACCTCAGCAGCAACACGGCGTGCGCGGCCGGCCGCGATCGTCGCCGTCATCGCGGTCGTCGGCGCACTGAGCGCCTGCACCCCCAAACCCGACGGACCCGAGCCCGTCGCCGCGCAGTTCTTCGCCGCACTGTCGACCGGGAATACCGCCGCGGCCGCCGAGCTGGCCGACAAACCGGCCGATGCGCAGGCCGCCCTCAACGAGGCATGGGCCGGACTGCAGGCCAACCGACTTGACACCCAGATCACCGGGTCGAAGTACGAACTCGACACCGGCACCGTCAAATACCGCTACACCTGGCATCTGCCCAAGGAGCGGACCTGGACCTACGACGGTGAGCTCAACATGGTGCGCAACGAGGGCCAGTGGCAGGTGCGCTGGACGACCACCGGACTGCACCCGGGTCTGGGCGCCAACCAGACCCTGGCGCTGCGGGCGGACCCGCCGCGGCGCGCCTCGGTCAACGAACGTTCCGGCAGCGATGTGCTGGTGCCCGGCTTTCTGTACCACTACGCGCTGGACGCCCGCGAGGCCGGCGCCGAACTGATGCCCACCGCCAAGGCCGTCGTGGACGCACTGCGCCCCTTCGACGACACTCTGGACGCCCAGCGGCTGGCTGAGGAGGCCAGCTCACGCACCAGCCCGCTGAGCCTGATCACGTTGCGCAAGACCGATCACGATCGGGTGTTCGCGGCCATCGGCAAGCGGCCCGGTGTGGTGGCCACCCCGCAGCCGGAGATGCTGCCGACCGACGAGAAGTTCGCGCCGGCCATCGTGCAGGAGGTCAAGAAGGCTGTCGGCGACGACCTCGCCGGTGAGCCCGGATGGCGCGTCGTCAGCGTCAACCAGAACGGCGTCGACGTCGCGGTGCTCAACGAGGAGGCCGGAGATCCGGCGCCGTCGGTCACCATCAGTCTGGACCGCGCCGTGCAGAACGCCGCACAGGACGCGGTGAACATGGTCGGTAAGAAGGCGATGATCGTCGCCATCAAACCGTCGACCGGGGAGATCCTGGCCGTCGCGCAGAATCCCGCTGCAGACGCCGATGGCCCCACCGCGACGATGGGCCTGTATCCGCCCGGATCGACGTTCAAGATCGTCACCGCGGCCGCGGCCATCGAGCGCGATATGGCCACCCCGAACACCCTGCTTGGCTGCCCCGGCACGCTCGATATCGGGCACCGCACGGTGACCAACTACAACGCGTTCGACCTGGGCACCGTGCCGCTGTCGCGTGCATTCGCCAACTCGTGCAACACGACCTTCGCCGAACTCGCCAGCACCATGCCGCCGCGCGGGCTGACCACCGCGGCGGCCCGCTACGGGCTGGGCCCGGACTTCATCGTCGACGGTGTTCCGACGGTCACCGGGTCGGTGCCCCCGACGGTCGATCTGGCCGAGCGCACCGAGGACGGTTTCGGACAGGGCAAGGTACTGGCCAGCCCGTTCGGGATGGCGTTGGTGGCCGCGACGGTCGCGGCGGGCAAGACCCCGGTGCCGCATTTGATCGAGGGCCGCGAGACCGAGGTGGACGGCCCGATGCCCGAGCCGCTGAGCCCCGAGATGATCGAGGGCCTGCGGCCGATGATGCGGCTGGTGGTCACCAACGGCACCGCCAAGGATCTCAACGGGCTCGGCGATGTCCGCGGTAAGACCGGTGAGGCCGAGTTCAACGGCGGATCGCACGCCTGGTTCACCGGTTACCGCGGTGACATGGCGTTCGCGGCCCTCATCGTGGGCGGCGGCAGTTCGGAGTACGCGGTGCGGATGTGCCGGGACATGCTCAACGGGCTGCCCGCGGATTATCTGGCCTGAGTAACCTGGCTCCTGAGAAGTCAGGGGTGATGACGGGCGGTTATGACGGGCGGTTATGACGGGCACTGATGATCACGCGGCGCTGCGCGTCTCCGACGCCGACCGCAACGGCACGCTGCGGCGACTGCACAACGCGGTGGCCCTGGGATTGATCGACATCGGCGAGTTCGAGGAACGCTCGGCGCTGGTGTCGCAGGCCCGGCTGCACACCGAACTGGAGGCGCTGGTCGGTGATCTGCCCGGTCCGGGCGCCATCATCACCTCGGCCGCCGACCGGGTGGAACTGCGCGGCGTGATGGGATCGCTGAAGCGGCACGGGGAGTGGGTGGTGCCGACCCGGTTGGCGCTGCACCGGCGGATGGGCTCGGTGGACCTGGATCTGACCAGGGCCCGATTCGCGGGACCGATGATCGTGGTGGAACTCGATATGCGCTTCGGCGGGCTGGACCTGCGCCTGCCCGAGGGGGCCAGCGCCTCGATCGATGATGTGGAGGTGGTCGTCGGCAGTGCCGCCGACCACCGCCGCGACGCGCCCGCCGAGGGCACCCCGCATATCGTGCTGACCGGCAAGGTGGTGTGCGGCTCGGTGGACATCCGCGGCCCGCGCCGCACCTGGAAGCCGTCCCTGCGCCGTAGCACCTAGCGGGGTTCCAGCACGGCGAACGTCAGCGTGGCCCGCGCCGCCAACCGGTCCCGGCTGAGATCGGTGACATCGACGGCGGTCACGATCAGCCTTCGGCCCGAGCGCACGATGGTCGCCTCGGCCCGCGCGGTGCCCATGATCGGTGCCAGATAGTGGATGTTGAGATCGGCGGTGGTGACGTCATAACCGGCGCCGCTGGCCGCACCGGCCAACATGCCCGCGGCGATATCGATCAGCGTCGCCACCAGACCGCCCTGCAGTGCGCCGCGGACGTTCGACAGGTCCGGCCGGTTGTCCATCTCCAACACCAGCCGGTCGGGACCGGACTCCACCTCGCGGTAGTCCAGCAGCCGCAGCATGTGCACGGTCTCGGTCATGGTCGAACGGTAACATCATTACCGGTTTCGGAGAATGCGGTACTCCAGCGGGTGCGCACGGCGGCGGCCGACACCTCGGTAGGCTGGCCGTTATGCCTGTTCGTGCCCCACTTCGCTCCGGCGAACTGTCACCGACATTGCCGGTGCCCAAGTCGATCGAGCGTCCCGAATACGCCTGGAAACCGACGGCGGTGGAGGGCAACGAACCGTGGGTCCAGACACCCGAGGTGATCGAGAAGATGCGCGTTGCCGGACGCATCGCCGCCGGCGCGCTGGCCGAGGCGGGCAAGGCCGTGGCTCCCGGGGTGACCACCGATCACCTGGACCGCGTCGCGCACGAGTACATGATCGACCACGGCGCCTACCCGTCGACGCTCGGTTACAAGGGATTTCCGAAGTCGTGCTGCACCTCGCTCAACGAGGTCATCTGCCACGGCATCCCGGACTCCACGGTGATCGAAGACGGCGACATCGTGAACATCGATGTCACCGCCTACATCGACGGGGTGCACGGTGACACCAACGCGACCTTCCTGGCCGGTGATGTCGCCGAGGAGCACCGGCTGCTGGTCGAGCGCACCCATGAGGCGACCATGCGTGCCATCAAGGCCGTCAAGCCGGGCCGGCAGCTGTCGATCGTCGGCCGCGTCATCGAGGCGTACGCGAACCGGTTCGGCTACAACGTCGTTCGCGATTTCACCGGGCACGGTATCGGCGAGACGTTCCACAACGGGCTGGTGGTCCTGCATTACGACCAGCCCGCCGTCGAGACGATCCTGCAACCGGGGATGACGTTCACCATCGAGCCGATGATCAACCTCGGTGCGCTGGACTACGAGATCTGGGACGACGGCTGGACGGTGGCCACCAGGGACCGCAAGTGGACCGCCCAGTTCGAGCACACCCTGGTGGTCACCGATGACGGTGCCGACATCCTGACCCTGGTGTGAGAGGCGCGCTGCTGGTCGCCGGCACGACCTCGGATGCCGGCAAGTCGATGGTGGTGGCGGGCCTGTGCCGATTGCTGGCGCGCAACGGGATTCGGGTCGCGCCGTTCAAGGCGCAGAACATGAGCAACAACTCCGCAGTCACTGTCGAGGGCGGTGAGATCGGCCGTGCGCAGGCGGTGCAGGCCCGCGCCTGTGGGCTGGCGCCCAGCGTGCGGTTCAACCCGGTGCTGCTCAAGCCCGGCAGCGACCGCACCTCCCAGTTGGTGGTTCGCGGGCAGGTCGCCGGCACCATGGCCGCCGGTGACTACTTCACCCGCCGGACTCAGCTCGCCGATATCGTCAACGGCGAATTACGTTCGCTGCGAGACGAATTCGACGTCGTCATCTGCGAGGGTGCGGGCTCGCCTGCAGAGATCAACCTGCGTGCCACCGACCTGTCCAACATGGGTCTGGCCCGTGCCGCCGAGCTGCCGGTGGTGGTGGTCGGTGACATCGACCGCGGTGGTCTGCTGGCGCATCTCTTCGGGACCGTCGCCGTGCTGGAAGCTGCCGATCAGCGCCTGATCAGTGGCTTCCTGGTCAACAAATTCCGGGGCGACCCCACGTTGCTCGCGCCGGGTCTGGACCAGCTGCAGGCGATGACCGGGCGTCCCACCTACGGGGTGATTCCCTACCTCGAGGAACTGTGGATGGACACCGAGGACTCGCTGTCGGTACAGGCCGGTCGCACGCTCGGCGCACCCATCGCCCCGCGCGGGCGGGATTGGTTGCGCGTGGCCGCCGTCCGGTTGCCGCGCATCTCGAATTCCACCGATGTGGAGGCGCTGGCGTGCGAGCCGGGGGTCGCGGTGCACTGGGTCACCGAACCGGCCGAGATCGCCGACGCCGACGTGGTGGTGCTGCCGGGCAGCAAGGCGACCGTCGCCGACCTGGCGTGGCTGCGCGAACGGGGGCTCGCCGACGCGGTGAGCGCGCATGCGGGCGCCGGGCGCCCCGTGCTCGGCGTGTGCGGGGGCTTCCAGATGTTGTGCCGGCGCATCGACGATCCGGTGGAGTCGCGCGCAGGTACGGTGCCGGGGCTGGGCCTGCTGGCCGCCGATATCGTCTTTGCGCAGGCGAAGACGTTGCGGCACTGGGAAACTCCGCTACACGGCTATGAGATCCATCACGGCCAGGTCGCCGATGCCGCCGAGACCGACTGGCTGGGGGTGGGCCTGCGGCGCGGCGCGGTGTACGGCACGCACTGGCACGGGTTGCTCGACAACGACGCGGTGCGCCGGGACTGGCTGACCGAGGTCGCCGGGGCCGCGGGCCGCAGCGGATTCGTCGTCGCCGACGATGTCAGCGTGCCGGCCCGGCGCGACGCCCAACTCGACGCCATGGCCGACGCGCTGGCCGCCCACACCGATATCGATGCGCTGCTGGCACTGCTGGCCGGTCCGCCGCCGCGGCCGGTGATCGGCTCGACCATCGGTAGCCTGGCCCCATGAGGCGACGACTGCTTGCGCTGGTAGCCGTCCTGGCGTCGTTGACGGGTTGCAGCAACGCCATCTCCGGGACCGCCACGTGGCCGGGCGCGCGGCTGGAGCAGGCGATGCTGACGGCCGCCGACTTCCCGGACGGGGTGCAGGTCGACCGCATCGTGGAATCGGCGGGGGTGTCCGACGGCGCCGGCGGCCCGCCGCCGATGCTCTCGGATCCGGCGGGCTGCAGTGAGGGTTTCAGCAAGTCGATCGGCGCCTCTGCCGAGCGCGGCCCGGGCAGCGCCCTCAAGTACGTCGTCGGTTATGACGGTGCGCGCATGCTCATCACGATGCTGAGTTGGTCGCTGGACATCGAGACCCTGGAGGCAATCGGTGAACGCTGCGCGGAGTTCTCGACCTTCTTCGCACCCGGCGCACCCGCCATCCCGATGACCACCGAGCGGCTGGACACCGATCGCGACGGCGCATTGGTCTACGAGCAGACGATGGACCTCGGCGGGGAGCGCTCCAGCGTGTGGTTCTCCTTCGAGAATGTCGGCTCGATGGCCGTGTTCGGCGTCGCCTTTCCCACCCCGAACCCGGCCATCAGCGCCAAAGCGACGCTGCCACAGACCTTTCTGGAGATCACGGGCAAACAGGCGCAGCGGCTGGAGCAAGCGTGAAGACCGGCGAAAACGCCTGCGCGCATCCGCTGGATGACCTAGCGTGACCGAGATGCCCCCCAGCACGGTCACCGTCGACGGATGCGCGTTTCCGGTCGAGGTCACCGGACCCGAGAACGCGGGCGTGGTGGTGCTGATCGGTTCGGCGCAGCTGGCTCCGGCCGCCTACGAGGTGGTGTGCCAGCGGTTGCACACCGCCTCGCTGCGCACAGTCGTCATCGCGGCACACCCACGTCTGACGGCGGCATCGGTGATCGGCATCATGGACGAGCTGGGCGTGCGGTGGAGCACGCTGGTCGGGGACCGGGCCGGCGCCGAGATCGCCTGGCAGCTGGCGGCCACCCGACTGGACCGGTTTACCGGGCTGGTGGTGATCGATCGGGGGCACCCCAGGGTCGCCGACGAGAGCGGTGCCGTGCGCGACGAGAACTGCCCGGCGGTCGAGGTCGCCACCACCATGCTGGTGAGCAACGCCAAGGCGGCGGCGGTCGCCCAGAGCAGCCAACGTCACGTGTTCGGTGAGTACCGCGTGGTGGAGCTGCTGAGCCGGCGCAACGCCGGGGAATCCACGGCGCAGCTGGCCGCCGAGATCGTGATGCGCACCAGCACCTGGTGACTTGTCGCGACGCGGGCGGGTCCGCTCGCATTCCATTGGTCTGATGGCCTACCTTTAGAGGTGACGGCTGGGTCAATGCCGATCCGCGCCGGAACCGACAGGACGGAGCCAGCATGCTGACGCAAGCCGAATTGGAGCGTCTGGTCGCCGAGGGCGAGATCGACACCGTCATCGTCGCGTTTCCCGACATGCAGGGCAGGCTGACCGGTAAGCGGGTCTCGGCGCGGTTGTTCGTCGAAGAGGTGGCCGCGCACGGGGCCGAATGCTGCAACTACCTGCTGGCCGTCGACGTGGACATGAACACCGTCGAGGGCTACGCCATGTCGAGCTGGGAGACCGGCTACGGCGACATGGTGATGACGCCGGATTTCAGCACGCTGCGGCGGTTGCCGTGGCTTCCGGGAACCGCGCTGTTGATGGCCGATCTGTCCTTCACCGACGGCGCCCCGGTGGCCCCGGCCCCGCGCAGCATCCTGCGTGCCCAGCTGGACCGGCTGGCCGAGCGCGGACTGAGCGCCTACGTCGGCACCGAACTGGAATTCATGGTGTTCGACGACACCTTCCGCGACGCCTGGAAGGCCGGCTATCGCGGGCTGACGCCGGCCAGCGATTACAACATCGACTACGCCATGCTTGCCTCGACCCGGATGGAGCCGCTGCTGCGCGATATCCGGCTGGGCATGGACGGCGCCGGCATGTACTGCGAGGGCGTCAAGGGGGAGTGCAACCTCGGCCAGCAGGAGATCGCCTTCCGCTATGACGAGGCGCTGATCACCTGCGACAACCACACCATCTACAAGAACGGTGCCAAGGAGATCGCCGACCAGCACGGCAAGTCGCTGACCTTCATGGCCAAATTCGACGAACGCGAGGGCAACAGCTGCCACATCCACATCTCTCTTCGGGGCAAGGACGGTGCGGCGGTGTTCGCCGACGAGCGCGACCCGCTCGGGATGTCGCCGATGTTCCGCAGCTTCGTCGCCGGCCAGCTGGCCACGCTGCGCGAGCTGAGTTTGTGGTATGCGCCGAACATCAACTCCTACAAGCGATTCGCCGATGGTAGCTTCGCCCCGACGGCGGTGGCCTGGGGTCTGGACAACCGCACCTGCGCACTGCGCGTGGTCGGGCACGGCCAAGGCATGCGGATGGAGAACCGCGCACCCGGTGGTGATGTCAACCAGTACCTGGCGGTGGCGGCACTGATCGCCGGCGGTCTGCACGGTATCGACAACGAACTCGAACTGCCCGACGCGTTGGCCGGCAACGCCTACACCAGCGGCGCCGACCGGCTGCCCACCACGCTGGCCGAGGCCGCCGAACTGTTCGAGGGATCACAGGTCGCCCGCACCGCCTTCGGCGACGAGGTGGTGGCGCACTACCTGAACAACGCGCGCGTCGAACTGACGGCGTTCAACGCCGCCGTCACCGATTGGGAGAGGGTTCGTGGTTTTGAACGGTTGTGACCGTCCCGTCCTCGGACTGACCACCTACCTGCAGCAGGCCCAGACCGGGGTGTGGGATGTGCAGGCCAGTTTCCTGCCCGCCATCTATCTGCAGGGCGTCAACCTGGCCGGTGGTACCGCGGTGCTGCTGCCCCCACAGCAGACCGATGTCGCCGACCGGGTGCTCGACGGGCTGGACGGGCTCATCATCACCGGCGGCCGCGATGTCGACCCCCGCAGTTACGGGCAGGACCGGCACCCGCTGACCGACGAGCCCGCCGGTGACCGCGACGGCTGGGAGTTCGCCCTCGTCGAGTGCGCGTTGGCCAGACGGTTGCCGGTGCTCGGAATCTGCCGGGGCGCACAGATTCTCAACGTGGTGCTCGGCGGCACCCTGCACCAGCACCTGCCCGACGTGCTGGGCCACAACCGGCATCAGGTGGGCAACGCCGTGTTCACCACCTCCACGGTGCGCACGGTGCCGGGCACCCGGCTGGCCGCCCTGGTGGGCGAATCGACCGAGGCGCAGTGCTATCACCACCAGGGTATCGACCGGCTCGGGCGTGGTCTGATCATCAGCGCGCACGACGACACCGATGACACGGTGGAGGCCGTCGAACTGGACCCGGATGTGTATCCGGACCAGTTCGCGATCGCGGTGCAGTGGCACCCCGAGGAACGACTCGACGATCTCCGGCTCTTCGCCGCCGCGGTGAATGCGGCGCGCAGCTACGCCGCCGCCGGCCGCCGAACGACAGAAAGCGTGTCATGACCAGTTGTGACGTCATCAATCCCGCCACCGAGGAGCTGCTGTCGCAGGTCGAACTGCTCGATGTGGCCGCCGTCGACGATGCGGTGGCCCGGGCGGCTGCGGCGCAACGGCGATGGGCGCGGCTCGCGCCGGCCGAGCGTGCGGGTGCGCTGCGGGCCTTCGCCGCCGTCGTCGACGCCCACGTCGGTGAGCTGGCCGCACTCGAGGTGGCCAACTCCGGGCATCCGATCGGCCAGGCCGAATGGGAGGCCGGACATGTCCGCGATGTACTGACCTACTACGCCGCTAGCCCCGAACGGCTTGCTGGAAAACAGATTCCGGTTGCCGGCGGTATCGACGTCACGTTCAACGAGCCGCTCGGTGTGGTCGGGATCATCACCCCGTGGAACTTCCCGATGACCATCGCGTCCTGGGGTTTCGCGCCGGCGCTGGCGGCCGGCAACGCGGTGGTGCTCAAACCTGCCGAGTGGACCCCGCTGACCACCATGCGGCTCGCGGAGCTCGCGGTCGAGGCCGGGTTGGACGCCGATCTGTTCCAGGTGCTGCCCGGTGCGGGACCGGTGGTCGGTGACCGCTTCGTCACCCATCCGCAGGTGCGCAAGGTCGTGTTCACCGGTTCCACCGCGGTCGGCACCCGGGTGATGGCAGGTGCGGCCGCCCACGTCAAACGGGTGACCCTGGAACTGGGCGGCAAGAGCGCCAATATCATCTTCGACGACTGCGATCTGGAGCGGGCGGCGGCCACCGCGCCCTACGGTGTTTTCGACAACGCCGGCCAGGACTGCTGCGCGCGCAGCCGGATCCTGGTGCAGCGCAACGTCTACGACCGCTTCATGGAGCTGCTGGAACCCGCGGTGGCCGGCGTCGCGGTGGGCGATCCCACCTCCGCCGACACCGAGATGGGCCCGTTGGTGTCGCGCAAGCACTGGGAGTCGGTGCGCAGCTACGTGCCCGACGACGCGCCGGTGGCGTTCCGCGGTACCGCCCCCACCGGTCCCGGGTTCTGGTTCCCGCCAACGGTGTTGACACCGCAGCGCACCGACCGCACGGTCACCGAGGAGATCTTCGGGCCCGTCGTCACGGTACTGCCGTTCGAGGACGAGGCAGATGCCATCGCCCTGGCCAACAACACCCACTACGGGTTGTCCGGGTCGATCTGGACCGACAACCTGTCGCGGGCGCTGCGGGTGTCGCGCGCGGTGGAGGCGGGCAACCTGAGCGTCAACTCGCATTCCTCGGTGCGCTACAGCACCCCGTTCGGCGGGTTCAAGCAGTCCGGGCTCGGCCGTGAACTGGGACCCGATGCGCCGCTGTCCTTCACCGAGACCAAGAACGTGTTCATCCACGTCGGCGAGCCGACCGATTGAGCACGTCGGCGAGCCGACCAAACGAACACAGCGAGGAGAACCAAGTGGACCTGACCCAGCGACTCAAGGACAAGGTCGCCGTCATCACCGGCGGCGCCAGCGGCATCGGCCTGGCGACCGCCAAGCGCATGCAGGCCGAAGGCGCCATCGTCGTCATCGGCGACGTCGACCCCGCCACCGGGCAGACCGTCGCCAACGACCTGAACGTCACGTTCGTGCAGGTCGACGTGTCCGATCCGGTCGCGGTCGACAACCTGTTCGACACCGCCTTCGAGGTGCACGGCGGGGTCGACATCGCCTTCAACAACGCCGGGATCAGCCCGCCGGAGGACGACCTCATCGAGAACACCAGCCTCGACGCTTGGCAGCGGGTCCAGGACATCAACCTCAAGTCGGTGTTCCTGTGCTCCAAAGCTGCACTGCGGCACATGGTTCCGGCCCAGAAGGGGTCGATCATCAACACCGCCTCCTTCGTTGCGGTGATGGGCTCGGCGACCTCGCAGATCTCCTACACCGCCTCCAAGGGCGGGGTGCTGGCCATGTCGCGCGAGCTCGGCGTGCAGTACGCCCGTCAGGGCATCCGGGTCAACGCGCTGTGCCCCGGCCCGGTGAACACCCCGCTGCTCAAGGAGCTGTTCGCCAAGGATCCCGAGCGGGCGGCCCGCCGGTTGGTCCATGTTCCGGTCGGCCGATTCGCCGAACCCGAGGAACTCGCCGCCGCGGTGGCATTCTTGGCCAGCGATGACGCCTCGTTCATCACCGGCTCGTCGTTCCTCGTCGACGGCGGTATCAGCTCCGCCTACGTCACCCCGCTGTAAGGGGTAGTGCGTTGTCGGCCGGACCGGACTCGCAGCCCGCCAGTGACGCGTTGCTACGCCCGGTACGGCTGGGCAACGCGTTCGAGGACACCGTCGGCAGGCTGTTGCAGATGATCCGGCTCGGCGTGCTGGCACCGGGTGATTCGCTGCCGCCCGAACGCGAACTGGCGGCCCGGCTCGGCGTCAGCCGCGACACCGTGCGGGAGGCCATCAAATCGCTCGCGGACACCGGCTATCTGGTGTCCAAGCGCGGACGCTACGGCGGCACCTTCCTGTCCGGTGAGCTGCCCGCCCCGCGGCAACCCGCCGACGGGGTCACCCGCGACGAACTCGACGACGCGCTGCGGTTGCGCGAGATCCTGGAGGTCGGCGCGGCCCGGATGGCGGCCACCCGCGATCTCAGCGACACCGAACGCGACGAACTGCGCTCGCGCTGTGACGATGTGCGCGGGGCCGCCGCCGAGGATTACCGCCGGCTGGACTCGCGGCTGCACCTGGCCATCGCCGAGGCCGCCGGCTCGGTGTCCCTGGTGCCGCTGGTGGCCGAGAACCGGATGCGGATCAACGCGCTGCTGGACCAGATCCCGCTGCTGGCACGCAATATCGCGCACTCCGACGAGCAGCACGACGCCATCGTCGCGGCAATTCTCACCGGGGATGCAAATGCCGCTGCCGATGCCATGTGTGCACACCTGGCCGGGTCGGCGGCGCTGCTGCACGGCTTCCTGGACTGACAGCCGCACACGCACCCGGCGACGGGTATTAGATTGCCTGTCATGGAGGATCCGTCGGTGGTGCAGCAGGCGTCATCGGCGCTGTCGGACGTCGACGCGGTCGAATGGGCCCGCCGCTTCGACCTGCTGTCGGACGCGCATCGCCTCCAGATCCTGCTGAGTCTGCACCGAGTTCCCGGTATCTGCGTCAGTGATCTGGCGGCCGCGCTGGGCAGGTCGGAAAACGCTGTGTCGCAGGCGCTGCGGGTGCTGCGCGCCCAGGGCTGGGTGACCAGCAGCCGCGTCGGCCGGTCGGTCAGTTATCGACTCAACGACGATATCGTGCACGACCTGCTGCATTGGATCGGTGCCGGGCACAGCTGAGGTCCGCAGGCAACCGCTACGACAATTTTGGCGAAACCCGCCAACCGACGCCTTGTTCGGGATCAGCATGGTTTCACGCCGTCCGCATCACGCAAGGAACCATCATGAGCACCACCGAACCTCATCCGACCGACGCCGACCGGGCGCTCAAGGCCAAGCACCGCGCCCTGTGGGCCTCCGGCGATTACGTCGCGGTGGCCACGGAGTTGATCCCGGAGTTGGGGCCCGAACTGGTGCGCGCCGCCGGCATCGGCAGCGGCGATCGGGTGCTCGACATCGCCGCCGGCGCGGGCAACGCGGCCATCCCGGCGGCGGCCGCCGGTGCCGTGGTGACCGCCGCGGATCTGACCCCTGAGCTGTTCGAGGCGGGCCGGGCGGCGGCGGCCGCCCGGGGTGTCGAGCTGGAATGGGTGGAAGCCGACGCCGAGGCGATGCCGTTCGCCGACGGGGCCTTCGATGCCGTCATCTCGTGTGTCGGGGTGATGTTCGCGCCCCATCATCAGGCCGCCGCCGACGAACTGATCCGGGTCTGCCGTCCGGGTGGCACCATCGCGCTGTTGAACTGGACGCCAACGGGTTTCATCGGACGGCTGTTCGCCACCATGAAGCCGTACGCGCCGCCACCCCCGCCGGGTGCCAGCCCGGCCCCGCTGTGGGGTGATGAGGATCATGTCCGAGAACTGTTGGGCGACCGGGTCGGCGACCTCACCGTGCGACGGCAGACGGTTCGGCTGGACCGCTGCAGCGAGCCGCTGGAGTTCCGCGAGTACTGGAAGCGCAACTACGGTCCGACCATCGCGGCCTACAAATTCAACGCCGACGATCCGCAGCGGGTGGCGGCCCTCGATGCCGCGTTCCTGGACTTCCTCGGCGAAAGCCGCCGCGACGGCCACTGGGACGCCGAGTACCTGCTGGTCACCGCGACCCGGCGGGACTGATCAGTCGACCAGGCCCAGCAGGGCGTTCTCGATCACCTCGGGCAGCGCGGGATGGATCCAATACTGGCCGGTGGCAACCTCTTTGGCGGTCTGGCCGAAGCTGATCGCCTGGATCAGCGGCTGGATGATCGAGGAGGCCTGATAGCCCATGATGTGTGCGCCCAGGAGTCGCCCGGTGGCCCGGTCGGCGATCAGCTTGGCCAACCCGGTGGTGTCCTCCATGGCCCAGCCATAGGCGGTGTCGCTGTAGTTCTGCACCTTGACGATGATGTCGTGACCGGCCTCGCGAGCCTCGGCCTCGGTCAGGCCCACGGTCGCCAACTGCGGATCGGTGAACACCGCCGAGGGCACGAACCGGTGATCGCTGGCGACCATGGCCGCGGTGTCGTCCCAGTCGCGCAGCAGGTTGTGGCGCACCACCCGCATCTCGTGGTTGGCCACATGCTTGAGCTGATACGGCGACGAGACATCCCCGAGCGCCCACACCCCGCGCGCGGTGGTGCGCTGGTACTCGTCGACGGTCACCATGCCGTCGCGGACCTGCACCCCGGCCAGCTCGGCGTCGAGCAGGTCGCCGTTGG
The DNA here is from genome assembly GCF_053589535.1 of Mycobacterium sp. NPDC003323. Taxonomy (NCBI): domain Bacteria; kingdom Bacillati; phylum Actinomycetota; class Actinomycetes; order Mycobacteriales; family Mycobacteriaceae; genus Mycobacterium; species Mycobacterium sp. NPDC003323. The sequence continues at coordinate 661,992 of NZ_JBSFSB010000001.1, forward strand.
GGCGTCGGCCGGTGGCCACCAGCAGGGCATCGGCGGCCAGTTCGGAGCCGTCATCGAGTTCGAGCACCACGCCGTCGCCGTCAGCGGGGCGCGAACCCACGACGTTGACATGGGTGCGTAGGTCCCATTTGGCCGCGGCCAGGTCGGTGAACCGGTGACACAGCGTCTCGTCGCAGTGGGTGAGCATGCCCGGCCCGCGCACCACGATGGTCACCTTCACCCCGAGCGCGGAGAAGACGTGCGCGAACTCGGCGGCCACGAAACCACCGCCGACGATCACCAGATGCTCGGGCAGCGCGGCGATCCGCATGATGTTGTCGCTGGTGTAGAACTTCACCCCGCATTCGGTGATGGCCGGCGGCACGACCGCCCGGGCGCCGGCGGCGATGACCACGCGATCCGAGCTGAACTCCGCGCCGTCCTCGCTGCGCAGCGTGTAGCGCCCGTCGGCGGCACCGGTGAACCGGGTGTGATAGCCGTAGACGTCGATATTGGGCAGGCTGCGCTTGTAGGCCTCGCCACCGGCCGCGATCGGATCGATCCGGTTGTCGAAGACCCGGGTGACGATATCGGGCCACCGCACCTTGTCGATGTGCGCGTCGATGCCGTAGCGCGAACTCCTGCGGACGCTCGCGGCGACCTCGGCGGCGTAGACGAACATCTTGGTCGGGATGCACCCGACGTTGAGGCAGGTGCCGCCGAAGGTGCCCTGCTCGCAGATCGCGATGCGCATATCGCCGTAGCGGGGGTCGAACCCAGGATCGGGAATGCTGTTGCCCGACCCGGTGCCGATGATGGTCAGGTCGTAGTGCTGCATGGGCCGTCCTATCCGGTTGTGGTCGAGGATGTTCCGGTTCTCAGATACCGGTCCAGCCAGAGGTCGAGTTCGCGGTAGGCCGCGGCCCTGGGTTCGGGCAGCGACAGGAACACGTCGTGCTTGGCGTCGGTGATCGGCACCACGGTCAGCCGGCCGCCGACGCAGCCGGACCAGCGGGCGATCTGGGCGACGTCGAGCACCGCGTCGCCGCGCTGGATGAGATCGGGGTCGCCGGCCTCGGTGACGCTGTGGTCGGAGCGCAGGATGAGGCTCGGAACACCGACGTCCAGGCCACGATGCAGGCGCTTCTGGGCGCGCCGGATCGCGTTGATCCAGCCGAAGGTGATCGGGAATCCGCCGACCGGCTTCCAGTCCAGGTTGTAATCGAACTCGCCGGCGTAATCGCGGTGCAGGGTGGTGCCGTAACCACCGACGGTCGGCTTGCGGACCACGGCCGTCTTGCGCACCCGGGCCAGCGCGATCAGCGCGGCGGAGGTCGGCGGGGTGCGCAGGATGGCCGGGCCGTGCAGATCGAAGAACGGGCTGTTGAGGACCAACCCGCTGATCGGAGCCGTCGCGCCGCGGCGGCGCAACCGGTCCAGCCACAGCGTCACGATCAGTCCGCCCGCGGAGTGCCCGTACACCAGCACCTCCGGCGCGTCGATGAGCGCCAGCGCAGCCTCCAGCGCGGTGTCGTAGCCGGCCAGATTCGAGGTGTAGTGCGGGGTCTGCCCGGCCCGGTGGGACCGGCCGCATTTGGGCAGATCCAGCGCGTAGCAGGTCAGCCCGCGGGAGGCGAAGTGGTCGGCCAGTTCGGTGTGGAAGAAGTAATCGGTGTAGCCGTGCACCACCAGCACCGCACGCGCACCCGGCTGCTGCTCGCCCCGGCGCACCAGCGTCGCCACCAGTTCACCCTCGCCGTCGGGATCGATCCCGAGGGCCAGCTCCTGCTGCCAATAGCCAGGCAGTACATCGGGCTCCCAGCCGGTCACGTCAGCCACTCTAGTGACCGATCAGCCCCGACGGCTCGCCAGGCTACCTTGCCGGGGCGAGCGACGCGACGGGAATTGGCGGGGGATAACCTTATGTGCGTGTCTGACCCGAAAGTTGCCAAGACGGATGTCGTACTAGTCGGCGCCGGCATCATGAGCGCGACGCTGGGCGCGCTGTTGCGCCTGCTGGAGCCGAACTGGTCGATCACCATGATCGAGCGCCTCGACGGTGCGGCCGCCGAGAGCAGCGATCCGTGGAACAACGCCGGCACCGGGCACTCGGCGCTCTGCGAGCTGAACTACACGCCGCAGAAGTCCGACGGCACCATCGACATCGCCAAGGCCGTCAACGTCAACGAGCAGTTCCAGGTGTCGCGGCAGTTCTGGGCCTACGCCGTGGAGAACGGGGTGCTGCCGGACGTCCGCAGCTTCCTCAACCCGATCCCGCACGTCAGCTTCGTCGAGGGCGCGGAGAACGCGAAGTACCTGCGGGCCCGCTACAACGCGCTGGTGACCAACCCGCTGTTCGCGAGCATGGAGTACATCGACAGCCCCGACGAGTTCAGCCGCCGGCTGCCGTTCATGGCGGCCAAGCGCACCTTCGACGAGCCGGTCGCGCTGAACTGGACGCAGGACGGCACCGACGTCGACTTCGGCTCGCTGTCGCGCCAGCTCATCGGGTACACCGCCGGGCAGGGCATGACCACGCTGTTCGGCCACGACGTGCGCGATCTGCGCAAGGAGTCCGACGGCACCTGGACCCTCAAGGTCACCAACCGCCGGACCCGGGCCAAGCGCAAGATCAACGCCAAATTCGTGTTCGTCGGCGCCGGCGGCGGCGCCCTGCCGCTGCTGCAGAAGTCCGGCATCGCCGAGGCCAAGGGCTTCGGCGGGTTCCCGGTGGGCGGCCAGTGGCTGCGCACCGACAACCCCGAGCTCGCCGCGATGCACCAGGCCAAGGTCTACGGTGCCCCGCCGTTGGGTGCGCCGCCGATGTCGGTGCCGCACTTGGACACCCGCGTCATCAACGGCCGGTCCTACCTGCTGTTCGGTCCGTTCGCCGGCTGGTCGCCGAAATTCCTCAAGCAGGGCAAGGTGACCGACCTGCCGCTGTCGGTCAAGCCCAACAACCTGGCCTCCATGCTGGGCGTGGGGCTGACCGAGATGAGCCTGCTGCAGTACCTGATCGGTCAGCTGCTGCTCAGCGAGGCCGACCGGGTCGACGCGCTGCGCGAGTTCGCGCCCAGCGCAGTCGATTCCGACTGGGAGCTCGACATCGCCGGGCAGCGCGTGCAGGTCATCCGCCGCAAGGGTGCCGGTGGTGTGCTGGAGTTCGGCACCACGGTGCTCTCGGCGGCCGACGGCAGCATCGCCGGTCTGCTGGGTGCCTCCCCGGGCGCGTCGACGGCGGTGCCGGCCATGCTCGAGGTGATGGAACGGTGCTTCGCCGACCGCTATCAGGGCTGGCTGCCCAAGCTCAAGGAGATGGTGCCGTCGCTGGGCACCAAGCTGTCCAATGAGCCGGGACTGTTCCGCGAGGTCTGGGATCACGGCACCAAGGTGCTCAAGCTGGATGCCCCCGCGCCCGTATGACGGTGATGTCGTCATGACCGTCGCGCTGCGCCGCAACTGGGCCAAGGACCTCGACGCCGCCACCCTCTACGAACTGCTCAAACTGCGCGTCGAGGTGTTCGTCGTCGAGCAGGCGTGCCCCTACCCGGAACTCGACGGTCGCGACCTGCTGGCCGAGACCCGGCACTTCTGGCTGGAAGGCGAAGACGGACAAGTGATCTCGACGTTGCGTTTGATGGAGGAGCATCCCGGCGGGGAGAAGGTGTTCCGGATCGGCCGGGTGTGCACCAAGCGCACCGACCGCGGCCGCGGGCACACCGCCCGGCTGATGCAGGCCGCGCTCGCCGAGGTCGGCACCTATCCGTGCCGGATCGACGCGCAGACCTACCTGCAGGACATGTACGCCGCGCACGGATTCTCGCCCGAGGGCGAGGAGTACATCGAGGACGGCATCCCGCACATCGCGATGCTGCGGCCCGGGGCGGGGTTGGCGTGACCTATCCGTTCTCGGCGCTGGTCGGCCACGACCGGCTGCGCCTGGCCCTGGTGCTGTGTGCCGTGCGCCCGGATATCGGTGGCGTGCTCATCCGCGGCGAGAAGGGCACCGCGAAATCCACCGCGGTGCGGGCGCTCGCGGCGGTGCTGTCGCGTGTCGACGATGACGCCCGCCTGGTCGAACTGCCGATCGGGGCCACCGAGGACCGTGTGGTCGGGTCACTGGACCTGCAGAAGGTGTTACGCGACGGCGAGCATGCGTTCTCACCCGGACTGCTCGCCCGCGCGCACGGTGGCGTGCTCTACGTCGACGAGGTGAACCTGCTGCACGACCATCTGGTCGACGTGCTGCTCGATGCCGCCGCGATGGGCCGGGTGCACATCGAACGCGACGGCGTGTCGCATTCGCACGACGCGCGGTTCGTGCTGATCGGCACGATGAACCCCGAGGAAGGTGAGCTGCGTCCGCAGCTGCTGGACCGGTTCGGTCTCACCGTCGACGTGGCGGCCTCACGCGATGTGGACACCCGGGTGGAGGTCATCCGGTCCCGGCTGGCCTACGAGGCCGACCCGCAAGGGTTCGCCGCCCGGTACGCGCAGGCCGACGCCGACCTGGCCCGGCGGATCGCCGCCGCGCGGGCGGCGGTGGCCGATGTCGTGTTGAGCGATGCCGAGTTACGCCGGATCGCCGCTCTGTGCGCGGCGTTCGACGTAGACGGGATGCGCGCCGACCTGGTGGTTGCGCGGACCGCCGTCGCGCACGCCGCCTGGCGCGGCGCCGCGGTGGTCGAGGAGGAGGACATCCGGGTGGCGGCCGAACTGGCGCTACCGCACCGGCGCCGCCGCGATCCGTTCGACGATCCGGGTCTGGACCCCGAACGCCTCGACGACGCACTGTCACAGACCGCCGAGCCGCCCGAGGACCCCGAACCCGATCCCGAGCCGCCCGGTGGCGGATCCGATGCCCCCTCCGATGAGGCAGTGGTACAGGGTGATTCGTCGTCCAACGGACAACAGCAGGGACAGGCCAAGCCGCCCCCGACGCGGTCCAGCGCGCCGCCGTCGGCCACCTTCCGGACCCGGGCGCTCGTGGTGCCCGGGGTCGGTGAGGGTGCACCGGGCCGGCGGTCGCGGGCCCGTAACCGCACCGGCAGCACCGTCGGCGCCACCGACGTGCCCGGGGAAGGGCACGGCACCCATGTGTTCGCCACCCTGCTGGCCGCGGTGGGCAACCAGCGCAGGCCCGGGCGGCCGCGGGTGCAGGCCGCCGATGTGCGCCGCGCCGTGCGTGAGGGACGCGAGGGCAACCTGGTCATCTTCGTGGTGGACGCCTCGGGGTCGATGGCCGCGCGCGACCGGATGTCCGCCGTCGGCGGGGCGACGCTGTCGCTGCTGCGTGATGCCTATCAGCGCCGGGACAAGGTCGCGGTGATCACCTTCCGCGGCGGGCAGGCCGATGTGTTGCTGCCCCCGACCTCGTCGGTGTACATCGCCGGCCGCCGGCTGGCGCGGTTCGACACCGGCGGCAAGACACCGCTGGCCCAGGGTTTGTTGGCGGCCCGCGACGTGGTGGTGCGGGAGAAGGCCCGCGACCGCGCCCGGCGTCCGCTGGTGGTGGTGCTGACCGATGGCCGTGCCACCGGGGGACCGGACCCGCTGGGCCGGGCCGCCGCCGCGGCCCGGATGTTGGTCGCCGAGGGTGCGGCGGCGGTCGTGGTGGACTGCGAGACATCCTTTGTGCGTTTGGGTCTGGCCGAGGAACTGGCGCGGCAGTTGCAGGCGCCCGCGGTCCGGCTGGCGCACCTGCAGGCCGGTGAGCTCACCTCGCTGGTCAAGACCGCGGCGTAGGAGGCACCATGCCACAGGGACAACCATTGACCGTGCCCGATGACGGGCTGACCACCAAGGCCCGGCGCAACGCGCCGCTGTTGGCCGTGCACACCGGACCCGGCAAGGGCAAGTCGACCGCGGCATTCGGGATGGCGCTGCGGGCATGGAATCAGGGTTTCGATATCGCGGTGTTCCAGTTCGTCAAGAGCGCGAAGTGGAAAGTGGGCGAGGAGAACGTCTTTCGCGAGCTGGGCAAGCTGCACGACGAGCACGGTGTCGGCGCTCCGGTGCAGTGGCACAAGATGGGTTCGGGCTGGTCGTGGACGCGTAAGCAGGGATCGGAGGTCGACCATGCCGAGACCGCACGCGATGGCTGGGCCGAGATCAGCCGCCGGATCGCCGAGCAGCGCCACGACTTCTATGTCCTCGACGAGTTCACCTACCCGCTCAAGTGGGGGTGGATCGACACCGAAGAGGTGATCGCCACCCTGGCCGACCGCCCCGGCCGCCAGCATGTGGTGATCACCGGCCGCGATGCGCCGCAAGCCCTTATCGACGCCGCCGATCTGGTGACCGAGATGACCAAGGTGAAACACCCGATGGACGTCGGCCGCAAGGGGCAGCGGGGGATCGAGTGGTGACGAGCGTGCGTGGACTCGCGTGGGAAGGCGGCGTGTTGCCTGCAGAGACGCACGCTCGCCGGGGACGCGCATGACGGTCCCGGCGGTTGTCGTCGCCGCGCCCTCCTCGGGCAGCGGGAAGACCACGGTCGCAACGGGTCTGATGGGTGCACTGCGGCGCGCCGGGCACCGGGTGGCGCCGTTCAAGGTCGGCCCGGACTACATCGACCCCGGCTACCACGCCCTGGCCAGCGGGATGCCGGGACGCAACCTGGACCCGGTACTGGTCGGCGAGCCGCTGATCGGCCCGCTGTACCGGCACGGCACGGCGGGTGCCGATATCGCCGTCGTCGAGGGTGTAATGGGGCTGTTCGACGGCCGCATCGGCGAACAGCACGCCGGCCCGGCTCGCGGTTCCACCGCGCACGTCGCCGCCATGCTGGGTGCGCCGGTGGTGCTGGTGGTCGACGCGCGGGGACAGGCGCACAGCATCGCCGCGCTGCTGCACGGGTTCACGACGTTCGACACCTCGATCCGGGTGGCCGGGGTGATCCTCAACCGGGTCGGCTCCACCCGCCACGAGCAGGTGTTGCGGCAGGGTTGTGAACAGGCCGGCGTGCCGGTGCTCGGCGCCATCCCGCGGGCCGCGGAACTGGAGGTGCCCTCGCGGCATCTGGGTCTGGTCACCGCGGTCGAATACGGCAGGCTCGCCGAGGATGCCGTCACGGCGATGACGGATCTGGTCGGCCGGCACGTCGACGTCGCCGCGATCGCCCGGGTCGCCGCGGCGCGGGTCGATGCGCCGCCGTGGTGCCCGGAATCCGACCGCCGGATCGACGCGCCGGTGACCATCGCGCTGGCCGCCGGGCGCGCCTTCAGCTTCGGGTATGCCGAGCACCGCGAGCTGCTGGAGGCCGCCGGGGCCGATGTCGTCGATTTCGATCCGCTCACCGAGACCCTGCCCGCCGGCACCCGCGGACTGGTGATCCCGGGCGGATTCCCCGAGCAGTTCACCGCCGATCTGTCGGCCAATGCGCCGGTGCGCGACGAGATCCGGGCGCTGGCCGACGCGGGCGCCCCGATCCACGCCGAATGCGCCGGGCTGACCTATCTGGTCGACGATCTGGACGGCGCCCCGATGTGCGGGGTGCTGGCGGGTTCGGCCCGGTTCACCGAGCGGCTCACCCTGGGTTACCGCGATGCCGTCGCGGTGGCGGACTCGTCGCTGCACGCCGCGGGGGAGCGGGTGTCCGGGCACGAATTCCACCGCACCGCAGTCACTTTCACCGACGATTACGAACCGGCCTGGGGCTTCACCGGCGGCGGCGGCCGCGACGGCGCGGTGCACCGCGGTGTGCATGCCGGCTACCTGCACACCCATCCGGCGGGACACCCACAGGCATGCTCGCGCTTCGTGACCGCCGCGGCAACCTTTAAGCTCGGCGGGTGATCCGCACCCGAGGAGCCCAGTGACAGACAACGCCTACCTTGTCGGTCTGCGTCTGGAGGGCCGCAAAGTCGTCGTGGTCGGTGGCGGCAGCGTGGCGCAGCGCCGGCTGCCCCTGCTGGTCGCCGCGGGCGCCGACGTGCACGTGGTCGCGCGCGAGGCCACCCCCGCGGTGGAGGCATTCGGCGATTCCAGCGCCACCGTCACCGTCTCGCTGCGCGAGTTCCGCGACGAGGACCTCGACGGCGCCTGGTACGCGTTGGCGGCCACCGATGACCCGGAGGTCAACGCGGCGATCGTGGCCGGCGCCGACCGCCGCCGCATCTTCTGTGTGCGCGCCGATGTGGCCATCGAGGGCACCGCGGTGACACCGGCGTCCTTCGAGTACGAGGGATTGTCGGTCGGGGTGCTGGCCAGCGGTGAGCACCGGCGTTCGGCGGCCATCCGCTCGGCGATCCACGAAGCCCTGCAGCGCGGGATCATCAGCGACCGTGCCGGCAACACCGGCGCCGAGGGCGTCACCGTGCACGAGGGTGTGGCCCTCGTCGGCGGCGGCCCCGGCGACCCGGAGCTGATCACCGTGCGCGGTCGGCGCCTGCTGGCCAACGCCGATGTCGTCGTCGCCGACCGGCTCGCACCGCCGGAACTGCTCGCCGAACTGCCCCCGCATGTCGAGGTGATCGACGCCGCCAAGATCCCGTACGGCCGGGCCATGGCCCAGGAGGCCATCAACGATGTCCTCATCGACCGGGCCAAGGCCGGCAAGTTCGTGGTGCGCCTCAAGGGTGGTGACCCGTTCGTCTTCGCCCGGGGTTACGAAGAGGTGATCGCCTGCGCCGAAGCCGGCGTGCCGGTCACCGTCGTGCCCGGTGTGACCAGTGCCATAGCCGTTCCCGCGTTGGCCGGCGTCCCGGTCACCCATCGCCACGTCACGCACGAGTTCGTGGTGGTCAGCGGCCATGTTGCGCCGGGGCACCCCGAATCGTTAGTGAATTGGGATGCGCTGGCCGCGATGTCCGGGACGATCGTCCTGCTGATGGCCGTCGAGCGGATCGAGCTTTTCGCCCAGGCGCTGCTCGCGGGCGGCCGACCTGCGGATACGCCGGTGATGGTGGTGCAACACGGGACGACGGCCGCCCAGCGGACGGTCCGGGCCACCCTCACCGACGTCGCCGAGAAGGTCCGTTCGGAGGGGATCCGGCCGCCTGCGATCATCGTCATCGGCCCGGTGGCGGCGTTCGGTAGTTAAAGGATTCTTAAGATTACTGTAAAGTAGCCCGGTATGACTGCTCTCAACGCCGCTGGCCGCAAGTCCAGCCGAGACGGTGCAGACGGCAGCAACCGGGCCCTGCCAGTACACGTGGGCCGAGGGGATATGCAGCAAAACGGCAAGTCGCCGGCGTTTCTGCCGTCCTGGAACTTCATCGCGGCCGTCATCGCCATCGGCGGCATGCAGCTGCTGGCCACGATGGACAGCACCGTCGCGATCGTCGCGCTTCCTAAGATTCAGGATGAGCTCGGGCTCTCCGACGCCGGCCGCAGCTGGGTCATCACCGCCTATGTGCTGACCTTCGGTGGCCTGATGCTGCTCGGTGGCCGCCTCGGTGACACCATCGGCCGCAAACGCACCTTCATCGTCGGCGTCGCATTGTTCACCATCGCCTCGATCCTCTGCGGTGTCGCCTGGGACGAGGCCACCCTGGTCATCGCGCGGTTGCTGCAGGGTGTCGGTGCGGCCATCGCCTCGCCGACCGGCCTGGCGTTGATCGCCACGACGTTCCCCAAGGGTCCGGCCCGCAACACCGCGACCGCGGTGTTCGCGGCCATGACCGGTGTCGGATCGGTGATGGGTCTGGTGGTCGGCGGCGCTCTGACCGAGGTGTCCTGGCGCTGGGCGTTCCTGGTGAACGTCCCGATCGGTCTGGTCATGCTCTACCTGGCCCGCACCCACCTGCGCGAGACCGACCGGGCCCCGATGAAGCTCGATGCCGCCGGCGCCATCCTGGCCACCCTGGGCTGCACCGCCGCGGTGTTCGGCTTCTCGATGGGACCCGAACGCGGCTGGCTGGATCCGGTCACGCTGGCCTCCGGTGTCGGCGCCGTGGTGTTCTTCCTGGCCTTCCTCTACGTCGAGCGCACCGCCGAGAACCCGGTCGTGCCGTTCTCGCTGTTCCGGGACCGCAACCGGGTGGCCACCTTCTATGCGGTGTTCCTGGCCGGCGGCGTGATGTTCACGCTGACCGTGCTGATCGGCCTGTACGTCCAGGACGTCATGGGTTACAGCGCGCTGCGTGCCGGTATCGGCTTCATCCCGTTCGTCATCGCTCTCGGTATCGGACTGGGGTTGTCCTCGGTGCTGGTCTCGAAGTTCGCGCCGCGGCTGCTGGTGATCGCCGGTGGGGTGCTGGTTCTCGCCGCGATGATCTACGGTTCGACGCTGCACGGTGACATCCCGTACTTCCCGAACCTGGTCATCCCGATCACCGTCGGTGGCTTCGGCATCGGCATGATCGTGGTGCCGCTGACCGTGTCGGCGATCGCCGGTGTCGGGTTCGACGAGATCGGTCCGGTGTCGGCCATCGCCCTGATGCTGCAGAACCTGGGCGGTCCGGTCGTACTGGCGATCATCCAGGCCGTCATCACCTCGCGCACCCTGTATCTGGGCGGTACCACCGGCCCGGTGAAGAACATGAACGAGGCGCAGCTCAACGCGCTGGACCAGGGTTACACCTACGGGCTGCTGTGGGTCGCCGCCGTCGCCGTCGTGGTGGGTGCCGCCGCGCTGTTCATCCGCTACACCGCGGAGGAAGTGGCGCACGCCCAGGAGGTCAAGGACGCGATCGACGCCGGAGAGCTGGAGAACTGAGGAAGTCCCGCACCAGCGGGATCACCTCGCCCAGATGCGTCTCCAGCAGCCAGTGCCCGCCGTCGAAGGTGTGCAGGGCCGCCTCGGGTAGATCGCGCAGGTAGGCCCGGGCCGACGCCTCGGGCATGTATCCGTCGTTGACGCCCCACACGATGAGCGCCGGCGGGGTGTGCTCACGCAGGTAGCCCTGTTCATCGGCGAAGCGGCCCAGCGTCGTCGGCTGATCCTCCAGCAGCCGGATCAGATTCGCGATCCGTTCCGGGGTCGACATCAGCGTCCAGTGCAGCGTCCACAGGTCCGGGCTGATCCGGTCGGCCAGACCGGTCGGCAGCTCGCCGACGAACTCACTACGGAAGCCGTCGAGGCTCACGTGCCCGGCGATACTGCGGCGCGCCTGCGGACCCGGGTTCTCCCACGCGCGCTTCAGGAAGTCGTACTTGGGGCCGAACGCGTCGGGGTAGATGTCACCGTTCTGGATGATCAGTCCGCTGACCCGTTCGGGGGCCGACATCGCCAGCTGCAGGCCGAACTGCGAGCCGTAGTCGTGCAACCAGATCGCGTAGCGCGGCAGCTCCATGACCTCGACATAGCGGCGCAGGAACTGCGCGTAGGCCTCGAATGTGTAGCCGAACTGCTCCGGTGCCGGGGTGGCGCTGTAACCAAAACCCGGCAGATCCGGCGCCAGCAGCCGCCAGCGGTCACCGAGGGCGGGCAGCAGCCGGCGATAGGCGTAGGACGAACACGGATAGCCGTGGGGGAGCAGCACGATATCGGCGTCGGCGGGGCCGGCCTCACGATAAAAGGTGTCGATACCGTCGACGATGATGCGGCGGTGCCGCACGGGGGCCGGTTGCGTCATGCGGGCTGATTGCCCGGGAGCAGCCGCCGACAAAACGCGGGCGGGAAAAAATTCTTCGAAAAAGATGTTTGATGCTGTGTCGGCGCGGGTATGTGCCGGTCAGCACCGAGTTGATCGTCCCTTGCTGTGCCTAAAACACACTCGTGTAACTACTCCACACCTGTGCATGAATCCTGTGGATAACCGACGAGCCATGAGCGAGGAGCCCTGTGCGTCGTCACGACATCTCCGCCGTCGCCGATCCGCTGGGCTGGCGGCTGATCCTCGACATGCTGATCACCCACGTTCCCGCGGCGTCGCTGGAACATGCGCTGAGTGCCGCGTCGGTCGCCGTGCGGGCGGGCGACGGCCAGGGACATCTGACCGTCGACCTCGCCGATGACCGCGCCGTGCTGCGGTTGCGCGATGTCGGCACCGGCCGGGTGACCCGGCGCGACCTGGAGTTGGCCCACACCATCACCGAGGCGTTGGCCGCCGAGGGGTTCGCGACGGTGCCCGGCGCCGCCGACATCGCGCCGCAGGCCCTTGAAATCGCCATCGATGCGCTCGACATACCGCTGGTGCGCGGATTCTGGCGGGCCGTCACCGGATACCTCGACCAATCCCTCGCGGCCGACGGGCCGCCGGGTGCGCTGGCCGACCCGCTGGGCCGGGGTCCGGTCATCTGGTTCCAGCAGATGGATGCGCCTCGCCCGCAGCGCAACCGGATCCACATCGACGTCGACGTGCCGCCCGAGCACGCTCGGTCCCGGATCGACGCCGCGCTGGCCGCCGGGGGCCGGTTGGTGTCGGACGCCGCCGCGCCGGCGTTCTGGGTGCTGGCCGACGCCGAGGGCAACGAGGCGTGCGTGTGCACCTGGCAGGGCCGCGACTGAGGACGGCTAGGCTGACCGCTCGTGATCACCCGTATGTCCGAGCTGTTCCTGCGAACCCTGCGTGACGACCCCGCCGACGCCGAAGTGCCCAGCCACAAGCTGCTGGTCCGGGCCGGCTATGTCCGCCCGATCGGCCCGGGGATCTACAGCTGGCTGCCGCTGGGTCTGCGGGTGCTGCGCAAGATCGAGAACATCGTCCGCAGCGAGATGAACGCGATCGGCGGTCAGGAGATCCTGTTGCCGGCCCTGCTGCCGCGCGCCCCCTACGAGACCACCAACCGCTGGACCGAATACGGCGACACGCTGTTCCGGTTGCAGGACCGGCGCAACAACGACTATCTGCTCGGCCCCACCCACGAGGAACTGTTCACCCTCACGGTCAAGGGCGAGTACTCCTCGTACAAGGATTTCCCGGTACTGCTGTACCAAATCCAGACGAAGTACCGCGACGAGGCTCGGCCCCGCGCAGGCATCCTGCGCGGGCGCGAATTCGTCATGAAGGACTCGTACTCCTTCGACGTCGACGATGACGGCCTCAAGACCGCCTACCACGCGCACCGCGAGGCGTATCAGCGCATCTTCGGCCGGCTCGGGGTGGACTACGTCATCGTCTCGGCGGTGTCCGGGGCGATGGGCGGCAGCGCCTCGGAGGAGTTCCTGGCCGAGAGCGAGATCGGTGAGGACACCTTCGTGCGCTGCCGGGAATCCGGTTACGCCGCCAACGTGGAGGCCGTCATCACCCGGGCCCCCGAGGAGATCCCGATCGAGGGTCAGCCGGCGGCTCAGGTGCACGACACCCCGGACACACCCACCATCGCGACGCTGGTGGACTGGGCCAACTCGGCCGCTCTGGCGCAGTTCGACGGCCGCACCGTCACCGCGGCCGACACGCTGAAGAACGTGTTGCTCAAGACCCGCGGGCCCGGTGGGGACTGGGAACTGCTCGGCATCGGCGTACCGGGGGACCGGGAGGTGGACGAGAAGCGACTCGGCGCCGCGCTGGAACCCGCCGAGTTCGCGCTGCTCGACGACGCCGACTTCGCCGCCAACCCGTTCCTGGTCAAGGGATACGTCGGCCCGAAGGCCCTGCAGGACAACGGCGTTCGCTACCTGGTCGACCCGCGGGTGGTGTCCGGGACGTCCTGGATCACCGGCGCCGACGAGCCCAACAAACACGTCGTGGGCCTGATCGCCGGCCGTGACTTCACCCCTGACGGCACCATCGAGGCCGCCGACGTGCGCGACGGTGATCCCTCCCCGGACGGTGCCGGGGTACTCACCTCCGCCCGCGGTATCGAGATCGGCCACATCTTCCAACTCGGCCGCAAGTACGCCGACGCGTTCAGCGCCGACGTGTTGGGCGAGAACGGCAAGCCGGTGCGGCTGACCATGGGCTCCTACGGCATCGGGGTGTCGCGGCTGGTCGCCGTCATCGCCGAGCAGCAGCACGACGAGATCGGGTTGCGCTGGCCCGCGGCGGTCGCACCCTTCGACGTGCACGTGGTGATCGCCAACAAGGACGCCGCCGCCCGCGCGGGCGCCACCGATCTGGCCGGCGAGCTGTCGCGGCTGGGCTTCGAGGTGCTGCTCGACGACCGCACCTCCTCACCGGGGGTGAAGTTCAAGGACGCCGAACTGCTCGGTATGCCGTGGATCGTGGTGGTCGGCCGGGGCTGGGCCGACGGTGTGGTCGAACTGCGCAACCGGTTCAGCGGAGAAACGCGTGAACTGGCGGTCGACGGTGCGGCCGCCGAGGTGGCGGCCAGCCTGAACGTCTAGCCCGACTGCTCGGGCCCGCCCGGGAACGCCACCGTCACCGGGGCGGTCCCGAGGACGGTGCGCCAACGCGCGGCCAGCACCGCGGCCTGCGTCATCGCTTCGACCGCGAACGCACGGTCCTGTGACGTCTGGGACTGCTCGAGCACCGCACGCCAAGCGGTCGCGGTGTCGGACTCCATCCGGACCGCGAGTTCGGCGGCGTCGCCGGGATCGGTGACCTCGGTCGGCAGCGCATACCCGGGAGCCGGCAGCGGCGCGGTCACCTGCCGGTCGGCCAGCATCGCCAGCGCCTGCTCGCGGCGCTCGCGGTGCTGGGCCATCGCCTCGGCGACCAGCCAGTTGTCCTCGGGGGTCGAATGCGCCGACACCATCCCGTAGCCGTAGATCGCGCCGTGCTCGTTGGCCACGGCGTCGAACAGCGCGGCGTGGGCGGCATCCTCGGGTCGGTCGGGGTCAGGTGTGGGCGTCGGGTTCGGAGCAGTCATGGCTTCGCCTTTCCGCCCAGCGCCACCAGATACGCCGCGGTGCACGACGCCGAGATCGAGCCGAGCAGCCCGGCGCGGTAGCCCGACAACCGCTCGGCGAACTGGGCGGCCTGCTCGGCCGAACCGCGCAGTGCCTCGACGACCTGCGCGACGGTGGGTGCGGGGGCCGGTGCGGCGCTGGTGGTGGGTGCCGCGCTGGTGGTGGTCTCGGGAGTTTCTCCATCGGTCAGGCGGGTGATCTCGGCGGCCAGTGCGTCGGCGTGGGCGGTGCGTTCGGCGGCGATCGCGGTGAGCGCGGCGACCAGGTCCGCGCGGGTCGGTCCGGTCAGCGCGGTCGCCGCATCGCCGGCCAGATCGCTGTCGGAGCGCGCCCGGTCGAACTGGGTGCGCAGGTCGGCCAGATCCGCCGGCGGGGCCTCGGGGGCGCAGCCGGCCGTCGACCCGAGCAGGCCGAGGGCCAGGGTGGCGGGCAGTGCGCCGATCAGCAGGCGCCGCCGAGTGAGGGTGGGCAGGGCGCTCGGCACGCCCACATCCTGCCATGTTGGCCCGGGCTGCTCGTTTGGTGATTGCCGCGTCGCCGCTGGCGTATCGTTTGGTAACCGATTCTCCCGGCCGGGTGGCCGCAGGATATGTCCGCACAACTCAAGATGAGGAGCTCGCCGTGGCATCGAACGACCCGCTGCGGTCTGCGCGACTACCGTCGCGTGAGCAGGTGATCGAACTTCTCGACGGTGAGTTCGCGCGCGCGGGTTACGAAGTCGAGGACGTGACGATCACGGCGTCGACCCGGCCGCCGAAGATCATTGTGGTCGCCGACGGCGAACAGGCCCTGGACCTGGACGCGGTCGCCGAGCTGTCCCGGCTGGCATCGGCGCTGCTCGACGACGCCGACAATGCCGATATCGCGCCGTACGTGCTCGAAGTCACGTCCCGGGGCGTGGACCGCCCGTTGACCGAGGAGAAACACTTCCGGCGCGCCAAGGGGCGCAAGGTCGACGTGTCACTGGCCGACGGATCGGCGATCACCGGACGGCTGGGCGCCACCGCCGACGGTGTGGTGGCTCTGGTGGTACCCGATGGCAAGAATTTCGCCGTACAGCCGGTCGAGGTCGATCGGATTGTGAAGGCTGTTGTGCAAGTGGAATTTTCACCGCCGAACCGGCGTGAGTTGGAATTGGTCGAACAGTCAGGAGAGGGGGCCGGGTCGTGAACATCGATATGGCGGCGTTGCACGCAATCGAGGCGGACAAGGGCATCTCGGTCGATGTCGTGGTCGACACCATCAAGTCGGCATTGCTGACCGCCTACCGTCACACCGAAGGGCATGAGGCCGACGCGCGCATCGACGTCGACCGCAAGACCGGTGTGGTCAAGGTGATGGCCAGGGAGACCGACGGCGACGGCAACCTGATCAGCGAATGGGACGACACCCCAGAAGGATTCGGCCGGATCGCGGCGACCACCGCGCGTCAGGTCATCCTGCAGCGGTTGCGTGACGCCGAGAACGAGAAGATGTACGGCGAGTTCTCCGCGCACGAGGGCGACATCGTCGCCGGCGTCGTGCAGCGCGATGCCCGGGAGAACACCCGCGGCAACGTGGTGGTGCGCGTCGGCACCGAGGCCAAGGGTTCCGACGGCATGATCCGGCCCGCCGAGCAGGTGCCCGGTGAGAGCTACGAGCACGGCGACCGGTTGCGCTGCTATGTCATCGGGGTGTCCCGCGGCGCCCGCGAACCCAAGATCGAACTCTCGCGCACCCATCCCAACCTGGTGCGCAAACTGTTCGCCCTCGAGGTGCCCGAGATCGCCGACGGTTCGGTAGACATCGTTGCGGTGGCCCGCGAGGCCGGGCACCGGTCCAAGATCGCCGTCGCGTCGCGGGTGTCCGGACTCAACGCCAAGGGTGCCTGCATCGGGCCGATGGGCCAGCGGGTGCGCAATGTGATGAGCGAGCTGTCCGGCGAGAAGATCGACATCATCGACTTCGACGAGGACCCCGCCCGGTTCGTCGCCAATGCGCTCTCACCGGCCAAGGTCGTCTCGGTCACCGTCATCGACGAGCACACCCGCGCGGCCCGTGTGGTGGTGCCGGACTTCCAGCTGTCGCTGGCGATCGGCAAGGAGGGACAGAACGCGCGGTTGGCCGCACGTCTGACCGGATGGCGCATCGACATCCGCAGCGACGCCGCCCCGGCACCCGATGCGGCAGGCGTCGAACACGCCACGTAGCGGCCGTCGGGTCGCGCTTGCGACACGCGATTCTGTCTGCGCGAACTCCTAACGGTAGACTGAGCCGTGATCCAGCGCGAGACTCCGGCCACCCCGGCTCGTGCGCATCGAAGTCCCGACGGACCGGTGCGCACATGTGTGGGGTGCCGGAAGCGAGAGTTGGCCGTCGATCTGCTTCGACTGACCGCTGTCTCCGACAGGCCCGGCGATTACGCCGTGATTGTGGACTCAGCGGGTAACCTGCCGGGGCGGGGCGCATGGTTGCACCCCGATCCGCAGTGTCTGGACGTAGCACTTCGCCGGCGGGCAATCGGCCGAGCGTTGCGCATCTCCGGTTCGCCGGACACCACCGCGGTGGAAGAGTACGTACGTCCACCGGCTAGAGAACAGGTAGCGAAGAACATGAGCACACCGTGAAGTCCCGATGACCATGCGTCATAGCTAAACCCGAGGCGCGGCCCACCACCGCTGTCGCCTCCAAACGAGGAGAAGTAGTGGCAGGTAAGGCCCGCGTGCACGAGTTGGCCAAGGAACTCGGTGTCACAAGCAAGGAAGTCCTCGCCCGACTGAACGAACAGGGCGAGTTCGTCAAATCCGCGTCGTCGACGGTGGAGGCCCCGGTGGCCCGCCGTCTTCGCGAGTCGTTCGGCGGCGGCAAGTCCGCACCGGCGACCGACGCACCCACCCCGAAGGCACCCGGCAAGCCCGCCGCGTCCTCCGGTGGTCCCAAGCCCGGTCCCAAGCCGGCACCCCGTCCCGCGCCGGCGCCTGCGCCGGCCCCGGCTCCCGAGGTCAGCGCTCCCAAGCCGGCCACCCCGGCGCCGCCGGCCCCCACCCCGGGTCCGACGCCGTCGGCTCCCGCCGCATCGGCCGGTACCCAGACCCCCGGTACCCAGACCCCCGGTCCCCGCCCGGGACCGACCCCGGGTCCCAAGCCCGCTCCGCGCGCGCCGCGGGTCGGCAACAATCCGTTCTCCTCGCAGCAGCCGGCCGAGCGCCCGGCGCCGCGGCCGGCCGCCGGTCCCGGCGGTCCCCGTCCGGGCCCCGGTCCCGGCGGACCGCGCCCGGGCGCCCCGCGTCCCGGTGCCGCCTCACCCGGCAACATGCCTCCCCGCCCGCCCGGCGCACGGCCCGGCGCGACCGGCCGCCCCGGTGGTCCGCGTCCCGGACCCGGTGGTCGTCCCGCTCCCGGTGGTCGTCCCGGCGGTGGCGGCGGCGGTAACTACCGTGGCGGCGGCGCCGGCGCAGGTGCCGGTGGCGGCGGCGGTGCAGCCGGCGGATTCCGTGGTCGTCCCGGTGGTGGCGGCGGCGGTGGCCGCCCCGGCCAGCGCGGCGGTGCCGCGGGTGCCTTCGGTCGTCCCGGTGGCGCCCCTCGTCGCGGTCGCAAGAGCAAGCGCGCGAAAAGGGCCGAATACGAGAACATGCAGGCCCCGGTCGTCGGTGGCGTGCGGTTGCCGCACGGCAACGGCGAGACCATCCGGCTGGCCCGTGGTGCGTCGCTGAGCGATTTCGCCGACAAGATCAACGCCAACCCGGCCGCGCTGGTGCAGGCGCTGTTCAACCTGGGCGAGATGGTGACCGCCACCCAGTCCGTGGGCGATGAGACCCTCGAGCTGCTGGGCAGCGAGATGAACTACGTCGTGCAGGTCGTGTCCCCCGAGGACGAGGACCGCGAGCTGCTGGAATCCTTCGACCTCACCTATGGCGAGGACGAGGGCACCGAAGAGGATCTGGAGTCCCGTCCGCCGGTGGTCACCGTCATGGGTCACGTCGACCACGGCAAGACCCGACTGCTGGACACCATCCGCAACGCCAGCGTGCGCGAGGGCGAGGCCGGCGGCATCACCCAGCACATCGGCGCCTACCAGGTCGCCGTCGAGCACGAGGGTGCCGAGCGGCTCATCACCTTCATCGACACCCCGGGTCACGAGGCGTTCACCGCCATGCGTGCCCGCGGTGCGAAGGCCACCGACATCGCGATCCTGGTGGTCGCCGCCGATGACGGCGTGATGCCGCAGACGGTGGAGGCCATCAACCACGCGCAGGCCGCCGATGTGCCGATCGTGGTGGCGGTCAACAAGATCGACAAGGAAGGCGCGGATCCGCAGAAGATCCGGGCTCAGCTGACCGAGTACAACCTGGTGGCCGAGGACTACGGCGGCGACACGATGTTCGTCGACATCTCGGCCAAGAACAACATCGGTATCCAGGCGCTGGAAGAGGCGGTCCTGCTGACCGCCGACGCGGCACTGGATCTGCGGGCCAACCCCGACATGGAGGCCCAGGGTGTGGCCATCGAGGCGCACCTGGACCGTGGCCGCGGCCCGGTGGCCACCGTGCTGATCCAGCGCGGCACGCTGCGGGTCGGCGACTCGATCGTCGCCGGCGACGCCTACGGGCGTGTCCGTCGCATGGTCGACGAGCACGGTGCGGACGTCGAAGAGGCCCTGCCGTCGCGTCCGGTCCAGGTCATCGGTTTCACCTCGGTGCCCGGTGCCGGTGACAACCTGCTGGTCGTCGACGAGGACCGCATCGCCCGCCAGATCGCCGACCGGCGCAGCGCGCGCAAGCGCAACGCGCTGGCCGCGCGCAGCCGCAAGCGGATCAGCCTGGAGGACCTGGATTCGGCGCTGAAGGAAACCAGCCAGCTGAACCTGATCCTCAAGGGCGACAACGCCGGTACGGTCGAGGCGCTGGAAGAGGCCTTGATGAACATCGAGATCGACGACGAGGTGCAGCTGCGCGTCATCGACCGCGGTGTCGGTGGCGTCACCGAGACCAACGTCAACCTGGCGTCGGCCTCGGATGCGATCATCATCGGCTTCAACGTCCGCGCCGAGGGCAAGGCCACCGAGCTGGCCAACCGCGACGGGGTGGAGATCCGCTACTACTCGATCATCTACCAGGCGATCGACGAGATCGAGAGCGCGCTCAAGGGCATGCTCAAGCCGGTCTACGAGGAGAAGGAGCTCGGCCGCGCCGAGATCCGCGCCATCTTCCGCAGCTCGAAGGTCGGCAACATCGCCGGTTGCCTCGTGCAGTCGGGCATCATGCGGCGCAACGCCAAGGCCCGCCTGCTGCGTGACAACGTCGTGGTCGCCGAGAACCTCACCATCTCCTCGCTCAAGCGGGAGAAGGATGACGCCACCGAGGTGCGCGAGGGTTACGAATGCGGTCTGACGCTGACGTACTCCGACATCAAGGAAGGCGATGTCATCGAGACCTACGAGCTGGTCGAGAAGGCGCGGACGTAACAATGGCTGATCCAGCACGCGCGCGCCGGCTGGCCAAGCGGATCTCCACGATCGTGGCCTCGGCCATCGAGTACGAGATCAAGGATCCGCGGCTGGCCGGCGTGACGATCACCGATGCGAAGGTGACCGCCGACCTGCACGACGCCACGCTGTATTACACGGTGATGGGTCCGACCCTGGAGGACGAGCCGGATTATCCGGGCGCGGCCGCGGCGCTGGAGAGCGCCAAGGGCGTGCTGCGTTCCAAGGTCGGTGCCGGCACCGGGGTGCGTTTCACCCCGACCCTGGCGTTCGTGCGGGACACCGTTCCGGATGCGGCGCACCGCATGGAGGAACTGCTGTCGAAGGTGCGCGAGGCCGACGCCGACCTGGCCCGGGCCCGCGAGGGTGCGCAGCCGGCAGGCGATGCCGACCCGTACCGGGCGCCGCGCACCGATGACGACGATGTCGAGGACGACGGCGACACTCGCTGAGCACGAACACATTTGAGTAACCGCTTCCCGCTTCCGGTCCGTCCGGGAGCGGGAAGCGGTCTTTCTGAGCACGTTTCGTCGCGGTGGCGCCGAAGTGGTTGCGAGGCAATGCCCTTCGCTTCACCGCAGCAAGCCGCTGCCGGAGAGCGACCTCTGATTATTTGCTGATTGCGCCGCTCATTGTCGGTGGCGTCACCACGCGGCTGCTCTGCGGCGGCTGCGCATGCCCGCGCGGCTTCGCGCCGCCGGGATGTGCAGATCGCCGCCGCTGATCATTCAGCAAATAAGTGGCAAAATCAGACATGAATTTCCGCGAATGCTCCCATCGTGTCCGGACTCGGGTATAGAGTCCTTCGCTAGTTCGACAATCTGTCGGACATAAGTGCAAGTGCAAGCACTTTATAGCGGTCTGGGGGATTGCTGATGAGTACCAAAGGTCTTGATCATGATGCGGTGAATCCGGCGACGGCGCGGAGTACCGAGGCGCGAAAAGCGGCCCCGACGCACGTTATGGCAAAACATGCCAAACCGCGGTCCGCGGCTCGTTCCGCGCATTACATCGGCCGGGTCGGTGCGCTGGCCGTCGCCTTGGGGATCGGTGCGGCGATCACGGCCTGGATGCCGACCGCCTTTGCGGACTCGACGACTGCAGGTGGCACGTCGGAGGGTGCGAGTTCGGCATCGGGTGATTCGACGCCCTCGGGTGGCAACACGTCATCGGGCGGCTCGAACCCGGCCGGCGAGGCGAGCCCGCCGAGCAGCACACCACCCGATGACAAGCCCACCTCGAATGACGACACGACGTCGACGGACCTCGATACTTCGGATGACGACGAAGAGGATGACGACGAAGAGGATGACGCGGACGACGCACTGAGTGAAGCCGCACAGCGCTCGGGCGGGCAGGCGGCCGGGACGGCGTCGACACGCTCATCGCGCGAAGCCGGTCCCGGACACGCCAGGATCACCGAGGCTGCCGACGAGAAGTCGGCGCAGAGCACTCCCGTCGTGGTGGCGGCGGCGCCGGACGTGGCAACAGGAACTGCCTACCGCGCCGCGACAACCGACTCCGCCGGCGACGCCCCACTGGGATTGGTCGACGCCGCCGCGGTGCCGGTGCTGACCAGCTCGGCGCCGGCGCCCTTCCAGATCTGGATCGGACAGGTGCTGCTCATCGGCAACGGCACCGCCGCGCATCCCAACGGCGGCCTGTTGCTCGGCAACGGCTACACGTGGACCGCAGCCACCTGCGTTGCCGTCATCTGCACCGGCGGCAACGGTGGCCTGCTGGGCAGCGGCGGCGGCGGTTTCAACGGTGGCAACGGCGGATCGGCAGGATGGTTCGGCAACGGCGGCGCCGGCGGTGCCGGTGTCGTGTTGTTCAACGCCGGCCGCGGTGGCGACGGCGGTACCGGCGGTCTGTTCTTCGGTACCGGCGGCACCGGCGGAGCCGGGGCCGACCTGCCCGGCGGTACCGGAGGTGCCGGCGGCAGCGGCGGCGACGCCGGGATGCTGGCGATCGTCGGCGGCGGCGGTCGCGGCGGTGCCGGCGGTGCGGGCGAGATCGGTGGCGTCGGTGGCGACGGTGGTTCGGGCGGCCTGATCGGCCTCATCGCCGCGCCCGGTGACGGTGGCGTCGGCGGGCTGGGCTCGATCACCGGTGTCGGCGGTGCCGGAGGCGGCGGCGGTAGCGCCGGTGTGCTGGGCCTGATCAGCTTCGGCGGGACAGGCGGCGTGGGTGGTGTCGGCGGCACCGGCGGTGCGGGCGGTGCGGGGGGCACCGGCGGACTTCTGGTCGGCAGCGGCGGGGCCGGTGGGGCCGGCGGCCAAGCTCTGGATGTGGCGGCGCTCGGTGGCGCCGGTGGTCAGGGCGGCAATGTCGGTGCACTGTCGCTGTTCGGCAACGGTGGCGCCGGTGGTACCGGTGGTGCGGGCGCCGACGGCCTTGCCGGAACGGAGATGTCGGCCGCCGGTCCGGGCGGGATGGGCGGTGCCGGCGGTAACGGTGGTGCCGCCAGCCTGATCATCGGCCTCGGCGGCCTGGCCGGTGTCGGCGGTCGCGGTGGTCGCGGCGGCGCCGGGTTCGCCGGCTCCGACACCGTGGCGGCCGGCACCGGCGGTGCCGGTGGTCGTGGCGGTGTCGGCGGAGAAGGCGGAACCGGCCGCATGTTGTTCCTGGTGAACACCGACGCCGGCTATGGCAGCGGTGGCGCCGGCGGAATGGGCGGTGCCGGTGGCAGTTTCGGGACCGGAGCGGTCGGCGGGGCCGGGGGCGCGGGTGGCGCCGGCGGCGCAGGGACGGCATCGGCACCCGGTCTCGGCGGCGGCGGCGGCGGTGGCGGCGGCGGTGCCACCGTTCATCAGGTCAACGGTGGTGTCGTCACGGGCACCACCGCCCTCGGCGGTGCGGGCGGGACAGGGGCCGATGCGGACGCCGGTGTCGGCGGTGCCGGCGGGACTGCCGTCGTCCGGTCCGACGGCGCGGACAGCACCGTGACCGGCAGCGTCGCCGCCGGCGGTGCGGGCGGATCGGCCACTGGTAGCGGTACCGGCGGCACCGGCGGTGCGGCCGTGGTCGGCGCGGGTGGCGGCGGTGTCGTCACCGGCAGCGCCACCGGCGGGTCCGGCGGCGACGGGCTCGACGGAGGCATCGGCGGCAACGGAGGCTACTCCGAGCTCACCGCGGGCCTGCAGGGCGGCGCGGGAGGCGTCGCGACCGGCACGGGCCGCGGTGGCGACGGCGGTGACGCACAAGGTGCCGGAAGCGTCGGCGGCAACGGTGGCAGCGGAAACGTGCAGGCCGGCTTCGTCCGCCCGGACATCGGTGGCGACGGCGGCTCGGCGAGTGGGTCAGGCACCGGCGGTGCCGGCGGGGCCGCCACCGGCGGCGGCACGGGCGGTAACGGCGGGACCGGCAGCGTCGTGGCCGGCGGCATCGACGCGGTGGCCGACGGTCAGGGTATCGGCGGCAACGGCGGCGACGGTCTTCTCGACGGGCTCGGCGGCAACGGCAGCGCCGGTCAGGTCGGCGCGTTCGCGGCCGGGGCGACGGCCACCGGCATTGGGCGCAGTGGCGACGGCGGTGACGCGACCGGTGTCGGCAGCATCGGCGGCAACGGCACCATCGGCAACATCCAGGCATTCGGCATCGACAGCGCGGCGGGCGGAACCGCGACGGGCGGCGATGGCGGCGCGGCCGCGGCCGGCGGGCGCGGTGGCGCCGGTGGACAGGGCCGGATCGTCGCCAACGCCACCGGCAGCATTGCCACCGGCAGTTCCGCGACGGGCGGTGCCGGTGGTGATGCCACCGACGGCGGCAATCGTTCGTCGGTTCTCGGTGGGCAGGCCTATGTCTTCGCCGGGACGTTCGGTGACGCCGGCAGCGGCGGTGTCATCACGGGCAGCACTGCCGTCGGCGGCGACGCGACAACCACCAATGGCGGTATCGCCCAGATCACCGCGGTCAACGGGACGGTCATCGACAGCAGCGCCACCGCCGCCGACGGTGCGGCCGGCGGTCTGGGTGGCTATGCCACGGTCAGCGCGACCGGTGGTGCAACCATCGCCGACAGCCACGCGGTCGGGGGCCGCAACAGTGCCACCGCAATCGGCGGCAGCGCGACCGTCACCGCGGTCGGCGCCGGTAGTTCGGTCACCGGGGCGTCGGCGACCGGAGGCGACGCCGGTGAGGGTGACTCCGCCGGCGGTTCCGGTGGCAACGGCGGCGCCGCCACCGTGTCGGCGAGCAATGGTGGCGAGGTCGACGGTGCCGTGGCGACCGGCGGTGACGGCGGCGACGGGAGCAATGGAGGTGTCGGCGGAGCGGGCGGGGCCGCCGCGGTGGTGGCGCAGCGTGCCGGCAGCACGGCGGCCGGCACCGCCACCGGTGGTGCCGGCGGTGACGCCGACGGCGTCGGCAGCGTGGGTGGTGCCGGCGCCAGTGCCACCGTGCAGACGGGTCTCACCGCCGGCCTGGGCGCCGATACCGAGGCGAACGGCACCGCCGTCGGTGGCGCGGGCGGTGATGCCACGACCGGCGGTAGGGGCGGTGCCGGCGGCTTCGCGACCGTGATCGCCTCCGGCACCGCGTCCACGGCAACCGGCAGCGCCTTCGGCGGCGCCGGCGGTGCGGGCGCTGACGGCGGCACCGGTGGCGCCGGCGCCCGGGCACAGATCACCGCTCAGGGCAACGGGTCCACCGCCGGTGGCACGGTCACCGCCGGTGCGGGCGGCAGCGGCACCGCGGCCATCGGTGGCGCGGGCGGACAGGCCATCATCGGCTCGGGTCAGAGTTCGGGCGCAGGCATGAACAGCACCGCGCAGGGCGTGTCGACCGGCGGGATCGGCGGGGCCGGACTCGACGGTGTCAACGGCGGCGCGGGCGGTGGCGCCACGATCACCGCGCGGCAGAACAACGACGCCATCACCGGTGGTGTGGCCACCGGATCCAACGGCGTGGGTGCGGTCGCCGGTAGCAATGCATCCCTCAACACCGCGACGGGTTCGATCACCGACGGCGCCGCGATCGCCGGTGCCGCGGGCAGCACCGGGGCGGCGGGCGGCCTCGGCGGTCAGGGCGGTGCCGCCTCGATCGAGGCCACCGGCGGCGGCGCCATCATCGACACCGACGCCCTCGGCGGTGCCGGTGGCGCGGGCGACGACGGCAACGGTGGCGCCGGGGGACAGGGCCAGGTCCGCGCGGCGGGCAACGGTTCGATCACCCGAAACGGGACGGCCACCGGAGGCGACGGTGGTGACGGCGGTGCCGCGGGCACCGACGGAGCCGTCGGCGGCGCGGGCGGTGCCGGCGGGCTGGCGAGCATCCGGCACAGCGACGGAGTCAGCGGCACCGGCGGGGACGGCGGGAACGGTGGGGCCGGCGGAACCTTCGTCGATCCCGTCCTCAACGGCGCCGGCGGTGCGGGTGGTGTGGGCGGTGCATCCGTCAACACCGGTGGCGCCGGCGGTCCCGGCGGTGACGGCGGCGCTGGTCAGGCCGATGGCACCCCCGGAATCAGCGGTCAACCGGGGTTGCCGACCGCGTAATCCGGGGTCTGAGGGCGACCGGACCGACGGAAGGTCCCGCACACGCGCAGTGTGCGGGACCTTTGCGGTCGCGGGAGGGTACCGACGCCGCTCGTGGCACGGACCCGTACCGTGGTCTCTGAGGTGGGGGCAACGGGGGGACGGAAGCGCACTGACACCGAGGACAACGATGACCGCGATCGATCCGATGACCGACACAGCCGCAGTGGGCACCCGCGTCGACGCGGACGGCGCGGCCGATGCGCTGGGCCGTGCCGACAGCATCGTCATCGTCGCGCACGTCTATCCCGATGCCGACACCATCGGCGCCGGGCTGGCGCTGGCCCAGGTCGCCGCCGCCGCGGGCAAGGACGTCCAGGTCAGCTTCGCCGCCCCCGACGAACTCCCCGAATCGCTGGCGACCCTGCCCGGCGGGCACCTGCTGGTGAAGCCGAATCAGGTGCGCCCCGACCCGGATCTGGTCGTCACCGTCGACATCCCGTCGGTGAACCGACTCGGCAGCCTCAGCGAGCTGGCCGCCGGTGCGCCCGAGGTGCTGGTGATCGACCACCACGCATCCAACACGCTGTTCGGCACCGCCAATTTCGTCGATCCCAAGGCGGATTCGACGACCATGCTGATCGCCGATCTACTCGACGCCTGGGACAAGCCGATCGACGAGGCGGTCGCGCACTGCCTGTACGCCGGGCTGACCACCGACACCGGTTCGTTCCGGTGGGCCAGCGCCCGCGCGCACCGGCTGGCCGCCCGGCTTCTCGACATCGGCGTCGACAACGCCGGTATCAGCCGCACCCTGATGGACACCCACCCGTTCGCCTGGCTGCCGATGCTGTCGCGGGTGCTGGGCACGGCCCGGCTGCTCGATGATGTCGCCGATGGTCGCGGTCTGGTCTATGCGGTTGTGCCGCACGAGGAATGGGCGAGGGCGCGGCCCGAGGAAGTGGAGAGCATCGTCGATATCGTGCGCACCACGGCCCAGGCCGAGGTCGCCGCGGTGCTCAAGGAGATCGAACCACGGCACTGGTCGGTGTCGATGCGCTCGAAGTCGTTGGACATCTCGGCGGTCGCGAGCACCTTCGGCGGTGGCGGACATCGCAAGGCGGCCGGGTACTCGGCGACCGGCTCGGCCGATGACGTCGTCGCGGCCCTGCGGTCGGCTCTTGGCTGACGAGGCGGTCACCGCCCGGCGCATCGCGGGGCTGGCCCTACCGGCGCTGGGTGTGCTTGCGGCCGAACCGCTTTACCTGCTGTTCGATCTCGCCATCGTGGGCCGGCTCGGCGCCCTGAGCCTGGCCGGCCTGGCGATCGGCGGGCTGGTGCTCTCACTGGTGGCCTCCCAGGGCACATTCCTGTCCTACGGGACGACGGCGCGTTCGGCCCGCTTCTTCGGGGCGGGCGACCGGGCCGCGGCGGTGCGCGAGGGTGTGCAGGCCACCTGGCTGGCCGTCGGACTGGGTGTGCTGATCATCGCGGTGGTGCAGGTGTTCGCGGTGCCGCTGGTCACCGTGTTGGCCGACGGAGGTGCCATCGCCGCCGAGACACTGCCGTGGCTGCGCATCGCGATCTGCGGTGCGCCGGCGTTGCTGATCTCCTTGGCGGGCAACGGTTGGATGCGCGGGGTGCAGGACACCGCGCGTCCGCTGCGTTACGTGGTGTTCGGTTTCGCGGTGTCGGCGGTGCTGTGCCCGTTGCTGGTGTATGGCTGGCTCGGGCTGCCCCGTTTGGAGCTGGAGGGCTCGGCGATCGCCAATCTCGTCGGCCAATGGCTGGCCGCACTGCTGTTCTGCCGCGCCCTGCTGGCCGAGCGGGTGCCGTTGCGGGCCGAGAAGTCGGTGCTGGCCGCGCAGTTGGTGATGGGCCGCGATCTGCTGCTGCGTTCGCTGGCGTTCCAGGCGTGCTTCGTCTCGGCCGCCGCGGTGGCCGCCCGGTTCGGTGCGGCGGCGGTCGCCGCGCACCAGGTGGTGCTGCAGCTGTGGAGTTTCCTTGCGCTGGTACTGGATTCGCTCGCGATCGCCGCGCAGTCGCTGGTCGGCGCAGCGCTCGGTGGCGGACAGCTGAGCCACGCGAAATCGGTGGCCGCGCGCGTCACCGTGTTCTCCGCCGCGGCCGCAACGGTGTTCGCGATCCTGTTCGCGGCCGGAGCGGACATCCTGCCGCGGCTGTTCACCTCGGATCGGGCCGTGCTCGATCAGATCGCCGTGCCCTGGTGGTTTTTGGTCGGCCAACTGATCGTCGCCGGGATCGTGTTCGCGCTCGACGGTGTGCTGCTGGGTGCCGGTGACGCGAAGTTCATGCGCAACGCGACGCTGGCCAGTGCCCTGATCGGCTTTCTGCCGTTGATCTGGTTGTCGCTGGCGTTCGGTTGGGGTTTGGCCGGCATCTGGACCGGCCTGTCCACCTTCATGGTGTTGCGCTTGGTGTTCGTCGGCTGGCGCACCGTGTCGGGACGCTGGCTGATCGCCGGCACCGGCTGAGCGTTGCTGCGGTGACTCTGCGGTGAGCGTTGCTGCGGTGACTCTGCGGTGAGGGCGCATGTCACTCGGACGTTGTCGCCCTCACCGCAATGTCAAGGCTCAGGCGCCCAGCGTGCGCTGGATATCGCCCTTCATGGCGTTGAGCTGACCGCCCCAGTAACCCCAGCCGTGTGTCCCGTTCGGCGGGAAGTTGAAGGTGCCGTTGGCGCCACCCGCGTTCTGGTACTGGCGCTGGAAGTTCTTGTTGCTGTCCAGGGTGATGGTCTCCAGCACCTGTCCGGCCACGTCACCGCCGCCGCCCAGCTCACCGGGCCGACCGGTACCGCAGTACACCCAGATCCGGGTGCCGTTGGCGACCAGCTTGCCGACGTTGACGGTGGGGTCGTTGCGCCGCCAGGCCGGTCCACCGCCCAGACCCCACATGTTCACCGCGTTGAAGCCGCCGGCGTCGGCCATGGCGAAGGTGACCAGCAGCGGCCACAGGCCTTGCGACAGGTTCAGATACCCCGACAGCGAGGCCGCGTAACTGAACTGGCCGGGGTGATAGGCGGCCAGGGTCAGCGCCGCGCTGCCCGACATCGACAGTCCGACAACGGCATTACCGTTCGGTGAGATGCCCTTGTTGGCGGCCAGGTAGTTCGGCAGCTCCGAGGTGAGGAAGGTCTCCCACTGGTAGTTGTAGGTCTGGCCGTTACCGGTGGCCGGGCCCTGCCAGTTGGTGTAGAAGCTCGACATGCCACCGACCGGCATGACGACCGAGACGCCGGACTCGAAGAACGTCTCGAAGGCCGCGGTTTCGATATCCCAGCCGCTGTTGTCATCGCGGGCGCGCAATCCGTCGAGCAGGTACACCGCCCGTGGGCCGCCACCCTGGAAGCGCACCGGGATATCGCGGCCCATCGCGGCCGAGGGAACCATCAAGGTCTCGACCGGCAGGCCGGGACGTGAGAACGCCGACGCGGTGGTCGGCTGGATCAACCCGGCGAGCAGTAGCGCGGCCATCAGGCCCAAGAGTATTCGGGTGAGCACAGGTTTCATCACAGATTTTTTCCGTCCTCTGTAGGGCGGCGCCTGCGAGGCGCGCAACGTTCGTTGCTCAATACGTCGCGGTGTGAGCACTTTTCGTTACGGCGATGAGTTCACCGTCGGCGAACGGTCAGTAGCGGCATGCGCTCATTGATCATCACCCAGAACATCACGCTGGACGGTTCGATCGAGATGCTGGAGGAGGCTTCCTGGTTCGACCCGCACGCCCAGGATGACCAGCTCACGGCCGAAATGCACCGGCAAGATGCGACCGCGGATGCCGTGCTGCTGGGCCGGCGGACCTTCGAGGATTTCCGCGGGTACTGGCCGGTCCAGACCGAAGACAGCACCGGCGTCACCGATTACCTGAACAAGGTCGACAAATTCGTGGTGTCGGCCACCATGTCCGATCCCGGATGGCAGAACTCCACCATCCTGACCGGCGACCCGATCGACGAGGTGCGTGCGCTGAAGACCGCCACGGGCGGCGATATCGTCGTCACCGGCAGCATCACGTTGTGTCACGCGCTGATCGCCGCCGATCTCGTCGACGAGTACCGACTGTTCGTATATCCGTTCGTGCAGGGCGGCGGTCGCCGGCTGTTTCCCGATGGCTCGATGATGTCGGGTTTCGCTCCGGCCGCCGCGCCGATGGCCTTCCCCGGCGGTGTGATGCTGATGCGCTGGTCGCGGACGCGCGAACGCCCGGCGCGCTGAGCGCGCCGGGCGTCCCGGTCGACGGTGTTCAGTCCGCGGCGGTCGTGCTTCCCAGCAGATCGCGCACCCGGTTGGCCACCTTGATGAACTCGGGCCGTTCCATCGTTTCGCCGTACGCACGCTCGGCGGGCAGATCGACGTCGAGGGTCTCGATGATGCGTCCCGGACGCGGGCTCATCACCACCACCCGGTTCGCCAGGTACACCGCCTCGGCCACCGAGTGCGTGACCAGCACCACGGTGGTACCCGTCTCACGCCAGATCCGGTGCAGCTCGACGTTCATCTTTTCCCGCGTCAGTGCGTCCAGCGCGCCGAACGGCTCGTCCATCAGCAGCACGCGGGGCTGATGCAGCAGTGCCCGGCACAGCGAGACACGTTGCTGCATACCGCCGGAGAGTTCGTGCGGCAGCGCGTTCTCGAAGCCGGTCAACCCGGTCATCTCGATCAGGTAGTCACACCGGGCCTGGGCCTCCTTGCGCGCCATACCGCGCATCTCGGCCTGCAGCAGGATGTTCTTGCGTACCGACCGCCATTCCAGCAGGGCGGCCCGCTGGAAGACGTAGCCGATCTCGCGTTGCGGTCCCTGCACCCGGTTGCCGCGCAGCCGGACATCGCCGGAGGTGGCGTTGGTCAGTCCGGCCACCACCTTCAGCAGCGTCGACTTGCCGCAGCCGGAGGGGCCGGCGATGGAGACGAACTCACCGTCGGAGACCCGCAGGTCGACATTGTCGACGGCGGTCACCGTCGACCGCTTCGACGAGAACGTCACGGTGAGGTTGTCGATGGCGATGGCGTCTGAGGTCACGCTGGTCCTCGGTGCGGTGATCGTTGCGGAGGTCATATCCCTGTGCTCCCTATGGTCCGTTATTGTCCCGCAGCGGGAACGAACGAGGACGCCCAGTAGTCGGCCGGGGACTTGTTGGTCTTCAGCAGGCCCGCCTCGTTCAGGGTCGCGATGGTCGAGGTCCAGTCCTGCTCGGCGTTGGTGCCGGGCACCTTGCCGGTGGTGGCCTCCGTGTTCAGCAGCGGGATGGTCTCCTGCCACTGCTGCAGCAGCACGTTCTCCGGCGGAGTCTGCGGGTCCACACCGACCATGGCCTGGGCCGCGGCCTCGGGATCCTGCTTGGCTGCCTCATAGGATTCGCTGACCGCGTCCAGCATCGACTGCACCAGCTCAGGGTTGTCGCCGATGGTCGAGTTGTGGGTGATCAGACCATTGCTGAAGAAGTTCAGGCCGGCATCGCTGTAGCGGAAGTACCGCATCTCGCGGCCGCTCTTGTTGGCGATGGTCGGGCCCTGGTCATGGGCGAACCCGATCAGCCCGTCGACCCGGCCGGCCATCAGGGCGGCCATCTTGCCCGCGGAATCGAGGTTCTGTTCCTTGACCGAACCCGGCTCCAGGCCGACATCGGCGAGGAACATCGGGAAGGTCGTGGTGGGGGCGTCGCCGGCGGACACCGCGATGGTGCGTCCGGCCAGATCGGCGGGCTCCTCGATACCGGAGTCGGCGAAGACCTGCACCGCCGACGGGGTGGTCTGCAGGAAGACGCCCACGCTCTTGATGTCGACGCCCTGATCGATGTTGCTGAGCACCGCGGCGGTGTCCGACCAGCCGAAGTCGACCTGCTGGCCGCCGACGGCCTGGGCGGTGCGGGTGGAGCCCTGGCCGGGATCGATGGTCAGGTCGATGCCGTGCTTGGCAAAGATGCCTTCCTTGACGCCGTAGTACAGCGGAGCGTGCTCGCCGTAGGGGTACCAGTTGAGCATCAGGGTCACCGGTTCGGCGCCTTCGGCGCCCTCGGCGGCGGAGTTGTTCTCGGCCGGGCCGCTGCCGCCACAGGCGGCCAGGGTGAGCATCGCGGTGGTCGCGGCGATCGCGCCTGCGGCGCGACGGGGGAGGGAAAACATGCTGTGGTCTCCTGTCGGGGGTGGGGGGTCAGGCGGCCGCGGTGGACGCGGAGTTCGAGGTGCGGCGCGAGGCGTGCCAGGGGATGAGCAGCTTCTCGGCGATCTCGATGATCGCGAAGAGCACGATGCCGAGGATGGACATGATGATCAGTGCGGCGAAAAGCATTGCGGTGTCCAGGCTTCCGTTGGCCTGCAGGATCACGTATCCCAATCCTTCGTTGGCGCCCACGAATTCACCGACGACCGCACCTGTGACGGCCAGGGTGGCGGCGACCTTGAGGCCGGACATCAGCTGCGGCAGCGACGCGGGGAACCGGACCTTCATGAAGGTCTTGAATCGGCTGGCACCCATCGTCGAGGTGAGTTCCAGGATCTCGGGATCCACCGAACGCAGGCCGGCCAGTCCGGAGATGACGATCGGGAAGAAGGCCATCAGCACGGCCACCAGGATCTTGGGTGACGGTCCGAAGCCCAGCCACACGATGAACAGCGGTGCGATCGCGATCTTCGGGATGACCTGTGCGAACAGGATCAGCGGGTAGACGGTCTTCTCGAAGCTCGACGAGTAGATCATCATCACCGCGACGAAGACGCCGACCAGGGCGGCGATGATGAACCCGACAACCGTCTCCCAGGTGGTGACCCAGGTGTTGTGCGCCAGGTAAGCGGCGTTCTGATGGGTGGCCGCCCAGGTGTCGGCGGGCGAGGGCAGGATGTAGGGCGCGACGAGTTCGGCCTCGGTGACGGCCCACCAGGCCGCCAGCAGAGCGATCACCAGGACGACCGGCCGCCAGGTGTTGGCCGCGGTGCGTCGTGGGGAGAAGACCCCGCGCGCTCGTTTCGGTTTGGGTGTGGGGCCGGAGCCTGTGGCCGTGCCGGAGTCCGGCGTCTGTACGCGGGCCGATGCGGTGACCGCCATGGAATGTCCTCTAGTTCGCAGTGGAACGGGGGGTGATCCCGTTGGGAATGCGCTTTCCGAAGCGATTCCGACAGTAACGTGACGTGGCGCACACTGTCAACCACATCGTGGTGCGCGCCTCCCGATGCTGAGAATCAGCTCAGGTCGGTGCTGTCCCGCAGCACGATCTCACCCGGGATCCGCTCACGCAGGTCGTCGGCGCCCTCGTCCTTTCGCAGGGCCAGATCGACTGCCCGAGAACCGATTTCCTCCAGCGGTAGCACGACCGTGGTGAGGCTGGGAGTGTGGTCGCGCAGGGTCGGGATATCGTCGAAGCCCGCGACACACACATCGCGCGGCACGACCAGTCCGATTTCGCGCCAGGCGGCGATGGCGCCGATGGCCATGACGTCGGTCACGGCGAAGACGCAGACCGGCGGTGTCGGGCGCCCCGGTTCCAGGTCCAGTGCTGCGGCCAGCCGGCGGGCGGCCGAATAGCCGCCGTCGCGGGTGAAGTCGCCGGATACCTCCACCAGCGGCGTCACACCGTGCCTGCCGAGTGCCTCGACGAAACCGTTGCGGCGGTCCACCGAGGTGCGGATGTTGCCGGGACCGCCGATCACGGCGAACTGACGGTGTCCGTGGGCCACCAGAGCTTCGGCCAATTCTGCTGAGGCAAAGTGATTTTCGGGTTCGACCGCACCACCGAAGGCCAGTGGCTGACCGATCACGACCACTCGGCCGCCGTTGGCGCGGTACCGACCGAATTCGGCCTCCAGTTCTCGGTCCAGGTCGCCGCTCTGGCGCGAACCCGCCAGCACGATGGCGTCGGCACGGTGGGCGATGAAGGTGCTCACCGCCTCGCGCTCGATATCGAAATCCCGATCGGTGCCGGCCAGCAGCACCTGCTTGCGCGCCGCGCGGGCGGCCGCTTGCACGCCGCGCGCGATCGAGGAGAAGTACGGGTCGGCGATATCGTGCACGATCAGGCCGAGCAACCCCGTCGATGCCCGGGCCAGTGCCTGGGCCTGCGCATTGGGCACATATCCGAGCTCGCGAGCGGCGGCGCGCACGCGGTCGGCCACGCCCTCACCGGGTATCCGGTTCGAGCCGTTGAGCACGCGCGATGCTGTTGCCTGCGATACCCCGGCGCGCTGCGCAACGTCCTGCAGTGTCACCGCCGCCATGTGCGTCCCGCCTTCGCCGCTCGGGCTCCAGGGGTTGACCGGAGCGTGCCCAGAGCTTACCTTGGAAAGCGCATTCCGAAGTGCAGACACCGCCGTCGACCCGATATCGGGTTCGGCCGCGAGGTCACGTCAGCACACCCCTCAAGTCTCCTCAGGCAAGGAATCTGCACATGTCTTCCTCTGACAACACCCCGGCGGGCCGCCGCACGCTGCGCATCGCCATGAACGGCGTCACCGGCCGGATGGGCTACCGGCAGCACCTGGTGCGCTCCATCCTCCCGTTGCGTGACAACGGTCTGCTGCTCGAGGACGGCACCCGCGTGGCCGTCGAGCCGATCCTGGTCGGCCGCAACGCCGACAAGCTCGCCGAGTTGGCGGCCGAGCACGGAATCGAGTCCTGGACCACCGATGTCGCGTCGGTGATCGCCGATCCGAGCGTCGACATCTATTTCGACGCGCAGGTCACCTCGCGGCGCATGGAGGCGCTGTCGACCGCCATCAAGGCGGGCAAGCACGTCTACACCGAGAAGCCGACCGCCGAAACGCTCACCGAGGCAATCGAATTGGCCCGGATGGCCGAAAATGCCGGGGTGGTTGCCGGCGTCGTGCACGACAAGCTGTACCTGCCCGGCCTGGTCAAGCTGCGCCGACTGATCGACGAGGGATTCTTCGGCCGCATCCTGTCGATGCGCGGCGAATTCGGCTACTGGGTGTTCGAGGGCGACGGCCAGCCCGCC
This sequence comes from Mycobacterium sp. NPDC003323, assembly GCF_053589535.1. Classification (NCBI taxonomy): domain Bacteria; kingdom Bacillati; phylum Actinomycetota; class Actinomycetes; order Mycobacteriales; family Mycobacteriaceae; genus Mycobacterium; species Mycobacterium sp. NPDC003323. Next base: position 696,578 of record NZ_JBSFSB010000001.1, read on the forward strand.
CAGCGGCCCAGCTGGAACTACCGCGCCGAGGACGGTGGCGGTATCACCGTCGACATGTTCTGCCACTGGAACTACGTGATGGAGGGACTGCTCGGCACCGTCGAGGCGGTGACGGCGCGCACCGTGACCCACATCCCGACCCGGTGGGACGAGCAGGGCAAGGCCTACACCGCGACCGCCGACGATGCCGCCTACGGCATCTTCGAGATCGAGGGCGGCGTCATCGCCCAGATCAACTCGTCCTGGACGGTGCGCGTGCACCGCGACGAGCTCGTCGAGTTCCAGATCGACGGAACGCACGGTTCCGCGGTGGCCGGGTTGCGCAACTGCGTGGCCCAGCAGCGCGCCCACACCCCCAAGCCGGTGTGGAACCCCGACCTGCCCGTCACCGAGAAGTTCCGCGATCAGTGGCTGGAGGTGCCGGCCAACGCCGATCTGGACAACGGGTTCAAGCTGCAGTGGGAGGAATACCTGCGCGACGTGCTGGCCGGCCGTCAGCACCGCTTCGGCCTGTTGTCGGCGGCGCGCGGCGTGCAGTTGGCCGAACTGGGCCTGCGCAGCTCGGCCGAGGGCCGCCGCCTGAGCGTCCCGGAGATCGTGCTGTGACCGCGCTGACCGAGGGAACGGGGATCCGGCTGCGCCTGCCCATCGCCGGCGAACTGCGCGAGCACGAGCTGGGCAGGCCCGGCCCCTGGCGGCGCCCTAGCGCCCCGATCACCTCCCGGATCGTCTATGCCGCAGCCCATGTCATCCCCGCGGTGACGGCCGACTGCACTCCCGGCACACCCGCCGAGCTGGACTGGGACACCACCATGGCCTACCGGCACGAGCTGTGGTCCTACGGCCTGGGCGTCGCCGAGGCCATGGACACCGCGCAGCGGGGGATGGGTCTGGACTGGGTGGCCACCCAGGATCTGATCGCGCGCAGCGGTCGTGAAGCCGCCGCCGCGGGTGGACGGTTGGCGTGCGGTGCGGGTACCGATCAACTCGATCTGGCCGAGGTGCCCGGCGGCGCGGCAGGTCTGGCCGTCGTCACCGACGCCTACCGCAGGCAGATCGACGTCGTCCGCGAGGCCGGCGCCGAGGTGATCCTGATGGCGTCGCGCGCACTGGCGCAGGTGGCCGACTCGCCCGCCGACTACCTCTCGGTGTACGGCACCCTGCTGGCCGAGGTTGATCAGCCGGTGATCCTGCACTGGCTCGGTGAGATGTTCGACCCGGCGTTGCGCGGGTACTGGGGCAGCGCCGATATCGACGCCGCGACCGCCACGTTCCGTGAACTGCTGGGCGCTCACGCCGACAAGATCGACGGCGTCAAGGTGTCACTGCTCGACGCCGGCCACGAGGTGGCGCTGCGTCGCGCACTGCCCGACGGGGTGCGCCTGTACACCGGCGATGACTTCAACTATCCCGAACTGATCATCGGTGACGAGGCAGGCCACTCGGATGCCTTGCTGGGCATCTTCGCCGCCATCTACCCGGCGGCCTCGACCGCGCTGCAGGAACTCGACGCCGGCAATACCGCGGCGGCGCACGACATCCTGGAATCGACCCGAGCCCTGGGCCGGCACATCTTCGCGGCCCCGACCTACTACTACAAGACCGGAATCGCCTTCCTGTCCTGGCTCAACGGTCATCAGCCCGGTTTCGCGATGGTCAACGGGCTGACCGCCGGCCGGTCGGTGGCCCACCTGTGCGAGCTGTTCGTGCTCGCCGATCGGGCCGGCCTGCTCACCGACCCGGAACTGGCCGCCGAGCGGATGCGGATCTACCTCGCGGTGAACGGAGTCCGGTCATGAGCGGCGATTATCACCGGTTGTCGCTGAACACCATGACGACCAAGTCCTGGACCCTGCGCGAGGCGGTCGAGGAGACCGCGGCCGCGGGCCTGCCGGCCGTCGGGCTGTGGCGGGACCGGGTAGCCGAGGCCGGGGTCGATGACGCGGCGAAAATGGTGCGCGACAACGGGCTACGGGTATCCAGCCTGTGCCGCGGCGGATTCCTCACCGGTGCCCAGGACGGGCCGGCCGCGCTGGACGACAACCGCCGCGCGATCGACGAGGCCGCCACCCTGGGCGCACCGGAGCTGGTCATGGTCGCCGGCGGCATCCCGGACCGGGACCTGCCCGCGGCGCGTGCCCGGCTGGCCGACCGCATCGCCGCGCTGGTCCCGTACGCGGCGCAACGGGATGTGCGGCTGGCGCTGGAACCCCTGCATCCGATGTTCTGCGCCGACCGGGCCGTGATCTCCACGCTGGGACAGGCGTTGGCGCTGGCCGCACCGCACCCGGCCGAGACCGTCGGCGTCGTCGTGGACACGTTCCACGTGTGGTGGGATCCCGAGCTGGCCGACCGCATCGCCGAGGCAGGCGCGCAGGGCCGGATCAGTTCGTTCCAGGTCTGCGACTGGCTGGTGCCCATGGCTTCGGATCCGTTGGTGTCCCGCGGCATGATGGGCGACGGCGTCATCGACTTCCGTGCCATCACCGAGCTGGTGACGGCGGCGGGCTACACCGGTGATGTCGAGGTCGAGATCTTCAATGAGGCGGTGTGGGCCACCGACGGGCACACCGTCCTGGCGACCATGAAGGACCGCTACCGCGACCTGGTGCTGCCCGCACTGTGAAGATCCTGATCGCGCCCGATTCGTTCAAGGGCACTGCGAGCGCCGCCGAGGTGGCCGAGGCGCTGGCCGCGGGCTGGAAAGCGGTGCGCGGCAACGACGAGATCGTCGTCCTGCCGCAGGCCGACGGCGGGGAGGGCACGCTGGCCGCCGTCGCCGCCACCGGGACCTGGCGTCGCCGCCAGACGATGGTGGACGGCCCCGACGGGCGACCCGTGATGGCCAGATGGTTGCTCGGTGACGACGACCGGGCGCTCGTCGAGCTCGCCGAGTCCTCGGGGATCGCGCTGATGTCGCGGTTGGATCCGTGGCGGGCCGGCACCCGCGGCCTCGGTCAGGTGCTCGACGAGGCGCTGCGCACCGGCGTGCGATCCGTCCAGATCGCTCTGGGCGGATCGGCGAGCACCGACGGCGGCGCCGGTGCGCTGATGGCGCTGGGTCTCAAGGCATTCGACTGTCGCGGTGTCCCGATCGGCGAGGGTGCCGCGGGTCTGCGCGATGTCGCGCGCGTCGATGCCGACGGGCTGGCCCCGCTCCCGCCCGGCGGTGTCGAGATCCTGGTCGACACCGCCGCACCGCTGGTGGGGCGCGACGGCGCGGCCGCGGTCTTCGGCCCGCAGAAGGGTGCGCAGCCCGCGGACATCGCAGCGCTGGACGACGGCCTGACGCGCTGGGCGCGGGCGCTGGCGGCCGCCGGACTGTCCGCCGATCCGGACCGCCCGGGTGCGGGTGCGGCCGGCGGCGTCGGTTTCGGACTGATGGCCTGGGGTGCGCACGCCGCCTCGGGGTCCGAACGGATCGCCTCGCTCACCGGACTGAACGAGCAACTGGCGTCGGCGGACCTGTTGGTCACCGGTGAGGGCCGGTTCGACGGCACCTCGTGGACGGGGAAATTGGTCGGCCACCTGCTGGGCACGGCCGAACGGGCCGGCGTGCCCGCAATGGTGATCGCCGGACAGGTCGTCGCCGGCGCCGGTGTGCCGACACTGTCGCTGTCGGATTTGGCCGGATCGGCCGATGCCGCGATGGCCGATCCACGCCGCTGGCTGCATGCCGCGGGATCCGCCGCCGCCCGCGGACTCGACCGCTGACACCGGATCACCGCCGGCGGGCCAGCACCGTCCACCGTGAATCCTGTTCGCGCACGGTCACATCGATCAGTCCGGCGGCGCGGCAGTGGCCGGCGAATGCCTCGGCCTGCGCCGCGGTCCAGCCGTGACCGGCGACGCCGGTGGCGTCCGGCGGCGACACCCGTTCCACGGCCAGCAGCCGCCCGCCGGGCGCGAGCACGCGGACGGCCTCGGCCAGCCCCTGCGTCACATCGCGCCAGTGGTGCACCGTCGACAGCGACCACACCACGGTGGCCGCGCCGTCCGGGACCGGCAGCGCCTCGGCGCTGCCCTGCGCCCAGACGATGCCCGCATGCTTGCGCGTGACCGCCCGGGCCAGCCTCAACATCACCGGTGACGGGTCGATTCCGGTGACCCGGGCGCCACATGTGGCCGCCCGCCGGGCGGCCGTGCCGGGACCACAACCGATGTCCACCACGTGGTCACCGGCCTCGACCCGGGCGGCTCGCACCGCCGCTTCGGCATTACGTTTGCCGGTCAGCAGGAACATCAACCCGAACACGGCGCCGGTCGGACCGGCGAATCCGGGGTGATCGGCATGATGGTTGACCACGGGTGCGTCCTCGCTCATGCCACGACCTTGCCGGTTCAAGCCGGGTTGAAGTCAAATGTCGAGATGGATTTGATCCCCATCGGTGCGGCGGCGGCCAGACTGCAGATGCGCACGTCCGCCTTGCGCTATTACGACGAGCGCGGGTTGGTGCGCCCGCAGCAGCGCCACGCCGGTCGGCGCATGTACGGACCGGTCGAGTTGCGACGGTTGGCGTTCCTCAAGATCGTGCATCAGTTGGGGTTACCGCTGGACACCGCCGCCGCGGTACTCGACGAGCCGGCCGACCGCTGGCGCGCCGCGGTGCGCGACCAGCTCACCCACCTCGACGAGGTGATCGCGCGGGCCCGCGGCGCCCAGCAGTTCCTGACCCATGCGATGAACTGCCCGAGTGATCACCCGGCTCAGGACTGCCCGACGATGATGGGCGCACTGGACCGCCTCGTCGCCGGCGACAGCGTGGCAGCGCTGGCCGCCGAACACCGGGACGACTCAGTACCCTGAGCCGGCCCCCTGGTCGCCCGAGGTCAGCAGCGCCCGTGATCCCGACACCCCGAGGCGGGTGGCGCCGGCGGCGATCATCTCGCGGGCCTGCTCCAGGGTGCGCACCCCACCGGAGGCCTTGACCTGCAGGCCCGCCGGTGCGACGGTGCGGTGCATCAACGCCACGGCGTGCACGTCGGCACCACCGGACGGGTGAAACCCGGTGGACGTCTTAACGAAATCTGCCCCGGCGCCCACCGCCGCGCGGCACACCCCGACGATCTCGTCGTCGGTCAGCGCCGCGGACTCGATGATCACCTTGAGCACCGCCGGTGCGGGCGCGGCGGCGCGCACCGCGGTGATGTCGGCGTGGACGGCGTCGAAGTCGCCCGCCTTGGCGGCGCCGACATCGATCACCATGTCGATCTCGTCGGCGCCGTTGCCGATGGCCTCGGCGGCCTCGGCCGCCTTCACCGCCGAGGTGTGCTTACCGCTCGGGAATCCGCACACCACCGCCACTTTCAGATTGTCGGGCACGGTGATCGGCAGCATCGACGGGGAGACGCAGACCGAGTAGGTGCCCAGTTCGGCGGCCTCGGCCACCAGCGCGGCGACGTCGGCGGCGGTGGCCTCCGGCTTGAGCAGCGTGTGGTCGATCATCGCGGCGATATCGGCAACGGTGGGTGCGCTCATGGTCAGACCTGCGTCCGTCCCCGCTCGATCACCGAACTGCGGCTGGCGGCGATGTCGTCACCGGTCGTCGTGGCCATCCAGGCCCGCGCCGATTCGGCCTCGATCCACAGCCCCGCCTGGGTCTGCTCGGCGTCGATGCGGTGATAGGACTCCAGCAGCGCCCGCACCGCCTTCTGGTTGTTGCCGACGATGGTCGCCGCGATCCGCCGCGCGGTGGGCATCAACTCGTCGTGGGGCACCACTTCGGTCACCAGACCGGCTCGCAGCGCATCCTCGGCCGACAGGTAGTCACCGGTCAGGCTCATCCGTCGCGCCATCCCCACGCCGACCTTCTGCGGCAGCCGCACCGACAGCCCCCAGGTCGGCAGCAGGCCGACGCGGGCATGGGTGTCGGCGAACTTCGCCCGCTCCGAGGCGATCAGCACATCGCAGTACAGCGCCATCTCCAATCCGCCGGTTACGGCCGCACCGTTGATCGCGCCGATGACGAGCTTGCGCATCGGCGGCCACTTCGGGGAGATGTCGGGCAGTTCGGTGGTGTCGCCGAGTTCCTTGAGGTCCAGTCCGGCGCAGAACACGGGGTCGGCACCGGTCAGGATGATGACGTCCACATCGTCGTCGGCCTCGGCGGCGCGCAGTGCGGTGATGAACTCGTCGCGCAGCCGGGCCGAGAGCGCATTGCGGGCCTGCGGCCGGTTGAAGGTCAGGGTGCGGACCCGGTCGGTGGTCTCGATCAGCAAGACGGGCGATTCAGTCATTTCCACACCGTATCGACACGTGTCAACGACCTATCGTTGAGGTCATGTGCCGAAACATCACCGAGTTGCGTGGACTGGAACCGGCGGCGACATCCGAGGAGATCGAGGCCGCCGCCCGCCAGTACATCCGCAAGATCAGCGGGGTCACCCGTCCCACCGCGGCCACCGCCGACGCGTTCGAAGCCGCCGTCGCCGAGGTCACCGCCACCACCGAACGCCTGCTGGCCCAACTGCCGCCGCGCCGGCAGCCGCCCAAGACCGTGCCGCCGCTGCGCCGCCCCGAGGTGCGGGCCCGGCTGGGTCTGTGAGCACACCCGCGCTCAAGGAGTGGGGCGCGGCGGTGCACGCCCTGCTGGACGGCAGGCAGACCGTGCTGCTGCGCAAGGGCGGTATCCACGAGAAGCGCTTCGAGGTGAGCGCGGGGGAGTTCCTGCTGTTCCCGACCGTCGCACACAGCCATACCGAGCGGGTGCGGCCCGAACACCGCGACATGCTGGTCGGCTCGGCGGACAGCAGCGAGGACGCCGTGCTGTTGCGTGCGGGAGCGAAAGTGGTTGCCGCCGTGTCGGTCAACGTGCCCGAGCGGATCGGTGCGATCGCCGATCTGCACATCTGGACCGAGGACTCCGTGCGGGCCGACCGGCTGGACTTCCGGCCGCGGCACCGCCTGACCGTGCTGGTGGTGCAGACGCTGCCGTTGCGGCAGCCGGTGCGGTTGTCCCGCACGCCGGATCACCGCGGCTGTGCCAGTTGGGTGCAGCTGCCGGTGCCCGACCCGCGCTACGGCGAACCCGTGCACGATGCCGACACGCTGGCCGGTATCGCGGCGCGGGTGCGGAACTCAGTGGGCTGACGGGAGCCGGGTGTCGGCGGGCAGGATCACCCGGGTCCGCTCGCCGTGGCTGACGGTGTGGGTCGCCGGTCGCATCGCGGTACCGGAGGCGACGGGCTCACCGGTGCCGAGGTTGCGGGCGTACCGCGGATGCGAGCCGCCGGCGACCAGCACCCTGATGCGCGAGCCCGCGGCGAACCGGTGCGCCACGGCGTCGAGCTCGATGCTGATGACGTCGGCGTCGGAATCCCTTGTGTACCTGCGGTAGCCGTCGGTGACGTTGTGTGACCGACCGTTGCCGGTCACCTCGCTGATCCGCACGAACACGTCATGGTGCGGGTTGTCGGCGCGATGCGCCAGCTCGATCACGGGGGTGCCGACCAGGTACAGGTCGTGGGACAGGGGTTCTCCGGTGAAGGCGAGCACATCGGCGCGTTCGGCGAGTACCGAGTCGTCGCGGTACCCGCTGTCGGGCGACAGCAATCGCCCGCCGATGGTGGGCGTGGGGTGGGCGGGCTGATAGGTGAAGCTGGATTCACCGTCGCCCGGCGCCTCGCCGAGCGCGCCGCCGGTGTGCGGGTACAGCACGCGCGTCGGTCCCGCCGGCGGCCAATCCGGCAGATCCACCCAGCCGTCGCCGAACCCATTGTGGACATGGATACGCACCGGACCACGCGATGGTTCTCGCGACCGGTTCAGGTGGGCGCCGAGCCAGTCGAGGGTTTCGCGGATGACGGTCGGCCCGCCCTTGGTCATCATCTGCGTGTGCGTCCACGAACCGACGGTCAGGGCGGTCTCGACACCACGGTCGCGCAGATGCCGGTATTGGGCGAGCGTCTGTTCCAGAAACAGGTCCTGCCAACCGCTGAGCAGCAGCACCGGTACCTGTACGCGGTCCAGCGCGGTGGTGGCACTCAGCCGTTGCCAATGTTCGGGATCCGCCTCGGGGGGCTGCAACCAGGATTCGTACCACGGTGCACCCTCGCCGAGCAGCGTGCGTCCGCCCGTCCCCAACGGCAGGTCCAGGGCGGCCGCGCCGACACGCCGGCCCGCGGTGGCCTGGCGCATGAGCGCCGCGGCGATACCGGGATCTTCCTGGCGCGCCACCATATGGCTCCAGCCGAGGAAGTCGTTGAGTGAGAAGGCGCCGGTGCCCCAGGATGATTCGGCGAAATCGTGGGGGCCGACGGTGATGACGGCCGCGGCGAGTTCGGGCGGCGGATCTGTCAGCAACGCCCACTGGGTGAAGCCGAGATACGACAGGCCGACGGTGGCGAACGTCCCGGTGAACCAGGGCTGTTCACGCAGCCATGCCGCGGTGTCCACACCGTCGGCGATCTCGTTGACCATCGGGGTGAACTCACCGCCGGACCCGAAAGTGCCACGCACACTCTGGAACACGACATGGTATCCGCGGGTGGCGTACACGCTGCCGAACAGCACGGTGAACGGGAAGCGCCGGCCGTAGGGGGCGCGCACCAGCAGGGTGCCCGCCGGTGTCGCGGTCAGCGGTTCGTAGTGATCGGCGAGCAGATCCACACCGTCGCGCATCGGTACCGGTATCCGCCGGTGCACCACGAAGTCGTTGGTCGGATCGGGTAGCTTCAGCGCCCGGCTCATTGCCTGCCGTGCGTAACGGGAAACTGGTGAGCTCACCTGATCGACATTACGTATCTAGAACTTGTAGTAGGGCACCAGCTCGTGCGCGCGCTGCAGGTTGACCTGCAGGCAGTCCGGCCGGTCCGGCGAATGGATGGGGGAGTAGAACATCGACTGCTGCAGCACGCCGTAACTGGTCTTGAAAGCGATCATGCAGGTCACCCACCAACGGTCGTTCCAGTCGGTCGGCTTCATGATCCAGAACTGCGCGGCCCGGTGTCCGGCGATGTCGAGCTCGACGGCGTCGGCGGGCAAGGTGGCTTCATAGGTCCGCCACACAAAAGCCTCGACCGCCATCTGGTAGTTGCCGGCGTCGTACTTGCACCGCAGCCCGTCCTCGGGCATGGGCGGGGTGAACGCCAGCCCGATGCGCTGCACCACATCCAGCGGAATCTCCTCGCACGGATCGAACGGGCGCGGATCGGTGGTCTCGATGACCGGCCATTTGATCGTGGTGGACACGTTGGTCATCGGCAGGTCGGCGACGCTCACCTGGGCGGGAGCGCCGACCGGGTTGGCCTGCCACACCACGATCACCGCCGCGACCAGCGCACTCAGCGCCGACAGCAGCCGCAGTTTGGCACCCATCAAACCCCCACACTTCGTCATCCGACCCGCGGGTCCGTGCGGAACCCTGCCGGGAGTCTAAACGAGAACAAGTTCTAGTTGCCGGGGTTCGGTCATCTCCGAGCGCCGTGCCGCTGCAAGTAGGCTGGACTGTTGTGTCCTTGCCGTCACGAGAACAACGCCGACCGGTGCTGTGGGCGATCAGCGACCTGCATACCGGCCACACCGGGAACAAGCCGGTCACCGAATCGCTGTATCCGTCGAGCCCCGACGACTGGCTGATCGTCGCCGGCGACGTCGGAGAACGCACCGATGAGATCCGCTGGGCACTGGATCTGCTGCGCAAACGGTTCGACAAGGTCATCTGGGTGCCCGGCAACCACGAACTGTGGACCACCACGCGCGACCCCATGCAGATCTTCGGCCGAGCCCGCTACGACTACCTGGTCGACATGTGCGATCAGATGGGCGTCATCACCCCCGAGCACCCGTATCCGGTGTGGAACGAGCAGGGCGGCCCGGCGACCATCGTGCCGATGTTTCTGCTGTACGACTACTCGTTCCTGCCCGAGGGCACCGCCACCAAGGCCGAGGGGCTGGCGCTGGCCAAGGAACGCAATATCGTCGGCACCGACGAATACCTGCTGTCCGCCGAGCCGTATGCCACCCGCGACGCGTGGTGTCGCGACCGGGTGGCCTACACCCGCAAGCGCCTCGAAGACCTGGACTGGATGACGCCCACCGTGCTGGTGAATCACTTCCCGCTGGTGCGTGAACCCTGCGATGCGATGTTCTATCCCGAGTTCGCGCTCTGGTGCGGAACGACCGCGACCAAGGACTGGCACACCCGTTACAACGCCATCTGCTCGGTCTACGGGCACCTGCACATCCCGCGCACCACCTGGTATGACGATGTGCGCTTCGAAGAGGTATCCGTCGGTTATCCGCGAGAATGGCGGCGCCGCAAGCCCTATCGCTGGTTGCGGCAGATCCTGCCCGACCCCCAGTACGCGCCCGGATATCTCAACGAGTTCGGCGGACATTTCGAGATCACCGAGGAGATGCGGCAGAACGCGCAGAAGATGAACGACCGCATCAAGTCGCGCAGGGGCCTCTAGTGGCACTGCTGCCCGCCGTCGTACCCGACCTGGTCGTCACCGCCGAGTTGTACGACGACCCGCCGGACCTGTCGCCGCTGCCGGAGGAGGAGCCGCTGATCGCCCGGTCGGTGGCCAAGCGGCGCAACGAGTTCGTCACGGTGCGTCACTGCGCCCGCATCGCACTCGGTGAGATCGGCGTGGCACCGGTGCCGATCCTCAAGGGCGACAAGGGCGAACCGTGCTGGCCCGACGGCGTGGTCGGCAGCCTCACGCACTGCGACGGATTCCGCGGTGCCGTGGTCGGCAGGCGCGGTGAGGTGCGTTCGGTGGGCATCGACGCCGAACCGCACGACGTGCTGCCCAAGGGTGTGCTGGACGCCATCAGCCTGCCCATCGAGCGTCACGAACTCTCGGCCCTGCCCTCGGGCCTGCACTGGGACCGAATCCTGTTCTGCGCCAAGGAGGCCACCTACAAGGCCTGGTTCCCGCTGACACATCGGTGGCTGGGTTTCGAGGACGCCCACATCAGCTTCACCCCGGATGAGTCCGGGACCTCGGGAACGTTCCGGTCGACCATCCTGATCGACCCGGCCGCCGAGCACGGTCCGCCGCTGACCGCGCTGTCGGGTCGCTGGTCGGTGGCCGACGGAATTGCGTTGACGGCGATCACACTGTGAGCAGGCCAGTCCGGCCGGCCGGCCTGGTGATCGTCGACAAGCCGGCCGGGATGACCAGTCACGATGTCGTCGGCCGCTGCCGGCGCCTTTTCGGCACCCGCAAGGTGGGGCATGCCGGGACGCTGGATCCGATGGCCACCGGCGTCCTGGTCATCGGCATCGAACGGGCGACCAAGATCCTCGGGTTGATCACCGGCACCGACAAGTCCTATGCCGCCACCATTCGCCTCGGGCAGACCACGTCCACCGAGGACGCCGAAGGCGAGGTGCTCCAGACGGTCCCGGCCGAGCACATCACCGATGGCGAGATCGAGGCCGCAATTGCGGGGCTGCGCGGCTCTATCGAACAGGTGCCCTCGGCGGTCAGCGCGATCAAGGTGGCAGGCGAACGGTCCTACAAACTGGCGCGCGAGGGCCGCGCCGTCGAACTGCCCGCCAGACCGGTGCACATCGCGCGGTTCGACGTGCGCGCGGTGCGTCGGGGCTCCGGTTTCGTCGATGTCGACGTGGTGGTCGACTGTTCCTCGGGGACCTACATCCGGGCCTTGGCACGCGATGTAGGCGCCGTGCTGGGGGTGGGCGGGCACCTCACCGCGCTGCGGCGCACCGCGGTGGGCCGCTACGGCCTGGGCGAGGCCCGCAGCCTCGACGACCTGGCCGAGGCGGCCGAGCTGTCCTATGACTTGGACGCGGCCTGCCTGCTGGGCTTCGGCCGCCGCGACCTGACCGAACAGCAGGCCGAGGACACCAGCCACGGGCGGCCGCTGGAACCGGCCGGCATCGAGGGCGTGTACGCCGCAGTGGCACCCGACGGGCGGGTGATGGCGTTGCTGGAGGACGGTGCCACGCGCACCCGGCCCGTGGTGGTGCTGCGGCCGGCCACGCTCGCGGGTTGAATTCCCGGCTGTCCGGAAATATCAAATCGCCGTCCGGTTCGAGCATTCACATGCGGTGTGCCCGGCCATAGCGTGCCGGTATGCGATTGGGGTCGTCGTGCCGTCGGATCACCGCATTGCTGGCGGCCGGGCTGATGCTGTCCGGTTGTGGGCAGTGGCGCGGTATCGCCAACGTTCCGTTGCCGGGTGGTCCGGGCACTCAGTCGGGGCACTCGACGATCTACATCCAGATGCCGGAGACGTTGGCGCTCAACGCGAACAGTCGGGTCCGGGTTGCCGATGTGTTCGTCGGGCGGGTGCGCAAGATCGAGTTGAAGAACTGGGTGCCGCTGCTGACGGTGGATCTGGAGCCCGGGGTGCAGTTGCCGAACAACGCGCTGGCGCGGATCGGGCAGACCTCGTTGCTGGGTTCGCAGCACGTGGAACTGGATGAGCCGGAGGATCCGTCGCCGGAGCCGCTGCGCAATGGGGACACGATTCCGTTGGAGCGCTCGATGGCGTTCCCGACGATCGAGCGGACGCTGGCCAGTATTTCGGGCATCCTGACCGGTGGTGGTATCCCGAATATCGAGGTGATCCAGAACGAGGTCAATGCGATCCTGACGGGGCGCTCGGGGGAGATCCGGGAGTTCCTGAATCGGTTGGACACGTTCACGTTCGAGTTGAATCAGCAGCGCCAGGACATCACCCGGGCGATCGATTCGACGGATCGGTTGTTGGCCATCGTGGCCGAGCGCAATGAGACGTTGGATCGGGTGCTCACCGAGTTCCCGCCGTTGATCCAGCATTTTGCGCAGACTCGGGATCTTTTCGCCGACGCGGTGACCGCGCTGGGGCGGCTCAGTGCGACCGCCGATGAGACGTTGAGCAACACCAATGCCAACCTTAACACAAACCTGAAGAACCTGCAGCGTCCGTTGCGGGAGTTGGCCAAGGCCTCGCCGTACCTGGTGGGTGCGCTCAAGCTGCTGCTGACGACACCATTCCCGATCGACAACGTGGACAAGGTCATCCGCGGCGACTACATGAACGCCTCGGTCACCATTGATCTCACCTTGAGTGCGATCGACAACGGGTTCCTGTCGGGTACCGGTATCTCGGGCATGATGCGGGCACTGGAACAGGCCTGGGGCCGTGACCCGGCGACGATGATCCCGGACGTGCGCTTCACGCCGAACCCGAACAACGCGCCCGGCGGTCCGCTGATCGAAAGGTCGGAATAGTGCTGCGCGCGCCCGCGCGGCACACACATCCGGATCGGTAGTTAAACCTCCACCCGTCGTCAGGCTTTCGACAGGTTCCCGCAGTGGAATTCGAAAGTGTCACGACGGTACCGAGCAATTCCGGAGGATCCCACCAGCCATGCGCCTTGTTTCCTGCCTTTCCGCCGGCCTGACGGTCATCACCGTCACGGCGGCCGTTGTCGTCAGCTCACCCACCGGCGTGGCCGACCCGCAGACGTCCGCCGGTTCCGCATTGGAGCCCTTCGTCGTGGAAGAGGTCATCGACTTCGACTTTCCCTCCGGTGTCGGTCAGGGAAACGCGGCCGAGATCACGCCCGACGGTGAGCATCTGATCGTGGAAATCGACACCGACGGCGGTTCCCAGGTGGCCATCACCGATCTGGCCGGCGATCAATACCGCTGCGTGACATGTGGTGTCGCCAAGAGCGCCACGAAGGTCACCGCGCTGGAAGACGATAAGCGGATCTGGTTTGCCGAGGGAAGCAGCGGCGGCACCGGCAAGTTCACCTACACGATGTTGGAGTGCAGTCCGTCCATCTACGACTGCAAGGACAGGAAGTCCACACCGGTGAAGTTCCCCTCCGGGGGCAGCCTCCTGGGCGGTCAGAACCGCGAGGCGAAGCCGGATCCGTACGGCGAGTACGTGACGTGGAATGAGGTCAGTCCGATCGAGGGAACCCGGATGAGTATCGCGAAGCTGGTGCGCGGTCGGGACACCTTTGACCTCGTCGAGCAACGGGTGTTCAGCCCCGCGTGGGACAAGAAGTCGGACTACGCCGCTGATCTGGTCGACGCCGCCCGTTTCTACGAGGGCGCGAGCTGGCACAACGGCGGCCGCACGCTCAAGTACCAGGCGACGAGCACGGGTTTGAACTACGACATCTATCTCCTCGACACCGCGAGCGGACAGCGGCGGCAGTTGACCAACGACATCGACTACAACGAGCAAGGCGAGATCGCGCCGGACGGCCGCACCACCTATTTCACCTCGGCGCGCGGGCTGGATCGGATGACGGTGTTCACCCAGTTGGTACGGCCACCGCTGATCGACAGTGCCAGCTTCGGGCAGATCGGTCGGGTCGGCCTATGGAACAACCGCCGGTGCATGAACGAGCCTTGGGTGATGAACACCGCTGTCGGGCAGCAGCAGGGTGGCTACTCGGGTCAGCCGGTGATCATCGACCCGGCGTGGACGATCAGGGGCTGGAGTTGGTTCGCCGATTCGACCCGTGCCGTGGTCACCGAGCAACAGAAACCATCGGGCAGCGGGTCCGGTGGCGACCCGAACACGCCGCGGCGGACCAGCATCCTTCGCTTTCCGACCCGAACTCCGACGCCGCCGCAGCCGCCCGTGCACCAGAACGCCGAGCAGATAGCCCAATGGTCGGTTCCGGTAAAGGATTTCAATCCTTTCATGGGGCGTCCGATGCCGGCCAGATTACTCAAGGGCAAATCCGCCGGCTCGGCTCTGCTCTCCTACGTCGGCACGTATGCCTCCGGCACGTTTTCGGTGGTCTACAAGAACTATTCCGACGATGGTGAGACCTTCATCGACGGATTCGAGAAGATGGTGGTGGCGGCGGCTCCGATTGCGGCCACATGGAGTGCGGACTTGAAGAGCAGGGGTGTGCGCAAGGGCCATCTTCGGGGTTTGGTCGTGGTGGGTCCCGACAATTTCTACAAGGGAAAAGTCGAGTCCGTGATCAACGGGCGAGAACTTGCCGGCATTCCCACTCAGGCGAGTTGCCCGGCAGCGTCGCAGCCGAAGCTCGTTGTCACCGCAGGATCGGGGGAAGGTCAGGTGCGGGTCACCGCCACGGTCCCCGGCGACGGGCAGGCGCGAGCGGTCCGCGGCGCGGTCGTGTCCACGGGTGGGGCGACCGCGACCACCGACGAACGGGGGATCGCCGTGTTGGATCTTGCGCCCGGTGCCGCGGTGACGGCCGAGGCGGGCGGCTTTCACACCGCCACCTACACCGTGCCCGGGAACTGAACAGGCCCTGGGCGGATGCCCCGCATCTGTGATATTAGATACATTCGAGAATGTTTGTATATATCACCAGTGGAGGTTCTGTGTCGTACCCATCGCAGCGCAAGAGCATCGAAGCTCGCCCAGGCAAGCGGTGGGCCGCTGCGGTGGCCACCTCGACCGCAGTGGCGCTTGCGCTCACCGGCGGTGGCGTCGCGACGGCCGACGCGCCGTTTGGTCCTGACACCCGGGAGGCGCTCGTCGTCGGGGGAACGGGCAACGGCACTCCCTCGGAGGAGATGATGCACCAGCTGGTCGAGCAGGGGATCATCAGTGACCCCGACCCGGTCGGGGTCACCTACCCCGCCGACATCTGGCCGCTGCGTGGAGACTTGACCCTGGACCAGTCGGTATCGGTCGGAGTCGCGAATCTCGGCGCCGCGCTGACGGAGGCACGTGGTCCCGTCGTGGTGGTGGGAATCAGTCAAGGCGCCGTGGTGGTCAACTATGAGAAGAGTGCGTTGCTCGCGCAGGCCGATCCGCCGCCGCCGCAGAACATGGTGTTCGTCACGATCGGCGATCCCACGAACAGTGACGGCGGCCTATTGGCGAAGCTTCCCCACGTTCGCTTACCGATTCTGGACGCGACGATCCCGAAGGCGCCCGTCGAAACGCCCTACGACACGATCGAAATCGTCCACGAGTACGACGGATATGCCGATTTCCCGGACAATCCACTCAACATCCTCGCCGTGCTGAACGCCGCCGCGGGCGTGATCTACGAGCACCCCAACAAGAGTGGCGTCGACCTGGCCGATCCGCGCAATGTCGTCACGGTCGACACCAATTCGCTCGGGGGCACCACCACCCACGTCCTGGTGCCGACCGACCAGCTGCCGCTGACGCGACCCCTGAGAACTTTGGGCGTGCCCGACAGGTTGGTCGACCGACTGGATGCACCACTGCGACGGATCATCGATACCGGTTACCACGGCGAACGGCCTGCTCGGGCTAACCGACCCACGAGTCTGCAGGGCGTGCGTACCGATCGCAGCGCCCCGACGACGAGGATTGCCGGGGTCAAGGGACCGAAGACCTCCGGGGTCAAGGGACCGAAGACCTCCGGGGTCAAGGGACCCAAGACCGCCCGCGCCTGAACCGGAAGTGTCGCAGTGTCCAAGCAACCCGCGGCGGTCGGTCCCGTTCACCTCGACGTGCTCGAGTGGGATACCGCCAGACCGATATCGACATGCCGACGCCTGCTCGAAGCGGCACGCACACAGGGGATTACGCCGGATGTATGCCTCGACGGCACCGGTCTGTCGATGGCCGACATCCGCGGGGGCATCGGCGAGGTGCACGCCGCCCAGGAACTGGCGCTGGTCCGCAACATGTTGGGCGTGGTGGCGGATCCGCACGCTCTGGCCAGAGCTGCGGGCAGCAGATACACCCTCGCCGATATGGGTGTCCTCGGCTATGCCATCCTCGCCAGTCCGACGATCGGCCAGGCTGTCGACACCGCGTGTCGTTACGCGGTGTTGGCGTCGACATCTCTGCGGCTGACCCGCCGTGATGAGGCGGGCGGCGCCGCGATCTCCTTTGCGGATGACCACCTTCCCGCAGACGTGCGCCCATTTGTGCTCGAGCGGGACATGTATGCGTTGATCAACATGGCGCCGCTGCTGGTGGGTCAGCTGGCCGTGGATGCGGTGGTGCGCGTGGAATTGCCGGGAATCCAGGTGCCGCTGCAGAGATTGCGCCGCTTGCGGATCGAGATGGAGATCGACACCGCGGCCGCCCGGACGAAGATGTACATCCCGCGCGCACTGCTGGGCCGTCCGATGCCCGCGGCGGACGCGGTCACCGCCGCCGAGTGCATCCGGCAATGCGACGAGCTGATGGCCGCCCGCCGGTGGCGGCGCGGGCTGGCAGGGCCGGTGCGCGAGCGGCTGCGCCGGGAACCCGGCAATCTGCCGTCGATGGCAGTTCTTGCCGCCGAACTGTGTGTGTCGGAGCGCACGCTGCATCGGCGGCTCGCCGACGAGAACACCAGTTACCGGACGCTCGTCGATGAGGTCCGCGCGAAGCTGGCCTCGACGCTGTTGTCATCGGACTTCGCGGTGCAAGACGCCGCCGAGCATCTCGGATACACCGAGGTCGCGGCGTTCACCAGGGCCTTCAGCCGCTGGACCGGTGAGACGCCCAGTGCCTTCCGGCGTCGTGCGCGCGGTGAGCGCCACCGGTGAGCTTCGCGGACATGTCGGCGTCAAACCGTGTGGGGTCACCCCGGATGTCGCTGCGTGGTGGACAATGGCGGCACCTCGCGGCTATGGGTGTACCTGCCGGTCAGCCTGCGGGGGCGTCATCACCGGCGCAGGACGACAGGATGGGGGAGGCGACTGTGCCTTCGGGTAGTGGGGGACAGACCCGGCGAACTCAGGCCGAGCGCACCGCCGCGATGCGCACACGGTTGCTGGATGCCACTGTGCAGTGTCTGGTCGCATACGGTTATGCCGGCACCACCACGGCGCGGGTGGCTGAGCTTGCCGGAGTCACCAGGGGCGCCCAGGTGCATCATTTCGGGTCCAAAGAAGATCTGGTCGTCGCGGCGATCGAGCACCTTGCCCAGCAGCGGGCGCAAAGTGCCATCACGCAGCTTGGCCGGGTACGCACCAACCCCGACCCGATCTCGGCCATCCTCGATTTCATCTGGGAAGAGCATCAGGGCCCCGTGTTCGTGGCCACGCTGGAGTTATGGGTGGCCGCACGCACGGATCCGACGCTGGCCCGCGAAATCGACCGCGTCGAGCCGATTGTGAACAGCACCCTGGTGGCGGCGATCGCGCAGCTGGTGCCCGACGAGGCCATGCAACGAGACATCCGCAACGTGGTGTACACGGCGATGGATGCTCTGCGGGGCATCCTGGTGGCAAGCTTCTTCGACCAGGATGCCGGTCGCGCTCGACGGCGGTGGGAGCGCGCCTGCGAGAACATCCGACGCATCGCCACCGACGTCCTCGCCTAGTTGTTTACATACAACATGGTTGGTATCTTTCCCTGGAGCGCGGGTGCAGGCCATGCGGATGGGAGAGCGGCGCAGTGGGATCACACGACACGGATGCGCTGCTGGTAGTCGGGGCACCCGAGCCGCGGCGTGCGGCCGAACCGGCGAACGACATGACGGCCGAGGACGTCATCGACACGGTAACCGCCCTGCGCGCAGCGGCCCCGCAATGGGCGGCTCTGCCCCCGGCGCAGCGAGCGCGGTGGCTGTGCCGGTATCGCGACTGGCTTCTCGACCATGAGACGGAACTTGCCGTGTCGCTGCAGGGCGAAACCGGAAAGCCCTGGGCCGAAGCCAATCTCGAGATCCCCTACGTCGTCGACGCGATCAATTACTACGGGCGCCTGGCGCCAGGTCAGCTGCGCACCGCGCGGGTGGCCAGGCATGGGCTGCTGGCGCTGGGAAAGTCTCAGCTGCTGAACTGGCAGCCCTATCCGGTCGTCGGCATCATCACGCCCTGGAACTTCCCGCTCGGACTATCCCTGCTCGACGCGGTGCCCGCCTTGCTCGCCGGCGCGACGGTGGCCATCAAACCGTCGGAGGTGACACCGACCACGGTCGCCCGGGCGGTCCGGGGTTGGTCGGAGATCGGTGCGCCCCCGGTGCTCTCGGTGTGCAGCGGCGGTGCTGCGATCGGGGCGGCCCTCGTCGACAACGTCGACTACGTCCAGTTCACCGGATCCTCGGCCACCGGCCGGGCGGTGGCCCGGCGCGCGGCGGACCGGCTCATTCCGTGCGGTCTGGAACTCGGCGGCAAGGATGCGATGATCGTCCTGGCCGACGCCGACCTCGAACGGGCGGCCAATGCCGCGGTGTGGGGTGCGATGGCCAATGCCGGTCAGATGTGCACGTCCGTCGAGCGCGTATACGTCCACGCCGACGTGATCGACCGCTTCGTCACCTTGGTCACCGACAAGGTGGGAGCGCTGCGCACCGGCAGCGACCAGCAGTCCTACCAGGTCGACGTCGGCCCGCTTATCACCCGCGAACAGTATCGAATCGTCGCTGCACACGTCGAGGATGCGCTCAGTAGGGGCGCACGCGCGGTGACCGGCGGTCCCGGTGCAGCGGCGCTGGACGCACGATCGGGCAGGTATCCGCCGACCGTCCTCGTCGGTGTCGATCACTCGATGAGCTGCATGCGGGACGAGACGTTCGGTCCGGTGCTCCCGGTGATGCGGTTCAGCGGCGACTCCGAGGCGATCGATCTGGCCAACGACTCCCGTTACGGTTTGTCGGCGACGATCTTCTCGGCCGATATTGCACGCGCACAACGACTGGCAAGTCGACTGAACACGGGCGCGGTCAACATCAACGACGTCTTCGCCAATCTGTTCACGCTGGCGCTGCCGCAGGGTGGTCGTGGCGAATCGGGCATCGGCACCCGCAACGGACGTCATGCGATCTACAAGTTCTGTCGACCGCAAGCGATCGTCGCCACCCGGACGCCGCTGCGCTCGGAGCTGACGTGGTACCCCTATGGGCCGCTTCGCGGGGCGATCGTGCATCGCATCGGTAGACTGATCGGCGGTCGGGATCTCGCGCGAAGACTGTGGCGGTGAGCACGATTCGGGCCATTCGGTATCGGTCGTGAGGAGCAGTTGCCGGAGATGTCCACATCGGTGCTGATCGTCGACGATGACGCCGGAATCTGTGATTTGCTCGAATGTGTTTTGGAACTGTCCGGATACGCGGTCGTGCGCGCCGGCAGCGGTGCCGAGGCGGTGGCCGTTGCCGCGGCCACCCCGGTCGATCTCGCGCTGATCGATCTGGGGCTGCCGGATGTGGACGGCGCGAGCCTGATTCCCCGGATTCGGGGGTATCACGCCGCGGCGGGGATCATCCTGTTGACCGCACGCAACGATATCGAGTCGAAGGTGGAAGCGCTGCGCGGCGGCGCCGACGACTATGTCACCAAGCCCTTCCACCCCACCGAGGTACTGGCCCGCATCGAAGCGGTGTTGCGGCGCTCGCGCAGCGGTGACAGCGATGGCGACGGCGAGTGCGTGACCTACGCCGATTTGACGGTGGACATGCAGCGGTTGACCGTGCGGCGGGGACAGCAGGCGGTGGCGCTCACGCCCACCGAGTTGCGACTGCTCGTCTATCTGATGCGCAATGCCGAGCGGGTGGTGTCGCGCGGACAGATCCTCGATCAGGTGTGGCAGTACGACTTTCGCGGTGAGGGGATGGTTGTCGAGAAGGTGGTGTCGAATCTGCGCAAGAAGATCGATGCCGGCGGTGAGCCGCTGATTCATACGGTGCGCGGTTTCGGTTACTCGCTGCGCCGGTGCGCGGGTTGAGGCGGCGCCGCCGATCGCTGCCCATCGTCGGACGGTCCGGAAGCCAGGCGCCGTCGATGGTCGCGACCGTGCGAAGCCGGACCCTGGCCATCGTGTGTATCGCCGTGCTGCTGATCTCGGTGGCTGCGGTCGTCGGGCTTGCCGCACTGCTCAACGTCTACACCCGAAGTCAGGTCGACCTGGCGGCACGTGTGCTGGGTCATCTCGGCGCACAAGGGCAGTCGGTGGTCATCGACCCGGACCAGTTCGCGGCGCGAATGTCACGGACCGCGACGATCGTGTTCGCCGCCGACCGTGGCCGGCGTGCGGTGTGGCAGACCTCGCCGACGGAACTGGCACCGGCCGAGCTCGACCGGATGTTGGGCGCCGTGGCCGCCGGCGGCATCGTCGATGTTCCCTTGAACCATCAGATGGTCAAGGCGCAGCTGGTGCGGTTCGAACATCCGGTGTTGATCACGAGCACGGCCACCGGCGACCTTGTCTCCGCAGATTCCGCCGTCATCGCCTTGGGCACGCGATCGTCGACAAAGTTGTTGTGGGTGATGGTCGGTGCGTCGGTGGTGATCTCGGTGGTGACGATGATCGGTGCGGCGGTGGCGATCACGCTCGTCGTCCGACGGACGACCCGTCCGCTGAGCACACTGACCGATCTGGTGGCCACGCTCGGAGAGCGTCCTCCGACCGGTGCCATGCGCCGGGTCCGTCAGAGCGCGGGCAAGTACCGGGAGTCGGCGACGTTGACCAACGCCATTGCCGCTCTGGTGGATCGGCGGGCCAGGACGGAGACCGAGCTGCGGGACTTCATCGCCAATGCCTCCCATGAATTGCGGACGCCGCTGACGAAAATTCAGGGCTGGTCCGAGCTGCACTTCCAGCGCCCGTCCCAGATCGAGCACACCGAACGAGCCATGCGCAGCATTGTCGAGGAATGCGACCGGATGCGCAGTCTGCTCGACCAGTTGACGCTGCTGGCCCGCGTCGAAGCGCCCCAACAGCTGCCGACAGAGCATGTCGAGGTGTGTGCGCTGTGCGCAGTCATCGCCGAGGATGTCGCCGTCATCGCGCCGGACCGCACGGTCACCACCGCCATTCCCGACGAAGAGCTCTTCGTATCCGCCCACGCCGACCGACTGGCGCAGGTACTGCGCAACATCGTGAGTAACAGCCTGGCACACGGCGGCCCGGCCGCCGATATCCAGATCACCGTCGAGGCTGACCCGGACGCGGTGCGCATGGTGCTCGCCGACAACGGTGACGGTATCCCGGCCGGCGATCGCGAACGCGTCTTCGAACGATTCTTCACCAGCGCCGACGGTGGCGCGGCGGGCAGCGGACTCGGCCTGGCCATCGTGCACGCGATCGTCACCAGCTACGGGGGTTCGGTGGTGCTGCAATCCGAGCCGGGCTGTGGGACGCAGGTGACGGTGAGGCTGCCCCGCGTCGGAGCGGCACCGACGTCGTGACCATCGACAGGTAATCGTCAACAAGCCTTCCAGACATCCTCAGACCGAAGCAGTCCACTGATCGGTGGACGATGCAGTTTCCTGGGTGACCCGCCCGCGCTGCGTTCGTCGCACCGCCAAAGGAGGCTGAAAAGTGTCGCTCGCACTGTATCGATCCGTGATGGCCACGGGGCTGGCCGCCGCCCTGCTGGCCGGCGTCGGCGTCAGCACACCAACGGCGCTCTCGGAGCCCGACAGCGCACCGGCGGCACCGGCATTGGAGCCGTTCAGCATCGAGAAGGTCATCGAGTTCCAGTTGCCCGACGGCGTGCGGGCACACACCGCAGACCTCAGTCCCGATGCGGAGCATCTGTTGGTCGAAGTGGTGGTGGACGGCAAGACCCAACTGGGGGTCACCGATCTGGAGGGGGCCGGCTACCAGTGCATCTCCTGCGGTGCAGCCACCAATGTCACCAAGGTCCTGGCGCTGGCGGACAGCAAACGCATCTGGTTCGCCGACACCTCCGGTCAGCAGTCCACCGACGACCCCGGCAGCGGTGGAACGGGCAGCATCAATTACTCACTTCTGGAGTGCGCGCCGTCGATCTACGACTGCCAGGAGAAGAGCACCACCAAGGTCAAGTTCCCGTCCGACAAGCGCAACCTTCCGGCGCAGAACCGCGAGGCCAAGCCCGATCCGCATGGCGAATACGTCTCGTGGAACGAGGTCTCGGCAGTCGAAGGCACCCGGATGAGTATCGCCAAGTTGACCAAGACCGCCAAGGGCTACGAGTTGACCGAGCAGCGCGTCTTCAGCCCGACATGGGCCAAGAAGTCGGACTACGCTGCGGATCTCGCGAATGCGATGCGCTTCTATGAGGGTGCGAGTTGGCATGAAGGCGGGCGAATCCTGAAGTACCAGACGACCTCGACCGGCCTCAACTACGACATCTACCTGATGGACACCGCGACCGGCGAGCGTCGACAGCTCACCACCGACCTCGACTACAACGAGGCCGCCGACGTCGCGCCCGACGGAAAGAGTGTGTACTTCACCTCGGCACGTGGACTCGATCGGATGGATGTCTTCACCGCTCTGCAGCGGCCATCCTTGATCGACAGCGGGGCGTTCGGTCAGATCGGCCGGGTGAGCCTGTGGAACAACCGCCGCTGCATGAATGAGCCGTGGCTGATGTCGATGGACCCGGGTCAACAGCTCGGGGGCTACTCGGGGCAGCCCATCGTGATCGACGCGGATTGGACCATCCGGGGCTGGAGTTGGTTTCCCGATTCGACCCGAGCAGTCATCAACGAACAGCAGCGCCCGGCCGGCGCAGACGGGCCCGGAGCCCCCGAAACACCCTGGCGCACCAGCATCATCGCCTTCGGAACCCGCAAGCCGACGCAGCCCCTGGCTCCGGTGCACCAGGACCCGGAAGCGATCGCCACATGGTCCGTGCCGGTCAAGGACTTCAACCCGATGATGGGACGGCAAGTTGCCCTGCGGGTCTTGAAGGGTAAGCACTCCGGCACGGCCACTGTTCAGTACCTCGGCGCCTACGCCATCGGCTCCTACTCGGTGGACTACAAGAACTATTCCGATGACGGGAAGTCCTTCCTCGACGGAACCGAGAAGATCGTGATCCCGATCGCCACGTCGGGAGCCGAGTGGTCGGCCAATCTCAAGGGCCGCGGCGAGCAGTCCGGATACCTCAAGGGAACGATCAAAGTCGGTTCACAGAACAAGTTCTCGGGCGATGTGTCCGCTGAGGTCAACGGGAGGAAGTACACCGGCGTCCCGACCCAATCCGATTGCCCCACCATCGACAAGCCGGTGTTGAAGATCGCCGCGGTCGATGGCGGAGTTCGGGTCACCACCGAACTTCCCGAGGACGACACCGCCCGCCCGGTACGGGGTGTCAAGGTCACCGCGGGCGCTTCGAGCGCCACCACCGATGATCGCGGATTCGCCGAGATCGACGCGCCGGCCGGCACCACCGTCGAGGCCAGTGCCGGTGGATTCCAGAGTGCGACAGAGCGCATCGCGGCGTCCTGAGCCGGTCGTGACTCATGAAACCTCTGGCGGCACTGTTGACCGCACTCCTGGTGCTGACAGCACCCGGCGTCGCGGTCGCCACACCCGGGCCGGCCGATGCCCAGGACGTCACCCGTCTCGTGCACGCGGTCGCTGCCGCCGAGCAGCAGCTGAACGACCAGCAATTGCTGATCGGTGGCGAGCGGGAAAAGGTGAACCGGGCCGTGGTCGGCGCGCAGCAGGCCCTCGTGGAGGCACGCACCGCGCAGCGCGCAGAAGACGCAGCCGGCACCGCGTCGACGGCGGCGCATCGGCAGCTCGAACGAGCTCAGGATGAGTTCGACGACTTCGCTGCGGCGGCCTATATGAACGGCCCGTCCGCTGCCGGACTGCTAGGCGGTGATCCCGGTGAGGTCATCGAGACTGCTGTTCAGATGCAGGCGATCTCGCTCCGGCAGCGGGCCGCTACCGGGGCTCTGGCGGCGGCGCAGCAGGTACGCGAAGATGAGCATCGCCGCGCCCGTGCGACGGCGGCGAGCGCGCAACGTGCGGTCGCGGTTGCGGCTGACCGTCGAGATGAGGCGGTGCGCTCGCTGGCGGATGCGCAACGGACGCTGGAGGATCGCCAGCGCACGGTTGCCCAGCTGGTCGCCGAACGCGACGCGGCGCAGGCCGCGTTGGATGCAGCCGTCGGTGCAGCCGGCGCGGCCGTGCCCGGATCGCAGGGAGCCCAGATGACCTCGGCGGCGCGTGAGCCCGCCGAGGTGATAGCTCGGCTGATGTCGGTCGCCGAGGAGTCGGTGCGCGAGACCAGTGCGATGGGCGGGGCGTTTCTGGCGCAGCTCGGCTTGGTGACGCCGCTCGAGGGCGCGCGCACCGGCATGAGCTACGGGCAACTTCCCACCGGTGTGGGCAGGCGTGCCAGCGAAGTGGTGATTGCCCGTGCGCTTTCGCAACGCGGTATCGCCTATTCGTGGGGTGGTGGAGGTGCATCCGGGCCGACCCGGGGCATCGATGGCGGCGAACACATCGTCGGTTTCGACTGTTCGGGACTGATGATGTACGCGTTTGCCGGAGTCGGGATCGCGCTGCCGCACTATTCGGGCTCGCAGTATGAGATGGGCGCGCGGGTTCCGGTGGCGCAGATGCGCCGCGGCGACGTGCTCTTCTACGGCGAGAACGGGGGACAGCACGTCGCGCTGTACCTGGGTGACAACCTGATGGTGGAGGCTCCCAACGCGGGGTCGGTCGTGCGGGTCTCACCGGTGCGACACGCCGGGATGACGCCCTACGCCGTGCGCTATATCGATTTCTGATCCGTTCGACCCAATTGCCAGTTGTGCAAATTTCTTGCGGAGCGCGTGGCCGCTCAGTAACCTCCGAGATGAAACATGCGTATCGGAATGTATGTAACAGTGTCGTCGCGTCTACCTGGAGGTTTTCTCGTGTTCAAAGGTTCTGAAGCCGGCTCCGCCGATCCCGTCGCCCACACCGAGCCCGGCCTGGCGCCCTGGATGGACCGGGCGGCACATGCCGGCAAGTACGGGTCGGTGACGCTGGCGGCGGCCGCTGTGCTCGCGTTCGGGCCGGCTGGTGGTCTGGCGTATGCGGACTCACTGGATGCCGACACCGACACCTCGACCAGCTCGCCGTCGTCGAAAGCAGGAACTGGCGGCGCGGATGCACCCGCGGAGGCCGACGACACCGACAGCGACGACGCCGGCGACAGCGAGGACACCGACACCGACACCGACAGCGAGGACAGCGACACCACCGACATCGAGGACACCGACAACGGCGACACCGCCGACAGCGATGTCGACGAGACCGACGAGACCGACGACGCGAGCGAAGGTCCGTCCGGTTCGCCGAACATCGACCACGACGCCACCGGCGCCGACCGTTCGGATCGCGAACCGGCGCTCGTCGACAGCGCCACGGAACTCACCGACGGTGGCCTAGCCGCGCCGCCACAGCAGCCCGCGTCCGAAATCAGCACGCTGCCGACCATCCCTGTGACACCGGTGCGCGTGGAGTACCCCGTGCAGAGCGTGCACCGCGAGGACACTGCCGCCGTCGGGGCGCCCGAGGTGGAGTCGGGTGCCGGGCAGCCGACCGTGGTTGCCGTGGCCGCGTCTGTAGACAGCCCGTTGCTGGACACCCGGCCCGCCGGCGCGCCGGCCGAACCTCCCTTCGTGGCAGCACTACTGGAGTGGGTGCGCCGGTCGTTCTTCAATCAGTCCCCGGAGTTCCGCGATGATCCCACCACCGTGCAGGGCGCCTACGGGGTGGTCACCGGTCAGATCGGCGCGGTGGACCCCGAAGGCGATCGCATCTTCTACAAGATCGTCAAGGGTCCGCAACACGGCACCGTCACCATCGATCCGCAGACCGGGACCTTCACCTACACACCGGATCTGGACTTTGCTCAGGCGGGCGGGACCGACACATTCGTGGTCCGGGTCACCGACAATGTCTTCAGTCTGCGTGACCTCGTCAGACGTGACCACGGCAATCCCAAGGCGGGGATCTCGTTGCACGTCGAGAGCATTCTGCCCAGTGGTGAACGCTTCATCGTTCCACTGCCCGATGACATCCTGCAGCCGCAGAATGCGGTCTTCACTGCGGACGGAACGGGTCTCGTCTTCCGTGCCACGCCACAGGGCGGTACCCGGTCGGAGATCTACCGGGTGAATCTGGACGGCACGGGCCTGGCCTGCCTCACCCTGGGACTGGCCCCGGAGGTCACCGTCAACTTGTCCAAGCCGTTTGTGTTCGACGATGGCAACCGGGTGCTGTTGAGCGCGGGCACACAGTCGGACACCGGCGGGGAGACCGCGGAGCACTACATCCTGGAATGTGCCGGCGGGGTCAGTTCCTGTGGCGTCGGCTCGGCGCTGCTGAAGATCAACGTGCCGACCGCGGTCGCGCCGGGTGTGACCGTGGTACAGAAGCAGCGTGAGCTGAGAGTGGCACCCGACGGCGAGCACGTCGGCTTCACGCAGCTGCTGGCGGCCGGACCGGCCACCCAACTCGTCGCTTCGGTCGGTACGCTCCAGCGCACCGAGACGGGATATGACGTCGTGGACGCGCGGGCGGTCTATATCGGGGGTGAGCTGAAAAACTTCACCCAGGACGGCTCGGGTGTCATCGTCACCGACTTCTCCGGCAAGTACGAGGCCGGCAATGCCGATAGCGTGCTGGTGGATCTGCACACCGGCCAGGTGTCCCGACTGACCGCCAACCTCGACTATGACGAATCGGTGGACATGTCGCCCAACGGTGAATGGCTCGCCGTGGGAAGTTCGCGCACCAAGGACTATCTGACTCCGATGTCGCAGATCGTGCGGCCCACCTTCGTCCCGGCCTATGTCGTCTTCCCGACATTTCAGGCGAAGAAGGGCACGCTCAACGAGGCCTGGGTGGTGTCGCGCGAGGACGAGTTGAATCGGGAGAACGGCCTGTTCCTCGGCGATCCCACCGGTGCGTACAACTCTGTGCCCGTAGCGAACTGGAGTCCCGACGGGACCAGCGTCGCGTTCTGGGAACGTAGCACCACCGACCCGACCGACACGCGGCTGGTCGTGGCCGAGTTGCGAAACATCGACGGCGGCACCATGCCCGCCGGCAACGCGACGCCCGATACCTCGTCGTGGGCTCCGGCGCTGGCGACGGTGGTCCCCAAGGCGACGCCATTGGAGCCGGCACGCGAGGGTCGGGTGGGCGGCCGGGCCGAGGTCACCACCACCAAGGTCGGCAATATCACCACGACGACGGTCACCTACGTCGACTTCGAGGACGAGGCGGGAATGATCCTCAACGGAACGGAAACGACCACCAACAATCCGAGCCTCACCAACATCACCTACACCGCGAACATCGTCGTCAGCGGCGCTGACGGGAGCGACCGCGGCTATCTGCGGGCGAGCAACGTCACGATCGCCAACCAGCTGTCCATGACCGGCACGATCGAATCCTCTTTGGACGGTAACCATCTCACGATGGGGACACCCGTCTGATTCACTCTTGCTTAGATACAAACCAGACGGTATGTTTTAGGCACCGGAGAGAAAGTGAGAATCATGCCCAGAAAGACCTACGTCATCGGTGTCGGGATGACGAAGTTTGAGAAGCCTGGCGCGATCGAGGGCTGGGACTACCCCGACATGGCCCGTGAATCGGGCACCAAGGCGCTGGCCGATGCCGGCATCGACTACCGCGAGATTCAGGAGGCCTATGTCGGTTACGTGTACGGCGAGTCCACCTCGGGGCAGCGGGCGGTCTACGAGCTGGGGCTGACCGGCATTCCGATTGTCAACGTGAACAACAACTGTTCCACCGGCTCCACCGCGCTCTACCTGGCGGCGCGCGCGGTTCGCAGCGGACTCGCCGAGTGTGCGTTGGCACTCGGGTTCGAGAAGATGCAGCCCGGATCGCTCGGGTCGACCTACGACGATCGCGAACAGCCGATGGCCAAGCACTTCTTGGCGCTCGCCGAGATATCCGAGGTGCTCTTTCCGCCGGCACCCTGGATGTTCGGCGCCGCGGGACGCGAGCACATGCAGCAATACGGTTCGACCGCAGAACATTTCGCAAAGGTCGGGTACAAGAACCACAAACACTCGGTCAACAATCCGTACGCGCAGTTCCAGGACGAATACAGTCTGGACGACATCCTGGCGTCGCGGATGATCTACGACCCGCTGACCAAGCTGCAGTGCTCGCCGACATCTGACGGGTCCGGGGCTGCGATCCTGGCCAGTGAGGACTTCGTCGACAAGCATGGATTGGCCGACCAGGCCGTGGAGATCGTCGGTCAGGCGATGACCACCGACTTCGAGAACAGTTTCGACGGAAGCTGCAAGGCGCTCATCGGATACCATATGAATGTTGCTGCCGCGCAACAGGTCTACGACCAGTCCGGGCTCGGCCCCGAGGATTTCCAGGTCATCGAGTTGCACGACTGCTTTTCCGCCAACGAACTGTTGCTCTATGAAGCCCTCGGCCTCTGCGCCGAAGGCGAGGCGGCAAAGCTCATCGACAACGGTGACACCACCTACGGCGGTCGCTGGGTCGTCAACCCGTCCGGTGGCTTGATCTCGAAGGGTCATCCGCTCGGTGCGACAGGTCTGGCCCAGTGTGCCGAACTGACCTGGCAGCTGCGCGGCACCGCGGACAAGCGTCAGGTGGACAACGTGACCGCCGCGCTGCAACACAACATCGGGCTCGGCGGCGCCGCCGTCGTCACCGCCTATCGGCGCGCACAGCGCTGATCGTCCAAACACGCAGAAGGAGAACACCCATGGGACATATCGAAGCAACTCGCGAGCTGACCGCCGGGCCCGGCGATCTGTGGGCCACCGTGGCGGACCCGCAGACCTGGGACAAGTGGTTCACCGTGCACGACAAGTGGCTGGACGAACCGCCCAGCACGCTCACCGCCGGCGTGAAACTCAGCGCCAAGATCGTCATGCTGGGAATGGCCAACAAGATCGACTGGACCGTCGAAGAGGTCGAAGCGCCCGGGCGCCTCGTGCTCAGTGGAACCGGAATGGCGGGCGTCAAGGCGCGATTCACCTTCACCATCGAGCCGGCCGGCAACGGTTCTCGATTCACCGTCGCCGGTGACTTCGAGGGAGCACTGGTCAAGGGTGCGCTGGCCAAGGCGGTCGAGAAGGACGGTGTCAAGCAGCTCGACAAGAGTCTGGACGCTCTGGACGCACTGGCTCGGGCGTCGGCATGACGGTGACCAACAACGTGACCAGCGACCCGGAACTCGTCTTCGATGACAGCGGGCTGAACACCTGGACCGACGAGGAGCGCTTCGAGGTCACCGAGGACCGCCTCGCGGCGTACGCCGCCGCCACGAACGATCCGATCGCCGCACACCGGGCGGGGCACATTGCACCTCCGGTGTTCGCCATCGTGCCGGTGTTCGAGGCGCTGCTGGTGCCGGCGGTCGATGTGCTGCCCGTCGAGTTGATTCCTCGGGTGGTGCACGGCGAACAGGATTTCCACTTCCATCGGCCGATCAAACCCGGGGACCGGCTGGTCTCGCGAGGCAAGATGATCGGTTATGAAGGTCTCGAGAACGGGACCCGGGCGGCGATCTACCTCGAATGCCGCACCGAGGACGGGGAATTGGTCAACGAGCAGTATGTGACGACGTTCGTGCGTGGATTCGACGCGGGCAAGGCGGTCGGTGAACTGAGCCCCAGTCACCGCTTCGACGACGCATTACGTGCCCACCCACCCGTCGCCACCGTGACCCAGCATGTCGACGACGATCAGACCTTCCGCTACAGCCCGGCCGCGGGTGACCCGATGCCGATCCACCTCGACGAAGAGGTGGCCCGTGACGCCGGTCTGCCCGGCATCATCGCGCACGGGCTGTGCACGATGGCCTTCACGTCGTGGGCCGTGCTGACCGAGGTGGCCGGCTCAGACGTGCACCGGCTCAAGAGGTTCGCCGTGCGCTTCTCGAAGATGGTGCTGCCCGGTGACGACCTGACCACCACCATCTGGCGGAAATCCAGCACCGATGGAATCACCAGCTACGCATTCGAAACTGCACGCGGAGCCGACCTCGTCATCACCGACGGTTTGGCCGAGATCGCCGAGGAGGCATAACACATGGGAGCATTGGAAGGGCGGGTCGCCGTCATCACCGGCGCCGGCCGAGGGATCGGCCGCGAGCATGCCCTGCTGTTCGCGGCGGAGGGCGCCAGTGTGGTCGTCAACGACCTGGGCGGAAGCAATACCGGAGACGGCACCGACGCAGGTCCCGCGCACGACGTGGTGGCCGAGATCAGAGCGGCCGGTGGCGCGGCCGTGGCCCACACCGACAACGTTGCCAGCTGGAGCGGTGCGCAATCTCTGGTGCAGCAGGCGGTCGAGGAGTTCGGCCGACTGGACATCGTGGTGAACAACGCCGGCATCCTGCGTGACGGTTTCATCCCGACGATGGAGGAGTCCGACTGGGATGCCGTGATCGCGGTGCACCTCAAGGGCCATTTCTCGGTGTTGCGCCACGCCGCGGCGTACTGGAAGGCGCAGTCCAAGGCCGGGGACCAGCCCAACGCCGCGGTGGTCAACACCGCCTCGGGCTCCGGCACCACCATTCCCAACGCAGGCCAGTGCAACTACGGGTCGGCCAAGGCCGCGATCGCCGCCCTGACGCTGGTCGCCGCCGAGGAACTGGAGCGGTACGGCGTGCGCGTGAATGCCATCGCCCCGATTGCGCGCACCCGGCTGACGCTGGCCACGCCCGGCATGGGTGCCTTGATGGCCGAACCCGAGGACGGCGGGGTCGATCTGTTCAGTCCGGCGAACATCTCCCCGCTGGTCGCCTATCTGGCGACCGAGAAATGCCCGGTCACCGGGCAGGTGTACGCCGTGCAGGGCGGCGCCATCTCCCAACTGCGCGGCTGGCACGATGTCGACACGATCGAGACCGACGGTCTGTGGCAGATCGACGACATTGCCGGCAGGCTGCCGTCATGATCGAGTGGTCCGACACCGATCTCATCATGCGAGACACGGTGCGCGAATTCATCGCCAAGGAGATCCGCCCGCATCTGGACGGTTTGGAGACCGGCGAGTTGTCGCCGTACCCGTTCGCGCGCAAGCTTTTCAGTGAGTTCGGCCTGGACGCCATGGCCGCCGACGCGGTGAAGTCGATGCTGGACCGGCAGCGGGCCAAAGAGTCCGCGGCGGGCTCGGCAGAGCCACGGCAGGAGAAGTCGAAGTCCGCCGGTGGGGGACTCGGCGATATCGGCGCACAGGCGTCGATGGCCGCGGTGATGGTGGTCGAGTTGGCCGCGGTGAGCATCGGTCTGCTGAGTACCATCGGGGTCAGCCTGGGGCTGGGGGCGTCGACCATCATGAGTCGGGGCACGCTGGCCCAGAAGGAACGCTGGCTTCCCGAGTTGATGTCGCTGGAGAAGATCGCCGCATGGGCGATCACCGAACCGGATGCGGGGTCGGATGCCTTCGGCGGCATGAAGACTTACGTCAAGCGCGCGGGTGACGGCAGCGGCGACTACATCCTCAACGGACAGAAGACGTTCATCACCAACGGTCCCGATGCCGACGTCCTGGTGGTCTACGCCAAGCTGGATGACGGCACCGACGTCGACCGCCGGGACCGTCCGGTCCTCACGTTCGTGCTGGATTCGGGCATGCCGGGCCTCACCCAGGGCCGGGCCTTCAAAAAGATGGGCATGATGTCCTCGCCGACCGGAGAACTGTTCTTCGACAATGTCCGGCTCTCGCCAGACCGGTTGCTCGGTGAGACCGAAAGCCACGCCAGCGGCGACGGGCGCGACAGTGCCCGGGCGAATTTCGCCGCTGAACGGGTGGGCATTGCGTTGATGTCACTCGGCATCATCAACGAGTGTCATCGGCTCAGCCTGGACTATGCGCGAACCCGTGTCCTCTGGGGTACCCCGATCTCGGCCTTCCAACTGATCCAGCTCAAGTTGGCGAAGATGGAGGTTGCCCGGATGAACGTGCAGAACATGGTGTTCCAGACGCTGGCGCGGCTGAAGGCGGGTTCGCTTCCGTCGCTGGCCGAGGCGTCGGCGATCAAGCTGTACTCCTCGGAAGCCGCCACCGAGGTCGCCATGGAGGCCGTGCAACTGTTCGGCGGCAACGGCTATATGGCCGAATACCGTGTCGAGCAGCTTGCCCGCGATGCCAAGTCGTTGATGATCTATGCCGGCAGTAACGAGGTGCAGGTCACTCATATCGCGAAGGGCCTGCTCGCGGGATGATCGCGGAGTGTCCAGCCACCTTCAACGGTGTCGACACCCGCATGCTATCGGTGCCGGGGGACGGCGCTGCGGTGGTGCTGTTACACGGCTACGCCGACAGCGCCGACACCTGGCGCGCAGTGCTCGCGTGTCTGGGTGAACAAGGACGGCGTGCCGTCGCGGTGGACCTGCCCGGCTTCGGCCGGGCAGGTCCCCGCGACCCGGGGCCACTGCTACCGCAGTTCGATGCCTTCGTCGATTCGCTTCTCGAGGAGACGGGTCCCGCACTGCTGGTGGGTAATTCGCTCGGGGCCGCGACCGCGGTCCGGGCTGCCGATCGGCGACCCCAGCTGGTTCGGGGTCTGGTGGCGATCGACGACCCGGTCAATGCCCGGCATTGGCTGGCGCGGCTTGCCCGCTACGGTGACATCCCGGCGCGGGTATGGCAGGAAGTGGCCCGTGTGCCGGTGCCATCCAGGGTGCTGCAATGGGTTGCGGCACGAGCGCTTCGGCAGGTGCTCTACGGTCCCGGGGCCACCTCGGACCCCGAGGTGCTGGCGTATTGGACTCAGCTGTTGGCCAGCGGATCCGAACTCGCTCACCTGGGGCGGTATGCCCTGCAATATGCCCGAGAGACCACGGCGGGACACCACGGTGTGTGCGTCAGCTGCCCCACGGTGGTGGTGCACGGAGCAAAGGATCGAATCATCCCTGTGCACGCCAGCAGACGACTACATCGACAGATTCCCGGCAGTGAGCTGGTGATATTGCCCCGCTCTGGACACTGCCCACAACTCGACGATCCCGAGACGGTGGCGCGGCTGGTCGTCGGGTTGGAAGGTGTGAGGTGAAGAATCTTCTCCAGATCGTGTCCACCACCACCGATCTCGGCGCGGCTGCGTTGGTGCTGCTACGCCGCGGACTGGTGGATCCGCGTCGGCCGGTGCAGGCGCTGCGTGCGTCGCGTTGGATGCGACAGTACGGCGCGTTCGCCGGGCTGATACGGCACAGCGCCGCCCGGTACGGCTCGGCGCCGGCACTGACCGACGAGCACGGAACCCTGACTTTCGCCGAACTCGAACGCCAATCGAATGCGCTGGCGCATGGGCTTTCTGCGCACGGCGTCGGCGCCGACGCGGTGATCGGGCTGCTCGCGCGTAACCACCGTGGATTGCTGTTGACGTTGTTCGCGGCAGGCCACACCGGGGCGCGGGTGGTCCTGTTGAACACCGGGTTCGCGGCTCCGCAGCTGGCCGACGTGTGTCGTCGGGAACGCGTCACCACCGTGATCGCCGATGAGGAGTTCTCCGATCTGCTCGACGTCCTGGAACCGGGCGTGCTGCGCGTCCTCGGCTGGGCCGAGCGGGACTGTGGGCGAATGAGTTTGACGGCGATAGCCGCCGGCCAGCCCACGGACCCGCTGCCGGCACCGGACACGGTCGGTGCCATCGTGCTGCTCACCAGCGGGACCACCGGAACCCCCAAGGGTGCACCGCGCAACAGGGTCAGCCCCCTGCAGTCGGCCCAGTTGATCGACCGCATCCCGTGGCCCGCGCATGCGAGCTACTACGTGGCCGCTCCCATGTTCCACGCGACCGGATTGGCGACCTGCACCATGGGACTCGCGCTGGGCAGCCGGGTCATCCTGGCGCGCAGATTCGATCCTGTCGCGGCACTGGTCGCGATCGAACGACACCGGGTGCAGGCACTGATCGTGGTGCCCACCATGCTGACCCGCATCCTGGACCTCGGGCCAGATGTGCTCGCTCGGTACGACACATCCTCGCTGCGGGTGGTGTTCGCGGCCGGCTCGGCGCTCTCTCCCGAGCTGTGCCGGCGGACGGCGGACGCCTTCGGTGACGTGCTGTACAACCTGTACGGCTCGACCGAGGTAGCGGTCGCGGCAGTGGCCACACCCGAGGATCTCCGCGCGGCCCCGGGCACGGTGGGCCGGCCGCCGCTGGGGTGCACGATGGCCGCCTACGACGAGCGCCGCCGCAGAATCACCGAACCCGGTCGCACCGGCACGCTCTTCGTGTCCAGCGGGTTGAGCTTCCAGGGATACACCGACGGCGGACACAAAGAGTCGGTCGACGGATTGTTGTCCACGGGCGACACCGGTCACTTCGACGAGAGCGGCTTGTGGTTCGTCGACGGTCGCGACGACGACATGATCGTCTCCGGCGGCGAGAACGTCTTCCCGCTGGAAGTCGAGAACCTGCTCGCCGAGCACCCCGATGTGCTGGAGGCCGCCGTCGTCGGGGTCGGCGATGCGGAGTTCGGACAGCGGCTGCGCGCCTTCGTCGTTCGCAGCAGCGAGACCCTCGAATCCGACGATGTCCGGGCGTTCGTGCGATCCCAGTTGGCCCGCCACAAAGTCCCTCGCGATGTCGTCTTCATCGATCAGTTGCCGCGCAATGAAACCGGAAAGGTCCTGAAGAAGGTCCTGCAGGAGGAGTGCTCATGACCAGAATCCCGACAATGTCAGGTCGGGTGGTGGCCATCACCGGCGCCGCCCGGGGCATCGGCCGCGCCACCGGTGCGGCATTTGCCCGCGTCGGGGCCCGGGTGGCGCTCGGGGATGTGGACGAGGCCTTGGTGGAGAAGACGGCGGCCGAACTTGCCGAGACCACCGGCGGGGTGGTCTGCGGACTGCGGCTCGATGTCACCGAGCCGACGACCTTCGCCGGCTTTCTGGACGAGACCGAAAGCCGGTTCGGGTCGTTGGACGTCCTGGTGAACAACGCCGGGATCATGCCGACGGGGCTCTTCGTCGAGGAATCCGACGAGATGACGGACCGGATCGTTGCCGTCAACCTGCGCGGTGTCCTGTACGGCTCAAAACTCGCTGCGGCGCGGATGCGCACTCGGGGCGGCCACATCGTCAACATCGCCTCACTGGCGGGGGCGAGCGCATTCCCGGGTTTGGCCACCTACTGCGCCACCAAGCACGCCGTGGTCGGTTTCACCGAGGCCCTGCACCTGGAGCTGGCGGCCGAGGGTATCGGGGTCACCGCCGTGTTGCCGGGTGTGGTGCGCACCGAACTGTCGGCCGGCCACTCCGTGCCGGCCTGGGTTCGGCCGATCTCGGAGGTCGAACCTGCCGATGTGGCCGCGGCGATCGTCGCGGCCGTCCGCAGCGGTCGCCCGGTGGTGTCGGTGCCGCGCGAGCTCGGCGCGCTGGTCACCCTCGCGAATGCGTTGCCGGACCGAGTCCGGCACCGGATCATGCGCGCGACGCACTTCGACACGGCCTTCAGCGTCGTCGATGCACAGTCTCGCGCGCAGTACCACCGCAGGCTGCACGAGTGAGGCCGGATCGCGGTGGACGCAAACCGCGTTATCAGGTTGCCGTCAGTCTCCGCCGTGTTTTTATTAGCCAAATCCCAGGTTCTCGGCGAACTTTTGCCCGAACGTGGGCGTTGTACAGAACATGAGCGAGCACGCACCGGTTTGCGACCATCCGCTGTTCACCTATCAGCCCGCCTGGGCGCACGGCGAGCACGGCGCCCTGGTCGGCCATGCGACCCACAATGCCCACCTGCCGGTCACTCCGGCGGCGCTGTGGACGGTGCTGTCGGATCCGCGCACCTGGTCGGACTGGCTCACGGTGCACCAGCGCTGGGTGACCCAACCGCGCGCGCAGTTCGTGCCCGGCGCGCGGATGACCGCCGAGACGCTGATGCTCGGAATCGCCGCCACCGTGGAGTGGACGGTCGACTCGGCGATGGCGCCGGGCACGCTGGTGCTCATCGGCACCGGCGAGGCAGGCCTGCGCACCCGCCTGACGTTCCTGATCACACCGGCCGACGACGGATCGCGGCTCACGGTCACCAGCGAGATCGCCGGTGAACTGCTCACCGAGCCCGTCGTGGCGGTCATCGAGCGCGACGGGGCCGAGCAACTGGCGCACAGCGTGCAGATGTTGCTGGTGGCGGCATCCGAGCCATCCGCGGTGCGGCGCCCGACGTTGCGACTGGTGCATTCTGCGCCCGACACCGTCAGCGCGGCGCCCAGCAGCGTGCGGCGGTTGCGAGCGGTGCGCTAGACCACCCAGATAGCTTCTGCGGCAGGGCTTCCCAGGTCAACCGTGGTGATCGACTGCTCGGGATCGGCCGGGCTCTGCACGGCTACCGAGATCATCCCGGCGAAGTCGCGGCGGGCGACCACCCGCAGCCGGGAATCCAGCGCGATGCCCACGCTGTCGAA
The DNA here is from genome assembly GCF_053589535.1 of Mycobacterium sp. NPDC003323. NCBI lineage: Bacteria > Bacillati > Actinomycetota > Actinomycetes > Mycobacteriales > Mycobacteriaceae > Mycobacterium > Mycobacterium sp. NPDC003323. The sequence continues at coordinate 733,565 of NZ_JBSFSB010000001.1, forward strand.
ATACCGCAGCATCTCCGGGTCGGCATCGGAGATCCGGGCCACGGTCCCGTCCTCGCCGTCCGAGCACACCGACAATTGGCGTGCCGGCGGGGTCGGGACCCGCCCGTCGGGCGCCGGGATCGGATCACCATGCGGATCACGGGTCGGAAAGCCCAGCTTGGCGTCGATGCGGTCCAGCATGCGGTCCGACACCGCGTGCTCCAGGATCTCGGCCTCGTCGTGCACCTCGTCCCAGCCGTAACCGAGTTCGCGCACCAGGAACGTCTCCATCAGTCGGTGCCGACGCACCATGGCCAGCGCGGCCTGACGGCCCGCCTCGGTGAGGGTGACGGCGCCGTACTTGGCGTGATCGACGAGACCCTGATCGGCCAGCTTGCGGATGGACTCCGACGCGGTGCTCGCGGACACGCCGATGCGTTCGGCCAGAAGTTTGGTGCTCACCTTGTCCGGCGACCACTCCTGCGCCGTCCAGATGACCTTGAGGTAGTCCTGCGCAACCGTCGACAAGTCTTGGGGGTTGCTGTTCGGACTCACGACTGGTGAGTTTAGGCAATCTTTGCCTGATCCGTGCATCCCGGACGCAGACGGCGAGGCGTCGGGGCCGTAGTCTGACTGCTGTGCAACGGTGGCGGGGCCGGGAGGACATCCCCACGGACTGGGGTCGATGCGTCCTGACGATCGGAGTGTTCGACGGTGTACACCGCGGACACGCCGAGTTGATCAGTCATGCGGTGAAGTCGGGACGCTCACGCGGCGTGCCGACGGTGCTGATGACCTTCGACCCTCATCCGATGGAAGTGGTGTTCCCGGGCAGCCATCCAGCACAGCTGACGACGCTTGCCCGGCGCGCCGAACTGGTCGAGGAAACAGGTGTCGACGTATTCCTGGTGATGCCGTTCACCGCGGACTTCATGAAGCTGACGCCCGAGCGCTACATCCATGAACTGCTGGTCGAAAGCCTGCATGTGGTGGAGGTCGTGGTGGGGGAGAACTTCACCTTCGGCAAGAAGGCCGCCGGCAACGTGGACCTGCTGCGCAAGGCGGGTGAGCGTTTCGGGTTCGCCGTCGAGGGCATGACCCTGGTGTCCGAGGAATTCGCCCGCGACGAGTCGGTCACCTTCTCGTCGACCTATATCCGCTCGTGCGTCGACGCCGGCGATGTGGTGGCCGCCGCCGAGGCGCTGGGCCGTCCGCACCGCGTCGAGGGCGTGGTGGTGCGCGGTGACGGCCGGGGCCGGGTACTGGGCTTCCCGACCGCCAATGTGGCACCGCCGATGCACTCGGCCATCCCGGCCGACGGGGTGTACGCGGCCTGGTTCACCGTGCTCGGGCACGGGCCGGTGGTGGGGACGGTGACTCCCGGCGAGCGCTATCAGGCGGCAGTCTCGGTGGGCACGAACCCGACCTTCTCCGGGCGGACCCGCACGGTCGAGGCCTTCGTCCTGGACACCGAGGCCGACCTGTACGGCCAGCACGTCGCCGTCGACTACGTGGCCCGCATCCGCGGGCAGGAGAAGTTCGACTCGGTCGACGACCTGGTGGTGCAGATGGGAGCCGATACCGAGCGGGCCCGCGCGATTCTCGCTGTGGGCTCCTGAGCTCGATTTTCGCGGCGCGCGGGGCACTGTTACTATTTCCGGCGACCCAGCGCGTGCTGCAGTTCGCGGCGGCCGCGCCTCAGATGTTCCTCGCGGACCTTTTTGATGGAGTTGTTTCGTGGCGCTCACTGCCGAACAGAAGAAGGAAATCCTGGGCCAGTACGGTCTGCACGACACCGACACCGGCTCGCCGGAAGCTCAGGTCGCGCTGCTGACCAAGCGGATCCAGGATCTCACCGAACACCTCAAGGCTCACAAGCACGATCACCACTCGCGGCGGGGGTTGCTGCTGCTGGTCGGTCGCCGGCGTCGGTTGCTCAAGTACGTCGCGCAGGTCGACGTCGAGCGCTACCGCTCGCTGATCGAGCGCCTCGGGCTGCGTCGCTGACACACCGGACCGCGGCTCTGGCTGCGATCTGCACCCTCGGGTGCGTGGTGGGGGGACTTACCGGTTGTTCGTCGGCGGCCGCCGCCGCGCTTCAGGTCGGAGATTGCCTGAAGGTGGTCGGCACGCCCGAACGGCCCGATGCCGTCAAGGCTGCCTGCGGCAGCCCCGACTCGACGTTCAAGGTCATCGCGACCGCCACGTCCAGTGACGGCTGCCCGACGGACGTGGACTCGTACTACTCCACGCACAGCACCTTCAGCGACACCAGCAGCACCATCTGCATGGATGTCGACTGGGTGGTCGGCCAGTGCATGAGTGTGGACCCGGACAACGGCCGCGATCCGCTGCGTGTCGATTGCGCCGACGGCGCGCAGCCGCACCGGCAGCGCGCGACCGAGATACTGCGGGGTGTCGCCAATGTCGACCAGTGCCGCAGCGGTATCGGCTATGCCTACGACCAGCGCCGGTTCACGGTGTGCGTCGAGGATGTCGGCTGACGGCCGGGGAACACCGCCGGTGTAGCATGAAGATGTTTTGGGCCGTGTTCGGCCCGAGCAAGAAGGTGCGGTTCGCGCAGATCCGCGCGCACCGTCCCTGCGCGTCACAAGCAGTGTCCGCTCTGATCGGGCGGTCTTCGGTAGTGGCTGCCGGGATGTACACACCCGGCCGCTTCGATCGACGGCCGTAGCCGAGTTCAGGGGACCGCTGGCGCGTGAGCGCGCGAAACAGCTGAATACCCAGAAAGGCTGCAATGTCTGCAGTTGAAACCGACGAGGGTGTGTTCGAGTCCACCGCCGTCATCGACAACGGGAGCTTCGGCACCCGCACCATCCGCTTCGAGACCGGCCGGCTGGCCCGGCAGGCGGCCGGTTCCGTCGTCGCCTACCTCGATGAAGAGACGATGCTGCTGAGCGCCACCACCGCCAGCAAGTCGCCCAAGGACCATTTCGACTTCTTCCCGCTGACCATCGATGTCGAGGAGCGGATGTACGCCGCGGGCCGGATTCCCGGTTCGTTCTTCCGCCGTGAGGGCCGGCCCTCCACCGATGCGATCCTGACCTGTCGCCTGATCGACCGGCCGCTGCGCCCGACCTTCGTCTCCGGTCTGCGCAACGAGATCCAGGTCGTGGTGACCGTGCTCAGCCTGGATCCCAAGGATCTGTACGACGTGCTGGCCATCAACGCCGCGTCGGCGTCCACCCAGATCTCCGGCCTGCCGTTCTCCGGCCCGGTCGGTGGCGTGCGCGTCGCGCTCATCAACGGCCAGTGGGTGGCGTTCCCGACCGTCGAGCAGCTCGAGGACGCCGTCTTCGACATGGTCGTCGCCGGCCGCAAGGTCGAGGGTGATGTGGCGATCATGATGGTCGAGGCCGAGGCCACCGAGAAGGTCATCGAACTGGTGGCCGGCGGTGCCGTCGCGCCCACCGAAACCGTTGTGGCCGAAGGCCTGGAGGCGGCCAAGCCGTTCATCTCCGCACTGTGCACCGCGCAGGAGGAGTTGCACGCCGCCGCCGGTAAGGCAACCGTGGAGTATCCGCTGTTCCCGGACTACCAGGCCGATGTGTACGACCAGGTCGCCGCGGTGGCCACCGAGGCGCTCTCGCAGGCGCTGACGATCGCGGGCAAGGCCGAGCGCGACGACCGCACCGACGAGATCAAGGGTGAGGTGCTCGAGCGCCTGGCCGGTCAGTTCGAGGGCCGCGAGAAGGAGATCGGCGCCGCCTACCGGTCGCTTACCAAGAAGCTTGTGCGCCAACGCATCCTGACCGACCACTTCCGCATCGACGGCCGCGGCGTCACCGACATCCGCGCCCTGAGCGCCGAGGTCGCGGTCATCCCGCGCGCGCACGGCAGCGCCCTGTTCGAGCGCGGCGAGACCCAGATCATGGGTGTCACCACCCTCGACATGGTCAAGATGGCCCAGCAGATCGATTCGCTGGGCCCCGAGACCTCCAAGCGCTACATGCACCACTACAACTTCCCGCCGTTCTCCACCGGCGAGACCGGCCGGGTGGGCTCGCCCAAGCGTCGCGAGATCGGCCACGGAGCGCTGGCCGAGCGCGCCCTGGTCCCGGTGCTGCCCAGCGTCGAGGAGTTCCCGTACGCCATCCGTCAGGTCTCGGAAGCGTTGGGCTCCAACGGTTCCACCTCGATGGGCTCGGTCTGCGCCTCGACCCTGTCGCTGCTGAACGCCGGTGTGCCGCTCAAGGCCCCGGTCGCCGGTATCGCCATGGGGCTGGTCTCCGACCAGGTCGACGGCGAGACCCGCTTCGTCACACTGACCGACATCCTGGGCGCCGAGGATGCCTTCGGCGACATGGACTTCAAGTGCGCGGGCACCAAGGAGTTCGTCACCGCCCTGCAGTTGGACACCAAGCTCGACGGCATCCCTTCGCAGGTGCTCGCCGGCGCGCTGAGCCAGGCCAAGGACGCGCGGATCACCATCCTGGAGGTCATGGCCGAGGCCATCGACACCCCGGACGAGATGAGCCCGTACGCCCCGCGCATCACCACCATCAAGGTGCCGGTGGACAAGATCGGAGAGGTCATCGGGCCCAAGGGCAAGATGATCAACTCGATCACCGAGGAGACCGGCGCGTCGATCTCCATCGAGGACGACGGCACCGTGTTCGTCGGCGCCAGCAATGGTGAGGCCGCCCAGGCGGCGATCGACAAGATCAACGCGATCGCCAACCCGCAGCTGCCGAAGGTCGGCGAGCGGTTCCTGGGCACCGTGGTCAAGACCACCGACTTCGGTGCGTTCGTGTCGCTGCTGCCCGGGCGCGACGGGCTGGTGCACATCAGCAAGCTGGGCCGCGGCAAGCGCATCGCCAAGGTCGAGGATGTGGCCAAGGTGGGCGACAAACTGCGCGTCGAGATCGCCGACATCGACAACCGCGGCAAGATCTCGCTGGTGCTCGTCGACGAGGAGACGGCCGAGGCACCGGCCGACGCCGAGGCACCCGCAGGCGCCGAAGCCTAGTCCGATCCGCAACGATGCCCGGCACCGGAAGGTGCCGGGCATCGTTGCGTATTCGACGCCAAAAGCGCGGGTAGCAAGCACTTTCCGTATGCTGTTGCGGGTGAAGCCCCTCCGGGCGGACTCGCTCGGTGCACAGCAGCGAGGAGTACCGCCTTGTCCGAAGTCAGCACCATCGACGACCACGAAACCACGGTCCGCCTAGACGATCTGGTTCCCGACAGCCCGCACCCGATCACCGTCGCCGGTGTCGACCTGGTGCTGGTGCGGCGGGCCGACGACACCGTCTCGGCGCTGTACGGCAGATGCGCCCACCGCGGCGTGCGGTTGGCCGACGGTCACGTCGACGGTGATTCGCTGGTCTGCGGCGTGCACGGATGGCGCTACGACATCGCCACCGGGGTGTCCCCGGTGAACCACTCCGTCGCGCTGCCGACCTTCGGCACCACCATCCGAGACGGGCGGGTGTCCGTCGATGTCGCCGCGGTGCGCGCCTATGCCGCCCGGCACCCGCAGCTCGCGCGCAACGGCCAATACCAGGCACAGTTCTCGGATCTCGCCGGCACGCCGGAGGAGCCGTTCGTCGCCGATATCCGAGAACTGGCCGACCACGGTCTGTCGCGACTGGGCATGCACGGCAAGACCGGTGCCATGGGTGTGCCGCGCACCGAACTCCCGTCGTGGGACAGCATCCAGCTCGTGACCGCGCAACTGGCGCGGCCGCCGCTGCTCGATCACGAACCGGTGGAAACCGGTGTGGTCGTCGGCCCCAAGGCGGCCAAACCGCTGGCGCTCGACATCCCGCTGTTCGTCACCGATATGAGCTTCGGGGCGCTGTCCCAGGAGGCGAAGGTCGCGCTGGCCGCCGGCGCCGAACTGGCCGGAACGGGCATCTGTTCGGGCGAGGGCGGCATGCTGCCCGAGGAGCAGCAGGCCAATTCAAGGTACTTCTATGAGTTGGCCTCCGGTCGCTTCGGCTGGGACCTCGGCCGCCTCGATGTCGTGCAGGCCTTTCACTTCAAAGGCGGTCAAGCCGCGAAAACCGGTACCGGCGGGCATCTTTCGGGAAGAAAAGTGGTGGGCAAGATCGCCGAGGTGCGCGGGCTGGCGCCGGGCACCGATGCGATCTCACCCGCGCGGTTCCCGGACTGGACATCGATCGACCAGTACGTCGACTTCGCCGCGCAGGTGCGCGAGCGCTCCGGCGGTATCCCGATCGGCTACAAGATGAGCGCCCAGCGCATCGAGGAGGACATCGATGCGGCGTTGCAGATCGGTGTCGACTACATCATCATCGACGGCCGCGGCGGCGGCACCGGGGCCGCACCCCTGATCTTCCGGGAGAACATCTCGGTGCCGACCATTCCGGCGTTGGCCCGGGCGCGGCGGCATCTGGACAGCTGCGGTAAGTCGGGGGAGGTGACGTTGGTCGCCACCGGTGGCATCCGGACGGCCGCCGACATGGCCAAGGCCATGGCGCTGGGGGCCGACGCGATCGCGCTGGCCAACTCGGCACTGCAGGCCATCGGCTGCGTCGGGATGCGTGCCTGCGGCACCAACAACTGCCCGGTCGGCATCGCCACCCAACAGGAGCATCTGCGGGAACGGCTGCATGTGCAGCAGGCCGCGCAGCGGCTGGCCCGGTTCCTGGGCGCGACGGTCGATCTGATGTCGGTGCTGGCCCGTGCCTGCGGACACCGGCGGCTGGCCGACTTCGACATCCACGACCTGGTGACCTTCGAACGCGATATGGCCTATCTCAGCGGCGTGCCGTACGCCGGCGTCGTTCCCCTTTGAGCCGCGCCGAGCGGGCCGAATTAGGTGCCCGCAGCGACATACGGCAACATGGGTCGCCGCGGAAAGGAGTGCCCATGTCGACGCCCACGCGCCGAACGGACCTACCCGGGGGTCTGCGGGTGGTCACCGAGCACATCCCGTCGGTGCATTCGGCATCGGTGGGTGTCTGGGTGGGCGTCGGTTCCCGCGACGAAGGTGCCACCGTCGCCGGTGCCGCACACTTCCTGGAGCACCTGCTGTTCAAATCGACGCCGACGCGGTCGGCCGTGCAGATCGCCCAGGCCGTCGACGCGGTGGGCGGTGAGCTCAACGCGTTCACCGCGCGCGAGCACACCTGTTACTACGCCCACGTGCTGGACTCGGACCTCGAACTTGCCGTCGACCTGGTCGCCGATGTGGTGCTCAACGGGCGCTGTGCCGCCGAGGACGTCGAGGTCGAGCGCGATGTCGTGCTCGAGGAGATCGCGATGCGCGATGACGATCCCGAGGACACCCTCGGCGACATCTTCTTGTCCGCCATGTTCGGCGATCATCCGGTGGGGCGACCGGTGATCGGCAGCGTCGAGTCGATCTCGGCGATGACCCGCACACAGTTGCATTCCTTCCACGTCCGCCGCTACACCCCCGAGCGGATGGTGCTGGCGGTGGCCGGCAATATCGACCATGCCGAGGTCGTTGCTCTGGCGCGAGAGTACTTCGGGCCGCGGTTGGTCCGGGGTCGCACCGCGGCGCCGCACCGCAAAGGCACCGGCCGGGTGCCGGGCAAGCCGTCGCTGGAGCTGGTCAGCCGTGACGGCGAACAGAGTCACCTGATGGCCGGGGTGCGCAGCCCCGGTCGGTACTGGGAGCACCGCTGGGCGCTGTCGGTGCTCAACACCGCGTTGGGCGGCGGGCTGAGTTCGCGGCTTTTCCAACAGATCCGGGAGACCCGCGGGCTGGCGTACTCGGTGTACTCCAGCGTCGACACGTTCTCCGATGCCGGTGCCTTCTCCGTCTACGCGGCCTGCCTGCCGGAGCGCTTCGACGAGGTGGTCCGGGTGGCCACCGATGTGCTGGCCGACGTGGCGCGCGACGGTATCACCGAGGCGGAATGCGCCATCGCCAAGGGTTCCCTGCGCGGCGGGTTGGTGCTCGGGCTGGAGGATTCCAGCTCGCGGATGCACCGGATGGGTCGCAGCGAACTGAACTTCGGCACGCACCGCAGCATCGCGCAAACGTTGGAACTCATAGACGCCGTCACCTTGGAAGAGGTGAACGCGGTCGCCCGGCGTTTGCTGACCAAGCCGCTCGGTGCCGCGGTACTCGGCCCGTACAAGTCGAAAAGGTCATTGCCGCACCGACTTCGAGATATCGCGGGGTGAGTTGTTACAGTCGGATGATGCTTCTGTCACGACGTGATCTCCTGATCGGTGGTCTGGCGCTGGTGACGGTGGGGGCAGCGGCCGGCTGTGCTGACGAGTCCGCGCTGGCTGCTCCTGCGCCCTCGCTGCCCGAACAGATCCGCGACCTGGAGGCCCGGCACAACGCGTTCATCGGGTTGTTCGGGCTGAATCTGGACACCGGGTTGTCGGTGCGCAATCGCGCCGACGAAGCGTTCGCGATGTGTTCGACATTCAAGACCTACGCCGCCGCGTCGGTGTTGAGCCGGGTGGCCGACGGCGAATTATCACTGGAGAAGCCGGTTTTCGTGGATCCGGCCGGCATCATCGCGAACTCGCCGATCACGCAGGAGCGTGCGGGCGGACAGATGACGCTGGCCGAATTGTGTCAGGCCGCCCTGCAGCGCAGTGACAACCTGGCTGCCAATCTGCTGCTGGCCACCCTGGGCGGACCCCGCGCCATCACCGACTTCGCCCGCAGCATCGGCGACGAGCGGACACGTCTGGACCGTTGGGAGCTGGAACTGAACTCGGCGATACCGGGGGATCCGCGCGATACCAGCACGCCCGAGGCGTTGGGCAATGGATACCGGAACCTGTTGGCCGGCGATGCATTACCCCCGGCTCAACGGGCGGTGCTCGACGGCTGGATGCGGGCCAACCAGACCTCGAGCATGCGGGCCGGTCTGCCGCCGGACTGGACGACCGCGGACAAGACCGGGAGCGGTGACTACGCCACCACCAATGACGTGGGCATCGCCTACGGACCGAACGGCGCGCGGGTGCTGCTGGCGATCATGACCAGGACCCAGTCGGCCGACCCGGACGCACCCGGACTGCGTCCGATGATCGGCGAGGTCGCCGCGCTGGTGCTGCCGCACCTGCTCGGCACGCCATAGCGATGAGTTTTCTCCGGCTGCGCTGTCATATCTGGTGACCACGCCGACGAAAGGGATCAGTATGAGCAGGTACGCCGCCCCCGTGGGGGCACCGATCTGGTGCGACCTGATGAGCAGCGACCCGGCCCGCGCGGCCGAGTTCTACAACGCCATCTTCGGGTGGGAGGTCGAGGCCCCGCCGCAGGCCGAGTTCGGTGGCTATCAGAACTTCACCTGCAACGGTAAGCGGATCGCGGGTCTGGCGCCGCACATGGGCGACGGGCCGGCGAACATCTGGTCGGTGTATCTGCACACCGCCGATGCCGCGGCCACCGAAGCGGCGGTCCAGACGCACGGCGGCACGGTCGTCGTACCGCCGATGCCCGTGGGCGATATGGGGTCGATGATGGTCGTCACCGATCCGGCCGGCGCGGTCATCGGCTTCTGGCAGCCCGGCACCCACGTGGGTTTCACCGAGTGGGGCGTGCACGGCACCCCGTACTGGTTCGAATGCCAGAGCAAGGACTACGAGAAGTCGCGGGCGTTTTATCCGCCGGTGATCGGGGCGCGCCTTGAGGAGATCGGCACCGGCGGCGACGCCGCGGCCGTGGGGCCCGACCGCTACTCGCAGGTGTTCATCGGCGACAGCGCGTACTCCGGGATCATGGATTCGGCGACGCTGTTCGGGCCCGAGGTGCCGTCGTTCTGGCAGATCTACATCACCGTCGACGATGTCGCCGCAACGGTGGCCCTGGCCGAGTCGCTGGGTGCGAGCAGTCCGATGCCCGGGGAAGAGACGCCCTACGGCACGTTGGCCGTCATCCAGGATCCGCTGGGTGCGCTGATCTGCCTGGGCCATCCGCCGGCCGGAATGTAGGGACACGACCGGCCGGCGGGAGGGGTTCAGGCCAGTAGTGCCGCGGGATCGGTGAACGGCAGATCGAGGTCGGTGGCCACCTGCTGGGACAGCAGTGCGCCCTCGTGGGTGGACAGCCCCTTGGCCAGCGCGGCGTCATCGGTGCAGGCCTGCCGCCAGCCCTTGTCGGCCAGCTTGAGGACATACGGCATGGTCGCGTTGGTCAGGGCGAAGGTCGACGTGCGCGGTACCGCGCCCGGCATGTTGGCCACGCAGTAGAACACGGTGTCGTGCACGGCGAAGGTGGGATCGTCGTGGGTGGTGGGACGGGAGTCCTCGAAGCAGCCGCCCTGGTCGATCGCGATGTCCACCAGCACCGAGCCCGATTTCATGTGTGCGACGGTGGAATTGGTGACCAGCTTGGGGGCCTTGGCGCCGGGCACCAACACGGCGCCGATGACCAGGTCGGCCTTCTTGACGGCTTCTTCCAACTCCAGGCTGGAGGAGTAGCGGGTCTCGATGCGGCCACCGAACTCACCGTCGACGCGGCGCAGCGTGTTGATGTTCAGGTCGAACACGGTGACATGGGCGCCCATGCCGGCGGCGACACGCGCGGCGTTGTAGCCGGAGACACCACCGCCGATGACCACGACCTCGGCCGGCGCCACGCCCGGCACGCCGCCCATCAGCACGCCGCGGCCGCCGTGGGCCTTCATCAAGTGATACGCGCCGACCTGCGCCGACAACCGGCCTGCGACCTCGCTCATGGGGGCCAGCAGCGGAAGTGCACCATCGGCGGTCTGCACGGTCTCGTAGGCGATGGAGGTGGTGCCCGAGGCCAGCAGAGCATCGGTGCACGGCTTGGACGCGGCCAGGTGCAGGTAGGTGAACAGGGTCTGGCCCGTGCGCATCAGGGCGTACTCGGGCTCGATCGGTTCCTTGACCTTGAGCAGCAACTCGGCATCCGCCCACACCTGCTCGGCGGTCTCGACGATCTCGGCGCCGGCGGCCTTGAAATCGTTGTCGGTGATGGCCGAGCCCGCACCGGCACCGGCCTGGATGATGACGTCGTGGCCCCGCCTGGTGAGTTCGGCCACGCCCGCCGGGGTGATGGCGACGCGGAACTCGTTGTTCTTGATCTCGGTCGGGATACCGACGAGCATGATCGCTCCTTGCGATTGGCTGGAATGCAGGTGTGTTTCCAAGTGTGAAGAAACGTCGGCTTGAGCACAATAACTATGCGAAGAATTCGTTAGACTGCCCATATGACTGAAAAATCGTCAGTGCGAGGTCCGCGGCTCGCGCCCGCGCCGAAGGATGTTCGACCCTCGGACCTCGACGAGATCGACCGGCGGATGCTGCTGGCGCTGCATGCCGACGCGCGCATCGCCAACAGTGCGCTCGCCGAGATCGTCGGTATCGCGCCGTCGACCTGTCACGGACGGCTGCGGCGACTGCAGGAACTCGGGGTGATCCGTGGCTTCTACACCGATATCGACCCCGCGGCGGTTGGCTTGACCCTGCAGGCGATGATCTCGGTGAGCCTGCAGTCCAATGCCCGGGGCCGTATCCGCGACTTCATCGCCCAGATCCGGCAGCGACCGCAGGTGATGGATGTCTACTTCCTGGCCGGCGGGGACGACTTCATCCTGCATGTCGCCGCCCGCGACACCGAGGACCTGCGGGCATTCGTCGTCGAGAACCTCAATGCCGACGCCGATGTGGCCGGCACCCAGACCTCGCTGATCTTCGAGCACCTGCGCGGGGCGTCGCCGCTATGAGCGTCGAGGAGGATCTCGACACGCTCTATGGCGTTGCGCCCGGCCAATTCACCGCATTACGCAAGGAACTGGCAGCGGCGGCGAAGAAACGGGGCGACGCGGCGGCAGCCAAACGTTTGGCCGCAGCGCGGCGGCCCACGTCGGCGGCCTGGGTGGTCAACGCGCTGGTGCACGCCGATGCCACCGTCGTCGACAGGCTGGCCGAACTGACCGCCCAACTGCGTGCGGCACATGCCGCCATGGATGGCGCGCGGATCCGCGAGTTGACCACTACGCAACGCACCCTCGTCGGCGAACTGGCGCGGGCCGCATTCTCCGCGGCCGAGGTGAGCGACCCGACGGCCACCCTGCGCGACGATGTCACCCATACTCTGCAGGCCGCGATCGCCGACCCGGAGGTGGCGTCGCGGCTGGGCCGACTGGAGAAGGCCGAGGAGTGGTCGGGGTTCGGTGACTTCGGTGGGGTGTCCGAGTCGGTGTCCACGCCAGCGGCGGGCCGGTCCCGGAGCCGACCCGCCCCGAAGTCCGCGCCGGCCGACAAGTCCGAGTCCGCGGCCGAACCGAGGGTGTCGGCCGCGGATCTGCGCGCGGCGCGCAAACGTCGCGACACGACAGCCAAGACGGCCGCCTCGGCCCGCGAAGCGTCGCAGCAGGCCGGCGAGATCCTGGAACAATCACGGACCAGGGCCTCGACAGCACTGCGCCGGTACGAGAAGTTGCTGACCGACCTCAGCGCTGCCGAACGCGAGATGAACGCGGCGACAGCCGAAGCCGAGTCGGCCGAGCGGGCCGCGGCGCGAGCCGCCGAGGTGGCAGAACAGGCCGCCGCCGAGCTCGGCGAGGCCGAGGAGGCGCTCGCCGAACTAGAGAGCTGACGAGGCCGCACCGACCAATTCGGGATGGAACTTGGTGACCATCCGCCGGATGCCGTCGCGCCAGTCCACCGATGTGCCGCCGACCAGTTCATGCATCTTGGTCGTGTCGGTCGGACCGCTGCGCAACGCCTGCTCGCTCACCTCGAAGACGGGCTCGCGGCCGACCAGTTCGCCGATATAGGTGCACCACTCCTGCAGGCTGACGGTCTGGTCGCCGCACCAGTTGACCGTCGTCGCCGGCACCGACGCGGCGTCCAGCATCTTCGGCAGCATGGCGATCAGATCGTCCTCGTGAATCGGGTTGTAGCGGGCCGGCCCGCCCGCAGGCACCGGGATCGGCATGCCGGCCAGCAGCATCTCCATCTGATAGAACGGCCAGCCGCCGTTGTCGCCGTAGGGGACGTTGAGACGCGCGATGACCGTCGGCACGCCGAGCGCCCGCGCCATGGTGCGGGCCACCACCTCCCCGGCGATCTTGGAGATGGAGTACGTCGGGAACAGCGGCTTGTGGTTGTCGCCCAGAGCCGCGGTCTCGCTGCGCGGTTCGTCACCCGGCGGGTCGTACACCGCTGCCGACGAACAATGCAGGAACGCCTTGGCGTCGGCGCAGTGGGCCATCAGCAGGCCGACCGACTCGGCGTTGGCGCCCAGATCCTTGTCCCAGCGGCCGCTCTTGGCGACGGCGAGGTTGAGCACATAGTCGAAATCGGTGGGCAGTGCGCTGAAGTCACCGGCGGCGAGATTAACCGTCTCGCAATGGATTCCGGCACGCTCCAGGTCCGCGCGCGCCGCGCTGTCGGTGAACCGGGCGATACCCCACACCTCGTTGTCGGCCGCCAGGGATCGCGCGATCGGAGCGGCAACCTGTCCCGTCGGGCCGGTGATCAGGATCTTGGAACCACGCATGGCCGGATGCTACTCGGCGCGCAGCCGCAATCCGTCCCCTTCGGTGTTGGTCAGGGTCAGAACATCGGACTCGATGATCGCGCTGACCTCACCGGTCAGCGCCCGCAGCACCGCCTGCTCGAGCTCACCGACCTCTCCCGTACACGCGGGCCCGCTGGTGTTGACCGGTCCGAAGGCCACGGTCTGTCCGGTGACCTCGGCGCGGCCGTAGAAGGTGTTGCATCCCGTCCACCCGACGACGGTCTGGTCGGCGCGGATCGTCAGCCCGGGCTTGGCCTGCTCCAGGACCACCGAGGTCATCACCGCGTCGCGGGTGATCAGACTGTCCACCCGCCAGTTGGTGTCGATCAGCGGCCGGTCCGGGTCGAGCACCTCCTTGTCCCGCAACGTGACGGTCAGGCCGGCGCCGCTCAGGGTGAGATCATCACCGGCGAGCGTCCAGGCCGGGCGCGACTGCAACAGTCGCGTCATCCAGGCGTCGGCCGCGTCGAAGGGCGGCGGGCAGGCCATCATCGTCGTCGCGAGGTCGCCGGTACTCAGCTGGCCCCCGGCCAGGTCGGCCATGCCGGACCCGCGGTTGCACCCGGCGAATGCCGAGACCCGGCCGTCGACGAACTCGAGCGTCAGCGGCCCGCCGCCGGGGATCTGGTCACCGGTGACGCCCACCGACACGAACGTGCGGCCCTCGGGGCTGGGTTCCTCGGCGCCGGCGGTCCCCGAACAGCCGACCAGGGCCAGCGCGACGAGGGCAATCCGAGCGAGACGCATGTGCTCACGGTACCGATCCACCGGCGCAGTAGGCTTCCGATCATGCGAGTCGCAGTGCTGGGCGCCCGGGGCAAGGTCGGCGCCACCATGGTCGAGGCCGTTCGGGAAGCGGCGGATTTGGACCTGTCCGCCGAGGTGGACGCCGGTGACCCGCTCACCGTGTTGACCGACAGCGGCACCGAGGTGGTCATCGACTTCACCCACCCCGACGTGGTGATGGTGAACCTGAAGTTTCTGATCGACAACGGGATTCACGCCGTCGTGGGCACCACCGGCTTCACCGAGGACCGCATCGCGCAGGTGCGGCAGTGGGTGGACGCCAAGCCCGGCGCGGCGGTGTTGATCGCCCCGAATTTCGCCATCGGCGCCGTGCTGAGCATGCACTTCGCCAAGCAGGCGGCCCGGCATTTCGAATCCGTCGAGGTCATCGAACTGCACCACCCGCACAAGGCCGATGCGCCGTCGGGCACCGCGGCCCGGACCGCCAAGCTGATCGCCGAGGCGCGAAAGGGACTGCCGCCCAACCCCGATGCGACCAGCACCGGGCTGCCAGGTGCCCGTGGCGCCGATGTGGACGGCGTGCCGGTGCATTCCATCCGGCTGACCGGTCTGATCGCGCATCAGGAGGTGTTGTTCGGCACGCTGGGGGAGACGTTGACCATCCGCCACGACAGTCTGGACCGCACCTCGTTCGTTCCCGGTGTGCTGCTCGGAGTGCGTGAGATCGCCCGGCGTCCCGGCCTGACCATCGGGATTGAGCCGCTGCTCGATCTGTCATGAGCGACGACGGCGGGCGTGCCCTGCGGATCCAGCTGCTGATCGGATTCATGTGTGTCGCGCTGCTCGCCTATTTCGTGATGCTGGGCCGAACGGCCCTGGCGCTGATCAACTCCGGAGATCCGGCGCCGATCGGACTGGGCATCGCGCTGCTGGCGCTGCCGATCATCGGGTTGTGGGCGATGCTGGCGACGCTACGCGCCGGGCTGGCGCATCAGCGTTTGGTCCGGCTGGCGCGCGCGGCCGGGATGGACCTCGATGTGAGCGACCTGCCGCGCCGGGCGTCGGGCCGCATCGAACGTGATGCCGCCGATGCGCTGTTCGAGCGCACGCGTGAGGAACTGGAAGCCGACCGGGACAACTGGGTGCGCTGGTACCGGCTGGCCCGGGCGTACGACTACGCCGGGGACCGCAGCCGGGCGCGCGAGACCATGCGC
Organism: Mycobacterium sp. NPDC003323; assembly: GCF_053589535.1. NCBI lineage: Bacteria > Bacillati > Actinomycetota > Actinomycetes > Mycobacteriales > Mycobacteriaceae > Mycobacterium > Mycobacterium sp. NPDC003323. Next base: position 748,985 of record NZ_JBSFSB010000001.1, read on the forward strand.
ACCGCCGTCGAGATGGAACGGGCCGCGCGATGAGGCTGCTCATCGTGCACCACACGCCGTCGCCGCACTGCCAGGAGATGTTCGAGGCGGTGCTGGCCGGCGCGACCGATCCCGAGATCGAGGGTGTCGAGGTGCTGCGCCGGCCCGCCCTGACGGTCTCGGCGGCGGAGATGCTGGAGGCCGACGGCTACCTGTTGGGCACACCGGCGAACCTGGGATACATCTCGGGTGCGCTCAAGCATGCCTTCGACGGTGCCTATTACCAGTTGCTCGACAGCACCCGCGGCCGGCCGTTCGGGCTGTATCTGCACGGTAACGAGGGCACCGAGGGCGCGCAGCGCGCGGTCGACGGCATCACCGCCGGATTGGGGTGGATCAAGGCGACCGAGCACGTCGTGGTGTCCGGGAAGCCGGACAAGGGCGACCTGGAAGCCTGCTGGAACCTCGGAGCCAGCGTCGCGGCGCAGTTGATGCAATGACCGTGCCGATCCGGCATTGATGGCACACTGACCGCGACGCCGACTCAGTAACGGAGGAGACATGCCCGGAATCGCCGAGATCGCGCTCGGTGCGGCACCGATCGCAGGCGGCGCACTGCTGGGATTGGCGGCCGGGGCCGTCAAGGGACCCGATATCCGCGGCAACATCAAAGCCGACATGGAGCTGCTGGCGATGCTGCCGGAAGACCAGGTCGAGCGCCGCGCCGCACTGCAGCGATCGATCGACATCCGGATCGACGATATCGTCACCGCCGTCGAGAAGCAGCGTGAGATCCGCCAGCTGGCCGCCTCCTATGACGGCAACTGGCGCGACATCGTGGTGTTCATCTGTACGGTGCTCTTCACCATCGTGTGGTGGAACGTCAGCCACAGCCGCGCCAACTGGCTGGTGATGTTCATCGTTCTGATCGTGCTGTCGGTCGTCGCGGCGGTTTATGCCTCGCGCGGCATCTTCCGGGCGTTGGCCACCTTCCTGCACGCGCGCAGGAACAAGTAACCCTCAGCCCAGCGCAGCCCCGAACACCCGGGCCATCGACTTCCAGTGCCGCTCGGCCGCGGCAGGGTCATAGGGCGCATTGTCCGGTACCGCGAATCCATGTGCGGCCGAGTAGAACTCGACGGTGTGCTCGACCCCGGCCGCGGTCAACGCCTGGTCCAAGGTGTCGGCCTGCGCCGTGGTGAACGAGGCGTCATCCTGTGCGCCGCCGACGTACACGACCGCCTTCATCTCCCCGGCCAGCAAATGCGGGCTGTCGGCGTCGTCGGAGACCAGACCGCCACCGTGGAACGACATCGCCGCGGCCACCCGCTCGGGCACCCGACCGGCGACCATCAGCGAGGTGCGCCCACCCATGCAGTAGCCGGTGGTGCCGAAGCGCTCGCCGATCACATCGGGTCGTCCGGCGAGATGATCGAAGAAGGCGGCCGCGTCGGCGGCCATGATGTCGGGGGTGACGCTCTTGATCATCCCGAACAGCCGCTTGCGCTCGGCCTGGTCGCCGAACACGGTGGCCATCTCGAACGGCGCCCAGCCGGGCGTGCGGTAATAGACATCGGGCACCAGCACCACGTAGCCATAGCCGGCCAGCCGCGCGGCCATCTCGTCGAAGGTGGCGCGCGCACCGCCGGCATCGGGGTACATGACCACACCGGGCCAGGGACCCTCGCCGTCGGGAGTCGCCACGGTGACCCGGCAGCTGCCGTCCGCGGTGGTGAGGGTGTCGGTGGAAGTCGGCATAGCTCCGTTCTACCCGATCGGGTGGCTGCGCCACGCCGTCAACGGGGGTCGGGGGTCGGAGGGTCGGGCCACGTAAGCTGACTCCCGTGGCTCCGGTTGTGACTCCCTACGAGGATCTGCTGCGTCTGGTGCTGGAGAACGGCACACCCAAAGCGGACCGCACCGGCACGGGGACCCGTAGCCTGTTCGGCCACCAGATGCGTTATGACCTGGGCGCCGGGTTCCCGCTGATCACCACCAAGAAGGTGCACACCAAGTCGATCGTCTACGAGTTGCTGTGGTTTCTGCGCGGTGACTCCAATGTGCGCTGGCTGCAGGACCACGGCGTCACCATCTGGGATGAATGGGCCTCGGAGACAGGCGATCTGGGGCCGGTCTACGGTGTGCAGTGGCGGTCCTGGCCGACGCCGTCGGGTGCGCACATCGACCAGATCTCGGCGGCGCTGGAACTGCTCAAGCGGGACCCGGACTCGCGCCGCAACATCGTCTCGGCCTGGAACGTCGGCGAGATCCCGCAGATGGCGCTACCGCCGTGCCACGCGTTCTTCCAGTTCTACGTCGCAGACGGGAAGCTGTCGTGCCAGCTGTACCAGCGCAGCGCCGACCTGTTCCTGGGGGTTCCGTTCAACATCGCCAGCTACGCGCTGCTGACCCACATGATGGCCGCGCAGGCCGGCCTGGGCGTCGGCGAATTCATCTGGACCGGCGGGGACTGCCACATCTATGACAACCACGTGGACCAGGTGACGTTGCAGTTGTCCCGCGAGCCGCGCCCGTATCCCGAACTGGTTCTCGCGCCGCGTGATTCGATCTTCGACTACACCTACGAGGACATCGCGATCGTGAACTACGACCCGCACCCGGGAATCAAGGCCCCGGTGGCAGTGTGAAGCTGATCTGGGCGCAGTCCACCTCCGGTGTGATCGGGCGGGCCAACTCCATCCCGTGGCGGCTGCCCGAGGATCAGGCCCGGTTCAAGGAGCTGACCATGGGCCAGCCCGTGGTGATGGGTCGGCTGACCTGGGAGTCGCTGCCGGCCAGGGTGCGGCCACTGCCCGGGCGTCGCAACATCGTGGTGTCCCGCGATGCGCAGTACGCGGCCGAGGGCGCCGAGGTCGTCACCGACCTGCCCGCCGATCTGGACGGCTGGGTGATCGGCGGGGCGCAGCTCTACGGCCTGGCGTTGCCGTCGGCCGACCGCTGCGAGGTCACCGAGATCGAGGTCGACCTGACGCGTGACGATGACGACGCGATGGCTCCGGTGCTCGACGAATCCTGGATCGGCACCGTCGGCGAGTGGTTGACCAGCAGCTCCGGACTGCGCTACCGGTTCTCCAGCTACCTGCGCTGACACCGTTGTCGGTGCCATGCGGCACGATGGCGGCGTGCCGACTCTGACCACAGCGCAGGCCCGGCGCATCGCCGTGGCCGCACAGGGATTTCACGAGCCCACCCCGCGCGGAACCGTCACCCGCGCCCACCTCAAACGGCTGATCTCGCGCATCCAGGTGTTGCAGCTGGACTCGGTGTCGGTCGCGGTGCGCGCGCACTACGCCCCGGTGTTCAGCAGGCTGGGGCCCTATGACCGGGATGTGCTGGACAAAGCGGCGTGGTCGCACAGCGCACGGGCACCGCGCCTGCTCACCGAGTACTGGGCCCATGAGGCCGCGCTGATGGCGGTCGAGGACTGGCCGCTGCTGCGCTGGCGGATGCGCGAGTACGAGCACGGTCGCTGGGGCACCGAGATCGTCAAGCGCAACGGCCGGCTGGCCGAGGACATCATCGCCGCCGTCGCCGAACTGGGTCCGTCCACGGCCGGGCAGATCGAGGCGCATCTGGAACACGAACCGCGCGGGCGCAAGGGCCCGTGGTGGGACCGCAGCGACACCAAATGGGTGGCCGAGGCGTTGTGGTCGGCCGGGGTGCTGACCACGGCGACCCGGGTCGGTTTCGCCCGCCACTACGACCTCACCGAGCGGGTCCTGCCGGCCGAGGTGCTGGGCCGGGAGGTCTCCGACGACGAGGCGGTGCGCGAGTTGCTGCTGCGCGCCGCCGCGGCACTGGGCGTCGGCACCGAACCCGACCTGCGGGACTACTTCCGGCTCGGGCCCAAGCTCAGCAAGCCGGCACTGGCCGACCTGGTGGCCGAAGGCCGGCTCGAGGCCGTCGAGGTCGCCGGCTGGAATGCGCCGGCCTATATCGTTCCGGGACAGTCGATTCCGCGTCGGGACCGGGGCAGCGCCCTGCTGTGCCCGTTCGATCCGCTGATCTTCTTCCGGCCGCGGGTGCAGCGGCTGTTCGACGGATTCCACTATCGCATCGAGATCTACACCCCGGCGCCCAAGCGCCAGTTCGGTTACTACGTCTGGCCGTTCCTGTTGGACGGACGGCTGGTCGGGCGCGTCGACCTCAAACGCGCGGGCACGACCCTGCACGTGCTGGGCGCGTTCACCGAGGCCGGTGAGGACCCGTCGCGGGTGGCGGTGGGAATGGCGCCGCACCTGCGGTCGATGGCTGAGTGGCTCGGCCTCGAGGATGTGGCAGTCGGCGAGCGTGGCGATCTGGTCACCCCGTTGCGTGCCGTGCTGGCTCACTGATCCGCCGGTGGCGGGAAGTGATCGGCCAGCGGTTCGGCATCGAAGGAGTCGAGCCGTCGCAGGATCACGACAACGACGCCGAGTCCGGCCAGGATGATCGCGGCGAATCCGCCGATGGCCCAGTACATGCGCGTTCCCTTCGCGTAGTGCATCGTTGGGCGGGCGATGCGATGACCCGGTTCCGGGGAACAGGACAGTAAAGGGCATGGGTCCGACAAGCCGGGTGCGGAAAATCCACCGCCAACGGGCCGGTGCCTGCTTGGGTGAAGGCATGGACTTCTTGCGTACTCCCGACGAGCGCTTCGCCGACCTGCCCGACTTCCCGTTCGCCCCGCACTACGTCGACGTCGGCGGACTGCGCGTGCATCACCTCGACGAGGGACCAGCAGACGGCCCGGTGGTGCTGTTGCTGCACGGAGAACCGTCGTGGAGCTACCTTTACCGCACGATGATTCCGGTGCTCGTCGCGGCGGGACTGCGGGCGGTCGCTGTCGACCTCATCGGATTCGGCCGCAGCGACAAACCGCGTCGGCGCGAGGATTACACGTATCAAGCGCACGTCGACTGGACCTGGGAGGCGATCGAACAGATCGGACTGCGCGATGTCACGCTGGTCTGCCAGGACTGGGGCGGACTGATCGGGCTGCGTCTGGTCGGTGAGCACCCGGAGCGATTCGCCGGCGTGGTGGCCGCCAACACGGCACTGCCGACCGGCGATCAGCATCCCGGCGAGGCGTTCTTGGCCTGGCAACGGTTCAGTCAGCAGAGTCCGGACTTCCCGGTCGGCAAGATCGTCGACGGGGGTTGCGTCAGTACGCTGTCGCCGGAGGTGGTCGCCGCCTACGACGCACCATTTCCCGACGACTCGTACAAGGCGGGTGCACGGCAGTTCCCGACATTGGTGCCGACGACTCCCGACGATCCCGCGGCTGCGGCGAATCGCGCGGCCTGGGAGGGTTTGCGCCGTTTCGAGCGGCCATTTTTGTGTGCGTTCTCCGACTCCGACCCGATCACCAGCGGGGGAGATGCGCCGTTGCGAAAGCTGATCCCGGGTGCGGCCGGTCAGAATCATGTGACGATGGCCGGCGGGGGACATTTTCTGCAGGAAGACATCGGCCCGCAGCTGGCGGCCGTGGTCGTCGAATTCATGAAGCGCTGATCCGGCGCGCCGATGTCGTTGCCCAGGCAAGGATGACGGACTCGTCAATAACGTGCAGACTGTTACCGATGTCCGGGCGGGACCGACGGTGGTGGCAACAGGACGATCAGTTCCATTGGTTCAGCGCATACCTGCAGGACCGCGGACTCGATCTGCAGTGGCGGCTCGCCACTTTCGGGTTCACGGCGCTGTTCGCCGCCGTGCCGGTGCTGATGATCGCGAGCCCGTACGGTCCCGCCGGCCCTGCCGCGCGGATCATCGCCGTCGTCGTGTCGGTGCTGGCGATCGCGGCGGCCTCGGTGTGGCTGGTCGGTTGGCCGACCCGAACCGGGTCGCTGATCTATCACGCGGTGTGCAGCGGCTCCATCGCCGTGGGGTGTCTGACGTTGTCGACGTCATACGGCGGCCTGATGGGGTGCACCATGTTCGCCGCGATCGGAGGGATGCTCGCCTACTTTCACGCCCTCGTGCATGTGCTGGCCAATTTCGTGGTCGCCGCGACGTGCGCGGCGATCTCGGCGGCCGGCCTGCTGGCCGGCACCGGCGACGCCGCGCTGGTGGTGGCCTCGGTGCTGGTGGTGCTCGGGTTGAACCTCGGCGTGCCCTTCGGCATCCATGCACTGGTGCATTCGTTGCACACCGACCTGCGGTTCGCCGACCGTGATCCGCTGACCGGCCTGCCGAACCGCCGCTCGTTCTACAACGCGGTGCACGAGATGATCCTGGCGCGTCGCGGGGTGGCGACGCCGGTCAACGTGACGATGATCGACATCGATGACTTCAAGGCGCTCAACGACACCCACGGGCATGCCGCCGGTGACGAAGCGCTGGTCGGTATCGGTGCGGTGCTGCAACAGCACTGTGGGCCGGGTGGGGTCGTGGCGCGGCTCGGCGGTGAGGAGTTCGTGATCGCCGATACCGCGCCGGCCGAATTGCACGCCGGCACCGCAGAACGGATCCGGCTGGGAATCGCGGCGCTGCCGGGACGTATCACGGCGAGTCTGGGTAGCTGCGAGACGACGCTGGATGCCCGCGCCGACGTCGACTATCCGTCGTTCCTCGACGAACTCCTCGCGGTTGCCGATGCGGCGATGTACCGCTCCAAACGCGCCGGCGGCAACCGTATCGTGAGCCATCGGCGGACGGCCTCCTGACAGGTGGGTCCCATTGACCGGTTCTAGGTTGCGACGGACCCTCCACCTCACCGTGACCTTAAAGATCTCTTACTTTTCTTAATTTGGGTGTACGGTGATCCGAGTAGCCCCAGGGACGAAAGGATCCGACATGCACGACACTCAGATCGCCCTGGTCACCGGTGCCTCCCGGGGAATCGGTGCCGAGGTGGCCCGGCAACTGGCACATCCGGGCACCCACGTCGTGGTCAACGATCGCGACAAGGCCAACCGCGCGCACGCCGTCGTCGACGCGATCCGCGCCGCCGGCGGACACGCTTCGGCGGTGGTCGCCGATATCGCCGACGACGCCGCGGCCACGTCGATGATCGCCGGTATCCGCCTGCGCTTCGGAAGGCTCGACACACTGGTTCTCAACGCCTCCGGCGGACTCGATCTGGACACCGACGCGTCGGCCGCGATGCGGGTCAATCGCGATGCCCAGCGCCGCCTCGTCGAACTGGCCCTGCCACTGATGCCGACGGGTGCGCGCGTCGTCTACGTCACCAGCCATCAGGCGCATTTCTATCCGCACAAGGCGGTGCCGAAGGGCTACGCGCCGATCGCGGCGAGCATGCGCGCCGGGGAAACCGCGATGTACGGCATGCGCAACGAATTCCAGCGCCGGGGAATCCATTTCACGGTCGTTTCGGGTGACATGACCAACGGGGTCCGGATCGCGCCGACACCCTCGGCCGATGGATTCGCCGCGGCCATCGCCGGTGCCACCCAGTCCCGGTTCCACCCCGGCATCGTCTATGTCGGCGGATCGCCCGCGTTGAGCACGGCATAGGGCGCCGGCGCGCCCGGCGTCACCGGATCAACGGATTGCGCACCTGCACACAGTCGGCAAACCGTCCGAGATCGCGGTCGGCCGACCAGAGTTCACGCACGCCGTGAGCGGCGCACAGCGCGGCGATTCGTGCATCGTGTACCAGCGGGCCCGTCACCCTGCCTGGGCCCAACAATTGCCGAAACAGCTCCCAGTAGCCGGCGGTCTCGGCGAGCAGCGTCAGTGTCGGAGAACCGAGCCATGCATCGATCTGCGCGACCGCCTGGTCAACGGTGCTCGGCGGATCGAATATCCGCGGATGGGTGCTGACGGCGAAGAACTCGTGCAGGCAGGGCCACGGAATCGCCCACGCGGACCGTCCCTCGGCGAGCGTCGAAACCAGACGTTTTGCCTCGGTGTGGAATTCGGCATCGCGACGATGGGCGTAGACCAGGATGTTGGTGTCGACCGCGATCATGTCCGCGCGTCGTATATCGATTCGCGGATCTGCGCCCACGGTGCGCCCCGGAATTCCGGCCTCGGCCCGTTTCCGTCGACGGAGGCATCCGAGAGCGTGAAGGCCGAGGTCGACGACCGCTCCTTGACGACGGCACGCAGGCCGGTCTCGATCAGCTCGCGCAAGGTGGTGTGGTCGCGACGGGCGAGCGCCTGCGCCTGCCGGACCAGTTCGTCGGGCAACGTCACCGTCGTCTTCATACGGTCAACCGTATCAGCGGAACCGTACTGCCGTACCTTGTTGACCTCGTCGGATGGAGGCATCACTGTCCGTAGTCGTCATGAGACGGCGGCTCGTCCAGCACGCCCAGGTCAATGAGCACCGAGTCCTCTTCGAGCCTGTGCCGGGCCCGGCCGACCATTGAGAATCGTTCCACCGCAGCATCTTCGTCCCCCGATTGATGGCTGTGATCCAGCGTATGGGCGGGGTCCGGGGGAGGTGCGCACCAGATTCGGCGCAACGGTCGATCCGGCGTGGGCGATGACCGCGTCACCGGAACCGAAACCGCGCTGCATAAACCGCTCGGGTGAGCGGGTAATCTGACGCGCGTGACCGCCAGTGGAATTGATGTCAGCGCGCGTTTGGGCAGCGTGCTGACTGCCATGGTGACGCCGTTCGGCCCGGACGGCTCGCTCGACCTGGCGGCCGCCAAGAAGGTAGCCACGCACCTGGTCGACACCGGCTGCGACGGTCTGGTGGTGTCCGGCACCACCGGGGAGTCGCCGACGACCACCGACGACGAGAAGATCGCGCTGCTGGAGGCCGTGCTGGAGGCCGTCGGCGACCGGGCGCGCATCATCGCCGGCGCCGGCAGCTATGACACCGCCCACAGCATTCACCTGGCCAAGGCCAGCGCCGCCGCGGGCGCGCACGGTCTGCTCGTGGTGACCCCGTATTACTCGCGTCCCTCGCAGCGCGGGCTGGTGGCCCACTTCACCGCGGTCGCCGACGCCACCGACCTGCCGGTCGTGCTCTACGACATCCCGCCGCGCTCGATCATCCCGATCGACTGGGACACCTTGCGGACACTGTCGGAGCACCCGAACATCGTCGCGGTCAAGGACGCCAAGGGCGACCTGCACGGCGCCGGCCAGTTCATGGCCGAAACAGGCACCGCGTACTACTCCGGCGACGATGCACTGAACCTGCCGTGGTTGGCCATGGGGGCGGTCGGCTTCATCAGCGTCTGGGGCCATGTCGCCGCGCCGCAGTTGCGAGAGATGTTGACCGCGTTCAACTCCGGTGACATCGCCACCGCCCGCAAGATCAACACCACGCTGGGCTCGCTGTACTACGCCCAGTGCCGGTTGGGTGGGGTCACGATGTCCAAGGAGGGGCTGCGGTTGCTGGGGATCGATGCCGGAGCGCCGCGGCTGCCGCAGGTGCCGGCGGCGCCCTCGGAGATCGATGAGCTGGCCGCCGACATGCGCACCGCCGGCGTCCTGCGATGACGGCCGAACTCACCGCACCGGGGCCGCTGGCCCCCGGCGGTCTGCGGGTCACCGCGCTGGGCGGGATCGGCGAAATCGGGCGCAACATGACCGTTTTCGAGCATCTGGGTCGACTGCTCATCATCGATTGCGGTGTGCTGTTCCCCGGTCATGACGAGCCCGGCGTCGACCTGATCCTGCCGGATCTGCGCCATGTCGAGAACCGCCTCGACGATGTCGAGGCATTGGTGCTGACGCACGCCCACGAGGACCACATCGGCGCGATCCCGCATCTGCTGAAGCTGCGCGCCGACATCCCGGTGGTGGGATCGAAGTTCACGCTGGCCCTGGTGGTCGAGAAGTGTCGCGAGCACCGGATCAAACCCAAGATCATCGAGGTCGGCGAGGGGCAACGCAGCACCCACGGGGTGTTCGAGTGCCAGTACTTCGCGGTCAACCACTCGATCCCCGACGCCCTGGCCATCGCGGTGCACACCGGTGCCGGCACCATCCTGCACACGGGCGACATCAAGCTCGACCAACTGCCGTTGGACGGTCGGCCCACCGACCTGCCCGGGATGTCACGCCTCGGCGACGCCGGGGTGGACCTGTTCCTGTGTGACTCGACCAATGCCGAGCACCCCGGTGTCAGCCCGTCGGAGAGCGAGGTCGGTCCGACGCTGCACCGCCTGATACGCGGTGCCGACGGACGGGTGATCGTTGCCTGCTTCGCCTCCAATGTCGATCGGGTGCAACAAATCATCGACGCCGCGGTGGCGCTGGGACGGCGGGTGTCCTTCGTCGGCCGGTCGATGGTCCGCAACATGGGCATCGCCCGCGAACTGGGATTCCTGCGCGTTGCCGATGAGGACATCCTCGATATCGCCGCCGCCGAGATGATGCCGCCCGAGCGGGTCGTGCTCATCACCACCGGGACCCAGGGCGAACCGATGGCGGCACTGTCGCGGATGTCGCGCGGTGAGCATCGCAGCATCATCCTGACCGCGGGTGATCTGGTGATCCTGTCCTCGTCGTTGATTCCCGGTAACGAGGAGGCGGTCTTCGGCGTCATCGATGCGCTCGCCAAGATCGGTGCCCGGGTGGTCACCAATGCTCAGGCGCGCGTCCACGTCTCGGGTCACGCCTATGCCGGTGAACTGTTGTTCCTGTACAACGGCGTGCGTCCGCGCAATGTCATGCCGGTGCACGGGACCTGGCGGCACCTGCGGGCCAATGCCGCGCTGGCGGTGCGCACCGGGGTGCCGGCCGAGAACGTCCTGCTCGCCGAGAACGGGGTCAGCGTCGATCTGATCAACGGAGTCGCCTCGATCGCCGGCGCGGTGCCGGTGGGCAAGCGCTTCGTCGACGGCCTGGTCACCGGCGATGTGGGCGAGACCACCCTCGGTGAGAGACTCACTCTGTCATCGGGTTTCGTCGCCGTCACCGTGGTGGTGCACCGCGGGACCGGTCGTGCCGCCGGGCCGGCGCATCTACATTCGCGGGGCTTCTCCGAGGACCCGAAGGCGCTCGAGCCGGTCGCCGAGAAAGTGGCCGACGAGTTGGAACGCCTCGCCGGCGACCAGGTCACCGATCCGGTGCGGATAGCCCAGGCGGTTCGACGCACCGTCGGCAAATGGGTGGGGGAGACCTACCGCCGGCAGCCGATGATCGTGCCCACGGTCATCGAGATCTAGGGCACCCGCACGGCCAGTGCCGTCCACTCGATCGGCGATGCACTGATCGCGCGGCCCGTGGGCCGGATGTAGGTGTCGCGGTAGTAGCTGGGGCCTGCCTGCTCGATCAGTCGCCAGCCGAACCCGCGCAGCGTCTCCTCGAGGTCTTCGGGCACGAATCCGGATTTCCACAGCTGCGCGCGGCGCCGGAACCTGCGGTGAACCGCGTCGGCGCCGTACAGCTGCGTACCGTCGATGAAGTCCTGGCGGATGTAGGTGAAGACCAACCTGCTGCCCGCAACCGCCGCGCGCAGTTGGTCGAACATGCCGTCTACGGCGGCCGGCGTCAGGTACTGGGTCACGCCCTCCCAGATGTACAACGTGGCGCCGGTGTCGCGAAAGCCGTTGGCCGCCAACGCCGCCATCACCGGATCGGACTCGAAGTCGACGCTGACCAGATGCACGGAGTCGGGTACGGCGCCGAGGACGCGCTGCACGGCGGCTCGTTTGCGGTCGATGTTGATCTGCTGGTCGACCTCGAAGACCGGCAGATCGCTGTACCGCGCGATGCGATAGGGCCGGGTGTCCAGGCCGGAACCCAGGATCACCACCGAGTCGATCTCGCTGGCCGGATCGGACACCTTGTCATCGATGAACCGTTTCCGGCAGGCGATGCCGGCCCACAGGCCCGGTCCGGACCGGTCCGATGCGGCGACCAGTAGCCGGCGCACCACCGCGGACCGGGCCATGCGTACCAGCGCGCGCATCCGCCCGGGCAGAAACGAGGCGGCCATCTCATCATCGACCAGGCGCCGCTCGGGTGGCTCCAGCGCCTCGACGGCCGACAGCACCATCGGACCGAACGCCGTCTGCGCGGCCGGATTCGACACCACTAGCGCTTGTTCACGTATCCGGCGTCCAGCGGCAGCGTCACCCCGGTGACGTAGCGGGCGGCATCGGAGACCAACCACAGCACGGCGTTGGCGATATCGTCGACCTGCAGCGTCTGCACGGGCAGCGCATTGGACATGTCCGGTCCGCGCTGCTCCTGTTGGGCCATCCCGGCCAGCCAGCTGCGGGTGAACTCGTTGTCGATCATCGGGGTGTCCACCCCCGCGGGATGGATCGAGTTCACGCGAATATTGAACTGCGCCAACACATTCGCGTACACCCGCATCAACCCGACGATGCCGTGTTTGGCCGCGGCATAGCCGACGGAACCGGCGATCGGTGAGCCGAGCCCGACCAGGCCGGCCACCGAGCTGGTCAACACGATGGCGCCGCCGTTGCCGAACTTCACCATGGGCTTCATCGCGACGTCGACGGTGTTGTACACCCCGGTCAGGTTCACATCGATGACGTCCTGCCAGGCGTCCTCCCCGGCCATCGGGGCGATGCCGGCGTTGGCGATGACGATGTCGAGCCGGTCGCCGAGTGCCTCGGTGCCGGCCCGCAGTGCCGTCTTGATCGACTCGCGGTCGCGTACATCGGCCTCGGCGGCGTAGATGCGGGCCCCCGTTTCCTCCACGAGTTTGACGGTTGCGGCCAGATCGTCCGGGGTTGCCAACGGATAGGGCACCGATGCGATCTGGTCACACAGGTCGACGGCGATGATGTCGGCGCCCTCGGCGGCGAGCTTGACCGCGTGCGCTCGGCCCTGCCCGCGCGCCGCGCCGGTGATGAAGGCGACCTTGCCGGACAGCGATCCCACGTCGACGCCTATCCGCGCAGCCGGCCCTTGGCGGGATCGCCGGCCACCACCGGTGCCAGCATCTTGATATCCGGTGCGCCGTCGAGATGCTCGCCGACCGTTCCGAACAGCTTGCCGACGGCCGGGGCGGTGCTGTGCGTCTTCAGCGCGTCCTCGTCGGCCCACTGCTCGATGAACACGAAGGTGCCGTTTGCCTCATGCAGGGAGTACAGCTCGCAGCCCGGCTCGGCGTGGACTTCGGCGATGGCATCGGTGCACGCGGTACGGACGATATCCACGGATTCGGGCTTGGCGGTCATGGTGGCGACGACGACAACGGGCACGCAACGCTCCTCGGTGGGTAGGAATCGGACAGGTGTCTAGCTTAACCAGAACGCGTGGTGGCGGTCACAGCACATCGGCTTTCGATGCCGTGGCAATCGCGACCTCGCGGGCGATCAGAAACAGCGGGAACGTCACGCTGATGGCGATGAGCATGCCGCCGCCGATGTAGAACCACACGTACCGCACACTGTGTCTGCGGGCCTCGGTCAGCATGAGGACCGCGACGGCCAGCGCCAAGAGCAGTAGGTCGGCGGTGAACGACCGACTCGCCGCGCTGGCCATCAGATCCGCGGCGAAATCCGGCAGGAACGCGACGCCGGAGTCCAGGTAGGCGATGTTCTGGCTCCAGGTCGCGACCAGCGCGATCAGCGCGATTGCGGCATATACGGCACAACGGACCTTGCTCGGAGTGCTCACTCGGGCACCGTAGGGCTCCGCGCCCGGTTTCGAGACCGATTTGTGACACGTGTGGCAGATGGTGAAAAAGTGGCGGCTGCGACTAGGCTGACCCCCATGGCCAACAAGACCGCCGCCCGGTCCGGAGCCCGTTCGAGCACGTCAAAGAGCCGTTCGGGCGCCAAGTCGCGGGCAGCAACCAAGCCGGTGAAGCGCCCGACGACACCGCGCCGCAAGCCCGCGCCGCGTCGCTCACCGTCCCGTTTCGCCGCCGCCGGCGCGGCCGTCGGCCGCGGCACCCGGGCCGGCTGGCTGATGGTTGCCAAGGGTGCGGGCTCCACCGCCCGCTCCGTCGGGCGGGCCCGCGATCTCGAGCCCGGCCACCGCCGCGACGGAATAGCGCTGGCACTGCTGGGTATCGCCGTCGTCGTTGCCGCGAGTTCCTGGTTCGACGCGGCCCGACCGGTCGGCGGCTGGATCGACGCGGTGCTGCGCACCATCATCGGCGGCGCCGTGGTCCTGGTGCCGGTGATCGTCGGCGTCATCGCCATCGTGCTGATGCGCACCGAACCCGATCTCGACGCCCGCCCGCGCCTCATCCTCGGCTCGGCGATGGTCGCGCTGCCGGTTCTGGGGTTGTGGCACATCTGGTCCGGCGCGCCGCTGGACCCGATGGAGCGCCGCGCGGCGGCCGGCTTCGTCGGTTTCGTCATCGGCGGCCCGCTCTCGGATGGTCTGACGGTGTGGATCGCGACACCGCTACTGGTGATCGGTGTGCTCTTCGGTCTGTTGCTGCTGACCGGCACCACCATCCGCGAACTGCCCGCGACATTGCGCGACATGTTCAGCACCCGTGGGTACGAGGACGATTACGACGACTACGACGAGCGTGACGACTACGACGACGACACCGACGCCGTCACCGAGGACTTCTCCGACGGCTATTACGACGAGGACTACGGCGACGCTGCGCAGTGGCCGACCGCCGAACTGCCCGGCGGCACGCCGATGGAGAACTATCCGCTGCCCGAACCGGCCGAGGCCCCAACGGTTCCCGAGCCGGTCGCGGTCAAACCGCGCAAGCCCAAGGTCGAACCCAAGAAGCCCAAGAAGGTCGACGACACCATGGTCGTGGACCGGGTGGTCGAGGGTCCCTACACCCTGCCGTCGCTGGATCTGCTGATCGCCGGGGATCCGCCCAAGCTGCGGACCGCGGCCAACGATCAGATGGAAGATGCCATCACCTCGGTGCTGCAACAGTTCAAGGTGGACGCCGCGGTCACCGGCTGCACCCGCGGTCCGACGGTCACCCGCTACGAGGTCGAACTCGGGCCTGGTGTCAAGGTCGAGAAGATCACTGCGCTGCACCGCAATATCGCCTATGCGGTGGCGACCGAGAGCGTGCGCATGCTGGCGCCGATCCCGGGCAAGTCGGCCGTGGGCATCGAGGTGCCCAACACCGACCGCGAAATGGTGCGGCTCTCCGATGTGCTGACGGCGCCGTCGACCCGCCGCGACCACCATCCGCTGGTGATCGGCCTGGGCAAGGACATCGAGGGCGATTTCATCTCGGCGAACCTGGCCAAGATGCCGCATCTACTGGTGGCCGGCTCGACCGGCTCGGGTAAGTCCAGCTTCGTCAACTCGATGCTGGTCTCGCTGCTGGCTCGCGCCACCCCGGAGGAGGTCAGGATGATCCTGATCGACCCCAAGATGGTGGAACTGACGCCGTACGAAGGCATTCCGCACCTGATCACGCCGATCATCACCCAACCCAAGAAGGCCGCCGCCGCGCTGGCCTGGTTGGTCGAAGAGATGGAACAGCGTTATCAGGACATGCAGGCCTCCCGGGTGCGCCATATCGACGTGTTCAACGAGAAGGTGCGCTCCGGCGAGATCACCACACCGCTGGGTAGCGAGCGGGTCTACAAGCCCTACCCCTACATCCTGGCCATCGTCGACGAGCTCGCCGACCTGATGATGACCGCCCCGCGTGATGTCGAGGACGCGATCGTGCGCATCACGCAGAAGGCCCGTGCCGCCGGTATCCACCTGGTACTGGCCACCCAGCGCCCGTCGGTCGATGTGGTGACCGGTCTGATCAAGACCAACGTGCCCTCGCGGTTGGCCTTCGCGACGTCCTCGCTGACCGACAGCCGCGTCATCCTGGACCAGCCGGGGGCGGAGAAGCTGATCGGTATGGGTGACGGGTTGTTCCTGCCGATGGGTGCGAACAAGCCGATCCGTATGCAGGGCGCCTTCATCAGCGACGAGGAGATCCACGCCGTCGTCGAGGCCACCAAGGCCCAGGCCGAGCCGGAGTTCGTCGACGGCGTCACCGCGGCCAAACCCAACGGTGACCGGTCCGATGTCGACCCCGACATCGGCGACGACATGGACGTCTTCCTGCAGGCCGTGGAATTGGTGGTGTCCAGCCAGTTCGGCTCGACCTCGATGCTGCAGCGCAAGCTGCGGGTGGGCTTCGCCAAGGCCGGGCGACTGATGGACCTGATGGAGACCCGCAACATCGTCGGCCCGTCCGAGGGATCCAAGGCGCGCGAGGTGCTGGTCAAGCCGGATGAGCTGGCCGGAACGCTGGCGCTGATCCGCGGTGGCTCGGACGCCAACGGCGCAGAAGACTCAGCCGACGAGGACGATTTCTAGAGGGTGAGCAACATCCTGGTGTTGCCCAGGATGTTGGGCTTCACATAGGACAGGTCGAGGAACTCGGCCATGCCGGTGTCGAAGGAGCGGCACATCTCCTCATAGACCTCGGCGGTCACCGGGGTGCCCGCGATCTCGGTGAACCCGTGCCGCCCGAAGAAGTCGGTCTCGAAGGTCAGCACGAAGATGCGCTGCAGGTGCAACTCGCGTGCGACGTCGAGCAGCTGGGAGACCACCCGATGCCCGACGCCCTTACCCCGCACCTTGGGGTGCACGGCGACCGTGCGCACCTCGCCGAGATCGGCCCACAGCACGTGCAGCGCGCCGCATCCGACGATCTCTCCGGCGATCTCACCGACCCAGAACTCCTGCACCGCCTCGTAGAGGTTGACCAGGTTCTTCTCCAACAAGATCTTGCCGGCGTAGATGTCGACGAGTTCCTTGATGGCCGGCACATCCGACGTCCTGGCCCGGCGCACGGTGACGGCTTCGGCCGGCGGATCGACGTCCTGGTTCACAGCAGCGAGAGTATCGGCAACGGCAACCGATATTCTGTTGCGGTGCCGGGCCAACCAGATACCGATCCCGTGGTGCCCCGTGCGTCGGTAGCCAACGTCGCCAACCTGCTGACCGGGGTCCGGTTCATCCTCGTCCCGGTGTTCCTGGCCGCGCTGTTCGTCGGTGACGGCCATGAGACCTTCTGGCGGACAATTGCTTTCGTCGTCTTCACGACGGCGGTCATCACCGATCACCTCGACGGGGCGCTGGCCCGGGCCTACGGGATGGTCACCGAATTCGGCAAACTGGCCGATCCCATCGCCGACAAGCT
Organism: Mycobacterium sp. NPDC003323; assembly: GCF_053589535.1. Lineage (NCBI taxonomy): Bacteria > Bacillati > Actinomycetota > Actinomycetes > Mycobacteriales > Mycobacteriaceae > Mycobacterium > Mycobacterium sp. NPDC003323. Next base: position 765,966 of record NZ_JBSFSB010000001.1, read on the forward strand.
GCTGATCGGTTCGGCTCTGATCGGGTTGTCGATGCTGGGCGATCTGCCATGGTGGATCACCATCGTCATCATGGTCCGTGAGATCGGCGTCACCGTGCTACGACTGGCGGTGCTGCGCCACGGCGTCATCCCGGCGAGTCGCGGTGGCAAGGTGAAAACGCTGGTCCAGGCCGTCGCGATCGGATTGTTCATCCTTCCGATCTCGGGGCTGTGGCTGTGGACGGCCACCGCCATCATGTGGCTGGCCGTGCTGCTGACGGTGCTGACCGGCATCGACTATGTGATTTCGGCCGTGCGGGATTCACGGGCCCGGCCGGCGACCTGAGCGCCGCGGGAACCCCCGAGCCGTCCGCGGCGTTGACCCTTGTATGACGACACTGCTACGTGAGGTGATCGGCGACGTCCTGCGTGGCGCCCGGACCGAGCAGGGGCGCACCCTGCGGGAGGTGTCCGACGCGGCGCGCGTGAGCCTGGGATATCTGTCCGAGGTCGAGCGCGGCCGCAAGGAGGCCTCCAGCGAGCTGCTGAGCGCCATCTGCGACGCCCTGGACATCCCGATGTCGCGGGTGCTCTTCGATGCCGGTGAGCAGCTGGCCCGACAGGAAGAACTGGCGGCGCCCAGCGTCACGGGTATCGATGCCAGCACCAAGGTCGTGATCCCGCAGGCGGTGTCCATGGCGGTGGCCTGACCCGGTCCCTAAACGATAGGTTGGCACCCGAAGAACCCGAACATACGAAGGCGGAATGAACCCATGGCCAATCCGTTCGTCAAGGCGTGGAAGTACCTCATGGCGCTGTTCAGCTCCAAGGTCGACGAGTACGCCGATCCCAAGGTGCAGATCCAGCAGGCGATCGAGGACGCTCAGCGCCAGCACCAGGCCCTGACCCAGCAGGCCGCGCAGGTCATCGGAAACCAGCGCCAGCTGGAGATGCGGCTGAATCGTCAGCTCGCGGATATCGAGAAGCTGCAGGCCAACGTGCGGCAGGCGCTGACCTTGGCCGACCAGGCCACCGCTGCCGGTGACGCCGCGAAGGCCACCGAGTACACCAACGCCGCCGAGGCGTTCGCCGCTCAGTTGGTGACCGCCGAGCAGAGCGTCGAGGACCTCAAGGCCCTGCACGATCAGTCGCTGCAGGCCGCCGGCCAGGCCAAGAAGGCCGTCGAGCAGAACGCGATGGTCCTGCAGCAGAAGATCGCCGAGCGCACCAAGCTGCTGAGCCAGCTGGAGCAGGCCAAGATGCAGGAGCAGGTCAGCGCCTCGCTGCGCTCGATGAGCGAGATCTCTGCGCCCGGCACGACCCCGAATCTCGACGAGGTCCGGGAGAAGATCGAGCGCCGCTACGCCAACGCGATGGGCGCCACCGAACTGGCCCAGAACTCGGTGCAGGGCCGCATGATGGAGGTTCAGCAGGCCAGCGTGCAGATGGCCGGGCACTCCCGGCTGGAGCAGATCCGCGCCTCGATGCGTGGTGAGGCATTGCCCTCCGGCGGCGCGTCCACCCCGCAGTCCACTCCGGCGACGCCGACCACCCCGGCCGCCAACCCGCCGGCTGCGGCACCGGAAAACCCACTCTCGCAATAGGAATGAGACATGGCGCTGAGCTCTAGAGCAGGACGGCCGCGCGGTTGGCGCAGTATCGCCGAACGCGGACTGCAGGGCGGTATCGACACCGCGGCCGAGTTCTCCGGTCTGCTCGCGAGCAAGCTCGCCGCCATGTCCGATCCGCGCGCCAAGCTGCTGCGTAAACGGCGCTGGGCGCTGCGGCTCGGCTTGTTCTTCGCGGTCAGCAGTGCGTTCTGGATCCTGGTCACCGCGGTGCTGGCGTCGTGGAGTACCCCGGTGTGGGCGTTGATCGTCACCGGCGTGATCGCCGCGGGGGCCGCGTTCCCGGCCACGCTGCTGTTCCTGCGCTACCGGTGGCTCAAGGCCGAGCCACTGCCGGCCGGTCCGACGGCCCGGCGGATGCCGCCGTTCGGTTCGGCGGCCCGCAAGCCGATGGCCGACCTGGCGTCCTCGGAACGGGGGTTGTACTCACTGCTCGGCGTGTTGCAACGTGGACGGATGCTGCCCGAGCAGGAATTGCGCGAGATCGCCGAGGCCGCCGGGCAGACGGCGGTCACCATGGCCGCCACCGCAAGTGAGGTGGTGGCCATGGAGCGCGCCGCATCGGCATCGCCGCGGGCGCGCGCGCATCTGGCGCCGACCATCGCGTCGTTCACCGCCCAGCTTTCCCACGGCGCCCGTCAGTACGACGAAATGGTCACTGCCGCAGCGCAATTGGTGTCATCGGTCAACAACGGCCAGGTGTCGCACTCGCCGATGGCGCGGCAGCGCTACCGCGACGAGCTGGTCCATGCCACCGACCGGTTGCAGGGCTGGGCGCAGGCCTACAGCGAGCTGGGGCAGCTGCGCGGGGCGTGAAACGGCCCGTCAGAGTCTGGGGCGGAGCGCGGGAATGACGGCGCCGGCCACCCCGCGCACCAGTGCCTTCGTCATGTCGAACATGTCGAAGTAATCCCGCCACAGGGTGATGCGGCCGTCGTGGACCTCGAAGACGCCGCACACCCAGAACTGCAGACGGACGGGCCCCAGGATCAGCGCATCGGTGCGTTCGTTGAGTACGACGGCACCGTCGGCGGCGGTGCGGTGGATGGCGACGTCGAATCCGAAGGCCGGGCGATCCAGAGATCGGAAGACCTTGATGGTGCGCTGCCTGCCGCGCACGGTCGGGAACCCGACGTTCTGGTAGACGATGTTCTCGTCGATCAGCGCGCCCGCCGTGTCGAGATCGGGTCCGCGCAGTGCGAACAGGAACTTCTCCACCGTCGCGATGTTGGCGGCTTCGGTGCTGGCAGGTGTTGCCTGGTCGGTCATGTACCTCAGGGTATGTGACAGGGTGGGCGGCGTGCGTGTAGCTGTTGTGGCCGGACCGGATCCCGGGCATGCGTTCCCGGCCATCGCGCTGTGCCGCCTGTTCGCCACCGCGGGGGATTCGGCGACGCTGTTCACCGGTGCGCAGTGGCTGGACGTGGCGCGGGCGGCCGGGATCGACGCCGTGTTGTTGGCGGGGCTGGATCCCGACGCCGATGACGATGATGCCGACGCCGGGGCCAAGATTCACCGCCGGGCCGCACGAATGGCCGTGCTGAACGAGAGCGGGCTGCGCTCCCTGTCGCCCGATCTGGTGGTCTCGGATGTGATCACTGCCTGTGGCGGGTTGGCCGCCGAGTTGATCGGACTGCCCTGGATCGAGCTGAATCCGCACCCGCTGTACCTGCCGTCGAAGGGGTTGCCGCCGCTGGGCAGTGGGCTGGCACCCGGTGTCGGGGTGCGCGGCCGGCTGCGCGACACGGTGATGCGGGCGCTGACCGCGCGCTCCATCCGCGCCGGGCATCGGCACCGGGCCCGGGCCCGGGTGGATATCGGGTTGCCCGCCCGCGATCCGGGCCCGTTGCGGCGCCTGATCGCCACGCTGCCCGCACTCGAGGTACCCCGCCCGGACTGGCCGGATGAGGCCGTCATCGTCGGCCCATTGCACTTCGAGCCCACCGATGCGGTGTTGAGCCCCCCGCCGGGGGACGGCCCGCTGGTCGTGGTTGCGCCCTCCACCGCGGTGACCGGCGCCGCCGGTCTGGCCGAACTGGCGCTGAGCGGACTCGGGCCCGGGCGCGGCCTGCCCGAGGGGCTGCGGGTGGCGATATCGCGGCTCAACGGAGACGATCTGGATGTCCCGCCGTGGGCGGTGGTCGGGCTGGGGCGCCAGGACGAACTGTTGGCGCATGCCGATGTGCTGGTCTGCGGAGGTGGGCACGGCATCGTGTCCAAGGCGTTGCTGCACGGAGTGCCGCTGGTGACCGTGCCCGGCGGTGGGGATCAGTGGGAGATCTCCAATCGTGTTGTGCGCCAGGGTCTCGGGCAGTTGATTCGGCCGCTGACGGTCGAATCGCTGACGTCGGCGGTGGCAACCGTGCTGGCCGATCCGGCCTACCGTGGCGCCGCGCGCCGGGCGGGCGAGCACACCGCCGGGATCGCCGATCCGGTACGGGTGTGCCATGACGTGTTGGCGGCGAGTCGGTAGGTTGGCGGCGTGCGTCTCACCGAGTTCAACGAACGTGTCACCGGTCAGTTCGGTGCCGCCTACGGGGCATCGGTGCTCGTCGACCACGTGCTCAGCGCACTCGGTGGGCGAACCGCTGCCGAGGCCATCGAGGCCGGTGTGGACCCCCGGGACGTGTGGCGGGCGCTGTGTGCGGACTTCGAGGTGCCGCGCGATCAGTGGTGAGCTTTCGTCTCGCCCGCCGCGTCGGCGGCGTGTCTCCTTGCCTTCGAACACCTGTTCGTTAGTCTGGTGATCGTTCGACCGCGGTCACTTGTCGGTGGTGCGTTCTAGTCTCACAGCCAACCGACCGGAACCCCGGTCAACCGCACGACTACCGGAGAGGTACTCCCATGGCGCCACAGGCTCCCGATCGCGAAAAAGCACTCGAACTGGCGATGGCCCAGATCGAGAAGAACTACGGCAAGGGCTCGGTGATGCGCCTCGGTGAAGAGGTGCGCCAGCCGATCTCGGTCATTCCCACCGGCTCCATCTCCCTGGACGTGGCGCTGGGCATCGGCGGTCTGCCGCGCGGCCGCGTCATCGAGATCTACGGTCCGGAATCCTCGGGTAAGACCACCGTGGCACTGCATGCCGTGGCCAACGCCCAGGCCGCCGGCGGTATCGCGGCGTTCATCGACGCCGAGCACGCGCTCGATCCGGAGTACGCCAAGAAGCTCGGCGTGGACACCGATGCGTTGCTGGTGTCCCAGCCCGACACCGGTGAGCAGGCCTTGGAGATCGCCGACATGCTGGTGCGCTCGGGCGCGCTGGACATCCTGGTCATCGACTCGGTGGCGGCCCTGGTGCCACGTGCCGAGATCGAGGGCGAGATGGGTGACAGCCACGTCGGCCTGCAGGCCCGCCTGATGAGCCAGGCGCTGCGCAAGATGACCGGTGCGCTGAACAACTCGGGCACCACCGCGATCTTCATCAACCAGCTGCGCGAGAAGATCGGCGTCATGTTCGGCTCGCCCGAGACCACCACCGGTGGTAAGGCGCTGAAGTTCTACGCCTCGGTGCGCCTGGACGTGCGTCGTATCGAGACGCTGAAGGACGGAACCGACGCCGTCGGTAACCGCACCCGGGTCAAGGTTGTCAAGAACAAGGTGTCGCCGCCGTTCAAGCAGGCCGAGTTCGACATCCTGTACGGCCAGGGCATCAGCCGCGAGGGCTCGCTGATCGACATGGGTGTCGAGCACGGCTTCATCCGCAAGTCCGGCTCGTGGTTCACCTATGAGGGCGAGCAGCTGGGCCAGGGTAAGGAGAATGCCCGAAAGTTCCTGCTGGAGAACGTCGACGTGGCCAACGAGATCGAGAAGAAGATCAAGGAGAAGCTCGGTATCGGTGCCGTGCTGACCGATGATGACGTTCTCCCCGCCCCCGTCGACTTCTGAGCCGGCTGGACCCAAACGGGATGAGCAGGCGCGGGATGTGTGCCTGCGCCTGCTCACCGTTCGAGCCCGTACCCGCGCCGAACTGGAAGCCCAATTGGCCAAGCGAGGCTATCCGGAGGATGTCGGCGTCCGGGTGCTCGATCGTCTCGTCGAGGTCGGACTGCTCGATGACGCAGCCTTCGCGCAGGAGTGGGTGCGCAGCCGCCGCACCAACAGTGGAAAAGGCAAGCGCGCCTTGGCCGCCGAGCTGCGGACCAAGGGTGTCGACGCCGAGCTGATCGCATCGACGCTCGACAGCGTCGACGCGGGGGAGTGGCGGGTGCAGGCCGAGCAGCTGGTGGCCGCCAAGCTGCGCCGCGAACGGCTCGATGACGAGCTGAAGGTGACGCGGCGGCTGGTCGCCATGCTGGCCCGCCGCGGTTACAGCCAGGGCATGGCCTTCGACGTGGTCAGCACGCAGCTCGCGCAGGAGCGCGAGCGGCGCGCCGTGTGACCTCAGATCAGGAAGCCGCCGTCGACGTTCAGGGCGATGCCGGTGACGTAGCCGGCTTCCGGTGAGGCCAAGAACGCCACGGCACTGGCGATATCACCGGTCTGGCCGTAGTGGCCGACGGCCAGGAGCGGGGTCATCTGCTCGGCCAGCGGACCCTCGGCGGGATTCATGTCGGTGGCGATCGGCCCCGGCTGAATGTTGTTGACGGTGATACCGCGCGGCCCCAGTTCGCGGGCCAGGCCCCGGGTGAAGCCGGCGACGGCCGCCTTGGACAGCGCGTAGACCGAGAAGGCGGGCAACGGAACACTCTCGGCGTTCACACTGCCGATGTTGATGATGCGGCCGCCCTTTCCCAGATGCGGTACGGCGGCCTTGGTGGCGACGAACACCCCGCGCACGTTGACGTTCACGATCCGGTCGAACTCGTCGAGCGTGAAGTCCTCGATGAGCGCGCCGGACGCGACACCGGCGTTGTTGACCAGGATGTCCAGGCCGCCGAGTTCGGCCACCGCGGTGTCGACCGCCGCTGCCGTCGCCTCGGCGTCGGCGGCATCGGCCTGGATGGCCACCACCTTGGCGCCCGCGTCGGTCAGTTCGGCGACCAGTTCCTCGGCCGGGGCCGGCGAGGAGTTGTAGGTGAACGCGACCGAGGCACCGTCGGCGGCCAGTCGCCGCACGATCTCGGCGCCGATGCCGCGGGACGCGCCGGTGACCAGCGCGCGTCGTCCGGCCAGCGGTGTGGTGGTGTCGGTCATGGTGTCCTCCGGGTCGGAAGGTTCTTTCGAACCGATCGGTTATTAATTCTGTCCAGGTCAAGTACCGCAGTGCGATAATCATTCCGGGTGTGGTCCACATCACATAGGGAGGCGAGATGGCGGTCGGTCGACCCAGGGGGTTCCGGCCCGAGCAGGTGCTCGACATCGCCACGCGCCTGTTCTGGGAACACGGCTTCGACGGCGTGTCGGTCAGCGATCTCACCGACGCCACGGGCGTCAACCGGCGCAGCCTGTATGCCGCGTTCGGGTCGAAGGAGGATCTGTTCCGCCGCGCCGCCGAGCACTACGTGGCCGGCTATGGCAACTACGCCGCCGCGGCGCTGCGGATGCCCACTGCCCGCGACGTCGCGCGAGCGATGGTGCACGGGGCGGCCGATGCCACGATCCGGCCCGGCCACCCGGCCGGCTGTCTGCTGGTGCAGGGCGGCTGTGAACTCGCCGAGATGCGCGAGGCCGCCGTCACCGTGCTCGCCGAACGGTTCGCGCAGGCGCAGGCGGCAGGTGAGATTCCCGGCGAGGACCCGGTCGAATTGGCCCGCTGGATCGCCGCGACGTGTCAGGGGATCGCGGTGCAGGCGCGCAGTGGTGCCTCCGGCGAGGATCTGCACGCCATCGCTGATCGGTCGCTCCGGGCGTGGCCCGAGAGTTCCTAGTAGAGACCGCGTTCCACGGAGCCGAGTAGTCGTATCGCCGCGTCGACATCCTCTCGGCCGTCGAGTGCCGCATCGAGGATCGACGCCCAGACTGCCCGGATGCGCGCCAGATTCTGCGCGGCAAGATCGGTGGACCGCAACAGTGATTGGCGACTGTCGGCCGGGTCGGTGGCGCGCCGCACCAAACCTTTGGCCTCCAGATCGCGCAGTGCCCGGCTCATGTTGCTGCGCTGCAGACCGGTTCCGGCGGCCACCACACTCGGGCTGGAGTCGGGGTGATGGTCGATGAAGCGCAGCACCGTCACCTCGGTGGCCGACAGATCGAGCACGGACGGGTCTGCCGCCGTGCGGGCCTTGATGGCACGCGATACCGCTAGCACCAGGTCGGCGAGGTCGGCCAACCGTTCAGTGTGACGCGATCGAGCTTGCATGGATGTCACCCTACCTGATAGTTATAGAAATATAACTATCAAATGATAACTATGTCTGGAGATGCTGTATGACGACATCCGTCGACGCCCCGGCGCGTACCGGCACCGCGCCGCGCATTACACCCGGACTGCTGGTCACCCTCGCGCTGTTGTCGGCGGTCGCGCCGTTCGCCACCGACCTCTACTTGCCGGCCTTCCCGCAGATGGTCACCGACTTGCAGACCACGGCCACCGACGTGCAGCTGACCTTGACGGCGTTCCTGCTCGGACTGGCCGGTGGACAGTTGATCTTCGGTCCGCTGTCGGACCGGTTCGGCCGGGTCAAGCCGCTGCTGATCGGCGCCGTCGTCTGTGTCGGGGCGAGCCTCGTCGCCACCCTTGCCCCGACCGTCGAGGTGCTCATCGTTGCCCGCTTCGCCCAGGGTCTCACCGGCGCGGCAGGCATGGTGATCGGTCGGGCCATCATCTCCGACTTGGCATCCGGGCGCGCCGCCGCGCGCGCATTCAGCCTGATGATGATCGTCGGCGGTGTCGCGCCGATCGCCGCACCGTTGGCCGGCGGTTTCCTGGTCGGCCCGGTGGGTTGGCGCGGTGCCCTGGCGGTCATCCTGGCGTTGGTCGTGGTGATGCTGATCGCCGCTCTGACGGTCATCCGCGAAACCCACACTGCGCAGCGCCGCAGTGCATTGCGGGCCGACAGGGCCACCGCCGGTTCGCCTCTGCGCGACCTGAGCCAACGCGTCTATCTCGGCAACCTACTGGCCTTCGGGTTCGCGTTCGCGGTGATGATGGCCTACATCTCGGCCTCACCGTTCGTCTATCAGACGATGATGGGTCTGTTGTCGGCGCAGTACGGGGCGATGTTCGGGGTCAACGCTTTCGGGTTGCTCTTGATGAGTGCGCTTAGCGCCCGGCTGTCGGCGCGGGTGGACCCGCGGCCACTGGCCGCCGCCGGGCTGGCGCTCATCCTGGTGTCCAGCATCGCCGTGCTCACCATCTCGCTGACCGGCATCCCGGCCGGGTGGCTGGCGCTGCCGTTGTTCACCGCCGTCGCGGGCATGGGCCTGGTTTTCGGCAACGCCACGGCCCTGGCCCTGTCGGCCGCACCCCGCGCGGCCGGCACCGCATCGGCCGTGCTCGGAGCCACCCAGTTCCTGCTCGCCGCCGCGGTATCGCCATTGGTCAGCCTGGCCGGCGAACACACGGCCGGTCCGTTGGGGATCGTGATGGTGTGTGCGGCGTTCATCTCCTGCGCCGGTCTGGCGCTGGGCCGACCGTCAGAGCGCTGAGCCGTCCTGCGACAACGGCTTGGCCTCCAGCGGTTCGGGTCCCTTCTTCGATCGGCGCAGCCGTGCCTCGAGCCGCGTGGCGAACGCCGACAGTGCGAAGTTCAGTCCGATCATCAACGCCGCGATGACCATGAGTGCCGGAATGTAGTTGCCGTAGGCCGATCCGACGCTCTGCGCCTGACGCACCATCTCGACGAAGGTGATCTGATACCCGATCGCGGTGTCCTTGAGCACCACCACCATCTGCGACACCAGCACCGGCAGCATCGAAGTGATCGCCTGTGGCAGTTGCACGTTGGCCATCGTCTGCGACCACGTCATCCCCAGCGCGGAGGCGGCCTCGGCCTGCCCGCGCGGCAGTGCGTGCACACCGGTACGCACGATCTCGGCGATCACCGCCGAGTTGTACAGCGTCAGGCCGGTGATGACGCCGGCCAACGCCAGATACTCCGAGGCGAACACCCCGTACATCGCGAAGAGCGCGTAAGAGAACAGCATCATGATGAGCACCGGCACCGCGCGGAAGAACTCCACGAAGACACCGCAGGTCCAGCTCACCGCCCGCACCGGTGACAACCGCCCCACACCCAGCAGGCAGCCGAGCACCAGGGCGAGCACGATCGACACCGCCGCCGCGGTCAGCGTGCCCTCGATACCGGGCAGCACGTACGTCGTCCACAGATTGCCGGTGAAGAACGGCTCCCACTTGGCGGCGTCGAACTGACCGGCGGCGGCGAACTTCCACGCCACCCAGGCCAGGATCGCGGCGAACACCACGACCGTGACGACCGCGAGCGCCATGTTGACCTTGCGCGCCCGGGGCCCCGGCGCATCGAACAGAACTGACGAACCCGCGCTCATATTTGTCCGTTCTTCGCGCAAGCGCTCATGTGCCCTCTGTTCTTCGCGCAAGCGCTCATGTGCCCGCTGTTCTTCGCGCAAGCGCTCATCACCGAAGCACCGCCCAACGTTTGCCCAACCAACCGAAGAACAGACCCATCGGCAGGGTCAGGATCACAAACCCGATCGCGAAAATCCCGCCGACCACCAGCAGCGCCGAGGTGTTCTCCACCATCTCCTTCATCAGCAGCGCCGCCTCGGCCACCCCGATCGCCGAGGCGATGGTGGTGTTCTTGGTCAGCGCGATCAACACCGAACCCAGCGGGATGATCACCGCCCGGAAGGCCTGCGGCAGCAGGATGATCCGCAGATTCTGGGTGAAGGTCAGGCCGAGCGAACGCGCCGCCTCGGCCTGACCCATCGGCACCGTGTTCACCCCGGAACGGATCGCCTCACAGACGAACGCCGCGGTGTAGACCGTCAAACCGAGCACCGCCAACCGGAAGTTGCTGTCGATGATGGAGGTCGGCGACTCCGGATCGGTCAACGTGATGTGCAGCGTGTTGGCCAGACCCAGCGAGCAGAACACCAGGATCAGGGTCAGCGGGGTGTTGCGCACCACGTTCACATACGTGGTGCCCACACCCCGCATCACCGGCACCGGCGACAGCCGCATGGCGGCCAGCACGGTGCCCAGCACCAGTGCACCGATACCGGAGTACACCGTGAGTTCGATGGTCACCAGGAACGCGGCGAAGATCCGGTCCTGATACTCGCTGAAAACCTGCACGCGCGGCGACTACTTGTCGACGGCGGGCGGTTCGGGGGTCGCGATACCGGCCGGGCCGAGGTTCTTCTCGAAGGCCGCGGCCCACGCGCCGTCGGTCTCCATCTTGGTGATCGCGTCGTTGATCTTGGTCTGCATCTCGGTGTCGTCCTTCTTCAGGCCGATCCCGTAACGCTCCTCGGAGAACGGTTCGCCGACGAGCTTGAAGGTGCCGGGCTCCTGGGCGGCGTAGCCGGCCAGGATCACCTCGTCGGTGGTCACCGCGTCGATCGCACCGCTCTTGAGCGCCTCGACACACGCCGAGTAGGTGTCGTACTGCTGCAACTGCACGCCCGGGTACTTGTCCTTGATGCGCTGCGCCGGGGTGGATCCCGTCACCGAGCACAGCTTCTTGTTGTTCTCCAACGACTCGGCCCCGACGATCTCGTTGTCGTCGGCACGTACCAGCAAGCTCTGACCGGTGATCAGGTACGGCCCGGCGAAGCTGACCTTCTCCTTGCGCGCATCGGTGATCGAGTAGGTGGCCACGATGAAGTCCACCTGCCCGTTCTGGATCAGCGTCTCGCGCTGGCTCGACGGCGATTCCTTCCACTCGATCTGCTCGGGCGTATAGCCCAGCTGCTCGGCGACGTAGGTTGCCACGTCGACATCGAAACCGCTCATGGTGCCGTCGGGGTTCTTCAGGCCCAGGCCGGGCTGATCGAACTTGGTGCCGATGACGACCTTGTTCTCGTCGCCACCGGACCCGCCACCGCAGGCGGCCAGGGTCAGCGGAAGCGCTGCGGCCAGGACGGCGGCGGCCGCCGCCCGAACGCGAAATGACATTGCGTGCTCCTTCGATTCAGTGGTTGAGAATCTTGCCGAGGAAGTCCTTGGCACGATCGGACTTGGGATTGCCGAAGAACTCTTCGGGCTCGGCGTCTTCGACGATCGCGCCGTCGGCCATGAACACGACGCGGTGGGAGGCGCGCCGCGCGAAACCCATCTCATGGGTCACCACCAGCATCGTCATGCCCTCGGTCGCCAGGTCGGTCATGACGGCCAGCACCTCTTTGATCATCTCCGGATCGAGCGCGCTGGTGGGTTCGTCGAACAGCATCACCTTCGGGCTCATCGCCAGCGAGCGGGCGATCGCCACGCGCTGCTGCTGCCCACCGGACAGCTGCGCGGGGTACTTCTCGGCCTGACTGGCGATGCCCACCCGGTCGAGCAGCTTCATCGCCTCGGCGCGGGCCTTGTCCTTGCCCATCTTGCGCACCTTGACCGGCGCGAGCATGACGTTCTCGATGATCGTCTTGTGCGCGAACAGGTTGAACGACTGGAACACCATCCCGACGTCGGAGCGCAGATGGGCCAGCTTGCGGCCTTCCTCGGGCAGCACCTCGCCGTCGATGGAGATGGTGCCGTCATCGATCGGCTCGAGCCGGTTGATGGTGCGGCACAACGTTGATTTGCCCGAACCCGACGGGCCGAGCACCACGACGACCTGCCCGCGCGGGACATCGAGGTTGATGTCCTTGAGCACGTGTAGATCGCCGAAATGCTTGTTGACAGCCTGTAGCGAGATCATCGGGACCGAAGCCGCGGTGGTCATGGGCTCAGACCCTACCCAGGTAATGCTGCCGATGGGGCGTATCGACACCCCCGTAACATGAACGTCGTGACTTCCATGGTGGCTGCAGACATACCGGCGGGTTCGCACCCGGCCGACGCCGCCGTGCGCACCTATCAAGTCCGCACCTACGGGTGCCAGATGAATGTGCACGACTCGGAACGACTGTCCGGGCTGTTGGAAGCGGCAGGCTATGCCCGCGCCGCCGACGGCACCGACGCCGACATCGTGGTGTTCAACACCTGCGCCGTGCGGGAGAACGCCGACAACAAGCTCTACGGCAACCTCAGCCACCTCGCCCCGCGTAAGGCGTCCGATCCCGACATGCAGATCGCCGTCGGCGGATGTCTGGCCCAGAAGGACCGCGACACCGTGCTGAAGAAGGCGCCCTGGGTCGACGTGGTGTTCGGCACACACAACATCGGTTCGCTACCGGTGCTGCTGGAGCGGGCCCGTCATCAACGCGTTGCCCAGGTCGAGATCGCCGAGGCGCTACAGGAATTCCCGTCGGCGCTGCCGGCGGCTCGCGAATCGGCTTATGCGGCTTGGGTTTCCATCTCGGTCGGCTGCAACAACACCTGCACGTTCTGCATCGTGCCCGCCCTTCGCGGTAAGGAGGTGGACCGCAGGCCCGGCGATATCCTGGCCGAGGTGAGCACCCTGGTCGACCAGGGTGTGCTCGAGATCACGCTGCTCGGACAGAATGTGAACGCCTACGGCGTGTCGTTCGCCGACCCGCAGATCCCGCGTAACCGGGGAGCCTTCGCCGAGTTGTTGCGCGCCTGCGGCGGTATCGACGGCCTGGAGCGGGTGCGGTTCACCTCGCCGCACCCGGCCGAATTCACCGACGACGTCATCGAGGCCATGGCGACGACGCCCAATGTCTGCCCGACGCTGCACATGCCGCTGCAGTCCGGTTCGGACCGCATCCTCAAGGCCATGCGCCGGTCCTACCGCGCCGAGAAGTTCCTCGGCATCATCGACCGCGTCCGCACCGCGATCCCGCACGCCGCCATCACCACCGACATCATCGTCGGATTCCCGGGGGAGACGGAAGAGGATTTCCAGGCCACCCTCGACGTTGTCGCCCAGGCTCGGTTCGCCAGCGCGTTCACCTTCCAGTACTCCAAGCGGCCCGGCACGCCGGCCGCGGTGCTGGCTGACCAACTCCCCAAAGAGGTTGTCGGCGAACGCTATCAGCGGCTCATCGAACTGCAGGAGCAGATCTCCTGGGCCGAGAACAAGGCCCAGGTCGGTCGCGAGGTCGAATTGCTGGTCGCCGCCGGTGAAGGCCGCAAGGACGCCGCCACCGCCCGGCTGTCCGGCCGCGCCCGCGACGGCCGCCTGGTGCACTTCGACGCCGCCGGCGCCGATATCCGCCCCGGTGACATCGTCACCACCACCGTGACCCGTGCGGCCCCGCATTTCCTGGTCGCCGACGGCCCGGTCCTGACGCATCGCCGCACACGTGCCGGTGACGCGCACGCCGCCGGTCGGCGCCCGGTCACCGGCGTCGGGCTGGGGATGCCCGGTATCGGCGCGCCGCCGGTCGCCACCACATCCGTCCCGGGATGTTCGACGTCTGGATGCACATTGTGAGTGACAAGAATTCATCGGACTTCGAAGAGTTCAAGGATGACCTGGAGGCCGCCGAACGTCGCGTCGCCGCCGAGATCGACCCGGGCGCACGGGCGCTGGTGGTCGCGATCTGCGTCTTCGTCCTGCTGGTGACGTTCATCCTGCCGCACACCGGTTCCTCGCGCGGACTGGACGTGCTGATCGGCAGCGATGTCGCGCACGCGGACGGGCTGTCGCTGCCCTCGCGCGTATTCGTCTGGCTGACACTGGTGTTCGGTGTCGGCTTCTCGATCCTGGCGCTGTTGACCCGGCGCTGGACGCTGGCCTGGATCGCGCTGGCCGGCACCGCGGTGGCCTGCCCGGCCGGCATGCTGGCGGTGTGGTCGCGACAGACCGCCGGCGGTGACCTGCCCGGACCCGGGCTCGGGCTGATCATCGCCTGGATCGCGGTGCTGGTGCTGGCCTTCCACTGGGCCCGGGTGGTGTGGACGCGAACCGCGGTGCATCTGAGTGCCGAAGAGGAACGCCGCGCGGCGATCGCGCAGCAGCAGCGCAAGACGCTGCTCGACGACGATCAGGACTAGCGCTTCTTGGTGACGGCCTCGGCCGCCGTCTCCGCCCACTCCCGCCACTGCGCGGCACTGGCGCGGGCCTTCTCGGCGTCCTTGGTCTTGCCGGCGGCCGCGGCCTTCTCGGCCTGGCGCTCGAACTGCTCGGCACGCTCACGGAACTGATCGGCGCGGGCCTGCGCCTCGGCGTCGGTGTGGTCGACGGTGCCGGCGTCGCGGACCTTCTTCTCCACGGCGCGCAGCCGGCGTTCCAGATCCGCCGACCGCTCGCGGGGCGCCTTGCCGATGGCGTCCCATTTGTCGCCGATGGCGCGCAACGCCGCCTGTGCCGCCTTCGGATCGGAGATGTCGATGCGCTCGGCCTCGGCCAGCAGCTTTTCCTTGGCCTCGGCGTTGGCGGTGAACTCGGCGTCGCGTTCGGCGTGGACGGCATTGCGCGCGGTGAAGAAGGTGTCCTGGGCCGCCTTGAAGCGCGCCCACAGTGCGTCGTCGACATCCTTGGCCGCGCGGCCGGCCGCCTTCCACTGACTCAGCAGATCGCGGAACACCGCGGCGGTCGCCGCCCAGTCGGTCGAGTCGCGCAGCGCCTCGGCCCTCTCACACAGCGCTTCCTTGGCCTGCCGGGCACCCACCCGTTCCCGGTCCAGCTCGGCGAAGTGCGAGCCGCGGCGGCGGTTGAACGTCTCACGCGCGGCCGAGTAGCGCTTCCACAGCGCGTCATCGGTCTTACGGTCCAGGCCGGTGATGGTGCGCCATTCGTCCAGGATCGCGCGCAGCCGGTCACCGGCGGCCTTCCACTGACCGGTCGCGTTCGCGATCTCCTCGGCCTCGGCGGCCAGCGCCTCCTTGCGGGCGGTCTGGGCGGCCCGGTGCTCATCGCGACGCGCGCGCTCCTCGGCGGCCGCCCCGTCGGCGTGTTCGACGATGCCGGTCAACCGGGCCGCCACGGCGTCCACATCGCCGAGTACCGCCGCGGTCGGCAGCGTCTCCAGCAGCGCGGCGGCCGCAGACTTGATCTTGCGGGCATCCCCGGTGCCGGCGGCCAACCGCGTCTCCAGCAGCGCCACCTCGGTGTTCAGGTCGTCATAGCGACGCCCGAAGTGTGCGAACGCGGCCTCGGCGTCACCGGCCTGCCAGGACCCGATGACCCGCTCGCCGGCCGAGGTGATGAGCACGACGGTGCCGTCGTCCTCGACGCGGCCGAACCGGTGCGGGTCGACCGACGCCGGCACGGCCGGCGCAGGCGCCGCCGCCGCGGGTCGGGGGTGGGGTGCGGGCCGCGGGCCGGGCCGGGGGATGGGTTTGGGCTTCGGAGCCGATGCCGCGGTGGTCTCGCCCGAACCTGAGTCGCTGGTTGTCATAGTCTTCCTCGCACTCCGCGTGGTCTGACCCACGCACCTGCCGCGCGACGCGGCGCCGGATTGCTTCCGCCCGCTATTCAAGCAGGTCGGCGGAAACCGCGGTTGCGATCGGCATGTGTTTACCGGCACCCTCAGGACCCGAACCTTCAGGAGGACGCGTTGGACAAGGCGGACATCGCCGCACTGCTGGCGCTCGGCGCCGCCGCGTTCATCGCCATCGGCGATGTCATCCACCAACGCTCGGCGCATGAGGTCACCGACGAGGATGTCAGCCACCTGCAGCTGTTCCTGCGCCTGCTGCGCGACCGTGGCTGGTGGATCGGCAGCCTGGTGTCCGCGCTGGGCTTCGGTCTGCAGGCCGCCGCGCTGGGCTTGGGTTCGGTGCTGCTGGTGCAGGCGCTGCTGGTCACCTCGCTGCTGTTCGCCCTGCCGCTCAACGCGCGGGCCAACCGGCACCGGGTAAGCCGGTTCGAATGGACATGGGCGGTGCTGCTGGCGGCGTCGGTGGCGGTGATCGTGACGGTCGGCAACCCGACGGCCGGGCAGGCCCGGGCCGGTACCGAGGTGTGGCTCGGCGTCGGCGCCGTCCTGGGCCCGGTGCTGGTGCTGTGCATCATCGGCGCGCGGATCTGGGCGGGCCGGCCGCTCGGCGCGATCCTGCTGTCCGTCGTCTCCGGCGCGCTGTGGGGTGTTTTCGCCATCCTCACCAAGGGCGTGGTCGACCGGCTCGGTGACGGCCTCGCCGACCTGCTGCGCACCCCGGAGCTCTACGCCTGGGCGCTGGTCGCCGTCGCCGGCACCGCCTATCAGCAGGCGGCCTTCCGGGCCGGCGCCCTGACTGCGTCGCTGCCGACGATGACGGTCACCGAACCGGTGGTGGCCTCCGCGCTCGGCGTCGTGGTGCTCGGCGAGACGCTGCGCCCGGGTGAGGCGGGCTGGGTCACCCTGGTGGCCGCCGTGACGGTGATGGTGCTGGCGACCGCGGCGCTGGCGCGCGGTGAGGCGGGCTGGGCCGACGGGCAGGTATCGGCGGGACGATAGCGTGAAGATGTGTTGGCGGCCATTGCATTGATCCCGTCGGCGCCGATCCTGGTGCCGGAGTTGGCCGGAGCGGCCGCGGCCGAGGTGGCCGATCTGCGTGCGGCGGTGCTGACCGCGACCGCTCAGCTGCCGGAGCGCTGGGTGGCCATCGCATCCGGTGTCACCGAGGCGATCATCGGTTCGCACGCCGTCGGCACGTTCGCCGGATATGGGGCCGATGTGCCGGTGGCATTGTCACCGCAGGCCGACGGCCCGGTGACCGAGCTTCCGCTGGCCGCGCTGATCACCGGTTGGGTGCGCGCCCAGGTGGCGCCGACCGCCACCGCCGAGGTGCGCCTCTACGGAGCCGACGGCGTCGACGCGGGTCGGCGGCTGCGCACGCTGCTCGACGCGTCCGCCGATCCGGTGGGGGTCCTCGTCGTCGCCGACGGCGCCAACACCCTGACCGCGTCCGCACCGGGGGGATTCGAGCCGGAGTCGGTGCCCGCGCAGGGCGCTCTCGACGACGCGCTGGCCGCCGGGGACGCCGCGGCGGTGCACCGTGCGGCCGCCCCGGCGGTGGGATGCCACGCCTACCGGGTGCTCACGGGCCTGGTCGGGGCGTCCCCGGTCGCGGCGACCGAGCTGTACCGCGGCGCGCCCTACGGGGTCGGCTACTTCGTGGGCGCGTGGAAGGTATGAGCCTGCCGATCCGTCCCATCGCCGTCATCGGGCCGACCGGGACCGGTAAATCGGCGCTGGCGCTGGCGCTGGCGCAGCGACTCGGCGGTGAGATCGTCAATGCCGACGCCATGCAGCTCTACCGCGGTATGGACATCGGCACCGCCAAACTGCCGCCCGAGCAGAGACTGGGGATCGTCCACCACCAGCTCGATGTCCTCGACGTCACCGAGAACGCCTCGGTGGCGCGCTATCAGCAACGCGCGGCCGCCGATATCGAGGCGATCATGGCGCGAGCTGCCGTCCCGGTGATCGTCGGCGGATCGATGCTCTACATCCAGTCGTTGCTGGACCAGTGGTCGTTCCCTGCCACCGATCCGGCCGTGCGGGCGCGCTGGGAGGCCCGGTTGGCCGAGGTCGGCGTCGCCGCGCTGCATGCCGAGCTCAGCTGGCTGGACCCCGCCGCCGGTGCGGCCATCCTGGACACCGACGGGCGGCGTATCGTGCGGGCACTGGAGGTCGTCGAGCTGACGGGCGAGCCGTTCGCGGCGTCCGCGCCGCGCATCGGCAACCCGCGCTGGGGCACCGAGATCATCGGCTTGGACTGGGAGACAAGCGCTCTCGACGAGAGACTGACGTTGCGCACCGAGGCCATGTTCGCCGAGGGCCTGGTGGCCGAGGTGCAGGCCCTGATCGGCAGGGGTCTGCGCGACGGCGTCACGGCTGCCCGTGCGCTCGGGTACGCCCAGGTGCTGGCCGCCCTGGACGCCGGTGACGACCCAGGCTTCCGGCAGGCGCAGGAGGCTACTTTCCTGGGCACCCGGCGGTACGTGCGCAGGCAGCGGTCGTGGTTCCGACGCGATCACCGGGTGCACTGGCTCGACGGTGCGCGCGCCGATCTCGTCGACGCGGCGCTGAGTATCCTGGACAGATGACGCCCGCCATCCCGTTCGCCAAGGGGCACGGGACGCAGAACGATTTCGTCGTGCTGCCCGACCTCGACGCCCGCCTCGCGTTGACGCCCGCGTGGGTCGCCGCGCTGTGCGACCGGCGCCGCGGTCTGGGCGCCGACGGGGTGCTGCGGGTCACCACCGCCGCGGCGGCACGGGCCGCGGGGGTTTTCGCCGCACTGCCAGAGGGGGTGGCCGGCACCGACTGGTACATGGATTACCGCAACGCCGACGGTTCGATCGCGCAGATGTGCGGTAACGGGGTTCGGGTCTTCGCGCATTATCTGCGGGCCTCCGGGCTGGAGCGCGGTGACGAGTTCGTCGTCGGTTCGCCGGCCGGTCCCCGTCCAGTGGTGGTGCACGGATTCGACGCGCAGGACGGCACGCGCGCCGAGGTGACCGTCGACATGGGCAAGGCCAACCGGCTGGGCTCGGGGTCGGCGGTGGTGGGTGGCCGCACCTTCGAAGGCCTCGGCGTCGATGTCGGCAATCCCCATCTGGCCTGCGTCACCGATCTGAGCGTGGCCGAACTGGGCGTACTCGATGTCGCGGCGCCGGTGTCGTTCGACCCGGTCCAGTTTCCCGAGGGCGTCAACGTCGAGGTGCTCACCCGGCCGGACGCCGGCGTGGTCACCATGCGCGTGCATGAGCGTGGTGTGGGCGAAACCCGTTCCTGTGGAACGGGAACCGTCGCGGCGGCGCTCGCCGCACTGGTCGATCAGGGCGAGGACACCGGCTCGCTGCGGGTGCGCATCCCCGGTGGCGAGGTCGAGGTCGCGATCACGGCCGCGACCAGTTTCCTGCGCGGCCCGTCGGTCCTTGTCGCGCACGGCGAACTGGCAGGCGATTATTCACATGCGTGAGCGCCCGACGGCGTGTCACCATCGAAAGCACATATGACTGAACCCAATCATCTGACACCCAGTACCGGCGAGCTGGCACTGGAGGATCGCGCGGCCCTGCGCCGCGTGGCCGGGTTGTCGACCGAACTCACCGATATCTCCGAGGTCGAGTACCGCCAGCTGCGCCTGGAACGGGTGGTGCTGGTCGGGGTCTGGACCGAGGGCAGCGCCGCCGACGTCGACGCCAGCATGGCCGAGTTGGCCGCGTTGGCCGAGACCGCCGGATCCGAGGTGCTCGAAGGGTTGGTGCAGCGACGCGACAAACCCGACGCCTCGACCTACATCGGCTCCGGCAAGGCCCTCGAGCTGCGTGAGATCGTCACCGCCACCGGCGCGGACACCGTCATCTGCGACGGTGAGCTGAGCCCGGCGCAGCTCAACGCCTTGGAGAAGGCCGTCAAGGTCAAGGTCATCGATCGCACCGCGCTGATCCTGGACATCTTCGCCCAACACGCCACCAGCCGCGAGGGCAAGGCGCAGGTGTCACTGGCGCAGATGGAGTACATGCTGCCGCGCCTGCGCGGCTGGGGTGAGTCGATGTCGCGGCAGGCCGGTGGTCGTGCCGGTGGTGCGGGCGGCGGCGTGGGCACCCGTGGTCCCGGTGAGACCAAGATCGAGACCGACCGGCGACGCATTCGCGAGCGGATGAGCAAGCTGCGCCGCGAGATCCGCGAGATGAAGAAGATCCGCGACACCCAGCGTGGTCAGCGCCGGGCCTCCGACATGCCGCAGGTGGCGATCGTCGGATACACCAATGCCGGCAAGTCCAGCCTGCTCAATGCCCTGACCGGGGCCGGTGTGCTGGTGGAGAACGCGTTGTTCGCCACCCTGGAGCCGACGACCCGGCGCGGTGAACTCGCCGACGGTCGGCCGTTCGTGTTGACCGACACCGTCGGATTCGTCCGGCACCTGCCCACCCAGCTCGTGGAGGCGTTCCGGTCCACGCTGGAGGAGGTGGTCGACGCCGATCTGCTCGTGCACGTGGTGGACGGCTCCGATGCCACCCCGCTGGCGCAGATCGCCGCCGTGCGCGAGGTGATCCGCGACGTGTACGGCGATCACGACGGGGCGCCGGCACCGGAGTTGTTGGTGGTCAACAAGATCGACGCGGCTGGTGACCTGGCGCTGGCGCAGTTGCGCCGGGCGCTGCCGGATGCGGTGTTCGTCTCGGCGCACACCGGTGAAGGCTTGGAGCAGTTGCGCACCCGGATGGCCGATCTGGTCGAGCCGACCGACACCTTCGTCGATGTGACGCTGCCCTATGACCGCGGTGACCTGGTGGCACGCGTACATGCCGAGGGCCGGATCGAGTCGACCGAGCACATCGAGCAGGGCACCAAGATCGCCGCTCGGGTTCCGGTGTCGCTGGCCGCCGCGTTGCGCGACTTCAGTAACTGGTAGCGACACGAGCAGGCACACCGGCTGAATCCCCCGCGGTTCAGCGTCGGTGCGCCTGCTCGCGGGTCAGGCCGCCTCGGCGTCGGTGGACGCCGGCGGGTCGGTTTCCGCGTCGTCGTCGGTGGTGTTCGTCTCCCCGGCGTCGTCGGTCCCGAAATCCTCGGCGTCTTCGGCCCCGGCGCCCTCGGTCCCGAAATCGTCGGTGCTCCCGGAGCCCTCGTCGGTGACGACATCGTCGAGGGCGGCCTCGTCGTCCTCGGTGCGCTCGTCGTCGTGGCCGGTGGAGGCGGTGTCGCGGTCGCGTGCGGCCTCGAGCACCTCGGCGCCGGTCGGGCCGCGCAGTCCGGTGAGGTGTGCCCGCGGTTCGTCGCGGGCCGGCGACTGGGCGGTCGCGGCCTCGACCCGCGGTGCCGGCTTCGGCGTAACCTGTTGCGGCGCAGGATTTCTGCCCAACGCGGCATGGATTCCCTCGTCGATGGCCTCGACCACGTCCTTGGCGAACGTGATCGGGTTGATCCGCGGGATGAGCCGGAACGGTGCCGGTGTGCCGTAGCTCAAGGATCGGTCGTAGCCGGCGTCGATGATCACCCGCAGCAGCGGTGACACCAGCGCCACGATCGGCTTGATCAGGAATTCGGTGTTGGTGAACGAGGCGAATTCCAGGAACGGCCGCACGATCGGCAGCGTCCTGGTCGGGATGGTGACATACCGGGTGTCGCCGTGCTCCTGCCAGTTGTCGGGGTCGGCGACCTCGGCGGCCAGTTCCTCGGGGGTGTAGTCATCGGGAAGTTCGCCGACATCGCTGTTGGCGTTGGGGGCCAGGTAGGTGCCGTGCACGTACCAGAATCCGGCGATCGCGTTGAGCACCGCGAGCCCGTTGATCGGGTAGAGCGGGAAATCGGCCACCCCGTCGTACTCGAAGGCGATATCGGTGGCGCAGATGTGATCGCAGGTGTCCGTCGGTGCGGGCAGGCCGAAGGTGGCATCCAGGATCGGGACATGCCCCAAGAACGCCAGCCGCTCGAACAGGCCGCCGTTGGGTCGGTTGCTGTTGCCGATCATGACGAACGACAGGTAGGTCTGATCCTTGGGCAGGTAGCCGAGATTGCGCTTCTGGCGGCTGACGATGTTTCCGCCCTGCGAGTAACCCATCAGCACCACCGGTGTGTTCGGCGGGTTCTGGGCCAGCGTGTCGACCAGGGTCGAGTTCAGGTTGGCCAATCCCTCGCCGGTGGACACATCCCATTTGGCCCCGCTGAGCCCGCCCCATCCCGGCAGCGGGATCGGCCAGAACTGGGCCGGGTAGTCGATGCCCTGCAGCGCACAGTCGTTGGCCGCGGTGCAGGCCGGGTTGAACGGCGCGATGTAGTAATCCCTGGCGTTCTCCAGGTAGTTGCCCACGATATTGGCGTTGGGTGTCCCGGTACCGGGCACGATGAGCGCCGTCGCGGCCAGCGCGACGGCCATCGACAGGGTGGTGGCGACGGTGATGAGTAATGCCGTCGCCACGGTGAGAACCGTCGTGAGCAACCGCCGCCCCATGCGCAGTGCAGGAGTCATGGTCGGATCGTCGCACTCGAGCGCCGCGGCGGGAGCGTAACCCGCAGATTGAAAATAGAATCTCATTCTAATAATGTCGCTGGTGGTGTCGACCGAAGGGGGACGTGTCATGGGGTTGCGCGGCGAGGCGGCCATCGTCGGGTTCCACGAGCTGCCCGCGACGCGGAAACCGTCCGGCGCGCCGGAGTTCATCATCGAGCAGTGGGCGCGACTGGCCGCGGCCGCCGTCGCCGATGCCGGACTGTCCGTCGATCAGGTCGACGGCCTGGTGACCTGCGGGGTCGCCGAATCCCAGCTGTTCGTCCCGTCGACGATCGTCGAGTATCTGGGACTGGCGGTCAACTTCGCCGAGCTGGTCGATCTGGGCGGAGCATCCGGGGCCGCGATGGTGTGGCGCGCGGCCGCGGCCATCGAACTGGGCATCTGCCAGGCGGTGCTGTGCGCCATCCCGGCCAACTATCTGACCCCGATGTCGGCGCAGCGTCCTTACGATCCCGGGGACGCCCTGTACTACGGCGCCTCCAGCTTTCGGTACGGCTCGCCGCAGGCGGAGTTCGAGATCCCCTACGGCTATCTCGGACAGAACGGGCCCTATGCCCAGGTGGCCCAGATGTACGCCGCCGCTTACGGTTACGACGAGTCTGCGATGGCCAAGATCGTCGTCGACCAGCGGGTCAACGCCAATCACACCCCGGGTGCGGTGTTCCGGGACAAGCCGGTGACCGTCGCCGACGTGCTGGACAGCCCGATCATCGCCTCTCCGCTGCACATGCTGGAGATCGTCATGCCGTGCATGGGCGGGTCGGCCGTGCTCGTCACCAATGCCGAACTGGCCCGCAAGAGCCGCCACCGCCCGGTCTGGATCAAGGGGTTCGGCGAGCGGGTGCCCTACAAGTCACCGGTGTACGCCGCCGATCCGTTGCAGACACCGATGGTCAAGGTGGCCGCCTCGGCCTTCGGGATGGCCGGGCTCACCCCGGCCGACATGGACATGGTGTCGATCTATGACTGCTACACCATCACCGCGCTGCTGACGCTGGAGGACGCGGGCTTCTGCGAGAAGGGCAAGGGCATGCAGTTCGTCACCGACCACGATCTGACGTTCCGCGGTGACTTTCCGATGAACACCGCCGGCGGTCAGCTCGGTTACGGGCAACCCGGCAACGCCGGTGGGCTGCACCATGTCTGCGATGCGACCCGCCAGCTGATGGGCCGTGCCGAGCGCACCCAGGTGCGCGACTGCAACCGGGCCTTCGTCTCGGGCAACGGCGGTGTGCTCAGTGAACAGGAAGCACTTGTGCTGGAGGGGGATTAGCCGTGCAGCGACCACTTCCGATACCGACTCCGACGTCGGCACCGTTCTGGGACGGCTTGCGCCGGCGAGAGGTGTGGATCCAGTTCTCCCCGTCACTGGATGCCTACGTGTTCTATCCGCGGGTCCTCGCGCCCGGAACCCTCGCCGATGATCTGCAATGGCGCCGGATCTCGGGGGAGGCCACCTTGGTCAGCTACGCGGTCGCACAGCGACCCGTCGCACCGCAGTTCGCCGACGCGGTCCCGCATCTGCTCGGTGTCGTGCAATGGCACGAAGGTCCACGGCTGGCCACCGAGATCGTCGGTGTCGCCCCGGCGCGGTTGCGGATCGGGATGCCGATGACGCCGGTCTTCACCGAGCCCGACGGTGCCGACATCACCCTGTTGCATTACACCGCAGCCGAATAGGAGCCATCCGTGGCGCTCGCACTGACCGACGAACAATCCCAGTTGACCGAGGCGATGGCCGGGTTCGCCCGCCGCCACGGGGGACTGGAACTGACCCGCTCGCAGTTCGATGCCCTCGCCGCCGGGACGCGGCCGGCGTTCTGGGATGCGCTGGTGGCCCAGGGCCTGCACGCGATCGGTCTGCCCGAGCAGGCCGGCGGTCAGGGTGGTGGTTATGCCGATGCCGCATGCGTCGTCGACGCCGCGGGTTACGGGTTGCTACCGGGGCCGCTGCTGTCCACCGCGATCACGGCAGCGGTCCTTGCCGGTGTCGTCGACGAGCCCGCGGCCGCAAGGACGGCGGCGGCGATCGCGGCCGGCGCACCGGCCGCACTGCTGTTGCCGGCCGATGGCGTACTGCGGGCGGTGCCCGACGGTGACCGGTGGCTTCTGGACGGTGTGGTCGGCCCGCAATTGGGGGTGGCATCGGCGGCATGGCTCGTCGCATACGCCGAAACCGAAGCCGGTGAACCGATGTGGTGTGTGCTGGGACCCGACACACCCGGGGTCTCGGTGCGCGCCGAGGAGCCGACGGATCTGACCCGCGATGTCGGCACGCTGACCTGTACCGCCGTGGGCATCGGTGTCGAGCAGGTGCTCACCGGTATCGACCCGGTGCGCGCACAGTGCCACACCGTCGGGTTGATGGCGGCCGAGGCCGCGGGTATCGCCCGCTGGTGCGTCGACAACGTGGTGGCCTACCTCAAGGTGCGCGAACAGTTCGGCCGTCCCATCGGGTCGTTCCAGGCGCTGCAGCACAAGGCCGCCATGCTGTTCATCCACAGTGAACTGGCCGCGGCGTCGGCCTGGGATGCGGTGCGCGGTGCCGAACAATCGGTCGAGCAGCACCACACCGCCGCCGCCGGGGCGGCCATCGCGGCGATCGGACGGCTCCCGGAACTGGTGGTCGATGCGCTGACCATGTTCGGTGCCATCGGCTACACCTGGGAGCACGACCTGCATCTGTACTGGAAACGGTCGATCAGTCTGGCCGCAGCGGCCGGCAACGTCGCGCAGTGGGCCGGTGTCCTGGGCGAACCGGACCGCCCAGCAAGGGATTTCGCGATCGAGCTGGCTCAGGTCGAGCAGGACTTCCGCGCGCGTGTCGGCGCCGCACTGGACGCGGCGGCACTGCTGACCAATGAGGCTCCGGGCCGGCAGAACCCCGATTACGACGAGTACTGGACCGGCCCGCAGCGCACCGCGCTGGCCGATGCCGGTCTGGTGGCGCCCTACCTTGCGGCCCCGTGGGGACTGGCTGCCTCACCGGCCCAGCAACTCGTCATCGACGAGGAGTTCGACAAGCGGCCGACGCTGGTGCGCCCGTCGCTGGGGATCGCGCAGTGGATCCTGCCCACCGTGCTCAGCGCGGGCACCGACCAACAGCGTGACCGGTTCGCGGTGCCGACGCTGCGCGGCGAGATCGGCTGGTGCCAGCTGTTCTCCGAACCCGGCGCCGGATCGGATCTGGCGGCCCTGAGCACCCGCGCCACCAAGGTCGCCGGTGGCTGGCGGGTCAACGGGCAGAAGGTGTGGACATCGTCGGCGCAGCGCGCCGACTGGGGCGCGCTGCTGGCCAGGACGGACCCGGACGCGGCAAAGCACAGGGGCATCGGCTACTTCCTGGTCGACATGACCACACCGGGGATCACCATCCGGCCGCTGCGCACCGCCAGCGGTGACGAACACTTCAACGAGGTGTTCTTCGACGACGTGTTCGTGCCCGACGACATGCTGGTCGGCGAGCCGACCGCCGGGTGGTCCCATGCGCTGGCGACCATGGCCAACGAACGCGTCGCCATCGGTGCCTACGCCAAATTGGACAAGGAAAGTGAACTGCGCGCCCTGGCGCGACGCGCCGACCCGGGTGATGTGGCGGTGCGTCAGGCGCTGGGTCAGGTTCGCGCCGCCACCAACGCCATCGGTGCGCTGGCGGTGCGCGACACGCTGCGTCGGCTCGCCGGACACGGGCCGGGGCCGGCCTCCAGCGTCGGCAAGGTGGGCACCGCGCTGCTGGTGCGCCGGGTGACCGCCGACGCGCTGGCCTTCAGCGGGCGGGCGGCCATGGTGGGCGGTGCGGCGCAGCCTGCGGTGGCCGACAGCCTGATGATGCCGGCCGAGGTCATCGGCGGCGGCACCATCGAGATCCAACTCAACATCATCGCGACCATGATCCTCGGACTGCCGCGCGCATGACCGAGACCCTGCCCGGCTACAAGCAGGCCCGGCGCGCCCAGATCGTGACGGCGGCATTGGATCTGCTCAAGGCGCACGACTACGAACAGATCCAGATGCGTGATGTGGCCGAGGCCGCCGGAGTGGCGCTGGGCACCCTGTACCGCTACTTCAGCTCGAAGGAGCATGTGTACGCCGCCGTGCTGATGGAGTGGGCGCAGCCGGTGTTCGCCGAGGCCGCCGCGGACACCCCGCTCACCGCGGCGCAGGTCCGTGAGAAGCTGCGCGGCGTCATCGGCAGCTTCGAGCGGCGCCCCGCATTCTTCAAGGTGTGCATGCTGCTGCAGAACACCGCAGACACCAATGCGCGCGCACTGATGGACCAGTTCGCCGCCGTCGCCCAACGCACCCTGGCGGCCGACTTCGCCTCACTGGGCGAACAATCGGCGGCCGACACCGCCGTGATGGCCTGGGGCATCATCTCCACGATGCTGTCCGGGTCGATCCTGCGCGACTACCCGATGGCCGACACCTACCGCGTCGTGGATGCCTTCGTCGACCTGATCGCGCCTGCGCTGCCCGCGCGCTGACGCAGCACCGGAGGTTCATGCGCCCGCACCGGCGGTAGCGGCCCGGTGTACTTCTCCACCTGCACCAGCACATGGGCACCGGTGCAGCCGCGCGCCAACGATGACGTGCCGACATCCTCGGTCAGCACATTCGGATTACCGTGCACGCACAGCGAATCCGGGTCCGCCGGGTCCAACGGGTCATACCAGGCGCCGGTGGCCAACTGCACCACCTGCGGGCGCAGCCGATCATCGATCACCACACCGGCCAGGCAGGCGCCGCGATCGTTGAACACCCGCACCACATCACCATCGGTCAGGCCGCGGGCCGCGGCGTCGGCGGGATGCATCCGGATGGGCTCGCGACCGGACACCTTGGAGTTCT
Organism: Mycobacterium sp. NPDC003323; assembly: GCF_053589535.1. NCBI lineage: Bacteria > Bacillati > Actinomycetota > Actinomycetes > Mycobacteriales > Mycobacteriaceae > Mycobacterium > Mycobacterium sp. NPDC003323. The sequence continues at coordinate 793,251 of NZ_JBSFSB010000001.1, forward strand.
GGCTGGTGGCGCCCATGTCGAGCTGACTGTGCAACCGGGCGGCGGGTTGATTGGCCAGCAGGTGCAGTGGGAAGCGCTCGGCGCGTGGCCCGCCGAGCCATTCGCTGGGTTCCAACCAGGCCGGGTGGCCGAGGCAGTCCGAATAGCCGAATGCGTCGATATCGGGGGAGAAGATCTCGATACGCCCGCTCGGTGTGTGCAGCCGGTGGGTGTGCGGATCGGCCCGGTAGTCGGCCAGCAGCGTCAGGCCCGGCTCGGTCGGCAGCCGCAACCTGCCGTCGGCCCAGAACTGGTCGAACGGCGGAACCTCGAAGTCCACTGCCGCCGACCACTGCTCGTACATGTGCGCCAGCCACTGCCGCGCCGTACGGCCCTCGGTGAACTGCGCACCCACGCCGAGCCGCTCGGCCAGCGCGGCGAATGTCGTGTAATCGTCGCGGGCATCGGCGTACGGCTGGGTCAGCGCGGGCATCGCCACCAGCAGCGGATCGTTCTTGGAACCGGAGAAGTCGTCGCGCTCGTACGCGGTGGTGGAGGGCACCACGATATCGGCGTGTTTGGCCATCGCGGTCCAGTACGGGTCGTGCACCACGATGGTCTCGGGGCGGGCCAGCGCGCGCCGCAACCGGCCGATGTTCTGATGGTGGTGGAAGGGATTACCGCCCGCCCAGTACACCAACCGGATGTCGGGATAGGTCAGCCGGCGGCCGTTGTAGTCGAACTGCTCGCCCGGGCGCAGCAGCATATCGCTGACGGCTGCGACCGGGATGAAGGTGCGAACCGGGTTCGCACCCTGCGGCAGCACCGGCAGCGGGTGGCGCAGCGGCGCCAGTCCGGGCTCGTTCATCGACCCGTAGCCGTGGCCGAAACCGCCTCCGGCAAGCCCGATCTGACCCAGCATCGCGGCCAGCGTCAATCCCATCCACGGCGCCTGCTCACCGTGGCGGACCCGTTGCAACGACCAACTGACGGTGACCAGGGTGCGGCCCGCGGCCATCCGGCGGGCCAGCGCGGCGATGTCCTCGGCCGCCAGGCCACTGATCCCGGCCGCCCACTGCGGGGATTTCGGGACGCCGTCGTCGGTGCCGAGCAGATAGCGCTCGAACCGGTCGTAGCCCAGGCAGTATTCGTCGAGGAACGCGCGGTCGGCCAGGTTCTCGGTGGCCAGGACGTGGGCCAGTCCCAGCATGATCGCCACATCGGTACCGGGCAGGGGCGCGTGCCACTCGTGCTCGCCCTCGACGTCGTCGCGCAGGGGGGAGAAGGACACGATCCGGCCCCCACGGTCGCGGAACCGGCCCAGTGCGGCGCGGGCCGGATGATCGGTGGTGCCGCCGTGGTTGATGCCGGTGTTCTTCGATGCCAGTCCGCCGAAGGCCACCACCAGATCGGTGTGTTCGACGATGACGTCCCAGTTCGTGGACCGTTTGAACAGATCGTCATGGGTGCCGACCACCCGCGGCATGATCACCCCGGTGGCGCCCAGGCTGTAGGAATGCCGCGAGAAGGTGTAGCCACCGAGCAGTTTGAGGAAGCGGTGCACCTGGCTCTGGGCGTGGTGGAAGCGGCCCGCGCTGGACCATCCGTAGGAGCCGCCGTAGATCGCCTCGTTGCCGTGGGTGTCGACGACGCGGCGCAACTCGGTGGCCAGCAGTTCGGTGAGTTCGTCCCAGGAGACGCCGACGAACTCGTCGGCGCCGCGCGAAGCGCTGGGGCCGGGTCCGTCGCGCAACCAGCCCGCGCGCACGGCGGGCCCGGCGACCCGGGCGCGGTGGCGCACGGAGCCGGCCAGATTGCCCAGCAGCGGTGACGGATCGGTGTCGCCGGGATCCGGGGTCACCGACGCGATGTCACCATCGGCCATGTCGGCGGTGAAGGCGCCCCAGTGGGCAAGGCTGCTGCGGGGCGACACCTCGCCAATCCTAGGTCCGACGCCGGGTGGGCCGACCAACCATCCGGTTGATATATGTTGGGCGCCACACATCCGCAACCAGTACCGGAGGTCACAGATGGGCGCCGTCAAGTTCGACCGCACGCTCTTCGAGCCCGAGCACGACCTGTTCCGCGAGTCCTATCGCGCGTTTCTCGAACGCCACGCCACCCCGTTCCAGGAGGAGTGGGAGAAGGCCAAGATCGTCGACCGCGAAGTCTGGCGCGAGGCCGGCAAGCAGGGCTTCCTCGGGATGGCCGTGCCCGAGGAGTACGGCGGCGGCGGGAACCCGGACTTCCGCTACAACGTCATCGTCACCGAGGAGACCACCGCCGGACGCCACAGCGGGCTGGGCTTCACGCTGCAGAACGACGTCATCGCGCCGTACCTGATCGAACTGACCGACGAGGAGCAGAAGAAGCGGTGGCTGCCCGGCTTCTGCAGCGGGGAATTGATCACGGCGATCGCAATGACCGAGCCCGGCACCGGCAGCGACCTGCAGGGCATCAAGACCCGCGCGGTGCGCGACGGTGACCACTATGTGCTCAACGGTTCGAAGACCTTCATCACCAACGGTATCCACGCCGACCTGGTGATCGTGGTGGCCTGCACCGATCCGGACAAGGGTGCACAGGGCTTCTCGCTGCTTGTCGTCGAGCGCGGCATGGCAGGTTTCGAGCGGGGCAGGCATCTGGACAAGATCGGACTCGAGGCGCAGGACACCGCCGAACTGTCGTTCACCGATGTGCGGGTGCCCGCGGAGAACCTCCTGGGACAGGAAGGCATGGGCTTTCTGTACCTGATGCAGAACCTGCCGCAGGAGCGCATCAGTATCGCGGTGATGGCCGCGGCGGCCATGGAGTCCGCCCTGGAGGAGACCCTGCAGTACACCAAGGAGCGCAAGGCGTTCGGCAAGCCCATCGGCAGCTTCCAGAACAGCCGGTTCACCCTCGCTGAGCTGGCGACCGAGGCGACCGCGATCCGCATCATGGTCGACGAGTTCATCCGGTTGCACCTCGACCGCAAGCTGACCGTCGAGCAGGCCGCGATGGCCAAGTGGTACAGCACCGAGGCTCAGGTGCGACTGGTGGACCGCTGTCTGCAGCTGCACGGCGGCTACGGCTACATGCGCGAATACCCGATCGCGCGGGCCTTCCTGGATTCGCGGATCCAGACGATCTACGGCGGGACCACCGAGATCATGAAGGAGATCATCGGGCGCGGCCTGGGAGTCTGACCGGTCCGACACGCCGTCGGTGCAGGTGGCAATATCCCACGAGTTCGCGGTCAACTGACGCAAAGTTGACGAACACGATACTTTCGTGGGGTTTTGCACGACTTCGGGAGGGACCGAATGACCACGCAGCGAACCCGGTTCGGCAATCTGGCCGGGCGGGCGGCGGCAGTGCTGGTGAGTGCCGGGCTGATGGCCGCGACGGTGCTGCTGGCGCCGCCGGCCGTCGCGACACCGGAAAGCGATGCCGACGCGGCGATCACGGCTGCGTGGGAGACCGCCGGCGGCGGACCGGCCGGTCCACTCGGACCCAAGGACGGCGGCGTCTATCCCGCGGGTGAGGGCTTCGGCCAGAACTTCGCCGGTGGCAAGATCTTCTTCACCCCCGGGACCGGTGCCCACATCATGACCGGCGCCATCTTGGAGAAGTACGAATCTCTCGGCGGGCCCACCGGTGACCTGGGCTTTCCGACCATCGATGAGGGTCCGGGCCGCGCGGCCAACAGCCGGAACGTCACGTTCAATGCCCCGGACAGCCCGGTCATCTTCTGGACACCGGACACCGGTGCCCGGGTGGTCCGCGGTGCGATCAACAGCGCCTGGGACACCCTGGGCGGATCGGCCGGGGTGCTCGGGGTGCCCAGCGAGGACGAGACCACCGACGGCGATGTGGTCAGCCAGAAGTTCACCGGTGGTGAGATCTCCTGGAACCGCAAGACTCGAACCTTCACGACGGTCCCGCCCGAACTGGCGGGTCAACTCGGTGCCGTCGAGGTTCCCTCGGACGCCACCTCGGCCATCGCCGCGGCCCGCCGGGCGGCCGGTGGGGAGCTCGGCCCGCTGGGTGCCGAGGAGGGTGCGCAGTACGCGATCGGTGCCGACGGTGTCGGTCAGAACTACGCCGGCGGCAAGATCTTCTACAGCCCGGCCACCGGTGCCAACGTGGTGACCGGTCAGGTGCTGGCCAAGTACGAGAGTGTCGGCGGGCCGACCGGGGATCTCGGATTTCCCACCGCGAGCGAAGCCGATGGTGGCCTGGCTCCGCAGAGTGCGGTGGTGCCGTTCGCCGCCGAGGACCAGCCGGTCATCTTCTGGACGCCCGATTTCGGTGCCGTCATCGTCCGTGGCGCGATGAATGCGGCATGGCAGAAGCTGGGCGGTGCAACCGGTGAGCTCGGCGCACCCAAGGCGGATCAGACCGAGAACGGCAACATCGTCACCCAGCAGTTCAACGGCGGGTCCATCTCCTGGGACTCGTCCACCAATCAGTTCAGCACCGAGCCGGCCGGCCTGCAATCGCAGTTGACCGGTCTGCAGGTGCCCGGCGCGGAGGCGCCGCAGAACCCGTCGGCCGCACCCGAGGCGGCGTCGGGCGGTGACGGTGACAAGTGGTACACGTGGCGCTGGTGGTGGCTGCTCGGCCTGATCCCGCTGGTCGGCCTGATCGCGGTGATCGCCGTTGCGGTGCTGCGCAATCGGCGCTCCCGCGACGACCGATTCGAGGACTACGACCGGGGTTACGGCGGCTACGAGGACCGCTACGACGGTTATGACGGCTATGACGGTCCCGACGCCCGCCGCGACGCGGAACCCGAGACCGGCGTGCTGCACGACGGTGGTTACGAGCAGCAGAGTGCGCAGAGCCCGTGGGCGCTGGTGCCGCCGGTCGGCGAGACCCCGCCGTATGCCAAGCGTTCGGCCGAGGCCGGTGCCCGTCCCGCCGACGACTTCACCGACGATCTCGGCGAGGATCTCGACGACGACGATCGGGACGATTTCGTCGACGCCGAGTACGTCGACGAGCCCGAATACGGCGACGAGCCCGAATACGGCGCTGAGCCCGAATACGGCGCTGAGCCGGAGCCGGCGGAAGCACCGCAGGAGCCGGTGTTCGACGAGGACGCGGTGGACACCGCGCCCACCCGCATCGAAACGCTGCCGCCGGAGCCGTCGGTACCCGAACTCGACGTCGAGCCGCCGACCGCGGTGGTCGGGGTCCCGCCGCTGCCGTCCTACGAGCCCGAGGTCCCCAGCGGCCGGCACGCGGCGGCGGCACCGGACGACGAGGCCGAAGACGCCGGTTGGACGTCCATGCGGCTGGCCACCACCGACCGCTACCGGGCCCCCGAGGGTTATCCGATCAAGGCGGACACCAAGACGGGTCTGTACTGGGCGCCGGGCAGCCGCGGCTACCGCGATACCGAGGCCGAGATCTGGTTCGCCAGTGAGGAGTTCGCCCGCGCGAACGGTTTCGTGCGGGCCGACTGATCAGACCTTGCGGATCACGGTGACGACCTTGCCGAGCACCACGGCGTCGTTACCGTCGATCGGTTCGAACGCCGGGTTGTGCGGCATCAGCCACACCTGGCCCTTGGTCCGCTTGAAGGTCTTCACGGTGGCCTCGCCGTCGATCATCGCGGCGACGATATCGCCGTTGTCGGCCACGTTCTGCTGACGGACGACGACCCAGTCGCCGTCGCAGATCGCCGCGTCGACCATCGACTCGCCGACCACCTTCAGCAGGAACAGTGAACCCTCGCCGACCAACTCGCGGGGCAGCGGGAAGACATCCTCGACGGCCTCCTCGGCCAGGATCGGTCCGCCCGCGGCGATGCGTCCGAGCACCGGGACGAAGGTCGGCTCCGGCAGTGTGTCGGAGCCCGCGACGTCGGTCGCGACGATCGGCGTCACGGTGTCGTCGGCGCCGCGGACGTCCACCGCGCGTGGGCGATTGGGATCGCGCCGCAGATAGCCCTTGCGTTCCAGGGTGCGCAGCTGGTGGGCGACCGACGAGGTGGACGTGAGTCCGACGGCGTCGCCGATCTCCCGGATGCTCGGTGGATAGCCACGGGTGGTCACCGAGGTGCGGATGACCTCGAGAATGGTGCGCTGACGCTCGGTCAGGCCGGAGCGTGCCTCAGGGGTGTCGCTGCTGTCGCTCATGGGGCTGAATGTAGTCGCCGCCGCACCGATAATCAAACATGTGTTCGAGGCGTGTCGCGTGTCTTCATCGGCGTCGCGGGATCCCGGTCGACCACAGCGCCCAGGCGATCAGCACCGGCTGGAAGAACAACCGGACCAGGCGCTTGGTGTCGGTGTCGAGGCCGAAACCGTCGGCATGGTTGAGGTACTGCGCGATGTTGCCCGGGAAGATCAGCACGAAGAACGCCGCCAGCAGCCGGCCGACCAGGACGCGGTCGCGTCGCAGCAGGGCCAGGCCGACGCCGAGGGTGATCTCGACGCCACCGGAGGCCATCACGACACCGTCGGCATCCATCGGAACCCACTTCGGCACCTGAGCCTGAAACTCTTCACGGGCCCAGAACAGGTGGCTGAGGCCGGCGAAGATCATCGCGCCGGCAAGCGTCAGGCGGGCGATGCTGCGCGCGCGGGTGGTGGGCGGCGGTGCGGGCACCTCACTCATCGGGCACCGGGCAGGTTGTAGGCGAAGGACTTCTGCTGGCGCTGCTTCATCTTCTCCAGGCACTCGTGATGCTTGCGGGCGTGATAGGCCAGCGGGAAATAGGTCAGCCGATCCGGCAGGATCCGGTAGGCCGTGCGGATGACGGTGTAGATGCGCTGCAGTTCACGCTCTTCGGCCGTGCTCCAGGTGACGCCGAGCTTCGCGCGCAACCGCGGATCGAGCAGCCCCACCACCGAGAGGTAATTCAGCCGCAGCCCGGGGCGCAGGATCCGGCGCGCCAGCGGGCGCAGGAGCGCGGGCACCGATGGCGGCAGGTCGACCTTGCCGGTCTTCATCTCGCCGATCAGTTGCAGTGCCTGCGGGGTGGCTTCCAGCCTGTCGATCCAGGACTCGAAGTAGGCATCCATCTCGGCCGGGGTCTGCGGGTAGTCGCGCATCGGCACGTGCAACAGCCGGGCCAGTCGGCGGTTGTCGCGTAGCAACTCGGCCTTCTCGTCGGCGGTGAACTCACGCCCCACCAGCAGCCGGCCGCCCTGGGCCGTGACGATGTAGCCGGTGGCGATCACCCACTGATAGGACTGCGGGTTCAGTGCGCTGATCTGCTTGCCGTCGGCGGCGCTGCGCATGGTGATCGGCTGGTGCATGGCGCGCACCCGGTTGCCCTCGGCGACGGCCTCGGTGCCGCCGTAGGTCCACCGCAGCACCGAGTCGACGGAGCGGATCGCGCGGCCACCCGGGTCGCCGTGGAAGGCCGCCGAGTAGCGGCCGGTGATCTCGGCGATCACCGGCTCCATGGCCTGCATCATGAACGCCGCCCCGTCGACGATGAGAAACGTCCAGCGCCCGGTGTGCTCGGCGGTCAGTGAGTCCAGCGGGACCAGCTCGGGCCGGCCGGCGTCTTCGGCATCGTGAACGGGTAGATCCGTGGTGGCAGTCATGACTGCGCGCACCTCCTCAAGGCTTGGGGCAGCGACGCTAATATGACCTATCGGTCGCATTCAAGTCGCGTTAGGAGGCTGCATTGGCTGCCGATAAAAGCACGTCACGGCATCGAAAGGCACCGAAGCAGGAGCGTTCGAGGGAGATGGTCGCAAAAATTGTGGACACTGCCGCGACCCTGTTGCGCAAGACCGGCCCCGAGCAGCTGACCACCAATGCCATCGCCGAGCGGGCCGGTGTCAGCAAGGGGTCGATCTATCAGTACTTCGCCAACAAGGAGGAGATCATCAACGCGGCCATCGAGAAACTGGCCGCCGAGCAGGCGCCCGCGATCGAGGACATGCTGCGCGCGGTCACCATGGCCGAACCGGAGGCCGCCATGGAGTCCTCGATCGACATCCTGATCGACTTCACGATCGCGAACCGGAGGTTGATCCGCTATCTCGCCGAGCGGCCCGATCATGTCCGCACGTTCGACAACATCTCCGGACTGAACGCGACCCTGCTCGCGATGGCGACGCTGCACATGGGGTACTACCGCGACCGGTACCGCAACGAGCTCAGCGCGCGGGCCCTGGCGTGGCTGTTCTACAACATGGCGGTGGCGACCACGCTGCGCTATATCGAGAGCGATGATCCGATCAGCCTCGATGAACTGCGCCGAGGCCTGAAATTCGCCTCCACCGGCCTGTTGGCCGGCGCCTCGGGCTGAGGCGCCCGGACTTGTCGGTGGTCGCCGCTATCGTTCGCTAACAGTTCGATCACGTGTTCTATCCATCGAACACATGATCGACTATCGTTCGAACATAGAAGCGAACACCAGCCACGAGGAGGCAGGCACATGACGATTCTGGAAGCGCGGAGCGACGTGCGTGACCATCGCGACCGACTGGACGCCGGCGCCGTCCGGCGCCGGGAACTCCAGCACCGGCCGTCATCGGCGGCCGAGGTGTGGCCGCTGCCGCGTGACGTGGTGGTCCGCCGCCGGCGCCCGCAGACCCGCCGGCCCGGGGGTGCCTCGCTCGGGTACCGGGGGACCGGCGTGCTGATGTCGCGGGCATCGCACCGCAGCCGGCCGATCACCCCGGCGGTCACGGTGCTGCTGGCGCTGCTGGCCGGCGGTATCACCCTGTGGCTGGGGCTGGTGGCACAGGTGGGCGCACCCGCGTCCGACCAGCCGATCGAGATGCCGACCCGGTTGTCGGTCGTCGAGGTCCAGGCCGGGGAGACACTGCACAGCATCGCCGAGCGCGTCGCCCCGGATGTGCCCGCCGACTCGGTGATGGAGCGCATCCGCGAACTCAACAAGCTCGATTCCGGCGCCGTGCGTGCCGGGCAGACCCTGATCGCGCCGATCGGCTGATCCGACGTGCGACGGTCGCCGGCCATGCAGGTACGCTCGGAAGCGTCAAATACGGTCCGATTGTGGTGCGGCAAAGGAGCAGTGATGCACTGTCCGTTCTGTCGTCATCCCGATTCGCGAGTCGTCGACTCCCGCGAAACCGATGAGGGCCAGGCGATCCGCCGTCGGCGCTCGTGCCCGGAATGTGGTCGGCGGTTCACCACCGTGGAGACCGCGGTGCTCGCGGTCGTCAAGCGCAGCGGCGTCACCGAACCGTTCAGTCGCGAGAAGGTCATCAGGGGCGTGCGACGCGCATGCCAGGGGCGTCAGGTCGATGACGATGCCCTCAACCTGCTCGCGCAGCAGGTGGAGGACGCGGTGCGAGCCGCGGGCTCGCCGGAGATTCCCAGTAACGAAGTCGGACTGGCCATCCTGGGTCCGCTGCGCGACCTCGACGAGGTCGCCTACCTACGGTTCGCCTCGGTGTACCGGTCGTTTTCCTCGGCCGACGACTTCGAACGCGAGATCGAGGCGCTGCGCGCCCATCGCGTGAGCACCTCGGGCTGAATCACTCAGTCGAGCCGACGTGAGTCCTCGGCCACGACCCGTCCGGCCACCTTCACCCAACCCGTGGGGTCCCACCAGGTACGGATCTCCGAGCCCTTGCCCTGGGTGATCAGCAGATCCCGGCTCAGATAATCGGTCATCCGCACCGCGGCGGCTCCCGTAGCCTCATCCTCGACAATTCCCAGGTGCGGGGCGAACATTCGCGAACGCAGAGCGCCCGCCTCCCGGTCGGTCCACGCCCACACGTAGTGCTCGACATCATCGCCGTAGTCGGCCGGGTCGGCCGCCGAAACCTGCTCGGCCGAATCGACATCGTAGATGGCGAGTTCGGGCGCCCAATCCGAGCGGGCGCTGATCGCGGTGAACTCGTCGTCGACATAGTCGACCTGCACCAGGCCCGCCGGCACCTGCAAAGTGCGCACCGGCAGTCCGCGCTGCTTCAGCCACCACGAAGTTCCGACGGTCGGGTGCCCGGCGAACGGCAGCTCGGTCGTCGGAGTGAAGATCCGCACATGCGCGCTGGCCGCGCCGGACTCCGGCACATCGATGAATACGGTTTCGCTGTAACCCAGTTCGGCCGCGATCCGCTGTCGGTCCGCGGGATCGACCGTCGCGGCGTCGATCACGCCGAGCGGGTTCCCGAACTCGCCCCGGGCATTGGTGAATACGCGTAAGACATCAACATCGACGGCCATGCCACGATCCTAATCTCGTCCTCGGCTCACGTGGCACTGCGCTCGTCGGCGCCCATCGCATCCAGGACGGCGACCCGGGTGTCCAGTGGGCCGGTGATGGCGCGTTCACTGATGCCGGCGCGCAGCAGTTCACGCAGCAGCTCGTGGTCGTACTCGGATGGCTGGGTGCTGTCGATGAACGCACCGACGATGTCGACGAACCGTTCGGGGTCGTCGTGAAACGGGAAATGTCCTGAGCCCTCGAAGATCTCAAGGGCAGAACCCGGCATGGCCGCGTGCGCCAGCCAGGCGTGGCTGACCGGGATCACCGAATCCTGTCGGCCCCAGATCAACTGCACGGGAACGGATTCGGTCAGATAACAGCGATCCAGCATGGTGACCACCTGGCCGCGCCAGTCCACCACCGCGCGCAGCGTCCTGGCAAACGCCGACGATGCCGTCGGCTCCGGCAGATCGGCCAGCACCCGCAGCATGTCGGGTAGGTCGCGGCCCACTCCGGTGGACCCGAACACCGTGCCGCCCAGGCGTCCGAGCGCCTGCAGTGCGGGAAGCACCAAGGGCAACCGCAGCAGCGCCAGCGACTCGCTGACCCCGGGAAGCGCCGCGATCCGCAGCACGGCGTTGACATCCTTGGTCACCCCGCCGGCACCGACGAGCACCAGCCGATCGACGAATTGCGGGAACTGGTAGGCGAACTGCATCGCGACCCCGCCCCCGAGCGAATGGCCGATGACGGTCACCCGGTCGATGTCGAGCACGCTGAGCAGATCGCGCATGCCGTTGGCGTAGGCGGCCACCGAGTAGTCTGCGCGTGGCTTGTCGGACTGCCCATGTCCCAGCAGGTCGGGTGCGATGACGGTGAACCGCCGGGCCAGCATCGTCTGCACGGTGTGCCAGGTGGTCGAGTTGTCACCGATCCCGTGGATCAGCAGCACCGCAGGTCCTGAGCCGGCGATCCGGTAGGCCCGCCGGTATCCATGGATGGTGCGGAACTGCAGGGTCGGCGTCACCTCGCGGACGCTGCGAAGGGTGGTCTTGCGCTCGGTCATCTGGCCACTCCTCGCCGGTCCGCCCTCGCGGGACTAGGGGCGGTCGTTCTCGTCGGGAAAGCTGTCCGGAAAGCCTTCCTTGCCGTCCGCCTGCTGGGCCAGGAAACGTTCGAACTCCGCGCCCAACTCCTCACCGCTGGGCAGGTCCTCGTCGCGGGCGAGCAGCGACCGGTTCTCCTGAGCGGCAACGAAAGCATCGTACTGACGCTCCAGGGCGCTCACCACCTGAGCGACCTCGGCGCTGCCCTCGACCTGCTCGTTGATCTTGGTGTGCACCTCGGCGGCAGCCTCCCCGAGGGCGGCCAGCGGGATCTGCAGTGAACCGGCCCGGGCGGCCTCGGCCAGCAGCGTCTCGGCCGCCGGGGGATAGGCGGTCTGCGCCAGGTAGTGCGGCACGTGCACGGTGAAACCGACTGCATCGTGGCCGTGCTGGGCCATCCGGAACTCCAGCAGACTCGACACACTGGCCGGCACCTGGACCTCACCTACCCACGGCGTGTAATCGGCGATCAGATCGGCATTGGCCGAGTGCGCGGTGAGGGTGACCGGCCGGGTGTGCGGTACCGCCATCGGGATGGTGCCCAGCCCGATGGTCTGCCGCACGCCGAGACGTTCGGCCAGCAACCGCACCGCGGTGATGAACCGTTCCCAGCGCAGATCTGGCTCCATCCCGGCCAGCAGCAGGAAGGGCGTGCCGACGCTGTCGTGCAACGCATACAGGTTGAGCTCGGGCTGGTCATAGCCGCTGAAGTGGTCGGTCTTGAACGTCATCAGCGGCCGCCGCGACCGGTAGTCGAGCAACTCGTCGATGGCGAACGAGGCCACCAACTCGGTGTCGAGGGTGTTCTTCAGATGCTCGGCAGCCAGTCGGATGGCGTGGCCGGCATCGGAGAACCCCTCCAAGGCGTGGATCAGAACGGGTCCGCTGCCGTCGACCGCGGACAGCTGCGGTGCGGGGAACTCCAGCTCGTACATCCCGTTCTGCTCGGGCTGGTAATGCTGCTCCTGGGAATCGGCCATGTGGTTCACCTCCTGTTCACTAGTGTCTCGCACTTTGCCGGAACCGCTGTGTGCGACCCCTGACAACGGTGCAACACCGGGCAGGCGACCGGAAATCCCGTCAGCTCTTGAACTGGCTGAGCGCCCGTAGTTTGTTCATCACATCCAGCGCGGCCACCTTGTAGGCCTCCGAGAAGGTCGGATAGTTGAACACCGCGTCCACCAGATACTCGATGGTGCCGCCACAACCCATGACTGCCTGGCCGATGTGCACCATCTCGGTGGCATTGGTTCCGAAGATGTGCACGCCCAGAAGCCGCAGATCCTCGGTGGACACCAGCAGTTTGAGCATGCCGTAGGAGTCGCCGGCGATCTGGCCGCGGGCCAACTCGCGGTAGCGCGACACACCGACCTCGTAGGGCACCGAGGCCTTGGTCAGATCCACCTCGGTGGCACCGACATACGACACCTCCGGGATCGAGTAGATCCCGATCGGCTGCAGCTCGGTCATGGCGTGGCACGGCTCGCCGAACGCGTGATAGGCGGCCAGCCTGCCCTGATCCATCGAGGTGGCGGCCAGCGCCGGGAATCCGATGACGTCACCGACGGCATAGATGTGGTCGACCTTGGTCTGGTAGTTGTCGTCGACGAAGATGCGGCCGCGATTGTCGGCCTCCAAACCCGCATTGGCCAGGTCCAGATCGTCGGTCTGGCCCTGTCGGCCGGCCGAGTACATCACCGTCTCGGCCGGGATCTGCTTGCCGCTGGCCAGCGTCGTCACCGTGCCCGCGGCGCCGACGTCGACGGCGGTGACCTCTTCACCGAACCGGAACGTGACCGCCAGGTCGCGCAGATGGAATTTCAGCGATTCGATGATCTCGGGATCGCAGAACTCCAGCATCGTGGCCCGCTTCTCGACCACCGTGACCTTGGTCCCCAGCGCGGCGAACATCGATGCGTACTCGATGCCGATCACCCCGGCGCCCACGACGACCATGGAGGTCGGGATGCTCTTGAGGTCCAGGATGCCGTCGGAGTCCAGCACCCGGTGGTCGTCGAACGCGACGCCGCCGGGGCGGGCCGGTTTGGTTCCGGTGGCGATGACGACGTAACGGCCGCTGACCGTGACGCGCTCGGCACGGGTCGGATCCTCGACGTAAACGGTGTGGGCGTCGATGAAACGCGCGTGCCCGACGTAGAGCTCGATGCGGTTGCGCATCAGCTGTGACCGCACCACGTCGATCTCCTTGCCGATCACATGCTGGGTGCGGGCCAGCAGGTCGGCCGGTGTGATCTTGTCCTTGACCCGATAGCTCGCGCCGTAGAGCTCGCGTTGGCTCATCCCGGTCAGGTACACCACGGCCTCGCGCAGGGTCTTGCTCGGGATCGTCCCGGTGTTCACGCAGACCCCTCCGAGCATGCGGCCGCGCTCGACCACCGCCACCGACTTGCCGAGTTTGGCCGCGGCGATCGCGGCCTTCTGTCCACCCGGCCCGGAGCCGATGACGACGAGGTCGTATTCCTGCATGGAACCCATGGGTGAAGTCCTACGCTCGCGGTCGGCGACACGCATGCCGGGGACGGCAAACTCCGGGTGAACTTTCGGCAGTTTTCTGCGTCGGGAACTTTCGGTACCGGTTCGTTCGTCTGTAGGTGTGACGGAGTTTCCCACCACACAGAGAGCACAATGCGACGCGCCAAGCGCAAACCTCGAAGACCTGAGCAGGACCCCCGATGCTGACGGCGCTGGGAATTCTCGTCGGAATCCTGGTGGTATGCGCCATCACGGCGCTGACCGGTTATTTCGTCGCCCAGGAATTCGCCTATATGGCGGTGGACAGATCGAGACTGAAGGCGCGCGCCGAGGCCGGCGACGGCGCGGCCGCGCGGGCGTTGACCGTGACGCGGCGGACGTCGTTCATGCTCTCCGGCGCCCAGTTGGGTATCACCGTCACCGGTCTGCTGGTCGGTTATGTCGCAGAACCGCTGATCGGCGAGGGCATGGGCGAACTGCTGGGTGGGGTTGGCGTTCCGGTGGCCGTCGGCGTGGCGATCGGCACCGTGCTGGCCATGGTGTTCTCCACTGTGGTGCAGATGGTCTTCGGTGAGCTGTTCCCGAAGAATCTCGCCATCGCCCGTCCCGAGCCCGTGGCCCGCCGGTTGGCGCTGTCCACGAACATCTACCTCGGCGTCTTCGGCTGGCTGATCAAACTGTTCGACGCATCATCGAATGCGCTGCTGCGCGCGCTGCGCATCGAACCTGTTCACGATGTCGAACACTCGGCCACCGCGCGCGACCTGGAGCACATCGTCGCCGACTCGCGGCAGACCGGTGAGATCCCCGAGGAGCTGTCCACCCTGCTGGACCGCATCCTGGACTTCCCCACCCGCACCACCGAGCACGCGATGATCCCGCGCGGCCGCGTCGACGTGGTGGGCGCCCATGAGCCGGTGGGTGCGGTGCTGGCCAGGATGGCCACCGGCCACACCCGCTACCCGGTGGTCGGCGACTCGCCCGATGACCTCGTCGGGGTGATCCATCTGCACGATCTGCTGGGCGCCGAGGACCCGTCGGCAACGGCCGGCGCGGCGTGTCGCCCGGCGGTGATTCTTCCCGAGACGCTGCCCCTGCCGGTCGCATTGCGGACGCTGACCGAGGCGCACGACGAAATGGCGCTGGTGATCGACGAATACGGCGGGTTCGCCGGCGTGCTCACCGTCGAGGACCTGGCCGAGGAACTGGTCGGTGAGATCGACGACGAACACGACAAGGTGAGTACCGACGATGACATCGTGCCCAGCGGTGACGGTTGGCGGGTGCGCGGTGACGTCGCCCTCGACGAGTTGGGCCGCGCCGTCGGACATGACCTTCCCGAGGGGGATTACGAGACGCTGGCGGGCCTGCTGATCGCCGAGTTCGGCGGTCTGCCCGACGTCGGTGACGCCGTGTCCGTCGACCTCGGTGTCGAGCCGTCCGAACTCGTCGCCGATCACCCGCCGCAGCGCCGGCGCCTCGACGCGACCGTCGAATCGGTCGAGAAGTACGTCCCCGCAAGCGTTCTGGTGACGGTGAGCGAGATCCCCGCCGAAGCCGAGGACCGGGAGGATCCCGATGAGTAACCCCTGGGTCGTCGCACTGGTGACCGCCGGGTTGATCGCGGCCAGTGCCTTCTTCGTGGCCGTCGAGTTCGCGTTGATCGCCGCCCGGCGCCACCGACTCGAAGATGCCGCATCCGAAAGCCGTTCGGCGCGTGCGGCACTGCGCTCGGCCTCGGAGCTGTCAGTGCTGCTGGCCGGATCTCAGCTGGGCATCACCATCTGCACCCTGGCGCTCGGTGCCATCACCAAACCCGCGGTGCACCACTGGCTGACGCCCGCATTCGCCGGTTGGGGCGCTCCGTCCTGGCTGGCCGATGTCGGCGGATTCATCCTCGCCCTGATCATCGTCACCTTCCTGCATCTGGTGGTCGGTGAGATGGCGCCCAAATCCTGGGCGATCGCGCATCCCGAGCGGTCGGCGACCATGTTGGCGCTGCCGATGCGGGCCTTCATGTGGCTGACCCGCCCGCTGATCGGCACCTTGAACCGGCTGGCCAACTGGTGTCTGCGCAAGGTCGGCGTCGAACCCGTCGACCAGGTGGCCACCGGCCAGGATCCCGATGCGCTGCGCCACCTGGTCGAACATTCGGCCACCGTCGGAACGCTGGACGAGCGCTATCACGGTCATCTGGTCAGCGCATTGGAACTGGAGGCACTGACCATCGGTGACATGCTGCGTACCGGTGCGGCGCCCGACAGCGTGGTACCGGCGGCGACGCCCGCGGCGATCCAGGCGGAATCGAGGCGCACCGGGCATCTACGGTTGCTGGTCCGCGATGATGCCGACATCCTCGGGGTCGTTCACGTTCGGGATACGGTGCAGGCCGGCCCGCAGGTGCGGGCAGCCGACCTGATGCGCCCGGCGCTGCTGCTGGAAGCAGCCACCCCGGCCTATGCCGCGCTGCGCACGATGCGTGAAACCCGCAGCCATCTGGTCGTGGTGACCGACGACGCCGGCGCGATGCTGGGATTGATCACGCTGACCGACGTGTTGGAGCGACTGCTGCCCACGGCGGACGCCGCGGCCTGAGTTGTCCACAGTCGCGGTTTGATCCACAGGCCGCGGTGTGCGGGCGGGTGCGGGGTCCGATCGGGTCGCCGACGGCAGTGACGATCGGCGCATGACACAACAATCTCGCGGTTTCGACCTCGGCCGTCCCGCTGCACTGATCGCCGCGCTGCCCGCGGTCCTGGGTTTCGTTCCGGAACAGTCCTTGACGGTGGTCACACTCGACGACGGCGACCTCGGCGCTGTGATGCGCGTCGACCTGACCCCGCAATTGACCGGCAACACCGCACATCTGGCCGAGGTGGTGGCCGCCTCGGGTCACGACGGCGCGGTCGCCGTGATCGTGGACGAGCACGGCGGAGACCATGCGGATCTCGCCGCCGACCTGACCCTGTCGATGCAGGACGAGGGCGTCGAACTGCTGGCCGTGCTGGCCGTGGACCGCGTCGAGGTCGGCGGCCGGTGGTGCTGTGTCTGCGGTTGTGACGCAAGCGGATTCATCGATGATCCGGAGTCCTCGCCGCTGGCGGCCGCGGCGGTGCTCGACGGTCGGCGGCTCTATCGACGCCGCACCGAACTGCAGCAGGTCATCGCCGTCACCGACATTGCGCGCAGCAGACGGATCGAGGAGGCCCTGCGCACCTCGACTCGCCCTGCGCTGACGATGCGCATGGCACGCCGCGCGGTCGAGGCCGCCATCGCGCTCGCGGCCCGGGTCGGTGCGGGTGAAGACATCGAGGACGCCGACATCGTCACCGTCGCCGCGGCACTGCCGGACCCGAGGGTGCGCGACACCCTCTATGCACTGGCGGTGGGCGCCGGCGCGGGCGATGCCGAGGCGCTGTGGGCGACGCTTGCCCGGTTGCTGAGCGCCCCCTGGCGGCTGGAGGCGCTGACACTGTTGGCGTTCTCGGCCTATGCACGCGGCGACGGTCCACTGGCCGGTATCGCGCTGGAAGCCGCGGTCGCCATCGGTCCCGGGCACCGGATGGCGACCATGCTGGACTGCGCACTGCAGTCCGGTATGCGGCCGGAACAGATCCGCGAGTTGGCGCATTCGGGCTACAGGACGGCCGGCACGCTGGGCGTCCGGCTGCCGCCGCGACAGCCGTTCGGCCGGCGGGCGGGCTAGACCTTCTCGACCTTGACCGCGTGCGCCATGTGGTGGGGGAGTTCGACTTCCTGATGGCCCGGGATCAGGATGAGCACACCGCCCTGGTCGCCGGGGTCATCGCTGGCCTGCACCGTCACCCGGGCGTTGGGTACCACGCCGGCATCCTTGAGTCGGCCGATCAGTTCGACGTCGCCCTGGACGTGCTCGGTCAGTTGACGCACCACCACCGCCACCGGCGAGCCCGCCGGTAGTTCGGTCAGGCGCACCAGATTGGCGTCCTCGCTGTCACCGGACCCACCGAAGCCGAGCTCGGACAGCCCGGGGATCGGGTTGCCGAAGGGTGAGGTGGTCGGGTTGTCGAGCACCTGCACCAGGCGCCGCTCGACGTCCTCGCTCATGACGTGCTCCCAGCGGCACGCCTCGGCGTGGACTTCCTCCCACGGCAGACCGATCACGTCGACCAGCAGCCGCTCGGCGAGGCGGTGCTTACGCATCACGGAGATGGCCAGGTAGCGGCCCTTCTCGGTCAGTTCGAGGTGGCGGTCACCGGCGACGTGCAGCAAGCCGTCGCGCTCCATCCGGGACACGGTCTGACTCACGGTCGGGCCGCTCTGCTCCAGGCGTTCGGCGATACGCGCCCGCAGCGGCACCACGCCCTCTTCTTCGAGGTCATAAATGGTCCGCAGGTACATCTCGGTGGTGTCGATGAGATCGTTCATGCCCTACCTTCCAGGCCCTGCAGTTACCACCCGAGTCTAGCTGTCCGGGGCGTTGAACAGGGTTGCAACATCCCCCTGCACGTTGTGATGCCCGCCGCGGAACGCGACGGGCATCACGGGTGGGGATGGATCAGGGTCTAGCTGGCGTAGGAACGCAGGCGCTCGGCCCGGTCCCCGTTACGCAGCTTGGACATCACTTCGCGCTCGATCTGGCGAACCCGCTCGCGGGACAGCCCGAACAGCTTGCCGATCTGGTCCAGCGTGCGGGGCTGACCGTCGTCGAGGCCGAAGCGCAGCCGGATCACCTGCTGCTCGCGCTCGTCGAGGGTGGCCAGCACATAGCGGATGTCGGTGTGCAGCAACTCGGAGATGACGGCGTTCTCGGCCGACATCGCCTCGGCGTCCTCGATGAAGTCACCCAGGGGTGCCTCCTCATCGCTGCCGACGGGCATGTCCAGGCTCACCGGATCGCGGCTGTGCTCCAGCAGATCGGCGATCTTCTCGGCCGGGATGCCCGACTCTTCGGCCAGTTCCTCATCGGTGGCCTCACGGCCGAGGTTCTGGTGCATCTCACGCTTGATCCGGGCCAACTTGTTGACCTGCTCGACGAGGTGGACGGGCAGGCGGATGGTTCGGCTCTGATCGGCCATGCCACGGGTGATGGCCTGGCGGATCCACCAGGTGGCGTAGGTCGAGAACTTGAA
Source organism: Mycobacterium sp. NPDC003323 (assembly GCF_053589535.1). NCBI lineage: Bacteria > Bacillati > Actinomycetota > Actinomycetes > Mycobacteriales > Mycobacteriaceae > Mycobacterium > Mycobacterium sp. NPDC003323. Next base: position 812,075 of record NZ_JBSFSB010000001.1, read on the forward strand.
TCCCTTGGCGTAGTCGAACTTCTCCATCGCGCGGATGAGTCCGAGGTTGCCCTCCTGGATCAGGTCCAGCAGCGGCATGCCACGACCGGTGTAGCGCTTGGCCAGCGACACCACGAGGCGCAGATTGGCCTCCAGCAGGTGCCTGCGGGCGGCGTCACCGTCGCGGACCACCGCGGCGAGGTCACGGCGACGGGCCTCGCCGAGCCGCTTCTTGGTGTCCAGCATGTGCTTTGCGTACAGACCCGCTTCGATGCGCTTGGCCAGCTCGACCTCGTCGGCCGCGTTCAGCAGCGCGGTCTTGCCGATGCCGTTGAGATACACGCGGACCAGGTCGGCGGCGGGGCTCTGGGCGTCCAGATCGGAATCGATGCGGCTTGCGGTGGCGATCGCCATGTACGGCCTCCCTGCTCGGCGGAACTGTCACTGCGTACAACGCCCGAGGGGGACTGGGAGTTCCCGCCCGGTCCTTGTGGCGTACCACTTGACCTGCGGGTTTAAACCGACGACCTGAGAATGTCCTGAGAAGTGACGAAGAGGCTGCTCAGTCGGGAACGCCGGGCCCGGCGGGCGGGGTGTCCGCGCTCGGGTCCGGCCGGACCGGCGCCTGCAGCGCGGGACGCTGCGCCGTGGAGAACAGCGGCGTGCGCCGACCGGTGCCGGCGTCGGGGTACCGGCGCGGCTCGGAGGCGGTGCGCGGCGGCCGGTCGTTGGCGATCAACACCGCGATCCACGGCAGCGGGATCGAGGCCACGATGATCGCCAGGGAGATCAGCCCGTTGTTCCAGATGCCATAGGCGACGGCGGCGAGCACCAGTGCCGGGATGCGGAAGGACATCAACGTCAGATATTTGCGCACCCGTGCGCGGTGCTGCTCGTCGTGGGGCAGAGCAGCGCGGGTAATGAGCACCGGGCGACCTTCGTCGTCGAAACTCAGCTCGGGGCTTTGTTTCATGACTCCACTGTCCCACACCTGCGACACCCTGCACACCTGCCGGGCACAATGGAGGGATGCAGACCCAGACCATCGAACGGCCCGATACCGACGAACGCGTCGACGACGGAACCGATGACGACGCCCCCAAGGTCTTTCATTACGTCAAGAAGGACAAGATCGCCGAAAGTGCCGTCATGGGCACGCATGTCGTCGCGCTGTGCGGCGAGGTGTTCCCCGTGACCAAGGCCGCCAAGCCCGGCTCGCCGGTGTGCCCGGACTGCAAGAAGATCTACGAGCAGCTCAAGAAGTAGCGGAGTTCTTCTCCGCCTTCTCGGTCTTCTCCGTCTTCTCGGCGATCCACACTCGCAGTCGTCGGGCGTGGGTGGCCGGCGCCGGCCACTCCTCCTGGATCGCGGCGTTGAGTTCGGCGCCGATCATGACCGCGAACCCGGCGAGGAACGCGAACAACAGGAAGGCGATCGGCGTCGCCAACGCGCCGTAGGTGTAACCGGTCGCGGTGATCCAGGTGAGGTAGAACCGCAGGCTGAACGTCGCGATGAGGAACACCGCGGTCGCCAGCACCGCACCGACCACCAGTCGGTGGGTGGGCAACGGGCTGGGCAGTGACACCCGATAGAGCACGGTCACCGCCAGGATCAGGGCGATCACCAGCACGGGGTAGTAGCCGTACTGCAGGGCGTGCGACCAACTGTCCGGGATGAACTCGGTGATCTTGCGCGGTCCCAGGGCGATGAACGGTGCGGTCACCACCGCGCACACCAACATGATCACGTAGAGCCCGAGCGCGAAGAATCGTTGCCGCACGGGGTGGCGCAGCGGGGTCTGGTCGTGCGCCTCGACCACCGAGTCGACGAAGGCCGACACCGCCGAGGATCCCGCCCACAACGAGATCACGAAACCCAGCGACACCACCTCACCGCGCGCCGACCGCACGATGTCGTAGATGGTCGGCTCGATGATCTCGTTCACGACGTTCTGCGAGAAGAACCGCTCCGAGGTACCGATCAGCTGATCTTCGATGGTCGGCAAGGTGTCCGGACCGAAGAGCGGAGCCAGATAGGCCAGGCTGCCCAGCATCCCCAACAGCAGCGGCGGCAGGGACAGCGCACACCAGAAGGCCGCTTGCGCCGACTCCGCGAAGATCGAGTCGTCCCAAGCCTTCGACAGGGTGCGTTTGGTGATGGGCCAGACGTGATGACGTGATGGCTTCGCCGGTGGCTGGTCGGTCATCACCGCTCCAGCATCCCCGACGATGAACCGCGCCGCCCGGTCGGGCGGCGCGGTTCGTTCGCTATGCGTCGACCGGACTCACTTCGATCACGGCCGCCAGTTCGATCAGCTTCGCCTCGTGCTCGTTGGCGTGGTGCTGGCAGAACAGGAGCTCGGCTCCCGACGGCAGCGTCGCGCGTACGCGCGCGGCGGCACCGCAGCGGTCGCAGCGATCGGCCCGAGTCAGTTCCGGACTGGTCAAGGTTGCGTTCACGGCGCTTCCTCCGTTCTGCTTCGGTGCGTATGTCTACTGTGTCAGACGTTTTCGGTTCTGGCCTTGTTCCCCTGAGGTTCACCGGTGTGTCGTGTCTCACTGCGCCGGTGTTACCGTGCGGGCAACCTGGACGGCATGGATACCCAATCTGACGTGCTTCTGCACCTGTGTTCGGGGGCCGAATGGGAGCAGGCCTCGGCGGCCGGCGCGCACCGGCCCGCATCGCTGGCCGAGGCCGGGTTCGTCCACCTTTCGACCCCTGAGCAGGTTCATCTGCCGGCGAACCGATTGTTCGCGGGCCGAACCGATCTCGTGCTGTTGACCATCGACCCGGCGGCGCTGACGGATCCGGTGCGCTGGGAGCCCGGCGTGCCGACCGATCCCGAATCGATGGTGTTCCCACACTTGTACGGCCCGTTGCCGGCCGCTGCTGTGACAAGTGTCACGCCCTATCTGCCGGCGGACGACGGGTCATTCGCGGCATTCGGCAGTGCTGGCACGCCGCCATCGTAGTCATCGCGGCCGGGCCGTAGGTTGGGGGCGTGACGGCAGACACGCGGGTTGCAGTGGTGACCGGGGCCAGTCGCGGCGCCGGGCGGGGGATCGCGGTGGCGCTCGGCGCGCACGGGTGGCGGGTCTATCTGACCGGCCGCTCGATCGCGGAATCCGGGGCCGCGCAGCAGGTCACCGCGGCCGGTGGCGAGGGCGTCGCGGTGACGGTGGATCACGCCGACGACGATGCCGTCGCCGAACTGTTCGGCCGCGTCGCTGCCGAGGCCGGCGGGTTGGACCTGCTGGTCAACAATGCCGCGGTCGTGCACGATGAGCTCACCGGCTCGAAACCGTTCTGGGACAAACCGATCGGGCTCGGTGATGTGCTCAACGTCGGGCTGCGCTCGGCCTATGTGGCGTCCTGGCACGCGGCCCCGCTGTTGTCGCTGCGCCCGCGCGGGCTGATCGCGTTCACCTCCTCGCCGGGGTCGGTGTGCTACATGCACGGCCCCGCCTACGGGGCGCAGAAGGCCGGTATCGACAAGATGGCCGCCGATATGGCCGTCGACTTCGGCGATACGTCGGTGGCATGCGTGTCGATCTGGATGGGCATCCTGCTGACCGAACGGTTACGCGCGGCGTTCACCGGCCGGCCCGAGGCGCTGGCCGCCACCGCCGAGCACGCCGAGACCCCGGAGTTCACCGGTCATCTGATCGACGCCCTGTTCGGTGACCCGGAGCTTCCGGCGCTGTCGGGGCACACGCTGATCGGTGCCGAACTCGCCGAGCGCTACGGGATAGCCGACGAGGGCGGCCGCAAGCCGCCCTCGCATCGCGCCATGTTGGGTGCGCCGCGCGCACCGAGCACCGTGGTGCTGCGCTGATGCGTGACAGATCGACCTGATTTCGTAAACTGACTCACTGTGGCAATACTGTCCGGCTTCGCGCCGTGGATCGTCTACTGGATTCTGGTCGGCAACGTCCCCTTCCTGGCGGCGGTCCTGGTGGCACTGGCCGTCGCGGTCGGTTCGTTCGTCGTCGGCCGGGCCCGTGGCGCGAAGGCCCGGACACTGGAAATCGGAGCGATCGCAACGTTTGTCGTGTTGGCGGTGCTCACCGTGACGGTGAGTCAGGCCTTCATGGAACGCTGGATCCAACCGCTCAGTGCCGCCGGTATCTTCCTGGTCGCGCTGGTGGGGGTGCTGGCCGGCCGGCCCTTCGTGCGTGAGTTCGCCGAGGCCGATCAGCCCCCCGAGGTCATCAAGAGCGAACTGTTCGGCCGCATCACCACGCTGATCACCTGGATCTGGGTCGCGGCGTTCGCCGGTATGACGCTGTCCTCGGCGATACCGCCGCTCGTGTACGGCGACGCCACCATCCTGGACACCAGGACGCCGCTGTCGTTCATCTGTTACTGGGTGGTGCCGTTCCTGCTACTGGGCGGCGCGGTGCTGGGCGGTCGGGTGCTGACCGACCGCATGGTCGCCGAGGCGACCAGCCCGCACACCGTGCGGCGCAGCACCTTCGTCGCGTTCAAGGAACTCGAGATCGACCAGCTCTACTATCTGGCGCGGGAGCGCGCCGAGCGTGAAGCCGGCCCTGATCTTGAGGCCTACGACGTCAAGCTGGGTAGCCAGGGGGTGCCGCTGACCGGTGATGAGTCCCGGGAGTCCTGGCCGATGAGCTACAAACTTCGCGAGCGCAAAGTCAGGCATTAGCCGGAAACGCAAAACGGCCGCCCCCGAATCGTCGGGGGCGGCCGCCTCGTGCCGAATGCCTAGTCCAGGTAGTCGCGCAGCACCTGGGACCGGCTCGGGTGGCGCAGCTTGGACATCGTCTTGGACTCGATCTGGCGGATGCGCTCACGCGTGACGCCGTAGACCTGACCGATCTCGTCGAGGGTGCGGGGCTGACCGTCGGTCAGGCCGAACCGCAGCCGCACCACACCGGCCTCGCGCTCGGACAGCGTCTCCAGCACCGACTGCAGCTGATCCTGCAGCAGGGTGAAGCTCACCGCGTCGACGGCCACCACGGCCTCGGAATCCTCGATGAAGTCGCCGAGCTGAGAATCGCCTTCGTCACCGATGGTCTGGTCCAGCGAGATGGGCTCACGCGCGTACTGCTGGATCTCCAGCACCTTCTCCGGCGTGATGTCCATTTCCTTGGCCAGCTCTTCGGGCGTGGGCTCGCGACCCAGGTCCTGCAGCAGCTCGCGCTGGATGCGGCCCAGCTTGTTGATGACCTCGACCATGTGCACCGGGATGCGGATGGTGCGGGCCTGGTCGGCCATGGCGCGAGTGATGGCCTGGCGGATCCACCAGGTGGCGTAGGTGGAGAACTTGTAGCCCTTGGTGTAGTCGAACTTCTCCACCGCGCGGATCAGACCGAGGTTGCCCTCCTGGATGAGGTCCAGGAATGCCATGCCGCGGCCGGTGTAGCGCTTGGCCAGCGAGACGACCAGACGCAGGTTCGCCTCGAGCAGGTGGTTCTTGGCGCGGTCGCCGTCACGGCAGATCCACTGCATATCGCGACGCTGGGCCGCGGGCAGCTTCTCACCCTTCTCGGCCAGCTCGCTCATCAGCTGGGTGGCATACAGCCCGGCCTCGATGCGCTTGGCGAGCTCGACCTCTTCCTCGGCATTGAGCAGCGCCACCTTGCCGATCTGCTTGAGGTAGGCGCGCACCGAGTCGGCCGACGCGGTGAGCTCGGCATCCTTGCGGGCCTGCCGTAGCGCCTCGGATTCCTCTTCGTCCCAGACGAAGTCGCCGGAGGCCTTGTCCTTCTCCGACGGCTCGGGGTGCTCGTCGTCCCCTTCCTTGGCCGGTGTGCCCGCGGCCGCGGGAGCGGCGTCGTCGCCTTCGGCCTCCTCGCCGGCGTCCTCGGCATCATCGTCGGTTTCCAGGTCGTCGATCTCGACGTCCTCGAGATCGTCGCCGGGCTCGGCCTCGAGTTCCTCGGTGACGTCGAGGTCCTCGGCGCCTTCCAGGTCTTCGGCGGACTCGTCCTTCTTGCCGCGGGGCGCGGCGGCCTTGGCCGGCGCCTTCTTCGCAGGGGCCTTCTTCGCGGCCCGCTTGGCCGGCGCCTTCTTGGCCGGCGCCTTCTTCGCGGCGGTCTTGGTGGCGGTGGCCTTCACCGGCTCTTCGGTTGCCGGGCTTGCCTCTGTCGCTGCCACGTACACCCTCTCGGTCTTGCTGGACGGTGAGCGCGCGCAGGCCTCACCGGAATTCGTCGGCTGTCTTTCGAATAATGGCGTTGATCTCTGCTGGGATACCCGCCACTATGTCGGTAGGCGGCCGCCGTCGACCATTGTAACGACAGTGTGCGCGACTTCTGCGCCGTGCGGCAAATCCGACGGCGTGTTACTGCACGTGAATGCCCTCGGCGGCCATCGCTGCGCCGACGATGCCCGCCGAGTTCAGCAGCGCGGCCGGCACCACCGGCGTCCGGTTCTTGAGCATCGGGATCCAGCGGTCGGCCTTGCGGCTGATACCGCCGCCGGCGATGAACAGGTCGGGCCAGATCGCGTTCTCGATGGCCACCAGGACCTTGGTGACCTCCTCGGTCCAGCGCTGGTAGTTCCATTCCTTGCGTTCCTTGACCGAGGACGCGGCCCGGTGCTCGGCCTCCTTGCCGCCGACCTCCAGGTGCCCGAACTCGGTGTTGGGCAGCAGCACGCCGTTGTGGATGACCGCCGACCCGATGCCGGTCCCGAAGGTCAGTAGCACGATGACGCCGGTGTTGTCCTTGCCCGCGCCGTAGCGTTCCTCGGCCAGTCCGGCCGCGTCGGCGTCGTTGAGCACGGTGACCGGTTGACCGTCGAGCACTTGCGAGATGATCTCGGCGGCGTTGGTGCCGATCCAGCCCTTGTCGACGTTGGCGGCGGTGCGCACCGTGCCATTGGTCACCACGCCGGGGTAGGTGACCCCCAGCTTGCCGGTCCACCCGAACTCGCGCACCACGGCCGCGACGGTGGCCGCGACGGCCTCGGGTGTGGCCGGTTGTGGGGTGGCCAACTTGAATCGTTCGCCGACGAGGGCGCCGGTGTCGAGGTCGACGATGCCCCCCTTGATGCCGCTGCCGCCGACGTCGACGCCGAAGCCAGTATTGGGCGATTCGGTCACAGGAACGCTCCTCAGCAGGGTCCGGCGGACAATCGGACACCACAGTAGTGCCTGTCACCGCGGTTTTGGAGGTGGTGCGCGACAACGAGTTTGTCCTCGGTGTGATGCGATGTGTCCATGAATGATCCGCAGACCTTGCGCATGGTGGCCGAGCAACTAGCCACGGAGGCCGCGGCTTTCGTGCGGACCCGGCGGGCCGAGGTGTTCGGTGCCACACCGGCCGCCGGTGCGGTCGAGAGCAAGAGCACACCCACCGACCCGGTGACCGTGGTGGACAAGGAGACCGAGCGACTGTTGCGCGAGCGGCTGGCCGAGCTGCGCCCCGCCGATCACGTCCTCGGGGAGGAGGAGGGCGGCTCGGCCGTCGGCGAACCCGGCGTCCCGGTCTGGGTGATCGACCCCATCGACGGGACGGTGAACTTCGTCTACGGCATCGAGGCCTATGCCGTGTCGGTCGGGGTGCAGATCGACGGTGTCTCGGTGGCCGGCGCCGTGATCAACGTGTCGACCGATGAGCTGTATTCGGCGGCGTCGGGTCAGGGCGCGACGGTCAGCCGGTCCGGTACGCAGACCGCGCTGCGCTGCAACGTCATTGACGATCTGTCCATGGCTCTGGTGGGCACCGGATTCTCGTATCAGGCGCAGCAGCGGGCCCGGCAGGCGGCGGTGCTGGCCGGGTTGCTGCCCGATGTGCGCGATGTGCGTCGGATCGGGTCCTGCGCGCTGGATCTGTGCATGGTGGCCGCCGGTCGGCTGGACGCCTATTTCGAGGACGACGTGCACGTGTGGGACTGGGCGGCGGGCACGCTGATCGCCACCGAGGCCGGCGCGGTGGTCCAGTTGCCCGACGACGGTGGCACTGCGCTGATGGCCGCGGCCCCGGGTGTCGCCGCCGCGCTGCGCGAGCGGCTGGCGCAGCCGGCCTGACTCAGCAGGTGGCGCTGTGGATCTTGGTCAACAGCTCGGCATCCGCGGGCTGGGTGGCATCGGGACGCAGGCCCGCCAGCATTGCGTCGATATCGTCGCTGCGGCTGAATTCGGTGAATTCGGTGCCGATCGCGAAATCCACCGTGTCGTCGGTGCGGCCGTCCTGGAAGAGTTCGGTGCACGGCGCGACCAGCCACACTGCGGCGGCCGCGGCGCGACCGGTCTCGCCGAAGCGGATCTGGCCCTGACATTCCAGCCGACTGTTGGCGTAGACGGGATCGTTGGCGGCGGTGGGTTGGGCGAAACCGAGGTCGCGCAGTGCACCGGACACCTCGGCGGCCTGCCCGCCCTGCCCGCTGGCATTGAGCACCTGCACCTTGGTGTCGGCCAGGCGTGCGGGCATCACCTCGACCATGTCGGCGCGCGAGACGGGCTCGCCCAGTCGCGTCTGGGTGGCGTCCTCGGCCGGTGGCGGGGGGTTGCACGCCCTGGCCTGGGCGACATCGGTCGTCTGGTTGAGCGCGATGACCCACACCACGCCGGTCACCAGGGCGAGCACCACGAACAGGCACAGCACGGGAACGAAGTTGCGGCGACGAAACGGCCGGCCGTGTTTGTCGAACGCCGTGCCCTCGGTGATGGATGCGACCACTCCTGCACCTTAGAGGTAGGTCGGGGCGCGGCCGACTACCAGGAGTTTTCGTCTGTGATATAAATCACAGTCAATCCGGACCGATTCGGGGCACGAATCATTTGGCGCAGGCGTTCGACGCTGGTACAAAGCCTTGCTGCATGACGCTGATGGATTAGGAGGGGATTGAATGGCAACCGACTACGACGCTCCGCGACGCACCGAGACCGACGATGTCTCGGAGGATTCGCTCGAGGAGCTCAAGGCACGGCGTAACGAGGCCCAATCGGCCGTCGTGGACGTCGACGAATCCGAGTCTGCCGAATCATTCGAACTGCCCGGTGCCGATCTGTCCGGTGAGGAACTGTCGGTGCGAGTCGTGCCGAAGCAGGCCGACGAGTTCACCTGCTCGAGCTGCTTTTTGGTGCACCACCGCAGCAGGCTGGCCAGCGAGAAGAACGGCATGATGATCTGCACGGACTGCGCGGCCTGAACCAGGCCGTGCAGGGCGGATCTCCCGACGATCAGCTGCGCAACGCGGCCAGCACCCGATCCGGATGCCGGCAGCTCACAAGCCAGTAGGGGGTGGGATCGTCGGGATCGTCCAGCACGATCAAGACCATCGGGCCGATCCAGGCCCGGTGCAGAACATAGGCCGCTGGGTCCAACTGGCGACCCAGGGCCGCCGACTTGGCCGATCGGGGAACCTCGGCCGAACGGGCGATCAGGTTGACCGGCAGATGCGCGGGCCCCGCCCACAACTCCACGGCCGGATCGGATGCAGAACCGTTCTGCACGACACGGATCTCCATTCGGCCCATCCACATCAGCACCGCCGCCGCCACCGGCAGCAGCACCGCGTACGGCACCCAGTCCGGTAGCGCCTCGACACCCATGTTCACCTCTGCGGCGATCAGCGCGGCCAGCCCGAGGCCGGGCAGCCAGAACCACCACGGCACGCGGAGGCGTTCGCGGTAGCGCACGGTTTGGGTGATGGCGCGCGTGTCGGACACGTGCCCAAGAGTAATCTCCTTCGTCGTGTCCACTTCTCTGGTGGTCGTGCGACTGGATCGCGACCTTCCGATGCCCAGCCGGGCTCACGATGGTGACGCCGGTGTCGACCTGTACAGCGCCGCCGACGTCGATCTCGAGCCCGGGCACCGCAGCCTGGTGCCCACCGGGATCGCGGTGGCCATCCCGCACGGGATGGTGGGGTTGATCCATCCCCGGTCCGGATTGGCTACGCGCGTAGGTCTTTCGATCGTCAATGCGCCCGGGACCGTCGATGCCGGGTACCGTGGTGAGATCAAAGTGGCGCTGATCAACCTCGACCCGCAGCAACCGATCGCGGTGCGACGCGGTGACCGCATCGCGCAGCTGCTGGTGCAGCGGGTGGAGCTTCCCGAGCTGGTCGAGGTGTCGTCGTTCAACGATGCCGGGCTGGCTGACACTTCCCGTGGCGGCGGTGGCCACGGCTCCTCAGGCGGACATGCGAGTTTGTGATGGAAGATAACGACGAAGAATTCGACGGTCCCTTCGACATCGAGGATTTCGACGATCCGGAGTCCGCGACCGTCGCGCGACTGGATCTCGGGTCGGTGCTGATCCCGCTGCCGGCGGCCGGTCAGGTACAGGTCGAGCTGACCGATCAGGGTGTGCCCAGCTCGGTCTGGGTGGTCACCCCGAACGGGCGATTCACCATCGCGGCCTACGCGGCGCCCAAGTCGGCCGGCCTGTGGCGTGAGGTTGCCGCCGAGCTCGCCGAGTCGCTGCGCAAGGACGGGGCGAAGGTCCGCATCGAGGACGGCAAGTGGGGCCGCGAGGTCGTCGGCGCCAGCAACGCCGCACCGCAGGGTCAGCAGCCCGGCGTCGTGCGCTTCATCGGTGTCGACGGTTACCGCTGGATGATCCGCTGTGTGGTCAACGGGCTCCCCGAGAATGTCGACGCCTTAGCGGCCGAGGCCCGAGAGGCGTTGGTGGACACCGTGGTTCGCCGCGGTGACACCCCGTTGCCGGTGCGTACCCCGCTGGCCATCCAGCTGCCCGAGGCGATGGCCGCCCAGTTGCGCGCCGCCGCGGCTCAGCAGGCTCAGGCCCAAGCTCAGGCTCAAGCCCAGGCGCAGGGTCAGACCCCGCCGGAGCCCGCCGCGCGCCGCAGCGCCCAGGGCACGGCGATGCAGCAGATGCGCAGCACCATCACCGGCGGTTAGAGCTCGCCGAGGGCGGCCACACACGCCGCGCCCAGGCGTGCGGGGTCGGCGCCCATCTCGTCGAGGGTGACGGTCCGCAGCGCCGCACGAGGCGCCGCGGCGACCCATCCGACGGCGACATCGAGCGGATGTACCGGGTCGTCGGTGGCCGCGGCCACGCCCATCGGCACCGCCAGTGTCCTCAGCTCCTGCGGTGTCGGCGCCACATAGCGCGCCGCCTCCTCCATGGCATCGGGCAGGCCCGGCCACTGCCCGGTCCACGACCGGGCCAGTTCATCGGCCAGCCACGCCGGGCTCGAGGCCCGCATCGCGGCGATGGTGTCGGCCAGACCGTCGGTGCGCAGCTGATGTGCCGAGGCGCGGGCGGCCCGCGCCGCGGACGCGTCGTCGGGCGCGCCCGACCAGGCCGGCAGCGCGGCGAGCACCGCGACCGTGCTGCCCGGGTGGTGCAGCGCCCAGTTGACCGCGATGGCCGCGCCGATGGAGACGCCGCCGACCGCGATCCGACCGCCCGCGCCGGCGGCCTCCTGCAACGCCGACAGATAACCGGCGATCAGTCGCTGCGGCTCGGGGGCGGGCGTGACCACCTGCGCACCGACCTCGCGCAGTGCGTCCGCGAACGCCCGTCGGGCGTAGTCGTCGTCGGATCCGGTGCCGGCCATCAAAACGGTCGTGACGCCATATAAGTCGACGGTCATCGGACGATGGTGCCGCGCCGGTGCCCGGCGTGGCGAATCGGAACCAACAGGTCTACGGTGGCGTTGGTCAGTATGTGGATCGAAGACGATCCGCGGTGAGGGAGAGGTCATGGCTACCGCCGAAGGGTATCTCCGCCGGCTTACCCGCCGGCTCACGGAAGATCCCGAGCAACTCGACGTCGAGGAACTCAGCGATGAGGCGGCCGGCACCGGCGCGCAGAAGGCCATCGACTGTGAACGCGGCCAGGAAGTCACCATGGTTGGCACCCTGCGCAGCGTCGAGTGCAACGGCAAGGCGTGCGCCGGGGGAGTCAAGGCCGAGCTGTTCGACGGCACCGACGCGGTGATGTTGGTCTGGTTGGGCCAGCGCCGGATCCCCGGTATCGAAACAGGCCGCACCCTGCGCGTGCACGGCCGCCTCGGCAAGCTGGACAGCGGTGCCAAGGCGATCTACAACCCGCACTACGAGATTCAGAAGTGACGGAGCCGACCTCCGCCGAACAGACACCCACCGAGGAGCCGCCCAAGAAGGGCGCCCAGGCCGTCCTGGACCAGATCGGCGGCGTCAGCGGGCTGATCTACTCCTCCCTGCCGGTGCTGGTGTTCGTCCCGGTCTCCACGCAGTTCGGCCTGATGCCCGCGATCTACGCGGCGCTCGGTACGGCGGCCCTGGTCCTGGTGTGGCGGTTGATCCGCAGAGAAACGATCCAACCGGCGGTGTCCGGATTCATCGGCGTCGGCATCAGCGCACTCATCGCGTGGTGGCTGGGGGAATCGCGCGGCTATTTCGCCTACGGCATCTGGATGTCGCTCGTGTACGCCGCGATCTTCACCGTCTCGGTGCTGATCCGCCGGCCGGTGGTGGGTTATGCATGGGGCTGGTTCAGCGGACAGGGCCGGCAGTGGCGGTCGGTGCGCCGAGCGGTGCTCGCCTTCGACGTCGCGACGTGTGCCTGGGCGGTGGTGTTCGCCGCCCGGTTCGTCGTGCAGCGCCACCTGTATGACGCCGATGATGTCGGCATGCTCGGTGTGGCCAGGATCGCCATGGGCTGGCCGCTGACCGGTGTGGCCGCGCTGATCACCTGGTTCGCCATCCGGGCCGCGCAGAAGGCGCTGCAGGAATCACCTGCCCTGCGGCCGCAGGAGTAGTTCGCGCAGTTCGTCCTCGGCCTCGGCCGTTGCGACGAACACCAGCTCGTCACCGCCCTCCAGTGGCTCGTCGCCCTCGGGCACGATGACCCGCGGACCGCGCAGGATCGTCACCAGCGAGGCGTCGCGCGGCAGGTTCAGCCGCTTGACGGCCTTGCCGCCCCATGGCGTGTCATCCGGCAGGGTGATCTCGACGAGGTTGGCCTGGCCCTTGCGGAAGCTCAGCAGCCGCACCAGATCGCCGACCGCGACGGCCTCCTCGACCAGCGAGGCCAGCATGCGTGGGGTGGACACGGCCACGTCGACGCCCCAGTTCTCGTCGAACAGCCACTCGTTGCGCGGATCGTTGACCCGCGCCACCACGCGTGGCACCGCGAACTCGGTCTTGGCCAGCAGGCTGACCACCACATTGGCCTTGTCGTCACCGGTCGCGGCGATCACCACGTCGAACTCCTGCAGGCGCACCGACTCCAGCAGGCTGATCTCGCAGGCGTCGCCGAGGCGCCAGTGCGCGGCCGGGATGGCGTCGACGTCGATGTGCTCGGGGTCGCGTTCCAGCAGCGTGACCTCGTGGTTGCCGACGAGTTCGCGGGCGATGGACCGGCCGACCGCCCCGGCGCCGGCAATGGCGACCTTCATTCGTTGTCCTCGCTGGGCGGCAGCGCCGAGATCGCCAGCGCCTCGCCGATATGTCCGGAGATGGCGGCGATGAACACGTGATCGCCGGCCTGGATGATCGTCTTGCTGTCGGGCAGCAGCCCCGAACCGAGCCGCAGCATGAACGCGACCCGGCCGCCGGTGGCGGATTCCAATTCGGTCACCGGATGTCCGGCCCAATCCTCGTGCAGGGGTAGCTCGGCGACCCCGACATTGCCGGACGGGTCACGCCACTTGGTGGTCTCCGATTCCCGGGTCAGCACGTTGAGCAGTCGATCGGTGGTCCATGGGACGGTGGCCACCGTCGGGATGCCGAGCCGCTCGTAGACGGCGGCGCGCTTGGCGTCATAAATACGCGCGACGACGCGTTCGACGCCGAACGTCTCGCGGGCCACCCGGGCGGAGATGATGTTGGAGTTGTCGCCGGAGGACACCGCGGCGAAGGCGCCGGCCTCTTGAATACCCGCGCGCAGCAGCACATCCCGGTCGAAACCCATGCCCAGCACGCGCTCGCCGGTGAACTCGGGGGACAGCCGGTTGAACGCGGTGGAATCACGATCGATGACCGCCACCTCGTGGCCGATTCTGGCCAGCCCGTCCGCCAGCGAGGCGCCGACCCGGCCGCACCCCATCACGACTACCCGCACTCTCGGTCCTCTCTGGCCGTCGTCCAGGAATACCGTCACATCTGACACGCCATTCAACCAGCGCACCCGGAACGCTACAGCCAATCGCCGGTGCGCTTACTCTTGGCACTCGTGTCCAAGCTTTCGACCGCCGCCCGGCGGTTGGTCCTGGGTCGACCGTTCCGCAGTGACAAGCTGTCGCACACGCTGCTGCCGAAGCGGATCGCCTTGCCGGTGTTCGCTTCCGACGCGCTGTCCTCGGTCGCCTACGCACCGGAAGAGATCTTCCTGGTGCTGTCCATGGCCGGCTTGGCGGCCTACTCGTTCGCGCCCTGGGTGGGTCTGGCCGTCGCGTTGGTGATGATGATCGTCATCGCCAGCTACCGGCAGAACGTGCACGCCTACCCGTCCGGCGGCGGCGACTACGAGGTCGTCACCACCAACCTCGGCGGAACGGCCGGGCTGACGGTGGCCAGCGCGCTGCTGGTCGACTATGTCCTCACGGTGGCTGTCTCCATGTCGTCGGCGATGGCGAACATCGGGTCGGCGGTGCCGTTCATCAACCAGCACAAGGTGTGGTTCGCGGTGGCGGCGATACTGCTGCTGGCGGCGCTGAACCTGCGCGGCATCCGGGAGTCCGGGACCGCGTTCGCGATTCCCACCTACGCCTTCATGATCGGCATCTTCGTCATGCTGGGCTGGGGGCTGTTCCAGATCTATGTGCTCGACCACGATCTGCGCGCCGAATCCGCATCCTTCGATGTGCATTCCGAGAACGGCGACCTGATGGCGGTGGCCATGGTGTTCCTGGTTGCGCGGGCGTTCTCGTCCGGGTGCGCTGCGTTGACGGGTGTGGAAGCGATCAGCAACGGGGTTCCGGCCTTTCAGAAGCCGAAATCGCGCAATGCCGCCTTGACGCTGCTCATGCTCGGTGTGATCGCCACCACGTTGTTCATGGGCATCATCATGCTGGCCAAGGAAACCGGCGTGAAGATCGCCGAGCATCCCGAGACGCAACTGGTCGGCGCGCCCGAGGGCTATCACCAGAAGACCCTGATCGCCCAGCTCGCCGATGCGGTGTTCCACGATTTCCCGATCGGCCTGTACGCCATCGCCGGGGTGACTGCTCTGATCCTGGTGCTCGCGGCCAACACCGCGTTCAACGGTTTCCCGGTGCTGGGCGCGATCCTGGCCCAGGACCGGTTCCTGCCGCGGCAGTTGCACACCCGCGGCGACCGGCTGGCGTTCTCCAACGGCATCCTGTTCCTGGCGCTGGCGGCCATCGGGTTCGTCGTCGCGTTCCAGGCCGAGGTGACCCACCTGATCCAGCTCTACATCGTCGGTGTGTTCGTCTCGTTCACCCTCAGCCAGATCGGCATGGTCCGGCACTGGACGCGCTACCTGCGGGTCGAGACCGATCCGGCGGTGCGCAGGCACATGATGCGTTCGCGGGTGATCAACGCGATCGGTTGTGCGTGCACCGGCACGGTGCTGGTGATCGTCGTCGTCACCAAGTTCATGGCGGGCGCCTGGATCGCGATCCTGGCGATGGGATCGCTGTTCGTGCTGATGAAGATGATCCGCAGGCATTACGACACCGTGGCGCGTGAGCTCGACGAGCAGGAGGCCGAGGTCGAGGACATCGTGCTGCCCAGCCGCAACCACGCGGTGGTCCTGGTCTCCAAGCTGCACCTGCCGACGCGCCGCGCGCTGGCCTACGCGCGGGCCACCCGTCCCGATGTGCTGGAGGCCATCACCGTCAGCGTCGACGACGCCGAGACCCGTGAGCTGGTGCACACCTGGGAGGACAGCGACGTCAGTACACCGCTGAAGGTGATCGCCTCGCCCTACCGTGAGATCACAAGGCCGGTACTCGATTACGTGAAGCGGATCACCAAGGAGTCCCCGCGCACCGTCGTCACGGTCTTCATCCCCGAATACGTGGTCGGGCACTGGTGGGAGCAGGTCCTGCACAATCAGAGCGCGCTGCGGCTGAAGGGCAGGCTGCTCTTCGAGCCGAACGTCATGGTGACTTCGGTACCCTGGCAGCTCAACTCGTCGGAGCGGCTCAAGACCATGCAGCCGCAATCCGCACCCGGCGATGCACGCAGAGGATTTCTGGATTGACCGTTCTGACGCTGACCACCGGGCCTGCGGCCAACGGGGGCAGTTGTGTGGCGCGCCACGACGGGCGGGTGGTGTTCGTGCGCCACGCGCTGCCCGACGAGGTGGTGCGGGTGCAGGTGATGTCCGAGCGCGGATCCTATTGGCACGCCGATGTTGTCGAGGTGCTCGAGGCATCGCCGGACCGGGTCGACCCGCTGTGCCCGATCGCCGGCGCGCAGGGTTCAGGGTGCTGCGACCTGGCGTTCGTGGCGCCGGAAGCCGCCCGCCGGCTCAAGGGTGCGGTGGTGGCCAACCAGCTCAGCAGATTGGGCGGGTACGAATGGGACGGAGTCGCCGAGGCGATCGGTGACGGCGCCGCGACCGGCTGGCGGACCCGGGTGCGACTGGATGTCTCCGACGCCGGCCGTGCCGGATTCCACCGCTATCACAGTGACGAACTGGTCGAGTCGCTGAACTGTGCGCAACTGCCCGACGGGTTGGTCGACGGCCTCGATGGACAGCGGTGGACCCCCGGCGCGCAACTGCATGTGGCTCTCGACGACGAGGGCCGTCGCCATGTCGTGCAGGCCGGCCCGCGCAGCGGGCGCAAGGCCGGCACCCAGGTGATCGAGGGTGAGTACGAAGCGGTGCAGCGCATCGGTGAGCGTCGCTGGCAGGTGCCGGTGACCGCGTTCTGGCAGGCGCACAAGGATGCACCGCGCGCCTACAGCGCGTTGATCCGGGATGCGGCCGCGCTGCAACCGGGGATGACGGCGTGGGATCTGTACGGCGGCGCCGGCGTGTTCGCGGCCGTTCTGGCCGACGGTGTGGGCGTGACCGGGCGGGTGTTGACGGTGGACACCTCGCGCGGTGCGGCACGGTCCGCGCGCACCGCGCTGGCCGACCTGCCGCAGGTCTCGGTGGTCACCGATTCCGTGCGCCGCGCCATCACGGCGGAGCCCTCACGTCCCGACGTCGCCGTGCTGGATCCGCCGCGTTCGGGAGCCGGCCGCGAGATCATCGAGGCGTTGGCGGGAGTTCCGCGGATCATCCATATCGGTTGCGAGGCAGCATCGTTCGCCCGTGATGTGGGGGAGTACCTCAAACAGGGGTACGCCGTCGAGACACTACGGGTCTTCGACTCGTTCCCGCTGACCCACCACGTCGAATGCGTGGCGGTGCTGACGCGGTAGTTCAGGCCGCGCGGTTGATCGTGACGAGGTGGACGTCACGGGTCAGTATTCGCATCCCGCCGGCGACCGGTGGTGCCGTCGATCGATAGACCGCGCCGGTCGGGGTGGTGTGTTCGGTGACGTGGTTGCCCGCGGCATCGAAGAACGTCCGGACGTGCCAGCCCGGTTGTTCTTTGGTGTAGTTGCACTGCTCGCAGCACCCTCGGCCATTCAGGGCACTGGTCGGCCCGTGCCGGCTGTGCGGGCGCGCATGGTCGATATGGCGAATCGGCGCATCGCAGAACGGCGTTCGGCAGACCTGGTCGCGTAGGCGGACGAACTGAGCCAGTCCCTTCGGGAACTCGCGGGCGCGGGACTCCATCGCCACCAGCGCTCCGGTCGCCGGGGCGGCGTACAGGCGGCGCAGTTCGACCCAACCCTGTTTGTCGATGGCCTCGGTGATCAGTCGGCGCGCCAGTTCCGCGGGGATCGGGCCGTGATCCTGGACGTACGCCGGGTCATCGCTGTTGCCGACGAGAGCTTCATCGGAGAGGACCACATCGACCGTCATCGGCACCGGTTCCGCGGCGACGCGACCGGTGACGCGCTCATACAGTGTGTCGGCCATGATCTGTCCCCGAGAACGGCCGTCGCCGGTGACGTCGGCCTGTCGTTTGAGGCTGGCGTAGCAGGCCACTCCCTGCGCCAGGGGCATCAGCGCCGTCAGGTACACCATGTTGTCGGCTGCCGGCCGTGTGGACACCGTTCGATCCGCGGGCGCCCTGGCCGCCCTGTCGACAACGGCGTGCGGGTCGAGCCGGTAGGCGATCGTCTTGGCCATGGCCGCGATGCGCGTGTTGCCCAGGCCCTCCAGCGTGGCGGGGTCCGCGCACATCTCCTTGTCGAGGCGGCGGCGATCATCGACGTCCAGGCAGGCCGACTCGCGGACGATGATGGTTGCCCGCCATTCGGAGAGCACCCCGGCCTCCAGGGCCGCCAACGTGTAGGGCATCTCATGGACGAGCGCCTTGGCGAACCCCAGATGTCGGTCGCCCTTCTTGGTCGAGTCTCGGCGGGCCAGGGCGACCTCGGCGGCCAGCCCGCGACCGCGTTTGGCGGCAGGGACGCCGGCGGCGGCCTCGGCGGCCCGTCGTTTCGCCCACCACAGCGCGGTGACCCGCGCCTGGGCAGCGGCCGCGGCCGACTTCAGGCGTTCGAGGTGCGCGACCGTGTCCCGCAGCTCCTCCTCGGAGGCCGCGGGATCCAGATCGAACAAACTTTCGAACACGAATGAAGGCTACACCTGGCGTACGACAAGTGCGGTCTTCAGCAGAGCGAACGTGCGCTCTTCCCAGTTGCCCGGGTCGCCGGTGCGGGCACGTGCCGCGACGTATGTGCCGACTATGGCATCGATCAGCGTCTCCGGATCGAGGCCTGCGGCGATGGCGCCATCGTCGCCGAGTTCGTTGACGACCGCGACCAGGGCGGCGCGCTGCTCGGACAGTACTTCCCTGAACAGCCCGATGAACTCGGGGTCCTCTTCGGTCAACAGTGATGCGAAACCGCCGAATCCGATCCCGCCGTCGACCGCCGCGACGGCTTGTCGGATGAGCCAGCGCAAACGATCGGATGGGTCTGCCCGCGGGGGCGCCGGCGGCGGGGTCATCGACGCCGACAGCGCGGACCTCAGCATCTCGCGGCGGTTTCGAAAGCGGCGATAGATGGTCGTCTTGGCGATGCCGGAGTGCGTCTGAACCCCTTGCACGGTGACAGCCCTCGAACCGCCGGTCCGCAGAAGGTGAAGGGCGGAGTCGGCGATTCGGTCGCCCGTATCCGTCGGCGGTGTCAACAGTTCTCCTCGGCTTGGCTGCCCACAGATTTCAGGCCTGAGACTACGCTGAACGGAGCGATACGCTACGCGTAGCGTATTGTTGGTGATGGTGTTCGAAATGAGAGGTGTGAGTTTGTTCAAGCGTTTTTCGGGTGCATCGCTCGTCTTCCTCGGTTACCTGTGCTGTCTGCTCGGGTTCGCCGTGCTCGGACTGTTCGTCGCGGCGCTGGCGACGCAGAGTCCGCTGGCGTGGCTGGGCGGGCCGGGCGTGGTCATCGCCTTCGGTGCCGCTATCGCAGGCTTGCGAAGTGGCGCGCGGGCCGGCGGCCCGTGGTCCGAGTCGAAGTCCTCTGATGCCGAGCGTTACCGCGCCCGTTATCGCCGCGTCGAACAGTCGGCCGACGAGTCGGGTGAACATCGCGCCGAGGCGGCCTGATCTGGTTCTGGATAACGTGCTGCGATCAGCCTGGAGTGGGTATCCACCGCGCGAGGTGATTGTGATGAGAAATCTGTCGGGGACGACCGTCGCGTACATCGGGTTCATCTTCGGGGTCGTGGGTTTCATGGCGCTGGGCATCTTCATCGCCGGATGGGCTGCGGGGAGTTGGCTGGCGGCGGTGCCCGCGGGTATCGCGGTGGGCGCCTTCATCGCCGCGGTGGTGGAGATCCGCATCGCCGGCCGCCGCGAGGGCGGTCTCTGGGGTAAGCCGATCGATCTGGCCACGTACAAGGCGCGATATCGCGATGGTGCGGCCAGGCGGACACGCCCACGGCATTGGCCCGTCCGGTCCGCCGGTCTGCGGCGCTATCGGCCGCGCCGCCGGACGCGCCATCCGGCCCAGTGGGTGCGCGGCCGGTATACGCACCAGTCTTGACGATTCGTTGGGTTTTCCCAACAATAGGTTGTATGAGCCCGGTGAAACGGGGGGAATCACTTCCCATTCACAACCGTATCCGCGTGCTGCGCGCGGAACGCGGAATGAGCCGGGCCGACCTGGCGGCGCAGATCGAGGTGAACCCGCAGACGGTCGGCGCGCTGGAACGCGGCGACCATTACCCGAGCCTCGATCTGGCCTTCCGGATCTGCGATGTGTTCGATCTTCCGGTCGAGGCGGTGTTCTCACGGACCGAGTTCGCGCCGCTGTCCGCCCAGGTGTACCGACGAATCGAAGGGGGCCGCGACGATGGCTGAGATGGATCTGCTCGAGCGCTACCAGGACTACCGCACCAGACGGTTCCTCAAGCAGGAGAACGTGTGGGCCACGTCGTTACCCGCGTGGCGCAGCCGCCGTCGCAGGCGGATCCTCGTCATCACACTCGCGGTCACCTTTACGTTCATGTTCGGCGTCAGCGTGCTGTGCGCATTCGGTGTCGACTGGGCGCCGCTGCTGTGGCTGCCGGCCTGTCTGGTGTTCTTCCCGGTGTGGATCGCCATGCAGATCGTGTCCAGTCGGCGCGGTGATGCGCCGAAGGGCGCCTTGGACGAATACGAGATCGCCCAACGCAACAGCGCCCGGTCCATCGGGCTGACCATCACACAGAATCTGATGATGATTCCGGTGGCCTACCTGATCTTCGGTGCCGTGATCACCGGGGGCACCGACCCCAACATGCCCTACGCCGGTGGTCTGATGGCACTGACGGTCCTGCTGATCGGTGGCTGCTCGCCGGCGATGATCCTGGGCTGGACCCGCCCCGACGCCGAACTCGACGAGGTGTAATAGGGTCAACTTCCGGTGTGCCGGGAAGTCTGGTCGGCGATCGTGCAACGCCGACCAAGGGAGCCCCATGGACAACCCCGGACTTCTCTCACGCGGCTCATGGCCGGAAGCCCGCAGGGTCTCGGAGATCCTGCGCAAGGAGACCGTCGGCGGCGTCATCCTGCTCGTCGCCGCCGCAGCCGCCATCATCTGGGCCAATTCGCCGTGGGCCCACACCTATTTCGCCATCCGGGATTTCGAGATCGGTGGTGAACCGTTCGGCCTGCACCTGAACCTCAGCGTCGGACACTGGGCCGCCGACGGACTGCTCGCGCTGTTCTTCTTCGTCGTCGGCCTGGAACTCAAACGCGAGTTCGTCGCCGGTGACCTGCGCGACCCTGGCCGTGCCGCGTTGCCGATCGCCGCGGCCGTCGGCGGCATGGCGGTACCCGCGCTGATCTTCGCGGCGGTCGCCGCACGGGGCGGTGAGGGTGCGCTACACGGCTGGGCCATCCCGACCGCGACCGACATCGCCTTCGCGGTGGCCGTGCTCGCCGTGATCTCCACCCATCTGCCGTCGGCCCTGCGGATGTTCCTGCTGACCCTCGCGGTCGTCGACGATCTGCTGGCCATCACCGTGATCGCGGTCTTCTACACCGACGATCTCGACGTCGTCGCGCTCGCCGCGGCGTTGATCCCGTTGGCGCTGTTCGCCCTTTGTGTGCAACGCGGCATCAAGGCCTGGTGGATCCTGATCCCGCTGTCGATCGCGACCTGGGTGCTGATGCACGAATCCGGGGTGCACGCCACCGTCGCCGGTGTGCTGCTCGGCTTCGCGGTGCCCGTCCACCGCTCCGTGACCCGCACGGGCGACGAACTCGGATCGGGGATGGCCGAGTACTTCGAGCACAAGAGCCGGCCGCTGTCGGCCGGTGTCGCCATCCCGGTGTTCGCCTTCTTCGCCGCCGGGGTCAGCCTCGGCGGTTTCAGCGGCTTGGCCAACGCGCTGGCGCATCCGATCACCCTGGGCATCGTGCTCGGCCTCGTCCTGGGCAAGCCGATCGGCATCTTCCTCACCACCTGGACGCTGTCGAAGGTGACCCGCGCGGAGCTGGACTCCACGTTGCGCTGGATCGATGTCCTGGGCGTGTCGATGCTCGCCGGGATCGGGTTCACGGTGTCGCTGCTGATCGGTGATCTTGCTTACGCCGAGCCCGGGCGTGAGGAATTCGTGAAGGTCGGTGTGCTGTCCGGCTCGTTGTCGGCCGCGGTGCTGGCGTCGGTGCTGCTGGCCACCAGGAACGCCGCCTATCGCCGGATCCAGGAAACCGAGACCGCCGACGATGATCACGACGGCGTGCCCGACATCTACCAGCCTCGACAGGACTGACGGGTGACACGTAGGTAAGCTGGCGGGATGCTTAAACAGATCCGCGGACCCGCAGATCTGCAGCGCCTGTCGCAGTCGCAGCTCGACGAGCTGGCCGGTGAGATCCGTGAATTCCTGATTCACAAGGTAGCTGCAACCGGCGGACATTTGGGCCCCAACCTCGGCGTCGTCGAGTTGACCCTGGCACTGCACCGGGTCTTCGACTCGCCGCATGACCCGATCATCTTCGACACCGGGCACCAGTCCTATGTGCACAAGATCTTGACCGGGCGCGCAGCCGATTTCGATCAGCTACGGATGAAGGACGGCCTGTCGGGCTATCCGTCCCGCGCCGAGAGCGAGCACGACTGGGTCGAGTCCAGCCACGCCAGCACCGCGCTGTCCTATGCCGACGGTCTGGCCAAGGCCTTCGAGCTTTCCGGCCACCGCAACCGGCATGTCGTCGCCGTCGTGGGCGACGGCGCGCTCACCGGCGGTATGTGCTGGGAAGCGCTGAACAACATCGCCGGGTCCAACCGGCCGGTGGTCATCGTGGTCAACGACAACGGTCGCAGCTATGCGCCGACGATCGGCGGACTGGCCGATCATCTGGCGGCACTGCAGCTTCAGCCCGGCTACGAGAAGCTGCTGGAGAAGGGCCGCGATGTGGTGCGCGGCGTCCCCGTCATCGGTGAGATCTGCTACCAGTGCATGCACAGCGTCAAGGCCGGCCTCAAGGATGCGTTGCAGCCGCAGGCCATGTTCACCGACCTGGGCCTGAAGTACGTCGGCCCGATCGACGGCCACGACGAGCACGCCGTCGAGGCGGCGCTGCGGCACGCGCGTGGTTTCAACGCGCCGGTGATCGTGCATGTCGTCACCCGCAAGGGCATGGGTTTTGCGCCCGCCGAGGCCGACGAGGCCGAACAGATGCATGCCTGCGGCATCATCGATCCCGTGACCGGTCTGGCGACCTCGGAGTCCGCCCCCGGCTGGACCGGCACCTTCTCCGACGAGCTGATCCGGATCGCGCGTCGACGCCGCGACATCGTGGCGATCACCGCGGCGATGCCCGGCCCGACCGGCCTGGCAGCGTTCGGCCAGCAGTACCCGGACCGGCTGTTCGACGTCGGCATCGCCGAGCAGCACGCCATGACCTCGGCGGCCGGCCTGGCCATGGGCGGTATGCACCCGGTGGTTGCGGTCTACTCCACCTTCCTCAACCGCGCCTTCGACCAGATGATGATGGACGTTGCCCTGCACCAGTTGCCGGTGACGATCGTGCTGGACCGCGCCGGTGTCACCGGCCCCGACGGCGCCAGCCATCACGGTGTGTGGGACCTGTCGATCCTGGGCATCGTGCCGGGGATGCGGGTGGCCGCGCCGCGCGATGCATCCCGGCTGCGTGAGGAACTCGGTGAGGCGCTCGACGTCAAGGACGGCCCGACCGCCATCCGATTCCCCAAGGGTGCTGTGGGCGAAGACATTCCGGCCATCGAGCGGCGCGACGGTGTGGACATCCTGGCCAAGCCCGGCCCCGGATCATCCGAGGATGTGCTGCTGATCGCCGTCGGCTCCTTCGCCCAGATGGGTCTGGCCGTCGCACAGCGTCTGCAGCAGCAGGGCATCGGCGTGACGGTCGTGGATCCGCGCTGGGTGCTGCCGGTTCCGCAGGCGCTGCATGCCCTGGCCAGAGCGCACAAACTCGTCGTCACCCTCGAGGACAACGGGGTCCACGGCGGCATCGGGTCCTCGGTGTCGGCGGCTCTGCGGCACAACGAGATCGACGTGCCGTGCCGCGATGTGGGTGTGCCGCAGGAGTTTCAGGTGCATGCCTCCCGCGGTGAGGTGCTCACCGAGGTCGGGTTGACCGATCAGCACATCGCCCGCCAGATCACCGGATGGGTGGCGGCGCTGGGCTCGGCGGTCGGCGACCGGGTCGAGAACAGCGTCGACTAGTCGGCTCTGTCTGCGTGGCGCTCAGTCGTCCTCGTCAGGCGGAGCCGCCAGGCGGCGTTGTCTGAGCACCCACGCCGCCACCGCCAGTACCAGCACCAGTGCGCCGAGCACCCCGGTCTGCACGATGGTCCGGGCGAATTCCGGCCCCTGGCCCACGAGCTTGGCCGCCTCCACCGACTGCACCACGATCTCTTTGATACAAGCCAGGATTCCGACGATCAGAAACGGTTCGACGGCGATCTCGTGGGACCGCAGGCTGGTCCGCACGGCGTAGAGCAATTCGACGAAGATGAAGATCAGCAGCACGCCGTCCAGGAGTTCCAGCATGACGTTGGAGGTGGGCTTGTCCAACAGCGAGAACATGGTCCTGACCTGGGCCACCAGCAAGGCCACCGCTCCGGCCACCAGAATCGCCGCGATGGCCCAGTAGACGGCGTCCTCGACGATGCTGAGGACGCGATCGGCGAACCGCTGGCGGTCCTTCTCGTCGTGCGTCTCGTCTTTTTCGGCCACGTCGGCGTCCTCCGCTACGCGTCGGGCTGTGTAGTCAAGGCTGTCGTCAGCACCGGCACCGTCAACTCCCGCTGCCATGGCCGCGCACCGCAGGCCACCAGGAAATCCTCGACACCGGCCCGCACATCGGGCACCGGTTGCCAATCCCAGCACAAGCGGCGGACCGTATCCGGGGTCAGCAGATTCTCGGTGGGCACCGAAACACGTTGCGACAGTTCGGCCAGCCCGGTGCGGGCGGCCTCCAGACGTTCGGCGGCCTCGGGTTTGCGCCGCGACCACCGTGCCGGCGGCGGCGGACCGGTGGTGGGCTCCGAGCCGGTGGGCGGATCGGGGTCGGTGCGGGCCCGGGCCAGCGCATCCAGCCATACCTGTGCACTGCGCCGCTGCCGGCTGCCGCCGAACACCGGAAGCGCGGTGAGCTTTTCGATCGTGTCGGGATCGGTCGTCGCGGCATTGATGATCGCCGCGTCGGGCAGGATGCGTCCGGGCGCGATATCCCGGCGCTGCGCGATGTGGTCGCGGGTGACCCACAGTTCACGCACGGCGGCCAGGGCGCGCGGATCGCGCACCTTGTGGATGCCCGATGTCCGCCGCCAACGGTCGCGCCGGGTGGTCGGCGGTTCGGCGGTGCGCAGATGCTCGAATTCCTGTGCCGCCCACTCGGTCTTACCCTGTTCGGCCAGCACCGCGGCGACGGCCTCGCGCAGTTCCAGCAGCACCTCGACATCCAGCGCGGCGTAGTTCAGCCAGTCCGCCGGCAGCGGCCGCTTGGACCAGTCGGCGGCGCCGTGACCCTTCACCAGGCCCAGACCGAGCAGCCGACGCACCATCTCGGCGAGGTTGACCCGCTCGAACCCGGCCAGCCGCGCACCGAGCTCGGTGTCGTACAACCGCGGCGGGGTCATCCCCAGTTCGGCCAGGCACGGCAGATCCTGATCGGCGGCGTGCAGCACCCATTCATCGGTGCTCAGCACCTGCGCCAGCGGCGCCATCACGGTCAACGAGTCCCCGCCGTGATTCACCGGGTCGATCAGCACGGTGCCGGCGCCGGCCCGGCGGATCTGGATCAGATAGGCACGATTGGAGTAGCGGAACCCGGACGCCCGCTCGGCGTCGATGGCGAACGGCCCGGTGCCCGACGCCAGCAGATCGGCGGCCTTGACCATGTCGCTGGGGTAGAACGCCACCGGTGGCACCCCATCTGCAGGGGCCAGCAGGGGAGTTGCTTCCGGCTCGGGCTCGGCCCCGGTTTCCTCGGATTCGGTCATGTCAGGCGCGGGTGCGGGATCCCAAGCTCGTCACGCCGGCGGGCGGCAGTCCGGCCGCGTGCTCGAGGACCTCGCAGAATGCCTGTACGTGCGGTCCCAACTCCAGATCGGTCGCCGTCCACGACGCCCGCAATTCCAGTTGGTGCGCGCGCGGCGGCCCGGAGATGTCGCCGTAGCGCACCGACGTGGTGGCGGTGACGGTGCCGCCCAGGGCGGTGACCGCCTCGGCATGGCTGGCCAGCGCATCCGCCAACCAGCTCCATGCGACCTCGGGCAGCAGTGGGTCCACGGCCTCGCTGGAGTCCAGGTCGGCCTGGATATAGGCGACCAGGCGCATGGTGCCGTCCCAGGCCTCGGCGCCCTCGGGATCGTGTAGCAGGATCAGCCGGCCGAACGCGTCACCCTCGGAGCGCTCCGGCACGATGGCGGTATCGGGGTGGCGGACCTCGGCGCCCAGCGCATAGCTGAACGGGGCCAGCCGCTGCGGCGGACGGATCGGCCCGAGCTCGATCTCCGGCCGCACGGTAGCGGCATTCATCGCCGCAACCGCGGTGCGGAACTGAGCCGGTTCGGCGGACGTCACAGTGACCGACGCTAGCCCCAACTGGTCTCAGCCTTGCGCAGGCGCGCCGACTTCGCGGCGCGTGGCAACATAGGGGCCGATGAGCACCCGTCGTGACCTGCCAGAGTCGTCGTTCCTGGCCGCCGCCGCCGGCCGCACCCCGACCCGCACCCCGGTGTGGTTCATGCGGCAGGCCGGACGTTCGCTGCCCGAGTACCGGGCCCTGCGGGCACAGCACAGCATGTTGGCTGCCTGCTTCGATCCGGAACTGGTCTGTGAGATCACCCTGCAACCGGTCCGCCGGCACGGGGTGGACGCGGCCATCCTGTTCTCCGACATCGTGGTGCCGCTGCGCGCCGCGGGCGTTGCGCTGGACATCGTGCCCGACGTCGGCCCGGTGATCGAGCACCCGATCCGGTCGCGCGCCGACGTCGACGCGCTCAAGCCACTGGAACGCTCGCAGGTCGCGCCGGTCAGCGAGGCCGTCGCACTGCTGGTGTCCGCCCTCGGTGAGGTTCCGCTGATCGGTTTCGCCGGCGCCCCGTTCACCCTGGCGTCGTATCTGGTGGAGGGCGGTCCCAGCCGCAACCACGAGAAGACCAAGGCGATGATGCTCGGTGAGCCGCAGACCTGGCACGCGCTGATGACCTCGCTGACGGATCTGACAATCGCCTTCCTGCAGGCTCAACTCGATGCCGGCGTGGACGCCATCCAACTGTTCGATTCGTGGGCGGGCACGCTGTCGCTGGCCGACTACCGCGCCTACGTGTTGCCGCACAGCTCGCGGATCTTCGCGACGCTCGCCTCGGCAGGGGTCCCCATGACCCACTTCGGTGTCGGTACCGCCGAACTGCTCGGCGCGATGGGCGAGGCCGGTGCCACCGTGGTCGGCGTCGACTGGCGCACCTCGCTGGCGGCGGCCGCCCAGCGCGTCGGCGCCGGTAAGGCGCTGCAGGGCAATTTGGACCCGGTGACGCTGTTCGCCGGATGGCCGGTGGTCGAACGCGCCGCGCGCAGTGTCGTCGAGGATGGTCGGGCGGCGATCGAGGCCGGGGCGTCCGGCCATATCTTCAACCTCGGCCACGGTGTGCTGCCCGCCACCGATCCCGGGGTGGTGACCGACCTCGTCGCGCTGGTGCATTCGTTGTGACGTCGACGTATTGCGTTGTCGGTGGCGGTATCTCGGGTTTGACCGCCGCCTACCGGCTGCGCGTCGCGGCCGGTCCGGACGCGAACATCACACTGTTCGATCCGGCCGACCGGCTCGGCGGGGTGCTGCGCACCGAACAGGTCGGCGGCATGACGATGGATCTGGGCGCCGAGGCATTCATCACCCGCCGGCCCGAGGTGCCGGCCCTGCTCGCCGAGCTGGGCCTGACCCATCGTCAGGTCGCCAGCGCCGGTGCCCGGCCACTGATCTACAGCCAGGGCCGGCTGCATCCACTGCCCACCGGCACGCTGCAGGGTGTCCCGGTGCACGCCGATTCGGTGGCCGGCCTGGTGGACGACGCCACCGTGGCCCGGATCGTCGACGAGCCGCGTCGTCCGCTGAACTGGCGGCCCGGCGCCGACCCCTCGGTGGCCGAACTGATCGGCGACCGCTTCGGCTCCCAGGTGGTGACGCGCTCGGTGGAGCCGCTGTTGACCGGGGTGTACGCCGGATCGGCGGCCACCATCGGGCTGCGCGCGGCGTTCCCGACGCTGGCCACCGCGCTGGACCGCGGGGCACGCAACCTCACCGAGGCGGTCCGCACCGCACTGCCGCCACCGCAACCCGGTGCGGTGTTCGGGGCGCTGGACGGCGGCTACGGTGTGCTCGTCGACGAATTGGCCCGCCAATCCGGGTTGCGCTGGGCACATGTGGGCATCGAGTCGGTGGTGCCGTCCGGGCGCGGCTGGGAGCTGGTCGACGACGAAGGCGGCCGCTGGCGCGCCGACGCCGTCGTGCTGGCGGTGCCCGCCCCACGACTGGCCCGCCTGATCGAGCCCATCGCGGCGCGCAGCGCGGCCGCCGCCCGGCGCATCCCGGTGGCCTCGACCGCGCTCGTGGCGCTCGCACTGCCCGGCGGGACACCGCTGCCGGACCAGTCCGGTGTGCTGGTGGCCTCCGGCGAGCAGTTGCACACCAAGGCGATCACGCTGACCTCACGCAAGTGGGGCAGGCGCGGCAACGTCGAACTGGTGCGGTTGTCCTACGGCCGCTTCGGCGACACCATGGCCCGCAGCGTCGGGGACGACGACATGCTGAACTGGTCGCTGGCCGATCTGCAGGACGTTTTCGGCATCGCCGCGGACCCGGTCGACTACCGCGTGCAGCGCTGGATCGAGGCCATGCCGCAATATGGTCCCGGCCACGCCGATCTGGTGGCCGAACTGCGCGCCGGTCTGCCGCCGGCGCTGGCCGTCGCCGGCGGTTATCTGGACGGGATCGGGGTGCCCGCCTGTGTCGGGTCCGGTGCCAAGGCGGCCGCACGGCTGGTGGCAGGATAGGGCGTATGGCCAAGCTCGATTACGACACGCTGAACTCGATGACCAGGTACATGATGATCTCGGTTTTCGCCGTCCAGCCCGAGGCGCTGGACGAGGACCGCAGCTCCGTCATCGACGAGACCGCGACGTTCCTCAAAGAGCAGGAGGAGCACGGTGTCGTGGTCCGCGGCCTCTACGACGTCACCGGTTTCCGGGCCGACGCCGATTACATGATCTGGACGCACGCCGAACGGATCGAGGATCTGCAGGCGACCTACTCGGCGTTCCGGCGCACCACGCTGGGGCTGGCCAGCGACCCGGTGTGGAGCGTGGTCGCCCTGCACCGGCCGGCCGAGTTCAACAAGAGCCATGTGCCGGCATTCATCGCCGGTGAGGATCCCGGTGACTACATCTGCGTGTATCCCTTTGTGCGGTCGCTGGATTGGTATCTGCTGCCCGAGGACGAGCGGCGCAAGATGCTCGTCGAGCACGGGATGGCCGGACGCGAATACCCCGACGTGCGAGCCAACACCGTGCCGGCATTCGCGCTCGGTGATTACGAGTGGATCCTGGCCTTCGAGGGCCCGGACCTGGCCCGCATCGTCGAGCTCATGTGGAAACTGCGGTACACCGACGCGCGGCGCCACGTGCGCGAGGAGACGCCGTTCTTCACCGGTCCGCGGGTGGGTGTCGAGCAGTTGCTGTCGAAGCTGCCGTAACGGCGGTCCCGTCAGTCGCGGCCCCCGGATCGCCGATGTTTGCTAGCGTTCGGGAATGCCGATAGCCGGCAGGATCGGGGTGGTGGCTGCGGTCGCCACCTCGGCGTTCTGTGTCTGGCTGATCGGCGGCTGGGGTTCGGCGCAGACCCGCCTCGCCGTCGAGGATCTGGCCTTCGTGTTCATCGCGGTCTTCGTCACCGCGTGCTGTGCCCACGCCGCCTGGCGGGCGCGCGGCCGAGACCGTTCGGTCTGGGTGTGCGTGAGCATCGGGATGGCCGGATACACGGCAGGTTCGGTGATCTGGGCGTATTACGAATGGTGGCTGGCGGTGTCGCCGTTCCCGACGGTCGCCGATATCGCCTACCTGATGTTGCCCGTGTTCGTCTGCGTCGGCCTGCTTGCGGTGCCCGCCGGCGCCTCAACCTACACCCACGGCAGGTTGGTGCTCGACGGTTTCATCGTGGCGGTCGCGTTCTTCCAGATCGGCTGGTGGACAGTGCTGGATCAGCTGTTCACCTCCGGCGGGAGCAGTCGGTTCGCCGTCGGTCTCGCGCTGGCCTATCCGGTGCTCGACCTCGGTGTGCTGACCGTCGCGGTGCTGGTCCTGGGCCGCGCCAAACCCAGTCAGCGGAGGTCGCTCGCGTTGCTGGTGTGCGGGATGACTTTGATGGCCATCGCCGACGGGATCTTCGTATACACCAACGCCCACAACGATTTCGCCGCCGTCACCTTCGGCAGCGTCGGCTGGGCACTGGGACTGTTGCTGATCGCGCTGGCGGCACTGAGTTCGCAGCGGGGAACCGGCGCCGGCATCGACAGCGATCAGCGGATCTCCCGTGCGGCGATGTGGCTGCCCTATGTGCCCATCGTGGCGGCGATGGTGGCGGCGACCGTGCGGTTCGCCGCGACACCCGGAATCCCGCCGGCGCTGATCGCCTCGGTGCTGCTGATCGTGTTGGTGTTGCTGCGCCAGTTCATCGTCGTCGGCGAGAACCGGCGGCTGCTGGAAACCGTTGCGGCACAAGCGATGCGGGATCCGCTGACCGGGCTGGCGAACCGGGCGTTGTTCGCCGATCGCCTGGCCCACGCCGTGGCGTTGCATCACCGCGACGAGCAGTCGGTGACGGTGTTGTCACTGGATCTCGACGACTTCAAGTTGGTCAACGACGGACTGGGCCATCTGGCCGGCGATTCGCTGCTGGTGCAGGCGGCCGAACGGATCATCGGGCACACCAGGACCAGTGACACGGTGGCCCGCATGGGTGGCGACGAGTTCGTGGTGTTGATGGAGGGCGACGAGGTCCAGGCCCGGCTGGTGGCCAACCGGGTGGTGGCCGCCTTCGGTGAACCCTTCGTCGTCGACGGCCACGAGTTGTTGTTGTGTCCCAGTGCGGGACTGGCCGTCGCCACCTCGCACGGACCGCGACTGACGGCGGAGGAGCTGCTCAAGCGCGCCGATGTGGCGATGTATGCCGCCAAACGCACCCGGATCCGCGGTGTGCGTGCCTATTCCGACGACGACGTGCTCGTCGGGGATGCCGACCACACCGAACAACGTCGCATCGCCGCCGTCGATGCCGTCGACAGTGCGGTGGCCATCCAGACACTGGGGCAGCTGCGACAGGCCATCGACAACCGCGAACTGACCCTGGTGTACCAGCCGAAATTCGACCTGCACGACGACACGCTCGTGGGTATCGAGGCGCTGGTGCGGTGGCCGCACCCGGACCGGGGTCTGCTGGGCCCGGATCATTTCCTGCAGCTGGTACGTGACCACGGGCTCATGCGCCCGATCAACGAACTCGTCCTGGATCAGGCGCTCGACCAGGTGGCCCAGTGGCGTGATCTCGGGTTCTCGGTTCCGGTGGCGGTCAACGTGTTCGCGCCGTCGCTGGCCGACCGTGAGCTGCCCGTCCGCATCGAGCGGGCGTTGCAGTCGCGCGATCTGCCCTTCGGGCTGCTGACGGTGGAGATCACCGAGGACCTGCTGATCGAGAACAATCAGCTCGTCGGGGCCGTCATCACCCGGCTGCGCGAAAACGGTGTCCGGGTCGCCATCGACGACTTCGGCAGCGGCTTCTCGGCCCTGTCGTACCTGCGCGATCTGTACATCGACGAACTCAAACTGGACCGCGGTTTCGTCACGGCGCTGACCGACGATCGGCGGGCGGCCGCCATCGTCCGGTCGGTGATCGACCTGGCGCGCGAGCTGGGGCTGACCACCGTCGCCGAGGGTGTCGAGACCGCCGAAACCGCTTCGGTGCTCCGGGATTTCGGATGCCAGGTGGGGCAGGGCTACCTGTTCAGTGAGCCGTTGGCGCCCCAGGAGATGCTGGCGCTGCTCAGGTCGCGCTGGTCGGCACCAGACGCAGCGATATCGAGTTGATGCAATACCGCTGGTCGGTGGGAGTCGGATAGCCCTCACCCTCGAAGACGTGACCGAGATGACTGTGACAACTGGCGCACAGCACCTCCACCCGCGTCATGCCCAGTGAGTCGTCGCGGCGCAGGATCACCGCGTCGGAATCGGCGGGGTCGAAGAATGACGGCCAGCCGCAGTGCGATTCGAACTTCTCGGTGCTGCGGAACAACTCGGCGCCGCACGCACGGCATTCGTACACGCCGGCGGTCTTGGTGTCGGTGTATTCACCGGTGAACGGTCGCTCGGTGCCGGCCCGGCGCAGCACCTGGAATTCGGCGGCGGTGAGCTTTTCGCGCCACTCGTCGTCGCTCAGCTGCACTCTGGGAGCGGGTTCGGTCGTCATGAATTCACGCTAGCGCGCCGATCGGCATCCGTCATCCATGGCGGATCGATACCGGAGTCGAGCCGGTTGTCGGCCTTGGCGTTCAGGTAGCGGAAGTACAGCACACAGAACACCACGATCAGCATCAGCGACCAGCCGTAGGTGATCTTCATGTACTCCAGGAACCGTCCGGTTGTCGGCCAGTGGGCCAGCAGCCAGCGATCCATCGTCATGAATCCGTATACCGCCAGCCAGGCCGGCCAGTTGTGCAGCACGGAGTTTCGCAGCACCACTGTCATCAGGAACGGGAACAGCATCGTGGAGTAGTAACCCTGGCCCAGTGACAGCACCAGGAACGATGCGGTGAGCAACACCCCGGACGAGGTCAGCAGCCAGAACAGCGGGTCGCGCTGCCGGTAGTACCGGTACAGCAGGTACAGGCTGCCCGCGGCCAGCAGCAGGAACACGATGCGCAGCGTCAGGATCAGCCACATCGGCAGGCCGTAGTAGATGCCGTTGCCCAGGATCGAGGAGTTGAAGTAGTCGCGGGTCTCCATGATGTAGGGCACGGTGCGCCGCACGAAGTTCATCGGATCCGACACCAGCGGCCAGGCCGCCGCGTTGAACACCAGCGGCACACCGACGGCGGTGATCAACGTGTAGAACTGGCGGTTGAGCACCGGTAGCAGCAACAGCGGCGCGAGCGAGGGTTTGACGACCAGCGTCAGGCCGATGGCCGCGCCGGCGAGCAGTTCGGCATTGCGGCCGCCCTTGAGCAGGTACCGGAAGAACAACACCGCACCCAGCAGCATGCACCCGTTGATGTTGGTGAAAACCAAGGTGTTGGTGACGGATTCGGTGCAGAACATGGCCAGCACCAGAGCCGGTGCGGCCACCGAGGACAGCGTGTAGTCGAACATCCGCAGCAGTAGGTACGCCGCGATCAGGAAGGCCAGGACGTTGAAGGTGATGTACCAGTAGCGCGCGGCGTCCACCGGCAGGTAGCCGAACGGCGCCAGCAGCAGCGTGCCGCCCGGCGGGTACAGGTAGTGCGGGTCTACGTGGTTGAAGTTCTCGTTGTAGATGTCCCAGCCCATTTTGAAGTTGATGACGGCGCGGTAGACCGGGCCGAAGTCATCGGTGATGTAGCCGTTGGTGCCCAGTACGTAACTGCGGTGGATCACCGACAGGATGGCGATGGGCCACAGGACGGACCGCAGGATCGTTGCGGTGCTCGGCGGTGAGGTGCTGGGGCGGAACGCGTTCAGGACTGAGGGCAGCAACGACACCTGCGCAATTTACACCGGACCGCCTGACGGCCTCCTCAGGCAGGGCAGAACGTGTCGGTCTCGGGCAGTTTGCCCTCGGCCAGGTAGCCGATCACCGGCGGCAGCGCGCACGGCGAATAGATGCCGGCGCCGTGTCCGATGCCCTGGAAGATCACCCGCTTGCTGTTCGATCCGGCATTGATGATCGTCGCCGCCACCGCAGCCACGCCCTCGTTGCCGATGATCGGGTCGTTCTGCACGCCGAGCAGCAGTGTCGGGATCTTCAGGTTGGCAGGGTCCTCGGGCGCGGTGCCGCTGGGCCAGCTCAGGCAGTCGACCATGCGCAGCGCGCCGACCGAGCCGAACTGCGGGTAGATGCGGTCCCAGGCGACGACGAGTTCGCGCACCCGGTCCGGCGTGGGCCGGTTGAGGGCGTCGCTGCAGCTGTTGACGAACTGGCCATCGGTCCGGCGTAGGTCCTCGGCCTGGGCGATCAGATCGGTCATCGCGGCGGTGTCACCGCCGCGGGCCGAGGCGATGGCACCGGCCAGCGCGTTGGTGGCGGCCACCCGGTCACCGCGCGGGTAGGCCAGCGCGGTGGTGATGGCATCGGCGACGGCCGCCTCGGATGCGCCGTTGGGGCCGTTGCCGTCGCGTGCCGCGCTGAGCAGCGCGTCGACCGCGCCCTTGGGGTCGGGGCCCAGCGGGCAGTTGACGGCGGTGCACTGCTGGGCGAACGCGTCGAGTGCGGCCTGCTGACCCTTGACCTTCTGTTCGGCGGCGGCCTCGGCCCCGATCGCCAGCGGCAGCGGCGAGTCGAGCACCAATCGCGACACCTTGTCCGGGTGCGAGCCGGCGTAGGCCAGCGCGACCTGTGCGCCGTTGCCGATGCCCAGCAGCGCGATGGTGGGCACCTCCCAGGTGCTGCGCAGCCGCTCGATGTCCTCGGCGGCGTGGGCGTTGTCGTATGCCGAGTCGCCGGGGGCGATCTGGTCGGTGCAGGTGGTGGTCGCGGTCTGCACGATCGCGCTCAGATTGGCCACCGGATCATCACCGGGCTCGAACTGGGTCTGGTCGATCATCTCCTGACGGTCGAACAGGTCGCGGCATTCGATCGCCTCGGACAGGCCCATCCCGCGCCGGTCGACGGCGACGATCGGATGGGTCTTGAGCACATCGGTGCCCGACCGCGACAGCCAGACCGGAAGCTGCGTCGAGGAGGGCAGGTCGCTCCCGGTGGTCATCACCAGCGGGCCGGCATCGTCGGGTGTGTCGGCGCTGCTCGCCCGGACGACACCGATGTTCAGGGATCCGGTGGCCCCCTTGATGGGATCCAGGTCGGCGACGTAGTCGGCGCATTCCAGGGTGACGCCGGGTACGGCCGGCACGGCGGCGTCGCGGAACGTTTGCGCCGTGCAGTCCGACCAGTTCAGCGGATCGTTCTGGGGGGCCTCCACCGCGGGAGGGCCGGCCGCGGCGGTGGTCGGTTCCGGCACACCCTGCGGGCCGGCACCGTCATCGGTGGCGTAGCGCGGGTTGGCGGCCAGCAGCGGGGCGCACGATGTCAGCAGGACTGTGACCGCAGACAGGGCGATCGCCGACTTCAGGCCAGGCACCACACGCATGCCGACCACAGTAGCGATCGACGGCGCCGGATCAGTCGCGGCTGTAGCGCGTGTACAGGTAACCGTCGTCGTCGGTGAGCGTGTGTCTGCGCCGCATCCGGGTGAGCGCCTCGGAGTGGCCCTCGGTGATGCGTTTGGCGGTCCCGCCCACCAGGGTGGGGGCGATGGTCAGGCACAGCTCGTCGAGCATGCCGCCGGCGATCAGCGCGCCCAGCAGGCTGGGACCGCCCTCGGTGAGCACGCGCATGAGGTTGCGCTCGGCCAGCGTGCGCAACGCGACGGAGAGGTCGACGGCGCCGGGATCGTCCGACGAGCAGTCGTGCACATCGGCCAGTCCGGCCAGCCGGGTGCGGGTGTCGGCGGCCGAGTTGCGGGCGGTCAGGATCAGCGGGGCGATCTCGGTCTGGGTGAACACCGGCAGCGTGTGGTCCAGCGAGCCGGACCGGGTGACGATGGCGATCGGCGGTACCTCGCCCTGTCCGCGGGCGTTGCGGCGCTGCCGCTCGGCGGCACCGAGTTGCGCGCCCGAATACCCCTCGACGCGCACCGTGCCCGCGCCCACCAGCACCACATCGGCCAGCTCGCGCATCAGTCGGTACAACGCCCGGTCGCCGGGGCCGCCCAGCACACCGGATCTGCCCTCGGCGGTGGCCGCACCGTCGAGGCTGCTGATGAAGTTGGCCCGCACCCAGCATGACCGCGGATCCTCGGGGTAGGCGTACCGCTGCGCGAGCTCGGTGTCCGGGGTGTCGACGGGTCCCAGCGTTGTGAATTCCGTCCCAGCGGCGCTATCCGGCATGGGTTTCATTGCAGCACGTCGATAGGGTGCACGACATGCAAAGCGGCGCAGGTGTCGACGGCCTGGTGGATCGGCACCCGAAAGTCACGCCGGAACAACTGGTGGCGCGGTTGGTCCCGCCGCCGACGTTCGCCGATGTCAGCTTCGACACCTATCGACCCGATCCGGCAGAACCGTCGCAGGCCGCGGCCGTGGAGAAGTGCCGGTCGTTCTGTGATCAGGCGCTGCAGCGCCGGGCCGGCAAGAAGAAACTGTTCGGCAAGAAAGAGGTGCTGCCCGGCGTCGGGGTGTACCTCGACGGCGGGTTCGGCGTCGGCAAGACCCACCTGCTGGCCTCGACCTATTACGCGCTGTCGGGCGCCGATGTGGCGCCGACGGCGTTCGCGACCTTCGGTGAGCTGACGCAGCTGGCCGGGGTCTTCGGCTTCACCGAGTGCATCGATCTGCTCGGCGAGTACGTGGTGGTCTGCATCGACGAGTTCGAGCTCGACGACCCGGGCAACACCACGCTGATCTCGCGGCTGCTGTCGGCGCTGGTGGAGCGCGGGGTGTCCATCGCCGCCACCTCCAACACCCTGCCCGAGCAGCTGGGGGAGGGCCGGTTCGCCGCGCAGGACTTCCTGCGGGAGATCAACACCCTGGCAGCGATCTTCACGACCGTGCGCGTCGAGGGCCCGGACTACCGGCACCGCGGGTTGCCGCCGGCTCCCGAGCCGCTGTCCGACGACGAGGTTCGCGCCCGTGCCACCGGGGTCGACGGTGCGACCTTGGATGATTTCGACGCCTTGTGCGCGCACCTGGCGACCATGCATCCTTCGCGCTACCACGCGTTGATCGACGGGGTGAAGGAAGTGTTCATCACCGGTGTGCACCCGATCACCGATCAGAGCGTCGCGCTGCGGCTGGTGGCGTTGACCGACCGGCTCTATGACGCCGGCGTGCCGATCCTGGCCTCGGGGACCAAGCTGGACACCATCTTCAGCGACGAGATGGTCGCCGGTGGCTTCCGCAAGAAGTACCTGCGCGCCACCTCGCGTCTGTTGGCGCTGACGGCCGCGGCGCAGTCGAAGTAGGGATGCAGGTCCTCGGGGAGACCGGCCCGGCCGTCCTGTTGATTCCCGGCGCCGGTGCGCGTTGCGCGGGGTTCTTTCCCGGACTGGCGGAATCCCTTGTCGCCGAACCGGGCTGCCGTGTCATCGTGCATGACATCGCCGTGCCGCTGAGCGAAGCTTCGGCGCACCTGCACGACTTGATCACGCGTCTCGGCCTGGGACCGGTCATCGTCATCGGTCAGAGTCTGGGCGGTGCCATCGCCCTGCTCCTGGCCGCCGAGCACCCCGGCGACGTGGCCGGTCTGGTCCTGCTGGACGTCACACCGATCAACGATGCGGCGCTGTGCCGCCGGGCCGAGTGGGCATTCCGTGCCGTCGGCGCGGTGGCGCGAATTCCGTTGCTGCACCGGCTTTTCAAGGCCCGCGCAGTACGTGGCGCGGCTGCGCAGGCACGCGGTATGCGCGCCGATTGTGCTGCCGCACAAAACCGCATCGCCGCCGAGGCCGATCTGGTCGAACTCGCGCACGCGGTCACCGGGCTGGGTGCGGTCGCAGCCGGCTTCGACGAGTCGGACCTGCCCCGGGTGCCCGCTGTCGTCGTCACCGCCGACCGCTCACCGTCGAGCACGACATGGGTGGCCCACCGGAGGCTGGCCGATGCGCTGGGCGCGACGTTGACGTGCTGGCCCGATTCCACACACTCGGTGCATCTCACGCATCCGGACGAGACGCTGTCCGTCGCCCGCGATGTCCTCAGCCGAGTTTGACCGTCATCACGTAGTCGCTCTCGATGCTGTCACCTAGTCGGAAGGTCTTGGTGCCGGTGATCTCGAAGCCGGACTTGGCGTAGAAGCGCTGGGCCCGAACATTGTCCTGGTTCACGCCGAGCCAGACGCAGACCGCGCCCGAGTCGGCGCTGTGGCGTAGCGACTCGGCCATCAGCGCGGCCGACACGCCGGCGCCGTGTGCGTCGGGCAGCACATACATCTTGGACAGTTCCATCGCCGGGCGCAGCGGCACCGCCCGCGCCACATCGGCATCATCGGGTACACCGCGAATCAGCATGGCGTAACCGAGGATTCGCGTCTCGTCGCGGGCGATGAGGACCTTTCGGTCCGGGTCCTGCAGGTAACGGCCGAATGCGGTCACCGACAGGTGGTCGGCGATGAACGCCGCGATGTTGGCCTCGGTGACACCGGGCGGGCAGGC
Organism: Mycobacterium sp. NPDC003323; assembly: GCF_053589535.1. Classification (NCBI taxonomy): domain Bacteria; kingdom Bacillati; phylum Actinomycetota; class Actinomycetes; order Mycobacteriales; family Mycobacteriaceae; genus Mycobacterium; species Mycobacterium sp. NPDC003323. The sequence continues at coordinate 850,389 of NZ_JBSFSB010000001.1, forward strand.
CAGCGGGAACGTGGTCGCGGCCACCGCGGCGAGTTCGTCGAGATCGGCGCCGCCGGCGGGCCGGATCAAGGCAGCGGGGTGCCGGGCTGCCAGATGTTCCACTGCGCCAGATGGGTTCCGGTCTGCGGGTTGATCATCACCACATTGGTCACCAGCGCGCGGTAGACGTCCCAGTAGACCCCGCCCTTGACGGTCGACCCCGGCGCGGCGTTGAGCAGTGCCTTCTCCAGCGCGTCCGGGGCATCGGTGTGCTTGGAGGCGTAGGCGTCGGCATAGGGGGTGACACCGTTGAAGGCGGTGGCGATCGAGAGCTTGTAGGGGTTGGGTGCCGAGATGACGTTGACGGTCACGTCGGCCCGCCACGGTCCACCCTGCGCCCGCCAGCGCGGCGACCCGTTCCAGCCCCAGCCCGGCGGGACCGGCACCGGCAGCACGTCGTGCACGGTCACATCGGCGACGAAGTCGTCGAATTCGACGCGCAGCGTCTCCCCGAGATTGCCGATCGGCGTCTCGGCGGCCGTGGCCGGCGGTGCGACACCGACGGCCATCATCGTCACCACGGCGAAGAGCACCGACAACAAGCGCGACATACGAACCCTCCCTTTGCTGCCTCGCATGATGGCACATGCCCGGCGGCGGCTCGGAGGTTTAGCCCACCCAGGGGCCCATGCCGCCGACGGATTCGATGCGGATCCGGGTCAGGAAACCCTGCGGTGCGTCCTTGGGCGGGAAGTGCTCGTCGGAGCCCAGCATGGCCACCGCGAGCTCTTTGAGCAGTTCGGGGGCACCACCGTCGACGATGCGGGCGGTGCCGGCCACCGTCAGATACTCGCGCTGCAGGCCCGGTCGGCTCGGCGCGAGCACGGTGGCGATGACCCGTCCGTCGCGCCGGATGTTGCGGACCTTCTGATACTTGTCCGACAGGTGGGCGGCCACCAGTTCGTCGCCGTCGGGAGTGGACCGCCATGCCACCCACACCACCGAGGCCTGCGGACTGCCGTCGGCGTTGATGGTGACAAGGGTGGCGTCGGCGCCGGACCCGATGAGGTCGCGTGCGGCTGAGGTGAGTTCCATGTGGGAGATGGACAGCTAGGCGCGCGGTTTCATTCCCGTGATGGAGTCGAGTAGTTCGACGACCTTGGCGGTCACCCGGTCCTTGTCGACACCCAGGCGATGCAGGGTGCCGTCACCGTCCTCGGATTCCAGCAGCGCCAGCAGCATGTGCTCGGTGCCGATGTAGTTGTGGCCCAACCGAAGTGCCTCACGGAAGGTCAGCTCAAGGACCTTCTTGGCGGGTCCGTTGAACGGCACCAGGTCCAGGGCTTGGCCGCTCGCGGGCGGCAGGGCGATGGCCTCCCGGATGGCGTCCGGGCCGACTCCCTGGGATTGCAGCACGGCGATCGCCACGGACTCGGTGTCGACGAGCAGTCCCAGCAGCAGATGGTCCGGGGTGATCTCGATGTTCTGCGCGTCGCGCGCGGCGTTCTGGCTGAACACCACCGCCGACCGGGCGCGCGGGGTGAAGCGGGCGAACCCCTCGTTCGGGTCGATGGTGTCGCCCTTGGGGACGAACCGCTTCTGGGCGGCCTGTTTGGTCACGCCCATGCTGGCCCCGATCTCGGTCCAGGAGGCGCCGGATCGGCGGGCCTGGTCGACGAAGTGTCCGACGAGGTGGTCGGCGACCTCGCCGAGGTGTTCGGCGGCCAGGACGGCGTCGGAGAGCTGTTCGAGGGCGTCGGTGTGCACGGACTTGATGGTGCGGATGAGTTCGTCGAGGCTGACGGAATCGGTCATGCGTCAACCGTAGGTTGACTTTCTCCATGCGTCAACTGTTGGTTGACGTTATGGGCGGGGATACCCGCGGCGCACCGTCCGATCCAGGATGCCCAGGGTCGCGCGCAGTGCGGTCTCCGGGATCACCGGGAAGATGCCCGCCTCGCGCCACTTGTCGTCGATGGCCGACCAGTCGTAGAACGAGGTGACCACCGTTGCGTCCTCGATCGGTTCCAGGCGGTAGCCGTAGACGTGGCCGATCTGCGGTTTGATCTGGCCCAGGATGGTCCAGGCGATCAACCGGTCCTGCTCGTAGTCGACGATGTCGACGGTCACGTCGTAGCGGCCCATCGGGAAATCGTTGAGCGCCTCGCGGTCCATGTGGACGACGAACTGGTCGCCGACCTGGCGTGCGGGCTCGCCGGTGGCATCCTGCAGCATGCCGGAGGCGTCGATGGCAACATGCCCGTGCGGGTCGGTCAACACGGCGAAGATGTCGCCGGCCGGTGCGGCGATGGTGCGCTGGACTTCGATGCGGTCGGTCACGCGGAATCTGCTCCTGAGATCGGTTTGCGGGCAATGAGATACCCCTGCGGTGTCGATTCAACACCGTCGTCGTCGGGCTCGCGGGTTACCCGTACGTGCACCGGCAGGCCCGCGTCGCGCAGGAGATCGGCAACCGTGTCGGGCCGGCGACGGTGAAACAGCAGATCGACCTCTTCACCGAAGGCTTCGGTCAAGTGCCGGGGGTGATCGCCGACCTGGAAGGCCAGCAGTGCCACGCCGCCGGGAATCAGCACCCGATGGAATTCCGCGAACACCGCCGGCAGTGCCTCGTCGGGAACGTGGATGGTCGAGTACCACGCGCACAGCCCACCGATCGCGGCGTCCGGCAGGTCGAGCCGGGTCATCGATCCGACCGTGAATTCGATATCCGGGTGACGGCGACGCGCGTGCGCGATCATATTGGGGGACAGGTCGATTCCCAAAACAGCGACACCGTGGCGCTGCAGGACGGCGGTGGCCACCCCGGTGCCGCACCCGATGTCCACGACCCGGTGATCCGCGGGCACCATCTCGGCGAAGGCGCGCAGCATTGCCCGGTCGAGTGGTTTGTCGTCGAGGTGATTGCCGAATGCGGTGACATAGCCGGCGGCCGTGCGGTCATAGCCGTCGCGGGTCCGGTCCAGGAAAGAGGTTTCACGCATCATTGCCGAGGCTACTGTCGAGGGCATGCGTATCGCGGTGTTGAGCATCGGAATCGTGGTGGCCCTGTTCGGCACCCTGTTCGCCCTGCAGGGTTTCGGTGCGGTGGGCGGGAGTCCGATGAGCAACACCACGACGTGGTCGGTGCTGGGCCCGATCATCGCCCTCATCGGGATCGGGATTGCCGGATACGCCTGGCGGCTCAAGCCCTGAGATATCCCGGGGGGCGCTTTTGCCGTATCGCGACGGCCGTGTAACGTGGCCGTCGTGAACATCGGTGGATGCGTCGCCTATTGGCGCTTTATCAAGGCTCCGGGCGGAGCCGATGAAGCGCTGACTTAACCGCGCATCCACCCGGAGCCCAGGCAGTGACCATTCAGGTCGCTGCCTTTCGTCATTACAGGGCGCCGGACTCACGTAGGTGCCCATACCAGGAAGGCACCTCAGCACATGAACATGGCGCAGATCGCCACCGCACCCGAGACATCGGACCGGCGGATCCGCAGTTTCAGCGAGATTCCCAGCCCGCACGATGTGCTCACCGAGTTCCCGTTGGGGCCGCGGCGGGCGGAACGGGTGGCCCGCGATCGCGAAGAGGTCGCCGAGATCCTGGCCGGACGTGATGATCGTCTCCTGGTCGTGGTGGGTCCCTGTTCGGTCCACGATCCGGAAGCGGCGTTGGATTACGCCAGCCGGCTGGTCAAGGTCGCCGACGAGCTCGGAGACCGGCTCAAGATCGTCATGCGGGTGTACTTCGAGAAGCCGCGCACCACGATCGGCTGGAAGGGCCTGATCAACGACCCGGGGATGGACAACACCTTCGACGTCGCGCGTGGCCTGCGCACCGCCCGCCAGCTGCTGCTCGACATCATCGATATCGGTCTGCCGGTGGGTTGCGAGTTCCTCGAGCCGACCAGCCCGCAGTACATCGCCGACGCGGTCGCGTGGGGCGCCATCGGTGCGCGGACCACCGAATCGCAGGTGCACCGCCAGCTCGCCTCCGGGCTGTCCATGCCGGTGGGCTTCAAGAACGGTACGGACGGGAACATCCAGGTCGCCGTGGACGGTGTGAAAGCCGCTGCCGCACAGCACGTCTTCTTCGGAATGGACGATATGGGCCGGGGCGCCCTGGTGACCACCGTCGGCAACGAGGACTGCCACGTGATCCTGCGCGGCGGCACGGATGGGCCCAATTACGGTGCCGAATCGATCAGCGCGGCCGCGGCCAAACTGACCGCCGTCGGCCTGCCCGGCCGACTCGTGATCGACTGCAGCCACGCCAATTCCGGCAAGGACCATGTGCGCCAGGCGGCGGTGGCCGCCGAGGTCGCCCAGCTGGTGCGCGACGGGGCGCCGGTCAGCGGCGTCATGCTGGAGAGCTTTCTGGTCGCCGGAGCCCAGGCACCCGAGGCCCGGCCGCTGACCTATGGTCAGTCCGTCACCGACAAGTGCATGGACTGGGCGACGACGGATCTGGTGCTGCGCGAACTGGCCACGCGTTAGGGCGCACTCGGCCGGCGAGCCAGCTCGGCGAGATGGCGCAGCGAGGTCTGCAGATGGCTGGGCGGAAACGGCGGGAACTCGATGTCGCGGTGATGTGGCGACACATCGGGCGCGCGGCCGGTCGAGCACCTCGACCCGGTTGGCCATCTCGTAGTGGCCGTTCGGATGGTTCGGGTGATACATGCGCATCCGGAAAATCTGTCCGACTGCGGTCAGCGGTGCGGGATCGACGGGTGGCTGCACCCGGCCGGTGCCGTCGATGGCGCCATGTGTGGATGGATCGGTCAGGATGTCGAAGATCGCATCGGGTCGGGCGTCCACGACCAGCGTGGCCGTCATGGTGTCCTCTGTCATGCAGCTACCGACCGGTTGCGATGGCAGAACTCATCGCTGCGGCTGCGATAATCACCGATGAGGTGTGGTGAGCGAAGGAGTGTGCGGTGCTGGCGGTGCTGGAGGCCTTCGCCGTCATCGCCATCATCATCGTCGTGGGCATGATCGTCGGGCGCGGCAATGTGCTCGGCGACAACGCGCGCATGGTGCTCAACCGGGTCGCCTTCCACATCGGGGTGCCCGCCCTGCTGCTGTTGTCGCTGGCCGATTCCACTCCATCGCAGGTCTTTTCGTTGCCGCTGTTGGTGTCCTCGCTGACCACGATGGTGATGTTCGGTGTGTACTTCGTGATCGCGGTGACGCTTCGGCGTCGTGATCGTGCCGATGCCACGATCGGTGCGTGGGCGGCGTCGTGGGTGAACTCGGGCAATCTGGGCATTCCGCTGAGTGCCTACGTGCTGGGCAGCACCACCGAGGTGTCGGCGCTCATCGTGTTCCAGACCGTGGTGCTGGTGCCCCTGGGTGTGGGCATCATCAACTCCGCCGGGCGGGACGGCGGTGCGATCGGCGCGCAGGTCAGGAGTCTGGTGACCAACCCGATCATCGTGGCCAGCGCCATCGGGACGCTGCTGGCGTTCACCGGGGTCACGCTGCCGCGGGCTGTGCACCAGCCGTTGGAGCTGCTGGCCGATCTGGCCATTCCGACCGTGCTGATCGCCTTCGGTATCGCCCTGGTCAGCCAGACCGGTCGTGATGACCGCGAGAACCGGGTGGACCTGTGGCTGGCGATCGTGTTCAAGGTGCTGGTGATGCCGGCGCTGGCGTATGTGTTGGCACGATGGGCATTCGGGCTGTCGGCCGAGCAGACGGCGATCGCCACGGTGTTGGCGGCGTTACCGGCGGCACAGAATCTGAACACCTACGCCTCGGTGTTCGAACGCGGTGAATCGCTGGCGCGCAACGCCACGTTGATCACCACGCTGGCCTCGGTGCCGTCGATCGCGGTGATCGCCTACCTGCTGGGGCTCTGAGCGTCGAGCAGATTCAGCAGTTTGACGGTCGTTCTCCAGTTGCGGATGGTCATCTGCTTGTACTCGGGTTTGGCGGTGATCTTGCTCATCTTGCTCTTGGTGCGCTCGGCGCCGAGTCGGGCGAAATAGACGACGCCGTTGCCCGGCCAGGCGTGGTCGACACCCTCACGCAACTCGAGGATGCTCATCACCTGTTCGGCGGCAAGCGGCGCCTTGAGGAACACCGCATCGCTGTAATAGGTGTCCGGGTCGGTACCGAAACCCTTCGGCGCCTCGCTGATCACCGACTGCAGTTGACGGTGCGAGCGGATGACGACGACCAGCGGTACCCCGAACGCCTTCTCCAGCACGGCCTCGACGTCGGATTCCAGGGTTGCGGCGTCGGCATCGGTGTCGAACAGCACATTGCCCGACTGGATGTAGGTGCTGACATTGTCATAACCGTGCTCATCCAGCGCCGCGCGCAGGTCCCGCATGGCGATGATGTTCTTGCCCCCGACATTTATGCCGCGCAACAGCGCGACATAGCTTGTCATCAGCCGAATTCCAGCAGGGTGTAAGCACCCCGGTACTGTTTGCTCCAATTCCATTGCCAGTACGCGGGAAACAGCTTGCCGAACAGCAGACCGCGACCCCTGGGGATCGGCAGGTCGTGCACGGCGCGGATCCCCGGCACGGTGTTGACCAGATCGGCCAGCTCATCCGGTGCCAGGCTGAACGGCATGGGCGGCACGCGGTATCGTCGCGACGAGCGCATCCCGTTCTTGCGGGTCAGCTTCTTCACGATCACCGGCGGCAGGTCGAAGATCATCTGGCCGCCCGGAAAACGCTTGGCGCACTCGGTGATCAGTCCCATCGCCTCGTCGGGTTGCAGGTACATCAGCAGGCCCTCGGCGGTGATGAACACGCCGTTGGCGGTGTCGACGCGGTCCATCCAGCTGTAGTCCAGGGCGGACTGCGCCAGTGCGGTGATCCGCGGATCGGCCGGTAGCAGCTTCTCCCGCAGCGCGATGATGGGCTCGAAGTCGACTGTGAGCCAACGGAAGCTACCATTGCGCAGGGCCTTGACCAGTCGCCAGAAGCTGGTCTGCAATCCCTCGGCGAGGGCAACGACCGTGGCCGCCGGATGCGTCGACAGGTAGTCGGTGGCGGCCCGGTCTATGCCGACGGCCCGCAACGCCATCTCCTGGCCCTTGCGGCCGAACTTGTCGAAGTCGTACTCGATGGCATCCACGAGTCGGATGGCCATCGGGTCGTCGATGACCGGCTTACGGTGGCGCGCCTGATGGGCCCTGGCGTTGAGGGTGAGCAGCGCGGTCTCCGAGACTGCGGTCAGATTTCCGGCATCGACTCTGCTGCGCTGTGCGTCGTCCACGACTGCCCAACCTACTAGCATTCGCCCATGGCCAAGCTTGAACTGTCCCGCGAACTGACGCTGAGTCCCGAGGCGGCGTGGGCGCATGCCGCCAACCTCTCCGAGTTGGGGGATTGGCTGGTGATGCACGAGGGCTGGCGCTGCGATGTGCCCGAGGAACTGGAGGTCGGCACGACGCTGATCGGGGTCGCCGGTGCCAAGGGGATGCGCAATCGCGTCACCTGGACCGTGCGCAAGATGGATCCGCCCCGGCTGCTGGAGGTCACCGGCAAGGGTGTCGGCGGCACCAAGTACGGGTTGAAGATGGCGGTCAAGCCGACCTCGGCCGGTTGCGCGTTCGCCGTCACGCTCGACCTGGGCGGTCCACCGCTGTTCGGCCCGATCGGTTCGGTGGCCGCCCGCACCGTCAAGGGTGATATCGAACGGTCGATCGAGAAGTTCGAGTCGCTGTACGGCGCCGGCATCTAAGCTCGCGCAGGTGCGGGGGAAACTCACGGCATCGTTGCTGGCGGTACTGGGCTGCGTGCTGGGACCCCTACCTGTTGCGCGGGCGCAGCCTCCCGTGGCGCATATCGACTTCGGGGGACTGAGCCGGACCTATCAGCTCCACGTGCCGCCCGGGCCGCCGACCGGTCTGGTCGTGAGCCTGCACGCCGGCGGTCAGACCGGCGCCCAGCATGCTGCGCTGACGAACTTCAACCCGGTGGCCGACGCGCGCGGGTACGTCGTCGTCTACCCCGACGGCATCGACTTCAGCTGGGCCGACGGGCGAGGTGCCTCGGTGCCCGACCGCACCGGCGTCGACGATGTCGGCTTCCTGGTGGCCCTGGTCGAGCGGCTGACGGCGGAGTTCGGCATCGACCCCGGCCGGGTGTTCGCGACCGGTTTGTCGGCCGGCGGATTCATGGTGAACCGGTTGGCGTGTGAACGTGCCGACGTCTTCTCCGCCATCGCGCCGGTCGGGGCGACGCTGGGCGCCAACATGGGCTGTCATCCGTCACGCCCGGTGTCGGTGCTGACCACGCACGGCACGCTGGACCCGATCGTGCCGTTCGCCGGTGGCCCGATGGTGGGTCGCGGTGGTGCCAGCAGCATCCTGGCCGCGACCGCCCTGGTGGACAGCTGGCGTGCTCTCAACGGCTGCGACCCGGCCCCACTGATCGAACCGCAGCCCGGCGCCGGTGACGGTATGCACGTCGAACGGGTCAGCTATCCGTGTGCCGAGGGCTCCGAGGTCGTCTACATGCGGGTGGACGGGGGTGGGCACACCTGGCCGGGGGCGCCCGAGATCCTGCCGGCCGACCAGGTCGGGCCGGCCATCCGATCGTTCAGTGCCTCGCAGGCGGCGGCGGTGTTCTTCGACGCACACGGTCGTTAGGCGGCTTTTCCGCAACCGCCGTTCGAACATATGATCGAACGGTGGGTGAGATGCAGGCCATCGGGTACGGCGGACAGCCCACGCGCGAGGTGTTCCGGCGCGTCGACCCGCCGCGGGTCGTCCTGGTCGACCTGGCCGCGCTGTTCCCGCGTCAGCCGCACTGCCGCTGGGGCCGCCACCATCCGCTCGGCCTGCAGATGCACCGGGTGGTCGAGGCCGAGCTGACCTGCTGGGGTCTGTGCGAGCAGGGTGCGTGGTGGGGGTTGGTGACCTATCAGATCCGGTTCGGCACCCGGGAGCGGCCGGTGACCCATTGGATCCCGGCCTGGATGCTGACGCTGGCCTGATTCACAGCGCGCGCAGGTCCGGCTCCCGGTCGGCGATGACGAACGTCGCCCCGGTATCGGCCGGCGCGCCGGGGCGCGACACGTAGGGCAATACCCGGAAATCGGCCCGGATGTCGTCGGGGGTGATCCGCGCCCGGATGTATCCGCGCCGATTGCTGAAGTACCTGATGTGTGGGTTCTCCGGCAGGATCGCCTCGACCTCGGCGCGGGTGTCCGAGCCGTCACCGCCGGAGCTGATCGACGTGGTGACCAGTTCGGTGGCGATCGGCGGTCCGCCGGGGACGGCGTGAACGGTTGCCGCCCAATGGGAATGGATATCCCCCGTCAGCACCACGGCATTGCGTACCGGAGAGGTGGTCAGCCCGGCGATCACCCGGTCCCGGTTGGCGGTGTAGCCGTCCCAGCCGTCGGGATTGACACCGACCTCCGGCCCGGGCGTCATGTCCACGCCGCCGAAGAACACCTGCTGGCCCAGGATGTCCCAGCGCGCCCGTGAGGTGGCGAACCCGTCGAGCAGCCAGTGTTCCTGCTCGGCGCCGGTCAGGGTCGCCGACGGGTCGTGCCGCTGCGGGCAGTCGGCGCGGAACTCGTCACCGCAGGGTTGGTCGGTGCGGTATTGGCGGGTGTCGAGCATGTGGAATGTCGCCAACGTGCCCCACGGCACCCGGCGGTACAGCTGCATGTCGATGCCCCGCGGTGCGGCCGACGCTCGCAGCGGCATGTTCTCGTAGTAGGCCTGCAGCGCGGCCGCACGGCGGCGCGCGAAGAACAAATCGGGGTTCTCGGGGATCTCGTCGGCCCAGTTGTTGGCGATCTCGTGATCGTCGAACACCACCAGCCACGGCGCGGCGGCGTGTGCGGCCTGCAGGTCGGGATCGGTGCGGTACTGCGCGTAGCGCTGCCGGTAGTTGGCCAGGGTCACCGTCTCGGGTCCGACATGATCGCGTACGCGGGCGGCGCCACCCTTGCCCGCTGCATACTCGTAGTGGTAATCGCCAAGGTGCACAACGAGATCCGGTTGGTCCTCGGCCAGCCGTCGGTACGCGGTGAACCAGCCCTGCTCGTAGTGCGAGCAGGACGCCACGCACATGGTCATGGGTGCCAGGCTGCCCGGTGCCGGCGCGGTGCGGGTGCGCGCCGGTGCCGAGAGGTGGCCTTCGGCGCGGAACCGGTAGAAGTAGTCGGCGCCGGGGCGCAGGCCATGCAGTTCGACGTGCACGCTGTGCGCCGATTCGGGGAGCGCGGTGACGGTGCCGCGCTGCTCGATCCGGCTGAACGCCTCGTCGGCGGCCAGTTCCCAGTCGACATCGACGGGGCGGGCGGGCATACCGCCCGCGCCGTCACCCGCCAGCGGGTCGATGGCCAACCGGGTCCACAGGACCATGCCGTCGGGGGCGGGGTCACCGGAGGCCACGCCCAGGGTGAACGGGTCGCGGGGCAGCGGTCGGCCCGTGAAGCCCACGATGGGCAGTGCGCCGAGGATGACCGCACCCTTGAGCAATGCGCGCCGGCTGGGGTGGGGGAGAGACACGGCCGAGTCTGGGCAGCGCACGTGACGGGCCGGCGACGCGCAGGCCTACGGTGTCCTGCGCGGCGGCAGATGGCGGTGGAACGTGTTGTGTACGGCTGGTTTCAGCCGTCGCGGACCAGCTGTATCCGATTCTTGATCTCGCGGTAGGCCTGCACTCGCGCCATCACCGCGTCGGCGGTCGAGTCGCGGGCAGCGGGATCCGGCGTCGCCTCGATGCCGTACAACATGGAGCTCAGCTTGGCGTGCAGTTCGGCGCGCTGATCGGCGGTGCGGGCGTCGCGGCGCTCCTGCTGCAGCGACTTGTCGACCAAACCTGCTTCGGTGGCGCACTTGTCGATCAACTCGACGAGTTCGATGGCGCTGCGTTCCAGGTTGGCCGCGGTGCGTTTGGCGTCGGCCAGGATCTTGCGATCCTCGGCGCTGGACTTGTCCAGCGCCGACAACTCGTCGGTCACCTTGCGTAGTGCGTGCGCCTTCTCGAAGTTGTCGGTGATCCCGGCGATATCGGCGGTGAAGTCGACATCACCGAGCCATCCCGAGCGCGCCGCTTCCGATGCGGCGACCTTTGTGACCTTCACCCAGGCGAGGTCGACCAGATCGGCGTTCTTGCGTCCCATGGCATCGATGCGCCGCTGCTTTTGCCGGCGCAGGTGTTCGGCCCGGTCACGTTTGGCCGCGGCGGCCTGCGCGGCCCGATCGACGCGTGCCTGCTCCTGGGCGGCCGCCTGCCGCTTGTCGTAGGAGTCGACGGCTTTGTACACCGCCCAGACGACGACCGTGACCACGAGCATCACGCCGAGAGCGATCCACACCGGCTTGGGGACCATGGCGATGAGGATGACGATGCCGACCACGATGCCGACCACGATGCCGCCGAGCACGGTGGAGGCACCGTCGTCACTCCCGCGCTTGGCCATTGCCGTTCCCCTTGCTGTGCGTCCTTGGCGAGGATGCTAGGTCCGGGTACCGACAAGCCGGTTTGCCGCGCTGCCCGCCGATAGGCTGACGAGAATCGAGCGAGGGGGTGCACAGCTATGGCGCGATCGGGCGGGCCGTCCGAGGACGATCCCACCGGGTACATGGCCGAGGCCGGGGCGCCCACCGAACTGGCCGGTGTGGCCGACGCCGATACCCAATCGGCGTTCGCCTGGGGTCTGGAAGACGACGAGGCCGTCGAGCCCGAGCCGCCGCGGTGGTCATCGGGGCGCATCACGGCCATCGCCGTCGCTGCGGCCGTGGTGGTGATCGTCGCCGCGTCCGGTGTCGCGGTGTGGGCGCTGCGTGACGATCCCGCACCCGCCGCCGCACCCCGCGCCGATCTGCTCGACGGCGTCTATCACGTTCGCTACCAACCGGATCGGGCCACCTATCGCGACACCGGACGCGAAGGCGGCGGCGAGGTCACCTGGGGTAGTGAGGGTGCACCGACGCAGGATTGGCTGACGCTGACGTCGACCTGCACCGACGGGGCCTGCGTGGCCACCGGGGAGGTGCTCGGACCGGACAGGCAGCGCCGGGCCGGGGCGCGGACGCTGTCGTTCCAACTGACCAACGGGGCCTGGAGGGACACCGCGCCGGCGCGGGTGAAGTCCAGCTGCACCTACGACGACGGGTCCGTCGCCGGACAGTCGTGGACGCGGGTGACCCTGGAGTTCACGCCGGTGCCGGACGGCACGTTCACCGGTGCGCTGACGACCGTCGTGGAGAGCAACGAGTGCGGCGATCAAGGGAACACGGTGGTGACACCGCTGACGGCACAGCGGGTGGGCGACCCGCTGGTGTAGGAACAAGAAAGGCCCGGTGGGAACCGGGCCTGATCTTCAATACGTGTGGTGCGCGATACTGGGATTGAAGTAGGCGTTCTCGGAGTTTTCAATTCGGATGCCTGACCAGTGCAGATGGCCTCTGAACTGCAGACACGTCGCACAGTATCGCTGGAGTTAAGCGGAGTCAAGCGGAAACTGATGTATGTTCGTTTGGCACGTATTTGGCACGAAACGGTACTGGCAATCGACACAGTTCCATGGCACGAAATGGCGGCGATCCTTTGGCACGCAGTTTGGCACGCGACCCCGACAGGCGGGACAAGCGCGCGTTCGGCAGTATCCGGAAGCTGCCCTCGGGTCGGTACCAGGTCCGCTACACCGGCCCGGATGGCAGCTACATCACCGCACCGAAACCCTTCGCCGCGAAGATCGATGCCGAAGCCTTTCTCACCGACCGCCGCCGTGAGATCGACGCCAACCTGTGGAACGCTGCGGCCGCCGCGAAGAAGCCCGAACAGCTGACCTTCAGCGCCTACGCAACAGGCTGGCTCGCCACGCGCCAGGTCGCCGGCCGGCCGATCAAGGACCGCACCCGCGAGCACTATCAGTCGATCCTCGATGACCACCTGATCGAGGCGTTTGGCAATCGTCAGGTCTCGGCGATCACCCCGAAGGATGTTCGTGAGTGGTACGCGGCGACCCTGGCCGACAGGCCCACATTGCGTAGCCATACCTACAGCCTGTTGCGGACCATCCTCGGGAGCGCGGTCAACGATGAACTGATTGACGCCAACCCATGTCGGATCACCGGTGCTGGCCGAGCAAGACGGGTCCACAAGATCAGACCTGCGTCAGTCGCCGAGCTGGCTACCGTCACTGCCGCGATGCCTGAGCGACTACAACTGATGGTCACCCTGGCGTCCTGGTGCGCGATGCGGTTCGGCGAGACGGTCGAACTGCGCAGGGGAGACATCGATCTGAGTGATGAGATCATCCGAGTTCGCCGCGCTGCGGTTCGCGCGCAGGGCGGCACCTTTTCGGTGACGACACCCAAAAGCGATGCCGGCGTCAGAGACATCGCCATTCCACCGCACCTCCTCCCACAGATCGAACACCATCTCGCTAAATTTGTTGGTAACAAGTCTGATTCGCTACTCTTCCCAGCCGAGAACGGCGGGCACATGCAGCCTTCAACGCTGTACCGACACTGGTACAAGGCGCGTGCCGCCGCGAAGCGGGAGGATCTGCGCTGGCACGACCTCCGGCACTCGGGCGCGGTGCTTGCGGCGGCGACGGGTGCGAGTTTGGCCGAACTCATGGCCAGGCTGGGGCATTCGACACCTCAGGCTGCAATGCGCTACCAGCATGCCGCGCAGGGCCGCGACAAACAGATCGCTGCCCTACTTTCGAAGCTCGCCGAAGGGTCGTAGATCATGCACGACGACGACTTCTACAACGAGTTGCAGGCGCAGAACGACTACCTGCGTAACCAGTTGCACGCCCTCGCCACACTCCCAGCGCATCGGCGCAAAAAGTATGTGACGCATGAGATTTACTGCAAAGGGTGCGCGTCGCTGCTGTGTGAAGTCTTGCGACTGAACCCTTACCGCGTCGTCCGGTACCGAGATGTCGAGTCGACGATCGACAGGCTGCCAACAGACATGCCGCCAGCAGAGAGGGCGCGTGCCATGGCTCAGCGAAAACCGTCGATCCGCGTCGACAAAGACTGGCAGTTCTTTCCGATCTCGGACCATGAAGAAACGAAGGCGAAGGAAGCCAGATCGCTTCTGATGCTGGCATGTCGGTGTTCAGGGGAGCGGGCGTTGTCGATGGAGTTCATACTGGGCCGACCCGGAAAAAGAACCGTTTCCCCACCCCGTCAAACATAGCTTCTGACACGCCGCGTACGACGGCACCGAGCGGAGTTGTGGTGAAGTTCGTGTAGTCTCCGATCTGACGGCGCACTCGGACAATTCCTAGCTGCGCCAGGTCATGCGGCAGGGTCCGCAGACGCTCGCAAATTTCGACGGGCCAGCGAGCCAGATCCCGAAGGGGACTGGCTTCACATGTCCAAAACGTGCTCTCGAACTGCCGATCGTCCCACGCCGCAAAGCCCAAACCGGGCTGACCGTCGAGCGCGGCGTTACGGCAAGATCAGCGAAGCTGCCGACTACCTCGGCGTAACAGAACGCACCATCAGGCAGATGATCGCCGATGGGCGACTCACCGGCTACCGCAGCGGTAGCCGACTCGTCCGCGTTGACTTGAACGAAGTTGACGACGCGATGCGCCCGTTTGGCGGTGCGGCATGAGCCCACGAAAAAGGCCGGCCCCCTCAGACCGGCCCCTTCGCAATCACTCAACCTGTGCCACTGATTCTATCGTCCATCGCCCTGAGGATGGATACGCAGCGCCGACCGCTGACGAGCGCCGCGAACAGCAGTTGCTCGATGAGCTGCGTGCACTCGGATACTCAATCAGTGTCCGCTGCCGAGAATGCGGGCACCCGCTGAGCACACCGCAGTCTGTTGCCGCACACATCGGACCGAAGTGCGCTGCCAAGGCGGTGACCGGTGAGTAGTGAACCCAATATGCTCGCCCACGCGATCGAGTACGCCCAGAACGGTTGGGCAGTCGGTCCACTCTGTCACCGAGACAGAAAAACCGGGAGGGTGTTGCACCTTCACGGTAAAGATCCCTTCGGACGCCTCGTCCCACACGGTGTCTTGGACTTCAGCACTGACGTTCAGCAGGTCACGGATTGGTGGGCGCAAGGCGAGTTCAACATTGGTGCGCGCGTGCCTGATTCGATGTTCGTCCTCGATGTCGACAGCCTCGATGCACTGGCTGAACTGGAGACCTCCTACGAGCCTCTACCGGAGACGCTGACGACCATCTCAGGTCGGGAGGCCGGCGGAAAGCACCTGTACTTCCGTCGACCGCAGGGCAAGTTGTCGTACACCCGCCTGCCGAAGGGTTTGGAAATCAAGACCTCGGCGGGCTACACAGTGCAGGCACCGTCCATCCACCCCGCATCGGGGCAGCAGTATCGGCGCATTGACGGCCCGGTGGCCGCCCCGCCATCCTGGCTTGTCGCACTGCTGCGACCCGAACCGAAACCGGTGGTGTCTCCATCGCCGCGACCGGCGTACTCGCTCAACGGTGGCCGGTCCATTGCCGACGAGTTCACCGTGAAAGCCAGTTGGGCAACCATTCTGGAGATTCACGGGTGGCGCTGCATCGATGCCGATCCTGATGTCGATGGTGCTCGGTGGCTACACCCGGCCGCCACATCGAAGTGCTCAGCGACGATCAAGAACGGATGCCTGTTCGTGTACTCACCGAACACCCCGTTCGACATCACCGAATCGGGTAACCCTCGCGGCTATACAAAGTTTCGGGCGTATGCCGTGCTCGACCACGGCGGCGATATGAAAGCTGCCGCTCGTTCGCTGCGGGATGTCGCGGCACGGCGGGAGGTCACACAGTGATCGACGCCAACACAGTTGAACCGATGAACGAGGACGGGGCGGCGCTGCTCGATGATCTGCGGGCTGCGTTGACGAAGTATGTGGTGCTGCCCGATTCGCACGCTGAGACAGCGACCACGTTATGGATCACCACGACCCACGCGCTATCGGCGTTCGAGGTTGCGCCCCGGTATGTCGCCAACAGTCCGCAGAAGCGGTGCGGAAAAAGTCGTCTGCTCGACGTGATCGGCGGCACCTGTCACAACCCGCTCGCTACGGTCAACGCCACGGTGCCGGCGCTGTTTCGGTCGATCGGTGGGGACCACCCGCCGACGCTGATTGTGGACGAGGCCGACACGATTTTCGGCAGCAAGCGGGTCGCGGAGAACAATGAGGATTTTCGCGCCTTATTGAACGCCGGCCACCAGCGCGGCCGGCCCGCGCTGCGGTGTGTAGGTCCGCAGCAGATCCCGACTGAGTTTCCGACGTTCGCTATGGCTGCGTTGGCGGGGATCGGATCAATGCCCGACACGATCACCGACCGTGCGGTCAACATCACCATGCGACGGCGCACGCCAGGGGAAACGGTGTCTCAGTTCCGGTCGCGCCGTGACGGCCCGATCCTGGCTGCGTTGCGTGACCGCCTGGCGTACTGGGCGGCAGCGCAACTCGACGTTCTCGCCAAGGCCGAACCGGATATGCCCGTAGAGGACCGTGCCGCCGACACCTGGGAACCATTGATCGCGGTGGCGGATGCTGCCGGGGGACGGTGGCCAGAATTGGCGCGGGCCGCGTGCACGGCGTTGGTCAACTCGGCTGCCGAGGACGACGAGGACGGCAACCTGGGCACGCTGCTGCTGACTGACATCCGCGAGGTTTTCACCTCACAGTGCCGCACGTTCATCCCGTCGCAGGAATTGTGCACCGAGTTGCGGCGAATATCGGACTCGCCGTGGCAGGGATTCGACCTCGACCCGAGCAAACTCGCCTACCGGCTGCGCGAGTACAAGATCAAGACCAAACACAACCCGGCAGGATCGGCGCGCGGGTATCGGCTGGACTCCTTCAGCGATGCGTTCAATCGTTACCTGCGGGCCACCCCGTCAGAACCCGTCAGACCGTCAGAACCGCAGGCAGAACCGGATAAACCGTCTGACGGGGTTTTCGCATCTGACGCCCTACCCCGTCAGACCGTCGATACCCGTCAGGACGAAAACGGTACTCCACCTGCGGTTCTGACACCTCTGACGCCCTCTGACGGGGATGCCGCCACAAACAATGCACAATGCCGATTCTGCGGCGGTGAACTACGGCTCTCCGGTCAACAAGCTCGCGGATATTGCGGCCGAGGTGAATGCGTCGTAGCAAACAGGGAGGCGCAGTGAAGCACGCTGTGATCCGACAACGCCGCACCCTGTCCGACGGTCGCCGCCTCGTGCAGATCGTCTGCCCTCATTGCGACACGCGGCACTGGCTGCCATCAGATACCGAAACATCCACATGCCCGCGACGACCGGGCGACTTCAAAATCTCCGAGGGGACCTACTGACATGACCGAGAACAACACCACCCCAGAGCAGGTCTCGCACTACTCCGGTGAGACGCTGCGCCTGGCCAAGGAATTGCTGGCAGGCATCGACAAGGCCCGTGACGAACAGCCCGCTCGGTTGGCGAAAGCACGCTCTGAGGCCGACGAAGCGCGCGGCTGGAGCCTGATCGAAGAACCATGGTCAACGCTCATCACCGCAATCCCGGCTCACGATGCTGACGGCAACCGCACCGGAGCCGCGCTAACGCTGCCCTCGGTTACCGCCAAAGAGCTGTTCGGCGCTCGGCTGACGTTCGACATCCTCGACGCCGGCCTCGCCGACGAGGCAGAAGGCTACGAGCATGACCGCGTCGACACCGTAAAGACGAGACTGTTCAACGAATTGAACGGCGACACCGGGCTGTTGTTCCTGGTCACGATGGCAGCCCTCGACACCATCGCCACCCTCGTGGTGCCCCAGATGGTCGAAGAACTCGAGACTCACGCGTCCAACTACGACGTTCGGGTGATGCTCGCCGAGGCCCGAACCCGGTCGTGGAACGGTCGTGTGACCGAGATCAACAAGCTCAACGACGAATCCGAAGGTCAGGTCAGACCGGTCGACGGGTACGACATCGCCGCGAACGCGATGGACACCGACGACATCCTCGGTGGGTTTCCCGATCTCAAATCGGACATCACCGACCTCGACACGGCGGGGGAGGACGACCAGTGAGTGCCAACTGGAACGACCTTGTGGTGCTGCTCGCGGGTGCTCCGAGCCTGCCCGGTGCCAACTGCCGCAACCGGTCTGCCCTGTTCGATGACGCTGCGACCGGGGAACCCGATCACACTGTCCACCAACGGCATACGCAGGCGCTCAGCTTGTGCGGGCAGTGCCCCGCGCTGGACCGGTGTAGCGATTGGCTCGACGGCCTGCCGAGGGTGAAACAGCCTTACGGTGTGATCGCCGGCCGGGTCCGTTCACATCGCCCCGGCCGCCAACGGACGGTGCCCGCGTGAACCTGGACGGCGCCGAAACCGCAGCGGCCTACTACGCCGTTGCGGGATTCGTCCGGCACCTCAACGTCGGGCAACGCGCCATTCCACCCGAAGTGGGCAAGCTGTACCAGAGGCTCGACGCACAGATCAGGTTGTCGTGTGCGCGACACGAAAGTAGTTGCGCCACAGTTGATCGACCACCATCAGAGACATGGATCGGAGCCGCAGCCACCGCCTCCATGCTCCAACGCGGCCTGCGGTACGTGCAGCGGCACGCCGAGGAGATCGGCGGCCAGCTCGTTGGCGGACGCTACCTGTTCCGCGAGTCCGACGTAATCGACTACCTCGAAAGGCAGCACAGTGACCGAACTCAGCCCGGAAACTGAACAGCAACTCGTCGACATGAGCGACGACGAACTCCACGCACTGTGGGCACGTATTCGCCCACCCGGATGGCACGGCAACACCAAGCCCGGTGAGCAAGCCAAGGCGCAGCTCGAAAAGCGGTTCGGCATCAAGGCGAAAGGCTGACCCATGACACTGCCCGCACACACCCGCGAATCTAACCGGTTCCTTGCCAAGCATTATGACCGGCTCGACCGCTACAACGAGTACCTCGACCTCGCCGACGAAGCCCGTGCTCGCATCAACGCCCTTAAGCCGGTCGACACCACGGTCAGTCAGGGTCACCCGCTCCAGACGGGCGCGATCACCGAGGCATGGATCGATGCCACCCTCGACCACGCCAACGAGATCGCCCGCCGCGAACTCCTGTTCCGCACCCTGACCGAACTCCACCGTGACGCCAGCGCATCCGCCAACAGCATCCGGCTCACCAACGCCGACACCATCCTGGCCGGCCTCAACAGCGACCTGCAGTCACTGCTGTCCGAGGTCGCCGGCATCGCAACCGAACTCGACGGAGCCAGCACCGCCCAGGATGCGATTGCTGCCAACCGGGGAGACACTTGGCAACGCCTCACCGCACACACCGCCGACTACCACCAACTGCGCCTCGCCCAGACAGCGGTGATGCGCGACTACCCCGACTACCAGCAATCCGCCCAGCCCTCAGCAGGTGGAGAAGAACCCGCCAGCGATCTGCACCTCGCGAACCTCGACGCGCTGTGGCCCGACTGGCGCACACCCGGCAGCCTGAACCACACAGTCACGGTCAACGGATCACCACACCGCGCTGAGCCCTGGCCCGCCGACCCCGTCGAGTTCCTGTTGTGGCTGGCCACCTCGACCGCGCAGGCATGGATTCCCACCCGTGCCCAGCTCGACCAGCTCAACGAGGAACGGATCAACGCCGCCAACCCGAACCCCACAGTCCTGGCCGGCATCACCACCACCAGCAACACCGCACAACCGATCCGCGAACTCCGACACCTGCGGCAGCCAACGCCCGTAGCCGAACGACGCATCATCAAGCTCGGATCGCACTGATGAACCTGGGGCGCGGCGTGACTACCCGACTGATACGCGGGGAAGGACGGGCCATGACGGCACACCTCCTTTCGAAACCCGAGCCCGTTCCTGCGCCGCGCCCCGACATCAGCGACCAATAGAGAGCAGTGACATGCCATCTCAAGGAACCCCACAAGCACGCGGATACGGCCACGATCACCGCAAGCAACGCCAACAATGGGCAGCACACGTCGCTACTGGCAACGTCAACTGCCGGCGGTGTCACCAACCGATCAGACCTGACCAGAGTTGGGACCTCGGCCACCAGCAAGACAGAACAGCACCAACCTCACCCGAGCACGCGCTCCGCCGGGACTGTCCCGCAGGAGGCAACAGGTCGACAGGCGGGCGACCGAACTACCGGAGGCAGCCCGAGCCACACCCCGGCCTCCACCCCCTCCCGGGCCCCTCAACCAGCCACCCCGGCTCCCGCTTCTCGTTGTCTGAGCACGCATAAACGCTGATTTTGGAGGTGTTCCGTATGGCAGCTAAGTCCGCAGAGGCACGAAAGGTGCTCAGGGAGTTGGATAGGGAGCTGTCGGAGGCTGGACGGAGCAAAGGCATCACTCTGGTGTGGAGTGCAGCTGAGGCATCGATTCTGGCGCAGATCGCATCGGTTTTGGATCGGAAGGCGGACTTTCTGGTCGTGTACGAGGAGACCGAGGATGTCGGGCAGCGGTTGAAGTTGTCGGCGGAGATCCGGTTGTTGGAGGGGTTGTCGGCTCGGTTGGTGAAGCAGGTGCGCACGGATCTGGCGGTAGCGGAGTCCTCGACTACGCGGCGGGCTCGGTCTGCGGCGAATGCGAGGTGGCAGCGTGCCCAGGGTTAGCGGCGGCGGTGAGGTCGGCGTCCGCATCCCGGGCGTGTACGGGCGGATGCAGGCGCGGGAGCGTGACCTGTGCGGGTGGCCTGATCCCGACATTTCGTGGGCGGATCGGCAGGATCATTCGCAGGGGTGCTTCGTTCGGCCGCGCCGACTCTTGGAGGCGTTGGAGGCCGGCCAACCCGTGACGGTGCCGAAGGCCCGCGTGGAGCTTGTCCAGTACGCGGTGAAGGGCCGGCGGTTTCACCTTCCGTGGGATCGGTCGGTTCAGAACGTTGTGGTGTCGCCCGATGACGTGGTCGTCCCGGTGTCCAATCTATAAGGCGCAGAACAGCCTTAGGTGAGATCTGGGAAACCTGGCCAGTCCTGGTCGAGGCCGAACATAGTGTGTGCCGCCTCGCCGGTCTGTACCTCGTACACCTCGCCACTGTCGTGAGCGGTGCGGGTTATTAGCGGTAGGTGTGGTGCCTGGATATCAGCCCACGGGTTGACCCACACGCTTGGTAGTTCGGGTGTCACTCTCCACGGTGAGATGTTTTGCCCGACCAGAACCGATGAGACGCGGGTGCCTCGCGGGGGCGGCCCTTGCCTCCAATACCCGTCGCGCTTTCGGAAACCTTGGACTGAACCAGGTTCTCCTTCATAGAATCTCACTGCTTCAGAACCGAACAGGGCCTCAGTTACCTCCTGTGTCTCCGAGAATCCTGAAGTGTTGAGGATCGCAATCGTGAGTGCTTTGTCGGGCGTGCCGTAGCGGCCGCCCTTGTGTCTCACGAGTTCTTTGAAGCGTGACATGTCGTTGCTGATGAACGCTGTGACCGGCGGGTATACAGCGATCATTCGACCGTCTACCCCGCGCCGGTCGGGGTCCACTGGAAAGGCTCCGTATTCGATCTCCCAGCCCCGCACCCCTAAGGCGAGTTGTGGAGGCTCGAAGCCGCGGTCGAGCTGTGCTGACACCGCATCTGGATCGAGAGCTGCGAGCCACTGTTCGAGCGGTTCGATGATCTCCGAGGCTTTCGGCCTCTGTTTTCCGGCGCGCCGAATCTCGATGTCCACCATGAAGTTCGGATTGCGAGCCCGGTTCGTCGCTTCGAAGATCCAACTACGCTCACCACCGGCACTGGCAGTTGCGCCTGCGCGAGACAGATACACCGCACATTCGACATATGCTGAGGCCTCTCCGCGCGTGACGAGAAAGTCTGGCTGTCGGGTAGTGCCTTGCAGTGTCGGATGGATCTGCACGTCATAGCCGAGGCGTCGATACAGGGTGTAGACATACAGTTCCCACCAGGCCCCATAGTGCTGTGGCGCGCCAGCTTCGCGGAACCGGCTCCGGAGGTCGTGTTTTGCTTCTGACGGATAGTCGGCGAACCAGGTATCGACCAGCTCGCGGACGCGCTGCCAGTGTGGACCCGCTGCTCGATTGAGGAAATGGAACGAGTCTTCGGTGTCGTACGCAGGAGTTGCATCTGTGCGCTTGACGTCATCGAAGATGCGCGGTACCGGAGCGGGTGTGGCTGGCATGAGGCAGTATCTCGTATGACCAGGTAGGTGGGGTTATGGGGAGGTGCCATCAGTGGCGCAAGTGCTGCTCGATACCGTAAAGCTGTTCTATGAAGAGTCGAAGTCCGCTCGTGCGTTGGTCGAGGGGCAGATCGATAAGTACCGTGCGAATTCGTCAACGCTACTGGCACTGGCGACCGCTGCGGTCGCCTTCTTCGGATTCTCTACCGGACCTAGGCAGCAGGTCTTTTTCTGGATCGCGATCTGCGCTTATCTAGCTGCAGTTGCGATGGCGTTTCTGATCTTCAAACCCATCCCTGCGAAGGTCAATGTTGCATTTGATACCGATGTCCACCTGGCGGTGTCGCCGCCCGTCTCTCGCGAGCAGATTTACTACAACTACGCATGCGGCCATCAAGATGCCATCGGTCATGCGCTCGGCGTTTTGGATGGAAAGTTCGGTGTTGCGAAGCGCTTCCGCATCCTCATTGCAGCGATCGCCCTGCTGATTATCGCTGCGTCACTCAGTGTCATCTTCGGCACGCAAGGTGCCCCAGGTCCAACCCGCGTCATTATTGAAAGGAGTTCGTAGTGTCCGACGAAACACAGATGAACGCTGATGCTACCGGCGACGAGCCATCTATCCAGCCTGTCGAGATCAACTTGAAACCAACGTTTGCTAAGGGCGGCGGCGAGTCGTCGGTGCGTGCAGAGTTGCCCCGCGACGACCTCGAAATGCGCTGACCGCTTGGGTTGGTGCGCACGACCCGGACTTGTCTGCCCGCATTGAGCAGGCATGGCGGGAAGCAGTGCCGGAGGCAAACGTCAATGGTGGTGACCGCCGTTCAGTTGAGTGCCACTCAACTGATTCCCGAACATCTCGTAACGACGCTGACGCCATCCTCTCCAAACTCAAGCGCGACGACCCATGTCTTGCCCAAGAGGTAGTCGAGGGTCGCGGGTTACCTGCTGGCGGAACGGCGTCGCCAAAACCGCTTGGGCCTCGCAGGGGATTTTAGCCAATCGATGACAGGGTCCTGCAGTTTTTCGATTGCGTGCAACATGTCGTTGTAGCGAGCGGGTGCGTCTGTATCCGACGGCAAAGCTGTCTTCCAATGCTCCGCCTTCTTTTCGATGTAGTTGGCTTGGTTTTCAACGTGCTTCGCTAGACCGGCGTTGTAATGTTCCAACACCGCGGCGGCAAACCGCAGTTCCAAGTTGAGTACACCTGCTGTCTCATGGTCCACCCGAAGCTCTTGCTTATCGGAGACACCAACAAAATTCTTACTCACCGCACGCAGAAGGTCACGAGCCACAAGCCTCGCCTCATCTTCGAGCGCTCGATTGCGATTGTCGTTGGCCGTCAGACGTACGACAACGTAGGCAGTCAAGGCTGCTACCAAACCGCCGATCAATGCGCTGCCGAGCCCCTGAAGCGAGTTGGGCCAGCCGCCAAAGATTGCTGTGAAATCAGGGCTTGATGCCAGACAATTCGGTTCCTCGACAGTTGGCGAGGCGAGATGCTGGACGGTCGCGATGTCGAACTTGAAGGACCACATGCACGACATTGTGCATAACGTTGCTGCCCCCCGCGAGTCACATGCTCTAGGCCGAGGCGCAACTCCGAGAGGAGATTACGTCTAACCCGCAGCAATTGGGGGAGTGCGCAACTGGCTAACAACCCCGTCGTTGAGGTACGCCGGATCGATCACGTACTCGGATTCCTGTCGGTGCTCGTCGCCGATGTAGGCGAGCAGCCACGAGGGGTCAGCGGACACTGTGTAGACATCGCCGACGCCTTGCCCGAGGTCGCGCTGGGCGAACCATCGGGCCTGCCCTGTGTCGGTGGTCCAGGACATGCCGAATCGGCGGCCAGGATGGCAGCCTCGATAGAGGGTCACCGGCTGCTCGGGTCGGTCGGCGGGCTGACCGTCGTGCGTAAACCCGGCCTCTTCGAACAACTCGACCCAGATCGTCGGCGGGTCGAATCTGGTGGCCGGGAACTCGCACATCGCCCATACGTCGACAACGACAGCGGGGTGGTTCCAGATTTCGATGGCTCCTGCGTTGTACAGATCGAGAAGTAGTGCAGGGCCTTCGTTTCGACCGACGTCGCTGCACGCCTGGGTGAACAGTTCGGCGTCCATCGGCGCGCCGTCGAACTGGTAGTACCCGGCCTCATCGAGGTAGAGGCCGGGCACCCACCAGTCTTTGCGTTGCACTACTTACCTTTACCTGATCGCTTGCGGGCAGATGGCACCAATTCAAGGACGGGCGCCGGCTGTGCCTGCGCGGCGGCGGTGAACCGTTCGTAGGGTGGCCGAAGCAAGGTCACCAACGCGGCCAACTCGCTGGCCGTCAGATCGCGTGGTGCGAGGGTGTTGACCATCTCGCGGACCTCGGCCGCCAAAGCACGGCGGGCGACCTCGAATATCTGCTCAGGGTTGACGGTCACGAGCGTTCCGCTTTGTCGGTGAGTCGGCCCAGGTGCTCGCGGAGTTCGGCAATCTGCACCGCATCGAGGTTGTCGATAGAGCCTGTCACTTGTAGTAGCTCGGCCGTCAGCAGTTTGCGCTGATACTTGAGTCGACCAGCGTTCGACACCCGCAGGCAGTCAACGCAATCCATCTCCACCCACCACAGGCCGGTGGTGGAGTCCTCGTATTCCTGGTCGTCGCGGACCTCGGTGGGCGCGGTGAGATTGGTCTGGTCGCAGCGTTCGCTGTCGGGGTCGCAATCGAGTGTGATGCGCTCACCGCACAACGCGGTGACGATCTTTGACCCGTCCTGCCACGCGGTACGCGCTTCAGATATCCAGTAGCGGTGTTGCAGGTAAGGGTTGCGAGGCAATCCGAGCCGGTACTCGCTGCGGGCCCGGTCGACATCTTCGAGGCGGTCGACAGGTTCACCGCCCAGAGCCAACCGCTGGTAGTCCTCGGCATAGTCGCGGGCGGTATCAGAACGCAGCAGTGCGTGGCGCGTAATGGTGCCGCAGGCGGCGCATTTTAGGTTGCCCGTCATTCGATGCCAGGTCTGCGAATCCATCCGCTCGGGAACGGTGTTTCGGGCTCGTTTGTAGGTGCGGATCTGTCCGCACTGGCAACACAATGCCTGCTCGGGCGCGGTCATCGCTGCACCCACCCGTCCGCAATCGTCGTCGCCTCGATGAGTAGCGCGGACAGTTCGCGGGCCTGGGCGATGCTCAGTGTGGCATCGGAGCGACCCATTGCCACGTCGAGCAGGATGTCGACGCAACCGATGGACCCGTCGCGCCGCTGCTCGGCCGCCACGGTCACGGTCGGGCAGGACAACAGGTCAGTGCTGACAGGGATGTAACCGACCTGCTGGTAGACCTCGCGGACACCTTCGGCGTTCCACATGTCCGGTTCGGCACCGGCCGGGGGCACCGGATCGGAGGGGCAGTCGCGGGTGTGGGTGCCGATTCCGCCGCAGCAGGTGCGGGTCGCCGAATCGACAGGATGCGGATTGACCTCGGCTGTGAGTGTCATGCCGGCAGTGTGCGCCGGGGGACTGACAACTTCGGGTGTGGGCATTGGCGAGCAACCTCTCGGTGATGCCGAGAGCCGCTTCAATCCGTTTGGCACGTATTTGGCATGACAGCCGATCTATGCCGTTAAAACCGCTGGTAGAACGTGGTGCGCGATACTGGGATTGAACCAGTGACCTCTTCCGTGTCAGGGAAGCGCTCTCCCGCTGAGCTAATCGCGCCGGGTCCAACTATGGAGGTGGAGACGGGAATCGAACCCGTGTGCACGGCTTTGCAGGCCGTTGCCTCACCACTCGGCCACTCCACCATTGGGGTTGATGCCACTGCACCTTCGAGCGGATGACGGGATTCGAACCCGCGACCCTCACCTTGGCAAGGTGATGCGCTACCAACTGCGCTACATCCGCGTGCTCCGAGTGAGATCGTCACCCGGTGCGGATCAGAACATTAGTCCAACCCCACGCGTAACTACAAATCACCTGAAACATGCAGGCAATCAAGCCTAAAACACCTGGTAAACCTGCCGTGAGATCGAGAAGCCCTGCCCGGTGCCGGTGTTCTGGCACGACATCGCGCTCTCGGTGCTGGTGCAACGCAGCGATCCGCGGGTGATCGATTGCCCGTAATCGAGCACATCGGGACCGCCCAGCGTCGTATCCCCAGCACAGACGAATGTCGCGGGCTCGCCGAGCGACAGCGCGATGCCCTGGCCGTAATCAAACTCACAGTCGGCCGGCCGCGGCGGCGTTGCCCAATCATGCTCGGCGATATCGCAGCGCACGTAATCGGCATCCAGGACGCAGCCCACGTTGCCGCTCGGCGAGGAGAAATGCGCGAGGTCGTCCGCCGCGGCCGGGGCCGCGACCACCGCCGCCGCGGCACCCAACGAGGCCGCCATGCTGAAAAGCCGAAGGGTCATGGCCGCGAATCTATCGCTCCTGCTCAGACCGTGAGCACCATTCGGTAGCGGGCCTTGCCGGTGTCCATCGCCGCGTAGGCCTCGGCTGCCTGGGCCAACGGCATCTCCTGGATGCGGGCGCGCACCCCGGACTGCACGGCGAACTCCATGGTGTCCTCGACATCGCGCGCGGTGCCCGACGGGTGCCCGGTCACGCTCAGTCCGGGGGAGATCAGCTGCATCGGGCTGATCGGCAGCGGGTCCGGTGTCACGCCGACGACGATCAGCTCACCGCGCGGCAGCAGCCCGCCGATGGTGTCGGCCATGGCCTGGGAGTTGGCGGCCGTGGCGAGCACCACCGAGACGCCGCCGAGAGCCTGTAGCGCCTCGGCGACGTCACCGGCCTTGGAGTCGACGTAGTGATGCGCGCCCAGATCCAGGGCGTCCTGCTTCTTGTCCGCGCCGCGGGCGATCGCGATGGTCTCGAAGCCCATCGCGCGGGCGAACTGCACCCCGAGATGTCCCAGGCCCCCCACGCCGAGCACGGCCACCCGATCGCCGGGCTTGGCCTTCGTCTCGCGCAACCCGTGGAACACCGTCACACCGGCGCATGCCATCGGGGCGGCCTCGGCAAAGGACAACGCGTCGGGGATGCGGGCCAGCGCGTTGGCCGGGACGGTGACCGATTCGGCGTACCCGCCGGGGTAGTGCCAGCTGGGGATCTGGGCGTTCTCGCAATGGATGAAATCGCCCTTGCGGCACTGCGTGCAGTGTCCGCAGTGCCCGCCGAACCAGCCGACGACCACGCGGTCACCGACGGCGAACCCCTGGACACCGTCGCCGAGCTCGGCGACGGTGCCGGCGATCTCATGTCCGGGGGTCACCGGCCAGGTGAGGTTGGGGAAGGCGCCGTTGACGAATGCGTGGTCGGTGCCGCACACCCCGCAGGCCTGTACGGCGATGCGGACGTGATCGCGGCCCGGTGGCGCGGTGTCCACTTCGGTCAGTTCCAGCGCTGCGCCGGCCGATGCGACCTGAACCGAAAGATGTCGTGCCATCTCAATCCTCACTGTCGGGGCTGTGCTGACCTATGTCTACCCGCGCATGGGTCGACACGCAGCCCCGTTCGAGGTGAATATGGCGCCACCATGACCAGGGGATTCCAGCTGGCCGGTAGGCGCGTGCTAGTCTTCCTCCTCGTTCCCCGGTCTCGTAGCTCAGGGGGAGAGCGTCCGCCTCACACGCGGAAGGTCACTGGTTCGATCCCAGTCGGGACCACAACAAAGCCGCCCGCATGGGCGGCCTTTTCCATGGGCGCCGGTAGTCACCGACCTCCGCACGCGCGGCATTCTCCGCAAAGGTAAGCCTTTGCTATCGACAAGATCATCGGCGGATTCGCCTCGCGGTGGGCCGGCTGCGCGCATGCTATTAATTGACGCCTGCGATGAATGGGGTGCGATGGCGCGACGTGCACGTTCGGCGATGATCCTCTGCGGCTTCGCGGTGGCCTATGCGCTCGCCATCGTGGCGGGACGCGCGACCCGGCTGGGCGGTGGGGAGGTCGCACTGGCATGGCCGGCGGCGGCGGTGGCAATCATATGGCTGCTCGCGGTGTACCGCCGCGGACCGGTGGAACGCGGTGCCCATATCGCGGCCCTGGCGGCCGTCACCTTCGCCACCAATCTCGCCACCGGCGCACCGCTCGGCCTGGCCGCCTGGTTCGTTCTGGTCAACCTCACCCTCGCCGTGGTGACGGTGTACCTGCTGCAGTGGCGAGGCGCCAGGGCGGTGCTGCGTGATCCGGTGGACCTGGCCCACCTGATTGCCGCGGTGACCGGCGCTGCGAGTTGTGCGGCGGTACTGGCCACCGCCTACTTGTCCGCGAGCGGTGATGGCCGCATCTGGGAGACGTTCGCCCTGTTCGTCGTGCGCAACGGAGCATCCGCCCTACTCGGTGTGTCCATCTATCTGCGGTTGCGTGACGTGGCGTGGCAGCGCCCCAAGATCACGGCCGCCGCGACCGCCGAGGCAATGGCCGTCGCAGCGGCTGTGGCCGTGGTGTTCGTCTGGACGTTCTGGGCCAACACCGGTATGTCACTGGCGTTTCTGAGTCTCGTACCGGCGATGTGGTTGGCGCTGCGATACAGCACCACGGTGAGCACGATGTTCCTCGCGCTGGCCGGCGCATGGATCATCTACGCGACACTGTCGGGCCGAGGGGGTTTCGCGGTCGCGGACCCGCAGACCCGCGCGCTGCTGGCGCAGACGATGGTGTGCAGTCTGACCATCGTCACGTTGGCGCTGTCGCTGTACCGCGATTCCCGGGCACGACTGATCACCCAGTTGGAAGCGGCGCGCGACCGGGCGGATCGAGACTCGCAGATGTTGGGCGCCGTCTTGGACAGCATCCACGACAGTGTCGTTGTCGTTGCTCCGGACGGAACGGTCGTGCTCGAGAACGCGCAGGCAAGCGAGTCGCATCTGGTGACGGATGTGTTGTCTGTTGCCGAACGGCCGGATCCGACCGTCGGCGAAGGTGCCGGCGCCGCCGCGCGGCGGGACGTCATCGTCGCGTCGCACGACGCCCGAGTGATCGAGCTGACGGCCGCGCCGCTGGCAAATCGATCGCGCCACAAGGTCATCGCGTTCCGTGACGTAACCGACGAGCGCAAGAATGCCGATGCCCTCCGGGAGGCGCGCGACCTGTTCGCCGGTGTCCTTCAGGCCGCGTCCGAACAGGCGATCATCGGCACCGACCCCTCGGGAAGCATCACGGTGTTCAACAACGGCGCCGAGCGATTGCTCGGCTGGGCTCGATCCGAGATGTTGGGCCGCACCTTGCTCGACATCCACGACGTGGCCGAGGTCGGGGCTCGCGCCGTGGAATTGGCTGTCCCGGTCGGTTTCGAGGTGTTCACCCGCCGGGTCTCGCCGGAGCGCGCCGAGGTTCGCGAATGGACCTACGTCCGGCGCGATGGTGCCCACGTCCGGGTGAGCCTGGCGGTATCCCAGATGGTCGATCCGGTGGGCGCCTGCTCGGGATACATCTTTGTCGCAACGGATATCACCGAACAGAAGGCGGCCGAGCAGGCGCTGGCGGAGAGCGAGGAGCGATTCAGGCTGGCATTCGACACCGCACCGGTGGGAATGTTCCTGTTCGACGTCGCACCGGGATCGACCGGGCGAATCACCCGGTGTAATCAGGCGATGGCGAAACTGATCGGACGGCGGGTGGGTGAGGTGCCCGGCATGCTCGTCACCGATCTGTGCGATGACGACAGTGATTCGTGCCCACAGAGTTTGGGGCGGCTACCTGCCCTCACGATCGGTGACCGGTTCGAGGCCGAGGTGGCCCTGCAGCGCGCGGACGGCTCCGTGGAGTGGGGTTCGGCGTCCGCCTCGGTCATTGCCCCCCGCGGGTCCGTGCCGTACGGCATCTGCCTGGTTGAGAACATCACCGCCCGTAAGCAGGCCGAGGCGACGTTGCAGCACATGGTGTTGCACGACCAACTGACCGGGTTGGCCAATCGAGCGCTGCTGATGGACCGCGTGGACCGCGCGCTGACCGAAGCGAAACGCGATGACTTCGGTGGTGTCGGGGTGATCTTCCTGGACCTCGACGGTTTCAAGGCCGTCAACGACACATGGGGTCACGGTGAGGGTGACGAGGTGTTGACCGTGGTGGCCCAACGGATCCAGTCCGCCATCAGGTCGAATGACACCGCGGCGCGACTCGGCGGGGATGAGTTCGCCGTGCTGTGCCCGGGTATCGCGGAGGCAGCACAGATCCAACGGGTGGCCGAACGCATTCGCGCCGAGGTTCGACGGCCGATACAACTGTCCACCGGCCACATCTGTGACCAGTTGTCGGTAAGCGCGGGCGTGGCGACATCGCAGTCGGATTCCACCGCAGAAACCCTGTTGCGGCGTGCGGACGCGCTGATGTACCAGTCCAAGCGCAGCGGCAAGAACCGCATCACGTCGGGCGGTCAGTTCGAGCAATCGGCGATGATGGCCGCGTCGCAACTGATCTCGGAGTTGGAGCGCGCCGTGCGCCTCGGCGAACTCGTCGTGCACTTCCAGCCGATCGTGGACCTGGCGACCGGTCGCTGCGTCGCCATGGAGGCACTGCTGCGCTGGGACCATCCCGAGCAGGGTCTGCTGCGACCCGACAGATTCCTTGCCGTCGCGGAGAACTCACCACATATGCCGGCGATCGGTCGCTACGTGCTGAACGAGGCCTGTCGCCGAGCCGCACAGTGGACCGGGTCATTGGCTTCGGCGGCCATCCACGTCAATGTCTCCGGACGTCAGCTCGAAGTCGGCGATCTGCACTCGGATGTCATGACGGCGTTGCAAGACTCTCAGCTGAGCTCGGACCGGCTGGTCCTGGAACTGACGGAGACCTACGCCGGTCGCATCGCGCATTCCGCCAAGGCCGACCTGGAGCGTCTGCGTGATGCCGGTGTGCTCATCGCCATCGATGATGTCGGCACGGGGTTCAGCGGTTTGGCGAAGATCGTCGACCTGCCGATCGACATTCTCAAGATCGACAAGCAGTTCATCGCCGGGTTGCCCGATGATGCGCGATGTGCCGCGGTCACTCAGGCGGTGCTGAGCCTGGGTACGACTCTGGGGCTGTCGATCATCGCCGAAGGTATCGAGACCGTGACGCAGTGCGAGCTGCTGATGGATTGGGGTTGTGAACTCGGGCAGGGTTTTCTGTTCGGGCGCAGCACCTCGCTGTGTGCAAGTGACCCCGACGAACTGGCAACCGGCTGAACCGTCTCAGCCGGCAGCCCACTGTTTGGCCTTCTCCAGATCCTCTGGGCCGAAGACCTCGATCTCGCCTGGATAGATCCAGCCGATCGCGTGAACGGTGTGCATGATCCAGTCCCGGTCGGCCACCACGGCGATCCGCTTGAATGCCGAATGGTGGTGCAGTAGTGCGCCCAAACCCATCTTCAGGTCCTCAGTCAACCCGCCCGGACCGAAACCCGCATAGTCGGGCTCGATCACCTCGACGATCCGGATCTCGCCGCCGGCGGCGATCTCGTCCATCGTCGGCTTGAAGGCGCGCATCTGATCACCGTCGACCCGGCCGGACACCCGGATCCCGGTCACGCCCGCCGGCATATCGGTCAATACCTCAATCATGTGCTCCAGCATCCCTCGCGATCAGTGCGCCGGCGCGTCGCGCACCGGCTGCGCCGCCACCAGCGGGGTGTCGACGCCGACCCGACCCACCTCATGGGCGCCGCCAGGGGATCCCAGCGGCGTGTCGCGGCCGGGCAGCACCGACTCGAAGAACGCGGCATTGTCTGCCAGATACGGCATTTCGTCATCGGTCAGGTCGGATTCGTACACGATCGCGTCGACACGGCAGGCGATTCGGCAGGCGCCGCAGTCCACACATTCGTCGGGATTGATGTACATCGACCGCGCGCCCTCGTAGATACAGTCGGCAGGGCACTCGGCGACACACGACTTGTCCATCACATCGATACACGCGGAGCCGATCACGTAGGTCATGGCTCGACGGTAGGAGAATCGCACCCGCAGGCGCCGGAGTCCAAAGGCACCGGAGAAAAGGACTTTGGTCCTCAGTCGAGGAAGCGCTCGTAATAGGCCGCGAAGCGTGCCCGCAGTTCATCCTCGTCGAGGCCGAACATCGCCGCCGAGGTGGCGACCCGGCCCAGCCTGCCACGGCGATGGCCGTGCAGGTACGCCTCGATCGCCGTGCGCGCAGGCTCGTCGAACGATTCGCCGGCCAGGTCGTAGAGCCCACGAGCCGTGCCGGATTCGTCGGCCATGAAGTCGTCGAACCGGATGTCGATCGACCGCTGCGGCGAAATCGTATCGCGTTGTCGCACACAACCGTCCAGTAGCGATCCCAGCCGCTGCACCCACGCCGCGGCAATGCCCGGCACGTCCACCCGATCGCTGTACATGCGCGCGCTGTAGGTGATCATGGCGATCATCGACACCGCCACGGGCAGGGGATCGCGGTGGGTGAAGGCGACCACGACGCCGGGGAACACCGCGTCGAGGACCTCGATCTGCTCCAGATGCTGCGGTGACTTGAGCACCCACCGGCGCCCGCCCCGCAGGAACTGCAGTGCTTTGAGCTGCATGCGCAGGTACTCATACGATCCGGTCTGGTCCTGGGACCGGTAGTACGCGCTCCACCGCGGCACATGGGCCAGCGTCTCCATCAGCATTGTGGAGAAGTCGTTGGCCAGCAGTTGAATCTCCTCGTGCGCGTGCTCGGTGGTCATCTCGTGCATCAATGCGAAATGCGGCATCAAAGTGTCCATGACCTGTACTGCCGTGTCCATGCGGGTGATCCGCGGATCGGGCACCTGGCCGGATTCGGCGGGCAGCGGGTACGGTTCCACGCCCTCCCAGTAGGGCAGGCTGCGGAAGGTGGGCGCCGCCGCCAGCATGTTGTGCAGATGTGTGGTCCCGGTGCGCGGCAGTCCTGCGATGACGACCGGTGGGATCAACTCGATGTCGTGGATCTCGGGATGGCGGGTCAACAGATCGGTCAGCAGCAGTCGGTTCTTGAGCCACTGCACCAACTGCGAGTGAAAGTTCACGATGCCGGGACCGTGCATGTCGATATCGCGCAACTCGGTCAGGTAACGGTCCAGGCGGTCGCGGTAATCCGCGGCGCCGAAGTCGTCGAGACCGGTCGCCTCACGGGCCCGGTCGTGCAGTACGTCGGAATCGAGGGGGCACTGAGCTGCCATCGAGTCCATGACATCCCGGATCTGTTGTGCCGCTGCGCTGTACCGCGGTCGCGCGAGGTCGTCGAGCTCGACGACAGCAGGTGTGGTGTCGGTCACACGGTTTATGTTACTCTGAGTTTCGTAATGAGGACAGAGATCGGTCGACCCCGCGATCCGCACATCGATGCCGCCGTCCTGCGTGCGACGGTGGAGCTGATCGGTCAGACCTCTTACGCGGATCTGACCGTCGGCGCCATCGCCGCCCGGGCCGGTACCAGCAAGCCGGCGATCTACCGGCGCTGGCCCACCAAGGCCGCACTGGTGCACGAGGCGGTCTTCCCGCTGGGGGAGGGCACCGAATTGCCGGTCAGCGGCGTGGTTTTCGACGACGTTCGCCAGATGCTGCGCCGCACGCTGGCGGTGCTCAGCACTCCGGCGGCCCGCGCTGCGCTGCCCGGTCTCATCGCCGAGATGGCCGCCGATCCCGCTCTGCATGCCGCGCTGCTGGTGCGCTTCGGCGACATCCTGGAGCGTGACCTCGGTACCTACCTCGCTTCGGCCGTGGCCCGCAAGGAGGTGCGAGCCGGTGTCACCGCCACCGATCTGGCCGAATCGATCGCCGGAATCACCCTGCTGGCAGTGCTGACCCGCGGCACCGCGCCCGACGACGGCTGGCTCGAACGCACCACGACCCTGATAGTGAGAGGAATCTCGGCATGACACACGAGTCACAGCGCGCGTGGCGAGAACTGCTCGACACCCTGCGTGGCCTGGATGATTCCTTTTTGACCGGGCCGAAGGCGGTAACCGACGACCGGCATGTGGCCGACGGTTATCGCATGCTGGCCACCACCCTGGGGGTGGCGCTGGACACCTACCTGTTCGCCGATCCGAGCCGTCCGCTTTGGCTGGAGGTCAACTCGCCGTGGCGGCCGGACCGCCGCTGGGGAGGGGACAACACCGACGCCATCTACCACATGTGCCCGGTCGATCCGACCCGCCGCTACCGCATCAGCGGCAATCGCGGTGACAGCGTGTACTTCTCGGTGACGGCCTACAACGAACCGGCGCCCGGCGCTTGGTCGGACCGCATCGTCGCGCTGCTGCGCGATGACGATATGGACTTCGATGCGGATGGCAACTTCTCCTTCGAGTTCGGACCGGTGGCCGACGCTGCGGTGCTGATGACGCGGGACTATCAGGCCGATCCGCACACCGGCAGACCGGTGACCTGGAACATCGAGGCGCTGGAAACGCCGGAACCGTTCCGCCACGGTGACGAAGAGACCGCGGCCGCGCTGCGTTCGACGGCCACCTGGCTGAAGACCATGTTCGCCATCGTGCCGATGGCCGTCGGCGTGCGGAACGCCGACCAGCACAACCTCGGCCATGTCACCGATATGGCCGCCAACGATTTCGCCGCGCCGTATCAGGTGCCCGACTTCAACTTCGGTTGGTCGGCGCGTGACGCCTGCTATTCCTATGGCAGCTTCGACCTCGCCGAGGACGAGGCGCTGGTGATCACGCACCGCCCACCGCCGTGCCGGTTCTGGAACCTGGTCGTCTGGAACCAATTCATGGCGGTACCGGGCGTGCGCGATGCCCGCAGTTCGGTCAACGGGCACACCGCGGTGCCCAACAGCGACGGTTCGGTGACGGTCGTGGTGTCGCGGGGGCAGACCGCGCACCCGAATTCGCTGACCACCCTGGATTATCCGCGTGGCAACCTCGCGTTCCGGTGGTTCCTGGCCGACCGCGTGCCCGACAAGCCACAGGTGCGCCTGGTCAAGGTCGGCGACGCGCCAACCGCACCTCAGTGAGCCAGCAACAGGATCAGCTGCAGTTGCAAATCACCGCACAGGAATCCGAGCGCGGCACCGAGGACGACGATGATCCACTCGTCGTCCTTGAAGGCCGGCCGGAGCAGATTCTCGTAGGACTGTGAGTCAAGATCGTCCATCTTCTCGACCATCACGTTCTCCAGATCGAGCCGGCTCGCCGCGTATTCCTCGATATAGGACGATGTTTCGGGCAGCTTCTCGATGATGGAGTTGGCGATCTGAACCTTCATCTCCTGGTACTGGCGGCCGCCGAGGACGTTGATGACCCGGCCGGCGAATCCCATCTGGCTGTCGATCGTCCGGCCGATCTCGGTCTGGATGATGTCGAAGAACTTGTCCGACATCGGCCCGGTGAGCAGGCTCTCCATGATGGCCTTGGGAGTGAAGATCTCCCGTGCCATCAGCGCGGCGTAGCCCCGGATGACCTCTTTGCGGCGGGCCTGGAAGACACCCTGCCACTTGATACCGAGGAAGATGTTCTTGCGTTCCAGCGGCCGGAAGATCATCTGCAGCGCCACCCAGTCGGTGAGGCCGCCGGTCAGCAGGCCGAACAGCGGCAGCGCCAGATGCCAGCCGGTGAAACCGAACACCAACATCTGGACCACGCCGATGATGAACCCGAAGTACAGCCCCGACCTGATCAGAAAGGTGAACGCCGGGCGGCCGATATCCTCGAAAACGGAGTTCAGCGTGGCCTTGTCGCGCACCAGGTTGGTCACGACCATGTGCTTGATATCGAAAATCTGGTCGACCTGGCCGCGGAATTCCTCGAACATCCCGCGTGCGGCCGTGGGGATGCGACCCTCGACATTGGCGACGATCAGATCCTTGACCTGGTCCGGGGTGGCCCGCCACACCTGCGGCTGGAACGACATCATCATGGTGTCGACCAGTTCCTCGGCGGCCTCGCGCAGCGGGTCGCCGAGTTCGGCGACCAACTCGTCGGGGTCGATCTTGTCGAACAATTCCTCGGGTTTGAGAATCCCCGATGTCAGCGAATCCACGGCCACGGCAGCCATCTTCGGTGCTCGCCGGGGTATCTGCCCCTGCCAGCCGAGGTAGGGTTTGATGCCCTTGAACTCGACCGGATAGAACATCATCTTCAGTGCCAGGATCTTGGTGATCCAGCCGACGAACGCCGCCCCGAGCGGGATCGTGAAGTACACCCACAGCGGATAGGAGAAGGCGTTCGCCCAGAAGTCGGTCATTTCGCTGCCTCCCACAACTCTTGGCCGAGATCGCTGATACGAACAGTGCGCCGGATGACACGGGCGCCGCGAACCCCGCGGCGCGCGGTGGCCAGCGCGATGTTGACCACCGAATCGGTCAACAACATCTCGTACTCGTCGTACATCGAGGACGCTTCGGGGCCGAGCCGCACCAGGCCCAGGCGCAACATCCTGGTCAGATACAGCGGGGTGTGGCGCGGCAACGACACTCCGGCGGATCGACCGACGGTCGAGGCGTTCTTCAACGCGAACGACGGCGCCGCACCGGTGCCGGGTTCGGCCACATGGATCACGGGATAGGCGGATCCGTCCGATAGCGCAGCGAGAATGCGGGCCTCGTCGGGGACCAACGATTCCAGCAGATCCAGATACAGCGCGTCACGGCTGCGGTCGGGACTGCTGTACATGGAGCGGTCCAGCAGGCGACGCAGCACGGTGTTCGGCGACTCGGGGTCGTCGTCCTCGGCGGCTTCGACGGCCGGCGGATCGAGGTCGGCCAGATGTCGCCGCGCGACCCGGACCGCGGCGCGTTCGGCTTCGGCGAGCAGCGGCAGCACGTCACCGGCGAACGGCGCCCGTCTAACCACCGCGCCCAGCAAGCTCAGCCCGCCGCCGATCAAGCCCTCCAGGTCCACGCGTAGCACACTAATTGCACGCCACCGCAAGGGTGCAGAATCTTCCGCTTCAGTAGATCCGTGTGCGAAATGCGCACGCTATCGGCCTGCCGAGCCGCGCTCACGGCCGTTGCGCTGATCTCGCCGGCAAACGTCGGATCGGTGGAGCAAACCCTCGTGCAGGGATGCGCGGGCGTGGGATTTCGAAGCGCCGACGGCGTTAGCGGTAGGCGAGCAGCAGTGCGATGGCCAGGATGGTGAGCAGCACGGATGTGATGATCGGCACAAGTACCCAGGTGCGCATTGCATCACCGCGCGCGGAATTGTTCTTCGCCGGTGTCCGCATGCGGTATCGGTTACCCGAATGTCGCAATGGGAAACGTCAGTCGAGTCGCTCCCACGTCCACCCGGAGATGGCGGGGTCGTCTTCGCCGTGCTCGCGGGTGTACAGCCGCGCGGCCAGCCGGGCGTCGACCATCTCCTGACGCAGCCCGGCGGCCTTGCTGCCCAAGCCGTCCACCCGGTCGATCACGTCGAGCACGAGATGGAACCGATCCAGGTCGTTGAGCATCACCATGTCGAACGGCGTGGTGGTGGTCCCGCGCTCCTTGAAACCGCGCACATGCAGTTGGGCGTGATTGGCATGCCGGTAGGCCAGCCGATGGATCAGCCAGGGATATCCGTGGTAGGCGAAGATGATCGGCTTGTCCGTGGTGAACAGCGCGTCGAACTCGTAGTCGGACATGCCGTGCGGATGCTCGCTCTCCGGCTGTAACCGCATGATGTCGACCACGTTGACCACCCTGACCAACAGGTCGGGCAGCCGGCGGCGCAGGATGTCGGCTGCGGCAAGCGTTTCCAGCGTGGGGACATCACCGGCACAGGCCAGCACCACATCGGGTTCGCCGGTGGTGTTCCCGGCCCACTCCCAGATGCCGGCCCCGCGGGTGCAGTGTGCGACGGCCTCGTCCATGGTCAGGTAGTTCAGGCCCGGTTGTTTACCGGCCACGATGACGTTGATGTACTGGCGGCTGCGCAGGCAGTGATCGGCCACCGACAGCAGCGTGTTGGCATCCGGCGGCAGGTACACCCGTACCACTTCGGGTCGCTTGTTGGCGATGTGGTCGATGAAGCCGGGGTCCTGGTGTGAGGCACCGTTGTGGTCTTGGCGCCACACATGCGATGTCAGAAGGTAGTTCAACGAGGCGATGGGCCGTCGCCAGTCGAGGGTGTTGCTGCTGTACAACCATTTGGCGTGCTGGTTGGCCATGCTGTCGACGATGTGCACGAAGGCTTCGTAACAGCTGAAGAAGCCGTGCCGCCCGGTCAGCAGATAGCCCTCCAGCCAGCCCTGGCACATGTGCTCGGAGAGCACCTCCATCACACGGCCGTCCGGCGCGAGGTGCTCGTCATCGGGGGATTGCTCTGCCTGCCAGACCTTGTCGGTCTTGTCGAACACCGCCGCCAGTCGGTTGGAGGCCGTCTCGTCCGGACCCATCAGGCGGAAGTTGTCCGGGTTCTGCGCGATGACATCACGCAGGTAGGTCCCCAGCACCCGGGTCGCCTCACCGGTCGCCGAGGCCGGGGTGGGAACGTCGACGGCGTGGTCGACGATGGACGGCAACTTCAGATCGCGCAGCAGCGCCCCACCATTGGCGTGCGGATTGGCACTCATCCGGCGACTGCCCGCCGGTGCCAGGGCGCGCAGGTCGGCCCGCAGCGCACCGGAGGAGTCGAACAACTCCTCGGGCCGGTAGCTGTGCAGCCACTCGCGCAGCGCCTCCAGATGCTCGGCGTTGGTGCGTGTTTCCGACAGCGGCACCTGATGCGAGCGCCACGTGCCCTCGACCTTCTTGCCGTCCACCTCGCGAGGTCCGGTCCAGCCCTTGGGGGTGCGCAGGATGATCATCGGCCACAGCGGCCGACCGGTCTGCCCGTCCTCGCGGGCGGCGCGCTGGATCGCGCCGATCTGGTCGAATGCATCGTCGAGGGCTTCCGCCAGCAGTCGGTGCACCTGCGCCGGGTCGTCACCGGCGACGGTGATCGGCACATAACCGTAGCCGCGCATCAACGCGTCGAGTTCCTCGGCCGGGATGCGGGCCAGCACTGTCGGGTTCGCGATCTTGTACCCGTTCAGATGGAGGATTGGCAGCACCGCGCCGTCGCGCACCGGGTCGAGGAATTTGTTGGAATGCCAACTCGCGGCCAGTGGTCCGGTCTCGGCCTCGCCGTCGCCGACGACGGCGGCCACCACCAGGTCGGGGTTGTCGAACGCCGCGCCGAAAGCGTGCACCAACGCATAGCCCAGCTCGCCGCCCTCATGGATGGAGCCAGGTGTCTCGGCAGCGACATGGCTGGGAATACCACCCGGAAATGAGAACTGGCGAAACAGCTTTCGCAAGCCGTCGATATCCTCGCCGATGCCGGAGTACACCTCGGAGTAGGTGCCCTCCAGGTACGCGTTGGCCACCAGACCGGGACCGCCGTGCCCGGGCCCGGTGATGTAGATGACGTCGGTGTCGCGTTGGCGGATGACCCGGTTCAGGTGCGTGTACAACAGGTTCAACCCCGGTGTGGTGCCCCAGTGTCCCAACAGCCGTGGCTTGACATGCTCGGCGGTCAGCGGCTCACGCAGCAGCGGGTTGTCCAACAGATAGATCTGCCCGACGGACAGATAGTTGGCAGCTCGCCAGTAGGCGTCGAGTTGGGTGACCTCATCATCGGACAGCACAGTGGACGTCATACCTATCGGCCTACCACTTTCGGAGGAGGTTAAACACGGTCGTCATTTCTCGTTGGTGACCGGAACCGCGTGCACACCCCAGATGTCGTCACAGTATTCGGCGATGGCCCGGTCGGAGCTGAACTTGCCGCTGCGGGCGGCGTTGAGGATCGACATCCGCGACCAGGCGTCGCGGTCCTGCCAGGCCGCGCTGACGCGGTCCTGGCACTCGACATAAGAGGCGTAATCGGCGAGCACCAGGAACGGGTCGTCGTGGATCAGGTTGTCCACGAGCGGCCGGAACACCTCGGTGTCACCATGTGAGAAGTGGCCGCCGGCGATCAGGTCGAGCACGGCCCGCAACTCCGGGTTGGCGGCGACGCGGGAGGAGGGCTGATAGCCCGCGTGCTTGAGTGCCTGTACCTCGTCGACCGTGAGCCCGAAGAGGAAGAAGTTCTCCGGGCCGGCCTCCTCGCGGATCTCGACGTTCGCACCGTCGAGCGTTCCGATGGTCAGCGCGCCGTTCATCATGAACTTCATGTTCCCGGTGCCGGATGCCTCCTTGCCGGCCGTCGAGATCTGCTCGGACAGGTTGGCGGCCGGGTAGATCAGATGGGCGTTCTGCACGTTGAAATTCGGCAGGAACACCACCTTCATGAAGCGGTTGACCTCAGGGTCGAAGTTGACCATGTCACCGACGGCGGTGATGAGCTTGATGATGCGCTTGGCCAGGAAGTAGCCGGGCGCGGCCTTGCCGCCGAAGATGTAGGCGCGCGGCGCCATGTCGATACCGGGATTGTTCTTGATCCGCAGGTACTGGGTCACGATGTTGAGCACGTTGAGGTGCTGGCGCTTGTACTCGTGGATGCGCTTGACCTGGATGTCGAACATCCAGGTCGGGTCCAGCTCGACACCGGTCTCGGCATGGACGAACTCGGCCAGCCGGGACTTGTTGGCCCGCTTGACATCCCGCCACTCGGCACGGAAGCCGTCATCGTCGATGAAGGCCTCCAGACCGCGCATCCGGTCCAGGTGGGTCAGCCATCCGTCACCCACGGTGCGGTCCAGCAACTGGCGCAGGCCCGGGTTGGACAGGGCGACGAAGCGCCGCGGTGTGACACCATTGGTCTTGTTGGAGAAGCGCTCCGGCCACAGCTCATAGAAGTCCTTGAGCACGCTGTCCTTGAGCAACTCCGAATGCAACGCGGCGACACCGTTGATGGCGTGGCTGCCGACAGTGGCCAGATGGGCCATCCGCACGGACTTGGCACCGTTCTCACCGATCAGCGACATCCGGCGCACGCGTGCCTCGTCACCGGGGAACTTGGCGCGCACCTCGTCGAGGAACCGGCTGTTGATCTCGTAGATGATCTCCAGGTGACGCGGCAGGCTCTCGGCGAAGATGCCCAGCGGCCACTTCTCCAGCGCCTCGGGCAGCAGGGTGTGGTTGGTGTAACCGAAAGTGGCGACCGTGATGGACCAGGCCGTGTTCCAGTCCAGGCGACGCTCGTCGACCAGCAGGCGCAACAGTTCGGCGACGCCGATGGAGGGGTGAGTGTCGTTGAGTTGCAGGGCGAACTTCTTCGGCAGATCATGCACCGACGCCTCGGCCAAGTCGTCCATGATGTGCAGCACATGCTGCAGCGAGCACGATACGAAGAAGAACTGCTGCAGCAGTCGCAGTCGCTTGCCGGCCTCGGGCTCGTCGTTGGGGTAGAGCACCTTGGTGACGGTCTCCGAGGTCACCTCCTCCTCGACGGCCTTGTAGTAGTCGCCGGTGTTGAAGGCCTCCAGCGCGAAGGACTGCACGGCCCGCGCGCTCCACAGCGTCAGCACATTGCAGGTCTTGACGCCGTAGCCCTGGATGGGGGTGTCATAGGCCACGCCCTGGATGATGCGCTGCGGGATCCAGCGCACCCGTGCCACACCGGCGTCGTCGGCATAGCGCTCGGTGTGACCACCCCACAACACCGGGTAGTGCACATCGGGTTTGGCTATCTCCCAGGGGTTTCCGTTGATCAGCCAGTTGTCGGTCTTTTCGACCTGCCAGCCGTCGTGGATCTCCTGATCGAAGATGCCGAACTCGTAGCGGATGCCGTAGCCGATGGCCGGGCGCTCCAGGGTGGCCAGTGAATCCAGATAACACGCGGCGAGGCGGCCCAGCCCGCCGTTACCCAGGCCGGGCTCCTCCTCGCAGGCCAGGATCTCTTCCAGGTCCTGTCCCATGTCGTTGAGCGCGGTGCGGGCCGCCTCCTCGATACCGAGGTTGAGCAGGTTGGCGCCCAGTTGCGGACCCATCAAGAACTCGGCGGACAGGTAGCAGGTCACCTTGCTGCCGAGGTCCAGCGACGTCTGGGTGGAGGCCACCCGGTTGTCCTGCATGCGATCGCGCACCGCGAGAGCCAGAGCCCGGTAGTAATGCTCCGGGCGCAGCGCGGCGGCCGGGCGGCCGATCGAATACCGGATGTGATCGTTGATGGCCCGTCGTAGGGCGTCCGCCGAGAGTCCGGTGCGGCTGGGTTCGTAGGCGGAAGGCGGCGCGACGAGGTCGGTCATGATCAAAGTCTCGCAGCACCGCGTGCACGGCGCGCGCTCAATGAGCGTCGGCCGGGTTAACGGATGTGAGACGCTGCCGGGATGTCCGGTGTTCCCGAACTCGTCGAGGTCCTGCCCCAGCATCGATTCGATGAGGAGGCGCTGCGCCGATATCTGGCCGGCCACGGTATCGACGGTCCGCTGCAGATCCGCCAGTTCCAGGGCGGCCAGAGCAATCCCACCTTCCATTTACACAGCCCGGCAGGCGAATTCGTGTTGCGTAAGAAGCCGCCGGGTGCGCTGTTGCCCAAGGCCCACGATGTCGGCCGCGAGCACCGGGTGATGTCGGCGCTGGCCGACAGTGACGTCCCGGTACCGCGGATGCGGGTGATGTGTGACGACGATTCGGTGCTGGGCACACCGTTCTTCGTGATGGAGCATGTGCCGGGCCGGATCTTCCCGGACCGGGTGTTGCGCGACGCGACGCCGGACGACCGCGCCGCGGTCTATGCCGATCTGGCGCGGGTGCTGGCGCGGTTGCACCGGGTGGACTGGCGGACCGCCGGGCTGTCGGACTTCGGCCGTCCCGACGGCTATCTGGCCCGGCAGGTGGCGTTGTGGACGCGGACCTGGGAGACCGTCAAGGTCGAGGAGTGTGCCGAGATGGACAGCCTCGCCACCTGGCTGCCCCAACATCTGCCCACCGCCGACGAGGCCTGTATCGCCCACGGTGACTACCGGTTGGGCAACGTCTTGTTGCATCCGACCGAACCACGCATCGTCGCGGTGCTCGACTGGGAACTGGCCACCATCGGCCATCCCATGGCCGATCTCGGATACGCCGCGATGACCTATCACCTGCCCGGTGACACCGACCCGTTGATGGGGGTCGAG
The DNA here is from genome assembly GCF_053589535.1 of Mycobacterium sp. NPDC003323. Lineage (NCBI taxonomy): Bacteria > Bacillati > Actinomycetota > Actinomycetes > Mycobacteriales > Mycobacteriaceae > Mycobacterium > Mycobacterium sp. NPDC003323. The sequence continues at coordinate 893,403 of NZ_JBSFSB010000001.1, forward strand.
GGCGAGGATCTCACCGGCACCGGTATCCCCGACGAATCCGAGTTCGTTGCGGCGTACTGCCGGGAGGCGGGTCGCGACGTGCCCGATGACCTGCCGATCTTCGTCGTGTTCTCGATGTTCCGGCTCGCCTCGATCGTGGCGGGCGTGTGGCGGCGCGGACTCGACGGCAACGCCTCGGACGCGCGCGCCGGCACCGATCTGTTCCGCGACCGCTATCGCGGCCTGGCGCAGCGGGCATGGAGGTTGGCCGGCGGGCTGTGACAAACACCCTTCTGGTAGTAAAGTTCTGGCCAGATGAGAATCGGATTCTCCAGAAAGGATAGGCTCCTCTCATGGATGTTCGGCTGACCAGCGAGCAGCAGCAACTTCGGGATGCCGCGGCCAAGCTCGCCGACGACCTCGGGCCGGGCGCGGTCGGGGAGCTCGGGGACGACCGGCGCGTCGCCCGGCTGGAGAAGACGGTGGACGCCACCGGCTGGCGTTCGCTGCGTTCCGACGGCGCCTCCGGTGTCGAAGTCGCCATCGTGGCCGAGGAATTCGGTCGCGGACTGGTCGATGTGCCGTTCCTCGGCCCGGTGCTGGCCGATGATCTGGGGCAGACCGGTGCGACCATCGTCTTCGGGGACCATGCGCCGGACGCCCGCGGGATCCCGACGGGTGTGGTGCTCGACGGTGCGGCCGTCGGCACGGTCGCCCTCGGCGCCGCGACACCAGGTGTGGACCTGACCCGCTGGCAGGCGGCGGCCGGCGAACGCACTCCGGCCGGTGTGCTCGACGACGACAAGACGCAACGCGCCCACGCGCTGGCGTTGGTGGTCACCGCCGCCGACATCCTCGGCGCCGCGCGCGGCGCCTTCGACCTGGCGACCGACTACGCCAAGGTCCGCGAGCAGTACGGCAAGGCCATCGGCTCCTATCAGGCGATCGCGCACATGTTGGCCGAGAGCCTGGTGCTCATCGAGGGCTCGGTCAGCATCCTGCGTTACGCGGCCTGGGCCGTCGACGAGGAGGCATCCGGTGTCGCGCTGGAGGCGGCGCGGGTGGCCAAGGTGTACTGCGCGAAATCGGCGCACACCATCTGCGAGACGTCCATCCAGGTGCACGGCGGTATCGGCAACACCTGGGAATGCGCGGCGCACGTCTACCTGCGCCGGGTGCTGGTGTCCACCGGTCTGTGGCCGGTGTCGTTGAAGGAGATCTCCGTTGGACTTTCGTGACTCCGAGGCCGAACTCGCCTTCCGGGAACGGCTGCGCACCTGGCTGACCGAACAGGCGCCCAACTTCCCCAAGACGACCGAGGAGTACTGGGCCCGGCAGGGCGAGTGGCACCAATCCCTGCATGCGGCAGGATTTTTCGGGGCGACCTGGCCGAAGAAGTTCGGCGGCCTCGAACTGCCCGCGGTCTACGACGTGATCGTCGACGAGGAGTTGGCGCGCGCCGGAGCCCCGCCGCGACCGAGCCTGGGTTATCTGGTCACCGGCCTGGGTCGCCACGGCAGCGAGGAGATCCAACAGCGTTTCCTGCCCGGCATGATCGACGGCACGCAGCGCTGGTGCCAGGGCTTCTCCGAACCCGGCGCCGGATCGGATCTGGCCTCGCTGACCACCACCGCCACTCTCGAGGGCGACGAGTACGTCATCAACGGGCACAAGATCTGGACGAGCTATTCCGACGTCGCCGACTGGTGCCTGCTGCTGGCCCGCACCGAGAAAGATGTGCCACGGCACAAGGGCATTTCAGCATTTCTGGTGAACATGCATCAGCCCGGGATCGAGCAGCGACCGTTGAAAATGATCAACGGCGTCAGCAACGAGTTCGGCCAGGTGCTCTTCGACGGCGCGCGGGTGCCGGCCAGTCAGATGGTCGGCAATCCCGGCGACGGCTGGGCGCTGGCGATGACCGTCGTCGGCCACGAACGCGAACCGTCCACACTGGGGTACGCCGCCCGCTATGAGAAGACCGTCAACCAGTTGGCGCGCACGGGCGAACCCGGCGACGAATTGGCCTGGGCCACTGTGCAAGTGCAGGTGCTGCGCCAGCATGTGCGCCGCCGGCTCTCCGAACAACTCGACGGAATCTCGCACGGCCCCGAGGGTTCCATCGACAAACTGCTGATGACCTGGGTGGAGCAGTCGGTCGGCCACGCCGTGCTGGCCCAGACCGGCACCAGCGATCCCGACCTCTTCAGCACCTACCTGTACAGCCGCTCGCAGAGCGTCATGGGCGGCACCTCTCAGATCCAGAAGAACATCATCGCGGGACGAATCCTCAGAATGGCGGTGTGACATGTACGACATGCCCAACGAGATCCAGGTCGAGGCCGACGGCCCGCTGCGCATCATCACCCTGAACCGGCCCGACGAACTCAACGCCGTCAACGACGACCTGCATGTCGGCCTGGCCCGGATCTGGGGCCGGCTCAGCCAGGACCGCACGGCCCGGGCCGCGGTCATCACCGGCGCGGGCAAGGCCTTTTCGGCCGGCGGTGACTTCAACTACATCCAGCAGATCAGCCAGGACCCCGATCTGCGTGCCAAGACCATCGCCGACGGCCGCGAGATCGTGATGGGCATGGCGCGCTGCCGCATCCCGGTGATCGCGGCCGTCAACGGTCCCGCGGTCGGATTGGGCTGCAGCGTCGTCGCGTTGAGCGACATCGTCTACATGGGGGAGCGGGCGTTCCTGTCGGACCCGCACGTGCAGGTCGGTCTGGTCGCCGCCGACGGTGGACCGCTGGTGTGGCCCATGCAGATGAGCATCCTGCAGGCCAAGGAGTATGCGCTGACCGGTGCCCGCATCCCGGCGCAGAAGGCCGTCGAATTGGGTCTGGCCAACCATGTCGTCGCCGACCCGCTCGCCGAGGCGCTGGCGGCGGCCAAGAAGATCCTGGAACTGCCGCAGAAGGCCGTGGAATCCACCAAGCGCATCCTGAACATGCAGTTGGAACGTCAGGTGCAGATCACCCTGGACTACGCCACCACCGCCGAGGAGCTGACGTTCGGCACCGACGAACTCAAGAACAACGTCGCCAAGTTGTTGGGCAACTAGACCGCCGTCAGATAGCGGCGGGTGATCACCCGCTGCGCCAGTCGGGTCACCGGCCCGCCCAGCTTGCTCCACCACGTCGCATGCCGGGCGAACGCAGTCACCTCGGCGTGCACCGACCCGTCGGCCGGGTCATAGCGCACGGCGAACAGTTCCTCACCGGACTCGGGGTGCCCGGGCAGCGTGCCGTAGGCGAATCCGCGCCGGTCGATGTCGTCGAGCACGTACACCACCCGGCACGGCGCCCGCAGTGGCCAGAATCCGACCGTCACCTCGGCGCCCACGTCTGCGGCCTCGGCATCGGCGCGCACCAGCACCCCCGCGCCGCGCTGCATACCCCAGTGCATGACCGCGTCGGCGGCCTCCTCGAACCGGGCCCGGCCGTGCCCGATCACTGCGCCCACGTGGACGTGCTGGTAGCCGTCGGGCAGCGGCCCCTTGGTCGCACCGACTTCCGGATAGGTCAGGTCCACAACTCCACTATGGCAGTGCGCTCATCGCGTCAGCGGTGAAACCGCGTCGTCTCGGCCAGACTCGCGCGCGGTACCCGCAGACCGTTGACCGGCGCAGCATCATCGGCGTAGCCGAAGGCGACGCCCACCAGGAGTCGGCGGTCCGGCTCGACACCGAGTTCGTTGCGCACCGTGTCGGCGTAGAAGGACAGCAACCCCTGTGGGCACGAAGCGATTCCGTGCGCGGTCATGGCCAGCAGCAGGGTCTGCAGATAGATCCCGACATCGGCGGCGATGCGCGCCTCGGCGGTGCTCGGGGCGAAGATCATGGCGACATGGGGTGCGCCGTAGAAGCGCAAGCTCTTCTTGTTGTAGACATCCAGCAACGCGGCGTCGTCACGGTCGATGCCGAGGGTCTGGTAGAGATGCGCGCCGAACTGCTTGCGCCGGTCGCGCAGCACGTCCCGATACATGTCTTCGCTGTAGGGGAAGTCCAGTGAGATCTGGCCGGCCTTTCCCGCGGCCACGATCGCGTCGGCCAGCCGTTGCCGCGCCGGGCCGCTGACCACCTCGACATGCCACGGCTGGGTATTGGAATTCGACGGAGCCTGGTTGGCCAGCTCGAAGACCGCTTCGATGGTGTCGGTGGGAACCTCGTCGGCCAGGAATGCGCGGGTCGCCCGACGGCTGCGGACCAGATGGTCGATGGACTGCGTCAGCGAATCCGTTGCGGACATCAACACTCCCTTGTGTACACGTTCTCGTTTACTTGAGTGCGATGTTAACCGAATCCCGGCGCCAAAGTAAACGTTGCCGTATAGTTCAATGGGTGGGGACATCGCGAGGAGGTCGCGAGCGGATCCTGGCGGCCGCGACCCGTCTGTTCGAGGCCGGCGGGATCAATGCGACGACGATGGAGCAGATCGCCGCGGCGGCGCCGGTCTCCAAAAGGACCCTGTACGCGCACTTTCCGGTCAAAGAGGATCTGGTGCTCGCCTATCTGAAGCACCTGTCCGAGGCCGGGCTCACCACCGAAAGCGTCCTCGAGCGACAGGACATCCCCGTGCGCGAGCGGATTCTTGCCCTGTTCCACATCGACCGACCGGACGGCCCGATCCGTGGCTGCCCGTTCACCGCGGCCGCCACAGAGTTCCCGGACCCGGCGAGCCCGGCACACGTCTACACCCGAGACCGCAAACAGGAGTTCACCGCGCGGCTGGCCGCGCTACTGCAGGAACTGGGTGTGCGTGACCCCGGCTCGCTCGCCGAACAGCTCGCCATCCTGGCCGACGGTGTCGCCGGCCGGGCCATGGTGTTCGACGATCCCGCACGGGCCGAGTACGCGCGCTCCGCGGCTGAGACATTGCTCGACGCGGCGGTGCAATAACGTTGGCGGCGTGACGACCGGCAGCGCGCATCCCGGCGGCGGATTCAACCCGCCCGAGCCCACCCATAGGGGCGGACCCGATTACGGACGGTTCATCGAGGCCGTCCGGACGCTGCAGGACCACGCCCGCGCCGCCGACGCACCCGACGAGGTGATCAGCGAGGCCGCCGATCTGGTCGAGAAGGTCGCGGCGCTGCTGGCACCGTATGAGGCCGACGAGTGGCATTCACCGTCGGGACGGCGGATGGATCTGCCCAACCGCGGCAACATCATGTCGGTACCGATGGATCTGCGCGTCACCGATGACCGGGTCAGCGGCACCGTGCAGTTCCGGCGCTACCACCTCGGCCGCAACGGCGCGGTGCACGGCGGTGTGCTGGGTCTGCTGTTCGACTCGTTGCTCGGCTACACCACCGCGAAGCTGACGAAGAGCATGTACCAGCGCACGGCGCACCTGGGCATCGACTACCGCAGAATCGTGCCGATCGGCAGGGAACTCCAGGTGGACGCCGGTATCGACCGGATCGAGGGCCGCAAGATCTTCGTCAGCGGACGATTGACGGACGGGCCCGACGTGCTGACCGAGGCCGACGCCCTGTTCGTCCGGCTCAAGCCGGGGCAGCCATGAGCGACGCTTGCGGAGCGAATCGACAGACGGCATGCGGGACCCGAGCCTGCGAGGGAACCGCATGAGCGACAAGCGCGCCTGGGCCCGCTGGCGTGACAAGCTGCGCGAACGGCCGATGGCCAATCTCGTGTACCGGAGCGTGGTCGGCGTCATCGGCACGGTCGTGCTCATCGTCGGCATCATCACCATCCCGTATCCGGGCCCGGGTTGGGCCATCGTCTTCCTCGGCCTGGGCATCCTGGCCACCGAGTTCCGGGCTGCGCAGGTCGCACTGCACTGGGTGCGGGAGCGCTACGACAAGGTGATGGCGTGGTTCGGCCGCCAGCACATCGTCGTCAAGGCGCTCAGCGCGGCCTTCACCGCGGCGGTGGTGGTGGTCACGTTGTGGCTGTTCGGCGCCGTGGGACTGGTGGCCGGCTGGGTCGGTATCGACTGGCCCTGGCTGAAGAGCCCGATCGGCATCGGGTCGTAGGTATTGCGCTGGGATAACCCCGATAGCATGGTCGCGATTCACTCGAACCGCTAGGAGAACCCCTGATGACCGCCGCCGCCAGTTCAGCCCCCGCAGCCCTGATCCGGGTCGCTGCCGGGACTACCGCCGGTGCAGCGGTGCGTGAGGCGGGGCTGCCGGAACGCGGTGCCCCGGACGCCGTGGTGGTGGTCCGCGATGCCGACGGCCGGTTGCGCGACCTGTCCTGGGTGCCCGATACCGACGCGCACGTCGAGCCGGTGGCCGCGAACACCGAGGACGGCCGCAGCGTCATCCGGCACTCGTGCGCGCACGTGCTGGCCCAGGCCGTGCAGGAGCTCTTCCCGCAGGCCAAGCTGGGCATCGGCCCGCCGATCGTCGACGGGTTCTACTACGACTTCGACGTCGCCGAGCCGTTCACGCCCGAGGACCTGGCCAAGCTGGAGAAGCGGATGGCCAAGATCGTCAAGGACGGCCAGCTGTTCTCCCGGCGGGTGTACGAGAGCAAGGATCAAGCGCGCGAAGAGCTTTCCGGTGAGCCGTACAAGCTCGAACTGGTCGACGACAAGTCCGGCGACCCCGACGTCATGGAGGTCGGCGGAGACGAGTTGACCGCCTACGACAATCTGAACCCGCGCACCAAGGAGCGCATCTGGGGCGATCTGTGCCGCGGTCCGCACATCCCCACCACCCGCTATATCCCGGCGTTCAAGCTCACCCGCAGCAGCGCGGCGTACTGGCGGGGCAACCAGAACAACGCCAGCCTGCAGCGCGTCTACGGTACCGCCTGGGAGTCGCAGGAGGCGCTGGACCACCACCTCGAACTCATCGAGGAGGCCCAGCGTCGCGATCACCGCAAGCTGGGCGTCGAACTGGACCTGTTCAGCTTCCCCGATGAACTCGGCTCGGGGCTGCCGGTGTTCCACCCCAAGGGCGGGATCGTGCGCAAGGAACTCGAGGACTATTCGCGGCGCAAGCACGAGCAGGCCGGCTACCAGTTCGTCAACACCCCGCACATCACCAAGGAGAACCTGTACATCACGTCGGGTCACCTGGAGTGGTACGCCGACGGGATGTTCCCGCCGATGCAGATCGACGCCGAGTACAACGAGGACGGCACGGTCCGCAAACCCGGCCAGGATTACTACCTGAAGCCGATGAACTGCCCGATGCACCATCTGATCTACCGCTCGCGGGGCCGTTCCTACCGCGAACTGCCGCTGCGGCTCTTCGAATTCGGCTCGGTGTACCGCTACGAGAAGTCCGGTGTGGTGCACGGCCTGACGCGGGTGCGCGGCATGACCCAGGACGACGCGCACATCTACACCACCCGCGAGCAGATGCGCGACGAGCTCAGCTCGCTGCTGCAGTTCGTGCTGGATCTGCTGAGCGACTACGGCCTCGACGATTTCTACCTGGAGCTGTCCACCAAGGACCCGGAGAAGTACGTCGGCTCCGACGAGGTGTGGGAGGAGGCCACCGACACACTGCGTGAGGTGGCCGAGGCGTCCGGGCTGGCACTGGTGCCGGATCCGGGCGGCGCCGCGTTCTACGGGCCCAAGATCTCGGTTCAGGTCAAGGACGCGCTCGGGCGCAACTGGCAGATGTCGACCATCCAGCTGGACTTCAACATGCCGGACCGGTTCGAGCTGGAGTACACCAGCCCTGATGGGTCCCGTCGGCGCCCCGTCTTGATCCACCGGGCACTGTTCGGGTCCATCGAACGGTTCTTCGGCGTGCTCACCGAGCATTACGCCGGCGCGTTCCCGGCCTGGCTGGCCCCGGTGCAGGTGGTCGGGGTGCCGGTCGCCGACGCGCACCTGCCCTATCTGGAAGAGGTTGCCGCCCAGCTACGCAGCCGCGGGGTCCGGGTCGAGGTGGACGGCAGCGATGACCGGATGGCCAAGAAGATCGTCAACCACACCAACCAGCGGGTGCCGTTCATGTTGCTCGCCGGCGACAAGGACATCGAGGCCGGCGCGGTGTCGTTCCGGTTCGGCGACCGCACCCAGGTCAACGGTATCCACCGCGACGCCGCGGTCGACGCGATCGTGGACTGGATCGCCCGGCGTGAGAATGCCACCCCCACAGCCGATCTGCTGACGGTGCAGATGTGAGCGAGGACGAGGCGATCGTAGACACCGGGGTGGGTGAACCCGACCACCTGCAGCGGTTGTGGACCCCGCACCGGATGAGCTATATCGCCGAATCGCCCATGAAGAAGGGCGCCGGGTCGGCGATGTCGAAGGAGCCGTTCACCGATATCCCCGCGATGTCGGACGAGGACGGCTTGATGGTGGCACGCGGTGACCTGGTGTACGCCGTGCTCAACCTCTACCCGTACAACCCCGGCCATTTGATGGTGGTGCCCTACCGGCGGGTGTCCGAACTGGAAGACCTCGGCACCGATGAGACCGCGGAGCTGATGGCCTTCACGCAGAAAGCGATCCGGGTCATCAAGGCGGTATCGCGGCCGCACGGATTCAACGTCGGACTCAACCTGGGCACGTCGGCGGGCGGCTCGCTGGCCGAACACCTGCACATGCACGTCGTACCGCGCTGGGGCGGGGATGCCAACTTCATCACGATCATCGGCGGCTCCAAGGTGATCCCGCAGTTGCTGGGGGAGACCCGCCGGTTGCTCGCCGACGAGTGGGCGAAACAAGCGTGAGCAACTTCTACCTGATGACCCGGGCGGCGTACACAAAAATCTCCCGCCCGGTCGCCAGGGCGGCCCTGAGCGCCGGGCTCACCCCCGACAGCATCACCATCCTGGGCACCGCGGGTTCCATCGTCGCGGCGCTCACCCTGTTCCCGATCGGTCAGCTGTGGTGGGGCGCGGTGGCCGTCTGGTTCTTCGTGCTCGCCGACATGCTCGACGGTGCCATGGCGCGAGAACGCGGTGGGGGAACGCGGTTCGGCGCGGTGCTGGACGCGACCTGCGATCGGCTCAGCGACGGCGCCATCTTCTGCGGGCTGGCCTGGTGGGCGGCGTTCGGCGCGCACAACACCGCGCTGGTGGTCGCCACCCTGATCTGTCTGGTCACCTCGCAGGTGATCTCGTATATCAAGGCCCGCGCCGAGGCCAGTGGGTTGCGCGGCGACGGCGGCATCATCGAACGCCCCGAACGGCTGGTCATCGTGTTGACCGGCGCCGGTCTGGCCGGCATCTTCGGACTGCCGGTGCTGTTGGACGTCGCCATGTGGGGTTTGGCGGTCGCCAGCCTGGTCACCCTGGCGCAGCGCCTGCACGCGGTGCGGACCTCCCCGACAGCGATGGACCCGCTGCCGACTACCCCGGCGACACCCACGGAGGGCGATTCGTGAGCACTCCGTCGGCCGGGCTGCCCAGCCTGGCGGGATTCCGGCTGCCGCTGGGCGGTCAGCTGTCCGATCTGGGTTATGCGGCGGGCTGGCGGGTGGTGCGCGCCATGCCGGAGTTCGCGGCCCGCAACATGTTCGACGCTGGAGCGCTCTACGCGGCGCGCGGCAGCGGGCCTGCGCAGCTGCGCAAGAATCTGGCCCGGGTGATCGGCGTGGCGCCCGAGCAGGTGCCCGGCAGCCTGATCCGGGCGTCGACGGCGTCCTACGCCCGCTACTGGCGGGAGGCCTTCCGGCTGCCGTCGATGGACCACCGCACGCTGGCGCTGCAGTTGCAGGACGGCATCGAGGGCGACGAGCACATCGCCGCGGCGCTGGCCGCCGGCCGGGGCGCGGTGATGGCACTGCCGCACAGCGGCAACTGGGACATGGCCGGGGTGTGGCTGACCAACACCTTCGGCAAGTTCGCCACGGTGGCCGAACGACTCAAACCGGAGTCGCTGTACAACCGGTTCGTCGACTACCGCGAGAGTCTGGGTTTCGAGGTGCTGCCGCTCACGGGCGGCGCGCGGCCGCCGGCGGAGGTGCTGGCCGATCGGTTGCGCGCCAACGGGCTGGTCTGCCTGATGTCGGACCGGGACCTCACCCGCTCCGGTGTGCAGGTCGACTTCTTCGGCGAGGCCACCCGACTGCCCGCCGGGCCGGCGCGGCTGGCGGTGGAGACCGGCGCCACCCTGTTGCCGGTGCACACCTGGTTCACCGACGGCGGCTGGGGCACCCGCATCCACGCCCCGCTGGACACCTCCTCCGGTGATATCGGTGCGATCACCCAGGCGCTGGCCGAACATTTCGAGGCCGGTATCGCCGAGTTCCCGGCGGACTGGCACATGATGCAGCCGCAGTGGATCGCGGATCTGTCCGCCGAGCGGCGGGCCCGGCTGGAAGAGCCCCGGGAGCGCTGATGCGCATCGGGATGGTGTGCCCGTACTCGTTCGATGTGCACGGTGGCGTGCAGGCACACGTGCTGCAGTTGGCCGAGGTCTTCCGCGCCCGCGGCCATGAGGTCAGCGTGCTGGCCCCGGCGTCGCCGCATGTGACGCTGCCCGACTACGTGGTCTCCGGCGGCAAGGCGGTCCCGATCCCCTACAACGGCTCGGTGGCGCGGCTGCGCTTCGGCCCGGCCACCCACCGCAAGGTCAAACGCTGGCTCATGGACGGTCAGTTCGACGTACTGCACCTGCATGAACCCAACGCGCCCAGCGTGTCGATGCTGGCCCTGATGATCGCCGAGGGCCCGATCGTCGCGACATTTCACACCTCGACCACGAAATCGTTGACGCTCAGCGTCTTTCAGGGCATGTTGCGCCCGCTGAACGAAAAGATCGTCGGCCGCATCGCGGTATCGGACCTGGCCCGGCGCTGGCAGATGGAGGCGTTGGGCTCGGATGCGGTCGAGATACCCAACGGGGTGAACATCGCGGAGTTCGCCGATGCGCCTGCACTGCCGGGGTATCCGCGCCCGTCGAAATCGGTGCTGTTCCTCGGCCGCTTCGACGAACCGCGCAAGGGCATGTCGGTGTTGCTGGGCGCGCTGCCCCGACTGGTCGAGCGGTTCCCCGAGGTCGAGGTGCTGGTGGTGGGCCGCGGCGATGCCGACGAGTTGTCCGAGCAGGCCGGCCGGTACGCGGCGAACCTGAGGTTCCTCGGCGCCGTCGACGATGCCACCAAGGCATCGGCACTGCGCAGCGCCGACGTCTACTGCGCGCCCAACACCGGTGGAGAGAGCTTCGGCATCGTGCTGGTGGAGGCGATGGCCGCCGGTACCGCGGTGGTGGCCAGTGATCTGGACGCCTTCACCCGCGTCCTGGACCAGGGCGCGGCCGGACGGTTGGTGCCGGTGGACGACGCCGACGCATTGGCCGACAGCCTGATCGAACTGCTGGGCGACGACGAAGCGCGGCAGCGCTACGTGCGCGCGGCGGCCGCCGCGGTGCGCCGGTACGACTGGTCGGTGGTGGCCGACGAGATCATGCGGGTGTACGAGACGGTCAGCGGATCGGGTGCCAAGGTGCAGATCGCCGGCGCGGCGAGCGGCAGCACCCCGTGATGGTGTGGGTGGTCGTGCTGCTGATCCTGCTGGGATCGGTGCTGCTGCTGGCCGGCAGCTGGGCGTACCTGACCGCCAATCGCCTCGACCGCCTGCACGTGCGTTACGACCTGTCCTGGCAGGCGCTCGACGGTGCGCTGGCCCGCCGCGCGGTGGTGGCGCGTGCGGTCGCCGTCGACGCCTACGGGCGCGCGCCCGAGGGCAAGCGGCTGGCCGCCCTGGCCGATGCCGCCGAGCGGGCCGACCGGCCCGCGCGCGAGGCCGCCGAGAACGCCTTGTCGGCGGCGCTGTCGCAGGTCGATCCGGTGACACTGCCGACGGCGCTCGTCGCCGAACTGGCCGATGCCGAGGCCAGGGTGCTGCTGGCCCGCCGGTTCCACAACGATGCGGTGCGCGACACGCTGGCTCTGCGGGAACGTCCGATGGTGCGGTTGCTGCACCTGGGCGGCACGGCCGCCCTGCCGAGCTATTTCGAGATCGCCGAACGCGCCGGACCGGCCGTCGGGACGGCCGGGGCCGTGACCGATCGGCTGTCCGCCCGGGTGGTGCTGCTCGACGAGGACGGCTGTGTGCTTTTGTTCCGCGGTTCCGACCCGGCCCGTGCCGGTGCGGACGCGCGGCGGTGGTGGTTCACCATCGGCGGCGCGGTGGAACCGGGAGAGGAGCTCGCCGAGACCGCCGCACGCGAGCTGGCCGAGGAAACCGGGCTGGCGTTGGCGCCCACCGAGCTGGTGGGCCCGGTATGGCGGCGCGAGGCCGTCATCGACTTCAACGGGTCCGTCGTGCGCAGCGAGGAGATGTTCTTCGTGCACCGGACCCGGCGCTTCGAACCGTCGACCACGGGGCACACGCCGCTGGAACGCAGCTACATTCACGGGCACCGATGGTGCGATGCGACAATGATCGGCGAGCTGGTCGCCAATGGTGAGTCCGTGTATCCGCTACAGCTCGGCGAACTGCTGGCGCAGGCCGGTGAGCTGGCCGACGTGCGCGGTGCCGGGCCCGGTACGCAGCCTCAGGCCATCCGCTGAGGCTGCGGATTCAATTGATTTGGCACCACCCTTAGACTGAATCAGTAGCGATGTGGAGGAGATAGCGATGGAAACCGCACCTGGTTCCGGTAGTCAGACGGGCACCGCGCGGGTGAAGCGCGGGATGGCCGAGATGCTCAAGGGTGGCGTCATCATGGATGTCGTCACGCCCGAGCAGGCGCGCATCGCCGAGGGCGCCGGCGCGGTGGCGGTGATGGCGCTGGAGCGGGTGCCCGCCGATATCCGCGCCCAGGGTGGCGTGTCGCGGATGAGCGATCCGGACATGATCGAGGGCATCATCTCCGCGGTCACCATCCCGGTGATGGCCAAGGTGCGGATCGGGCATTTCGTCGAGGCGCAGATCCTGCAGAGCCTGGGCGTGGACTATATCGACGAGTCCGAGGTGTTGACCCCGGCCGACTACACCAACCACATCGACAAGTGGCAATTCACCGTGCCGTTCGTGTGCGGGGCGACCAATCTGGGTGAGGCGCTGCGGCGCATCACCGAGGGTGCGGCGATGATCCGCTCCAAGGGTGAGGCCGGCACGGGGGATGTCTCCAATGCCACCACCCACATGCGCAAGATCGGCGGCGAGATCCGCCGGTTGACCTCGCTTTCCGAGGATGAGCTGTTCGTGGCGGCCAAGGAGCTGCAGGCCCCCTATGAGCTGGTGGCCGAGGTGGCGCGCGCGGGCAAGCTGCCGGTCACGTTGTTCACCGCCGGTGGTATCGCCACCCCGGCCGATGCGGCGATGATGATGCAGCTCGGCGCCGAGGGGGTGTTCGTCGGCTCGGGCATCTTCAAGTCCGGCGACCCGGCCGCGCGTGCCGCGGCGATCGTGAAGGCCACCACCTTCTACGACGATCCCGATGTGCTGGCCAAGGTGTCGCGCGGGCTGGGGGAGGCGATGGTCGGCATCAATGTCGACGACATCCCGGCACCGCACCGCCTCGCCGAGCGCGGCTGGTAGCCCGCCGCATGTCGATCGAGGAGATCCTCGACCTCGAGCAGTTGGAGGTCGACATCTATCGCGGCGGTGTGTTCAGCCCCGAATCAGGTTTCCTGCAACGCACTTTCGGTGGACACGTCGCCGGGCAGTCGCTGGTGTCGGCGGTGCGCACGGTGGACCCCAAGTTCCAGGTGCATTCGCTGCACGGGTATTTCCTGCGCCCCGGCGACGCCCGCGCACCATCGGTGTATCTGGTCGAGCGCATCCGTGACGGCGGATCGTTCGCCACCCGCCGGGTCAGTGCGGTGCAGCACGGCCAGACCATCTTCAGCATGTCGGCGTCGTTCCAGACCGACCAGAGCGGTATCGAGCACCAGGACGCCATGCCGACCGCACCCGGTCCCGACGAGGTGCCCGGATTCAAGACCAACGCCAAGGTGTTCGACGACGCCAGCTTCCGGCAATTCGACGAGTGGGACGTCCGGATCGTGCCCCGTGATCAGGTCACCAAGGTGCCCGGTAAGGCGTCCCAGCAGCAGGTCTGGTTCCGGCACCGCGACCCGTTGCCCGATGATCCGGTGCTGCACATCTGCGCGCTGGCCTACCTGTCCGATCTGACACTGCTGGGCTCGGCGCAGGTGAATCACCCCGACGAGCGCAAGCACCTGATGATCGCCTCGCTGGATCACGCCATGTGGTTCATGCGGCCGTTCCGCGCCGACGAGTGGCTGCTGTATGACCAGTCCTCGCCGTCGGCCTGCGGCGGTCGGGCGTTGACCCAGGGCAAGTTGTTCAATCAGTACGGCGAGATGGTCGCGGCCGTCATGCAGGAGGGTCTGACCCGCTATCAGCGCGACTTCGTCCCGCCCACGAAGTGACGGTCCGCGTCGGGGTTCTCGCGCTGCAGGGCGACACCCGCGAACATCTGGCCGCGCTGACCGAGGCCGGCGCCGAGGCGGTCACGGTCCGCCGTGTCGCCGAACTGGACGCTGTTGACGCGCTGGTGATTCCGGGCGGTGAGTCGACGGCGATGAGCCATCTGCTGCGCGAGTTCGAACTGCTACAGCCGCTGCGGGCCCGGCTGGCCGACGGAATGCCCGCCTACGGCTCGTGCGCCGGGATGATCCTGCTGGCCACCGAGATCCTTGATGCCGGGGTGCCGGGCCGGGAGGCGCTGCCGCTGGGCGGTATCGATATGACCGTGCGGCGCAACGCCTTCGGCCGTCAGGTCGACTCGTTCGAGGAGTCCATCCCGTTCACGGGCCTGGACACCGACGTGCATGCCGTCTTCATCCGGGCGCCCTGGGTGGAACGCGTCGGACCCGAGGTCGAGGTGTTGGCCAGCGCCGCAGGACATCCCGTCGCAGTACGCCACGGCAAGGTGCTGGCCACCTCATTTCATCCGGAGGTCACCGGCGACCGGCGGGTGCACCGGATGTTCGTCGACTCGCTGCGCTGACTAGCGGATGGCCAGCCCGGTGAGGGTGCGGGCCATCACCAGCCGCTGGATCTCGCTGGTGCCCTCGAAGATGGTGAAGATCTTGGCGTCGCGGTGCATCCGCTCCACCGGGTATTCGCGGGTGTAGCCGTTGCCGCCGAGGATCTGGATGGCCTCGTCGGTGACGTAGGTGGCGGTCTCGCTGGCGACCAGCTTGGCCATCGAACCCTCGGCGGACTCGAAGGCCTTGCCGTTGCGGGCCATCCAGCCGGCCCGGTAGACCAGCAGGCGGGCGGCGTCGATGCGGGCCTTCATATCGGCCAGCTTGAAGGCCACGCCCTGGAATTCGCCGATCTTGCGGCCGAACTGCTCACGCTCGCAGGCATAGTCGAGGGCGTATTCGTAGGCGGCGCGGGCGACGCCGACGGCCATCGCGCCCACGGTCGGCCGGGTGCGCTCGAAGGTGGCCATCGCGGCCTGTCCGTTGGTCCGCTTGCCCTCGCGCACCCTGGCGATGCGTTCGTCGAACTTGTCCTTGCCGCCGACGATGAGGCGGCCCGGGATGCGCACATCGTCGAGGACCACCTCGGCGGTGTGCGAGGCCCGGATGCCGTGCTTGAGGAACTTCTGGCCCTGGCTGAAGCCGGGCGTGTTCGGCGGGATGATGAACGACGCCTGACCGCGGCTGCCCAGCTCGGGGTGCACCGAGGCGACCACGATGTGCACCTCGGCGATGCCGCCGTTGGTCGCCCAGGTCTTGGTGCCGTTCAGCACCCACTCGTCGGTGGCCTCGTCGTAGCGGGCGCGGGTCAAGATCGAGCCCACGTCGGAGCCGGCGCCGGGTTCGGAGGAGCAGAAGGCGGCGACGTTGGGATCATCGACCGTGCCGAACATCTGCGGCAGCCATTCGCCGATCTGCTCGGGGGTGCCGCCGCCGGCCAGCGACGCCGCGGCCAGACCGGTACCCAGGATCGACAGCGCGATACCGGCGTCACCCCAGAACATCTCCTCGAAGGCCACGATCATGCCGAGCCCGGAGGGTTCGGCGGCCTGCTCGGCGAAGAATTCCATGGAGTACAGGCCGACCTTGGCGGCCTCCTTGATGACCGGCCAGGGCGTCTCTTCGCGCTCGTCCCACTCGGGGGCGGCCGGCCGCACGACGTCGGCGGCGAACTCGTGGACCCACTTCTGCACGTCGAGCAGGTCTGAGGACAACTCCAGGGAGAAGGTCATGGCGCATACCTTACTTTGGAGTAAGTTAGCCGACCAGCGAGTGTGGTTCAGTTAACACATGTTCATCACCGAGCTCGGTGCGTGCGAACGGCGCCCCGGTGCGACGGTCCCGGCCGTCGGTGCCCGTAGACTTGTCGACTGACGTTTCACCAGAAAGAGGGCGTATCTGCATGAGCGGCCATTCCAAGTGGGCCACCACCAAGCACAAGAAGGCGATCATCGACGCCCGTCGCGGCAAGAACTTCGCCAAGCTGATCAAGAACATCGAGGTCGCTGCGCGCACCGGTGGTGGTGACCCGGGTGGCAACCCGACGCTCTACGACGCCATCCAGAAGGCCAAGAAGAACTCCGTCCCCAACGACAATATCGAGCGGGCGCGCAAGCGCGGCGCCGGTGAAGAGGCCGGCGGCGCCGACTGGCAGACCATCACCTATGAGGGCTACGGGCCCAATGGTGTCGCGGTCCTGGTGGAGTGCCTGACCGACAACAAGAACCGGGCCGCCGGCGAGGTTCGGGTCGCGATGACCCGCAACGGCGGCAACATGGCCGACCCGGGTTCGGTGTCCTACCTGTTCTCCCGCAAGGGCATCATCACGCTGGAGAAGAACGGCCTGTCCGAGGACGACGTGCTCGCCGCGGTGCTGGAGGCCGGCGCCGAGGAGATCAACGACCTGGGGGAGAGCTTCGAGGTCATCTCCGAGCCCACCGATCTGGTCGCCGTGCGCACCGCGCTGCAGGACGCCGGAATCGACTACGACTCCGCCGAGGCCAGTTTCCAGCCGTCGGTCAGCGTGCAGGTCGACCTGGAGGCCGCCCGCAAGGTGCTCAAGCTGGTCGACGCGCTCGAAGACAGCGACGACGTGCAAGAGGTCTACACCAACGTCGACATCCCCGATGATGTCGCCGCCCAGCTCGACGAGGACTGAGCCAACTCCCGTCGCTCCGCTCGCCCCTACAACGCGGAGCTGATCGGGGTGTCACCGCCGATCAGCTCGAAGGTGCGCCCGGCGGTGCCGGGATCATCCAGCACCGCCAGCAAAACCGCGGCCACATCGGCGCGCGGGATGTCGCCGCGGCCGGTGGAATCGGCGATGCGCACCCGCCCGGTGCCGGCGTCGTCGGTCAGCCGGCCCGGGCGCACGACCGTGGCCCGCAGCCCGGCGCGCGCCCGCACATCGGCGTCGGCCTCGGATTTTGCCCGGATATAGGCGCGGAACACCTCGTCGTAGGAGTCGTCGAGGCTACGGTCGTCGGCGGAGATCGCCGACACCATGATGTAGCGCGATACCCCGGCCGCCTCGGCGGCGTCGGCCAGCAGGATCGCCGCGTCGCGGTCCACTGTCTGCTTGCGGTGCACACCGCTGCCGGGACCGGCCCCGGCGGCGAACACCACCGCGTCGGCCCCGCGCAGCACGTCGGCCACCTCGGATACCGAACTGTGCTCCAGATCCAGCACCGCCGCCCGGGCGCCGACGGCCTGCAGGTCCGGCACATGGGCTGGGTTGCGCACCAGGCCGACCGCGGTATCGCCGCGCTCGGCGAGCAACTTTTCGAGAATCATGGCGATCTGGCCGTGTCCACCGGCGATGATGACTCGCATGTTTCCAGCCTGCCACGGCAAGATATGCCGATGGCTGTCGTGACGGACCCCAATGGCGTGCAGTGGTCGGTGTACCGGCGCTGGTGGCCCTTCGGGAATGTCGTGGATCTCGCGTTCGACGGGCTGATCGGGATCCTGCTGGCGGCGCCGTTCTTCCTGCTCTGGCCGTTCTGGCTGCTGGCCAAGGGGTTGGGGGTGCGCTGGCGCATCGTGGTCGAGCGCGACGGTACCGAGGTCCAGACCGAGTTCGTGCGCGGTTGGCGACGGTCGGGGGCGCGCATCGACGAGTTGGCGCTGCAGGTGTCCGGCGGGTGGCGATCGGGTCACTTCGCCATCTGACGCGTGTCCCTGACCCGTCGTGTCGGCCCGGGCCGCTAACCTATCGAACAAGTGTTCTTACGCGAAGGGGTTGGCGTGCGGGTAATGGGAGTCGATCCCGGGTTGACGCGCTGCGGGTTGTCGATGATCGAGAGCGGGCGCGGCCGCCATGTCACCGCCCTCGATGTCGACGTCGTGCGCACCCCGGCCGACGAACCGCTGCAGAAGCGGCTGCTGACCATCAGCGACACGGTGGAGCATTGGATGGACACCCACGTCCCGGACGTGATCGCCATCGAGCGGGTCTTCGCCAACCACAACGCCAACACCGCCATGGGCACCGCCCAAGCCGGCGGGGTCATCGCGCTCGCCGCCGCCCGCCGCGGTATCGACGTGTACTTCCACACCCCCTCTGAGGTGAAGGCCGCGGTCACCGGCAACGGCCGGGCCGACAAGGCGCAGATCACCACGATGGTGACGAAGATCCTTGCCCTGCAACAGAAACCGACGCCCGCCGATGCGGCCGACGCGCTGGCGTTGGCGATCTGCCACTGTTGGCGGGCGCCGATGATCGCGCGGATGGCCGAGGCCGAGGCCAAGGCGGCCGAACAGAAGAAGCGCTATCAGGCCCGGCTGAAGGCGGTGCGCGCGTGATCGCCTCGGTGCGCGGTGAGGTCATCGACATCGCCCTGGACCACGCCGTCATCGAGGCCGCCGGCGTCGGTTACAAGGTGATGGCCACCCCGACGACGTTGTCCACGCTGCGCCGCGGTGAGCAGGCCCGGCTCATCACCGCGATGATCGTGCGCGAGGACTCGATGACGCTGTACGGCTTCGCCGACGGTGAGGCGCGCGATCTGTTCAACACCCTGCTCGGGGTGTCCGGGGTGGGGCCCAAGATCGCCCTGGCCACCCTGGCGGTCTACGACGCCCAGGCGCTGCGCCAGGCGTTGGCCGACGGCGACGTCACCGCGCTGACCCGGGTGCCCGGGATCGGCAAGCGCGGTGCCGAACGGATGGTGCTGGAACTGCGCGACAAGATCGGCGCGGTGCCGGGGTCCGGCGGCACGGCCGCGGCGAGCGGTCATGCGGTGCGGGTACCCGTGGTGGAAGCCCTTGTCGGACTTGGCTTTGCGGCCAAACAGGCCGAGGAGGCCACCGACAAGGTGCTGGCCGACGAGCCGAACGCCACCACCTCCGGTGCGCTGAGGGCGGCGTTGTCGATGCTCGGTAAGAAGTAGGCATGGGACGTTTCGACGATGCCGAGGAACCCGAGGACCGGGATGTCTCACCGGCGCTGACGGTCGGCGAGGGTGATATCGACGCCAGCCTGCGGCCGCGGTCGCTGCAGGAATTCATCGGTCAGCACCGGGTGCGCGAACAGCTGCAGCTCGTGCTCGAAGGCGCCAAGAACCGCGGTGGCACACCGGATCACATCCTGCTGTCCGGTCCGCCCGGTCTGGGCAAGACCTCGCTGGCCATGATCATCGCCGCCGAACTCAGCTCGGCGCTGCGGGTGACATCCGGCCCGGCGCTGGAGCGCGCCGGTGATCTGGCCGCCATGCTGTCGAATCTGGTCGAAGGTGATGTGCTCTTCATCGATGAGATCCACCGCATCGCCCGGCCCGCCGAGGAAATGCTCTATCTGGCGATGGAGGACTTCCGCGTCGACGTCGTCGTCGGCAAGGGACCCGGGGCCACCTCGATTCCCCTCGATGTCGCACCCTTCACCCTGGTCGGTGCGACCACCCGTTCGGGCGCGCTGACCGGGCCGTTGCGCGACCGGTTCGGTTTCACCGCGCACATGGACTTCTACGACCCGCCCGATCTGGAGCTGGTCTTGCAGCGCTCGGCCGGAATCCTGGGCATCGCACTGGAAGCCAGCGCCGGCTCGGAGGTGGCCCGACGATCCCGCGGCACCCCCCGGATCGCGAACCGGCTGCTGCGCCGGGTGCGCGACTATGCCGAGGTACGTGCCGACGGCGTCATCACCCGCGATATCGCCAAGGCGGCCCTGGAGGTCTACGACGTCGACGAACTCGGCCTGGACCGACTGGACCGCGCGGTGCTGACGGCGCTGACCCGCAGCTTCGGTGGCGGCCCGGTCGGGGTGTCGACACTGGCCGTCGCGGTGGGGGAGGAAGCCACCACGGTCGAGGAGGTGTGCGAGCCGTTCCTGGTGCGGGCCGGGATGATCGCGCGTACACCGCGCGGGCGGGTGGCCACGCCGCTGGCCTGGACCCATCTGGGCCTGCAACCGCCGGTTCGCGGGTTGGGACAGCAGACCGGCCTGTTTGAATGACCGGCATGCTCGTCGCCGCACTGATCGTCGCCGGCCTGGCCGCGCTGCTGCACGTCTACATCTTCGTGATGGAATCGCTGACCTGGACCTCGCCGCGCACCAGGGCGACGTTCGGGCTGAGCGCGCAGGAGGCCGAGGCGACCCGGGAACTCGCGTTCAATCAGGGGTTCTACAACCTGTTCCTGGCGATCGTGTCCGTGATCGGCATCGTTGCCGCCGCGTCCGGACATGCCGGGGTCGGGGCGGCGCTGATCCTGGCCGGGGTCGGTTCGATGCTGGCGGCCGCGCTCGTGTTGCTGCTGTCCTCACCGGACAAGGCCCGCGCCGCGGTCAGCCAGGGAATCTTCCCGCTGATCGCGGTGGTGCTGCTGGTGGTTCACCTGGTCGGATAGCGGTTACGGGTCGGCCGGGTTGGGTAATCACTGCCGCGGCAGAGGAGGCCCACCATGACCGATACACGCGTGACCACCCGCGGCGGCAGGATGCACATCGCCCGCAGTCGCGGAGCTCTGAGCGGTTTTCTGTTGATCGTCCTCGGCGTGTGGGGTGCGCTCATCCCATTCGTCGGTCCGTACTTCGATTTCGCCTACACACCCGACTCGCCGTGGGTCTGGACCATGGGGCGCGGCTGGCTGGAGGTTCTCCCGGGCGCGGTCGCCGTGATCGGCGGCTTGCTGCTGTTGACATCGCGCAACCGCGCGACCGCGATGCTGGGCGGCTGGCTCAGCGTGGCCGCGGGTGCGTGGTTCGTCGTCGGGCGGGCATTCGCCGCACCGCTGGGCCTGGGCACGCCGGGCAGCCCGGTGGCCGTCACCGAGACCAAGAGTGTGGCACTGGAACTGGCCTTCTTCTCCGGCCTCGGCGCACTGATCGTCTTCCTGGGCGCGGCGGCTATCGGACGGGTCTCGGTGCGCAGCATCCGTGACGTGACGGTGCGCGACGCCCACGTGCGCGACACCACCGTGCGCGATATGCCGGTCGAAACCCGCACCGACACCGGACCGATCATGGCCACCGAGCCGGACCGGACCACGGTGCCGCGTCGCCGGCACGGCCTCAGGAATCGGCTGTTCGGATCCCGTCGCCAGACGCCGGTGCCGCACTAGTCGGCCCGCCGGGTCACCCCCCGGTCAGGCGGACAGTTCGGCCAATGCGGCGGCCAGGATGTCGAGCGCCTCGGTGAGCAACTCGTCGCTGATCGTCAGCGGCGGCAGGAAACGCAGCACGTTGCCGTAGGTGCCGCAGGACAGGACGATGACGCCGCGGGAATGCGCTGCGGCGCACAGGGCCTTGGTCAGCTCGGCGTCCGGTTCGGTGGTGCCGGGCTTGACCAGTTCGATGGCGATCATCGCGCCGCGGCCCCGGACATCGCCGATCCGCTCGTCGTCGGCCTGCATCCGGTGCAGACGATCCTTCATCAGACGCTCGATGGCGCCGGCCCGCTCGACGAGTTGCTCGCCCTCGATGGTCTCGATGGTCGCCAGGGCGGCGGCACAGGCGATCGGGTTGCCGCCATAGGTGCCGCCCAGGCCGGACACATGCGGGGCGTCCATGATCTCGGCCCGGCCGGTCACCGCCGACAGGGGCAGGCCGTCGGCGATGCCCTTGGCCGTCACGATCAGGTCCGGTTCGATGCCCTCGTGCTCGCAGGCGAACATCGCGCCGGTGCGGGCGAAGCCGGTCTGCACCTCGTCGGCGATGAACACCACGTTGTTGTCGCGGCACCATGCCAGCAGCGCGGGCAGGAATCCGGGCGCCGGGACGATGAAGCCACCCTCGCCCTGGATCGGCTCGATGATCACCGCCGCCAAATTGTCGGCGCCGACCTGCTTGTCGATGATGTTGATGGCCCGCTTGGCCGCAAGCGCACCGTCGTTGGCCAGTTCCTTGCCGAACTCGGCATCGCGGAACGGATACGACAGCGGCGCCCGGTAGATCTCCGGGGCGAACGGACCGAACCCGTGCTTATAGGGCATGGACTTCGCGGTCAGCGCCATCGTCAGGTTGGTGCGGCCGTGATAGGCGTGGTCGAAGGAGACCACGGCCTGTTTGCGGGTGTACGAGCGGGCGATCTTGACGGCGTTCTCGACGGCCTCGGAGCCGGTGTTGAACAGCGCCGAGCGCTTCTCGCCGCCGCCGGGGGTCAGCCGGTTGAGCTGTTCGGCCACCGCCACATAACCCTCGTACGGCGTGACCATGAAGCACGTGTGGGTGAACAGACCGGCCTGCGCGGTGACGGCCTCCACCACCCGCGGGGAGGCATTGCCGATGGTGGTCACGGCGATACCGGAGCCCAGGTCGATCAGGCGGTTGCCGTCGACATCCTCCAGGATGCCGCCGGCGGCGCGGGCGGCATAGACCGGCATGGTCGTCCCGACGCCGCTGGACACGGCGGCGCCCTTGCGGGCGATGAGGGCGGCGGATTTCGGTCCGGGGATGGCGGTCGCGAGGTGGCGGGTCTGTTCGACGGCAGTCACAGCTGACTCCTGCTGGTCGGGTGGTGGGGACGCGCAGATCCAACCCTAGTCCGCTGGCTGCGGATGCGGGTGAAAACAGCAGTTGGCGCGTGATCTTGCTGCGGATCACGTTTATTCACCTCGATTGTGCCACGGATTCAGTCGAGACGTGACACGGCGGCTCCGGAGTTCGGGGTGACCGGCAGGGCGGCGACCTCGGTAATGGCACACTGGTGTGCCGTACCCGCTGAACAACCGCGAAGGACAGCAGTTTCATGGATCTCGTCGTATTCCTGCCCCTCTTCATCATTCTGGGCGCCTTCATGTTCTTCGCGTCGCGCCGTCAGAAGAAGGCCATGCAGGCCACCATCGACCTGCACAACTCGCTGACCGTCGGCGACCGCGTGCACACCACGTCCGGTCTGCAGGGCACCATCGCCGGCATCACCGACGACTACGTCGACCTGGAAATCGCCCCCGGCGTCGTGACCACCTGGATGAAACTGGCCGTTCGGGACCGCATCGAAGAGGCCGATTACGACGACGAGGACGACACCGTCGAGGACGAGTCCGGTGCCGTCGAACTGACCGATCGCCCGACACCCAAGACTGACAGCAACTGACCCAGGGTCACCGCGTACCCTCCCGGTAACGCAGTCCCTCCAGTACCCGCCGTCCTGATCGTTTCGAGGAGACCCCAGAACCGTGGCATCGTCTTCGGCGCCGGTCCACCCTGCCCGCTATCTGTCGCTCTTCCTGGCGCTCCTCGTCGGTTCCTATCTGCTGGTGTTCCTGACCGGCGATAAGAAGGCCGAGCCCAAGCTGGGTATCGATCTGCAGGGCGGTACCCGCGTCACCCTCACCGCGCGCACCCCCGACGGATCGCAGCCCAGCCGTGAGTCGCTGCTGCAGGCGCAGGAGATCATCAGCTCCCGCGTCGACGGCCTGGGTGTCTCCGGGTCCGAGGTCGTCATCGACGGTGACAACCTGGTGATCACCGTGCCGGGCAACGACGGCTCCGAGGCCCGCAGCCTGGGTCAGACCGCCCGGCTCTACATCCGTCCGGTGATCCACGCCATGCCCGCCCAGCCCGCCGGTGAACAGCCCGAGGGTGCTCCCGAAGGCGCTCCACCGGGTCTGCCGCCGGGTGGTCAGTTGCCGCCGGGGCTGGACCAGAACATGCCACCGCTGATCGCGCCGGCCGAGCCCGAGGCGCCGATCCGCACGCCGGGGCAGCCGGGTGATCCGGCCGCGCCGCCGCCCGCGCAGCCGCGGCCCTACCCGCTGGAGCCGCCGCCGCCACCGGGTCCGGAGCCCACCCCCGCGCCGGCCCCCGCCCCCGCACCGGCGCCCGAGGCGCCGGCGCCGGGCACCCCGGACGAGGATGCCACCCTGGCCCAGCGCATCGCCGATGAGAAGCAGCTGCGCCAGAGCACCGACCAGAGCATCCAGCTGCTGGCCCTGCAGTTCCAGGCCACCCGCTGCGATGAGGACGACGTGCTGGCGGGCAACGATGATCCCAATCTGCCGCTGGTCACCTGCTCCACCGACCACAACACGGTCTACCTGCTGGACAAGTCGATCATGAGCGGCGAGGAGATCGCGACCGCCGGCTCCGGGCTGGACCAGCAGCGCGGCGATTACGTCGTCGACGTCGAATTCAAGAGCGGCGGATCCAAGACCTGGGCCGATTTCACCGCCGCCAACGTCGGTACCCAGACCGCGTTCACGCTCGACTCGCAGGTGGTCAGCGCGCCCGAGATCCAGGAGGCGATCCCGGGCGGCCGCACCCAGATCACCGGTCAGTTCACCGAATCCTCGGCGCGTGAGCTCGCCAACGTGCTGAAGTACGGTTCGCTGCCGCTGTCCTTCGATTCGTCGGAAGCCGAGACCGTCTCGGCCACATTGGGACTGGCCTCGCTGGAGGCCGGTCTGATCGCCGGTGCGGTCGGTCTGGCGCTGGTGCTGATCTATGCGTTGCTCTACTACCGGGCGCTGGGACTGCTCACGGCGTTGTCACTGGTGCTGGCCGGCGCCATGGTCTACGCGCTGCTGGTGCTGCTCGGTCGATGGATCGGCTACACCCTCGACCTGGCCGGTATCGCCGGTCTGATCATCGGTATCGGCACCACCGCGGACTCGTTCGTGGTGTTCTTCGAGCGCATCAAGGACGAGATCCGCGAGGGCCGCTCCTATCGCTCGGCGGTGCCGCGCGGCTGGGCGCGGGCCCGCAAGACCATCTTGTCCGGTAACGCGGTGACCTTCCTGGCCGCCGCGGTGCTCTACATGTTGGCCGTCGGCCAGGTGAAGGGCTTCGCCTTCACACTCGGCCTGACCACCATCCTGGACGTGATGGTGGTGTTCCTGGTGACCTGGCCGCTGGTCTATCTGTCGTCGAAGTCGACGACGTTGGCCAAACCGGCGTTCAACGGTCTCGGTGCGGTCCAGTTGATCGCCCGCGAACGGCGCGCCGCGCACACGACGGGACGGGGTTGATCAGATGTCGGCCAAACATTCCAGCGCCGAGAGCACCGAAGCGGTCGAACTGACCGGCACCGGATCCACGCCGCAGCACGGGTTCTTCGTCCGCCTCTACACGGGCACCGGCGCCTTCGAGGTCATCGGCAAGCGCAAACTCTGGTACGCCGTCAGCGGTGTCATCGTGCTCGTGTGCCTGCTCGCGATGCTGCTGCGCGGCTTCGCCCTGGGCATCGACTTCGAGGGCGGCACCAAGGTGTCCATGCCGGTCGACGGCGCCAACGGGCAGGCGACCACCGAACAGGTGGAGACCGTCTACAGCGACACCTTCGGCAGCCCGCCCGAGACCGTCGTGATCGTCGGCAACGGCCCGTCGGCGACGGTCCAGATCCGTACCGAGACGCTGTCCAACGAGGACACCGAGAAGCTGCGCACCGCACTGTTCGACGCGTTCGCACCCAAGGGATCCGACGGCCAGCCCAGCAAGCAGGCCATCAGCGATTCCGCGGTGTCGTCCACCTGGGGCGGGCAGATCACCCAGAAGGCGCTCATCGCCCTGGTGGTGTTCCTGGTGCTGGCGGCCATCTACATCACCGTGCGCTACGAGCGGTACATGGCGATCGCCGCACTGGCGACGCTGGTCTTCGACCTGGTGGTGACCGCGGGCTTCTACGCCCTGGTCGGCTTCGAGGTCACCCCGGCCACCGTGATCGGCCTGCTGACCATCCTCGGCTTCTCGCTGTATGACACCGTCATCGTGTTCGACAAGGTGGAGGAGAACACCGCAGGTTTCGAGCACACCACCCGACGCACCTTCGCCGAGCAGGCCAACCTGGCCATCAACCAGACCTTCATGCGGTCGATCAACACCGGTTTCATCTCGGTGCTGCCGATCCTGGCGCTGATGGTCGTGGCGGTCTGGCTGCTCGGTGTGGGCACACTGCAGGATCTGGCGCTGGTGCAGTTGGTCGGCGTGGTCGTCGGCACCTACTCGTCGATCTACTTCGCCACCCCGCTGCTGGTGAGCCTGCGTGAGCGCACCGAACTGGTGCGCAACCACACCCGCAAGGTGATGCGGCGGCGGGCGGCCGTCGCGGCCAAGACCGGTGGCGCGGTCGAACTCGACGAGTCCGAGGACGCGGTCGAGGACGCGTCGGCCGTCGAGGTCAGCGCACCCGCGGCCCCGGCACCGGACAAGCCGTCGCCGGGAGCCAAGCCGCTGCGTCCCAACCGACCGTCGGGCAAACGGCGGACCTAATGCCTCGGCGCGTGACCGGCCGGGCGGGTGCTGCGGCAAGCCTGGCGATGTCGGCGGCCCTGGTGCTGGCCGGCTGCTCTGCGGGCTCCGACGACGTCATCGACTACGCCGTCGACGGAATGCTCACCACCTACAACGCCAACACCGTCAACGGCGCCGCCTCGGGTGGTCCGCAGGCGTTCGCCCGGGTGCTGACCGGTTTCACCTACCGCGGCCCGGACGGGCAGACCGTCAGCGACCGCGATTACGGCACCGTCGCCGTGGTCGGCCGCGCGCCGCTGATCCTGGACTACGAGATCAACGCCGACGCGGTGTACTCCGACGGCAAACCGATCACCTGTGACGACATGGTGCTGACCTGGGCTGCCCAGTCCGGCCGGTTCCCGGCCTTCGACGCCGCCAGCAGCGCCGGCTACCGCGATATCGCGACGGTGGACTGCGTGCCCGGTCAGAAGAAGGCCCGGGTGACCTTCGCCCAGGACCGCGGGATCGTCGACTACGGTCAGCTCTTCGGTGCCACCTCGCTGATGCCCTCACATGTCATCGCCGACGAGCTCGGGCTCGGCGAGGGCGGCGTGACCCGGGCCGTGCAGGCTCCCGACCTCCCCGCGCTGGACCGCATCGCCGCCGCGTGGAATTCGAGCTGGGACCTCGGTCCGGACACCGATGTGAAGAAGCTGCCGTCGTCGGGTCCCTACAAGATCGAATCCGTCACCGACGACGGGGCGGTGACGCTGATCGCCAACGACAAGTGGTGGGGCGCCGCCCCGGCCGCGCCCCGGGTGACGGTATGGGCGCGCGGGGCCGACATCCAGGACCGGATCAACAACGGATCCTTCGACGTCGTCGATATCGCGGCCGGTTCCTCGGGCACGCTGAACCTGCCCGCCGGCTATACCCGCACGGACACACCGTCGGCGGGCATCGAGCAGCTCATCTTCTCAGCGCAGGGACCGATGGCCGCACCGCCCAACCGGCGGGCGCTGTCGCTGTGCACGCCGCGCGAGAACATCGCGCGTAACGCCCAGGTACCGATCGCCAACGCCCGGCTCAGCCCGACCGCCGAGGACGCCCTGTCGGCCGCCGAGAGTGCCGGTGCGGCAGGACAGTTCGTGGTCCCGGACATCGCGGGCGCGCGGCTGGCGCTCAACAACCAGCCGCTGACCGTGCGGATCGGCTACCAGAGCCCCAACCCGCGATTGGCGGCCACCGTCGGGGCGATCGCCCAAGCATGCGCCCCGGCCGGCATCACGGTGACCGACGCCGCCGATGACGTCGTCGGCCCGCAAAGCCTGCGCGACAACACCATCGACGTGCTGATCGCCAGCACCGGTGGCGCGGCCGGCAGCGGTTCCACCGGTTCGTCGGCGCTGGACGCCTACGACCTGCACACCGGCAACGGCAACAACCTGTCCGGCTACAGCAACGAACGCATCGACGGCATCATCGACGCGTTGGTGGTCACGGCCGACCCCAAGGAACTGGCCCGGCTGCTGGCCGAGAGCGGACCCATCCTCTGGGCGGACGTTCCCACCCTGCCGCTGTACCGTCAGCAGCGCACCCTGCTGACCTCCAAGCAGGTGGGCGCCGTCAGCAGCAATCCGACCCGATGGGGAGCAGGATGGAACATGGATCGGTGGACCCTCTCGTGAGCGATACCGCTGCGTTGATCAATCGGCTGACCCGCGAGGTGGACGATTTCCCGAGCCCCGGTGTGCAGTTCAAGGACCTGACTCCCGTGCTGGCCGACCCGCAGGGCCTGGCCGCCCTCACCGACGCGCTGGCCGAGGCGGCCGAGGGGGCCGATCTGATCGCCGGCGTCGACGCCCGCGGGTTCCTGCTCGGTGCGGCGGTCGCGCTGCGCCGCGGCACCGGGGTGCTGGCCGTGCGCAAGGGCGGCAAGCTGCCCCCGCCGGTGCACACCGTGCACTACGACCTCGAATACGGTTCGGCGACGCTGGAGATCCCCGCCGACGGTATCGATCTGGCCGGCCGCAGCGTTCTGGTGATCGATGATGTGTTGGCGACCGGCGGCACGCTGGCCGCCGCCGCCGCGGTGCTGCAGAAGGCCGGGGCCCGGGTCACCGGCGCCGCGGTGGTGTTGGAGTTGGTGGCACTGAATGGGCGCGCGGCGGTACAACCACTGCCGGTCACCAGTCTCATCACCGGCTGAGGGATATCCTCGAAGTCCGAAGATGGCGAGGAGGTGAACGTGGCAGACGACCCCGGTACCGGTCAGGCGGTGCAATCCGCGCCGGCGGGCGACGGCACGCAGCCGGACACCTCGAAGATCAGCGCGTCGCGGCGCGTGCGGGCCCGGTTGGCCCGACGGATGACATCGCAGCGCAGCCTGGTCAATCCCGTGCTGGAACCGCTGGTGGCGGTGCACCGGCAGTTCCACCCCAAGGCCGACCTGGCGATCCTGCAGCGCGCCTACGATGTCGCCGAGCAGCGCCATGCCGACCAGTTGCGCCGCTCCGGCGACCCCTACATCACCCATCCGTTGGCGGTGGCCAACATCCTGGCCGAGCTCGGTATGGACACCACGACGCTGGTGGCCGCGCTGCTGCACGACACCGTCGAGGACACCGGGTACGCGCTGGAGGCGCTGACAGGAGATTTCGGCAGTGAGGTCGGCCACCTCGTGGACGGGGTGACCAAGCTGGACAAGGTGGCGCTGGGCACCGCCGCCGAGGGCGAGACCATCCGCAAGATGATCATCGCGATGGCGCGCGATCCGCGCGTGCTGGTGATCAAGGTCGCCGACCGGTTGCACAACATGCGCACGATGCGCTTCCTGCCGCCGGAGAAGCAGGCCCGCAAGGCCCGCGAGACGCTGGAAGTCATTGCCCCGCTTGCGCATCGACTCGGCATGGCGACGGTGAAGTGGGAGCTGGAGGACCTGTCCTTTGCCATCCTGCATCCCAAGCGCTATGAGGAGATCGTCCGGCTGGTGGCCGACCGGGCGCCGTCGCGCGACACCTACCTGGCCCGGGTCCGGGCCGAGATCGGCTCCTCGCTGGCGGCCATGAAGATCAACGCCACGGTCGAGGGCCGGCCCAAGCACTACTGGTCGATCTACCAGAAGATGATCGTCAAGGGCCGCGACTTCGACGATATCCACGACCTGGTCGGCGTGCGGATCCTGTGCGATGACATGCGTGACTGCTATGCCGCCGTCGGCGTGGTCCATTCGCTGTGGCAGCCGATGGCCGGCCGGTTCAAGGACTACATCGCCCAGCCGCGCTACGGGGTGTACCAGTCGCTGCACACCACCGTCATCGGCCCCGAGGGCAAGCCGCTGGAAGTGCAGATCCGCACCATCGACATGCACGACACCGCCGAGTTCGGCATCGCCGCGCACTGGCGTTACAAAGAAGCCAAGGGGCGCAACGGCTTACCGGCCGGGCACACCGCCGCCGAGATCGACGAGATGGCCTGGATGCGCCAACTTCTCGACTGGCAGCGGGAAGCCGCCGACCCCGGGGAGTTCCTGGAGTCGCTGCGTTACGACCTTGCGGTCCAGGAGATCTTCGTCTTCACCCCGAAGGGTGACGTCGTCACCCTGCCCACCGGCTCGACACCGGTCGACTTCGCCTATGCCGTGCACACCGAGGTCGGGCACCGCTGTATCGGCGCCCGGGTCAATCACCGGCTCGTCGCCCTGGAACGCAAGCTGGAGAACGGCGATCAGGTGGAGGTGTTCACCTCCAAGGCCGCCAACGCCGGCCCGTCGCGGGATTGGCAGTCCTTCGTCGTGTCGCCGCGCGCCAAGGCCAAGATCCGGCAGTGGTTCGCCAAGGAGCGTCGCGAGGAGGCGCTGGAGGCCGGTAAGGACGCCATCGTCCGCGAGGTGCGCCGCGGCGGACTTCCCTTGCAGCGCTTGATGAGTGTGGACTCGATGGCGACGCTGGCCCGCGAACTGCACTACGCCGATGTGTCGGCGCTGTACACGGCCGTGGGAGAGGGACACACCTCGGCCCGGCACGTGGTGCAGCGGCTGCTGGCCCAGTTCGGCGGGGACGAGGAGGCCGAGGACGAGATCGCCGAGCGGTCCACCCCGGCGACCATGCCGGTGCGCCAGCGCACCAGTGACGATGTGGGCGTGTCGGTGCCGGGTGCGGTCGGCGTGCTGACCAAGCTCGCCAAGTGCTGCACCCCGGTGCCCGGGGACACCATCATGGGATTCGTGACCCGCGGCGGCGGGGTGAGCGTGCACCGCACCGACTGCACCAATGCGGAGTCGCTGCAGGAGCAGTCCGAACGGATCATCGAGGTGCACTGGGCGCCGTCGCCGTCCTCGGTGTTCCTGGTGGCCATCCAGGTCGAGGCGCTCGACCGGCACCGGCTGCTCTCCGACGTCACCCGGGTGCTCGCCGACGAGAAGGTCAACATCCTGTCGGCGTCGGTGACCACGTCCAACGACCGGGTTGCCATCAGTCGCTTCACCTTCGAGATGGGTGACCCCAAGCATCTGGGTCATGTGCTCAACGTGGTGCGCAATGTCGAGGGTGTCTACGACGTCTACCGCGTCACGTCCGCGGCGTGAGCCGCAATCCGGCTGCCGCGGCGTGACGGTCTAGTCGACCATCAGCGCCGTCCCGATGAGGACGGCGATGACACCGGCCGCCGCGGCGGTCAGCGTCAGGCCGAACCCGGCCCGGCCGAGCACCGAGTCGGCGGGATCGGCGGGATTGACGTAGACCGTCACCTCGTCGGGTAGCCGGGCCAGATCGCGTGCGGCATTGGAGCGTATCCGCGCACCGGTGACGGGGGTGAGCCGCTCGCCGGTGTAGACGGTGCCGCCGAAGGTGTATTCGTAGCGCACCGCCGTCTCGTAGCGTTGCGCGTCACCGCCCGCCTCGGTCGGATCGGCCGCGTCCAGACCGCGGGCCACGACCCGCCCGCGCACCGCGACATAGGACCGGACCTGCCAGACCCGTCGGGCCAGGACTCCGGCGGACACCAGCGCGGACAGTCCGATGAAGAGCAGGAATCCGCCGGCGAGCATCACTGCACCAGCACCGAGTCGATGGTCACCGGCGTGGCCGGTTCGCCGTCGTCGCTGCCGTCGGCGACGCCGCCGGCGGCGATCTGGTCCAGCACGTCCAGGCCGCTGGCGTCGATGGTGCCGAACACGGTGTAGGTCGGCGGCAGCTGCGAATCCTCGTAGACCAGGAAGAACTGGCTGCCGTTGGTGCCCGGGCCGGCGTTGGCCATGGCCAGCGTGCCGCGCGGGTACAGCGTCGGGGTCCGGATGGCGGGGTCGGTCAGCCGGAACTGGTTGGTCGGGTACTCGTTGGGGAACTGGTAGCCCGGCCCGCCGGTGCCCGTGCCGGCCGGATCGCCGCACTGCAGTACCCGCAGGTCGGCCGAGGTGGTCAGCCGGTGGCAGCTCGTCCCGTCGAAGTAGCCCTGCGCGGCCAGGCTGGCGAAGTTGTTCACCGTGCACGGCGCCTGCCCGTTGTTCAGCAGGATGCCGATGATGCCGTTGTCGGTGGTGATCTCGCTTTCCACCGTTGCCGGTGTCCGCGGAACGCGGCCCATCCGGGGCGGGTCGACCGGCCTGCTGGCCTCCTCGGGTGTCGGCAGGTACTGGCAGTTGGACCCCAGCGTCTCCGGCGGGTCGAACGCCGGCAGCTCCTCGACCATGCCCGGTCGGGCGGTGTAGCCCGGCGCGGACGGGTCGTAGTTGCGGATGTCCTCGACGATCGCCCGGGTCGCG
The DNA here is from genome assembly GCF_053589535.1 of Mycobacterium sp. NPDC003323. Taxonomy (NCBI): domain Bacteria; kingdom Bacillati; phylum Actinomycetota; class Actinomycetes; order Mycobacteriales; family Mycobacteriaceae; genus Mycobacterium; species Mycobacterium sp. NPDC003323. The sequence goes on from NZ_JBSFSB010000001.1 coordinate 925,604, forward strand.
ACCACGGCGATGATGAGCACCAGCACACCGAACACCGTCAGCAGATAGCCGACCACCAGGCCGGCGATGGCCATCCCGCGGCCCTCCTCGCCGGTGCGTTTGATCTGCCGCAGCGAGATGTGGCCGAACACGATGCCCAGCGGGGCGATCAGGATCCCGCAGATCAGCGCCGCCACCGCCAGCGAATTGGTGGGTCGCGATGCCGGTGGCGGATAGCCGTACTGCGGTGGGTAGCCGTAGGGGCCACCCGGCGGGGTGTACATCGTCAGTCCAGCTGAACCGTCTTCACCTGCACCTTGGTGGCCGGCGCCCCGTCCTGGCCGCCGCCCTCGACGCCGCCGGCGGCGATCTTGTCCAGGGTGGCCAGGCCGGTCTCGTCGATCGTGCCGAACACGGTGTAGCCCGGCGGCAGCTGCGAGTCCTTGTAGACCAGGAAGAACTGGCTGCCATTGGTGCCGGGACCGGCGTTGGCCATGGCCAGGGTGCCGCGCGGGTAGACCACCGGCTGCTGCAGCGCCGGGTTGTCGGGCTGGTACTGGTTGGTCGGGTACTCGTTGGCGAACTGGTAGCCCGGGCCGCCGGTGCCCTGGCCGGTGGGATCACCGCACTGCAGCACCGACAGGCTGTCGCTGGTGGTCAGCCGGTGGCACGGGGTGTCGTTGAAATAGCCCTGGCCTGCCAGGCTGGCGAAGCTGTTGGTGGTGCACGGCGCCTTGGCGTTGTCGAGCATCAGCCCGAGATTGCCCTGGTCGGTCTCCATGCTGACGCTGATCTGGGCCTCGTCCATCGGGATGGCGCCGGTGCGCGGCGGCTCGACCTGCTTGCTGGCCGTGCCGGCCGCCGGGTACTGGCAGTCCTGGCCGAGGCCGGCGGGCGCCACGAACGCGGGCAGTTTGCCGTCGGCGACGGGCTGCGGGGCGTTCGGATCCGCGCTGGTGGTGGTCGATGCCGATGCGGTGGTGTCGGAGTCCTTGTTGATGAAGACGACGGCCGCCACCACGGCGGCGACCACCACGACCACACCGGTCGCCGAGGCGATGATGGTGACGAGCTTCTGCCGCTTGGCGCGCGCGGCCCGGCGCTCGAGTTGCCGATCGAGCTTGCGTTTGGCCGCTGCCCGTCGCTGTTCGTTGGTCGGCACCGCCGATGTCCTCCTCGTTCGCCGTTCCACGTCGGAAACGAGTGTGCCAGGCGATTCTGAGTGAGGGCCGTGCGACCCGCGCGAGTACCGGTCGTCGGACGCCACGTGGGAAACTGGCGACGTGCTGATGACCGGATTCCCGACGGGGGTGCTGGCGTGCAACTGCTACGTGCTGGCGCCGCATGCCGGGGCCGACGCCGTCATCGTGGACCCGGGGCAGTCGGCGTCGGCGCGGGTGCAGCGCATCCTCGACGAGCACCGGTTGACGCCGGCGGCCGTGCTGCTGACCCACGGGCACATCGACCACATCTGGTCGGCGCAGAAGATCGCCGATCGCTACGGCTGCCCGGTGTTCATCCACCCGGCGGACCGGGCGATGCTCACCGACCCGGTCAAGGGACTGACCACCGGCGGTCTGTGGGGCACCCTGGGCAGGCTGACGCTGGGAGCCGTGTTCTCCGAACCTCGGCAACTGGTCGAACTGGGCACCGATGGTGAGGTGCTCGAGCTGGGCGATCTGGCGGTGACGGTCGACCACACCCCGGGACACACGCGGGGGTCGGTGTGCTTTCGGGTGCAGGATCGGGTGTTCACCGGCGACACCCTGTTCCAGGGGTCGGTGGGCCGCACCGATCTCCCCGGCGGTAGCGGCAATGCCCTGCTCGACTCGATCATCACGAAATTGTTGGTGCTCGACGATGACACCGTGGTACTACCTGGGCACGGTCCGAGCAGCACCATCGGCATCGAACGACGTAGCAATCCATTCCTCGAAGGTTTGAGACTTTGACTGAATTCAGGGCGCCCAAGGGCGTACCGGACTACTTCCCGCCCGACTCCGCCGCCTTCGTCGCGGTGCGCGAGGGTCTGCTCGGCGCCGCCCGGCGGGCCGGCTACGGCGATATCGAACTGCCCATCTTCGAGGACACCGCGCTGTTCGCCCGCGGCGTCGGTGAGTCCACCGACGTGGTGAGCAAGGAGATGTACACCTTCGCCGATCGTGGGGAACGTTCGGTGACGCTGCGTCCGGAGGGCACCGCCGGCGTCATGCGGGCCGTCATCGAGCACGGTCTGGATCGCGGCCAGCTGCCGGTCAAGTTGTGCTATTCGGGTCCGTTCTTCCGCTACGAGCGCCCGCAGGCGGGACGTTACCGCCAGTTGCAGCAGGTCGGCGTGGAGGCCATCGGCGTCGACGATCCCGCATTGGACGCCGAGGTGATCGCCGTCGCCGACGCCGGTTTCCGGTCGCTCGGGCTGGACGGATTCCGGCTGGAGATCACTTCTCTCGGTGACGACACCTGCCGGCCTCAGTACCGGGAACTGTTGCAGGACTTCCTGTTCAAGCTCGACCTGGACGAGGAAACCCGGCGCCGCGCGCAGATCAACCCACTGCGGGTGCTCGACGACAAACGGCCCCACGTCCGGGAGATGACCGCCGACGCCCCGCTGATGCTCGACCACCTCTCCGAAGGCGCGAAGACCCACTTCGAAACGGTGCTGGCGCATCTGGATGCACTGGGCGTGCCGTATGTGGTGAATCCGCGGATGGTGCGCGGCCTGGACTACTACACCAAGACCACCTTCGAGTTCGTGCACGACGGGCTGGGCGCGCAGTCCGGTATCGGCGGCGGCGGACGGTACGACGGACTGATGGGTCAGCTCGGCGGCCAGGACCTCTCCGGTATCGGTTTCGGTCTGGGCGTCGACCGCACGCTGCTGGCGCTGCGGGCCGAGGGCAGGTCGGTGGGTGCGACCAACCGGGTCGACGTGTACGGCGTGCCGCTGGGGGAGACGGCCAAGCTGGAGCTGGCCAAGCTCGCGGCGGCGTTGCGGGCCAACGGGATTCGGGTGGACCTGGCCTACGGTGACCGCAGCCTGAAGGCATCGATGAAGGGCGCCGACCGCTCCGGCGCACGACTGGCCCTGGTGGCCGGCGACCGGGATATCGAGGCGGGCACGGTCGGGGTCAAGGATCTGTCCAACGGCGAGCAGATTGATGTCGCCTACGACGCGGTTGTGACCGAGGTGCTGTCCCGGCTGGGTTGATTTCCGCGAGTGACCGTGTCTGTACGCCGACACGCCGCCATTGTGTACTTTTCATGGTCGCTCGGCGATCGGCGTGCCGACGTCACGGGGTCTGCACGGGGCATGCCTCGACCGGCACCCGCATGGTCAGCTCACCGGACCGTTCGAAGTCGAAGGTCACCTCGGTCGACATGGCGGGCCGCAGCTGCGGGTCCAGCCGCTGCAGGCGCACCGCGGGCCTGCTCGCGTCACCCGCGCCTGCTGCGGCGTTCGGCTCGCCGAAGCTGACGGTCGAGGCGGCCGGGATCTCCACCGGCGTCGGGATCTCGACGATCTCGGCGCTGCCGGTCGACAGCCCCAGCAGTCGCTCGCTGGCGGTGGAGCGGTTGTTGGTGATCGTGAATCGCATCTCGGCGCCGGCATCGAGTTGAATCGCGCATCGGCCCGCAACGTAAGCGGGCACGATATAGGCGTTCTCCACCGTGGTTTCCTCGGTCAGCGAACCCGAGCCGCGGTTGGAGGAGCCCGAACCCTGATCCTCGCCGCATCCGGTCACGAGCATCATCAGTGCCGCGCCCGTCACCGCAGGACCCGCGCCGCGTAGCTGTGAAGTGTGCATGTGTTCCTTCCGCCGGAATCGTCGATGATGGCCGTGTCAGGGGTTCCCGCGCCGGGCGGAGTTGATACCTGGCCCGGCCTCAGTTGTGCTCGCCGGCCAGCGCGGCGGTCAGCACCTCGTCGAGGTTGCCGATGCCGCCACCGAAGGGGTTGGCACGTTTGAGCACATCGGTTCCGTGCGGGGTGGTGATCACCAGCCTCGGTGAGCTGGACGTCAGCTGCATCTGCCGGTGGATGCGGATTTGGTTCAGCGGTACACGCCGTCCGGTCACATCGCGGTAGGTGCGCTGCTCGCGGTCGAATACCGCGACCGGAGTGAAGGCGTCCAGTGGGGCGTTGCGCGCGCTGCGGAGCTTGCGCAGTATCGCGTACACGCTCGCCCCGGTGGCGAGCCCGATGGCGATCAGTGCGACGCCGACGATGCGGGGCACACCGATCGGCGTCAGCAGCACCAGCGCGCCGAATCCGCCGAACACCAGGGTGACGATCAGCAGGACGAATGCGGTGATCTCACCCGCGCCGTTACCGCGATCGATGACGACGATGTGCTGTCCGTCCTCGGCCACCACCAGACCGCCCTGCTCGGCGATGATGCGCGTCATGGGCACACTCTAGGGTCGGTACATGCGAGTTCTGGTGCAACGGGTGAAATCGGCGCGGGTGACCGTCGACGGTGCGACGGTGGGGGAGATCAACCCTTCTGGTCACGGCCTGCTCGCCCTGGTCGGCATCACCCACACCGATGACGCCGCGTTGGCGGCGAAGATGGCCGAAAAGCTCTGGCGGCTGCGAATCCTCGACGATGAGCAGGCCGCTGCCGACACCGGCGCGCCGATCCTGGTGGTCAGTCAATTCACGCTGTACGCCAACACCGTCAAGGGGCGGCGGCCGTCCTGGAACGCCGCCGCCCCGCGACCGGTCGCCGAACCGCTGATCGACGCCTTCGCCGAGGCACTGCGCGGTCTGGGCGCGCCGGTCAGCACGGGCGTGTTCGGTGCCCACATGCAGGTTGAACTCGTCAACGACGGCCCGGTGACAGTGTTGTTGGAGCTCTAGTTCAGATGGCCACGACGGCGGTGCCGTCAGATGGCCATCGCCGCGCGCACCTCGGCCTCGGAGGCCGAGCCGCCGGTACCGCTGGAGGTCACCCGCCCCGACTCCAGGATGTAATAGCGCTGCGAGGATTCGAGCGCGAACCCGATGTGCTGTTCGACCAGCAGCACGCCCAGATCACCACGCCGGGTCAGCGCGGTGATGGCCGCCTCGATCTCGGCGACCACCGAGGGCTGGATTCCTTCGGTCGGCTCATCCAGGATCAGGCATTTGGGTGTGGTGATCAGTGCGCGGGCGATGGCGAGCTGTTGGCGCTGACCGCCCGACAGCAGCCCGGCGCGCCGCGGCAGCAGCTCCTTGAGCGCCGGGAACAGATCCAACTGTTCGTCGATCAGGGATTTTCCGTTCTTTCGGCCGTCGGCCACCACCTGCAGATTTTCCGCCGTGGTGAGCTGGCCGAAGGACTGCTGGCCCTGCGGTACATAGGCGATACCGCGGGCGACCCGGGCGCTGGGGCGCAGCTTGGTGATGTCCTCACCCTCGAACATCACCTTGCCGGCACTGCATTTGAGCAGTCCGACGGCGGCGCGCAGCAGAGTTGTCTTACCGGCGCCGTTGTGCCCCATCACCGCGGCCACCCCGTCGGAGGGCACCTCGAGCGTGACACCGTGGATGACCTCGGAGCGGCCATAACCGCTTCGGACGTCGACGAGTTCAAGCATCAGGCCTCCTTGGTCAGTTCCGCCGCGGTACCGAGGTAGACCTCTTGTACCTTCGGGTTGGCCTGCACCTCGGCCACCGTGCCCTCGGCGATCACCTGGCCACGAGCCAGCACCGTCACCGAGGTCGCGAACGCCCGCATGAAATCCATATCGTGCTCGACGACCACGACCGTGCGCTCACCACCGATGCGCCGCAACAAGTTTCCGGTCTCCTCACGTTCCTCGTGGCTCATGCCCGCGACCGGTTCGTCGAGCAGCAGCACATCGGCGTTCTGCACCAGCAGCATGCCGATCTCCAGCCACTGTTTCTGGCCGTGTGCCAGCACGCCGGCGGGTTTGTCCGCCAACGCGGTCAAACCGGTTGTCTCCAAGGCCTCCTCGATCGACGGCAGGATCCCGGAGCGCCGCCGCAGCAGCGTCCATGCCGAGCGGCCGGCCCCCGCGGCGATGTCGAGGTTCTGCAGCACGGTCAGTTGCTCGAACACCGTCGCCGTCTGGAAGGTGCGACCGACACCGTTGCGGGCGATCTTGTGCACCTTCTTGCCCAGCAGTTCGACCCCGGACTTGCTGACCGATCCGGTGGCGGGCACCAGTCCGGTGATGGCGTCGATCACGGTGGTCTTGCCCGCCCCGTTGGGGCCGATCAGGAAGCGCAGGTCGCCCTGGAACAGCGTCAGGTCGACATCGCTGACGGCCTTGAATCCGTCGAAATCGACGGTCAGACCGCGGACTTCGAGGTATTGGGTGCCCATCCCGACGTTGCCGCCGGCGGTGGGCTCCGGGTGCTTCTCGGTCGTGAGGTCGGTCATTGCTGTGCTCCGGCCTTCTCGGGTTCCGGTTCCGGGTCGGGATCCGGTTGGGGGACAGGTTCGGGTTCGGCGTCGGGTTTGCCCTTGCTGCGGCGGCGCAGGAACACCGCGAGCCCGGCCAGGCCGGCCGGGAAGAACCCGACGACGAGGATGAACAGCAGGCCCTGCCCGTAGATCCAGCCCGACGGGTACTGCTCGGAGAACAACGTCTGCGCCCAGGCCACGCCGATGGCGCCGAGCACCGGACCCAGCAGGGTGGTGCGTCCGCCGATCGCCACCCCGATGAGGAACGCGATCGAGGGCAGGATGCCGACCTGTGACGGGCTGATGAAACCGACGATCGGCGCGAACAGAGCACCGGCGATGCTGGCGAAAAGTGCTGCCGCGGTGTACGCGACGACCTTGATGTTGGCCGGGTCGTAGCCGAGGAACCGGACACGCTCCTCACCGTCGCGCACCGCCACCAGCAGTTCGCCGTAGCGGCTCTGCATCAGTTGGCGCACCACCGCGACGGCCACCAGCAGGGTGCCTGCCGCGATGAAGTACAGCATCTGCTTGTTCGCCGGGTCGGCCAGGCGGAATCCGAAGAAGGTCCGGAAACCGTTGAGCCCGTTGGATCCACCGAGACTCATCTGGCCGACCAACAGGATCGCCAGCGCCGCCGCCAGGGCCTGGGACAGGATGGCGAAGTATGCGCCCTTGACGCGGCGCTTGAACACGCCCAGGCCCAGGGCGGCCGCGATCGCGGTCGGGATCAGCACGATCGAAACCAGGGTCACCAGCGGTGAGGCGAACGGTGCCCAGAAGCCGGGTAGTTCACGCACGCCCTGGATCTGCATGAAGTCGGGCACGTCGTTACCGGCGAACTGGGCATCGGCGATCTTCAGGTGCATGCCCATGATGTAGCCGCCGATACCGAAGAAGACGCCCTGACCGAGCACCAGCATGCCGCCGCGGCCCCAGGCCAGTCCGATGCCGACCGCGACGATCGCGTAGCACAGGAACTGGCCGAGCAGTCCGAGTCGGAAGGTCGACAGCGCCATCGGCGCAACGGCGAACAGCAGCACCGCGGCGACGCCGAAACCGGCCCAGGTCTGCCAACGTCCGAGGATCGTTCTCACACCAGACTCCTTGTCCGTACGGTGAACAGACCTTGTGGGCGTGCCTGCAGGAAGATCACGATGATCACGAACAGGATCACCTTGGCCAGCGATGCCGTGGTGTTGTACTCGATCACCGAGTTCAGGAAGCCGATCCCGAACGCGGCGATCACCGTGCCCTTGATCTGGCCCAAACCGCCGACCACGACCACCAGGAACGCATCGATCAGATACGCCTGACCTATGGTCGGGCTGGTGGAGCCGATCAACGTCAGTGCGACCCCGGCCACGCCGGCCAGGCCGGAGCCGATGAAGAAGGTGGTGATATCCGTTCGGCGAGAGGAGATGCCGCTGGTCTCGGCCAGGTCGCGGTTCTGCACGACGGCCCTGATCCGGCGACCCATCGGGCTGGTCTTGAGCGCGATCGCCAATGCGGTCACACAGGCCACGGCCAACACCAGGATGAAGATGCGGGTCTTGGGCACCACGGCGCCGAAGATCTCGTAGCCGCCCGACAGCCACGACGGGGCGATGACGTTGACCGCCGGTGCACCGAAGATGTCGCGAGCCAATTGTTGCAGTACCAGGCCCACGCCGAAGGTCACCAGCAGTGTGTCCAGTGGGCGGTGATACATCCGCTGGATGAGCGTCACCTCCAACAGCACACCGAACAGGCCGCCGATGACGAACCCGATGACCAAGGAGATCAACAGTGAGGCACCGGCATTGGAGACGATCTGCTGGACGACGAAGGTCGTGTAGCAACCGGCCATGATGAACTCGCCGTGCGCCATGTTGATGACGCCCATCTGGCCGAACGTGAGGGACAGGCCCAGTGCAGCCAGCAACAGGATCGAGCCGAGGCTCAATCCTGTTGCCAGCTGTCCGATGAGGACATCCATACTGTCTAATTTCCCGTCGCTTCGCTCGCCCCGGTCAGCTGGACAGGCCGGAGGCCCACGGGTAGGACTTCAGGAACGGGTCCGGCTCGATCGGGGCGGGGGACTCCCACACGGTGTAGATCAGTCCGTCGGGCTTGATCTCGCCGATGCGGGCGGTCTTGGTGATGTGGTTGTTCTCGCCGTCGATGGTCACCTTGCCCTCGGGGGCGTCGAAGCTGACTCCGTCGGCATTGTCCTGAATTGCCTTGACGTCGAACGACTGCGCCTTCTCCACGGTGTTCTTCCACAGATACACCGACACGTAGGCGGCTTCCATCGGGTCCGAGGTCGGCTTGTTCTCGCCGTAGGCCTTCTTGTAGGCGGCGACGAACGCGTTGTTCACCGGTGTGTCGATGGTCTGGTAGTAGTTCCACGCGGTCAATTGATCGGTGACGTTCTGCACACCGATACCGCCGATCTCCTCCTCGGCGATCGACACCGACACCACCGGCATGTCCTGCGGGGTCAGGCCGACGTTGCGGTACTCGCGGAAGAAGGCGACGTTGGAATCGCCGTTGAGGGTGTTGAACACCGCGTCGGCATCGGCCGTACGGACCTTGTTGATGATGGTCGAGAAGTCGGTCGAGCCCAGCGGGGTGTAGTCCTCACCCTTGATCTCCATACCGTTGGCCTGGGCGTAGGCCTTGATGATGCGGTTGGCGGTCTGCGGGAACACGTAGTCGCTGCCCACCAGGTAGAGGGACTTGGTGCCCCTCTCCTTCAGGTAGTCGAGCGCCGGCACGATCTGCTGGTTGGTGGTGGCGCCGGTGTAGAAGATGTTGGGCGAGGACTCCAGGCCCTCGTACTGCACGGGGTAGTACAGCAGCGAGTTGTTGTCCTCGAACACGGGCAGCATGGCCTTACGGCTCGAGGAGGTCCAGCCGCCGAACACCGCGGCCACACAGTCGCTGTTGATCAGCTTCTGGGCCTTCTCGGCGAAGACCGTGGGCTCCGACGCCCCGTCCTCGCCGATCAGCTCGATCTGCTTGCCCATCACGCCACCTGCGGTGTTGATCTCGTCGACCGCGAGCTTGATGGCATCCCGCACGGTGACCTCGGAGATGGCCATGGTGCCCGACAGCGAGTTCAGCGAGCCGACCTTGATGGAGTCACCCGAGGTGTCCACGCAGGACGCGGCGGCAGTGCTGCCCTCGTCGGTGGCCTTGCTACCGCAGGCGGAGAGCAGCATCGACGCGGTGACCATGACGCTTCCTGCTACCAGGAAAGATCTCTTGGAGGTCGTGCGGGGAAGTGGCATCAACGGCCTTTCGTTCGAGTTCCGCTGTATGAGCGGAACTTTCGGACCCGTTTGGGTGTCGAATCGGCACGTTAGGGGCACTAGGTTTCTGTGAAATTTCTCTATGTGACGAACAAATTAACCTGTTGCTCGATCCGTGTTCGCTGACCATTCATGGGTCACGGCCGCCGGCGGGCGGTGCTGAAGTGGTGGTTGTAACGATCCGGTAGCGTCCGGCGATGTGTTGGTCATGCGAAAAGCTACGAGCAAGATCGGGGCAACGGTTGGCGCGGCAGCGGTGGTGGCGGGTGCCGCCCTCGCATTCAGTCCTGCGACGGCCAATGCCGAGCCGGAAGGCCAGTTGGTGCGTTACACGCTGACGTCCGGGGCGCCGTACCAATTCCAGGTGTTCTATCTGACGGCGCAGCCGCCCAGCATGGAGGCCTACAACAGCGACGCCTACACCTACGCCAAGCGCGAGACGATCAACGTCGGCCCCGGGGCGCCGTGGGTCTTCGAGACGACGCTGGCCGATCCGCAGTGGGCGATTCTGCAGGTGAGCAGCACCACCAAGGGCAGTGTCGGTGCCCCGAACGCGCATTGCGACATCGCCGTCGGCGATCAGATCATCGCCGCCGCCGATAACCCGTACAGCGTCACCTGCCAGGGCACCCAGTGGTAGGTCGCTAGCTTCGACAAGTTCGGTACCGACCGCCCCGCCGACTCCGGTGGGGCGGTCGTTTGTCTTTCCGACGACTTGACAACCGCTGTCGAACAATTGTTCGATAGGGCCATGCGATGGGACGGCCAGGGGGTGCGAGTCGACGACGGCGCGCTGCCGGGGCTGGCGCGGTTGGGGTTCGTCCGCAGCGTGCGCACGCCGGAGTTCGACGGGATCACCTTCCACGAGATCCTGTGCAAGTCGGCGCTGAACAAGGTGCCCAACGCGGCCATGCTGCCGTTTCGCTACACCGTCAACGGTTACCGCGGGTGTTCACACGCCTGCCGCTACTGTTTCGCCCGGCCCACCCACGAGTACCTGGACTTCGACCCGGGAGCGGACTTCGACTCTCAGGTCGTGGTGAAAACCAATGTCGCCGAGGTTCTTTCACGTGAACTTCGGCGACCGTCGTGGACCAGGGAAACGGTGGCGCTGGGCACGAACACCGACCCGTACCAGCGCGCCGAGGGGCGCTACCGGTTGATGCCCGGCATCTTGAGCGCGCTGGCCCAATCCGGCACCCCGTTCTCGATCCTGACCAAGGGCACATTGCTGCGCCGCGATCTGCCGCTGATCGCAGAAGCCGCCCGTGACGGCGCCGGCGCGAGCGTGTCGATCTCCTTGGCGGTGGGTGATCCCGACCTGCAGAAGGCCGTCGAACCCGGTACGCCGTCACCGCAGGCGCGGTTGGCGCTGATCTCCGCGGTACGCGAGGCGGGGCTGGACTGTCACGTCATGGTCGCGCCGGTGCTGCCCGGGTTGACCGATTCGGTCGAGCAGTTGGATCGGCTGCTGCATCAGATCGCCGACGCCGGTGCCACCGGTGCCACGGTATTCGGCCTGCATCTGCGGGGATCGACGCGAGGATGGTTCATGCAGTGGTTGCAGACTTCGCATCCCGAGCAGGTCTTCTTGTATCGGCGGTTGTACCGGAGTGGGGCCTATCTGCCCCAGGACTACCGCGATGAGCTTTGTACCCGCGCGGCCCCGTTGCTGCGCAGGTACGGGTTGACCGGGCGATCGCCCATGGCTGGCGCCGGTGCCGTTTCCTCCGAAGTCGCGGCACCGGCGCACCCCACCCTGTTCTGAATCGCCCGTCACGACGTTGAGTGTCGCCGGCCGTGTCGGTGGGGCCGAGTAGTGTAGAACACATGTTCGAAGTATGCGATCGCGACACGCTTGCGGCGTTGAGTGACGAAGCGCTCATCACCGCCGTCGCGGCCGCCACCCGGGCCGAAGCCGCCGCCGCCGCGCAACGGCTGGCGTTGATCGCCGAGGTCACCGCCCGCCACTGCGACGACGAGGACGAGGACTCGGCGCTGACACTGATCGACGGCTGGGCACAGGCCAAAGCCCAGATCAGCGCCGCCTGCAACCTCGGACCCCACGCCACCAACACCCAGATGCGCATCGGCGTCGCCCTACGCCAACGACTACCCCGCACCGCGGCGCTGTTCGCCACCGGCGCGATCTCGGCCAAGGTGATCGGTGCGATCACCTGGCGCACCCACCTGGTCACCGACCCCGAAGCTATGGCACACATCGACGCCGGCATCGCCGAGGACGCCGCCGGCTACGGAACACTGTCCGAAGCAGCGCTGGTCACGGCCGTCGACCACTGGGTCCACCGCTACGACCCGGTCGGGGTCATCCGGTCCAAGGCTGCGGCCAAGGACCGCTACATCGAATTCGGTGACAGCGACGACCCCGACGGTGTCGTGTCGTTCTGGGGACGCATGCGGGCCACCGACGCCGCGATCACCAACACCCGCCTCGACCAACTCGCCGACGGCGTGTGCGACCACGATCCGCGCACCAAACGCGAACGCCGCGCCGACGCCGCCGCCGCCCTCGCCGCCGGCGCCGACCGGCTCACCTGCCTGTGCGGGAACCCCGACTGTGAAGGCTCCGGGAAAGACCCGCGCGCATCCGCGGTCAGCATTTACGTGCTGGCCAATGAACTGCCCGACACCGGACACGGCGCCGAACCCACCCCAGAACCCGGCCCGACACCACCAGGCACACCCGCCGACCAGGACCCGCCTCGCGCAGACCCCGGCAGCGGCGAGAAACCCACCCCCGACACCGAACCCGGAGCCGAGCCGCAACCCCCGGCCGCACCCGCCGCAAAGACACCACCGGCTCCGAGAACACCGGCGTCGCCCCCCGGGGCCGGGGCGGGCATCACCGTCGACGGCACCATCATCCCCGCCCACCTACTCGCCGAACTCATCGCCACCGGCGCCACAGTCCGACCCCTGAGCAGCCCGGCCGACCTCGGCTCCGAATCGCGCTACCGCCCGTCGGCCAAGCTCGCCGCCTACGTGCGCATGACTGCCATGACCTGCAGCTTCCCCGGCTGCGGAAAACCAGCCCACCGTTGCGACCTCGATCATGTCGTCGCCTGGCCGGCCGGAGCCACCCACCCCGCCAACCTGCGCCCGCTATGCCGCGAACACCACCTGCTCAAAACCCTGCCCACCGGCTGGACCCCGAAAGCCAACCCCGACGCCACCACCACCTGGATCTCCCCGACCGGCCACCGCTACACCGCCGCACCCCTGGCCGCGGTCCTGTTCCCACACAACACCATCGACATCCCCATACCGCCGGTCCGGCACATCAGCCTCATCGACGACCACGACACCACACCCGTCCTGCCCCGACGGCAACGCACCCGAAAACACGACCGCGAATACCGCATCAACGCCGAACGCACCCGCAACGCAACCGAACTCGCACTCGAACACACCCGCAAACACCCGACCGGGAAGACCCGAGCCCCCGACCACACCACCACCTACACCGACAGCGACCCGCCACCGTTCTGACGCAGTCCCTCCAGCACGGCGCGCGCCACCGGGCTCGGATCGGCGGCCTCCAGATCGAGCTCGCTTGTCGGCTCCAGCGGTGGCTGCGCCATGAACCGGGGCACGCTGCCGTGGTGGGCGGTGCCGGTGTGCACGACGAACGGGTGACACAGATAGACATCACCGATGCGTCCGGTCGCCTGCACGACGGGGCAACCCTCGGTGACCGGAACGACCTCCTCGCACACCGACAACCATGGGGCGCCGTCGGACCCGTAGCGCGCCAACACCTCAGGTGCGGCCAGATGCGACCCGGCGCGGATTTCGGTGGGTGCGTCATCGGGTCCGACATCGGAGAACAGGAACAGCATCAGCAGTGCACGGCCGCGGGAGCGCAGGCTCAGTCGCATACCGTCCTCGGCATAGAACGAGGCCTCCACATGCCAGCCCGCCTCGCGCGCAGGCTCGGTACTCGGGAAACGCAGCGGGAACGTGCCCAGCCCGACACGAGGCCGCCAGCCGCCCGGCCCGACCAGCGCGTCATAAGCCGTGACGAGAGCGTCGGTGTTGGCGGCGGCGGTGAATTCCGGGGTGGACATGCTGGTGACCCGGATCAGCGATTCGGTCCAGGTCTGCGGGTCGGCCGGATCGAGGCCGATGGTCTGCCAGAGCTGGCCTTGGCAGCTCAAGCCTAGGTCGCGGGCGAAGGCCGACTCGATCTTGACGAAGCCGTCGGCGATGAATCGGTCGGTATCTGGCACAAGGCCATGGTGACCGGCATCGTCGCGGGCCCACAACTCCTTTTCCGTCGATCTGAACGAAAGATGTTGTTTCGCGGCTTATTTCGTACACTATTCGATTGGAGAAGCAGAAGGTGATCCCGCGGAATAGACTGCGCCGCATGCCTACGATCACCACCGCCGACGGGACCGAGATCTTCTTCAAGGACTGGGGGAGCGGGCAGCCGATCGTCTTCAGCCATGGTTGGCCGCTGTCGGCCGATGACTGGGACACCCAGATGCTGTTCTTCCTGTCCCACGGATACCGCGTGATCGCGCACGACCGGCGCGGTCACGGCCGTTCCGCCCAGGTGAGCGACGGCCACGACATGGATCATTACGCCGATGATCTGGCTGCGGTGGTGGAGCATCTGGACCTGCGCGATGCGGTACACGTCGGTCATTCGACCGGCGGCGGCGAGGTCGCGCACTATCTGGCGCGCCACGGAGAGAGCCGGGCGGCCAAGGCGGCATTGATCGCGGCGGTGCCCCCGATCATGGTCAAGACCGAGGCGAATCCGGGCGGCCTGCCCAAGGAGGTCTTCGACGATCTGCAGGCCCAACTCGCGGCCAGCCGCTCCGAGTTCTACCGGGCGCTGCCGTCGGGGCCGTTCTACGGATACAACCGCGACGGCGTCGAGCCCTCGGAGGCCGTCATCCAGAACTGGTGGCGCCAGGGCATGATGGGCGGCGCCAAGGCGCACTATGACGGCATCGTGGCGTTCTCGCAGACCGACTTCACCGAGGACCTCAAGAAGATCACCATCCCGGTGCTTGTCACGCACGGCGACGATGACCAGATCGTGCCCTATGCCGATGCCGGGCCCCTGTCGGCAGAGCTACTGCCCAACGGAGTCCTGAAGACTTACGAGGGCTTCCCGCACGGAATGCCCACCACACACGCCGACGTCATCAACGCCGATCTGCTGCAGTTCATCCGGGGATAGACCGCCGCCGTAGCCTTGATCCGTGACTCGACCGACCGCTCGGCGTCCGGACCGGCGCACCGCCGCCACGACGGCGACCATTCTGGAGGCTGCGCAGCGACTGTTCACCGAGCGCGGTTTCCACGCGGTGACAATGGACGCCATCGCCGAGGAGGCCGACGTCGCGGTCGGATCGATCTATCACCACTTCCGGAACAAGGACAATCTCTACCTCGCGCTGGTCGAGCGCGCGCTCGAGATCAACGAACAGGTGATGGCGCAGGCATACGGCGGCGGCCGTAGCCCGGTGGAGGAGTTGATCGCCGCCAGCGACGCCTACTGCCGGTTCAATCTGGAGAACCCCGGACACTTCCGCATGGTCGCGTTGCGCGCCGTCGACGGACCGCCCGGCGCGGTCGCCGGCGAAATCGAGAAGCGGATAGCCGACAAGGTCGAAGCTCTCGTCGGCGATGTGGCCGCCGCGCTGCGCCGGGCGCATGAGGCCGGTCAGATCCACTGTGCCGATCCCCACCGGACTTCGGTGTTCCTGTGGTCTGCATGGAACGGGGTGTTGTCCGCGCGGTGGCGACCCGATCGGCTGGCGCTCGACGAGCAGGAACTGCGCGACGTACTGGCGGTCGGTCGTGACATCGTCCTGCGCGGACTTCGGACGGACTGACTTCCTTGTAGGAGCGTTCATTTTTGTAGTACCGTTCGAAACATGGTGCTGGCAGCGGCGGTGCAACTGGATGCGGTGCCCGGTGATGTCGCCGCGAACCTGGCCGCCTGCGAACGCCTCGCCGACGAGGCCGGCCGCGCCGGCGCCGCGATCATCGCGCTGCCCGAGTTTTTCACCACCGGCATCGGTTTCCTGCCGGAGCTGATCGACGCGGCGTTGCCGCCGGATGGGCAAGCGGCCGAACTGCTCTGCGAACTGGCCCGCCGGTATGACGCGATGGTGGGCGGTTCGTTTCTGTGTCGTGACGAGGACGGCCAAATCCGCAACGCCTACCTGCTGGCCGATCCGAGCGGCATCACCGGCCGCCACGACAAGGACCTGCCCACCATGTGGGAGAACGCCATCTACACCGGAGGCGGCGACGACGGTGTGCTGACCGCCGGCGAGCATCAGGTCGGTGCCGCGGTGTGCTGGGAGCTGATGCGCACCCAGACCGTGCGAAGGATGCGCGGCCGTGTCGATCTGGTGATGACCGGCTCGGGTTGGTGGTCGATTCCGCCCTGGCCGCCGCGACGCCTGTTTCAGCGGATGGAAACGGCGAATGCGAGGACGGCACGCAGGGCCGCAACCGATTTCGCCCGCTATATCGGTGCGCCCGTGGTGCACGCCGCGCATGTCGGTCGATTGGTGTGTCCGATGCCGTGGCTGCCCGTCAACTATCGCGGGTATTTCGAGGGTGGCGCCCTGATCACCGATGCCGCCGGCGCCGTGCTCGCCGAACGCCGCCGCGAGGAGGGTGAAGGCGTCGTCCTGGCCGATATCACGCTGGGTCGCCGCGAGCCGGTCGCCGTTGCGCCGCAGCGGTTCTGGTTGCACAGGCGCGGAGTCCTGCCGGCCGCAGTGTGGCACTATCAGCGGCTGCACGGCCGACGCTGGTACGAGAAGAATGTGGTGAATCGATGAGCGTGCTGGTGAAGGTGGGCCTGTTCGAACTGGCCTTCGGCGCCCTGCTGGGGTGGGCGGTCGCGGCAAACCTCATCGCACCCGACCTGATCAAACGGCTGGGCATTGTCAGTCCGCGCCGCATAATGCAGGCGCACCTGGACTACATCATGATGGGCGTCATCCTGATCGCCGTCGGGTTGGCGCTGCCGGAACTGGCGACCTGGATCGTGGTGCTGGTCATCATCGGCACGCTGCTGAACCCCACCCTCTTCTTGCCGATGGCGTTCAGCGAGAACGCATCCAAGACCCGGCTGTTCACGGTTGTGAGCCTACTGTCTTTCGTGGCCACCAGCGTGGGACTTGTTGCGGCCGCGGTGAGTTCGCTCTAGCTCAGCTCTTGTTGCGCTTCACCTGATTGAACGGCACACCGCGGTCGGCGGCCGGTTCTCGCGGGAAACCCAGGATCCGTTCGCCGATGACGTTGCGGGCCATCTCCGAGGTGCCGCCGCCGAGTGACCCGGTCTGGCGCGACAGGTAGCGCACCCCGATGTCCAGCAGGCCGGTGCCCTCATCGATGACACCGGCGGTGCCCGCGATGGCCAGGGCGGTGTCGACCTCGAGTTCGGTGGTCTCGGCGTGCATCAACCGGATCAGCGTCCCGGCATTCGGCGGCAACGACCCGTCGGCGATCGACTTGGTCACGTGCTCGATCAGCTGGTCCTTGACGATGCGGCGCACCAGCGCGCGGCCACCCAGATTCTGGATCGACGGATCGTCGGCCTGACCGGTGGCCTCGGCGATCGCCACATGATTGGGCGGCATCTCGCTGGCATTCTCGGCCCCGGTACCGCTGGCGAACTCCGATCCGCCTCCGACGGCCCGCCTTTCGTGATGCAGCTGACGAGATGCCACGGTCCACCCGCCGTTGACCGCACCCACTACGGCGTCATCGCCGAGTTCCAGACCGTCGAAGAACTCCTCGCAGAACTCCTCGTTACCGTTGACCTCGGTGATGCGACGCATCGTGATACCCGGCGCCTTCAGCGGCACCAGAAACATGGTCAGCCCCTCGTGCTTGGGCACCGTCCAGTCCGTGCGCGCCAGCATCAGCCCGTAATCGGCGGCGAACGCACTGGTGCTCCAGGTCTTGGCGCCGTTGATGATCCACTTGTCGCCGACCCGGTCGGCGCGGGTGATCACGCCGGCCAGATCCGATCCGCCGCTGGGCTCCGACAGCAGCTGGCACAGGATCTCGTCACCGCGGATGGCGGCGGAGATCCGGTCGCGCTTCTGCTCCTCGCTGCCCACGTCCAGGATGGTCGCCGAACAGATCGTGAACGACGGGGTGTTCAGGATCAGCGGCATCTCGAAGAACCGGCATTCGGCGTTGAACGCCTTCTGATACGCGTAATCCAGTCCCAGCCCGCCGTACTCGCGAGGAAAGCAGATGCCGGCGAATCCACCCTCGTGGAGCTTCTTCTGCAGTTCCTTGGCACGATCCCAGGACTGCTGCTCGGCGCGCACCGAGAACGGCGGATTCTCCGGATCGATGCGCGGCAGATTCTCGGTCAGCCATCGGCGTGCCCGACCCGCGAAGTCGGCAACGGTTTCGGTGGAGGTCACGGTGTCGGTCATGCGGGAACCTTCCGGCTCAGTTCGAAGACGGCGCGGTGATGATCCTCGGGGGAGCCGAAGATCGCCCGGTTCAGCGCCACGCGGCGCAGATACAGATGCAGATCGTGTTCCCACGTGACGCCGATGCCGCCGTGCAACTGCACGCAGTCCTGCAGCATCACCGGGGCTCGTTCGGCCACATAGGCTTTCGCGACGCTGACCAGTTTCGGCGCATCGGGGGAGCGGCTGCCGACCGCCTCGACGGCCCCGGCCGTGGTGGCCCGGGCGGCCTCGAACCACAGCTTCATATCGGCGAACCGGTGTTTGAGCGCCTGATACGACGCCAACGGGCGCCCGAAGCTGTGCCGGTCCAGCAACCATTGGTGGGTCATCGCCAGCACCGCGTCGAGGATCCCGACGATCTCGGCGCACTGCAGCACCAGGGCGATCTGACGCTGTCGCTCGATCACCGCAGGTGTCTGTTCCGCGGACCCCACCAGCGCGGTCGCCGGCACCTCGACACCGTCGAAGCCCACTCGCGCATAACGACGCACCATGTCCACCGAGGTATGGGCCTCCACGCTGATCCCGGATGTCTCGGTCGGGACCAGGAACTGGCGGACGGTCCCCTCCAGTGATGCGGTGACCAACAACATGGTGGCGGCGTCACCGGCCTCCACCCGATCTTTGATGCCGTCGAGTCGGTAACCATCGCCGACCGCGGTGGCGGTCAGTGCAGGCGTCAGCGGTGCCCAGTGTTGTCCCGGTTCATATACCGCCCAGGAGGCGATGGCCTCGCCAGCCACCAAGGATTCGATGACATCCTCGTGGTTGTCGGGCGCCTCGGACAGGCCGGCCAAGACCACACTGACCGGGTGCAGCGGCCCGGGTGCGACACTGCGTCCGGCCTGCTCGGCCAGCAGCGCCAGGTCGGCCACCCCGTCACCGGAGACGCTGCCGCCGCCGAGTTCCTCGGGAACCAACAGGCTCGACCAGCCCAACTCGGCGGCACGCTGCCACCAGTCGAGGGCGAAGGACGTCCCGGCCGCCTGCAGTTCACGAACGCGGCTCAGTGGCACCTCCTTCTCCAGGAAGGCCTGCGCGGTCGAGGCGAAGAGCATCTGCTCAGGGTTGGTCATCGCATTTCCGTCTTTCGAAAGGCCGCTTCTCGAAACTTGGTAATGACGTTACCACGCGTCAGAGCGGGTGCGAAGGATCCTTGAGCAGGCTGTGCGCGCAGAAACCGAAGATGTGTCGGCCCTCGATCGGAGTGCCGTTCAGTTCGGCGCCGAGGGCGCGCAGCCGCAACGCCCCCAACAGGGTCTGCATGATCAGCGCCGCGGTGGTGTCGGTGTCCGGATCGCTGCGGAACACCCCCTCGGCGATGCCGGCGGCGATGATGTCCCTGATCAACGCGTGCAGCGGCGCGAGCACCCTGGCGTACTCCTGCGGCCGCGACTCCGCCAGATGATCGTTGAAGAAGGTCAGACCACGGTTGATGCTGTCCTGCTTGGTGGACGCGGCCGGCGCGCTGATCTTCTCGACCAGGGCGCGCAGGGCGGCCACGGCGTCCAGTTCGGCGATATCGGCGCGCCAGTGCGCCGTCGACTCGGACATGATCTTGTCCACCAGTGCCAGCAGCAGCTCGTCCTTGGTGGAGTAGTGCTGATAAAAGGATCGCAGCGAGGTCTTCGAACGCTCGACGACCTCGAGCACGGTGAAGTCGGTGCGGCCGGTCTCACCGAGGATCGACAACGCCGATCTCATGAAGCGGACCGTTCGTGGCTCGGCATCCTCGGCGCCGGACATCTGTGCCCCTGCCTCCCGTGGCCGTTGTGCCTGTGGCGAGAATGACGTTACCGTTTTTGCAGAGCGCGCAGGCGGACTTGCCGACACCCAGGAAAGGGAGACGATGACGACTTCGGACCAGGCGGCCCACTCGGTGGAGTGGACGCTGGAGGGGCTGCTCGATCTGTTCGACCCGCAACCCGATGGGGACAATCGCTTCCTGGCGCAGACCGGCCTGGCCGGCGCCGACGATCGGCAGGTGGTCGAGGGCACCCAGGTGCTGGCGCAGGCCATCGTCGCGGCGGCCAAGCGCTTCCCGGACAAGTCGGTGCGGTCGGTCTACGCGGTGTTCGCCCGGGTGGTGTCGGTCGGCCCACCGGTCGAACTGGACATCGACGTCGTCTCGGAGGGCCGGTCGACGGCGACAGCGGTGATCACCGCGTCGCAGAACGGCAAGCGCTGCATCACCGTCACGGTGCTGCTCGACGTGCCGTCCGGCGATGTGATCCGTCATCACCTGCCCAAGGCCCAGGTCGCCGGACCGCAGGACGCCCAGCCGTCCATCATGCCGATGGCCGGCCGCCAGGTGCGGCTGGTCGACGTCATCGACGTCAACAGCCCTGATGAGGTCGGTCCGCCTGAACTACACGCCTGGCTGCACTACGATCCCATACCGGTGCGAGATGATCTCGCCAAGGCCCTGATCGCGTATTTCACTGGACACCTGGGGATTTCGACGACCATGCGAGCACATGAAGGTATCGGTACGGCGCAGGCGCATCTGACCGTCTCCACCGCGCCGATGACGGTTTCGGTCAGTTTCCACGAGCCGGTGCAGTGGCAGGGCTGGCTGCTCTACGGGCATGAGAGCACCCAGGTCGGTGCCGGCATGTCCTATGTGCGCGGCACCGTGCACACCGAGGAGGGTGAGTTGTTGGCCTCGTTCGCCCAGGACGGGTTGATCCGGCCGCTGCGCACCAGCGACACCGACATCAAGCATCAATCGCGGCTGTGACTCAGATCTTCAGATAACCCTTGTCCGCCGGGATCTGGGCGGCGGTCACCAGCGAGGACGCGTCGCCGGCCAGCCACAGCACGATATCGGACACCAGGTCCGGCGCGGCCAGGGAATCCGTGGGCAGCGCACCCGGCGAAAAGCTGTGGATGTAGGTCTGGTGATCGGCGAACAGCTGGTACATGGCGGTGTCGTTGCCCATCGGGGTGTCGGTGCCGTACGGATGCACCGAGTTGACCCGGATCCCGTACGGGCCGAGTTCGACGGCCAGCGAGTTGGTCAGCGCCACCACCCCGAACTTGGTGGCGCAATAATGCCCGCAGCCCGGTACCGCCTTGATACCCGCGGCCGAGCTGATGTTGATGATCGAGCCGCCGTTGCCGGCCTCGATCATCGGCGGCACCACGGCGCGGATGGTGTTCCAGACCCCGGTGAGGTTCACGTCCAGGACGTCCTGCCACTGCTGCGGCGAAATCTCCCACAGCCTGCCCCAGTTCAGCACGGCGGCATTGGCCACCACGATGTCCAGTCGGCCGAACTGTTCGACGGCATCGGCGACCACCCGTTGCTGACCGTCGCCGTCACGGACGTCGACCTGCCTGGCCAGCATCTTGCGGCCCTCGTTCTCGACCAGGGCGACGGTCTCGGCGAGATCCGTCGGGGTGGCGGCCGGGTATCCGTTGTGCTCGGCGACGGGTCCGCAGGCGTCGATCGCGACGATATCGGCGCCGGCCTGCGCCAGCCGCCGACAGTGCGAGCGCCCCTGCCCACGGGCGGCCCCGGTGACATAGGCGACGCGGCCGGCCAGTGGCAGGTTCATGCGGGCTGCTCCTCGGGTACGGCCGCGACGGTGCGGGTGCTGAAGCGGTAATCGTCCAGTGGGCCGTGGGCGGCGAATCGCCGCGCGGCGGTGATGGTCTGGGGCCGGTGATACACCGTCTCGTGCCGGGAGTTGATGAAGTAGGTGCGCAGTCCGGGGTTGCAGTCGGTGAAATACAGGTGGGCGGTCTTGCCGCGGCGGGCCATCACGGCGTTCCAGCGGTTGAACGCGTCCAGGCCGACCTCGGCGACCTGGGCGCCACGCGAGCGGGTCTCGGCGATCACCCGCGCCGCGTGCCGGGCCATGGTCTCGACGAAGTCACACCAGGCGAAGCCGACGAAACCGTTGGGCCCGACGATCTCCCAGCGGTTGGGCAACCGCGGATGGGCGGTGCCGGCATAACTCTGCATACCGTGCGCGCGGTAGTACTCGGCGAGGTCGAAACCGTCGGCACCCAGAATCGTTGCGGGACGGTAGGTTTCGGGGTCGGTCCACAACTCGTAGCCGGTCGCCAGCACCAGCAGGTCGACCGGCCGCTCGACACCGTCGACGGTGCGCACCCCGTCGCGGGTGATCCGTTCGATCGCGGTGGTGATCAGCCGAGTGTTCGGATTGTTCAGGGCCTTGAAGAACGCGCTGGAGATCACGGGCCGCTTGGCCAGGATGCCGTAACGCGGCACCAGCGCCGCGCGGGTCGCCGAATCGCGGACGGTGCACCGCAACAGCAGCCGGTACAGCGCGCGGCAGTACGCGTCGTACAGCGGCATCAACCGGACCAGCACCCGGTCGGGCAACCGGGAGAACACATGCACGACCGGCGCGATCATCGCCGCATCCATGAGCAGTCGTCCCGCCGCGTTGACGACCGGCAGCACGCCGGGTAGTCGTAGCGCGCGACGCATCAGTGGCGGCAGGTCGAAGTCGATCTTGGGCAGCACCCATGCCGGCGTGCGTTGATAGACGTCGAGCGTGGTCGCGCCGGCGGAGACCGCCGCCGAGATCTGAATCCCGCTGGAGCCGGTGCCGATGACCGCGATCCGCTTACCCGTGGTGTCGTAGGTGTCATCCCAGGCGTTCGGCCGCAGCACGGTACCGGCGAACTCCTCGGCGCCCTCGATGTCGACGCTCTGCTTGGCGTTGACGTACCCGCCCACCGAGCTGATCAGGAAGCGTGCGGTGAGTTCCGGCCGGTCGCGGATCGTCAGTCGCCACAGCCCGGCCGTATCGTCCCAGCGTTGTTGCAGCACTTCGGCATCGGCGAGCAGATGGCGATAGAGGCCCAGTTGCGTCGCGGTGTCCTGCAGGTACCGGTAGAGCTCGGGACCCGGCGCGAACAGTCGCGACCAGTCGGCCTTCGGGGCGAACGACAGCTGGTACCACAGGCTCGGGATGTCGACCGCCAGGCCGGGGTAGTGGTTGTCCCGCCAGGTCCCGCCGAAATCGGCGCCGCGTTCGATGATGACGAAATCGTCGATGCCGTGCTCGCGCAGATGGTGCGCCGCTGCGATACCGCCGGGGCCCGCCCCGATGATGGCCACCTCGTGTTCGGGTTCGTTCATCGCTACCTCCCGCTGAGTCCGCTGATCAGAAAATCTGCGACGAATCTGCGCACCGCGCGCGGGCTGTCCAGGTTGACGCCCATCGGCGGCAGCAGTTCGAAGCCGAAGAGCATGCGCACGATCCATTCGCCCGCTCGCGCCGGATCCACGCCGGCGCCCTCTCCGGTGCTCTGTGCCGCCTTGACCCGTTGTCGCCGCAGCCCGACCGACCGGGTCGCCAGGTCATCGCCGATATTGCGCAGCAACAACACCGCAGCGGCCGCCATCTGGTCGGCGAGCGTCCCGGGGCGGTCCACCTCGGCGGCCATCGCGTCGACGAAACCGGCTGCCAAATGATCCAGTGCGATCGTGATGGCGCGGTCGCGACTGCCGCGGACCCAGCCGGCGCAGCGTGTCGGCATTGGCCGCCAGCAGCGCGGGGGACAGTGAACCGGGCCGGGCCATGTTGCACACATTAACCAGATGTGTGCAATGTGATCAGCCGATCGGCGAAACTCGCCCCGTCACGTCCCAGGCATGGTGCACGATATCGTGCAGGTGGTACACCGCTATGGTGGCGACGGTGAATTCACTTCCGTTGCTGCGTAATCCGCGCCGCGACCAGGCATCGGTGGGCACCCGGTCATAGCGGTCGGCCACCGCGGTTGCCGCGTCGAAGAGTTCACCGGCCACCACGGCGGGATCCTGAGCGGCATAGTCGTCGGCGATCGCCGTTTCGTCCTGATCCCAGTTCGGGAAGCGCGGGTCGTCCTCGGTGAGCATCAGCTGCACCCGGTGATCGAAGATGCGGTGCACATCGCGGATGTGGCAGCCGTACTCCAGGTCCGACCACACGCCGGGGGCAGGCCGCGACCGGACATCGGCACCGGCCAACCGGTGCACCCAGTCGGCGGCATCGGCCCGGATGCGCTCGGGCACGTCGGCCGGTCGCACCGACGCCGGGTCGAATCCGCAGTCCGGGCAGGCGCGGGTCAGGACCCAGGTCCAGTCCTTGGTATCGGGTTCGATCGGGTCGGTCACAGTGACCCCGGGGCGAAGGTGTCGCACTTGTTCGGGTCACCGGTCTGATAACCGGTGGTGAACCACCGCTGGCGCTGCTCGGAGGAACCGTGGGTCCACGATTCCGGGCTCACCCGCCCGGTCGCCGCCTCCTGGATGCGATCGTCGCCGACGGCCGACGCGGCCGACAGCGCATCCGCGATGTCCTTGTCGCTCAACGGTTGCAGGAAGGGCACATCGGTGCCCTCCTGCTTGGTGATGGCCGCGTAGTGCGCCCACACTCCGGCGTAGCAGTCGGCCTGCAACTCGGTGCGCACCCCGCCACCGGTGGGTCCGGTCGGATCCTGTTGGGCGCGGCCGAGCACGCCCAACAGATTCTGCACGTGGTGGCCGAACTCGTGGGCCACCACATACTCCTGGGCGAACGGCCCACCGCTGGAGCCGAACTGCGTCACCAGCACATCGAAGAAGTCGGTGTCGAAGTAGGCGGTCTCGTCGGCGGGGCAGTAGAACGGGCCGACCGCGCTGGTGGCCGGACCGCAGCCGGTGTTCACCTCCCCGGTGAACAACCGCACCTGGGGACGGCGGTAGTCGGGGAGCAGCTGCTGCCACACCGCGTCCACGGAGTTGCCGGTCGCCACCACCCGGCACTGGACGAGTTCGTTGGCATCGGCACCGGTCTTGCACTGGCTGAGATCGAAGCCGGGGGTCGTGACCCCCTCGGTGTCCAGGCCGGCGCCCTGATCCTGGGGCAGCACACTGTTCGGGTCCACGCCCAGAAACAGCGCCACAACGACCAGCAGCAGACCGCCGATACCGCCGCCGACGGCGATGCGCCGGCCGCCGCCCGGTCCGCGACCGCTGCTCGACGTGGTGCTCGTGTCGATCTGCATGCCCTCGTTGAAGGTCATCGTCCCCACCAACCCATCTGCGTGTCGGCACCGCGTCGTCCTCGGCCGGACTCAGCTTTCCACACTACGATTCGGGTGTGCCCTCTGTCGCCGAACTGTCGACGATCGTGCCGACGACGCACGGCCTGCTCCGCGGCACCACCGAGGGTGGAGTCGGTGTGTGGCGCGGCGTCGCCTATGCCGAGCAGCCCGTGGGCGATCTGCGGTTCCTCGGCCCGCAGCCACTGCGGCCGTGGGACGGTGTGCGCGACGCCATCGATCACGGTCCGCTGCCGCCGCAGGGCCGGTCCTTCGTCGGCGGCGGACGCGACGACCCGAAGATGCGCGACGAGGCGTGCCTGACCGTCACCGTCTGGTCACCGGATGTGTCCGCGTCGCTGCCCGTCATGGTGTGGATCCCCGGCGGTGCCTTCGTCTACGGCGCGGGACAGCTGCAGCTGTACAACGGGTCCCGGCTGGCCGCCAACGGTGATGTGGTGGTCGTCAACGTCACCTATCGGCTCGGGGTCTTCGGCGGGTTCGAACTCGGTGATCTGGGACCGGGTTTCGACGACAACCTGTGCCTGCGCGACCAGATCGCCGCGCTGCAGTGGATCCGGGAGAACATCGGGGCGTTCGGCGGTGATCCCAGACAGGTGACGGTGTTCGGCGAATCGGCCGGTGCGACGTCGGTGCTGGCACTGCTGGCCAGTCCGGCGGCCGCCGGGCTGTTCGACCGGGCCATCGCGCAGAGCCCGGCGCTGCCGTTGATCGCCGATCGGGAAGCGCGCGCCCGCCAGTCGCACGCCTTCCTCGCCGAACTCGGTGTGGAGGCCGACGAGGTGAAGGCGCTGCCGCAACGGCGCCTGCGACGCGCCGCCGGCCAGTTGCAATTGGAGAGCGTGGCGAACACCCCGACCCTGGCCTACGGACTGACACACGGGGTGGACCTGCTGCCGCATCACCCGATCGAGGCGGCGCGCCGCGGTGCGGTGACGCCGATACCGCTGATCATCGGTACCAACAGCCACGAAGCATCGATGTTCGCCTGGGGTAAGCCGCCGATGCTGCCCACCACCGCGGCCGGTGTCGACGGTTTCTTCACCCGCTGGGCACCCGAGGCCCGCGACCGGGTGCTGGCCGGTTATCCGGGCTTCCCGCGTCGACGGTCGCTGATCGACTTCGGTTCCGACGCCATGTTCGGCGCACCCACCTGGGCATTCGTGGATGCCTACAGCGCTGATGCGCCGACGCACATGTACCGGTTCGACCACACCACCTGGACGCTGAAGGCGTTGGGCCTCGGTGCCACCCACGGCAGCGAGATCGTGCACATCCAGCACAGCTACAGCTCATATCTGGGCCGCAAACTGCATCCGCTGGGCCGCCGGGTGCAACCGTCGGTCGGCCGCCGGATGCAGCGGTTGTGGCTGGATTTCGCCACCGAGGGACTCAGCGAGTGGCCGCGGTTCGACACCGACGCCAGAAAGACGCTGGTGATCCGGTCCACCCGCGATGTGACCGTCAGCGATCCCGACGCCGCGCGGCGCGCCGCGTGGGAAGGCGTCTACTGATAACGCGCGTCGGTGTAGCGCCGGAGGTTGTGCAGGAATCGTTGAAACAGCCAGGCCATCAGAGGTTTTCCGGCCGTCATGCCGAGCCGCGCGGCGGTGCCGTTGGGCTTCATCGCCATCACCCAGGTCACATGGCAACCCTGATCGGTGGGCACCACCCAGTAGTCCTCGGCGAATGCCGCGATGCTGGTCGTCGATGCTTCGTTGAAGCGGAAAGCCATGTGGCTGTAGGGCTCCCAGGCCAGGAACTCCTCGTCGCCGATGATGCCGCCACGCATGTGCACGGTGCGGGTGGTGCCGATGTCATAGGGTTGCGGGCTGGTCCAGGTCACCCTGGTGATGACACTGGCCCATTGCGGCCATGACCCGGCGTCGGAGAGCACCTCGAACAGCTGCTCGGGTGTGACGGCCAGGTCCACGGTGCTGACGAAGCGGAACGGCGCATCGGAGATGAAGTCCAGGTCGACACGTTCGCACGGATACATGGTCGGCACCCGCCGATCCTAACCGGGACCGTCCCCGGCGGCGGCCAGCAGCGGGACCAGCACATCGCTGATGGGGGTGTCCAGACCGTATCGCTGCGCCTTGCGCTGGATCACACCGTTGCGGATGTCCCATTCCAGCGGCCGGCCGTGTTCGCGGTCGGTCAGCATCGAGGTGGTGATGTCCGGCGGTGACTGGGCCAGCATGTCGGTGATCTCGTCGACCACACCGTCGGCGAGGGTCGCCCCGTCGGCGCGGGCCACCGCCAGACACTCGGTGAGATAGCGCCGCGCCAGGGCGGCGATATCGTCGCGGCGGTACATCCCGGCGCGTCGCCCGGTCAGCACCATCAGCCCGACCACAGCGTTCACCAGCAGCTTGTGCCAGGCCGCCGAGCTGAAGTCCGGGTCGCGGTCGACGATGCCGTGGGCGAACAGCGCCGCGACGGTGTCGGCGGCGGGACTTTCCGGCAGCACCAGCCGCAACTGGTTGCGCAGCCGCACCCGGCCGGCCGGATCGGTCTCGGCCGACACCCAGATGGCCGCCGGGATCACCGTCGATGCGGGGCACAGCGGAGCGACCCGGTCAACCTGTTCGACCCCGTTCTGCAGTACGCACACCACGGTGTCGGCGTCGCACAGCTTCTGCAGCCAGGCCGCGGCGGCGGCGTTCTGGGTGTCCTTGACCGCCAGGAACACCACCGGGACCGGCCCGCGCACCTGTTCGGGATCGGTGTGCACCGGGCCGGGCACGACGATCGCCGGCCCGTCGGCCGGGTGCACCTCGATGGTGTCGCGCGGTGTGCGCCCGTACACCGCGACCGGGCGGTCGGCGGCGTGCAGGTAGGCCGCGATGGTCGATCCGATGGCACCGGGCCCGATGACGGCTGTTGGCACGTTCACAGGCGTCCAACCTACCGACGTAAACTGGCCACTCGTCATCGCCCATCACCACCGAAGACACTCAGGAGTTTTTGTGCTGCGCACCCATGCCGCCGGTTCGTTGCGGTCCACCGACGCCGGTCAGACCGTGACCCTGGCGGGTTGGGTGGCGCGCCGGCGCGACCACGGCGGCGTCATCTTCATCGACCTGCGCGACGCGTCGGGGGTGTCGCAGGTGGTGTTCCGTGATGCCGCCGTGTTGGAGCAGGCGCACCGCCTGCGCGCCGAGTTCTGCGTCTCGGTGACCGGTGTGGTCGAGGTCCGGCCCGAGGGCAATGCCAACGCCGAGATCCCGACCGGTGAGATCGAGGTCAACGCCACCGAGTTGACCGTGCTGGGGGAGAGCGCACCGCTGCCGTTCCAGCTCGACGAGACCGCCGGTGAGGAGGCCCGCCTCAAGTACCGCTACCTGGACCTGCGCCGGGAGGGGCCCGGCAACGCAATCCGGTTGCGCTCCAAGGTGAATGCCGCGGCCCGCGGGGTGCTCGCCGAACACGACTTCGTCGAGATCGAGACCCCCACGTTGACCCGCTCGACGCCCGAGGGCGCGCGGGACTTCCTGGTGCCCGCCCGGCTGCAGCCCGGCAGCTTCTACGCGCTGCCGCAGAGCCCGCAGCTGTTCAAGCAGCTGCTGATGGTGGCAGGGATGGAGCGCTACTACCAGATCGCGCGGTGTTACCGCGACGAGGACTTCCGGGCCGACCGCCAGCCCGAGTTCACCCAGCTGGACATGGAGATGAGCTTCGTCGAGGCCGATGACGTCATCGCGGTGTCCGAGCAGGTGCTCAAGGCCGTCTGGGCGACCATCGGATACGACCTGCCCACGCCGTTGCCGCGGATCAGTCACGCCGACGCCATGCGCCGGTTCGGTTCGGACAAGCCCGATCTGCGGTTCGGCGTCGAACTCGTCGAGTGCACCGAGTACTTCTCCGACACTCCCTTCCGGGTGTTCCAGGCGCCCTATGTCGGCGCGGTGGTGATGACCGGCGGCGCCTCGCAGCCGCGTCGCACCCTCGACGGCTGGCAGGAATTCGCCAAGCAGCGCGGCCACAAGGGTCTTGCCTACGTGCTGATCGGTGAGGACGGAACCCTGAGCGGCCCAGTCGCCAAGAACCTCACCGACGCCGAACGCGACGGTCTGGCCGCGCACGTCGGTGCCCGGCCCGGTGACTGCGTGTTCTTCGCGGCCGGCACACCCAAGGGTGCCCGCGCGCTGCTCGGTGCGACCCGCATCGAGATCGCCAAGCGGCTGGACCTGATCGATCCGTCCGCGTGGGCGTTCACCTGGGTGGTCGACTGGCCGCTGTTCGAGCCGGCCGATGATGCCACCGCCTCCGGTGACGTCGCCGTCGGCTCCGGTGCTTGGACCGCTGTGCATCACGCGTTCACCGCACCGCAGCCGGACTCGGTGGACACCTTCGACACCGATCCCGGCGCGGCGCTGGCCAACGCCTACGACATCGTCTGCAACGGTAACGAGATCGGCGGCGGGTCGATCCGTATCCACCGCCGCGATGTGCAGGAGCGGGTGTTCGCGATGATGGGCATCGACCACGACGAGGCCGCCGACAAGTTCGGGTTCCTGTTGGATGCCTTCACCTTCGGCGCCCCGCCGCACGGCGGCATCGCGTTCGGCTGGGACCGCATCACCGCGCTGTTGGCCGGCACCGACTCGATCCGTGAGGTCATCGCCTTCCCGAAGTCCGGCGGTGGCGTCGACCCGCTGACCGATGCCCCGGCGCCCATCACCGCGCAGCAGCGCAAGGAGGCGGGAATCGACGCCAAGCCGGAGGAGAAGGCATGAGTGACGAGTTGGACAAGGGCAAGCTGGTGGCCGACACCTCCGCACTCGACGATTTCAACCGGCAGATAGTCGAGGAGTTCCGTGCCAACGCCGGCAAGGTCGGTGGCCCCTTCGAGGGCGGCACGCTGTTGCTGCTGCACACCGTCGGCGCCAGATCGGGCAAGTCGCGATTGTCACCGTTGGCCTATCTGGAGATCGACGGCAAGGTGCTGATCGTCGGTTCCTATGCCGGCGCGCCGAAGGATCCGGCGTGGGTGCACAATCTGCGCGCCAACCCGAAGGCGCACATCGAGATCGGCACCGACGCCTATGACGTCACCGCCCGGGAACTGCCCGACGACGAGCGCGACACGGCGTATCCGAAGATCG
The DNA here is from genome assembly GCF_053589535.1 of Mycobacterium sp. NPDC003323. Classification (NCBI taxonomy): domain Bacteria; kingdom Bacillati; phylum Actinomycetota; class Actinomycetes; order Mycobacteriales; family Mycobacteriaceae; genus Mycobacterium; species Mycobacterium sp. NPDC003323. The sequence goes on from NZ_JBSFSB010000001.1 coordinate 955,966, forward strand.
TCGAGCGGGCCCCGGTCTTCGCCGAGTATCAGGCGAAGACGTCGCGGGTCATCCCACTGTTCGAGCTCGTCCGCACGTAGCGGCGGTGCGAGAGGCGTCACAGACTTTGCCGATTTCGCACGCGGACGCAGGCCCGGACGTACTCTCACCCCCGATACATCGGGGATTGGGGTGGGGATGGGCTCAGCCATGGCGCTACCGGCGGCGAACACGGTCGACTATATGGACCACGCGTCGTATGTCGCCCTGCGCGCATTGCGGCGCGGCCCGGTCGGTCAGTCCGTGTGGATCTATGACGGTGGCGTCGACATGGACGGGTTGCGGCGCTTCCACCGCAACCTGCGCCACACCCTGCTGGGTCGCCGCATCGAACGCTCACCGCTGCCGTTCGGCAGGCACCGCTGGGTGAGTTACACCGGCCCTGAGGACATCGCCGTCGCCGCGCATGAGCGCACCCGCGCGCAGGTATGGGAATGGGCCAACGAACGGGCAAAGGTGCCGGTCGATCCGGAAACCGGGCCGCCGTGGCACCTGGCCGTCCAACCACTGGTCGGCGGAGGCGCGGCGGTGTCACTGGTCTTCTCGCACACCATCGCCGACGGTGCCGCCTCCACGTTGTCGATCGTCTCGGCAGTCGAGGGCACGGACTGGAACCTGGGGTACCCGTCGCCGGGATCGCGGACCCGCGCACAGGCGCTGCGCGAGGACATCGGTACCACCGCCCGGGTGCTGCCCGGCATCCCGTCGGCGCTGATCGGCACGGTGAAGCTGCAACGGCAGCAGAGCGCGGGCAAACCCAGACCGCCGAAACGGCCGGTCGCGGCCGACGCCGGATCCGATCAGCCGGTCACCGTTCCGATGGTGGCGGCCAGTATCGACGTGGCGAGTTTCGACGAGAAGGTCGCCGATCTCGGCGGTACCCGCAACGCGCTGGTCGCCGCCCTGGCGGCTCGGCTCGGCCGGGCGCTGGGCCGGGTCGACGCCGACGGCAACGTGATGCTCACTTTTCCGGTGAGCGAGCGAACCGCGGGGGACACCCGCGGCAATGCGCTCAACGTCATCACCGTGACGGTCGATCCGGATGCCGTCGTCGCGGATCTCGGGATTCTGCGGCGGGCGGTCAAGGAGGCGCTCGTCGAGATGGACCAGATCCGCGACGCGGTCATGGCGCCACTGCCGCTCATCCCGTTCGTGCCGAAATTCCTGATGGCCACCGTCGAGAAGGCGGTGCTGCAGGAGGGGCAGCCGATCGGCTGCTCGAATGCCGGTGAGATGCCGCCTGCGCTGAGCCGCATCGACGGTACCGAGGCCGACTTCTTCATCGGCCGGATGATCGAGAACGGGGTCACCGAAGCTGCTTTCGCCCGCCGCGGCGGTCATCTGGCGCTCGGGGTCACCATCACCGGCGCCTCCGCCGCCATCAGCATCGCCTCGTGGAAGGTGGGCGGGCCGAACACCGCGGAGGCGCTGGCGAAGGCGGTCTCCACGGCGTTCGGTGATTTCGGCCTGACACCCGATATTGAATGGTGAGGTCTACAACCGCTCGATGATGGTGGCGTTGGCCATGCCGCCGCCCTCACACATCGTCTGCAGACCGTAGCGTCCGCCGCGCTGTTGCAGCGCGTTCACCAGCGTGGTCATGATGCGTGCGCCGCTGGCGCCCAGCGGATGCCCGATCGCGATGGCGCCGCCGTTGACGTTGACCTTCGACAGGTCGGCTCCGGTATCGGCCGCCCAGCTCAGTACGACCGGGGCGAAGGCCTCGTTGACCTCGAACAGGTCGATATCCGCCAGCGTCAATCCGGCCCGGTGCAACACCTTCTCGGTGGCGGGGATGACGCCGGTGAGCATGTACAGCGGATCGGAGCCGACCACCGCGGTGGTGTGGATGCGCGCCAGCGGCTTGAGTCCGAGTCGGCGCGCGGTCGCACCGCTGGTGATCATGACCGCCGCGCTGCCGTCGGACAGCGGTGACGAGTTGCCCGGGGTGATCTGCCAGTTGATCTGGGGGAACCGCGCCGCGTAGGCATCGTTGAAGAACGCCGGCCGCAAGCCTGAGAGGGTTTCCACGGTGGTGCCCGGCCGGATGATCTCATCGGTGCTCAGCCCGGCGATCGGAGCCAGTTCGTCGTCGAACAGGCCGTCCTTGGTGGCGCGGGCGGCCTTCTCGTGGCTCGATGCCGAGAACTCGTCGAGCTGGGTGCGTGACAACCGCCATCTGGCCGCGATCAGTTCTGCGCTGATGCCCTGGGGCACAAGCCCTTCGGGGTAACGGGCGGCCATATCGCGACCGAACGGGTCACTGCCGGGCAGCACCGATGATCCCATCGGCACCCGTGACATCGACTCCACGCCGGCGGCGATCACGATGTCGTATGCGCCGGCCAGCACGCCCTGGGCGGCGAAGCTGATGGCCTGCTGGCTGCTTCCGCATTGGCGGTCGACCGTGGTGCCGGGCGCGGACTCCGGGAATCCCGCGCCGAGCAAGGCGTTGCGGGCGATGTTGACGGCCTGATCGCCGACCTGGGTGACGGCCCCGGCGATGACGTCGTCCACGAGGGCCGGATCGACGCCGGTGCGCTGGATCAGTTCGCGCAGGCTGTGTGCCAGCAGATCGGCGGGCAGTACATCGTGCAATGCGCCGCCAGGCTTGCCCTTACCGACCGGGGTGCGCACCGCACCGACGATGACCGCGTCGCGATCCGAGTATCCGGACATGATCTCCTCCTGCTCACTCACCGCTGAGTATTGCTTTCTATACTCAGATGTAACACCTGAGTTCAGTTACAACAACCCAGCGATAGAGTGATGTGCATGACAGTGCTGCAGGGCCCCTTGGTCGACCGTGACGCGTGGTCGGCCATCGGCGAATGTCCCATCGAGAAGACCATGGCCGTCGCCGGGCAGAAGTCGACCATGCTGATCATGCGCGAGGCGTACTACGGCACCACGCGTTTCGACGAGTTCGCTCGCCGGGTCGGACTCACCAGGGCCGCCACCTCGGCCCGGCTGGGAGAGTTGGTGGCAGCGGGCTTGCTGGAGAAGCAGCCCTACCGCGAGCCGGGGCAGCGTGTGCGGCACGAGTACGTGCTGACCCAGGCCGGAGTCGATTTCATGCCGGTGGTCTGGGCGATGTTCGAGTGGGGTCGCAATCATCTGCCCAACAACGGCAGGCTGCGGTTGGGGCATCGTGGTTGTGGGGCCGATGCCCACGTCGAGATCGTGTGCGACAAGGGCCATTCGGTGCCGCCCGGGGAGTTGGCCATGCGGTTGGTACGCAAGGATCCGGACCCGCGAGCGTAGTCGCCCCGCCGATGCGGCCCCACAATATTAACTAGTCCGTTAAAATCCCGATTCGTCGAACCCGTACCCGGGGGCCCACCGTGCCGACGACACACCGTGGCGAGAAAGGGCCCTGGCGCGCATGAAACCTGACAACACGCTGGCGTATATGGACCAGGGTTCCTATCTGGCGTTGCGGGCACTGGGGCGGGGACCGGTCATCCAGTACGTGTGGATCTACGAGCGTGGTGTCGACATGGACGGTCTGCGTCGTTTCCAGCGCAATCTGGCCGACGGGTTGCTCGGCCGGCGATTGGAGCGTTCCTCCATACCGCTGGGACGCCACCACTGGGTGCCCTGCGGGCAATCCGCGGGTATCGACATCTCGGCCGCCGAACGGCGCCGCGACGAGGTGTGGGACTTCGTCGAGGAACGGTCGAACGTCCCCGTCGACCCCGAACACGGACCGCCGTGGCATATCGGCGTGCAACCGCTGGTCGAGGGCGGCGCCGTGGTCACCCTCGTGGTGTCACACACGGTCGCCGACGCCGGGGCGCTCATCGAATCGATCACCCACGCCGTCGACGGCACGGGTCGCGATCTGGGTTATCCCGAGCCCGGCTCGCGTACCCGCCGTCAGACGCGGCGCCACGATCTCGCCATCAGCGCCCGTGCGGTGCGCGAGATACCCGGCGCGGTGGTCGGCGCGGCGCGACTGGCGCGGGAACAGTCCGCCGAGCTGTCCGAGTCGGCCAAGGCGGCACCGGTGACGGTGACCCGCCGTAGGTCCGGCGGGGCGATCGGCCTGCCCACGGTATCGGTGCGGGTGGACCAGCAGGAATGGGACCGTCGCGCGAAAGCCCTTGGCGGAACCAGTAATGCGCTGCTGGCAGGCATCGCGGCCCGCGTCGGTGCCATCACCGGGCGGGTGGACGGCGACGGCCTGGCGATGCTGTCGCTGCCGGTGAGTGAGCGCGTGGAGGGTGACACCCGGGGCAACGCTCTCAACACCATCACGGTGATGGCCGATCCCTCGGCCGCCGTCGGTGACCTCGGTCCCATCCGCGGCGGCATCAAGTCGGCCCTGATCGAACTCGCCGAGAACCGCGAGCGGCTGCTCGCCCCGCTGCCGTTGGCTCCCTACACCCCGAAGTTCCTGCTGCGCCGGCTGGAGAAGCTGGTGCTCAAGGTCGGCAAGCCGATCGGATCCTCCAACAGCGGACCGCTGCCCGAGCAGGTGAACCGCCCCGACGGCACCCCGGCTGATGTGTTCTTCGCACATTCGCCCGAGCCCGGGATCACCGCCCTGGATCTGGAGCGGATGGGCGGACGGATGCTGGTTGCCGCCGGCACCGTCGGCGGCGCGGTGTGCATCACGGTCGCCGCGTGGGAACCCGGTGCCGACAACAGCCGGGAGGCCCTCATGCAGGCGGTGAAGGAGGCCTTCTACGACTTCGACCTCACGGCGGTCATCGAGTAGCCATCCACTCCTGCGCTGTCCGCGCCGGGTGCGTACCGTTTCGCGGTGATGGTTCTTCGCACAGAGATGACGACACGCGCCGAGGACGTGCTCGCCGGGTACCGGAGTCGACGCGCCCAGCAGGCGTTGTTCGACGTCCGGGGCACCGTCGGCAACGGTTACGACGAGTTCGTCGATGCCTCCGGCAACGTCCGGCCGGCCTGGCAGGAACTCGCCGAATGCGTGGCCGACCGCGGCCGTCACGGGCTCGACCGGCTCCGGGAGACGGTGCGCAACCTGGTCGATGACGACGGCATCACCTATGTGCACGTGGAGCAGGCCGACGCCGCCGGTGGCGCGCCCGGGGACGGCGGTATCGCCGAACCATGGCACCTCGACGCACTGCCGCTGCTGATCTCCACCGCCGACTGGGATGTCCTGGAAGCCGGTGTGGTGCAGCGTTCCCGGCTGCTGGACGCGGTGTTGACCGACCTGTACAGCGAGCGACGCTCGGTCACCAGCGGCGTGCTGCCGCCGCAGCTGCTGTTCGCGCACCCGGCCTATGTGCGGGCCGCTCACGGTATCGAGGTGCCGGGCCGGCATCAGCTGTTCCTGCACGGTTGCGATGTCAGCCGCGCCGCCGACGGTGGCTTCCGGGTGAACGCCGACTGGACCCAGGCGCCGTCGGGCGCGGGGTATGCGCTGGCCGGCCGGCGCGTCATCGCGCACGCCGCACCCGATCTGTACGAACACATCGGCCCCCGGCCGGCGTCGCCCTGGGCGCAGGCGCTGCGATTGGCGCTCATCGATGCGGCACCGGAAACCGCCGAGGAACCCGTCGTGGTGGTGCTGAGCCCCGGCACCCAGTCCGCGACCTCGTTCGACCAGGCCTACCTGGCCAGCGTGCTCGGCTTTCCCCTGGTGGAAAGCGCCGACCTGGTGGTACGCGAGGGCAAGCTGTGGATGCGCTCGCTGGGCACGCTCAAACGCGTCGATGTCGTCTTGCGTCGCGTGGACGCCGACTATGTCGATCCGCTGGACCTGCGAGCCGATTCCCGGCTCGGGGTCGTCGGTCTGGTGGAGGTGCTGCGCCGCGGTGCGGCAACCGTGGTCAACACGCTCGGCAGCGGAATCCTGGAAAGTCCCGGACTGCAACGCTTCCTGCCGGAACTGGCCGAGCTGCTGGTCGGCGAGTCCCCGCAGTTGGGGTCGCCGCAGATGTACTGGGGCGGTATCGATGTGGAGCGTTCGCATCTGCTGGCACATCTGTCGGGATTGTTGATCAAACCCGTCACCGGTGGCCCGACGATCGTCGGGCCCGCGCTGTCGCTGTCGGCGCGCGAGGAACTGGCCGCCCGCATCGGCGCGAACCCGTGGCAGTGGGTGGGCCAGGAACTGCCGCAATTCTCTTCCGCGCCCACTGATTTCCTGCCCGGCGGGGTGTCCGCGGCCGATGTCGGCATGCGGTTGTTCACGGTGGCCCAGCGTGGTGGATACGCGCCGATGACGGGCGGGTTGGGTTTCCTGCCGGCATCCGGTAACGCCGCATACACCCTGGATACCGTTGCCGCCAAGGATGTCTGGGTACGGACCCCGGACCGGGCGCAGGCCGTGCCGGCGCCGTCGGTGGACCTACCGGTCATGACGCCGAGCCCGACCAGGGGGGTCAGCTCGCCGCGCGTGCTGTCGGACTTCTTCTGGCTGGGCCGGTACGCCGAACGCGCCGAGCAGATGGCGCGGCTGCTCACCGTGACCCGCGAGCGTTACCACGAATTCCGGTACCGCCAGGACATGGCCGAAAGCCAGTGCGTGCCGGTGCTGTTGGCCGCCGTCGGTGCGGTCACCGGTACCGACACGGGAGTGCGCGATGACGACCACGAGGCCATCGCGGTCGCGCTCAGCACACTGTGGTCACTGACCGCGGACCGTCGCCGTCCGGGGTCGCTGGCCCAATCGGTGGAACGCCTCGGACAGGCCGCCCGCGGCGTGCGTGACCAGATGTCCAATGACACCTGGATGGTGCTGGCGGCCGTCGACCGCGCCGTGGGTGCCCGGGCGCGCCAGCCCGAGTCCCATGCCGCCGGCGACGCCTATCTGCTGACCGCACACACCCAGACCCTGGCCGGCATGCTGGCACTGTCGGGAATGGCCGCCGAATCGATGGTCCAGGACATCGGCTGGACCATGATGGACATCGGCAAACGTATCGAGCGCAGCCTCGGATTGACCGCGCTGCTGCGGGCGACGCTGACCACGGTGCGCCGGCCGGGCGCCGAACAAACGGTCACCGAGTCGATGCTGGTGGCGTGCGAGTCCTCGGTGATCTACCGCCGGCGGAACCTCGGCAAGGTCAGCATCGTCGCGGTCGCCGACCTCGTGCTCTTCGACGGCGAGAACCCGCGATCACTGATCTATCAGTTCGACCGGTTGCATCAGGACCTGCGCCGGCTGCCGTCCGCGTCGGGCTCGTCGCGCCCCGAACGACTGGCCGACGACATCACCGCACGGCTGCGCCGGGTGGACCCGGCGGATCTGGAGATCACCGGAACCGGCGGCACCCGTACCGAACTCGCCGACCTCCTCGACGGTCTGCATGCCGACCTGCGCGAACTGTCCGACCTCATCACCACCGCGCATCTGTCGCTGCCCACCGGGATGCAACCGCTGTGGGGACCCGACGAGCGGAGGCTGCTGCCGTGACCCCGCCCGTGCCGCGCGCCTACGAGATCACCCATCGCACCACCTACCGCTACTCCGACGATGTCACCGGTTCCTACGGCCGCGGCTTCCTGACGCCGCGCGACGTGCCAGGACAGCGCATGTTGTCCCATGAGCTGATCATCGAACCCGAGGCCTCCGACAGGTCCACCAGCCACGACGCCTACGGCAACCTGAGTTCGTATTTCCACGTCACCGAGCGGCACCGCATGCTGTCGGTGACCAGTCGATCGGTGGTGGAGGTCGATCCGCCGGCACCGGAGCGCTACGACGGTGGGTCGGCACGCGCGCCGTGGGAGATCGCGCGGCCGGTGGGCCCGGACGGGGCGCTGGCATCCGAATTCACCCTCGATCTCGCGCCGCCGGAGATCACCGACGAGGTACGTGCCTACGCCGCACCGAGTTTCGAGCCGGGGCGACCGTTGATCGAGGTGTTGCGCGACCTCAATGCACGCATCTTCGGCGACTTCACCTACCGGTCCGGTTCGACCACGATCTCGACCGGGGTGGCCGAGGTGCTGGCCGCCCGGGAAGGGGTCTGCCAGGATTTCGCCCGGCTGGCCATCGCCTGCCTGCGGGCCAACGGTCTGGCGGCCAGTTATGTGTCCGGATATCTGGCCACCGATCCGCCGCCGGGCAAGGAACGCATGGTGGGCGTGGACGCGACACACGCGTGGGCGGCGGTGTGGACCCCGCAGAACGTCTGGCTGGGCCTGGATCCCACCAATGACCAGATGGTCGACGAGCGCTATGTGGTGGTCGGATTCGGGCGCGACTATGCGGATGTACCGCCGCTGCGCGGGATCATCTACACAGAGTCGGAGAGTAGCGTGATCGAGGTCTCTGTCGATGTCGCGCCGAGATGACCTGGTTTGAGCGCGATCCGAAGCGGGCACCAGCAACCGTCCGTGCGATGAGGGAGAGCGTGCATGCGGGACTTCAACTGCCCGAACTGCGGCCGGCGACTGGCGTTCGAGAATTCCAAGTGCCTGTCCTGCGGCTCGGCGCTGGGCTTCTCCCTCGATGACATGGCGCTGCTGGTGATCGCCAGCAGCGACGAGAGCAACCACGCCGGGGCGGTCGACGAGAAGAAGTACGCGCTGTGCGCCAATCTGTATGCCGCCGAATGCAACTGGCTGGTCGAAACGGACGGAGGTGCCCGGTTGTGCGCATCGTGTGCGTTGACCAGGACCCGTCCGGCCGATGGTGACACCGCGGCGATGGCGGCCTTCGCGGCCGCCGAGCGGTCCAAGCGCCGCCTGATCGCCGAGTTGGCCGAGCTGAAACTCCCGGTCGTCAGCCGTGCCGACGACCCGCACTACGGGCTGGCCTTCGACCTGCTCTCCAGTGAGTTCCAGAAGGTGTTCACCGGGCATGCCAACGGTGTGATCACCCTCGACCTCGCCGAGGGCGATGATGTGCACCGCGAACAGCTGCGCGTGTCGATGGAGGAGCCATACCGGACCCTGCTGGGCCATTTCCGCCACGAGATCGGCCACTACTACTTCTACCGGCTGGTCGACCCGTCACCGGAGTACCGCGAACGGTTCGAGGAGCTCTTCGGCGACCCCGACCTGGACTACCAGGCCGCGCTGGACCGGCACTACAGCCAGGGCGCGCCGGCGGGCTGGCAGGACCGCCACGTGTCCTCCTACGCCACCATGCACCCCGCCGAGGACTGGGCCGAGACGTTCGCCCATTACCTGCACATCCGGGACACCCTGGACACCGCCGCGGCCTTCGGGCTGGCCCCGGCCGGTGCGACCTTCGACCGACGAGCCCTGGGGCCCAGTGGGTTCGACACGATCATCGAGATGTGGCTGCCGTTGACCTGGGCGTTGAACATGGTGAACCGCTCGATGGGTCACGACGATCTGTATCCGTTCGTCCTGCCGCCCGCGGTGCTGGAGAAGATGCGCTTCATCCACACCGTGATCGACGAGATCACCTCATCGCCGGAGAAGCTCGCCGCCGTAACAGGGCCGGGCTAGCGGTTCAGCAGGCTTTGCGCGGTCGCGGTCACCGCATCGGCGGCCGGCCGCGGTCGCCACCGGAGCTGATCGACGGCCTTGGCGCCGCAGATCCTCCGCGGCGGACCGAGCAGATCGACGAAGGCCTGCAGCTCCGGTGTGTCGCGGGCCGCGGCCCGGATCTCGTCGTCGGGGGCGTCGAGGACAGGCACCGCGTCGGCGGCGGTGCCGAGGCGGGCGCGCAGCGTCGCCGCGATCTGCGGCAGTGTCATCGGGGCGCCGGCCACGGCCAGATAGCGCTCGCCCGCCGCGGCGGGGCTGCGCATCGCGCGGATGTGCAGATCGGCCACGTCCCGGGCATCGACGATCGAGAACGACGCTCGCGGCAGCGGCGACGGCCGACCGCCCAACAACAAGGCGATGATGCCGACCGAACTCGACAGGTTCGGCCCGAGGGCCGGGCCGAAGACGCCGACGGGGTTGATGACCGTCAGCTCCGGGCCATCGGGGTGAGCGTCCGCGAAGTCCCAGGCCGCTCGTTCGGCCAGCGTCTTGGACCGCACGTACGGGCTGTTGTCGTCATCGGGATCTGTCCAGTCCGTCTCGTCGAACGGTCGGTCCGAGGGCTTCGGGCTGTAGCCGACTGCGGCGAACGACGATGTCAACACCACCCGGCGCACATCGTGGCGGGCGGCGGCGCGCAGCACCCGCAGCGTGCCGTCGCGGGCGGGCCCGATCAGCTCGTCGGGATCGGTGGGCTGCTGCGGCGGAAACGGTGAGGCCATGTGCAGAACATGGGGTGCCCCGCGCACGGCATCATCCCAACCGTCGTCGGTATCAAGGTCGGCGATCGCGAAGCTCAGCAGGGTGGTGTCCACGCCGGCGCGGGCCAACGTGTCGGTGACCTCGGTGCGCCGCTGGGCAGATCGCACGGTCGTGCGCACCGGGTGACCGGTGGTCAGCAGCTGCGCGATGGTGTGGGTCGCGATGAATCCGGATCCTCCGGTGACGAGCACGGTGTCAGCGCTCATGTGCGCCCTCCTGTTCCAGTAATCGGTCACTCAGTTCGATGACGGTGCGGATGATCTGCTGTTCGGCGGCGGTGTTGCCGTCGGCGCGGGCACCCCACATCCGGGCCTTGGCCGCCACGTACCGGCGGCGTAGTTCCAGCCGTGCGATCTGCTCGCCGAGGCGCCGTTCGTGTTCGGCGAACAGGCGCTGCTGCTCGGCGGCCGCGTCGGGCCCGCGCCGCATGAGGTCCACATAGGACCGCATGTCCTGCACCGACATCCCGGTGCCGCGCAGGCAGGCCAGCGCCTCGACGGCGGTGACCAGTTCGGGCGGGAATCGGCGGTGGCCGCTGCTCTCGTCGCGGGGCACCGGTTCGATCAACCCGATGCGCTCGTAATAGCGCAACGCCGATTCGTTGAGTCCGGTGCGCCGCGCCACCTGCTGGATGGTCAGATCCTCGGCGAGTTCGGTGGTCATGGCGACCACTCTGCCGAACTTGAAGCGCTTCAAGTCAAGCGCAGATCTCGATGCAGTGACGGCGGCATGTCGCAGCGCCGCGTCGGCCGGCGCCGTTCCTAGGATCGCCCGCGTGACTGATCGCTACGGCTCCGACATCCTGTCCCGCAACCCGCACACGCCGAAACGTGTTCGGTCGGTGGAACACCCGGCGAACAAAGGCCTGGTGGTCGAGGATCCTTCCACGGGATTCGTCGGCGCGGTGGTGCGCATCGAGAACGGGCGGGTGGAACTGGAGGACCGCTCGGGGCGGGTGCGCTCGTTTCCGCTCGGTCCCGGCTTCCTGGTCGAGGGCAAACCGGTCATCCTGACCGTCCCGAAGATCGTCAAGGCGCCGGCGCGAACCGCGTCGGGCTCGGTCGCAGTGACCGGCGCCAAGGCGCGGGTGGCACTGGCCAGCCGCATCTATGTCGAGGGCCGCCACGATGCCGAACTGGTCGAGCAGGTCTGGGGTGCCGACCTGCGCATCGAGGGGGTGGTCGTCGAGTATCTGGGCGGCATCGACGATCTCGCCGGGATCGTCGCCGAGTTCCGGCCGGGGCCCGGTCGCAAGCTCGGCGTGCTGGTCGACCACCTGGTCGCGGGGTCCAAGGAGTCCCGGATCGCCGACGCGGTGCGTCGCGGACCGGGCGGAGAACACACGCTGGTGGTCGGGCACCCGTTCATCGATATCTGGCAGGCAGTCAAACCCGAGAGGATCGGGCGCACGGCGTGGCCGGTGATACCGCGCGGGATCGAGTGGAAACACGGTGTCTGTGCGGCACTCGGCTGGCCGCACGCCGACCAGACCGATATCGCCGGCGCCTGGCAGCGCATCCGCGGCCGGGTCCGGGATTGGAATGATCTGGAGCCGGCGCTGATCGGGCGGGTCGAGGAGCTCATCGACTTCGTCACCACCTAGCGTTGAGGGGTGGCCGACAGTCTGTTCGACATGCCCGGGGACCCGCCTCCGGGCGATGCGCTGCCCGCGGCCGCCAGCCCACTGGCCGTGCGGATGCGCCCGGCCGGACTCGATGACGTGGTGGGCCAGCAGCACCTGCTCAAGCCGGGTTCGCCGCTGCGCCGTCTGGTGGAGGGCTCCGGTGCGGCCAGCGTCATCCTGTACGGCCCGCCGGGCACCGGTAAGACCACGCTGGCCTCGTTGATCTCAGGTGCCACCGGGCGCCGGTTCGAGGCGCTTTCGGCGCTGTCCGCCGGGGTCAAGGAGGTGCGCGCCGTCATCGAAGAGGCGCGCCATGCCGCGATCCGAGGCCAGCAGACGGTGTTGTTCATCGACGAGGTGCACCGGTTCTCCAAGACCCAGCAGGACGCGCTGCTCGCTGCGGTCGAGAACCGGGTGGTGCTGCTGGTCGCGGCGACCACCGAGAACCCGTCGTTCTCGGTGGTGGCGCCGCTGCTGTCACGCTCATTGATCCTGCAGTTGCAGCCGCTGGGGCCCGAGGACATCCGCACCGTGCTGCAGCGCGCGGTGACCGACGAACGCGGGCTCGCCGGCAAGGTGGCGGTCGACGACGACGCGCTGGAGCTACTGGTCAAACTGTCGGCCGGGGATGCGCGCCGGGCGCTGACGGCGCTGGAGGTGGCCGCCGAAGCAGGCGAGCGGATCACCGTGGAGGTTGTCGAGCAATCGCTGGATCAGGCCGCGGTGCGCTATGACCGCGATGGCGATCAGCACTACGACGTCATCAGCGCCTTCATCAAATCGGTGCGCGGCTCCGACGTCGACGCCGCGCTGCACTACCTGGCCCGGATGCTGACCGCGGGGGAGGACCCGCGGTTCATCGCCCGCCGCCTGATGATCCTGGCCAGCGAGGACATCGGGATGGCCGATCCGACGGCGCTGCCCACCGCGGTGGCCGCCGCCCAGACCGTGCAACTCATCGGCATGCCCGAGGCGCAGCTGACCCTGGCGCACGCCACCGTGCACCTGGCCACCGCACCCAAGTCCAATGCGGTGACGACGGCACTGGGCGCGGCGATGGGCGACATCCGCGCGGGCAAGGCCGGTCTGGTCCCGCCGCACTTGCGGGACGGGCACTATTCCGGCGCCCAGAAACTGGGCAATGCGGTGGGATACAAGTACGCCCACGATGCGCCGGGTGGCGTTGCGTCGCAACAATATGCACCCGACGAGCTGGTGGGTGTGGACTATTACCACCCCACCACCTACGGTGCCGAGCGGGAAATCTCGACGCGGCTGGAGAAGTTGCGGGCGATCCTTCGGAGGAAGCGCGGATGAAGACGTTCAGCGATGACGAGATGAACGCGGTGCTCGGCACCGCCAAGACCTACAGCCTGATGCTGCTCAAGGACGGGCCGAACGCGACGGCCGCCGACGCCCCGCAGCACGTGTGGGAGCACGGCAGGCGCAATTTCGGGCTACGCGACGAGGGCAAGCTCGTCATCGTGCTGCCGGTCATGGATGACTCCGAGGTGTGCGGGGTCGGGGTGTTCGCGGTCTCGGTGGAAGAGACCGTCGAGATCATGAACGCCGATCCCGGTGTACAGGCCGGCGTGTTCACCTTCGAGGTGCACCCCTGTATGGGTTTCCCCGGCGACGCGTTGCGCTGAACCCCCGACCGCGAGGTCTCGACGCCGCGACGCGCGCCGCTCTCCGAACCGACGCGCGGGTCAGCGGAACATGCCCGATCGGCGTCGGCCCAGGATCGGGGTCCGGCGCCGGTCCACCAGCGCGGTGACCAACGCCACGCCGGCAGCCGCGACGATGACCTGGACCAGCAGTTCCATCCAGTCCACTCCGCCGGTGGTGGTGGGGATGCCGATCGCGCGGGCCAGCGCCGTGCCGACCAGGGCGGAGACGATGCCGACCAGGATGGTCAGCAGCATCCCGATCTTCTGCTTGCCGGGCACCACCAGTCGCCCGAGCGCACCGACCACGATGCCGATCAAAATTGCGGTGAAGATTCCGGTGACGGTCATCATTCCTCCGTGCTGTGTCAGCTGGCGGGCTTTTCGGTTGTCGCAGAAGTACCCTCGGCCGCCGACCGATAAACGGCCGTGTCAATTCGCCGGCCGACTCGTAGGGTCGACACCGTGAAGACCGAGATGCTGGACCTGGACACCTCGCGCCGCCGGATCGTCGACCTGACCGCGGAGGTGACGCGGTTCTGTGCCGCCAAGGGCGACGGCCTGTGCAATGTCTTCGTGCCGCACGCCACCGCCGGCGTCGCCGTCATCGAGACCGGGGCCGGCTCCGATGACGACCTCGTCGACACCCTGGAGCGCCTGCTGCCGCGCGACGACCGGTACCGGCACGCGCACGGCTCACCCGGACACGGTGCCGATCATGTGCTGCCCGGGCTGGTGTCCCCGTCGGTCACGGTGCCGGTGGGGGATGGCACACCGCTGCTGGGTACCTGGCAGAGCATCGTGCTGGTGGACCTGAACAGGGACAACCCGCGCAGATCGGTGCGGCTGAGCTTCGTGTCGGGCTGAGGATCGCGAACGGTACTGTGGTGCGGTCGAAGTATTCGCAGGTCGAACCAAAGGACAGCAGCACGTGCAGACACACGAGATCAGGAAACGCTTCCTCGATCACTTCGTGAAAGCGGGACATACCGAGGTGCCCAGCGCCTCGGTGATCCTCGACGACCCGAACCTGCTGTTCGTCAATGCCGGCATGGTGCAGTTCGTGCCCTTTTTCCTGGGCGCGCGCACGCCGCCCTACGAGCGGGCCACCAGCGTCCAGAAGTGCATCCGCACGCCGGACATCGACGAGGTCGGCATCACCACCCGGCACAACACCTTCTTCCAGATGGCCGGCAACTTCAGCTTCGGCGACTATTTCAAGAAGGGCGCCATCGAGCTGGCCTGGACGCTGCTGACCAATCCGGTGTCCGAGGGTGGTTATGGCTTCGATCCGGAAAAGCTCTGGGCCACCGTCTATCTCGATGACGACGAGGCCATCGGGCTGTGGCAGGAAGTGGCCGGTCTGCCGCTGGAGCGCATCCAGCGTCGCGGCATGGCCGACAACTACTGGTCGATGGGTATCCCCGGGCCGTGCGGTCCGTGCTCGGAGATCTACTACGACCGCGGCCCCGAATACGGCATCGACGGTGGGCCCGAGGCCAACGAAGACCGCTATATCGAGATTTGGAATCTCGTGTTCATGCAGAACGAGCGCGGTGAGGGCACCAGCAAGGACGATTTCGAGATCCTCGGTCCGCTGCCGCGCAAGAACATCGACACCGGTATGGGCGTGGAACGGATCGCGTGCCTGCTGCAGGGCGTGGACAACGTCTACGAGACTGATCTGGTGCGTCCGGTCATCGACAAGGTCGCCGAGTACGCGCCCCGCGGCTACGGGCAGGGCAACCACACCGACGACGTCCGCTACCGGATCATCGGCGACCACAGCCGCACCGCGGCGATCATCATCGGCGACGGCGTCACCCCCGGCAACGAGGGCCGCGGCTATGTGTTGCGCCGCCTGCTGCGCCGCATCATCCGGGCCGCCAAGCTGCTCGGTGTCGATCAGCCCGTCATGAGCGAGCTGATGACCACCGTCCGCGACGAGATGGGCCCGTCCTATCCCGAACTGGTCACCGACTTCGACCGCATCCACCGCATCGCCGTCGCCGAGGAGACCGCCTTCAACCGCACCCTGGCGTCGGGGTCGCGGCTGTTCGACGAGGCGGCCGCGAGCACCCGCAGGGCCGGTGACACCGTGCTGTCCGGCAGCGATGCGTTCACCTTGCACGACACTTACGGATTCCCGATCGAGCTCACCCTGGAGATGGCCGCCGAGGCCGGTTTGTCCGTCGACGAAGAGGGCTTCCGCGGGCTGATGGCCGAACAGCGCCAACGCGCCAAGGCCGACGCGGCGGCCCGCAAACAGGCCCACACCGACCTGTCGGCCTACCGGGATCTCGTCGACGGTGGACCCACCGAGTTCACCGGATTCGACGAACTGTCCTCGCAGGCAAACATTCTCGGCATCTTCGTCGACGGTGCGCGGGTGCCGGTCGTCAGCCACGGCGGCGCGGACGGCACCGTCGAGCTGATCCTGGACCGCACCCCTTTCTATGCCGAGTCGGGCGGTCAGATCGCCGACGAGGGCACCATCACCGGTACCGGTTCCTCGGAGACCGCGAAGGCCACCGTCACCGACGTGCAGAAGATCGCCAAGACGCTGTGGGCGCACCGCGTGCGCGTCGAGTCCGGCGAATTCGTCGAGGGCGACACCATCACCGCCGAGGTCGACCCGACCTGGCGGCACGGTGCCACCCAGGGCCACTCCGGCACCCACATGGTGCACGCCGCACTGCGAGAGGTTCTGGGACCCAACGCCGTTCAGGCCGGGTCGCTGAACCGTCCGGGCTATCTGCGCTTCGACTTCAACTGGCAGGGCTCGCTGACCGAGGCGCAGCGCACCCAGATCGAAGAGGTCGCCAACGAGGCCGTGCAGGCCGACTACGCGGTCAACACCTTCAACACCGCCCTCGAGCAGGCCAAGGCGATGGGCGCGATGGCGCTGTTCGGCGAGAACTACCCCGACGAGGTCCGGGTGGTCGAGATCGGCGGTCCGTTCTCCCTGGAATTGTGCGGCGGAACCCACGTCCGCAGTTCGGCGCAGATCGGCCCGGTGACCCTGCTCGGCGAGTCCTCGGTGGGCTCGGGGGTGCGTCGCGTCGAGGCGTATGTCGGCCTCGAATCCTTCCGGCATCTGTCCAAGGAGCGCGCGCTGATGGCCGGGTTGGCATCCTCGCTCAAGGTGCCCTCGGAAGAGGTGCCCGCGCGGGTGGCCAACCTGGTCGAGCGACTGCGCGCCGCCGAGAAGGAACTGGACAAGGTGCGCCTTGCGAACGCGCGCGCCGCCGCGGCAAATGCCGCCGCCGGTGCGGAGCTCGTCGGTAAGGTGCGTCTGGTGGCGCAGCGGATGGCCGGCGGAGTCTCGGCGGGGGACCTGCGCAGCCTGGTCGGCGACATCAAGGGCAAGTTGGGCTCCGAGCCCGGCGTCGTCGCCCTGATCGCCGAGGGGGAGGGCGACAGCGTGCCGTTCGTGGTCGCGGTCAACGCCGGCGCGCAGGACCTGGGACTCAACGCGGGTGATCTGGTCAAGGTGCTGGGCGGCCCGGTCAACGGCCGCGGGGGTGGAAAGGCCGATCTGGCCCAGGGTTCCGGTAAGGGGGCGGCGGGTATCGACGCGGCGTTGGCCGCGCTGCACGCAGAGATCGCCCGGAGCTAGCCGCGTGGCCGATCCCGCAGACCGCCAACCGGACAGACCCGGTCCCGATGATCCCGGACGGGGCCGACGCCTCGGCGTCGACGTCGGCACGGTGCGCATCGGCGTGGCGGGCAGCGATCCCGACGGGATCCTGGCCACCCCACTGGAGACGGTGAAGCGTGAGCGCACCGGACGGCACCTGCGCAGGCTGGCCGCGCTGGTCGAGGAATCCGCCGCGGTCGAGGTCATCGTCGGCCTCCCGCGCACCCTCGCCGACCGCTCGGGCTCCTCGGCGCAGGACGCCGTCGAGGTGGCCGACAGACTGGCCGAGCTGATCGCGCCGATACCGGTGCGGCTGGCCGATGAACGACTGACCACGGTGAGTGCACAACGGGCGCTGCGGGATGCAGGCGTACGCGCCAAGAACCAGCGGGCCATGGTCGATCAGGTTGCGGCAGTGGGAATTCTGCAGACCTGGTTGGACCAGCGCCGGTCCGCATTAAGGGTGGCCGATGAGTGACCAGTGGGATTCGGAATGGACTACCGATCGCCATGAGCCGATCGCGGTGGGACCTCCCCGGCGGCGGATGAACCGTACCGACCGGGCCAGGGCCCGACGGACCGCGCGGCGCCGCCGGCTCTACACCGGCCTGGCGCTGGCCACGCTGGTCATCGTCGTGGTGGGTGCGGTGTTCATCGGATCGCGGATGTGGCACAACATTTTCGGCTCGACCGGTGACTTCGCCGGCGACGGCGTCGACGATGTGGTCATCGAGGTTCAGAACGGGGACACCACCACCGCAATCGGCCAGACCCTGCAGCAGGAGAATGTCGTCTCCTCGTCGAAGGCCTTCGTGGAGGCCGCGGCCTCCAACCCGGCCATCGCGGCGATCCAGCCCGGGTTCTACAAGGTGCGCACCGAGATCCCGGCCGCCAGCGCCGTCGAGCGGTTGGCCGACCCGGCCAATCGCGTCGGTCAGCTCGTCATCCCGGAGGGCCGTCAGCTCGACGACGTCGCCGACGTCAAGACCAACGCCGTCACCGAGGGCATCCTGACGCTGATCGCCAACGCCTCCTGCGTCGACCTCAACGGCACCCGCGAATGTGTCTCCGCCGACGATCTCAAGCAGGCCGCCGGCACCGCCGAGCCCACCGCGCTCGCCGTACCGCCCTGGGCCACTCCCGGTCTGGACGCCATGGGCAACGACCATCGGCGGCTCGAGGGGCTGATCGCCGCGGGCAGCTGGAACGTCGACCCGGCAGGGACGCCGGAGCAGATCCTGGCCGGCCTGATCGGTGCCAGCACCGCGACCTACGAGGCCAACGGGCTGCTGGATGCCGCCACCACCGCCAATATCTCCCCGTACGAGGTCCTCATCGTCGCGTCGCTGGTACAGCGGGAATCCAAGCCGCAGGACTTCTCCAAGGTCGCCCGGGTGATCTACAACCGGCTGGCCGAGAACCGCAAACTCGAGTTCGACTCGACGGTGAACTACTCGCTGGACCGCACCGAGGTCGCCACCACCGACGCCGACCGGGCCCGGGTCACACCGTGGAACACCTACGCCTCCCTCGGCCTGCCGAAGACGCCGATCTGCTCACCCGGAGGGCCGGCGGTGGTCGCCGCGGAGAATCCGGCGATCGGGGACTGGCTGTACTTCGTCACCATCGATCTGCAGGGCACCACCAACTTCACCCGCGATTACGAAGAACATCTGGCCAATATCGAATTGGCCAGGGCCAATGGAGTCCTCGACAGTGCGAGATAGGCGGCCCGCCGCCGTGCGAGACAGGCGGCTCGCCGTTCTCGGCTCGCCGATCTCGCACTCCCGCTCGCCGGATATCCATCTGGCCGCCTACCGCGCGCTCGGTCTGACGTCGTGGACCTACGACCGCATCGAATGCACCGCCGAGCAACTGCCGGATCTGATCGCCGGTCTGGGCCCCGAATGGGTCGGCCTGTCGGTGACCAAGCCGAACAAGTTCGCCGCGCTGGCCGTCGCGTCGCAGCGCACCGATCGTGCCGCGCTCGTCGGATCCGCCAACACCCTGGTGCGCACCGACACCGGCTGGCGCGCCGACAACACCGATATCGACGGTGTCATCGGCGCGTTGTCGGAGCATCTGGACGCGCCGCGGCGGGCGGCCGTACTGGGCTCGGGCGGCACCGCTCCGGCCGCCGTTGCCGCGTTGATAAACCTTGGCGTCCAGCATGTTTCGGTGCTGGCGCGGGACCGGGACAAAGCCGAGGCGCCCGTCGCGGTCGGCCGCGGACTCGGTGCCGACGTCGACTGGGTCGAGTTGGGTCGGCCGGTGGGCGCTGTCGATGTCGCGGTCAGCACACTGCCGCCCGAAGTGGCCGTGATCTACGCCGACGCCGTCGCCGACGTTCCAGTGCTGCTCGACGCGATCTACGATCCCTGGCCCACACCGCTGGCCGACGTGGTGACCGCCCGCGGGGGACACGCCATCAGCGGCCTGCAGATGCTGCTACATCAGGCGGTGGCGCAGGTGGAGCAGTTCACCGGGATGACCGCGCCCCAAGAGGTGATGAGAGCCGCTCTCACGGGGCCCTAACCTCGATTCATGGGGCTGGTGGCCGTGGCGGTGTGGCTGACGGCCCTGACCATCTACGACCTCCGCGAGCGACGGCTGCCGAACGCACTGACACTGCCGGGCGCGGTGGTGATCCTGGCCGCGGCGAGTGTGACCGGACAGGGCGGTCCGGCGCTGGCCGGGGCCGCCGCGTTGTTCGGGGTGTACCTGCTGATCCATCTTTCGGTCCCGGCCGACCTCGGTGCCGGTGACGTCAAACTGGCGCTCGGCCTCGGGGCGCTCACCGGTGCCCACGGGATCGACGTGTGGACGTTGGCCGCCGTCGCCGCACCGCTGCTGACCGCGGTGTGGGCGCTCACGGCCCGGATGTTCGGCCGGACCGACCCGGTGCCGCACGGGCCGTCGATGTGTGTGGGTGCGGCGGTTCCGCTCGCCCTGGTGCACCTGGGGTCCTAGGTTCGGAAGCCATGTCCGTGCGCACCGCGACCGTCGACGATCTACCGGCCATCGCCGACATTTACGCCCACTACGTCGGCAACAGTGTGGCGACCTTCGAGATCGACGCCCCGGACCTGGCCCAGTGGGTGCGGCGGTTCGGCGCGATCGTTGACGCCGGGCTGCCGTTTCTGGTCGTCGAACGGGCCGGGGCGGTGGTTGGATACGCCTACTGCGCGCCGTGGAAGACGCGTCCGGCGTACCGGGCCACCGTCGAGGACTCGGTCTACGTCGCCCCGTCCGCGATCGGCACCGGGTGTGGAGCCGAATTGCTGGCCGCGCTGCTGCAGCGGTGCGCCGCTGCCGGTATCCGCGAAGTCATCGCGGTGATCGCCGATTCCGGTGATCCGGCCTCGGCGCGGCTGCACCGCCGCTTCGGATTTCGGGAGGCGGGCAGGCTGGTGCGGGTCGGCCACAAGCACGACCGCTGGATCGACACCGTGCTGCTGCAATACAGCGTGCCCGGACAGACGCCGTGACGGATTCGGTCGTCCCGTGCACCGCATGGGAGAATGTCCCACGTGTTGCGATGGACTACCGCAGGTGAATCCCACGGTCGCGCGCTGGTGGCGATGGTCGAAGGGATGGTCGCCGGGCTGTCGGTGACCTCCGACGACATCGCCACCCAGTTGCAGCGCCGCCGACTCGGCTATGGCCGCGGTGCCCGGATGAAGTTCGAGAAGGACCAGGTCACGCTCCTGGCCGGGGTTCGGCACGGGGTCACCCTCGGCGGACCGATCGCGGTCGAGATCGGCAACACCGAGTGGCCCAAGTGGGAGACCGTGATGGCCGCGGATCCGGTGCCCGCCGAACAGCTCGACAGCGACTCCGCGCGCAACGCCCCGCTGACCCGTCCGCGTCCCGGGCACGCCGACTACGCCGGCATGCTCAAGTACGGCTTCGACGACGCGCGTCCGGTACTGGAGCGCGCGAGTGCCCGCGAAACCGCCGCCCGCGTCGCCGCGGGCACCATCGCCCGGGCCTTCCTGCAACAGGCGCTCGGCGTCGAGGTCGTCTCGCACGTCATCTCCATCGGAGCCTCGGCGCCCTATGACGGCCCGCCGCCGATGCCCCAGGATCTGGCCCGCATCGACGACAGCCCGGTGCGCGCCTTCGATGCCGATGCCGAGCAGGCCATGATCACCGAGATCGAGGCCGCCAAGAAGGACGGCGACACCCTGGGTGGCGTCGTCGAGGTCGTGGTCACCGGACTGCCCGTCGGGCTGGGCTCGTTCACCAGCGGTGACAACCGGCTCGACAGTCAGTTGGCGGCCGCCGTGATGGGCATCCAGGCCATCAAGGGTGTCGAGATCGGCGACGGGTTCGAGACGGCACGGCGTCGCGGCAGCGTCGCGCACGACGAGATCTATCCCGGTCCCGACGGCATCATCCGCTCGACCAACCGTGCCGGCGGGCTCGAAGGTGGCATGACCAACGGCCAGCCGTTGCGGGTGCGCGCCGCGATGAAGCCGATCTCCACGGTGCCCCGCGCCCTGGCGACCGTCGACATGGCCACCGGTGACGAGGCCGTCGCCATCCATCAGCGTTCCGACGTGTGCGCGGTGCCGGCGGCGGGCGTCGTCGTCGAGACGATGGTGGCGCTGGTGCTGGCGCGCGCCGCCCTGGAGAAGTTCGGTGGTGACTCGCTGGCCGAGACCAAGGCCAACGTGCAGAGCTACCTGGCAGCCGTCGCGGCGCGGTCCGGCGGGCTGGAGCGGAGCGACTCGGGGAACGACTCCGCTGCCCAGGCGGGATAATCATGGCGCCGAAGGCTGTACTGGTGGGGATGCCGGGATCCGGCAAGTCCACCATCGGGCGGCGGCTCGCGAAGGCGCTCGGAGTTCCGTTGCTGGATACCGATGTTGCGATCGTGGAGACCACCGGCCGCAGCATCGCCGATATCTTCGCCGAAGGTGAGCCGGTGTTCCGTGAGATCGAGGCCGAGGTGGTGCGCAAGGCGCTGGCCGAGCACGAGGGCGTGGTGTCGCTCGGCGGCGGTGCGGTCACCACCCCCGCGGTGCGTCAGGCGCTGGCCGGGCACACCGTCATCTATCTGGAAATCAGTGCCGCAGAAGGTATCCGACGCACCACCGGCAGCGCCCGGCCGCTGCTGGCCGGCGACGACCCGGCCGAGAAATACCGCGCCCTGATGAACGCCCGGGTGCCGCTGTTCCGTGAGGTCGCCACCATGCGGGTGAACACCAACCGGCGCAATCCCGGTGCCGTGGTGCGCCATATCGTCACCCGGTTGCAGGGCTGCGGCCCGTCGCGGCCGCGGCGCCGTCGCCGTCCGGCCTGGCGACGCCTTCCCACCGTTCTCAATCCGGCACCGACCACCGAGGCCCCGCCCACCCCGGCGGCGCTGGCCAAACGAGCAGAGGCACGCAATGAGTGAACCCGTGACAGTGAACGTCCAGGTGGACCGGCCCTACCCGGTCATCATCGGCACCGGACTGCTCGATGATCTGCGCCGCACCCTGGCCGGCCGGCACAAGGTGGCCGTGCTCTACCAACCCACCCTGGCCCAGACCGCCGAGGCCATCCGCGCGCATCTTGCCGAGTCGGGCATCGACGCGCACCGCATCGAGATCCCCGATGCCGAGGCCGGTAAGGAACTGCCGGTCGTCGGATTCATCTGGGAAGTGTTGGGCCGCATCGGGATCGGCCGCAAGGACGCCGTCGTCAGCCTGGGTGGGGGAGCGGCCACCGACGTGGCCGGGTTCGCCGCGGCCACCTGGTTGCGCGGCGTCGACATCGTGCACGTGCCAACCACCCTGCTGGGCATGGTGGACGCCGCCGTCGGCGGTAAGACCGGGATCAACACCGACGCGGGCAAGAACCTGGTCGGCGCATTCCATCAGCCGCTCGCCGTCCTGGTGGACCTGGCCACCCTGCAGACGTTGCCGCGCAACGAGATCGTCGCCGGCATGGCCGAGATCGTGAAGGCCGGTTTCATCTCCGACCCGGTGATCCTCGACCTCATCGAGGCCGACCCCGAGGCCGCGCTGGATCCCGCGGGATCGGTGCTGCCCGAACTGATCCGGCGGGCCATCACCGTCAAGGCCGAGGTGGTGGCCGCCGACGAGAAGGAATCGGCGCTGCGGGAGATCCTGAACTACGGCCACACCCTGGCGCATGCCATCGAACGCCGGGAGCGCTACAAGTGGCGCCACGGTGCCGCCGTGTCGGTCGGCCTGGTGTTCGCGGCCGAACTCGGCCGGCTGGCCGGGCGCCTCGATGACGACACCGCCGACCGGCACGCCCGGGTACTGACCGCGCTGGGCCTGCCGATCAGCTACGACGCCGACGCGCTGCCACAACTGTTGGATTACATGGCCGGGGACAAGAAGAACCGCTCCGGTGTGCTGCGCTTCGTGGTGCTCGACGGGCTGGCCAAGCCGGGCCGGCTGGAGGGGCCGGATCCGACGCTGCTGGCCGCGGCCTACTCCGTGGTGGGCACCCGCTAGCTGCGGGCCTGTTCCTCGGGGCCGGGCTGTACGGCGGCGAACACGTCGGTGTCGGCACGCTCGTCATCACCCTCGCGGCGACGCACGAACGGGGGCGCCTTGCGATCCACCGACCAGCGGCCGATGGTCACCGCGACGACGCCGGCAACGAACACCAGCAGCGCGGTGAACGCGGCGAACGAGGTCAGCTCGCTGAGCAGGTTGCCGGTGTACAGCGCCGGGTAGAACAGCCCGATGAACCAGCACACCAGGTCGCCGAGCAATCCCGCGATCAGGCCGGCCACCAGCCACACCATCGCCAGATCCTGGCGGCGGTCCGGATCGCTCTGCGAGCGGGCGTCGGAGCGACCGTCGGCGTAGGCCCACAGCAGCACCGGAATCGCCAGGAAAAGTCCGAGGGTCGGGCTGATCCAGCCGGCCTGCGTCGGGAACGAATCCACCAGCACACCCTGGATCAACCGCAGGACCACCACGAGTGCGGCGAACACGAGTCCGCGCAGCAACCACTTGCTCATGAGGGGACAGCCTAGCGAGTAGCGTCATCGACCGTGACGATTTCTCAGCGCCGGGACCGGCTGCGGCGTCGGCTGGTCGCCGCCGAGCTGGACGCAATGCTGGTAACCGACCTGGTCAACGTGCGTTATCTGTCCGGATTCACCGGGTCCAATGCGGCCCTGCTGGTGCGCGCCGACGCGGACACGCCGGTGTTGGCAACCGACGGGCGTTATGTAACGCAGGCCGCCGCGCAGGCGCCGGACGCCGAACTGGTCGTCGAGCGGGCCGTCGGTCCCTGTCTGACCGCGCGCGCCGCCGCGGCCGGCGTGCGCCGACTGGGATTCGAGAGCCACGTCGTGACCGTTGACGGATACGGCCGGCTGGAATCCGTCGCCGACGGCGTCGAATTGATTCGGGCGGCGGGCATGGTCGAGCGGCTGCGCGAGGTCAAGGACGCCGGCGAGATCGCCATCCTGCGGCTGGCCTGCGAGGCCGCCGACGCGGCGCTGCACGATCTGGTGTCGCGCGGTGGATTGCGGCCGGGCCGCACCGAGAGGGAAGTCGGCCGAGAGCTCGAGTCGCTGATGCTCGATCACGGCGCCGACGGGGTCTCGTTCGAGACGATCGTCGCCGCGGGGGCGAACTCGGCGATACCGCATCACCGGCCCACCGACGCGGTGTTGGCCACCGGGGACTTCGTCAAGATCGACTTCGGTGCGCTGGTGGCCGGATACCACTCGGACATGACCCGAACCTTCGTGTTGGGTAGTGCCGCCGACTGGCAGCGCGACTTGTACCAGCTGGTCTCGGCCGCGCAGGCGGCCGGTCGCCGCGCGGTGGCGCCGGGAGCGGACCTGCCGGGCGTCGACGCCGCGGCGCGGCAGGTGATCGCCGATGCCGGGTACGCCGGGAACTTCGGGCACGGGCTCGGTCACGGCGTGGGATTGCAGATACACGAAGCGCCCGGAATCAGCGCGTCGGCCGTCGGTACACTGCTTGCTGGCGCTGCGGTCACCGTGGAGCCCGGCGTCTATCTGCCCGGCCGGGGCGGTGTCCGAATCGAGGACACCCTGGTCGTCGGCAGCGAGGACGCACCCGAACCCGAGTTGCTCACCCGGTTCCCCAAGGAACTGGCCGTCATCACCTGATCTAGGAGCTGTACACACCGTGGCATCAACCGCCGACTTCAAGAATGGTCTCGTTCTGCAGATCGAGGGCCAGCTCTGGCAGATCACCGAGTTCCAGCACGTCAAGCCCGGCAAGGGTCCGGCCTTCGTGCGCACCAAGCTGAAGAACGTGCTGTCGGGCAAGGTCGTGGACAAGACCTTCAACGCCGGTGTGAAGGTCGAGACCGCGACCGTCGACCGTCGCGACGCCACCTACCTGTACCGCGATGGATCCGATTTCGTCTTCATGGACTCCGAGGACTACGAGCAGCATCCGCTGTCGGAGGCCCTGGTCGGCCGGTTGGCCGACTTCCTGCTGGAGGGCATGCCGGTGCAGATCGCCTTCCACGAGAGCGCGCCGCTGTACCTGGAGCTGCCGGTCACCGTCGAGCTGACCGTCACGCACACCGAGCCCGGTCTGCAGGGCGACCGCTCCAACGCCGGAACCAAGCCGGCCACCGTGGAGACCGGTGCCGAGTTGCAGGTGCCGTTGTTCATCAACACCGGTGACAAGCTGAAGGTCGACTCGCGCGACGGTTCGTACCTCGGCCGGGTGAATGGCTGACCGCAGGGGTGACAAGGGCCGCCACCAGGCCCGCAAGCGCGCCGTCGATCTGCTCTTCGAGGCCGAGGCGCGGGGAATCACGGCGGCCGAGGCCGCCGACAAGCGCAATGCTCTGTCGCACACCCAGTCCGACATCTCGCCGCTGAACCCGTACACGGTGTCGGTGACCCACGGTGTCACCGAGCACGCCGCCCATGTCGACGATCTGATCTCCTCGCATCTGCAGGGCTGGACGCTGGACCGGCTGCCGGCCGTGGACCGTGCGATTTTGCGGGTCGCGGTGTGGGAGCTGCTGCACGCCGAGGACGTACCCGAGCCGGTGGCCGTGGATGAGGCCGTCGAACTTGCCAAGGAGCTGTCCACCGATGAGTCACCCGGATTCGTCAACGGCGTGCTCGGCCAGGTGATGCTGGTGACGCCGCAGATCCGTGCGGCCGCCGCGGCGCTGAAGCCGTCGGACGGCGCCGAATGAGCGTGCCCCAGGACTGGGCACCGTATATGAGCCTGCAGGACGCCGCGACGGTGTACCTGCGCGACCCCGAGCTGGCACTCGATCAGCTGCGCTCGGTGGTCGAGTACGGCAACGTCAAGGCGTTCATCATGTCGCGCGGTGAGTCCGAGGAGCGCTGGGGCACCGCCGTGTGGCAGGAGGTGGTCGCCACCGACGGCCGGAGGCTGATCCTCTGGCGCGCCGATGACGACTACGACGACGACCGCCGCCGGCTGACATCGTCGGTGCGGACCATCCTGTTGTCGACCGTCAGCGATCACATCCTGAGCACGCAGTTCGACGTACTCGGCGACGGCACGCGGCGACTTTCCGAGGTGCGGTTGCGGATGTACACGCAATTGGTGACCCGCGCCCGGCGCACATCCGCCACCGACAGCGATCTGTACTGCGAGTCCTTCCGCTATACCAAGACCGTCGACGACGGCGGCCTGGCGCAGATGGAGCGGCTGCTGCAGTTCGGCCGGATCCTGTCGCGCTCGATGTAACGCGTTGGCTGAGGCGCACTTTCGCGCCTCAGAATTTTCTTTTGACTCGTACGCCTCTGATGTCACATTCTGACATAATTTGTCGGTGGTCGAACGTATGTTCGAGTCATGAAGTCGGATGTGGTGCAGTCTCGGGACGCGGTGGCCGCCGCGGTCTGTGATCGTGCCGCGTCGGTGAAGGCGTTGTTGGATGCTGATTTCTCGGTGTTCGACACCGCCGAGTTGTTGGCGTTGCAGTCCGAACGCGAGGAACGCGCCCGCCAGGATGAGGCGGTCGATCACCGGATTCTGGCGGCGTTGATGGCGCGGGCCAGCGCGCATGAGATCGGCGGCAAGAACTGGGCCGATGTGCTGGGCACCCGGATGCGACTGTCCGGGCGCGAGGCCGCGCGCCGGGTGCGCCGCGCCGAGGAACTGGCTCCTAGGCAGTCGATCACCGGGCAGACGCTGGAGCCGGCGTTGGGGTTGTGCGCGCAGGCGTTGGCGCAGGGGACTATCGGTGAGGGGCATGTGGCGGTGATCGCCGAGGCGGTGCGCCTGGCGGCCAAGTATGTCGATGCCGCCGAATGCGCGGAGTTGGAGGCCATCCTGGTGCCCCTGGCCCAGAGCAGCCCGCCCGAGACGGTGCACGCCACCGCGGTGTCCGCGTTGTATCTGATGAATCAGAATGGCTCCGGGCCCGATATCGTGCGCCACAAGCGCGGTATCAGCATCGGTCAGCAGGATGCCGACGGGTTGACCCGGATCACCGGCTGGGTGGATCCGGAGCTGGCGGCCTATCTGGGTACGGTGAATGACACCTGGGCCCGTCCCGGGATCAACAATCCCGAGGACCCGGACTCACCGGCCAACCCCGAACCCGAGGCACCGGCCGACGCCGAAGCTGACGAGCCGGAAGCGCCGGGCACCGAACCGGAAGCGCCGGAGAGCGACGCCGAAGCCGAGTCGGAAGCGCAGGCAACTCCCGCATCCGACGCGGAAGCGGACGCAGAGACGGCTGCCGCTGAAGCGCAGGCGCCGCAGAACGATGCCGAGGCGCAACCCGAGCCGCACAACCCGCCGGCATCACCGCCCGCACCGTGTGATGATCCGGCGTCGGTGTGGGAACAGCTACCGCTGCCCACCACCTTCGACGAGCTCGCCGAGCGGATCGACGCGGTCGAGGCCGCCGCCGCAGCCGCAGCCACCCCGCCACCATCGCTGCCGCCGCTGACCGGGCCCACGTACCGCGACACCCGCACCCAAGCCCAGCGCCAACACGACGCCCTCAAAGCCGTGCTGCGCGAGATCCTGGCCTCGGGGCGCCTGGGCCAGCACAACGGGCTCCCCGTCACCGTGGTGGTGTCCACCACCTTGGGTGAGTTGGAGTCCGGGGCCGGGATCGCGGTCACCGGGACCGGCACCCTGATGCCGATGCCGGACCTGATCCGGTTGGCCGAGCACGCCCACCACTATTTGGTGGTGTATCGACAACACACCGCCGAACCGCTCTACATGGGCCGCACCAAACGCCTGGCCACCAAGGCCCAACGCCTGCTGCTGTACAACCGCGACCGCGGCTGCACCCGGCCGGGCTGCACGAAGGGTGCCAACCATTGCCAGGCCCATCACGCCGAGCCCAGCTGGGCTAACGGCGGGCTCACCGACGCCGACACCCTCGGACTGGGCTGCGGGCCCGACAACCAACTCGCCGAACTGGGCTGGACCACCCACATCGACCCCACCACCGGACGCGTGCACTGGCACCCACCACCACTGATGGACACCGGCCAAGACACCATCAACCACCACTTCCACCCCGAAGAACTCCTGAAACCGGAGCGCCCGGAAGACGATGACACTCGCTGACTCTCGTTGCGGCGCCGCGGATATTCGATTCACCGCGATTGAAATATGCCCGACCTCCGGCCGGGTGGCGTAATACCACGATGCGCCCGGCTTTCGGCTGGTCTCTCGGCCGCAGGACCGGCGCAATGAGTCGACGCCGGGCGTCGGCGCTGTTCGGCAGCGGCAGGGGCACCAGAATCGGTTCTACGGTGATCGAGTGGCAGTTCCAGACCCGACACCGATCCGCCGCGCACGTGCCGACCAGGCCCGTCCGGTCGCCGACCTGCTGCGCCATCAGATCCACGCCGGCGACTATCCCGACGGGCTACCCAATGAGTCCGATCTCGCCGCCGAATTCTCGGTATCGCGCAACACCATTCGTGAGGCGCTTGGTGCCTTGAAGGGCGAAGGTCTGATCGACCGCGGCACCCGCGTCGGCACGCATGTCGCGGTTCGCAAGCTCGACCACGGACTTGACGCGCTGGTCGGCCTCAAGGAGACCTTCAAGCACTACGGCGAGGTGCGCAACGAGGTCAGGGCTGTGCTGACGATGGCCGCCCCACCGGCGGTCGCTCGCAAGCTCGAACTGGACCCAGGCACCGCGGTGGTCTACATCGAACGGCTGCGCTACCTCGGCGACCTGCCACTGTCACTTGATCTCACCTATCTGGCACCCGATATCGGCGAACAGGTCATCCGGCATCCATTGGAGACCAACGACGTGTTCGCGCTCATCGAGCAGGTCAGCGGTCAGCGCCTCGGCTCCGCGGCGCTCGCCGTGGAAGCCATCGCCGCCGACCCGCACTCCGCGGACACCCTGCAGGTACCCGACGGCGCGGCCCTGCTGATGCTGGAACGCCTCACCTGCCTGGACGCCGGCCGACCCGTCGACCTTGAATACATCCGCATGCGTGGTGATCGGATCACCATGCGCGGCAACCTCTCCCGAAACCTGAGGAGCTGACATGGGCTTGGTGAACAACCGCGTCGACGTCCCGGTGACCATCGACGAGTCACTGTGTATCGAGGGCTGCACGCTGTGCGTCGAGATCTGTCCGCTCGACTCGCTGGCCATCAACCCGGAAAACGGCAAGGCCTTCATGCACGTCGACGAATGCTGGTACTGCGGCCCGTGCGCCGCCCGCTGTCCCACCGGCGCCGTGACCGTCAACATGCCCTTCCTGATTCGCTGACACCTTTAAGGCCTCCCGTGAAGAAACCACTCGTTGCGCTGCTTGCTGCCCTCACCGCGTCCGCCACCGCCTGCTCGCTGGATTCCACCGCGTCCTCCGACGACGTCGTCAACGTGGTCATCGGCTACCAGTCCAAGACCATCAACACCGTCACCGCCGGAACCCTGTTGCGAGCCAAGGGATTCCTGGAGCATCGGTTGGCCGACGTCACTGCCGAGAACGGCACCAGATACAACGTCACCTGGCAGGACTACGACACCGGTGCGCCGATCACCGCGCAGATGGTGGCCGAGAAGATCGACATCGGGTCCATGGGTGACTACCCGATGCTCATCAACGGCTCCAAGACCCAATCCAACGAACGCGCCCGCACCGATATCGTCTCGGTCACCGGCTACCACCCCAAGGGTGCGCTGAACATGGTGGTCGTCGACCCTGCCTCGCCGGCGCAGACGCTGACCGACCTGGCCGGGCAGAAGGTGTCGGCGAGCGTCGGATCCGCCGGCCACGGCACCCTGGTGCGCGCCCTCGAACGCTCCGGACTGGACCCCAAGACCGGTGTCGAGGTGCTCAACCAGCAGCCGCAGGTCGGCGCGTCGGCGCTGGAATCCGGTCAGGTCGAGGGTCTTTCGCAATTCGTCGCATGGCCGGGACTACTGGTCTTCCAGGACAAGGCCCGGCTGCTCTACGACGGTGCCGAACTCGACTATCCGACACTGCACGGGGTGGTGGTCCGCGAGGATTACGCCGCCCGCAACCCCGAGGTGCTCGACGCCTTCCTGCAATCACAGCTCGACGCGACCGAATTCCTCAACGACGAGCCGCTGGAGGCCGCACGCATCGTCGCCGAGGGCAGCGGTCTGCCGCAGGAGGTGGTTTACCTCTACAACGGACCCGGTGGAACCTCCTTCGACACCACGCTCAAACCGTCCCTCGTCGATGCGCTCGAAGGCGACGTGCCCTACCTCAAGTCGATCGGTGACTTCGCCGAACTCGACGTCCCCGGCTTCGTCAACGACAGGCCGCTGCGCAAGGCATTCGAAGAACGTGGCCTCGACTACGACGCCGCACTGGATGCGACGAGCGCGCCGGTCGGCGGCGAACTCTGGCTGGAGGGCGCGAACAGCACCCAGGCGGTGGCCGATCCGACGCAGCTGCTGCGCGCCGTACGCGAGGCCGAAGCCCGCGGTGCGACGGTGCGTGCGGCCTACGTCCCGGACACCGAACTGGGTACCCGATGGTTCGCCGACAAGGCGGTCTGGGTGCAGGACGGACCGCGGTACCTACCGTTCGCCACCCGAGCCGGAGCGCAGCGGCATATCGCCGCCCACTCGGGCGCGACGGTCGTCGGGTACCGCGAAGCCCTGGTAGGCGTCGAGTGACCGCGCTGCTGGACCCACCCACGACGGCGGCGCCGGAGACGAAGAGACCGGCGGCGCCCGGAGTGTGGCGGCACCGGCTGATCCGGGTGGCCTCGGTCCTGGCTGCGATCGGGCTGTGGGAACTGCTGACCGCCAACGGTCTTCGGTTCTGGCTGCGGTTCGACACGCTGCCCACCGTCACCGAGATCGCCGGGGCGCTCGCGGCCAGGACCGCCACCGGCGAGTACTGGTTGGACCTCGCGCAATCGCTGATCCGAATCCTGACCGGCTTCGGACTGGCGGCACTGCTGGGCGTGGTGACCGGCATCATGCTGGGTCGGTCCCGGTGGTTCGCGGACATTTTCGGGCCGCTGACCGAACTGGTGCGGCCCATCCCGGCCATCGCGGTGGTGCCGGTGGCGATCCTGCTGTTTCCCTCCGACGAGGCCGGCATCGTCTCGATCACCTTCCTGGCCGCGTACTTCCCGATCATGGTGAGCACCCGGCATGCGGTGCGGGCGCTGCCGACCATCTGGGAGGACTCGGTGCGCACCCTGGGCGGCGGCCGGCTCGACGTGCTGCGCCAGGTCGTCCTGCCCGGCATCCTGCCCGGTCTGTTCGGCGGTCTCTCGGTCGGTATGGGGGTGGCCTGGATCTGTGTGATCTCGGCGGAGATGATCTCCGGGCGGCTCGGTGTCGGCTACCGGACCTGGCAGGCCTACACCGTGCTCGACTATCCGGGGGTCTTCGTCGGCATCATCACCATCGGGTTGCTCGGCTTCGGCACCGCCGCGGCCATCGAGCTCATCGGCCGGCGCGCCACCCGCTGGTTGCCGCGCGGCGAGGAGACGAATCGATGACCGCCACGATCACGGCCGGCATGCGACTGGAGCTCGACGCGGTCACCCTGTCCTACACCGGTTCTGCGGTTGTCCGGGATCTTGAGCTGACCGTGCAGCCGGGTGAGATCCTGGTCCTCACCGGACCGTCGGGGTGCGGGAAGTCGACCGTGCTCCGGGCGCTGGCCGGCCTGCTGGCCCCCGATACCGGCCGGGTACTGGCCGACGGCGAACTGGTCACCGGCACCTCCCGGGACCGCGGAATGGTGTTCCAGGACAGCGCCCTGCTGCCGTGGCGCAGCGTGCGCTCCAATATCGAACTGGCGCTCAAGCTCCGCGGCGTCCCCAAGGCCGGCCGGCGGGCGCGCGCCGAACGCTGGATCGACGAGGTCAACCTCACCGGCTACGCCGACTACCTGCCCAAGAGTCTGTCCGGCGGCATGCGCCAACGCGTGCAGCTGGCTCGCGGGCTGGCAGGGGCGCCGCGGGCGGTGATGATGGACGAACCCTTCGGAGCGCTCGACGCACAGACACGCGCGGCCATGCAGCGTCTACTCGTCGACACCTGGCGGGCACACCCGACGACCATCGTCTTCGTCACCCACGACGTCGACGAGGCGCTCAAACTCGGCGACCGGGTGGCGGTGCTGGGCGGCGGCGGTCTGCGGCTGTTGCGCGAGGTCCCCCGACCCCGGACCGAGGGGCTGGACCGCGGCGCATTGCGTACCGAACTCATCGATGCATTGGACAATTCATGATTCCCGATCTCGCCGACACCGTTCGGCTCGACTGTGATGTGCTGGTAATCGGCGGCGGCACCGCGGGCACCATGGCCGCGCTGACCGCCGCGGAGAACGGCGCCCGGGTGCTGCTGCTGGAGAAGGCCCATGTGCGGCACTCCGGTGCCCTGGCGATGGGGATGGACGGTGTCAACAACGCCGTCATCCCCGGCAAGGCCGAACCCGAGGACTACGTCGCCGAGATCACCCGGGCCAACGACGGAATCGTCAACCAGCGCACCATCTATCAGACCGCCACCCGTGGTTTCGCGATGGTGCAGCGGCTGGAACGCTACGGCGTGAAGTTCGAGAAGGACGAGCACGGTGAATACGCGGTGCGCCGGGTGCACCGCTCCGGGTCCTACGTGCTGCCGATGCCCGAGGGCAAGGATGTCAAGAAGGCGCTCTACCGGGTGATGCGGCAACGCTCGATGCGCGAGAAGATCCAGATCGAGAACCGACTGATGCCGGTCCGAGTGCTGGTCCATGAGGGACGGGCAGTCGGTGCGGCCGCGCTCAACACCCGCAGCGGCGAGTTCGTGGC
This sequence comes from Mycobacterium sp. NPDC003323, assembly GCF_053589535.1. Taxonomy (NCBI): domain Bacteria; kingdom Bacillati; phylum Actinomycetota; class Actinomycetes; order Mycobacteriales; family Mycobacteriaceae; genus Mycobacterium; species Mycobacterium sp. NPDC003323. Next base: position 989,392 of record NZ_JBSFSB010000001.1, read on the forward strand.
CGTTGCCGCCAAGGCCGTCATCCTGGCCACCGGACCCTGCGGCCGGCTCGGTCTGCCGGCGTCGGGCTATCTGTACGGCACCTACGAGAACCCCACGAACGCCGGCGACGGTTACTCGATGGCCTATCACGCCGGCGCCGAACTGTCCGGGATCGAGTGCTTCCAGGTCAATCCGCTGATCAAGGATTACAACGGACCGGCCTGCGCGTATGTGGCCAACCCGTTCGGTGGTTATCAGGTCAATGCGGCGGGGGAGCGCTTCGTCGACTCGGACTACTGGTCCGGGCAGATGATGTCCGAAGTGCACAGCGAGATCGAATCCGCCCGCGGTCCCATCTACCTCAAGGTGTCCCATCTGCCCGATGAGACGCTGACCGCCCTGGAGAACATCCTGCACACCACCGAACGGCCCACCCGCGGCACGTTCCACGCCAACCGCGGTCACGACTACCGCACCCACGACATCGAGATGCACATCTCCGAGATCGGGCTGTGCAGTGGACATTCCGCGTCGGGCGTGTGGGTCGACGAGCACGCCCGCACCACTGTGCCCGGACTGTATGCCGCGGGGGATCTGGCCTGTGTCCCGCACAACTACATGATCGGCGCGTTCGTCTACGGCGACCTGGCCGGTGAGCACGCCGCGGGCACGCTGGCCGATACGCCGGTGCCGACCGAGCTGCCGGCCGATCAGTTGGCCGCCGCTCACGAGCTGATCTATCAGCCCTTGCGGCAACCGGACGGGCCACCGCAACCCCAGGTCGAGTACAAGCTGCGCCGCTTCGTCAACGACTATGTGGCGCCGCCGAAGACGGCCGCCAAACTGTCCATCGCGGTGCAGACCTTCGAGCGGATGCGCGACGAGGTGGCCGGTATCGGGGCGCGTACCCCGCACGAGCTGATGCGTGCTGTCGAGGTGTCCTTCATCCGCGACTGCGCGGAGATGGCGGCGCGGTCGTCGCTGACCCGCACCGAATCCCGTTGGGGCCTCTACCATGACCGGGCCGACGTGCCGATGCGCGACGACACGGAGTGGGGGTTCCACCTGAACCTGCGCAAGAACGCCGCCGGTGAGATGGAGTTCCTGAAGCGGCCGGTGGCACCGTATCTGGTCCCGGTGCCCGGCCTGGACCACGTGCCGTCGAATGCCCCGGTCGTCGCGGTGCAGCAGCCTGAACTGTTCGGCGGCAAGGCGCCGGCGTCGGTGGTGTCGCGGATCACCGAACCGGTCGTCGCGCCGCCGTCCCCGCGGATCGCTGCGGTGCTGGCACTCGACGAGCCGACGCTGGTCGAGCTGTCGGAGTACCTCGCCGACGCCGATGCCGGGGTGCGGCGCACCGCGGTGGCGACCCTGGTGGAGAACCTGCCCGACGGATACTCTCCGGCGCTGCTGGCCGCGCTGGGCGACGGGGACCGCGAGGTACGGTTGCAGGCCGCTGATTCGGTGCGCGAGCTTGTCGAGGTGCTACCCGATCCCGAAGCCATTGCCGCGCACCTGCATTCGGATGATCCGGTGGTGCGCGCCGCGACGGTGTACGTGCTGAGTTCGCGGCGGGCCGGGGCCGCTGCGGGCTACCGGCAGGCGCTCACCGATACCGATCAACGGGTCCGCATCGAGGCGGTACGCGCGCTGGTCTCGGTCGACGATGTCGAGGGTGTGGCCGTCGCGGCCACCGATGACAGCCGTGAGGTCCGCATCGCCGTCGCCAAGGCGCTGGCGACGTTGATGGCCGGTGCGGATGTCGTACGCACCTTGCTCGCCGACCGTGATCCGCTGGTCCGTGCCGCCGCGCTGGGCGCACTCGGCGAGCTGGGTGACGCCGATGCCGACATCCCGGTGATCGAACGGGCACTGTCCGAGCCGGCCTGGCAGATCCGGGTGGGAGCGGCACGGGCGCTGTCGGGGGTGTCGGCGCACCTGGCGGTGCCATCGCTGTCGCGGGCGCTCACCGACACCCACCTCGACGTGCGCAAGGCCGCCGTGCTGAGCCTGACCCGGTGGGCGGACTCGGAGGCCGCGGCCCGCGAGGCGCTCGGCCTGGCGCTCAAGGATGTCGACGCCGACGTGCGCGCATACGCACGCCGGGCCCTCGAGCCGGTCTAGAGGCCCAGCCCCTGATAGGTGCGGCGGACGAACTTCGGTTGTGCCAGGCGCAGTTTCGCCATCGAGGTGTTACCGGCCACCTGTGCGACATCGGCGGTCAGGTCCGGATAGTTCTGGATCAGATACAGCACGATGACGTCGTTGGCCGGGTCGGCCTGCCACCAGGTGCCGAACGCGCCGGGCCAGCCGAAGGTGCCCCGCCCGCCCGGACCGAAGAACCGCTCGGACTGCACCGGGTCGGTGACCACCGACATGGACAGCCCGAACCCGCGGCCGATCCAGAACGGGACGCCGAGGAAGTTGTGGCTCTTCTGCTCTTCGGTCAACCGGTCGGTACGCATCAGCCGCACCGACTGCGGCGACAGCACCCGCACCCCGTCGACCTCGCCGCCGCCCAATAACATGCGGGCGAACTGCAGGTAATCGTCGGCCGTCGACATCAAACCCGCACCGCCGGCGCAGAACTCCGGTGGCGTCAGCGCCGGCGGCCCCATCACGTCATCGCGCAGCGTGTCATCGGGCCCGAGGGCGTACATGGTGGCCATCCGGCGTCGCTGTACCAGTGAGAGGGCAAAACCGGTGTCGGACATGTCGAGTGGGTCGAAGATCCGCTCGGACAACACCTCGTGCAGCGGCTTGCCTGCGATCCGCGACACCGCGATGCCGAGCACATCGGTGCCGTGGCTGTAGGTGATGCGGGCGCCGGGTTGATGAGCCAGCGGCAACTCGGTGAGCTCGGAGAGCCAACGCTGCTCGTTCTGCCGGAACGACAACCGACCGTACGCCTTGGCCAGCGGCCCGGTGATCGAGAACGGATACGCGAACCCGGCCCGGTGGGTCATCAGATCGTCGAAGGTGATGGGCCTGCGCAGGGCCGTGGTGTCGTCCAGCGGTCCGTGCGGTTCGATCAGCACCCGCAACCCGGACAGTTCGGGCAGCCACCGGGCCACCGGATCATCGAGGCGGAAGCGACCCTCTTCCAGCAGCGACATCGCCGCGGCGACGGTCACCGGCTTGGTCATCGACGCGATCCGGAACACCGTGTCGCGTTGCATGGGCAGTCCGGCCTCGACATCGCGGTGTCCGAGTTCGTTGACCTGGACGACCCGACCGGCATGCCACACCAGGGTCACCGCCCCGGCCAGCAGCCCGGCATCGATGGCCTCGGATACCGAGGCCTGGTTGTTGTCGAGGTTCATCCGGTCGAGATTACTGAGCCGCACCGATGCTATGCTCACCGGCAGTTCGACGTCCTTTAACGATCCGTCCCGAGAGGCGGAGAAGGAGGTCCAGGTTGACTGTGGGCGAAGCCATGCCGAGCCCCGACCGGGAATTGATGTCCGCCGCGGATGTGAGCCGGACCATCTCGCGCATCGCGCACCAGATCATCGAGAAGACCGCGCTGGACGCCTCCGATGCCCCTCGGGTGGTGCTGCTGGGAATCCCGACCCGAGGTGTGACGCTCGCCGCACGTCTGGCCGAGAGGGTGCAGGAGTTCTCCGGAGTGGCGCTGCCGCACGGCGCGATGGACATCACGTTGTATCGCGACGACCTGAACATCAAGCCGCCGCGCCCGTTGGAATCCACGTCCATCCCGGCCGGGGGCATCGACGGTGCACTGGTCATCCTGGTCGACGATGTGCTGTATTCCGGGCGGTCGGTGCGTTCGGCGCTCGATGCGCTGCGCGATATCGGCCGGCCCCGGATCGTGCAACTGGCGGTGCTGGTCGACCGCGGCCACCGCGAGCTGCCCATCCGCGCCGACTACGTCGGCAAGAACGTGCCCACCTCGCGCGCCGAGAACGTCAAGGTGCGCCTGCAGGAACCCGACGGGGAGGACAGCGTGCGGATCGCACCATACGGCGGGCCGGCCAGATGAAACATCTGCTGACGGCGGCGGACCTGTCGCGCGATGAGGCCACCGCGATTCTCGACGATGCCGACCGCTTCCGCGAGGCGCTGCTGGGCCGCGAGGTCAAGAAGTTGCCGACGCTACGCGGGCGCACCATCATCACGATGTTCTACGAGAACTCCACCCGCACCCGGGTCTCGTTCGAGGTGGCGGGCAAGTGGATGAGCGCCGACGTCATCAACGTCAGCGCCTCGGGATCCTCGGTGGCCAAGGGCGAGTCGCTGCGGGACACCGCGCTGACCCTGCGCGCCGCCGGCGCCGACGCGCTGATCATCCGGCACCCGGCTTCCGGTGCGCCGCAACAACTTGCCGCCTGGACCGTCGACGAGCAGGGCGGACCCTCGGTGATCAACGCCGGTGACGGCACCCACGAACACCCCACCCAGGCGCTGCTGGACGCACTCACGCTGCGCCAGCGTCTCGGGGATATCGAGGGCAGGCGCGTGGTGATCGTCGGCGACGTGCTGCACAGCCGCGTGGCACGCTCCAATGTCGAACTGTTGTCGACCCTCGGTGCCGAGGTGGTGCTCGTTGCACCCCCGACGCTGTTGCCGGTGGGCGTCGCGGGCTGGCCGGTCACGGTGTCGCACCACCTGGACGCCGAACTACCGGCCGCGGATGCGGTGCTGATGCTGCGGGTGCAGGCCGAACGCATGAACGGCGGCTTCTTCCCGTCGGCGCGCGAGTACTCGACGCTGTACGGACTGTCGGAGAAGCGTCAGGCGCAGCTGGCCGAGCATGCGGTGGTCCTGCATCCGGGCCCCATGCTGCGCGGTATGGAGATCGCGTACTCGGTGGCCGATTCCTCGCAATCGGCGGTGCTGCAACAGGTTTCGAACGGAGTGCATGTGCGGATGGCGGTGTTGTTCCACCTGCTCGTGGGAACGGGCGCCGAGAACCTGGGAGTGACGGTGTGAGTGTGCTGATCAAGGGTGTACGGCTCTACGGCGAGGGCGAGCCCGTCGACGTGCTGATCGCCGACGGGCAGATCGCCGACATCGGATCGGACCTGACCGGCGATACCGTGATCGACGCCGCCGGCCAGATCCTGCTTCCCGGCTTCGTCGACCTGCACACCCACCTGCGCGAACCGGGCCGCGAGTACGCCGAGGACATCGAAACCGGTTCGGCCGCAGCGGCACTCGGCGGCTACACCGCCGTGTTCGCGATGGCCAACACCGACCCGGTGGCCGACAGCTCGGTGGTCACCGACCACGTGTGGCACCGCGGCCAGCAGGTCGGCCTGGTCGACGTGCACCCTGTCGGTGCGGTCACGGTCGGTTTGGAAGGCAAACAGCTCACCGAGATGGGCCTGATGGCCGCCGGCGCCGGCAAGGTCCGGATGTTCTCCGATGACGGCATCTGCGTGCACGATCCGCTGATCATGCGCCGCGCGCTGGAGTACGCCGCCGGCCTCGGCGTGCTGATCGCCCAGCACGCCGAGGAGCCCCGACTGACCGTGGGCGCCGTCGCCCACGAGGGCCCGAATGCGGCCAAGCTGGGTCTGGCGGGCTGGCCGCGGTCGGCCGAGGAGTCCATTGTCGCCCGCGACGCAATCCTGGCCCGCGATGCCGGCGCCCGCGTGCACATCTGCCACGCATCGACCGCCGGCACCGTCGAGTTGTTGAGATGGGCCAAGGAACAAGGCATCTCGATCACCGCGGAGGTCACCCCGCACCATCTGCTGCTCGACGACGGCGTGCTGACAAGCTACGACGGGCGTAACCGGGTCAACCCGCCGCTGCGGGAGGCCAGTGATGTCACCGCATTGCGCCAGGCGTTGGCCGACGGCGTGATCGACTGCGTGGCCACCGATCACGCGCCGCACGCCGAGCAGGAGAAGTGCTGCGAGTTCGCCAATGCACGCCCCGGCATGCTCGGTCTGCAGACGGCACTGTCGGTCATCGTCGAAACCATGGTGGCGCCGGGCATGCTGAGCTGGCGCGATGTCGCCCGCGTGATGAGCGAGGCACCGGCGGCGATCGTCGGGCTGCCCGATCAGGGCCGGCCGCTCGCGGTCGGTGAGCCAGCCAACCTGACGGTGGTGAATCCGGACGCCACCTGGACGGTCACCGGGTCCGCCCTGGCCAGCCGGTCGGACAACACGCCGTTCGAGTCGATGGAACTGCCCGCCGCGGTGACGCTGACGATGTTGCGCGGCAAGGTGACCGCCCGTGACGGGGTGAGTCCGGTGATGTCATGAACGAGGGCACCCTGATCGGGTCGCTGGTGCTGGCCGTCGTCATCGCGCTGTTGATCGCCTTCTTCATCCGGCGGCTGCTCACCGGTTGGCGCCACCGCATCGAGCGGCAAGCCGAACTGATCGGCAATCTGCCCGCACTGCCCGACACCGTCGGTCCGGTGTTGACCGGACCCACCGAAGGCCTCTACGTCGGCAGCACCATCGCACCGCACTGGAACGACAAGGTGGCCGCGGCCGCACTGGGCTTTCGCTCCAAGGCGGTGCTGACCCGCTACCCCGAAGGAATCATGCTGCGGCGCAGTGGAACCGGGCCGATCTGGATCCCCGACGAATCGATTCTGGCGGTGCGTGGCGAGCGGGCGATGGCAGGCAAGGCATTGACGCACGAGGGCATCGTGGCCATCCGCTGGAGACTACCGTCGGGCACCGAGATCGATACCGGATTCCGGGCCGACGACCGGACCGAAACCAAGAACTGGGTCAAGGAGGACGAGTGACCGTCAGCGAAAAGGCAGTCCTGGTACTGGAGGACGGCCGGGTGTTCACCGGAACGACCTTCGGAGCCACCGGAGAAACGCTGGGCGAGGCGGTGTTCTCCACCGGGATGTCCGGCTATCAGGAGACGCTGACCGACCCCAGCTACCACCGCCAGATCGTGGTGGCCACCGCGCCGCAGATCGGCAACACCGGCTGGAACGCCGACGACGGCGAGAGCCGCGACGACAAGATCTGGGTCGCCGGCTACGCGGTGCGCGACGCCTCACCGCGCGCCTCCAGCTGGCGTGCCTCGGGCACCCTCGATGACGAGCTGGTGCGCCAGGGTGTCGTCGGCATCGCCGGTATCGATACCCGGGCGGTGGTCCGGCATCTGCGCACCGTCGGCTCCATGAAGGCCGGCATCTTCAGCGGTGACGCCCTCGCGGACACCGCGACGCTGGTCGACCGGGTGCGCAACCAGCCTTCGATGCTCGGCGCCGACCTCGCCGGTGAGGTGTCCACCGCGACGCGCTACACGGTGGATCCGATCGGCGAGGCACGGTTCACCGTCGCCGCGATCGACCTGGGCATCAAGACCAACACCCCGCGCAACTTCGCCAAGCGCGGTATCCGCAGCCACGTGCTGCCCGCTTCGACCACATTCGAGGAGATCGCCGGGCTCAAGCCCGACGGCGTGTTCCTGTCCAACGGTCCCGGCGACCCGGCCACCGCCGATCACATCGTCGAGGTGACCCGCGAGGTGCTCGGGGCCGAGATCCCACTGTTCGGCATCTGCTTCGGCAACCAGATCCTGGGCCGCGCGCTGGGTCGGTCCACCTACAAGATGGTCTTCGGGCACCGCGGTATCAACATCCCGGTGATCGACCACGCCACCCGCAGCGTCGCCATCACCGCGCAGAACCACGGTTTTGCCCTTGAGGGTGAGGCGGGCGAGGAGTTCGACACCCCGTTCGGGCGGGCCATCGTCAGCCACACCTGCGCCAACGACGGCACCGTCGAGGGCATCAAACTCGTTGACGGCAGTGCGTTCTCGGTGCAGTACCACCCGGAGGCCGCGGCCGGCCCGCGCGATGCCGAGTATCTGTTCGACCAGTTCATCGACCTGTTGGACGGCAAGAAGTGATTGCAGACGCGGCGAGCGTGCGCATGTGTAGGAATTTCCAGGGTGTGTCGTGCGCAGACACGCACGCTCGCGGGGAAGAGGAGAAGTAGTAATGCCACGTCGTTCCGACCTCAACCATGTGCTGGTGATCGGCTCCGGCCCGATCCTGATCGGCCAGGCCGCCGAGTTCGACTACTCGGGCACCCAGGCCTGCCGCGTGCTGCGCGCCGAGGGCCTGCAGGTCACGCTGATCAACTCCAACCCGGCGACGATCATGACCGACCCCGAATACGCCGACAACACCTACGTCGAGCCGATCACCCCGGGCTTCGTCGAGAAGGTCATCGCCCAGCAGGCCGAACGCGGCAACAAGATCGACGCCGTGCTGGCCACCCTGGGTGGCCAGACCGCGCTGAACACCGCCGTCGCGCTGTATGAGAGCGGGGCGCTGGAACGCTACGACGTCGAGATGATCGGCGCCGACTTCGACGCCATCCAGCGTGGCGAGGACCGCCAGAAGTTCAAGGACATCGTGGCCAAGGTGGGCGGCGAATCGGCGCGCAGCCGGGTGTGTTTCACCATGGACGAGGTCCGCGACACCGTCGCCGACCTGGGGTTGCCCGTCGTCGTTCGGCCCAGCTTCACGATGGGCGGCCTGGGATCCGGCATGGCCTACTCCGCCGAGGATGTCGAGCGGATGGCCGGGGATGGACTCGCGGCCTCCCCGTCGGCGAATGTGCTGATCGAGGAATCCATCTACGGGTGGAAGGAATACGAGCTCGAGCTGATGCGCGATCACCACGACAACGTGGTGGTGGTCTGCTCGATCGAGAATTTCGACCCGATGGGCGTGCACACCGGCGACTCGGTGACCGTCGCCCCGGCGATGACGCTGACCGACCGCGAGTACCAGACCATGCGCGATCTCGGCATCGCCATCCTTCGCGAGGTCGGTGTGGACACCGGTGGCTGCAACATTCAGTTCGCCATCAATCCCGAGGACGGCCGGCTCATCGTCATCGAGATGAACCCGCGCGTCTCGCGTTCCAGCGCGCTGGCCTCCAAGGCGACCGGGTTCCCGATCGCCAAGATCGCCGCCAAGTTGGCCATCGGGTACACCCTCGACGAGATCGTCAACGACATCACCAAGGAAACCCCGGCCTGTTTCGAGCCGACGCTGGACTACGTGGTGGTCAAGGCGCCGCGGTTCGCCTTCGAGAAGTTCCCCGGCGCCGACCCGACGCTGACCACCACCATGAAGTCGGTGGGCGAGGCGATGTCGTTGGGCCGCAACTTCATCGAGGCGCTCGGCAAGGTCATGCGCTCGCTGGAGAACAAAAAGGCGGGCTTCTGGACCGGCCCGGACCGGGACGCCTCCCTGGAGGAGCTGCTGACCGATCTGCGCACCGCCACCGACGGCCGGATGTATGACATCGAGCAGGCATTGCGTCTCGGCGGCACCGTCGAGCAGGTGGCCGAGGCGTCCGGGGTCGACCCCTGGTTCGTCGATCAGATCGCCACCCTGGTGACGTTGCGCACCGAGTTGGTCGACGCACCGGTGCTGGACGAGTGGTTGCTGCGCCGCGCCAAGCACAGCGGCCTCTCGGATCGCCAGATCGCTGCGCTGCGACCGGAACTGGCCGGTGAGGCCGGAGTCCGGGCATTGCGCGAGCGCCTCGGTATCCGGCCGGTCTACAAGACCGTCGACACCTGCGCCGCCGAGTTCGAGGCCCGCACGCCGTATCACTACAGCAGCTACGAGCTCGACCCGTCCGCCGAGACCGAGGTCGCCCCGCAGGCGCAGCGGCCCAAGGTACTCATCCTGGGTTCCGGGCCGAACCGGATCGGGCAGGGCATCGAGTTCGACTACAGCTGCGTGCATGCCGCGACCACGCTGAGTGCGGCCGGGTTCGAGACCGTGATGGTCAACTGCAATCCCGAGACCGTGTCCACCGACTACGACACCGCCGACCGGCTGTACTTCGAACCGCTGACCTTCGAGGACGTGCTGGAGGTCTACCACGCCGAGCAGGAGTCCGGTGCGGGCGGGCCGGGTGTCGTGGGTGTGATCGTGCAACTCGGCGGGCAGACCCCGCTGGGGCTGGCCGAGCGGCTGGAGCGCGCCGGTGTGCCGATCGTCGGCACCAAACCCGAGGCCATCGATCTGGCCGAGGACCGCGGCCTGTTCGGTGAGGTGCTGGTCAACGCCGGACTGCCCGCACCGCGCTTCGGCACCGCCACCAGCTTCGAGCAGGCCCGCCGGATCGCCGCCGACATCGGCTACCCGGTGCTGGTGCGCCCCTCCTACGTGCTGGGCGGACGCGGCATGGAGATCGTCTACGACGAAGAGACGTTGCAGGGGTACATCACCCGGGCCACCGAACTGTCCCCGGAGCACCCGGTGCTGGTGGACCGCTTCCTCGAGGACGCCATCGAGATCGACGTCGACGCGCTGTGCGACGGCACCGAGGTGTACATCGGTGGCGTGATGGAGCACATCGAGGAGGCCGGTATCCACTCCGGTGACTCCGCCTGCGCGCTGCCGCCGGTGACGCTGGGCCGCACCGATATCGAGAAGGTGCGCTACGCCACCGAGGCCATCGCCCACGGTATCGGCGTGGTGGGCCTGCTCAACGTGCAGTACGCCCTCAAGGACGACGTGCTCTACGTCCTGGAGGCCAATCCCCGGGCCAGCCGCACCGTGCCCTTCGTCTCCAAGGCCACCGCGGTGCCGCTGGCCAAGGCCTGCGCCCGGATCATGCTCGGCGCAACCATCGCCGAGCTGCGCGCCGAGGGTGTGCTGGCGCGCACCGGTGACGGGGCCACGGTGTCCCCGCACGCGCCGATCGCGGTCAAGGAGGCCGTGCTGCCGTTCCACCGGTTCCGTAAGGCCGATGGCTCCCAGGTCGATTCACTGCTGGGCCCGGAGATGAAGTCCACCGGTGAGGTGATGGGCATCGACCGCGACTTCGGCACGGCCTTCGCCAAGAGCCAGACCGCGGCCTACGGATCGCTGCCGGCCTCGGGCACGGTGTTCGTGTCGGTGGCCAACCGGGACAAGCGTTCGCTGGTGTTCCCGGTGAAGCGGCTGGCCGACCTCGGGTTCCGGGTGCTGGCCACCGAGGGCACCGCGGAGATGTTGCGTCGCAACGGTATTCCGTGTGACGAGGTGCGCAAGCACTTCGAGACCGAGAGCGAACCCGGTTCCGACGGTCGCCGCTCGGCGGTCGACGTGATCCGCGCCGGCGAGGTCGACATGGTGATCAACACCCCGTACGGCAACTCCGGACCGCGCGTCGACGGTTACGAGATCCGGTCGGCCGCAGTCTCGGTCAACATCCCGTGCGTGACGACCGTGCAGGGCGCCTCGGCGGCGGTGCAGGGCATCGAGGCCGGTATCCGTGGCGATATCGGGGTGCGTTCGCTGCAGGAGCTGCACAGCCAGCTGGCCGAGAAGTGACGCCCTTCGGCGCACGGCTGGCCGAGGCCGTCGCGGCCAGGGGTCCGCTGTGCCCGGGCATCGATCCGCACCCGGAGCTGTTGACGGCCTGGGGTCTGGGTACCGATGTCGACGGGCTGCGCGTGTTCAGCGACATCTGTGTGCAGGCCTTCGCCGAGGTCGCCATCGTCAAGCCGCAGGTCGCGTTCTACGAGGCCTACGGTTCGGCCGGATTCGCGGTGTTGGAACGCACATTCGCGGGTCTGCGCGAGGCCGGGGTGCTGGTGCTCGCCGACGCCAAGCGGGGCGATATCGGCTCGACCATGGCCGCCTACGCCCGGGCCTGGGCCGGCGAGTCACCGTTGGCCGCCGACGCGGTCACCGCGTCACCGTACCTGGGCTTCGAATCGCTACGTCCGCTGCTCGACGTCGCCGCCGCCAACGGCAGGGGAGTATTCGTGCTGGCGGCGACCTCCAACCCCGAGGGGGCGAGCGTGCAGCGCGCCGTCGCCGAAGACCGGACCGTCGCACAGTCCATCGTCGACGCCGTCGCGGCCGAGAATGCGCGCAGCGCAAGCGGTTCGGTGGGCGTCGTGGTGGGGGCGACGCTGGCCGAGCTACCGGAGCTGGGTGCCCTCGGCGGGCCGGTGCTGGCACCGGGGGTGGGTGCGCAGGGCGGGCGTGTCGAGGATCTGGGTCGGCTGGGGACGCGGGTGCTGCCCGCGGTGTCGCGCGAGATCCTGCGAGCCGGTCCGGATATCGATGCGTTACGCGCGGCGACGGCCACGCTGCGTGATCAGGTCGCCTACCTGGGCTGAGCGCGGCGGCGGCGGATGAGCGCGACGGCCGGCGCCGTCACCGCCACGGCCAGGATCAACGCGGCCGGTCAGGTCACCGCGGTTGGGCTGTGCTGGATCACGTGCTGGTGGGCCGTATCGGCCGGCGCCCGCTCGAAGGTGTCCGAGGTGAAGGACAGCCGCAGCGGCTGCAGGGTGCCGGTCAGCTGAGTGGCCGGGGTGTCGGTTGCCGGCTGGATACCTCGCACGGGCCGATGCGCCGAGTGCCGAGGACATCGACGGAGCCCGGCCGGCTGCCGTTCCGGTTCGTCGAACACGGTGGCCTCGCCGCAGGGTGACGTTGGCGGCTGAGGGGACCGGCATCACCCAGGCCGCACGATCGGAACCGCCGTGCACGTCGAGTGACATCAGGATGTTCTGCGTGCTGCCATCCCAGGTGATCAGCGGGCGCTCGTCGACCACCGACGCGCCCGCCCGGTCGGGGATGTAGGCGCCGCAACCACAGGCCCGCGCCGGCGCGGCAGGGCTCGTCGTGAGCGCGACGAGCACGGTCGCCAGGACGGCGCACGCGGTCCGTCGGGCTGCTGACATCGCCCGACCGTACCGGCCGGGTGGGGTCCCGATCGGCGCTTCGACCGGGTCGTTCGCAGACTGCTGGGGCGCCGATCCTACTCTGACCCGCAACCGAATCTTTAGGACGGCTACCGACCGGTAGGTGACGGGGCTGCGACACGCCCGACACGCCATGACCAGCGAAAATTTCTCATCCGACCGCCAGAATTCGCGTTTCCGCAAAGTCGGGCGTCGTCCGCGGAAACCCGCGCCGACCAGCCGAAGCGGCGAAAACCATTGATATGCAGGCACATCAGGTTCTCGGCTCGCGAAGTGCGGACCTGGACCCGATAATCCGGCGTCGTGCTCGCACGCTGTACACGCTGGTCTTTTGGCCGCAGAACCCGGGGGTGGGGTTAGCTTTCGTCAGGTTGCGTGGGTACGGTCGTCGTCGCTGGCTGGTTACGTGATCCAGCCGTGACGAAACAACAGATGGCGAGAGACGGAGGAACCCCGTGGCCCTTCCCCAGTTGACCGACGAACAGCGCGCGGCAGCGTTGGAGAAGGCTGCTGCCGCACGTCGAGCGCGAGCCGAGCTCAAGGATCGGCTCAAGCGCGGCGGCACCAACCTCAAGCAGGTGCTCACCGACGCCGAGACCGATGAGGTCTTGGGCAAGATGAAGGTTTCCGCATTGCTGGAGGCCCTGCCCAAGGTCGGCAAGGTCAAGGCGCAGGAAATCATGACCGAGCTGGAGATCGCCCCGACCCGCCGTCTGCGCGGCCTCGGCGATCGTCAGCGCAAGGCCCTGCTGGAGAAGTTCGACTTCTCCTAAAGCGCGAACATTTTGAAGACCGGTGGTGGGCCGGACGGGGCTGCAGTCGTGGTGCTGTCCGGCCCGTCCGCCGTCGGGAAGTCGACGGTCGTGCGGTGTCTGCGCGACCGGATTCCCGACCTGCATTTCAGCGTGTCCGTGACGACACGCGCACCGCGACCCGGTGAGGTCGACGGTGTGGACTACACGTTTGTCTCGGCGGCCGAGTTCCAGCGACTGATCGATGACGGTGAACTGCTCGAGTGGGCCGATATCCATGGCGGGTTGCACCGCTCGGGGACGCCCGCGGCGCCGGTGCGCCGCGCGGTCGCGGCCGGTTGCCCGGTGCTCATCGAGGTGGATCTGGCCGGCGCCCGAGCGGTCAAGGCCGCGATGCCCGAGGCGACATCGGTGTTCCTGGCGCCACCGAGCTGGGCGACGCTGGAGGAGCGGCTGACCGGCCGGGGCACCGAGAGCCCGGAGGTCCAGGCCCGCCGACTGGCGACGGCGCGTCAGGAACTGGCGGCCCAGGACGACTTCGATGTGGTGGTCGTCAACCGTCAATTGGAATCGGCCTGCTCGGAATTGGTATCCTTGCTGGTGGCCCATTAGCCGGTTTGCCTCAGCATCACCAACTGCATCGTCTCTAACGCCGATACTTCGTACATCTTGGGAGATATTTCGTGACCACGCCTGTCGAGAACATCGACGCCGCCAGCGCCTACGACACCCCGCTGGGTATCACCAACCCGCCCATCGACGAGTTGCTCAGTCGTGCGTCGAGCAAGTACGCGCTGGTGATCTACGCCGCCAAGCGCGCCCGGCAGATCAACGACTACTACAACCAGCTCGGTGACGGCATCCTGGAGTACGTCGGCCCACTGGTGGAGCCGGGTCTGCAGGAGAAGCCGCTGTCGATCGCGATGCGTGAGATCCACTCCGACCTGCTCGAGCACGCCGAGGGCGAGTAACCGACGGCGCCGGCCCGAGACATGACCGACCGCAAACGCATCGTCGTCGGCGTTGCCGGGGGCATCGCCGCCTACAAGGCGTGCACGGTCGTCCGTCAGTTGACCGAGGCCGGACATTCCGTCCGCGTCGTTCCCACCGAGTCGGCGCTGAAGTTCATCGGCGCCGCCACCTTCGAGGCGCTGTCCGGGCAACCGGTGCACACCGGGGTGTTCGAGAACGTCGATGAGGTGCCGCACGTCCGGATCGGTCAGCAGGCCGATCTGGTGGTGGTGGCCCCGGCGACCGCCGACCTGCTGGCCCGCGCCGTGGCCGGTCGCGCCGATGACCTGTTGACCGGAACGCTGCTCACCGCGCGGTGTCCGGTGCTCTTCGCGCCGGCGATGCACACCGAGATGTGGTTCCACCCGGCCACCGTCGACAACGTGGCCACGCTGCGCCGTCGCGGCAGCGTCGTGCTGGAGCCCGCGTCCGGGCGCCTCACCGGTGCCGATACCGGTCCGGGCCGGCTGCCCGAGGCCGAGGAGATCACCACCCTGGCCGGGCTGCTGCTGGAGCGCGGGGATGCGCTGCCCTACGACATGTCCGGGGTCAAGGTGCTCGTCACCGCCGGCGGCACCCGCGAACCGCTGGATCCCGTCCGATTCATCGGCAATCGCAGTTCCGGTAAGCAGGGCTATGCCGTCGCCCGAGTGATGGCCCAGCGCGGTGCCGAGGTGACCCTGGTGGCCGGAAACACCTCGGGTCTGATCGATCCGGCCGGGGTCAACGTGGTGCGCATCGGTTCGGCGGCCCAACTCGGCGACGCGGTCTCCAAGCTGGCACCGGAAAACCACGTGCTGGTGATGGCCGCCGCGGTCGCCGACTTCCGGCCCGCCCATGTGGCGACCGCCAAGATCAAGAAGGGGGCCTCGGAGCCTTCGTCGATCGATCTCACGCGCAATGACGATGTGCTCGCCGGGGCCGTCCGGGCCCGGGCCGAGGGGCAGCTGCCCAATATGAAGGCCATCGTCGGGTTCGCCGCCGAGACCGGCGACGCCGACGGCGACGTGCTGTTCCACGCGCGCGCCAAGCTGCGCCGCAAGCGCTGCGACATGCTCGTCGTCAATGCCGTCGGGGAGGGCAAGGCGTTCGAGGTCGACCACAACGACGGATGGATGCTGGCATCGGATGGAACCGAGACCGCGCTGGAGCACGGTTCGAAGACTCTGATGGCGAGCCGTATCGTGGACGCGATCGGAGCGTTCCTGCACCATTGACAACCGCGGGACACTGCGGCCAACGGTTGCGCCAACCGCCCTCACGCGGTTGGCTGCCAGAGAACAACGTTATGATTCGCCTACCTAACTATTTGGAGGATGTCACGTGAGCGCAGGTCGGCTGTTTACCAGTGAGTCGGTGACCGAAGGACACCCCGACAAGATCTGTGATGCCATCAGCGACTCCATCCTCGATGCGCTGCTGGCCGTCGACCCCAAGTCGCGTGTCGCCGTCGAGACCGCGGTGACCACCGGCCAGGTGCACGTCATCGGCGAGGTCACCACCTCGGCGAAGGAAGCCTTCGCCGATATCAACCAGACGGTGCGCGATCGCGTCCTGGAGATCGGCTACGACTCGTCGGACAAGGGCTTCGACGGCGAGACCTGTGGTGTGAACATCGGCATCGGCCGCCAATCCCCGGACATCGCGATGGGTGTCGACACCGCGCACGAAACCCGGGTCGAGGGTGCGGGCGATCCGCTGGACCTGCAGGGCGCCGGCGACCAGGGGCTGATGTTCGGTTACGCCATCAAGGACACCCCGGAGTTGATGCCGCTGCCGATCGCGTTGGCGCACCGGCTGTCGCGCCGGCTGACCGAGGTCCGCAAGAGCGGCGTGCTGGACTACCTGCGCCCGGACGGCAAGACGCAGGTCACCGTGCAGTACGACGGCACCACGCCGGTGCGTCTGGACACCGTGGTGCTCTCGACGCAGCATGCCGCCGGTATCGACCTGGACGCCACCCTGGCGCCCGATATCCGCGAGAAGGTGGTCAACACGGTGTTGGCCGACCTCAACCACGACACCATGGACACCTCGGACTTCCGCCTGCTGGTCAACCCGACCGGCAAGTTCGTTCTGGGCGGGCCGATGGGTGACGCCGGTCTGACCGGCCGCAAGATCATCGTCGACACCTACGGCGGCTGGGCACGCCACGGCGGCGGCGCTTTCTCCGGCAAGGATCCGTCAAAGGTGGACCGTTCGGCCGCGTACGCGATGCGCTGGGTCGCCAAGAACGTGGTCGCGGCCGGCCTCGCCGAACGCGTCGAGGTCCAGGTCGCCTACGCCATCGGCAAGGCGGCTCCGGTCGGCCTGTTCGTCGAGACCTTCGGCAGCGAGACGGTCGACCCGGCCCGCATCGAGAAGGCCATCACCGCGGTGTTCGACCTGCGCCCGGGTGCGATCGTGCGCGACCTGGACCTGCTGCGCCCGATCTACGCGCCGACCGCCGCCTACGGTCATTTCGGTCGCACCGATATCGACCTGCCCTGGGAGCGCACCGACAAGGTCGAAGAGCTCAAGGCTTCTGTCTGATCCTCGCCCAAACGAACATTTGGGCGCAGAAGTGCGAGTAGATCACGACAGTTCGTCACTCTCGGTGACTACCGAGTGAACTCGTAATCGGTCAACGGGAAGCTGCGGCTGCGCCAGTACGCCTCCGGCGTACTGGCCGGCCGCAGCGGGACGTCACCGTTGCGGTCGAAGTAGTAGCTGTTGGCCGTCGCGCAGCTGTCCTGCCAGAAGATCTGCCGGTGCCGTTTGCGCATCATCTCGTCGAAGTACCGATCGTTGGCCTCGGCGCGCACCTCCACCCGGGTGGCGCCGCCGCGGTCGGCGTGCTGCAGGCACCGCACGATGTGGCGGGTCTGGGTCTCGATCAGCGCGAAGTAGGACGAGCCGACGTACCCGTAGGGTCCGCAGATGTTGAAGAAGTTCGGGAACCCGGGCACGCTGACGCCCTCGTAGGCCTGCATCCGGTGCTGCGACCAGAACTCGGCCAGTGCCTGTCCGCCCAGCCCGATCAGCGGAAAAGTGCCCGAATCGACGTCCATCACCTTGAAACCGGTGGCCAACACCAGCACATCGATCTGGTGGGTGACACCGTCGGCGGTCACCACGCCCGCCGGTTCGATGTGGTCGATCGGCTCGGTGATCAGGTGCACGTTGTCGCGGTTGAACGTGCTCAGGTAGCCGTTGTGGAACGCCGGTCGTTTGCATCCGACGGCGTAACGCGGCGTCAGGCGTTCGCGCAGTTCGGGATCGGCGACCTCGCGGCGCAGATAGTTCAGCCCGAGTCGACGCGCACTGCCCGACAGCGGGAAGACGCAGTGATACTGCGCGGTCAGCGGGAAGGTGACCTCCACATAGGTCTGGCTGAGCGCGCGCTGCACCGAGCTGCCGAACGGCAGCCGCATCGCCCAGCGCGCCGGCGCGGGCAGCGGCATGTCGAGCTTCGGGAAGCACCAGATCGGAGTGCGCTGAAACACGTTGAGCTGCGCGACGATCGGGGCGATTTCGGGGATCAGTTGCACCGCCGAGGCCCCGGTGCCGATGACCGCGACCCGCTTGCCGGTCAGATCGAGGTCATGGTCCCACCGGGCGGTGTGTACGGTGGTGCCCGCGAAGCTGTCCACGCCCGCGATATCGGGCGGTTTCGGGACGTTGAGCACGCCGGCGGCGTTGATCAGGTGCCGGGCGGTGATGGTGCCGCCATCGGTCTCGACGCGCCAGACATCGTCATCGGCATCGAAGTGCGCGCCGGTGACCTCGGTGTCGAACCGGATGCGGGAGCCGATCCCGTACTTCTCGACGCAGTGGTCGGCGTAGGCCTTCAACTCACGGCCCGGCGCATAGGTGCGTGACCAGTGCGGACTCTGTTCGAAGGAGAACTGGTAGGAGAACGACGGGATATCCACGGCCACACCGGGATAGGTGTTCCAGAACCACGTTCCGCCGGCCTCCGGGCCGGCCTCCACGATCAGGTAGTCGTGCAGGCCCGCCTCGTCGAGTTTGATCGCCGCGCCGATACCGGAGAAGCCTGCTCCGACGATCAGCGTGTTGTGATCCGGTGTCATGACAACGACTCTCAGGGGTGGAGGGCGGCCCGCAGGGCAGCGATCCCGCGGTCGGTGGCCTCGGCGGCGGCGGGGGAGGCCAGGGCCAGACTCACGTACCCGTGCACCATGGTCGGTTCGTTGCTGTGCTGCACCGAAACCCCTGCCGCACCCAGCATCTCGGCGTACTTGGCGCCGTCGTCACGCAGCGGATCGTGTTCGGCGGTCCCGATATAGGCCGGCGGCAGACCGGCCAGCGTCGCCGCATTGGCCGGTGCGACGTCGGTCGGCAACCCGGCCGGATCGTCGAGGTCCACCCCGGGTAGATACCAGGTGAGGAAGGCGTCGGTGACATCCCTGTTGAGGATGTAGGCGTCGGCGTTCTCGATGAACGACGGTGCCGATCGGTCTCCGACGGCCACCGGGTACCACAGCAACTGGAACACCAGGGGCGGACCGCCGGCGTCGCGGGCCCGCAGCGCCATCACCGCGGACAGGTTCCCGCCCGCCGAATCACCGGCCACGGCAATGCGTTTCGGGTCCCCACCGAGTTCGGCGGCATGTTCGCCCACCCAGCGCAGTGCCGCCCAGGCGTCCTCGACACCCTCGGGGTAGGGATGTTCGGGAGCCAAGCGGTAGTCCACCGACACCACGATCGCCTCGGCGCCGACGGCATGTGCCCGCGCCACGTGGTCGTGGGTGTCCAGGTCGCCGATCGCCCACCCGCCCCCGTGGTAGTAGACGACGACGGGCAGATCATCGTGTTTGTCGACCGGCGGCCAGTACACGCGCGCCGGGATGTCGGTCAGCTCGCCGTGGCCGATGATGCGCTCCTCGATGCGCAACTGCGGCAGCATGCTCGGCGGCGGTTTCATGACCCGGAATTTCTCCCGGGCCACCTCCACACCGTCTGCGGCGGTGAACTCCAGGGGCACCGCATCCAGCAGTGCCTTGAGATTCGGGTCGACAGCGGGACGCGTGGAGGTCATGGTTTCGAGGCTAACGCGGCGCGCAGGTCGGCAAGGCCACGATCGATCGCCTCGGTGGCCGCCGGGACCACACCGTGATAGCCGAGGTACCCGTGTACCAGCGTCTCGGCGTTGTGGACCTGCGCCGGGACACCCGCCGCCGTCAGCAGCTCGCCGTAGCGCACCCCGTCATCGCGCAGCGGGTCATATCCGGCCACCGCGATATAGGCCGGTGCCAGGCCGGCCAGCGACTCGGCGCGGGCCGGGACCAGCGTGGCCGGTGGATTCTTCAGGTCGACATCGCCGGCATAGAGCAGCGAGAACTTCCCGACGGCCCCGCGGCCGAGGATCGGTGCATCGGCGTTCTCGGTGAACGACGGCAGGCGGGTGTCCCAGGTGGTCGCCGGATACCAGAGCAGTTGCCTGCGCAGCGGCAGTCCGGCGTCGCGGGCCAGCAACGCCACCACCGCCGCGAGGTTGCCGCCGGCCGAGTCGCCCGCGACGGCCAGCCGGGTGCCGTCGGCACCCAGTTCATCGGCGTGCTCGGCCACCCACCGCGTCACCGCCCAGACATCGTCGACCGCGGCCGGATAGGGATGTTCGGGCGCCAGCCGGTAATCCACCGACACCACCACCGCCTCGGCGCCGACACAGTGCTGGCGTGCGGTGCCGTCATAGCTGTCCAGGTCGCCGACCACCCAGCCGCCCCCGTGGAAGAACAGCACCACCGGCGGGGCCGGATCCGACGTCGGCGGCCAGTACACCCGCACCGGCACCCCGGCGATGCTGCGATCCTCGACGCGCAGCTCGGGATGCACCTCGCGGCGGGGCAATGCGGCGAACCGCGCGCGAGCCGCGTCGGGGCCGCCGTCCATCGTCAATTGGAACGGCACGGCTTCCAGTACCTTCTCCAGAATGGCGTCCAAGGCGGGTCTGTCGGTACCGGATTCAAGCATGGCATCACCGTACGCAGCGCGCTGGACGCGCCTGCTGTGGGTCCTGGCCGTGTTGACCGGCGCCGGCTACGGCCTCTTCCTGGTCATCGTCGCGCTAAGGGTCCCGGCCGGGGCCGAACTGACCGGGCAGTTCGCGCTGCAACCGGCGGTCAAGGCCGCCGCCGCGGTGCTGCTGGCGCTGGCCGCGCTGCGCCATCCGATCGCCCGGGAACGGCGGTGGCTGGTGGCCGCCCTGGTCGGGTCGGCGGCAGGGGACTATCTGCTGGCGATGCCGTGGTGGGAGCCGTCGTTCGTGCTGGGGCTGGCTTCGTTCCTGGTGGCGCATCTGTGTTTCCTGGCCGCGCTGATTCCGCTGGTGGCGCGCCGGCAGTCCCGGCTGATCGCCGCCGGTGTGGTGGTGCTGGCCTGTGCGGCGCTGCTGGTGTGGTTCTGGCCGGCGCTGATCGCGCAGGGCATGGCGCTTCCGGTCACCGTCTACATCGCCGTGCTCGGAGCCATGGTGTGCGCGGCGCTGCTGGCGGAACTGCCGACGCCGTGGACGGCGCTGGGCGCGGTGTGCTTCGCGGTATCGGATTCGATGATCGGGATCAGCAAGTTCGTCCTCGGTGATGAACGGCTGGCCGTCCCGATTTGGTGGGCGTATGCCGCCTCGCTGCTCCTGATCACCGCCGGATTCTTCTTCGGCAGGCACCGGCCGCAGCGGTGACCCCGACCCGCCACCCCGCCGAGCACGAGCCGATCGCGCGGGTGCTGCCGATGCTGTCGGTACCGCACCTGGACCGCGATTTCGACTACCTGGTGTCGGCCGACCAGTCCGACGACGCGCAGCCCGGGGTCCGGGTCCGGGTGCGCTTCCACGGTCGGCTGGTCGACGCGTTCATCCTGGAGCGGCGCTCGGACACCGACCATGCCGGCAAGCTCGGCTGGCTGGACCGGGTGGTGTCACCCGAACCCGTGCTGACCCCCGATATCAGGCGGCTCGCCGACGCCGTGGCGGCCCGCTACGTCGGCACGCGGCCCGATGTGCTGCGCCTGGCGGTGCCACCACGCCACGCCAATGTCGAGAAGCAGGCCCGACCGGAACTGGCGCCTTTGGAGCACCGCCCGGTCGACGGGACCGGCTGGAACCGGTACGGGCGCGGCGAGCAGTTCCTGGCCGCGCTGCGTGATGGCCGGGCCGCCCGTGCGGTGTGGCAGGCCTTGCCCGGCGAGCAGTGGCCGCTGCGGCTGGCCGAGGCCGCGGCGGTGACGGTGAACGCCGGCCGCGGCGCGCTGATCGTGGTGCCCGACCAGCGTGACGTGGATGCGGTGCACGCGGCGGCGATCGGCTGCGTCGACGACTCCCGCGTCGCCGCACTGTCGGCGGGGCTGGGCCCGGCACAACGCTATCGACGTTGGCTGTCGGTGTTGCGCGGGCAGGCCCGGCTGGTGATCGGTACCCGCAGTGCGGTGTTCGCCCCCGTCACCGATCTGGGCTTCGTCGTCGTCTGGGACGACGGTGACGACTCACTGTCCGAACCGCGGGCGCCCTACCCGCACGCACGTGAAGTCGCCATGTTGCGCGCGCACCAATTGCGTTGCGCCGCAATGATCGGCGGCTACACACGCACGGCGGAAGCCCACGCGCTGGTGCGCAATCGCTGGGCGCACGACCTGGTGGCCACCCGTGCGGTGGTGCGCGCGCACGCGCCGCGGGTGGTCGCGCTGGACGACGACGCCTTCGAGCACGAGCGCGATCCGGCGGCGCATACCGCCCGGCTGCCGTCGATGGCGCTGCGCACGGCCCGGACCGCGCTGGCCGCCGGACATCCGGTGCTGGTGCAGGTGCCCCGGCGCGGCTACATCCCGGCTTTGGCGTGCGCGAAGTGTCGGACGGTGGCCCGCTGCAGGCATTGCACCGGGCCGCTGCAGCTGACCGAACGCGACGCGCACGGTGCGGTGTGCCGCTGGTGTGCCCGTACCGATCTGATGTTGCGGTGCGCGAACTGTGGCTCGGATGCGGTGCGCGCCGTCGTGGTGGGGGCCCGGCGCACCGCCGAGGAACTGGGCCGGGCGCTGCCGGGGGCCACCGTCATCACCTCCGGCGGGGATTCGGTGCTCGCGACCGTGCCGGCGAAGCCCGCCGTGGTGGTGGCCACCCCGGGCGCGGAGCCGGTGGCCCCCGGCGGTTACGGGGCGGCGCTGCTGCTGGATGCGTGGGCGCTGCTGGGCCGGCAGGATCTGCGCGCCGTCGAGGACACGCTGCGCCGTTGGATGGCGGCGGCCGCCTTGGTGCGCAGCCGCGCCGACGGCGGCACCGTCGCCGTCATCGCCGAATCGGCGATCCCGACGGTGCAATCGCTGATCCGCTGGGATCCGGTCGGTCATGCCGATGCCGAGCTGGCGGCCCGCGACGAGGTGGCCCTGCCGCCGGCGGTGCACCTGGCCGTCCTCGACGGCGCGCCGGAGGCGGTGATGGCCCTGCTGGACGCCGCCACACTGCCCGAGCACGCCGAGCCGCTGGGGCCGGTGGATCTGCCGCCGGGGGCACGCCGCCCGCCCGGGATCGCCGTCGACAGCCCGGTCAACCGGATGCTGGTGCGGGTGCCCCGGACCGGCGGACTGGAACTGGCGGCGGCGCTGCGCCGGGCGGTGAACGCGATGTCCGGCCGCCACGATCAGCAGCCGGTGCGTGTGCAAATGGACCCGTTGCACATAGGGTAGGCAGCATTCCTACAGGAGGTGGGCATGGGGCGGCTGTTCAAGATGCTGATCCCGTTGCTGCTCATCGCCTTTGGCGTGTTGTGGCCGGTGATCTTCAGTGCGGGCTTCGGCGCTCAGGCCGATACCGCCGAGGACCCGGTGCGCATCACCGAGTACACCGCGCACTACACCGTCGCCGAGGACGGCGCCGTCGACGCGGTGGAGACCATCACCGGCGAGTTCCCCAGCGACCGGCACGGCATCTTCCGCTACTGGGACATCACCAACCAGAACAACCCGCACGTGCGGCAGGTGCCCGAGATCGAGTCGGTGCTGCTCGACGGCGACCCGGAGTCCTACCAGCTGCTCTGGGAGGGCCGGGAACGATTCCGGGTGGCCAAGATCGGTGACCCGGATCGGACGCTGGTCCCGGGCACCCACACGTTCGAGATCCGCTATGCGGTACCCGGTGTGCTCGACCCTGGGAACACCGGTGCCGACCGAGACTTCGGCTCCCGGACCGGTCGCGGCCCCGCCGAGACGGTCTTTTTCTGGAATGTGGTGGCACCGGGCTGGAGCAACCGAATCGACGCCGCCGACATCACCGTCACCCTGCCGCAGCGGGTGACCGACGCGCAGTGCTCGGTCGGGTACGGCCGCGGCGAGGCGTGTGACGACCTGACCGTCGACGGCCGCACCGTCACCCTGTCGGCGCGCGATCTGGCGCCACGCACCCCGGTGACGCTGCGTGCCGGTGTGGACATGCCGACTCCGCCGCGCGCCGAGCTGCCGTGGACCCATCACTGGGACCGGGTGCTCGGCCGTTCCCCGAGCACCATGCTGACGCTGCTGGGCATTTCGGCGCTGGCGGCTGGGGCGGCGCTGCTGTGGTACCGCACCACCGTCGAGCCGAACCCCGGGTTCGGGATTCAGTACGCGCCGCCGCCCGGACTCGGTCCGGTGCAGACCGAGTACATCCGCATCGAGTCGGTGCCCCGCCACGGTCTGACCGCCACGCTGTTCTACCTGGCCGAGCGCGGCCTCGTGGAGTTGCGACAGATCGACGAAGGCCGGTGGGACGTCACCGGCACCGCTGCGCAGGGGGCCTGGGCCGATGTCGATGCGGTCAGTGTCGCCGTCGGGTCCGCGTTGAAGGTGATGGGCCCCGGTGCGCAGTTCTCGGCGCACAGATCGGTGCAGTCGGGGGAGAAGCTGAACAAGGCCAAGACCGATATGGCCGCCGCGGTGCGCAGGTGGGCGATCGATGAGGGGCTGGTGGTCAAGCGCCGCAAGGAAATGTGGCTGCGCGCCGCCAACGCGGTGGCCGCCATCCTGATGTTCTGCGGATTCTTCCGGTGGGGCTTCCCGATCACGCTGTGGGCGTTGCCCTTTGCATCGTTCTTCCTCTTCTCGGCCGCGGCCTGGGGTGACGGTGTGGGTACCCGTCGCACCGCGGCGGGCCGTCAGCTGTGGTCGCAGGCCGGCGGATTCCACCGGTTGCTGTCCACCGACTCCGCGGAGAGCCGCTTCGACTTCGCCGCACGCAAGGATCTCTACACCGCCTACATCCCGTTCGCGGTCGCCGCGGGCACCGCCGCGCTGTGGGCACAGAAGTACCAGGCCGCCACCGGCGTGGCGGCACCCCAGCCGAACTGGTATCACTCGTCATCGAGCTCGTCGTGCAATGTCACGTCGGGTTCGGGCGGCACGGATTTCGACAGTTTCGAATCGGCGCTGTCGTCCTCGATCGGCGCCTACACCGCAGCGCAGTCCTCCTCCAGCAGTGGCGCAAGCAGCAGCAGTAGCAGCGGTGGAGGTGGCGGCGGAGGCGGCGGAGGGGGAGGTGGTGGCTCATGGTGAGAGCGGTGCTGGTGCTGGTGTTGCTGATCGCGGTGGCGGTACTGGTCGTCATCGTCGTCGGCTACAACAAGCTGAGATCGGCCGATGTGCGGGTATCGGAGGCACTGTCCGGGATCGACGTCGAGCTGACCAGGCGGGCCGCACTGATCCCGAGCCTGGTGCACACCGTCGGCGGCTTCGCCAGCCACGAACAGGCGCTGCTCAACCATGTCAGCCGGGCGCGCACCCGGCTCGACGCGGCCACCGGTGGTGCCTCGGTGGCCCAGCGCAGCGCCGCGGAGTCCGAACTCGATGCGGCGGTCATGCGGGTACTGGCGCTGGGGCAGAGCCATCCGCAGCTGAACTCGTCGAACAACTTCTTGAACCTGCAGCAGAACCTGGCCGACACGGAAAACAAGCTGGCCTTCGCCCGCCAGTACTACAACGACGCCGTCGCCACGGTGAATCGGCTGATCACCACCATGCCGTGGATGTTCGTCGCGCCCATCGCCGGCGTCGGTGAGCGCGAGTTCTACCGGGCGCCGCGCTGACGGGTGCTGTCCCTAGACTGACTCGGTGCGCCTCATCTTCGCCGGCACCCCGGAACCCGCGCTGCCCTCGCTGCGCAGGCTGCTCGAGTCCGACAACCACGACGTCGTCGCGGTACTGACCCGGCCCGACGCGGCGGCGGGCCGGCGCGGAAAGCCCGCACCGTCACCGGTGGCACGGCTGGCCGCCGAGCAGGGCGTCCCGGTGCTCAAACCCGAACGCCCCAACAGCGCCGAGTTCGTCGCCGAGCTCACCGAACTGGCCCCGGACGCATGCGCCGTGGTGGCCTACGGTGCCCTGTTGCGTGATGAGCTGTTGGCGGTGCCCACGCACGGCTGGGTGAACCTGCACTTCTCCTTGCTGCCGGCCTGGCGCGGTGCCGCGCCGGTACAGGCCGCGATCGCCGCCGGGGATTCCGTGACCGGCGCCACGACCTTCCGCATCGAACGGGAACTGGACTCCGGCCCCATCTTCGGCGTTGTCACCGAGACGGTGCGGCCCACCGACACCGCGGGGGATCTGCTTGACCGACTGTCGGTTTCGGGTGCCGGATTGTTGGAGGCCACCATGGACGGTATCGCCGACGGTTCGCTGACCCCGGTGCGGCAACCGGCCGAGGGCATCACGGTGGCGCCCAAGATCACCGTCGAGGAGGCGCGGGTGCGCTGGGATCTGCCCGCGCATGCGGTGGACCGCCGGATCCGGGCGGTGACCCCGAACCCGGGGGCCTGGACGATGATCGGTGACATGCGGGTGAAGGTCGGACCGGTGCGACCCGAACAGGACAAGCAACTCGGCGTCGGGGAGATCGAAGTGGGTAAGCGTGAGGTATGGATCGGCACCGGATCGGATGCTGTGTGCCTCAGTTGGATTCAGCCGCCGGGCAAGAAGCCGATGAACGCCGCCGATTGGGCACGCGGCGCCCGGCCCGACGTATCGGTGCGGGCACTGTGAACCGCCCGGGGCCCGGACGCGGGTCGCGTCCGCCGCAGCGTCAGGGCAACCGTGGACCACAGCGCAAGGGCCCGCGGCGCACCCCGCTGGATCCCGCCCGGCGGGCCGCCTTCGACGTGTTGCGCGCCGTCAGCGAGCGCGATGCCTACGCGAACCTGACCTTGCCGGCGCTGCTGCGCGAACGCGGGATCACCGGCCGTGACGCGGCTTTCGCCACCGAACTGGCCTATGGGGCCTGCCGAACCCGGGGACTGCTCGACGCCGTGATCAGCGCTGCGGCGGGCCGGCCGATCGACCGTATCGACCCGGTGTTGCTGGATCTGCTGCGGCTGGGCGCCTACCAACTGCTGCGGATGCGGGTGGATGACCACGCCGCGGTGGACACCACGGTGGAACAGGCGGGTATCGAATTCGATTCGGTACGAGCAGGTTTCGTCAACGGCGTGCTGCGCAAGATCGCAAGCCGGGACGAGCAGGCGTGGATGGCCGAGCTGGCCCCGCCGGCCGCCACCGATCCCGTCGGGCACGCGGCGTTCGTGCATGCGCACCCGCGCTGGGTGGCCCAGGCCTTCGTGGACGCCCTGGGGGCGCGGGCCGGTGAGCTGGGCGCGCTGCTGGCCAGCGATGATGATCGGCCCGTGGTGCACCTGGTGGCCCGCCCGGGTGTCCTGACGGCCGCCGAACTGGCCGAGCAGGCCGGGGGCACCGTCGGACGTTACTCGCCGTACGCGGTGTATCTGCCCGGCGGTGACCCCGGTGAGCTGGCGGCGGTCCGCGATGGTGCCGCCCTGGTGCAGGACGAGGGTTCCCAGCTGGTGGCGCGGGCGCTGACACTGGCCGTCCTCGACGGTGCGGACTCTGGACGGTGGCTGGACCTGTGCTCCGGTCCGGGTGGTAAGACCGCGCTGATCGCCGCACTGGCGCCGCAGGGCGCACGGGTCACCGCAGTCGAACCGGCTGAGCACCGCGCCGATTTCGTGGAGCAGAACACCGCTGGGCTGCCGGTGCAGGTGTTACGGGTGGACGGCCGCGACACCGGTCTCGACGGTGGTTTCGACCGGGTTCTGGTCGATGCACCCTGCACCGGACTGGGCGCCCTGCGCCGCAGGCCGGAGGCGCGCTGGCGTCGTCAGCCCGGTGACGTGCCCGCGCTGGGCCGACTGCAACGTGAGCTGCTGGCCTCGGCGATCGCGCTGACCCGCCCCGGTGGGGTCGTGCTGTACGCGACGTGTTCGCCGCATCTGGCCGAGACGGTCGGCGTCGTCGCCGACGCGCTGCGGCGCCACCCGGTGACGGCGCTGGATACCCGGGAGTTCTTCCCCGATGTCGACGATCTCGGTGACGGCCCGTATGTGCAGCTGTGGCCGCACCGGCACGGCACCGACGCGATGTTCGCCGCCGCGCTCAAAGTACGCTAGCCGCCATGCCTGCCCCGCTCATCGCACCGTCCATCCTGTCCGCGGACTTCGCGCGGCTCTCCGATGAGGTCGCCGCCGTCGCCGGCGCCGACTGGCTGCATGTGGACGTGATGGACAACCACTTCGTGCCGAACCTGACGTTGGGTCTGCCGGTGGTGGAGAGCCTGCTCAAGGTCACCGACATCCCGATGGACTGCCATCTGATGATCGACCAGCCCGAGCGGTGGGCACCGCCGTACGCCGAGGCCGGCGCCTACAACGTCACGTTCCATGCCGAGGCCACCGACAACCCCGTCGGCGTGGCCCGCGATATCCGGGCCGCCGGCGCCAAGGCCGGGCTCTCGGTGAAGCCCGGCACGCCGCTGGATCCCTACCTGGAGATTCTGCGCGAATTCGACACGCTGCTGGTGATGTCGGTGGAGCCCGGCTTCGGGGGACAGAAGTTCATCCCCGAGGTGCTCGGCAAGGTCGAGACCGTGCGCCGCCTGGTCGACTCCGGCGAGCTGACCATCGTGGTGGAGATCGACGGCGGTATCAACGCCGACACCATCGAGGCCGCGGCCGAAGCCGGTGTGGACTGCTTCGTGGCCGGATCGGCCGTCTACAGCGCCGAGGACCCCGCCGAAGCGGTGCAACGGCTGCGCCGGCAGGCCGGCGCCGCCTCACGTCACCTGACGCTATGAGCTTCGAGGCCGCGATGCGGCTGGCCATCGAACAATCCGAGCGGGTCAAGGGAGCCACCTACCCGAATCCACCGGTCGGTGCGGTGATCCTCGACGAGGGCGGCGAGGTGGTCGGTGTCGGTGCCACCGAGCCGACGGGTGGCGCTCACGCCGAGGTGGTCGCGTTGCGGCGGGCCGGGGAACTGGCCCGCGGTGGCACCGCGGTGGTGACGCTGGAGCCGTGCAATCACCACGGGCGAACCCCACCGTGTGTGGACGCGCTGCTGGCGGCGGGTCTGGCGCGGGTCGTCTACGCCGTCGAGGACCCGAACCCGGTCGCCGCCGGTGGTTCGGCACGCCTGCGCGAGTCCGGTGTCGAGGTGCAGTCCGGAGAGCTCGCCGCCGCCGTGGGTGGTGGACCGTTGCGCGAGTGGCTGCACAAGCAGCGCACCGGTCTGCCGCATGTCACCTGGAAGTTCGCGACCAGCGTCGACGGCCGAAGCGCCGCGGCCGATGGCAGCAGCCAGTGGATCACCAGTGATGCCGCACGAGCCGATGTGCACCGGTATCGCGGCGTGGTGGAGGCCATCGTGGTCGGCACCGGAACCGTGTTCTTCGACGACCCGACGCTGACCGCGCGGCTGCCCGATGGGACCCTGGCCGAGCGTCAACCCCTGCGCGTGGTGGTGGGGGAGCGCGAGATCTCGCCGGAAGCAAACGTTCTCAACGAGGACTCCCGGACGATGGTGATCCGGACCCACGATCCGCACGAGGTGATCAAGGCGCTGTCGGACCGCACGGCGGTGCTGCTGGAGGGTGGGCCGACCCTCGCGGGTGCTTTCCTGCGCGCCGGCGTGATCGATCGGATACTGGCGTATGTCGCGCCCATCCTGTTGGGCGGGCCGATCACCGCGGTCGACGATGTCGGGGTACTCAACATCGCCGGTGCGCAGCGATGGCGATTCGACGGTATCGAGCCGATCGGACCCGATGTGCGTCTGAGCCTCATCCCCAACTGATTTCGATGTGACTGCAACCACATTCGTGGATTGCTGTGACGTCAGCCGAACTGGCAGGTCAGGCAGCGGTGCGGGGTGTCGTGGTCCGGCGGTGGCTCCGGTGCGCCGGTAGAGTTCAGGCAAAGCGCCCTTCACCGACGAGTAGCGCGTGATGAGCACTAGTAAAGGACGTGAGCATGACTGCTCTGCAGGACTGGCTCAGTACCGGCCCGATGAATCCCCAGACCATGAAGTCGTTCGTCTTCGACCTGCTGCGGGTGGGGACGACCCCCGTGGAATACCGGCGCGCCCCGAAGATCATGCGGCCGGGCGTCGAACGCTGCTGATTTGCTGAAACCGCAGCTACAGGTGTCGTAACTCACCCTTCCGAAATGCCGAGGGCGTAAAAGGTAGCGCCCAAATTCGCATGCCGATCCGCGATGATGTCTGGCGTATCGCTTGTTCGGTGTGTAAATGGTGGGTCGGCAAGGAGATGGTGATGAGCGCGTTGACACGGACCCAGGGGCCCCGCGAAGGACGTCTGCTTTCGCTGGCGCCGTTGACGGTGCTCGAGCTGGACCCGGCCCAACTGGTCAGCTGTGCGGCCGACGCCGGTTATGACGCCGTCGGGCTCCGGCTCATCCGGGCCACCGACGAAGAGCCGCTGCGGCCCACCATCGGCATGACCCCGTTGATCAGGGAAACCAAACGCCGCCTTGATGATTCGGGCTTGCGGTTGTTGGACATCGAGGTCCTGCGGTTGCGCCCGGAGACCGCCGTGCGCCCGGATTTCGAGGCGTTCCTGGAGACCGGCGCCTTCCTCGGGGCGACCGAGATCCTGGTGACGGGCAACGATCCCGACCACGCCCGGACCATCGACAACATGTCCGAGTTGGCTTTGCTTGCCGCGGATTTCGGTCTGACGCCGAGCCTGGAACCGATGCCCTGGACCGAGGTGAAGGATCTTCGCCAGGGCGCTGCGATCGTGGCCCACTGCCCGGCCGGTGTCGGTCTGCTGATCGACGCCATCCACTACGACCGCGCGCTCGGTACGCCGTCGGAACTGGCGGCGCTGCCGGACAATTGGATCAGGTACGCGCAGATCTGCGATGCGCCCGCGCAACGGCCCGTCGGCGTCGCCGAGATGATGTTCCAGGGGCGCTGTGCGCGGTTGCTGCCGGGCGCCGGCGGCATCGATCTGATCGCCATGCTGCGTGCCCTGCCGACCGGTGTCCCGATCAGTGTGGAGGCGCCGCTGCAGGTAGACGCGCCGGCCGCGGTGCGTGCCGCCGCCGCCGCGCGGGCGGCACGTGCGGTGCTGGCGGCCGCCGACGACCGCGACTGGTCACCGCTGTTTCGCACCGCCTGATCGACCGGCGTCTCGTCGAGCGCCGGTCGATCGGACGCTAGGCGTGCGACGCGCTGTCGCCGCTCTTCGTTGCGGCAGCGGTGATTTCGTCGTCATGACCGCTGTTGTCGGTGCGACTGCTGATCAGCAGGGCCGCCACCGCACCGACCAGGCACACCACCGACGTGATCGCGAAGATCTCGCCGTACTGCATGGTGTACGCGGTCCGGGTGTTCTCCAACAGCTGATTGGCCGCTTCCATCATGTTGGTGGTGTTGACGACCGGCAGCGTCGCGAGAATCTGGTTGAAGCGGTACAGGCCCCAGGCCGACAGCGCGGCCATGCCGATCAGCATGCCGATCATCCGGGCGACGACGACTGCCGCCGAGGCGATTCCGTGTTCGGCAGCCGGGACCACCCGCAGGGCCGCCGACGTCAGGGGTCCGATGACCAGTCCCAGGCCGAAGCCGGCCAGTGCCAGATCGGTGTCGAAGGTGGGCAGGGTGAACAGCCCGAAGTCGTGCCGGGCCGACAGCACGTCCACGCCCCAGTGCGAGATCAGCCAGTAGCCGGCGGCGGCGATCAGCAGGCCGACGACGGCGATCGGCCGGTCGCCGAGCCGGGTGGCCAGGAAGCCGCCGAGCAGTGCGCCGATCGGCAGCGCGATCAGGAAGCGCAGCAGCAGGACGACGGCTTCGTTCTTGTCCATGCCGAGCACGCCCTGCCCGAACAGCTCGATGTTCACCAGCGTCACCATGAGCGCCGCTCCGGCGCACAACGATGCGGCCAGGGCGGCCAGGAAGGGGCGGAATCGCACCCCGGCGGGTTCCAGCAGTCGGGTGGTGGCCCGTTTCTCCCAGACGAAGAAACCGACCATCGTCACCACCGCGACGATCAGCAATGGGATGCCGTAGCTGGGCAGCAGGTTCTGTCCGTCGGGCGACGGGTTGTACAGGCCGACCACGGCGGCACCGAGCGCGATGGCCAGTAGCAGACCGCCGACGACATCCACCTTCTGCTGCGGTTGGCTCTTGTCGCGGGGCGCCACGCTGAAATGGATCATGACCATCGCGGCCGCGGCCAGCGGGATGTTGATCCAGAAGATGTCGCGCCAGGTGTTCAGTGCCCAGATGACGGCGATGCCGTACAGCGGACCCAGCACACTGCCGAGTTCCTGTGCCGCCCCGATACCGCCGAGCACGGTGGCGCGGCCGCGCTCGGACCACAGGTCGGCTGCCAGTGCCAGGGTGACGGGCAACAGCGCGCCACTGGCCACGCCCAATATGGTGCGGCCGATGACCATGGTGGTCAGGTCGCCGGCCAGCGCGGTGACCACCGATCCGATCATGAAACCGAGCAGGCCCGCCTGCAGGATGAACTTGCGGCCGAACCGGTCGGATGCCTTGCCGAGCAGCGGCATGGCGGCGATATAGCCCAGCAGGTAACTCGTCACGATCGGGGTGACCTGCTGGATCTGATTTATCGGGATACCGACATCGCGCATGATGTCGGTGATGATCGTGATCACCACATAGGTGTCGAGTGCACCCAGGGTGACGGCGAGGCCACTCGCGCTGATGGCCAGGCGGCGGTTGCTGCCCGCCGAGCTGCCTGCCCGGTGGCTGGTGGCCGCCGACATCAGGTGGCGGGCTTCGTGACGGTGACTTCCTTGCCCCAGTCCGACAGCGTCATCGTGATGGTGTTGCCGGGGGACGGCTCGATCATCACCTGGGCGAGCTCGTGGTCGCCGTCCTCACGGATCCAGGCCGTGGCCGGGGCGGGGGCAGTGGCGTTCAGCTGCGGGGCGATCTTGTTGATCGCCTCGGCGCTGACCGTTCCGGTGATCTTGACGGCGTCCGAGCCGCCGATCGCCTCGCGACCCTCGGTCTTGGGCTCGGTGATGCTGGAGAGCACATTGGCCAGTCCGTTGTCGGGATTCAGGATCGCCGAGATGTCGTAGATGTCGGCGGCGGGACCGAAGTTCTGCATGTTGCCGCCCTTGGTGATGGCGCCGTAGAGATCACCGTCGACGACGACGAAGCCGACATCGGTCAGCTTTTGGCCCAGGAAGATGAGGTCGGCGCTGCCCTGCGCGGCGACGGCGGGCGCATTGGTCAGGTCACCGCTCAGCGTCGCGATCGGCAGTTCCTTGATCTCACCACCGACGGTGAGTTCCAGGTGCACGCTCTGCTGGCTGCGGGTGGTGGCTGCCGATTCGGTCAGCAAGGTGGCGGCGTCGGGGAGTGGTGCGTCATCGGTCTTCGACGATGAGCAGCCGACGAACGCGAGAGCCATGATCGCGGCAAGAACAGGAAGAAGGACTCGGACTGCACGGGGGCGCGTCTGCATGATCTGCATCGTAGTGGAGCGCCCTGGATGGGCCCGCGCTACGTGTGCCGCACTAGCCTGGTGTGCATGTTCACCGGAATCGTGGAAGAGCTGGGCGAGGTCGTCGGCAAGGAGGATCTGCCCGACGCCGCGCGGTTCGTGATCCGCGGGCCCGTCGTGACCTCCGACGCCGGTCACGGCGATTCGATCGCCGTGAACGGCGTGTGCCTGACGGTGGTCGAGGTGCTGCCCGACGGTGCCTTCACCGCCGATGTCATGGCCGAGACGTTGAATCGCTCCAGTCTGGCTGCGGTGGACGTCGGCGGCCGGGTGAATCTGGAGCGTGCCGCGGCGATCAACAGTCGGCTCGGCGGGCACATCGTGCAGGGACATGTGGACGGAACCGGTGCGGTGATCTCCCGGTCACCGTCGGAGAACTGGGACGTCGTGCGGATCTCGCTGCCCGTCGAGTTGGCGCGCTATGTCGTGGAGAAGGGGTCCATCACGGTCGACGGGATATCGCTGACCGTGTCCGGGTTGGGTCCCGACTGGTTCGAGGTCTCGTTGATCCCGACCACGCTGTCGCTGACCACGCTGGGGTCGGCCGAGGTGGGCACGCCGGTCAATCTCGAGGTCGACGTCATCGCCAAGTACGTCGAGCGCCTGATCGGCGAACGCGACCGCTGATTCTTTGCTCTCACCCACGGCAGCAACGCGCCGTGCCGGTCGCGGCGACACCGACAGCCGATGTCGATCGGAGCCGATTCGTCGCTTCGTCGGTAAACGGATCGGGTGCCGTGACGCGGATGAACGTGACGGTGTCGGACAACTGATTGCCGTCCCCTCGACCCGTTGTTGGTACGGGCGTGCCAATCTGCCGTCCGGCGCCGGGTCGGCGAGGCCGTGACCGACAAGTGGTTGTCGCAGTTCAGCCGCACAAACGGACGTGTCAGGGTCTTCGGCCGCGACAGTGGGCCCGCGACAGCTGGTACGGCGACGTTCCGACGTCGTCGAATCGTCGCTCCGGCCGCAGCGTTGCTGCCGGTTTCGGATGGGTTGATTTCGCTCGGAAATTTTGTCGACGGGGCGATATCCGCTGTCCGCTGAATGGCCGACACGCAAACATTTTCTGCTCGGAACTTCCCCGGAATGTGCTTTTCAGTTATTGACGCCCGTGTTAACTTACGGCGCAGTCAATACCTCGTTGAGCAGCACAAGCGCTCGCCGAGGTCCGAAGTCGAGGAGCGCTATGGCCACCCATCGCAAGAGTTCGTCGAAGAAGCGGATGCGTGCCGGCGAATTCGCCGTCGCCGCTTTCCTCGGCCTCGCGGTCACCGCCGCGCCGGCCGTCGCCGCCGCCGACACCAC
This sequence comes from Mycobacterium sp. NPDC003323, assembly GCF_053589535.1. NCBI lineage: Bacteria > Bacillati > Actinomycetota > Actinomycetes > Mycobacteriales > Mycobacteriaceae > Mycobacterium > Mycobacterium sp. NPDC003323. Next base: position 1,023,944 of record NZ_JBSFSB010000001.1, read on the forward strand.
CGATGGGCCGACGAACGGACCGTCGTCGGATTCCGACAGCACGACCACCGACACCGAGACCACCTCGACGGGCCCGGTTGGGTCCGGCGGCACCGGTGCGGGTCCGTCGTCGGCGCTGGACGATGACGCCGAGGACGATGACGCCGAGGACGATGACGCCGAGGACGATGCCGACGCCGAGGACGATGACGCCGGCGGCGACGAGACGCTCTCCGGTGGTGACGAGACGCTCGGCGGCGGCGACAACGCCGAGGAAGAGGGCGGGGAGGAAGACGAGACCGGCGACGATCAGGCGGTCGACGGTGGTGACGGCACCGAAAGCGGCGCCGGCGAGGGTGCGTCCGGCGGGACCGACAGCGAGGTGGTCGTCGCGGAGCCCGAGATCATCGAGCCGGTCGAATCCGAGGTCGTCGAACCGCCGGCGGCCGAAACGCCGGTGACCCCCACCGAGACCGACAAGGCGCCGGTGATCTCGCCGACCGACATTGCCGGCGCCGACAACTCGGCGCAGCTCGCCTCAATGTCGGGTACCGACCCGACACCGACCCCACCGGCACTGGCGTCCGCGCTGCTCGAGATCGACATCGTGCCCGAACCGCCGAGCATTCCCGCGTTCGCACCGTTCATGGGGGTCGTCAACGCCCTGGCCAACTGGGTTGACCAGATCTTCCCGCCTTTCGAATCCGACCCGATCCTCAACCCGACCCAGGTGGCCGCTGGCTGGGTGATGACCTTGTTCGCCGGACTGCAGGGCACCTACTGGAACGGCCAGCCGACGCCGTTCACGTTCGGCGCACTGGTGTTGATGACCGCGGCCTACCAACGCTACGAACGGTTGGCCACCAACCATCTGCCGGAGGCGCCCACCGTTTCCGCCGGGCCGCTGCCGCTGACCTGGAAGCTCAAGAGCGTCGATCCCGACGGTGATCCGCTCATCTACTCCGTCGACCTGAACGGGCAGCCCAGCAACGGCCTCATCACCATGAGCCCCGACGGCACCTTCAGCTTCGTGCCCTCCTCGTTGGACGATCTGAACAACGGCACCGACGTCACCTTCACCGTCCGCGTGAACGACAGCCTCGGCTTCCTGGAGAACCCGCTGACCCCGGACGGCAATGACGCGTTCTACACCGTGACGTTCCGGTACCCGGGCCTGGGTATCAACAACCTGCCGGCGTTCCAGTCCGGTGGACAGGCTGTGGTGACCGGTTACGATCCGGTGACGGGAAAGGTCACCATCACCGCACAGGCCACCGATCCGGACGGTGATGAACTCACCTACACCGCCACCTCGCTGTGGGGTGACGTCGTCCGCAACGAGGATGGCAGCTTCACCTATACGCCAACGGATTTCGCGCGCCACGCCGCGGCCTCGCTGCTGGGCGCCAAGACCGACCTGATCACCATCTGGGCCAACGACGGCCGCGGCGGCATCACGGTCCTGCCCACCGCCGTGACGGTCGACATCATCAGTGCCAACACGCCGCCCACTGTCACTGTCGGGCAGGCCAATACCGAGCCGATCACCGGCATCATCACCGGGTCGTTCGATGTGAAGGATGAGGACGGCGATCTGGTCATCGTCACCGGAGACGTGATCACCTCCCGCGGCGGCGTCGTCGTGGTGACCCCGCTGGGCTACGCGTACACCCCGACGCTGCTGGCCCGTTCCCAGGGCGGCACGGACACTTTCACCGTCACGCTCAACGACGCGCACGGTGGCATCGTCGAGGTCGCGGTGACCGTCACGATCAACCGGATCAACACCAACCCGATCGGTGGGATCACCACGGCACTGCCCGATTCCGACGGCGTGGTCCGCGGAACCGTCGCCGCCACCGACTTCGACGGCGACGACCTCACCTTCACCCTCGCCGGCGGCGCCTCCTCGGGCTACAGCAACAGCGGCGGCATCGTGCTGCTCGACTCGGACGGCAGCTTCACCTTCATCCCCAAGCCGGGCGGCCTGCTGGGCAGCCTGACGCTGGACTCGTTCGAAGTGACCATCTCCGACGGGCGCGGCGGCACCGCCACCACCACGGTGACCCTGTTCGCCAACCTGGAGATCGATCCCGTGGTGACCTCAAATACCGACGGGGTGATCAGCGGTGGCCTGGACATCGACGACAACGACAACACCGGTCTGCTGACATACGGCGTCGGCAGCGGACCGAGTAAGGGCACCGTCACGGTCAACGCCGACGGCACCTACACCTACACCGCGACCACCGCCGGCTGGAACGAGTCGGACACCTTCACCATCGTGGGCACCGTCGACGGCAAGTCGATCACCATCGCGACGGTGACCGTGGTGCCGCGGCCGAACGTCGCCCCGACCTCTCCGCTGATCGACGGTGACACCGTCGTCGGCGGATCAGGTATCGCGACCGGCACGATCAACGCCTCTGACGAGAACGGCGACACCCTGCACTACAGCGTCACCGGGCATGGCGGAGCGTCGACCAAGGTGCTGTCCAATGGTGCCATCGTGACGGTCGATCAGAACGGCAAGTGGCACTACATCCCTGGCCTGAACAGCGGCACGCTGGGCGTCATCCTCGCCTCGTCGTTCACCGTGTACATCTCCGATGGCAAGGGCGGGGAGACCAGCACGCTGGTCACCGTCAACACCCATAACCTGAAGTTCCCGGTGACCAAGTCCGGCGGCAACGGCACAGTGACCGGTGGGTTGGGGCTGACCGCCGGTGAGCAGGGCCTGATGACCTACAGCCTGGGCAATGGTCCGGCCAAGGGCACGGTGACGGTCAACGCCGACGGCACCTACACCTACACCGCGACCACCGCCGGCTGGAACGAGTCCGACACCTTCACCATCATGGGAACAATTGGTGGGCAGACGATTGCAGTCGCCGAGGTCACCGTGGTGCCCAAGGCAAACACGGCCCCGACCGCCGACCTCGCCGACGGCGCGATCATTGCCATCGGATCGGGCAGCGGCATCGCAACCGGCAACGTGGGCGCCGAGGATGCCGACGGTGACGCCCTGCACCACAGCGTCGACGGCTACGGTGGCGCCTCGACGAAGGTGTTGTCCAACGGTGCGATCGTCACGGTCGACAGCACCGGCAAGTGGACCTATATCCCGGGCTTGAACAGCGGTGACCTCGGGGGTGTTTCGCCGATCATCACGGGCTCGACGTTCACCGTATATATCTCCGATGGCAAGGGCGGGCAGGTCAGCACCCCGGTCATCGTGACCACGCATGAACTGGACATCCCGGTCACCAAGGTCGGCAGCAATGGCACCGTGACCGGCGGGCTGGGTTTGACCGCGGGCGAGCAGGGTCTGATGACCTACAGCCTGGGCAGCGGACCGAGCAAGGGCACGGTGACGGTCAACGCCGATGGCACCTACACCTACACCGCGACCACGGCCGGCTGGAACGAGTCGGACACCTTCACCATCGTGGGAACCGTTGATGGGCAGACGATCACGGTTGCCGAGGTCACTTTGGTGCCCAAGGTCAACAAGACGCCGACGTCGGACACCCTGGGCGGGGCGACGATCCTGCTCGGTGTCGGTTCGGGTATCGCCTCCGGCAATGTGGGGGCCAGCGACGCCGATGGCGACACCCTGCATTACAGCGTCACCGGATATGGCGGCGCCTCGACGAAGGTGCTGTCCAACGGTGCGATCGTCACGGTCGACACCAACGGCAAGTGGACGTACATTCCCGGTCTGAACAGCGGTGACCTGGGCGGGCTCTCACCGACCATCCTCGGATCCTCATTCACGGTGTACGTCTCCGACGGCAAGGGCGGCCAGACCACGACATCAATCGTGGTCACCACCCATGAACTGGATATTCCGGTGACCAAAGTGATCAACAACGGCACCGTCACCGGTGGTCTTCAGCTCACTGCAAGCGAGCAGGGTGTCATGACGTACAGCGTCGGTACCGGTCCCGCCAGGGGCACGGTGACCGTGCATGCCGACGGCACCTTCACCTACACCACGACCACCGCTGGTTGGAACCAGTCCGACTCGTTCACCATCATGGGAACCGTTGGCGGACAATCGATCGTGTTGGCCGAGGTGTCGTTTGTGCCGAAGCCCAACAACTTGCCGACCACCAACGGTTCGGGCATCGCACTCGGTAATGGCATCGGTATCGCGAAGGGCAACGTGGGCGCCAATGACGCCGACGGTGATGCGTTGACCTACAGCGTGACCGCTGGCGGGGCCAGCTCGCAGGTCCGCGGAAATGGGGCGATCGTCACGGTCGACGCCAACGGCAACTGGGCTTATGTCCCGAAGCCGAACAGTGGCGCTTTGATCAACGACACCATCACCATCTATGTCACCGACAGCCGTGGCGGTGTCACGTCGCACGACGTCAATATCACCACCGCCCAGCTGCACGGCATCGACTATGTATCGACCGGAACCGCCGGCCAGGGCCGGATCAACGGGATTCCCAGCGACAACATGGGACTGTTCACCTTCAGCAAGGGCACCGGCGGCAGCGGAAACGTCGGCGCGGTGACCGTGGCGTCAAATGGTGTGTTCACGTATACCGGCGCGCTCAACCAGGCGGTGAGCTTCAACATCGTCGCGACCGTGGGTGGTGAGTCGTTCGTCATCCAAACGGTGAATCTCCGGCCGCCGACGTTCACGGGCTCTGGCGCCAAAGCGTTGGGTTGGGGAGGAGCAAAGACCAGAAGTTGGACTGGTGTGACGGTGAATGATCCCGATGGGGACGACACGCGGGTGACGGTGCAGTCGGTAAGCCGGGGTTCGGTGAGCATCGATCAACCGACCTGGTCGATCTTCTCGGTGTCATACGAGTCCGACGGCGGCAGCTTCTTCAACACCGGACCGAATGCGAATTTTGTCTTGAGGGTCACCGACGAATTCGGCTTCTACTCGACTGCGACGTTCACCTATCCGTGAGTCGCGCCGCAGCCGACGGTGTCCAATTCCTAGAGGAGATGCACCATCACGATTGACGATATGCCTCGCATCTACGACGTGAAACGGGGCATCCATATCGGTCCTGCCAGTGGAGTTCCGGTCACGGCCGTTCCGGACCTCGGCGTAGACGCCGGCGTGGCGCAGCCACCAATTGTGGTGCGCGCCAATGAGGCGCCCTCAGCTATGGTTACCGTCGGTGATCCTCACCCGTGGACTGGAGCGGTGTCCGGGGTGGTTACCGCTGTCGACCAGGGCAGTGGAGCGCCGAGTTACGGTCCTGCGTTGTTCACCACTGCCAAGGGTGGGCTGGTTTCGGTGGGCGCAGAAACCGGCCATTTCACCTACACCCCGTCGGTGCAGGCGCGGCAGTTGGCGCGAGCCAGCGACCAGTCTGCGGACGAATTCGACACCTTCGCAGTCGTAGTCACCGATCTATACGGCCGGAGCGTACCGGCCGGGGTGACCGTGCAGATACTGGCCGCCAATGTGCCGCCGTCCGGCGCCGCGAACATCGGGTTACCTGATGCCAACGGAGTCGTGCTCGGCCGGATCGAGGGTGCAGCCTGGAATGGCGCGAAACTGCGTTATACGTTGGTGAATTCGACGAACCCGGATAACTCTACGGATGAGTCTGCGTATTCGGCGAAGGGCGGTCTGGTGCAACTGGACCCGGAAGCCGGCCGCTTCGTCTTCATCCCGACCGTGTCGACCGCCGTCATCCCGGGCCGTGATACCGATCGCTTCGTGGTCACGGCCGTCGACCCGCAGGGCGGCTCCGTCGACATCACCGTGCGGCCGCTGGCACACCTTCGGATCGATGTCGAGACCACGGCCACCGCACCCGATGTGCAGCAAGGAAGACTGTCTATCGCCACGGACGGGAACGGCCCGTTGCAATACGGCGTCGGCCGGCCCCCGAACAAGGGCTCGGCCCAGGTGAGCGCCAACGGCACGTATGTGTACACCCGCACACCGGGCCTGGGTCACGGCATCACCGCCGAGGACAGCTTCACCATCATCGGCACCGACGATTACGGCCGTTCCATCACCGTGGCCACCGTGCAGGTGTGCCCGCCGCTGTCGCACACGCCGCCGGTGACCGGCCGGGCACAGATCACCGAATCCACGGTCACCGCGGCGGGAGTGCAGACCACCCGGGGCACGATCCTCGCCTTCGGCGCCAACGGCGCACCGCTGCGCTTCGACGGCGGGGGACTGCCCGGCAACACCGTCATCTCGGCCAAGGGCAGCACCGTGACCGTGAACGACGACGGCACGTTCACCTACTCCACCGCACTGAACACCGCGATCGGCCACGCGGCGGCCGCCGTCGACGCGTTGGCGGCCGACAAGCTGGACACCTTCACGGTCACCGCCGTGGATGGCACCGGCGTCGTAGTGGCTCTGCACCTGCTGAGCTACAACAACACACCGACCCAGCGCACCATCGGCACCAGTGGGCGGCTCGCGCTGCTCAAGACCGGGCGGTGGACCACCGCCGTCCACGACGTCGACGGTGACGTCATCACCCCGAAGGTCATCCAGACCGACCCGAGGGGCACGGTGTCGGTGCTACGGGATCCTCAGGGTGCCTTCCTGGTCAACTACACCTCCACCTCGAGGAAGGCCGGCCGCTATCACCCCACCGAGACGTTCTCGGTGCGCTACCACGACGGTCACGTCGAATCCGACGGAACGCCCGCCTACGTGAGCGTGACGTACACGTTCTGATCGGGATGAGCACAAGTTGTCGCCCGTCGATCCCGCTGTGGACCGGCGGGCAATAACCGTTGGGTGCCCGTGGTTCATACTGGTGTAACCGCTCGACCCGCCCACCTGCGCGGGCCGGGACGTACACGAACTGACGAAGGTGGCTGGAAGATGACGAGGCTGGATTCCGTCGAACGGGCGGTGGCCGACATCGCGGCGGGTAAAGCCGTCGTGGTCATCGATGACGAGGACCGCGAGAACGAGGGCGATCTGATCTTCGCGGCCGAGAAGGCCACCCCGGAACTCGTCGCCTTCATGGTGCGCTACACCTCGGGTTACCTGTGCGTACCGCTGGACGGCGCGATCTGTGACCGTCTCGGACTGCTGCCGATGTACGCGGTCAACCAGGACAAGCACGGCACCGCCTACACCGTCACCGTCGACGCCAAAAAGGGTGTCGGCACGGGTATCTCGGCCTCGGATCGCGCCACCACCATGCGGGCGCTGGCCGACCCGACCGCCATCGCCGAGGACTTCACCAAGCCCGGCCACGTCGTCCCGCTGCGCGCCAAGGACGGCGGCGTGCTGCGCCGTCCCGGCCACACCGAGGCTGCGGTCGACCTGGCGCGGCTGGCAGGTCTGCAGCCGGCGGGCGCCATCTGCGAGATCGTCAGCCAGAAGGACGAAGGCTCCATGGCGCAGACCGAGGAGCTGCGGGTCTTCGCCGACGACCATGGCCTGGCCCTGATCTCCATCGCCGACCTGATCGAGTGGCGCCGCAAGCACGAAAAGCACATCGAACGCGTCGCCGAGGCCCGCATCCCGACCCGGCACGGCGAGTTCCGTGCCGTCGGATACACCTCGATCTACGAGGACGTCGAACACGTCGCCCTGGTCCGGGGTGATATCTCCGGCCCCGACTTCGACGGCCACGACGTTCTGGTTCGCGTGCACTCCGAATGTCTGACCGGCGATGTCTTCGGATCGCGCCGCTGCGACTGTGGCCCGCAGCTGGACGCCGCGATGGCCATGGTGGCCAACGAAGGCCGGGGCATCGTGCTCTACATGCGCGGGCACGAGGGTCGCGGTATCGGCCTGCTACACAAGCTGCAGGCCTATCAGCTGCAGGATGCCGGTGCCGACACCGTCGACGCCAACCTCGAGCTGGGCCTGCCCGCCGACTCGCGCGACTACGGCATCGGGGCGCAGATACTGGTCGACCTGGGCGTGCGGTCCATGCGGCTGCTGACCAACAACCCGGCGAAGCGGGTCGGCCTGGACGGATACGGCCTGCACATCACCGAGCGCGTGCCATTGCCGGTGCGTGCCAATGCCGAGAACATCCGCTATCTGATGACCAAGCGTGACCGGATGGGCCACGATCTGGTGGGCCTGGAGGACTACGACGAGGCGCACCCGGGCGGTGCCCTGTGAGCGGCCACGCCGGCGCCATCCCGGACCTGCCGGAGATCGACGCCTCCTCGGTGTCGCTCGGCATCGTGGTGAGCACCTGGCACGCCAAGATCTGTGACGCGCTGCTGGAGGGGGCGCTGCGCGCCGCCAAACAGCTCGGCGTCACCGAGCCGACCGTCGTGCGCGTGCACGGCGCCATCGAGATTCCGGTGGTCGCGCAGGCGTTGGCCGCCAAGTACGACGCCGTCGTCGCGCTGGGTGTCGTGATCCGCGGTGAAACCCCGCACTTCGACTACGTCTGCGACGCCGTGACCCAGGGCCTGACCCGGGTGTCGCTGGACCATTCCACCCCGGTGGCCAACGGGGTACTGACCACCAACACCGAACAGCAGGCGCTGGCCCGTGCCGGACTGCCGCAGTCCAGTGAGGACAAGGGCGCGCAGGCCGCCGCGGCGGCGTTGTCGACCGCACTGGTGCTGCGCGACCTGACCTCATGACCGAATCCGACTCACCGCAGACCTGGGATCTGGAAGTCCGGCCGCATCTGGCGCCGTATTTCGTCTACGGCGCGGCCTTCCTGATCGCCGCCGCCCATATCGTCGTCGGGTTCCTGCTCAAGATCGGCTCCAGTGGGGTGTTCTTCCGGACCGCCGATCAGGTCGGCATCGCGCTGGTCGGCATTGTCATCGCCTCGTGCGTACTGCTGCTGGCACGACCGCGGCTGCGGGTCGGCCCTTCCGGTATCGCGGTGCGAAACGTGTTGGCCTACAAGTTGATTCCTTGGCAGGACGTGGTGGACGTGTCGTTCCCGCGGGGCGCTCGGTGGGCCCGGGTGGATCTGCCCGACGACGAGTACACCCCGGCGATGGCCATCCAGGCCGTCGACAAGGAACGCGCTGTCGTGGCGATGGATCAGGTGCGGGAGCTGATGCAGCGGTACCAGGGCGACGTCAACACACGCTCAACGTCATCATGACCTCCGGCGCCGCGGGGTCACCCGCGGCCACCCGGAAGCCCAGACTGTCGTACACCGCCCGCGCCCGGGCGTTGTCCCGGTTCACCCGCAGCGTCACCCGCTGCACCCGCTGACTGCGCGCCCAGTCGACGGCCTCGGCCACCAGCGTGCGGCCCAGTCCCTGCCCGCGCGCCGCCGGGTCGAGCCACAGCGAGTACAGGTACACCGACTCCGCCCCCTGGCGCTGCGCGGCGATAAGACCCACGGCCCGGTTGTCGACGACGACCGCGAACTGTGCGTGTGCCCGCAACCGGCGGCGCCACTGCGCCGCGGTGAAGGTGCTCTCCTGGCGGTAGTGCGGATCCAGCTCGCCCAACGAATCGGTGAGCGCCCGTAACCGCACGCCGGCGAATGCGCGCCAGTCGGTCTCCGTGAGCCGGGCCACCCGCGCCTGCGTCATGCCCATGGCACCAGTATCACCGCTGACAGCTCCGGTAGGATCGACAAGTCGATGAGTACCTTGGAGTTCGTATCAACCTCGGCTGACGGTATCGCCGGGACGGCCGTGCCACTCGTCACCGCACCCACCCTCATCACGGGTCTGGGCAGCCACCCCGCCGTCACGGTTCCGCTGGTGTGCGGCCGCGCGCCCGCGACGCACCTCATCTGGCAGCGGCTGGCCGACACCGCCGAGTTCTACGGCACCCCGATCGCCGATGTCGAGGCCCTCGACCATGCGCTGCGCGGACTCCTGAACGAGGCGATGGCACGGCACGGCGCCGTGACCCTGGCCGCCGATGTGCTTGCCGTCACCGTCGCCGAAGGCCCTCACTTCGTGGTCTCGGCGACCATCGTGCAATCGCTGCGACCCGAACTCGTCACCCTGACCGTGCAACAGTTCCAGCCCGTTCCGCAGTGGCGTCGAATGGCCGCGCACACCACCAGCCGGGCCGCGGCCGACCGGGCCCGTCTCGACCTGGCCGCCGACGGTCATGTGGATATCGTCGATGTGGACGGCGACCGCATCGGCCGGCCGTGCTGGGGCGCGCTGATGTTCGACACCGACGGCGATCGTGTCGGGACCGGCGTCTTCGCGCTGGACCTGCTGGGCGCGGCGGGCCTGCTCGAGGATCTGCGCCGCACCGATGAGCCCGTCGACATCTCCGAGGGCAGCAGGGCCTGGTGGATCTCGCCGGTATTCGAACGTCACCCCGTCGCGGCCATCGGAACGCGCCGTTTCGAGGTGCCCGCATGACCTTCACGCCGGAGTCCTTCGACGCCCTGGTGATCGACGGCCACGAATTCGCCGACGGACGCCTGTCCATGCGCTACACCCTGCGGGGGTCGCAGCCGCGCACCTTCACCGAGGTCATCGATTTCGGGGACAGTCTGTCCGGGGCCGCACCGGATCCGGCTCTGGCCAGGCTGCTGACGCTGACCTGTTCGTTGAGCTATTACAAGGCGGCCGCCCCGCCGCGCATCGAGATTGCCTTCCCGACATACGCATTCGAGAAGCACTATCTGCGCACCCTGATCGAGGGTGGGCTCGGCGAGTTCGCCTACCGCAACGACCTGCCACATGCGCTGACCCCCGAGATCGTCGGCGCCGACGATGACACCCCGGTGCGGACCGCCGATGAGTGGGATCCGGAGGCAACCCCGCTGGTCCCGGTGGGTGGTGGTAAGGACTCGGTGGTCAGCATCGAGGCGCTGCGCCGGCACGGCTTCACGCCGATGTTGTTCAGCGTCAACCGCTATGACCCCATCGACCGCTGTATCGCGGTCAGCGGACTCAAGAGTGTGCACGTCCGGCGCAGCATCGACCGCGGCCTGATCGAGGCCAATGCCGAGGGCGCTCACAACGGCCACGTCCCGGTCACCGCGATCAACAGCGTCATCGGGTTGATCGTCGCCGTCGCCAACGGGTTCGGGCCCGTGGTCCTGTCCAACGAGCGGTCCTCCAACATCGGCAATATCGAGTGGCTGGGCCGTGATGTCAACCACCAGTGGTCCAAGAGCCTGGTCTACGAGACGCTGCTGCGCGACACATTGCGCCAGTACGGTTTTGCGCCGGACCGCTACTTCTCACTGTTGCGCGGATTGTCCGAATCGCAGATCGCGGACCGGTTCGCGACGTGCGAGGACTACTTCGATGTGTTCACCAGCTGCAACCGGCTGTTCGCTCTGGATCCCGCCCGCCGCGCCAGTTCGTGGTGCGGTATCTGCCCCAAATGCCAGTTCGTCTTCGTCCTGCTGGCACCACGGCTCGGCCGATCGACGCTGGAGCGCATCTTCGGCCGGAACCTGTTCGCCGATACCGGCAATCGCGACGGATTCGCCGATATCCTCGGCCTCGGGGTGCACAAACCCTTCGAATGTGTGGGGGAGTACTACGAGGCCGCCGAGGCCATGCTCACGGTGATCGACGACCCGCAGTGGCAGGACCTGCCGCTGGTCGACGACTTCGCCGGGCAGCGCGCCGCACTGGCTGCCGTCGCGATCGACCACGACACCGAACCTGCGCAGCATCATGTTCCCCCGAGCTATCTGAAGTCGCTCGATGACTGACCTGACCGGCCGCACCGTCGGTATCTGGGGGATGGGCAAGGAAGGGCTGTCGATGGCCCGGACCGCATCGGCGAACGGGGCCGCGCGCATCATCGCCGTCGACGACCGAGCCATCGACGGGACGGCGCCGGACATCCCGGGACTCACCGTCCACTACGGTGCCGACGCCCCGAATCTGTTGCGTGGCACCGATATCGTCTATGTCAGCCCGGGCGTGCCGTGGCAGCATCCGGTGTTCGACCAGATGCGCCGCAGCGGCCCGCCGGTGTCCAGCGCCGCGGACTGGTATATGGCGCGCCACGGTGCGCAGACCATCGGCGTCACCGGCACCAAGGGCAAGAGCACCACCGCTGCGTTCCTGGCGCATCTGCTCGGGCACCTAGGGGTGTCCGCGGTCGCCGCCGGGAACATCGGCACACCCCTGTCGGACCTCTCGCCGGCCGATGGGCAGTGGGTGGTGGCCGAACTGTCCAGCCAGCAATGCGCGTTGCTGAGCACGTCGCCATCGCTGGCCGTGATCACCAATCTCTATCAGGACCATCTCGACTGGCACGGTGACGTTCCCTCCTACTACGCGGCCAAAGCCGCGGTGTTCCGGCACGGGGCCGACGTGCTGATCACCACGCCCGGGGTGACGGCCGCACTGCGCGGTATCGGCGTCACCGCGTTTCCGGCCGTGCGGGAACTGGACCCGGCGGCCGTGCACCGGCCCACCGGCGACTCGGTGCTGGCCTACCCGCACAACGCAGTCAATGCCGCGCTCGCCGCGATGGCTGCCGCCGAGGTGCTCGGACGGCCGGTGTCCGACGCCGAGATTGACGCCGCCGCAGCCACCTTCACCGGTCTGCCGCATCGGCTGCAGACGGTGCGACAGACCCACGGCATCCGCTGGATCGACGACACGCTGGCCACCACCGGGGAAAGCGTGGTCGCGGCACTGTCGGCGATGTCGGCCGATGACGAGATCGCGTTGATCGTCGGCGGCATGGATCGGTCGCTGGACTACCGGCAGGTCGATGAGTACCTGTGCGCGGGCACCCGTCGGGTGACGTTGATCCAGGGCCCCACCAACGGCGCCTCGATCGGCATCGAATTCGCCCGCACGCACCCCGAGCGCACGCGCACGGTGCGCGATCTGGACGAGGCCGTGCGGGCGGCCGCCGCACTGCCGAACGTCGAAGTCGTGCTGCTCTCGCCCGGTGCGGCCAGCTATGACCTGTACCGCAATTACGAAGCCAAAGGCGCAGCTTTCTGCGCTGTCATCGACAGCCTCTAACCTGGACTCGTGCCCGATCCCGCGACCTACCGCCCGGCACCGGGTTCGATTCCCGTCGAACCCGGCGTCTACCGGTTCCGTGATCCGCACGGCCGGGTGATCTATGTCGGCAAGGCCAAGAGCCTGCGCAGCCGGCTGAACTCCTATTTCGCCGATCTGTCGGCCCTGGCCCCGCGCACGCGACAGATGGTGACCACCGCAGGCAGCGTCGAGTGGACGGTGGTGACCACCGAGGTCGAGGCGCTGCAGCTGGAGTACAACTGGATCAAGGAGTTCGATCCGCGGTTCAACATCCGCTACCGCGACGACAAGTCCTATCCGGTGTTGGCGGTGACCCTCAACGAGGAGTACCCGCGGTTGTTCGTCTACCGCGGACCGCGTCGCAAGGGCGTGCGCTACTTCGGTCCGTACTCGCATGCCTGGGCCATCCGCGAGACGCTGGATCTGCTGACCCGGGTATTTCCTGCCCGCACCTGTTCGGCCGGTGTGTTCAAGCGACACAGGCAGATTGACCGTCCGTGTCTGCTGGGGTACATCGACAAGTGTTCGGCGCCCTGCGTCGGCAAGGTCGACGCCGCCGTGCACCGCAAGATCGTCGAGGATTTCTGCGACTTCCTGGCGGGAAAGACCGACCGGCTGGTCCGCGATCTCGAGAAGCAGATGAACGCCGCCGCCGAGGATCTCGACTTCGAGCGCGCGGCACGGTTGCGCGACGATATCGGCGCCCTCAAGCGGGCCCTGGAGAAGCAGACCGTCGTGTTCGGTGACGGCACCGACGCCGATGTCGTGGCCTTCGCCGATGACGAGCTCGAAGCCGCCGTCCAGGTGTTCCACGTGCGCGGCGGCCGGGTCCGCGGTCAACGCGGGTGGGTGCTGGAGAAATCCTCGGAGCCCGGCGCCTCGGGCCAGGAGTACCTGGTCGAGCAGTTCCTCACCCAGTTCTACGGTGACCAGGCCGAACTCGACGCCGGCGGTGCCGGCAATGTGTCCGGCTCCGCCGATGAGGCGACCACCCCGGTGCCGCGTGAGGTCCTGGTGCCGGTGCTGCCCGACAATGCCGACGAACTGACCACCTGGCTGACCGGGCTGCGCGGGTCGCGGGTGCGACTGCGGGTACCGGTGCGTGGTGACAAGAAGGCGCTGGCCGAGACCGTGCACCGCAACGCCAAGGAGGCGCTGGCCCAGCACAAACTGAAGCGCGCCGGCGACTTCAACGCGAGATCGGCTGCACTGCAGAGCATTCAGGAGTTCCTGGACCTGGCCGACGCTCCACTGCGCATCGAATGCGTCGATATCAGCCATGTGCAGGGCACCGACGTGGTGGCGTCGATGGTGGTTTTCGAGGACGGTCTGCCACGCAAATCGGACTATCGGCACTATTCGATCCGCGAGGCCGCCGGCGAGGGTCGCTCCGATGACGTCGCCTCGATCGCCGAGGTCACCCGGCGACGGTTCGCCCGCCATATCGCCGACGCCGAGCAGCCCATGGTCGCCGAGGGGAAGTCGCGCCGCTTCGCCTACCCACCCAATCTCTATGTCGTCGACGGCGGCGCCCCGCAGGTCAACGCCGCTCAGGCCGTCCTCGACGATCTCGGCATCACCGATGTCGCGGTGATCGGTCTGGCCAAGCGCCTCGAAGAGGTGTGGGTCCCCGGCGAGGCCGACCCGGTGATCATGCCGCGCACCAGCGAAGGTCTCTATCTGCTGCAGCGCATCCGCGACGAGGCTCACCGGTTCGCGATCACCTTCCATCGCAGCAAGCGCTCCAAGCGGATGACGGCCTCGGCGCTGGACTCGGTGCGCGGACTCGGCGAGCACCGGCGCAAGGCGCTGGTGACACACTTCGGTTCGGTGGCGCGCCTGCAGGCCGCCAGCGTCGAGGAGATCACCGCGGTGCCCGGAATCGGGGCCGCAACCGCCCGTGCGGTGCTGGCCGCGCTCGGCGCACCGGCCGATGCCCCGACCGTTTCCGGTACACCGGCACCGGTTTTGGACGATGATCGTGACTTGACGCCGGACCAACCGCCCGCACCGGAGCAGACCACGTCAGAACTGACACCGTCCCAGCAAGTAGCGTCCGAACAGATAACGGGGTGACAGACCAGGGCATGAGCGAGGAATCAGGAATCGACGTCGTCCTGGTCACCGGATTGTCTGGTGCCGGCCGGGGCACCGCCGCCAAGGTGCTCGAGGATCTCGGCTGGTATGTCGCCGACAATCTGCCGCCGGAACTGATCGCGCGCATGGTGGATCTCGGACTGGCCGCCGGTTCGCGGATCACTCAGCTCGCGCTGGTCATGGATGTGCGCTCACGTGGCTTCACCGGCGACCTGGACTCGGTACGCAACGAGTTGGCCACCCGCGGTATCACCCCGCGGGTGCTGTTCATGGAGGCCGCCGATGACATCCTGGTGCGCCGTTACGAGCAGAACCGGCGCAGTCATCCGTTGCAGGGCAACCAGACTCTCGCCGAGGGTATCGCCGCCGAGCGGACGATGCTGGCGCCGGTGCGTGCGACCGCGGATCTGGTGATCGACACCTCGAAGCTGGCGGTGCCGGCGCTGCGGGAGAGCATCGAGCGCGCCTTCGGTGGTGAGGCCGTCGCCGAGACGAATGTCACCGTCGAGTCGTTCGGCTACAAGTACGGACTGCCGATGGATGCCGACACCGTGATGGACGTGCGGTTCCTGCCCAATCCGCACTGGGTCGACGAACTGCGTCCGCACACCGGGCAGCACCCCGCCGTCCGGGATTTCGTGCTCGGTCAGGAGGGCGCCGGGGAATTCCTCGATACCTATCATCGGCTGTTGGGGGTGGTGATCGACGGATACCGCCGGGAAGGGAAGCGGTACATGACCGTGGCCATCGGTTGCACCGGCGGAAAACACCGCAGTGTGGCCATCGCCGAGGCGCTGGCCGCGCTGTTGGAGCAGGGTGACGAGCATCTGACGGTACGGGCATTGCACCGGGATCTGGGTCGCGAATGAGTTCCCGCAGACGAGCGCGAGTGAGGATCGCAGCGAGGTACGAGCGAGGACCGGAGCGAGCGGGAGTCAAGTCATGAGTTCCCGCATCGTCGCCCTCGGCGGCGGCCACGGCCTCTACGCCACCCTGTCGGCGGCCCGCCGGCTCACCCCGCACGTGACGGCCGTCGTCACCGTCGCCGACGACGGCGGCTCGTCGGGCCGGTTGCGCAGCGAACTCGATGTCATCCCACCCGGCGATCTGCGAATGGCGTTGGCGGCGCTGGCGTCCGACAGCCCGCACGGCCGGTTGTGGGCCACCATCATCCAGCACCGGTTCGGTGGCAGCGGTGCGCTGGCCGGCCACCCGATCGGCAACCTCCTGCTGGCCGGAGTCAGCGAGGTCCTGGCCGATCCCGTCGCCGCGCTCGACGAATTGGGCCGCATCCTGGACCTCAAGGGCCGCGTACTGCCGATGTGCCCGCTGGCGCTGCAGATCGAGGCCGATGTCGCCGGTCTGGAAGCCGACCCGCGGATGTTCCGGGTCATCCGCGGTCAGGTCGCGGTGGCGACCACGGTCGGCCAGGTGCGCCGGGTGCGGCTGCTGCCCGGCGATCCGCCGGCGACCCGGCAGGCCGTCGACGCCATCATGGCCGCCGACCTGGTGGTGCTCGGCCCCGGCTCGTGGTTCACCAGCGTCATCCCGCATGTGCTGGTGCCCGGCCTGGCCGCCGCGCTGAACGCCACCGCCGCCCGTCGCGCACTCGTACTGAATCTGGCCGCCGAACCGGGGGAGACCGCCGGCTTCTCCGCCGAGCGCCACATCCACGTCCTCGCCCAGCACGCGCCCGGATTCCGGGTCGACGAGATCATCATCGACGCGTCACGGGTGCCCAGCGATCGTGAGCGCGAGCAACTGGCGAAGACTGCCACTCTTTTGGGTGCTCAAGTCGAGTTTGCCGACGTTTCCCGACCTGGTACACAGTTACATGATCCGTCGATGCTGGCCGCCGCGCTGGAGGGTGTGCGGGTACGCGACCCGGCACGTGGAGTCACCGGTGACCTACCGACGGCCCCGGCGCCGGCCCGGCCGGGCGGCCTACGACACGGAGAACACGGGCAGCAACCGATGAACGGACCGAGGGGGGACGACTCGTGGCGATGACGGCCGAGGTCAAAGACGAGCTGAGCCGCCTGGTCGTGAACTCGGTCAGTGCCCGCCGCGCCGAGGTGTCGGCCCTGCTGCGGTTCGCCGGCGGCCTGCACATCGTCGCGGGCCGGGTCGTGGTGGAGGCCGAGGTCGATCTCGGCATCATCGCCCGCAGGCTGCGCAAGGACATCTACGACCTGTACGGGTACAACGCGGTGGTGCACGTGCTGTCGGCCAGCGGTATCCGCAAGAGCACGCGCTACGTCGTCCGGGTCGCCAAGGACGGGGAGGCGCTGGCGCGGCAGACCGGGCTGCTGGACCTGCGCGGCCGGCCGGTGCGCGGGTTGCCCGCTCAGGTGGTCGGTGGCAGCGTCAACGATGCCGAAGCCGCTTGGCGCGGAGCATTTTTGGCGCACGGCTCGCTGACCGAGCCGGGACGGTCCTCGTCGCTGGAGGTCAGCTGCCCCGGGCCGGAGGCGGCGCTCGCCCTGGTCGGCGCGGCCCGCCGGCTCGGTATCAGCGCCAAGGCCCGCGAGGTGCGCGGCAGCGACCGGGTGGTGGTGCGCGACGGTGAGGCGATCGGCGCGCTGCTGACCCGGATGGGCGCCCAGGACACCCGACTGACCTGGGAGGAGCGCCGGATGCGGCGCGAGGTCCGGGCCACCGCCAACCGGTTGGCCAACTTCGACGACGCGAACCTGCGCCGATCGGCGCGTGCCGCCGTCGCCGCCGCCGCGCGGGTGGAGCGCGCGCTGCACATCCTGGGTGACACCGTGCCGGATCACCTGGCGCAGGCCGGACGGCTACGCGTCGAGCACCGTCAGGCCTCGCTCGAAGAACTCGGCCGCCTGGCCGACCCGCCGATGACCAAAGACGCAGTGGCCGGCCGCATCCGGCGGTTGCTGTCGATGGCCGACCGCAAGGCCAAGCAGGACGGTATCCCCGACACCGAATCGGCGGTCACCCCCGATCTGCTCGAAGACGCCTGACCGGCGTGCAGGTGTCGAAAATCGCACCACTAGGCTGACGTGCGAGCAGTTCACCGCGATTTCCCACACATAGGAGAGACACCGTGACCATCCGGGTAGGCGTTAACGGCTTCGGGCGCATCGGCCGCAACTTCTTCCGTGCCCTCGATGCGCAAAAGCGCGAGGGCAAGAACACCGACATCGAGATCGTCGCGGTCAACGACCTCACCGACAACGCGTCGCTGGCCCACCTGCTGAAGTTCGACTCCATCCTGGGTCGGCTGCCCTACGACGTGAGCCTCGAAGGCGATGACACGATTGTCGTCGGCGACCACAAGCTCAAGGCCCTCGAGGTCAAGGAAGGCCCCGCAGCGCTGCCGTGGGGCGACCTGGGTGTCGATGTCGTCGTCGAGTCCACGGGCATCTTCACCGCCCGCGCCAAGGCGCAGGGCCATCTCGATGCGGGCGCCAAGAAGGTCATCATCTCGGCGCCGGCCAGCGATGAGGACATCACCATCGTGCTGGGCGTCAACGACGACAAGTACGACGGCAGCCAGAACATCATCTCCAACGCCTCGTGCACCACGAACTGCCTCGGCCCGCTGGCCAAGGTCCTCAACGACGAGTTCGGCATCGTCAAGGGTCTGATGACCACGATCCACGCCTACACCCAGGATCAGAACCTGCAGGACGGGCCGCACAAGGATCTGCGCCGCGCCCGCGCCGCGGCCATCAACATCGTGCCGACCTCGACCGGTGCCGCCAAGGCCATCGGCCTGGTGCTGCCCGAGCTCAAGGGCAAGCTCGACGGCTACGCGCTGCGCGTGCCGATCCCCACCGGCTCGGTCACCGACCTGACCGCCGAGCTGAGCAAGTCGGCATCCGTCGAGGACATCAACGCCGCAATGAAAGAAGCAGCAGGCGGCCGCCTCAAGGGCATCCTGAAGTACTACGACGCGCCCATCGTGTCCAGCGATATCGTCACCGACCCGCACAGCTCGCTGTACGACGCCGGACTGACCAAGGTCATCGACAACCAGGCCAAGGTCGTGTCCTGGTACGACAACGAATGGGGCTACTCCAACCGCCTCGCCGATCTGGTTGCCCTGGTCGGTAAGTCGCTCTAGATCATGGCGGTCAAGACACTCGAAGACCTGCTGGGAGAGGGTGTCGAAGGGGTCAGCGGGCGGGGCGTTTTGGTCCGCTCCGACCTGAACGTCCCCCTCGACGACTCGGGCAACATCACCGATCCGGGCCGCATCATCGCCTCGGTGCCGACCCTGAAGGCGCTGGCCGAGGCCGGAGCCAAGGTCGTCGTCACCGCACACCTGGGCCGCCCCAAGGGGGAGCCGGATCCCAAGTTCTCGCTGGCGCCGGTCGCGGCTGCGCTGGGGGAGAAGCTGGGCCGGCACGTCCAGTTGGCCGGTGACGTCGTCGGCACCGATGCGCTGGCCCGCGCCGAGGGTCTGACCGACGGTGACGTGCTGCTGCTGGAGAACATCCGGTTCGACCCGCGGGAGACCAGCAAGGACGGCGCCGAGCGGCTCGCACTGGCCAAGGCGCTGGCCGGGCTGGTCGAGGCCGCCGACGGTACGCCCGGGGCGTTCGTCTCCGACGGTTTCGGCGTGGTGCACCGCAAGCAGGCCTCCGTCTACGACGTGGCGACGCTGCTGCCGCACTACGCGGGCACGCTGGTGGCCACCGAGGTCAAGGTGCTCGAGCAGCTGACCAGCTCGACCGAGCGCCCCTACGCCGTGGTGCTGGGCGGGTCCAAGGTGTCCGACAAGCTCGCGGTCATCGAAAATCTCGCGACCAAGGCCGACAGCATCGTCATCGGCGGCGGCATGTGCTTCACCTTTCTTGCCGCCCAGGGTGTTTCGGTCGGTTCCTCGCTGCTGCAGGAAGAGATGATCGACACCTGCAAGAAGCTGCTGGAAACCTACGGTGACGTGATCCACCTGCCGGTCGACATCGTGGCCGCGGACAAGTTCGCCGCGGACGCCGCAGCCGAGACGGTGGCGTGCGATCAGATCCCGGACGGCAAGATGGGTCTGGACATCGGTCCCGAGTCGGTCAAGCGCTTCGCCGCGTTGCTGTCCAACGCCAAGACGGTGTTCTGGAACGGGCCGATGGGCGTCTTCGAGTTCGAGGCCTTCTCGGCGGGCACCAAGGGGGTCGCCGAGGCCATCATCGGCGCCACCGGCAAGGGCGCGTTCAGCGTCGTCGGCGGCGGGGACTCCGCGGCGGCGGTGCGCCTGCTCGGTCTGCCCGAGGACGGCTTCTCGCACATCTCGACCGGCGGCGGCGCGTCGCTGGAATACCTCGAGGGCAAGACCCTGCCCGGTATTGACGTCCTGGAGGCATGACACATGGCTCGCAAACCGCTGATCGCCGGCAACTGGAAGATGAACCTCAACCACTTCGAGGCCATCGCGCTGGTGCAGAAGATCGCATTCGCCTTGCCGGACAAGTACTTCGACAAGGTCGACGTGACCGTCATCCCGCCGTTCACCGATCTGCGCAGTGTGCAGACGCTGGTCGACGGTGACAAGCTGCGGCTGACCTACGGCGCGCAGGACGTCTCCCAGCACGACTCGGGTGCCTACACCGGCGAGATCAGCGGGGCGTTCCTGGCCAAGCTGGGCGTCACCTTCGCCGTCGTCGGCCACTCCGAGCGGCGGACCTATCACGGTGAGACCGACGAACTGGTCGCCGCCAAGGCCCTCGCCGCGCTCAAGCACGGTCTCACCCCGATCATCTGCCTCGGTGAGGCGCTGGAGGTGCGTGAGGCCGGCAACCACGTCGAGTTCAACGTGGAGTCGCTGCGCGGATCGCTGACCGGGCTTTCGGCCGATCAGATCGCCCAGGTCGTCATCGCCTACGAGCCCGTCTGGGCCATCGGCACCGGCCGGGTGGCCAGCGCCGCCGACGCGCAGGAAGTCTGTGCCGCCATCCGGGCGGAGCTGGGCAATCTGGCGTCGCCGGAGATCGCCGCCACGGTGCGGGTTCTCTACGGCGGATCGGTGAACGCCAAGAACGTCGGTGAGATCGTCGGTCAGTCCGATGTCGACGGTGCGCTGGTCGGCGGGGCCTCACTGGACGGTGAGCAGTTCGCGACGCTGTCGGCGATCGCGGCCGGCGGGCCGCTGCCCTGACCGTGACGGTGATTTGCGCATGGTCACCGGCGGTCTGCGCCGGTTTTCGTGCGCAAATCACCTCCGTGTAGGCTGACCGGCATGGAACTCGCCCTGCAGATCGTGCTGGTGATCACCAGTCTGTTGACGGTGTTGCTGGTACTGCTGCACCGCGCCAAGGGCGGCGGTCTGTCCACCCTGTTCGGTGGCGGCGTGCAGTCCAGCCTGTCCGGGTCGACGGTGGTGGAAAAGAACCTCGACCGGTTGACGCTGTTCGTCATCGGTATCTGGCTGGTGTCGATCGTCGGCATGGCGCTGCGCATCAAGTACAACGCCTGATCTCGGGGCGCGCTGACCCCCGGCTCTGCGATATCGGTGCCGCACACCGATAATTGAGGGATGGCAGACGGCCCGGACACCGCATTGGCACCGATCGGCTCGGTGCAACGAACGCCCATCGGTCGTGAGGCCACCGAGCCGATGCGTGAGGACATCCGACTGCTGGGCGCCATTCTCGGCGACACGGTGCGTGATCAGAACGGCGACACCACTTTCGAGCTGGTTGAACGCGCCCGCGTCGAGTCCTTCCGGGTGCGCCGGTCCGAGATCGACCGCGCCGAACTCGCCGACCTGTTCCGTGATGTCGATGTGCGCCAAGCCATCCCGGTCATCCGGGCGTTCACCCATTTCGCCCTGCTGGCCAATGTCGCCGAGGACATCCACCGTGAACGTCGGCGAGCCGTTCACGAGGCGGCCGGGGAACCACCGCAGGACAGCAGCCTGGCCGCGACCTACCGCAAACTCGACGGCGCGGCGCTCGATCCCGCGGCGGTCGCCGACGCGCTGACCGGTGCACTGGTGTCACCGGTCATCACCGCGCACCCCACCGAAACCCGGCGGCGCACGGTCTTCGACACCCAACACCAGATCACCGAACTCATGCGCCTACGGCTGCACGGCCATAGCCGCACCGAGAACGGCCGTGACATCGAAACCGAACTGCGCAGGCACATCCTGACGCTGTGGCAGACCGCTTTGGTGCGATTGTCGCGGCTCAAGATCTCCGATGAGATCGAGACCGGCCTGCGCTATTACCCGGCGGCCTTCCTGGACGTCATCCCGCGGGTCAACGCCGAGGTGCGCACCGCACTGCAGCAGCGCTTTCCCGGGACCGACGTGCTGGCGCAGCCCATCCTGCGGCCGGGCTCCTGGATCGGCGGTGACCGCGACGGCAACCCGAACGTCACCGCCGATGTGGTCCGACTGGCCACCGGCCGTGCGGCATTCACTGCGTTCGATCACTACTTCGTCGAGATCACCGCGCTGGAACAGGAATTGTCGATGTCTTCGCGGCTGGTACGGGTCAGCTCCGGCCTGACCGAACTGGCCGACGCCTGTGCCGAACCCGCGCGCGCCGACGAACCATATCGGCGGGCGTTGCGCGTCATCCACGCCCGGCTCACCGCCACCGCGACGCACATCCTGGACGACCAACCCGCGCTCGCACTGGATCTGGGTCTCGAGCCCTATGAAACGCCCGGGCAGCTGCTCGCTGACCTCGACATCGTCGACGCGTCCCTGCGCGACAACGGCAGTGCTGTGCTCGCCGATGACAGGCTGGGCCGCCTGCGGGAAGCCGTGCGGGTCTTCGGTTTTCATCTGTCCGGCCTGGACATGCGGCAGAACTCCGAGGTGCACGAGCAGGTGATCGCCGAACTGCTGGCATGGTCCGGAGTGCATCCGGACTACGCGGCGCTGCCCGAGGATGAACGTGTCGCACTGCTGGCCGCCGAACTCGGCACCCGCCGGCCGTTGATCGGGCCCGGCGCCGAACTGTCCGAACTGGCCGCCAAGGAACTCGACATCGTGCGTGCCTCCGCCCGCGCGGTGCAGGTGTTCGGGCCGCAGGCCATTCCGAACTACATCATCTCGATGTGCCAGTCGGTCTCGGACATGCTGGAGGCCGCGGTGCTGCTCAAGGAGGCCGGGCTGTTGGATGCCGCCGGCGACACCGTGCACGCGCCGGTGGGCATCGTCCCGCTGTTCGAGACGATCGACGATCTGCAACGCGGCTCCTCGATCCTGGAAGCGGCGCTTGCCCTGCCGGTGTATCGGGCCATGGTCGACGCGCGCGGCGGGCAGCAGGAGGTCATGCTCGGCTACTCGGACTCCAACAAGGACGGCGGATACCTGGCGGCGAACTGGGCGCTGTACCGCGCCGAACTGGATCTCGTCGAGTCGGCCGCCGAGACCCGAATCCGGTTGCGGCTGTTCCACGGTCGCGGCGGTACGGTCGGCCGCGGTGGCGGACCCAGTTACGACGCCATCCTGGCGCAGCCGCCCGGTGCGGTGAAGGGTTCGTTGCGGATCACCGAACAGGGCGAGGTGATCGCCGCCAAGTACGCCGAACCGCGGATCGCGCACCGCAATCTGGAGACGCTGCTGGCCGCGACCCTGGAGTCGACGTTGCTGGATACCGAGGGGCTTGGCGACGGCGCCGACGACGCGTACACGGTGCTCGACGATCTGGCCGCCCGCGCCCAGCGCGCGTACGCCGAACTGGTGCACGAGACACCGGGATTCGTCGAGTATTTCAAGGAATCGACGCCGGTCAGCGAGATCGGCGCACTCAACATCGGCAGCCGGCCGACATCGCGCAAGCCGACGACCGCCATCTCTGATCTACGGGCCATCCCGTGGGTGCTGGCCTGGAGCCAGTCCCGCGTGATGCTGCCCGGTTGGTATGGCACGGGTACCGCCTTCGAGGACTTCATCGCGGGCGACGACGCGAAACTGGAGGTCCTGCGCGATCTCTACCGCCGCTGGCCGTTCTTCCGGACGGTGCTGTCGAACATGGCGCAGGTGCTGTCGAAATCGGATATGGGCCTGGCGGCCCGGTATTCCGAACTGGTGGCCGACGAGGAACTGCGGGCGCGGGTCTTCGACAAGATCGTCGACGAACACGAGCGGACCGTGCGCATGCACGGGCTGATCACCGGTCAGGACGATCTGCTGGCCGACAACCCGGCGCTGGCCCGGTCGGTCTTCAACCGGTTCCCGTACCTGGAGCCGCTGAACCATCTGCAGGTCGAACTGCTGCGGCGATTCCGCAGCGGTGACCAGGACGAGCTGGTGCAGCGGGGCATCCTGCTGACCATGAGCGGCCTGGCCAGCGCCCTGCGCAACTCCGGGTAGGTCGCCGCCGGCATCAGTCCCTCGGAATTTCCCTTGCGCAGGGCCAGCAATGGGCGTACTATCGAACACAAGTTCGAAGCGAAGTGGCTCCCACTCTCCAGGTGAGCCCGTGTCG
Organism: Mycobacterium sp. NPDC003323; assembly: GCF_053589535.1. Taxonomy (NCBI): domain Bacteria; kingdom Bacillati; phylum Actinomycetota; class Actinomycetes; order Mycobacteriales; family Mycobacteriaceae; genus Mycobacterium; species Mycobacterium sp. NPDC003323. The sequence goes on from NZ_JBSFSB010000001.1 coordinate 1,048,327, forward strand.
GCGGCTACGGTCGTCGAAGAGGTTCGACGACCCTGACGAGGGTTGATCTGAGCCGTGGTGCCTCTCGTGGGGCAATGTGTGTTGGCCTTGTCCGAAAGGTTGGGTCCCGTGATGGACGCCACCGATCTCAATTGTCTTGTTGATGCGCTGATCGACGATCTCGCTCCGGCTCCGCCGCCGGGTGACGGCGCGCGGCGCACGTTGTTTGAGCTGTTGGAGTGTCCGCGGCCGGTCGTCGACGACGAGCCGTTGTTGGCGGTGCTTGCCGCGGCGGTCACCGCGGGGAATTTGCTGGCTTTCGTTGTCGCGTCGGCTGTCGCGGCGACCGAGCAGGCGGGCATCCCGGCGCGCAGGCACCTGCGGACCGGAACGGATCTGCTCGGTTTGTTGGGGATGGCGCCGAGTGCGGCGAAGCGCGCGGTACGGGTGGGACGCGCGGCACCCCGGCTGCCGGCGCTGACCCGGGCCCAACGATTGGGTGGGTTGGGGATCGAGTTCGTCGACGCCGTCGGTAAAGGAGTGGCCCATATCGAGCGCCGGGTCGAGCTGTCCGAGGACGACCGGGTGGGCGTGGTGACCAAGCTGATGACACAGGTCACCCCGGTCGACGTGGACAAGAAGGCCCGGGCGATCGCCATCGATCGCGCAGCGGCGCTGCCGCCGGAGGAGCGTGCGGTGCCGGTCGCCGAGGACACCGACCTCAACGAGATGACCCTGGTCCAGAACAGCGAAGGCCGATTCGAGGCCACCTTGGACCTGGACGTGGGGACCGGGGAAGAGCTGTGCGCGGCGTTGGATCCGTTGTGCCGGCCGGTGCCGCTGCCCGACGGCTCACCGGACCCTCGTCCGATCGGTAGGCGCCGCGGCGATGCGGTCGGGCAGATCCTGCGTACCTATCTGTCCCAGTCGACGCGCCCGATGTCGGGTGGGGTGTTGCCGCATGTCACGTTGGTCCGGCCCGCGGGGAAGGTGTCTGGTGGCGAGGGTGTGGACACCCTGGGGTTCGGTGGGCCGGTCAGTGCCGCCACGGCCGAGCTGATCGCGTGTGACTCCACCTTGTCATCGGTGATCGTCGACCACACCGGCGTGCCGCTAGATCTAGGGCGCAGCGAGCGGCTGTTCACCCCGGCGATCCGTAAAGCGTTGGGGATACGGGACAAGGGCTGTGCGCATCCGGGGTGTGGGCGGCCGGTGTCGTGGTGCGACGCCCACCACATCACCCCCTGGAGCCACGGCGGGACAACGAGTTTGGACAACGGCGTGCTGCTCTGCCGATACCACCACACCCAGATCCACCACGGCGGCTGGCAGGTCTACCTCGGCCCAGATCGGCACCCCTGGTTTATCCCACCCCACCAACCGGGTGAGCCAGAACCACCACATTTGCGCTCGCACGCCAGACGCACCATGACCGATTTACCCACCGCCGCGTAACCCAGCCTTACCAGTCGGTTCCACGCACATTGAAAACTACACAGCGAAAGCGGCCGGACGGTCGTTCGCGGATCGAGCCGAGGGTGCCGGCAACACTAGATCCGGGCCGCCCGGCGCAGCTGGGAGATCACGCCGCGCACCGCATTGTCGACGGAGGCGATCGGGGCGGCGATGGCCTCGCCGATCTCGACGATGGCCTCCACCCTGGCCACGATGACCTCCAGCCGCTCCACCATGGCGATCAGGCGCGGAGCGAGCTCGTCGATGCTGGTGATGGTCGCGTTGAACCGCTCCAGCGTCACATCGAGGTCGCCGATCGAATTGTTCAGCGTCACGACCGTGCGGTCGAGGTCGCTCAGCAGCGCCTCGACCTGGACGACGGTGGCGTCGGCGTTCAGAGCCGCCTGCGTCAGCGTCTTGATGCGCCGCGTCGCCGGGCGGGTACGACCGTCGCCTTTGTCAGCCATACACGCCAGTATGGCCGCTGACGGAACCGAATCGCGTCAACGCACGTCTGATCTTGTATGGCGATGTTTTGTGAGGGCAGTCCGCGGGTGCGCCCGGAGCCGGGATCGGCGCGGGCGGTGGCCGACTACCTGGCCGGATACGGTGAAGCGCTGGCCGACCTGCGGGCCGAACGCCAGCAGGACAGCAGCATCGAGGACTGACCGGTCAGGCCGGCAGCTTGCTCGCCGACGCCTTGTCGAGCAGCCACACGGTCTTCTCCCGACCGATCGCTCCGGCGGCCGGGATGTCGACCGCGTCGGCGCCACCGATGGCGGCCGCGACGGCGTCGGCCTTCTCGGCCCCGGCCACCACCAGCCACACCTCACGCGCGCGGCGGACGGCGGGCAATGTCAGCGTGATGCGTCGCGGTGGCGGTTTGGGGGAGTCGGTCACCGCGATGACGAGGTGTTCGCTTTCGCGCACCGCGGGCGTGTCAGGAAACAGGGAGTTGATGTGTCCCTCGCCGCCCATGCCGAGCAGGTGCACATCGAACTCGTCGGGGAGCACCCGTGCGTACGCACGAGCCGCCCTGTCGATATCGTCACCGAACTCGCCATCGGAGGCCGCCATGGCGTGCACGTTCTCGGCGGGAATCGAGATGCTCTCCAGCAGGGCTTCACGGGCCTGCCGGAAATTGCGGTCCTCGTCGTCACGCGGCACGAAGCGTTCATCGCCCCAGTACAGGTGGACCTTGCTCCAGTCGATATCGGGGCTGTAGCCGGTGACGTGACGCAACAGCGCGATTCCGACGGTGCCGCCGGTCAACACCACGTCGGCGCGGCCGCGGTTGACGATCGCCGACGTGATGCAGCCGACCAGGCGTGCCGCCGCCGCCCGCGCCAATTCATCGGCGTCGAGATACGTTTCGACCACTCGCTCAGACATAAGCCACCTTGTCGATTCCCTGCAGTGCCTCGTGATAGATCTCGTCGGCGTCCAGCCGGCGCATGTCCTCGGCCAGGCAGTCGCGGGTTTCCCGACGAGCCAACGGGATCTGTGCATCCGGTTTCCCGGTCCGGGTGAGGGTCGCGGTGATGCCCTCCTGCGGCCGGCTCAGCGTGATGGTCTCACTGGCGCGGGTGAGCTCGACCTTGAGCTCGCCGACCGCCCGGGTGACGGGGCAGTCCAGCCGGCCGGCCAGCCATCCGGCCAGGATGTCCAGCGCCGGCTCGTCTTTCAGGCCGGACACCAGCACCGAGGTGATCGGTTCGTGCGGTGCCTGGTCGACCGCCGCCGTCAGCAGCGCCCGCCAGTAGGTGATGCGGCTCCACGCCAGATCGGTGTCACCGGCGGTGTAGCCGGCCAGTCGACCCCGGATGCACGCTCGGGGGTTCTCGCCGTTGGTCGCATCGGTGATCCGGCGGATGGCCAGCTTGCCCAACGGATCCTGTGCCGGCACGGACGGTGCCAGATCGGGCCACCAGGTCACCACCGGGGTATCGGGCAGCAAGAACGGTGTGACCACACTGCTGGCGTGGTTGGCCAGCGGCCCGGACAAGCGCAGCACCACAACCTCATTGGCCCCGGCATCGCTGCCGACCCGCAACTGCGCGTCCAGGCGTGCCTCGCCGGCCAACCGGTCCCCGGGGATCACCACGATCACGCGGCAGGGATGCTCGCGGCTGGCCGCGTTTGCCGCCTCGATCGAATCCTCCAGTACCGCGTCGGTATCCGGCGCGATGACCAGGGTCAGCACTCGCCCCAGGGTGATCGCGCCACCCTCCTCGCGCAGCGCGACGATCTTCTTGTTGATGGCACCGGTGTTGGTATCGGGCAGATCGATGATCATCGGAGTCCTCGGTTCCTCGCGCGAGCGCTCATCACTACGGCCGCCTCCATTCGCGTCCGGTGCGGCGCAACATCTCGAACGCCGACTCCGGGCCCCAGGTACCCGACTCATACGTGTCCGGCTTGCCATGGGTGGCCCAGTACTCGAGCGCGGGATCGAGGATCTTCCAGGACAATTCGACCTCGTCGTTGACCGGGAACAGCGACGGCTCACCCAGCAGCACGTCCAGGATCAGCCGCTCGTAGGCCTCGGGTGACTCCTCGGCGAATGCCGAACCGTAGGAGAAGTCCATGCTGACATCGCGGACCTCCATGGCATTGCCGGGCACCTTGGACCCGAAGCGCAACGTGATGCCCTCGTCGGGCTGTACCCGGATCACCAGGGCGTTCTTGCCCAGTTCCTCGGTCATGGTCTCGTCGAAGGGCAGATGCGGCGCCCGCTTGAACACCAGGGCGATCTCGGTGACCCGGCGGCCCAGCCGTTTTCCGGTGCGCAGGTAGAACGGGACGCCGGCCCACCGCCGCGTGTCCACGTCCACGGTGATCGCGGCGAACGTCTCGGTCAGCGAGGTCTTGGAGAACCCCTCCTCGTCGAGCAGTCCGACCACCTTCTCGCCGCCCTGCCAGCCCGCGGCGTACTGCCCGCGAGACGTGGTCTCGGCCAGCGGTTCGGCCAGCCGGCTGGCGGCCAGCACCTTGATCTTCTCGGCCTGCAACTCGGCGGGGGAGAAGCTGACGGGCTCCTCCATGGCGGTGAGTGCGAGCAGCTGGATCAGGTGATTCTGGATGACGTCACGGGCCGCGCCGACACCGTCGTAGTAGCCGCCGCGTCCGCCCAGACCGATGTCCTCGCTCATGGTGATCTGGACGTGGTCGACGTAGTGGGCGTTCCAGATCGGTTCGAACATCTCGTTGGCGAAGCGCAGCGCCAGGATGTTCTGCACCGTCTCCTTGCCCAGATAGTGGTCGATGCGGAACACCGACGACTCCGGGAACACGCTGTTGACCAACGAGTTCAGCTCTTCGGCGCTCTTGAGGTCGTGCCCGAACGGCTTCTCGATGACGACCCGGCTCCAGCTGCCGTCCGTCTTCTCGGCCAGCCCCGACTTCGACAGCTGTTCCAGCACCTGCGGGAACGCCTTCGGCGGGATCGACAGATAGAACGCGTGATTACCGCCGGTGCCGCGTTCCACGTCCAGGGCCTGCAGCGTCTCGGCCAACTTGTCGAAGGCGCTGTCGTCGTCGAAAGCGCCCTGCACGAACCGGAATCCCTCGGCCAGCCGGTCCCAGACCTCCTGACGGAAGGGGGTCCGGGCGTGCTGTTTGACCGCGTCGTAGACCACCTGGCCGAAATCCTCGTCGGCCCAGTCGCGGCGGGCGAATCCGACCAGCGCGAAACTCGGCGGCAGCAACCCGCGGTTGGCCAGGTCATAGATCGCCGGCATCAGCTTCTTGCGGGCAAGATCTCCGGTGACCCCGAAGATCACCACGGCGCACGGCCCCGCGATACGGGGCATGCGCTTGTCACGCTTGTCCCGCAGCGGATTACGCCATGCAGGAGCGTCGATCGCACTCATGGCTGTCCCTGCTCTCGTCCCGGAGCCCTATTTCTTGGCGGCGTCGAGTTGGCCCTGGGTGGCCTCCATCAGCTCGGCCCAGGACTTCTCGAACTTGTCCACACCCTCGTCCTCGAGCAGCCGGAACACGTCGGGCAGGTCGATGCCCAGGGACGCCAGCTTGTCGAAGACGATCTTGGCGCTCTCGGCCGTGCCGCGGATGGTGTCGCCGGTGACCTCGCCATGATCGGCGACGGCTTCCAGCGTCTTCTCCGGCATGGTGTTCACGGTGTTGGCGGCCACCAGTTCGGTGACGTACAGGGTGTCGGGGTAGTCCGGGTTCTTGACACCGGTCGATGCCCACAGCGGCCGCTGCACGCGGGCACCGTCGGCTTCCAGCGCCGCGAAACGCTCGCCGCCCTCGAACACCTCCTGGTAGGCCGCGTAGGCCAGTCGCGCGTTGGCCAGCCCGGCCTGCCCGCGCGAATCCAGCGCCACATCGGTGCCGATCTTCTCCAGTCGGGCATCGATCTCGGTATCGACGCGGGACACGAAGAACGACGCCACGGAGTGGATGTTGGCCAGATCGTGGCCGGCTTCCTTGGCCTTCTCCAGACCCGTGAGGTAGGCGTCCATCACCAGGCGGTAGCGCTCGACCGAGAAGATCAGCGTCACGTTGACCGAGATGCCCTCGGCCAGGACGGAGGCGATCGCGGGCACCCCGGCCTCGGTGGCGGGGATCTTGATCAGCAGGTTGGGGCGGTCGACGATCTTCCACAGCTCGATGGCCTGCAGGATCGTCTTGTCGGTGTCGTGGGCCAGCCGCGGGTCGACCTCGATGGACACCCGACCGTCGACGCCGCCGGACTGCTCGTAGACCTTGGCGAACACATCGCAGGCGTTGCGGACGTCGTCGGTGGTGACGGTGCGGATGGTCGCGTCGACGTCGGCACCCTGGGCGGCCAGCTCGTTGACCTGGTCGTCGTAGGCGTTGCCCTTGGACAGTGCCGCCTGGAAGATCGACGGGTTGGTGGTCACACCGACCACGCTCTTGGTGGCGATCAGCTCGGCCAGATTGCCGGTCTGCAGGCGGTCTCGGGAGAGATCGTCGAGCCAGACCGATACCCCGGCGGCGGACAGTGCTGCGAGATTTGCGTTCTGAGACATGATGTTTCGCCTTGCCTTCTAGTTATCGAGGGTTCGTTCGGCGGCTGCGACGACGGCTTCAGCGGTGAAGCCGAACTCACGGAACAGCGTCTTGTCGTCGGCGGATTCACCGTAGTGCTCGATCGAGATGATCTCGCCGGTGTCTCCGACGAGCTTGTGCCATGGCTGCGCGACACCGGCCTCCACCGCCACGCGGGCCGACACGCCGGGCGGCAGCACCGCGTCGCGGTACTCCTTGGGCTGCGACTCGAACCACTCGACGCACGGCATGGACACCACGGCCGCCACGATGTCCTTGTCGGCGAGCAGCTTCTTGGCCTCCACGGCCAGCTGCAGTTCCGAACCGGTGGCGATGATGATCACCTCGGCGTCGGCGGCGTTGTCACCGCCGAGCACGTAGCCGCCCTTGGCGACACCGTCGGAGTCGGTGCCCTCCAGGACGGGGATGCCCTGGCGGGTGAGGATGAAACCGACGGGGCCGGACCCGTTGCCGCGGGCGATGATGCTGCGCCAGGCGTAGGCGGTCTCGTTCGGGTCTCCGGGGCGCACCACCGACAGGTTCGGGATGGCACGCAGCGCGGCGAGGTGCTCGATCGGCTGGTGGGTGGGCCCGTCCTCGCCCAGACCGATGGAGTCGTGGGTCCAGATGTAGATGGTGTCGATGTCCATCAGCGAGGCCAGTCGCACCGCGGGCCGCATGTAGTCCGAGAACTGCAGGAACGTCCCGCCGAACGCGCGGGTCGGGCCGTGCAGCACGATGCCGGATAGGATCGAGCCCATCGCATGCTCGCGGATGCCGAAGTGCAGCACCCGGCCGTACCAGTCGGCGGTGAAGTCGTCGGTGGAGATGCTCGGCGGTCCGAACGAGTTCACCCCCTTGATGGTGGTGTTGTTGCTGCCGGCCAGGTCGGCCGAGCCGCCCCACAATTCGGGCAGCTTCGGGGCGACGTCGTTGAGCACCTGGCCGAACGCCGCGCGGGTGGCCACGGCCTTGGAGCCGGGCTCCCAGTACGTCAGGTCGGCGTCCCAGCCCTCGGGCAGTTCCTCGGCGGTCAGCCGGTCCAGCAGCTTCTTGCGCTCGGGTTCGCGCTCGGCCCAGGCGTCGAAGTCGGTCTGCCACTTCTCATGGGCTTCGCGGCCACGCTCGACCAGCTTGCGGGTGTGCTCGATGACCTCGGGGCGGACCTCGAACTTCTTGTCCGGGTCGAAGCCGAGGATCTTCTTGGTGGCGGCGACCTCGTCATCGCCCAGAGCCGAGCCGTGCACCCCGCCGGTGTTCATCTTGGTCGGGGCCGGGTAGCCGATGATGGTGCGCAGCGCGATGAACGACGGCTTGTCGGTCACCTTCTTGGCCTCGGCGATGGCGGCCTCGATACCGACGACGTTCTCGCCGCCCTCGACCTCCTGGACGTGCCAGCCGTAGGCGCGGTACCGGTCGGCGACGTTCTCACTCAGCGCGATGTCGGTGTCGTGCTCGATCGAGATGTGGTTCTTGTCGTAGAAGACGATCAGATTGCCCAGCTGCTGGGTGCCCGCCAGCGACGACGCCTCGCTGGTGACGCCCTCTTCGATGTCACCGTCGGAGGCGATCACGTAGATGTAGTGGTCGAACGGGCTCTGGCCGGGGGCGGCCTCCGGGTCGAACAGGCCGCGCTCGTAGCGGGCGGCCATCGCCATGCCGACCGCCGAGGCCAGGCCCTGACCGAGCGGACCGGTGGTGATCTCCACACCCTTGGTGTGCCGGAACTCCGGGTGCCCCGGGGTCTTGGACTTGAAGGTGCGCAGCGCCTCGATGTCCTCGATCTCCAGACCGAAGCCGCCCAGGAACAACTGCAGGTAGATGGTCAGGCTGGAATGCCCGCACGACAGGATGAACCGGTCGCGGCCGAGCCAGTGGGTGTCGGACGGGTCGTGGCGCATCTGGCGCTGGAACAGCGTGTAGGCCAGCGGGGCCAAGCTCATCGCCGTTCCGGGATGTCCGTTGCCGACCTTCTGCACGGCGTCGGCGGCCAGCACCCGCACGGTGTCCACCGCGGCCGAGTCGACTTCGGACCAGTCGTCGGGATGGTTCGGCTGTGTGAGGGCAGAGATTTCTTCGACGGTGGTCACTACCTTCACTCCTACTTTCGCAAACTGTGGACTCGCTACCTAAAACACCCTAGTGCCGGAGACTTATCCGCCGCAGACCGGTTCGTGCACGTTTGGTGTCCGTTCACACCGATCACACCGTGAACCCGACCCTGCGGTGTCGGGCCGATCGGGGTGCGGTCTACCATCGTCTGTAGTAGAAGCCCGCTTGACCGCTGCCCGAGGAGTTATTTGCGTGAGCATTCGCGAGCGCCGGTCGGTCAGTAGGGAACCGAGTCGGATCCGCACCACGGTGTTGGCGTACGTGGCGTTGACCAAGCCGCGCGTCATCGAACTGCTGCTGGTGACCGCCATTCCGGCGATGTTGCTGGCCGACCGCGGCACCGTCGACCCGCTGCTGATCCTGAACACCTTGATCGGCGGCATGATGGCCGCCGCCGGCGCCAACACGCTCAACTGCGTGGTCGACGCCGATATCGACAAGGTGATGAAGCGCACCGCACGCCGGCCGCTGGCCAAGGCGTCGGTGCCGACCCGCAATGCGCTGATCTTCGGTCTGGTGCTCACCGTCGGGTCGTTCGCCTGGCTGTGGTGGACCACCAACCTGCTCTCCGGCGTGCTGGGGCTGGTGACCATCGCGTTCTACGTGTTCGTCTACACGTTGCTGCTCAAGCGCCGGACCTCGCAGAACGTCGTGTGGGGTGGTGCGGCCGGCTGCATGCCGGTGATGATCGGCTGGTCGGCGGTCACCGGGACCATCCAGTGGCCCGCGCTGGTGATGTTCCTCATCATCTTCTTCTGGACGCCGCCGCACACCTGGGCGCTCGCGATGCGCTACAAGGAGGACTACAAGGCGGCCGGTGTGCCGATGCTGCCCGTGGTCGCCACCGAGCGCCAGGTCACCCGGCAGATCCTGATCTACACCTGGCTGACGGTGCTCACGACGCTGACCCTCGTGCTGGCCACCGGCTGGCTGTACGCGTCGGTCGCCACGTTGGCGGGGGTGTGGTTCCTGGTGATGGCGCACCAGCTGTACTCCGGGGTGAAGCGGGGTGAGCCGGTGAAGCCGCTGCGGCTGTTCCTGCAGTCGAACAACTACCTGGCCGTGGTGTTCTGCGCGCTCGCGGTCGATTCCGCGCTGGCGCTGCCGACGCTGTTCTGACACCCGGGCGCTAGCTCCGGTTCGTCCCTGTTGGTGCCGCATGTGACGTGCGCGTTGTCAGCCTACCTACTAGAAGGTAGGCTGAGCGCATGGGCACTCCCGACGCGATCCTGCAGACCGCACGCGCATCGATCATCGCCGGCGGCTACAACGCGTTCAGCTATGCCGACATCGCCGCCGTCGTCGGCATCCGAAAGGCGAGCATCCATCACCACTTTCCGACCAAGGTCGACCTGGTGCGCGAACTGGTGCAGCGGTACCGGGAGGAAGCGGTGGCCGGTCTCGCCGAGATCGAACAGCACACCGACGGTCCGCTGGAGGCGCTACACGCCTACACCGGGTACTGGGAGACCTGCGTCGGCGAACCCGAAACCGGCTATTGCCTGTGTGCCTTGCTCGCCACCCAGATACCGGTGCTGCCCGACGTGATCGTCACCGAGGTGCGGGAGTACTTCCGGGCGTTGTCGGCATGGCTGAGTGCGCTGCTGCAGCGCGGCGCGGACGACGGCGTCTTCACGCTGGCCGAGAGCGCCGCCGTCGAGGCCGAAACACTGATGGCCGCCGTACACGGCGCCATGCTGGCCGCCAGGGCCTACGGCGACGCCGGGGCATTCGCCGCCATCGTCCGACCGGCGATCCAACGACTCCGTACCGACCGCAGGTAACCGAACCCCACAGCTGTCAGTGCGCGGACCGAAGTCCGCGCACCGATGAAACATGCCCCCGACCGAAGGGAAAATCCATGGCCACCACAACCGCCGCCGTCCAGACCGACACGTGGCTCACCCGCTATTACCTTGTCCGGGCGGCGTTCTCGATCGCCTGGGTGGGTGCTGCCGTCGGCGTGGCGCACAGCGGCACCCCGATCGTCGCCGCCCTGCTGCTCAGCTATCCGGCCTGGGACGCGGCGGCCAACATCGTCGACGCGCGACACAACGGCGGATGGCGCCCGAACCCGACCCAGGCCTTCAACGCCGCGGTGAGCGTGCTGACCACAGCATCCGTCGCGGTGGCGCTGACCAGCGGCATGAACGCCGTGCTCGGTGTCTTCGGAGTGTGGGCGGCGTTGTCGGGTGCGCTGCAACTGGCCACCGGTGCGCGCCGCTGGAGGACGCACGGCGGTCAGTGGCCGATGATCCTGAGCGGAGTGCAATCCACCGCCGCCGGTGTCATGTTCGTGCTGCAGGCCGCAGCCCCGGAGACACCCCTGATCACCGATATCGCGCCATATGCCGCCTTCGGGGCGTTCTATTTCTTGATCTCGGCCGGGTGGCTGGCCGTCGGAATTATCCGCGCTCGCCGGTCCTGAACCTGATTACGATGCGCCTATGACCTACCGCTGGCTGTCCAAGGGCCTGGCCGGGCTGTTCGTGGTGTTCGCTCTCGCGGCATGTTCGGCCGGCGCACCGCCGGACGCACCGAGCGGGGTCGAGGAGTTCAAGGCCGGCGGCGGATCGGCCGCGCCGGCACCGCTGACCGGGTCGGCGACCGACAACGCGCCGCAGGAGGCGCCGCCGGCGTCACCCCCGGTGGCGCGCGACATCGTCAAGACGGCGACCATGACGGTCACGGTGGCCGAACCCGACACCGCGATCGGCGCCGCCGACAAGGCCGCCACCGTGGCCACCGACGCCGGCGGGCGCGTGGACAGCCGCACCGAGTACGGCGGTTCGACGCTGGACCGGGCCCGGGTCACGCTGACGCTGCGGGTGCCCGCCGAAAAGCTCGACGGTGTCATCGACGGGCTGAAGGGCCTGGGCACCGTCGACTCACTGGACATGAAGGCCGATGACGTCACGACCCAGCGCGTCGACCTGGACGCCCGCATCACGGCGTTGCAGACCTCGGTGGACCGCCTGTTGGCGATCATGCGTGACGCCCGCGATCCGTCGGCACTGATCGAGGCCGAGAACGCGTTGTCGCAACGTCAGGCGGATCTGGACAGCCTGCGCGCGCAGCGGGCGGCACTCGGTGATCAGATCGCCTACAGCACGGTCACCGTAGAGCTGATCGCCGCGGTCGTCGGCGGCCCGGCGCCGCAGCAGTACCAGGGATTCTTCGGCCAGATGCACCGCGGCTGGGATGCCCTGGTCGACACCGGTACCCACATGGTGCTGCTGGCGGGCCTGATGTTGCCGTGGGTCGGCGCTGGGCTGCTGCTGATCGCGCTGATATACGGGGTGTTCCGGCTCGCGAAACTACGCCGTTAGGGCACCAACACGATCGAACCCACGGTGCGCCGGCCCTGCAGGTCGGTGTGGGCGCGCGCCGCCTCGGCCAACGGGTAGCGCTCGCTGACGGTGATGGTGATCGAGCCGTCGGCGATGGCATTGATCAGTTCGCCCGCCCGCCAGGAGAATTCGTCGGCCGTGCGAGTGTAGTCAGCCAGCTTGGGCCTGGTCAGGAAGGCTGAGCCGACCGTGTTGAGCCGCTGTGGGTCGAACGGCGGCACCGGCCCGCTGGCGGCACCGAACAGTGCCAGCGTGCCGCGCACCGCGAGGCTGGCCAGGCTCGCCTCGAACGTCGAGGCACCCACGCCGTCGTACACCGCGGCGACCCCACCGCCCGACAGTTGCTTGACGGTGGCGCCGAACTCCGCCGGATCCTCCGGATAGTCGAGCACCTCGATCGCGCCGGCCCGGCGCGACAGTTCGGCCTTCTCCGGCGTCGAGGCGGTGGTGATCACCTTGGTGCCCAGGCTGGTGGCCCATTGGGTCAGGATCAGACCGACCCCGCCGGCGCCGGCATGGACCAGGATGGTGTCACCGGATTGCACCGGATACACGGATTTGAGCAGGTAGTGCGCCGTCATGCCCTTGAGGAGGGCCGACGCCACCGCCTCGGGCGCCACCCCGTCGGGCACGTACGCCACATAGTCGGCCGCGGCGACGCAATATTCGGCGTAGGCGCCGATGGCATTGGCCGTCACCACCCGATCACCGACATTGAGCGCGGCCACATCCTCGCCGACGGCGGCGATGGTTCCGCAGACCTCGCTGCCCGAGATGAACGGCAGTTCGCGCGGATACAGACCGGACCGGAAGTAGGTGTCGATGAAGTTCACACCGATCGCCTCGGCGCGGATCAACACCTCGCCGGGACCGGGGACGGGCTGCGGCTTCTCGACGTAGTTCAGGACCTCTGGTCCGCCGGTCTGGGCGACTTCGATGGCATGCATACCCCCTATCATCCATGTGTGAAGCTGGCCCGTCCCGACGTGTTCCACCCCCGCATCGTGCTGGCCAGTTGTGCCGCCCTGCCCGAGGGCGACAGCGATGACGACGGCCTGGTGGCCGCGCTGCGCGATCGGGGCCTGCACGTGCGCTGGTTGCCGTGGGACGACCCGGCCACGCTGGCGGCCGACCTGGTGGTGCTGCGCGCGACATGGGACTACAGCGAGCGCCTCGACGAGTTCCTGGGCTGGGCGCGCGCCGCGCGAAACCTTTTGAACCCGTTCGACATCGTCGCGTGGAGCACCGACAAGCGCTACCTGATGGACCTGGCCGCCGACGGGCTGCCGATCATTCCCACGCAGTACTTCACGGTCGACGAGACGGCGCGGATCCCCGGCGGTGAAGTCGTGGTCAAACCCGCCGTCGGCGCCGGCTCGGTGGGCGCGCAGCGTTTCGTCGACAGCACCGAAGCCCAGGCGCACGCCCGGTCCCTGCAGGCCAACGGCAGGGCCGTGCTGGTGCAGCCCTATGACCCGCGCATCGCGGTCGGCGAGACGGCTCTGGTGTTCCTCAACGGCCGACCCTCGCACGCCTTCACCAAGGGCCCGATCCTGCCGCCGGCCGGCAGCGAACCGGAATTCGAGGAGACCGGCACGTTCGCGGCCGAAAAGCTCGGCGCAGCGGATCCGGCCGACGAGGTGTGGGAGGTCGGTGCCGCCGCCATCGAGTCGGTCACCCGCCGGTTCGGGATCCCCGCCACCGATCTGTTGTATGCGCGCGTCGACGTCATCGGCGGTGCCGACGACCCGCGGCTGCTGGAATTGGAACTGGTCGAGCCGTCCCTGGGTTTCCGGCAGCTGTCCGCGGCGCAGAAGCGGCGCGCCGAACGCGATTACGCCGTCGGCGTCGAATCCGCGCTGCAGCGGTTGGGACTGGGCCCGCTGTCGCACCGCAACCGCTGAAGCCCGGAGGTCCGATCACCGTGTTCGATGCCGATGACGTCCAGCGCCTCGCACTGTCGTTACCGGAGACCACCGAGAAGGAGCGCTGGGGGCATCCGACCTTCGACGTGGCGGGCAAGATGTTCCTCACCGTGCCCGACGATCAGACGTCTTTTGCGGTGCGCTGCCCGAGATTTGATCGCGACGAGCTGATCGCCGCCGAGCCGCACAAGTTCTGGGTGCCCGCACACGAAGCTGCCTCGGCGTGGGTGCGGGTCCGGCTCGACGCGCTTGAGGACGCCGGGGAGTTGCACGACATCGTCGCGGACTCATGGCGGCAGGCGGCCCCGGGCAGACTCATCGACAGCGACGACTCCTGATCAAGCCGGGTCGGCGAGGCGCACGCCGGTCTGCACGTCGAACCGGTGCACATCGCGCGCCGACAATGCGACCGGTGTTCCGACCGGGATGTCGGCCAGTGCGGCCGCGTCGACGACGCTGGTCAGCTGCTGACCGTCCGCCCGCAGCGTGATGATGGCGCGCGGGCCGAGCAGTTCGACGAGTTCGACGATCGCCGAGGCCTGCGGGTCCGGCGTGAGGATGAGATCGTCGGCGCGAATACCGATGGTGACCGCCGCGGCATCCGGCCCGCCGACACCGATGCGCACACCGCCGGCGGTGCGCACCTCGCCTCCCGACACCGCGCCGTCGATCAGGTTCATCTTCGGGCTGCCCACGAAGGTGGCCACAAATGTGTCCGCGGGTCGCCGGTAGACCTCCGCGGGCGGGCCGGCCTGGGCGATGCGGCCGTCACGCATCACCACGATGCGGTCCGACAAGGTCATCGCTTCTTCCTGGTCGTGGGTGACATACAGCGAGGTGATACCCAATTTCCGTTGCAGCCGTAGCAGTTCGGTGCGGGTTTCCACGCGCAGTTTGGCATCCAGGTTGCTCAGCGGCTCATCGAACAGGAACACCGCGGGCTCGCGGATGATGGCCCGGCCGATGGCCACCCGCTGCTGCTGCCCACCGGACAGATCCTTGGGCTTGCGCTCCATCAGCGCGCCCAGGCCCAGGAGTTCGGCGACCTCGTCGGCGCGGCGCAGCGCCTCATCGCGCGGGATTTTCTTGGCGCGCAACGGGAAAGCGATGTTCTCCCGCACCGTCAGATGCGGATACAGCGCATAATTCTGGAACACCATCGCGATATCGCGATCCTTGGGCTCCAGATTTGTCACGTCGCGGTCACCGATGTGGATCGTCCCGCTGCTGACCTCTTCGAGGCCGGCCAGCATCCGCAGCGATGTCGTCTTACCGCATCCGGACGGTCCAACCAGGACGGTCATGCTGCCGTCGGCCAGTTCCAGATCGAGATCCGAGACCACACTGGCCGATCCGTAGGACTTGCCGACTGCTGTGAACCTCACCGATGCCATGCCTGTACAACCTCGCTCGTCTAGTACTTGACCGCGCCGCCGCTGATCCCCTGGACCAGGCGTCGCTGAATGAAGAAGCTGGCGACCACGACCGGGATGATCGCGATCATGATCGCCGCGCTCATGGTGCCGATCTGGACACCGCGGAAGGTGTTGAAGTTCGCGATGGCCACCGGCAGGATCGCGGCGTTGCCGGGGGCCAGGATCAGCCCGTAGAACAGGTCGTTCCACGACAGCGTGAACCCGAAGATGCCGGCGGCGCCGATGCCCGGGTACACCTGCGGCAACACCACCAGCCGAAACGCCTGCCAGCGGGTGAATCCGTCGACGCGGGCCTGCTCCTCCAGCGACGCCGGGACCGCCTCGAAGAAGCCGATCAGAAACCAGGTCACCAAGGGCAGCACGAAGGACAGATGCGCGAAGATCACCGGCGCGATGGTGTCGGTCAATCGCAGCGCGTGCGCCATGGTCAGGAACGGGAACACCATGACGGCCGGCGGAACCACCTGTGCGGCAAGCATTCCGAACCGCGTCAGCGACCCGCCGGCGCGGTATTTGGCGATCACATAAGCGCCCATGCTGCCGACGACCAGGCTGATCGACACCGTGACGACGCCGACCAGCGCGCTGCGCCCGGCCGCGGCGAACACCCCGGAGTCGAACACGGCCTGCCAGTTGGCCAGGCTCGGGGTGAAGGCGATCAGGAACGGCTCCGACATCTGTTCGGGTGTCTTGAAGCTGGCCAGCGCCACCCAGACGATGGGGAAGAGCACGAAGACGAACGCGGCGGCCAGGAAGGCGATGCGCAGTATCTCCAGCGGGCCGCCGGGGCGAGCGAAGCGACGGGAAATGATGGTACGAGCACTCATCGGGCCGCGCTCCGCTCGGCGGCGCGGGTGCGTTCCATGGCGCGGAACGCCACCACGATGACGGCCAGTACCAGCACCAGCACGATGAAGGCCATGGCGCTGGCCTGGGCCAGCCGGAAGAACTGGATGCCCTCCAGATACATGTAGTACTGCAAGGTTTCGGTCTCGGTGCCCGGCCCGCCGCGAGTGGTGGCATAGACGTACTCGAACACCCGCAGAGCATCCAGGCCGCGCAGCAGCACCGCGACGGTCAGCACCGGGGCCAGCATCGGGATGAGCACGCGGCGCAGTCGGTACACCGGTCCGGCGCCGTCGACCCTGGCGGCCTCCATGGGCTGTTTGGGCATCGACTCCAGCCCGGCCAGGATCAGCAGCACCATGAACGGGGTCCACTGCCAGACATCGATGAACGCCAGTGTCAGCAGGGCCTTTCCGGCGCCGAAGAAGTCATAGTCGGCGCCGACGGCGTGCAGCAGGGCCGGCACCGCACCGATCTGGTCGTTGAGCAGGAATCGGAAGATCAGCCCGACCGCGATCGGGGTGATGAACATCGGGGCGAGCACGATGGCCCGGGACAGGTCCTTGGCCCAGCGTTGCTGATGCAGCGCCAGCGCCAGGGCGAAGCCGAGCACGAGTTCGGCGCTGACCGCGATCACCACATAGGTGGCGGTGGTGGCAAACGCCTCCCAGAAGGACGAGTTCGACAGGGCGGTGACGAAGTTCGTCGCGCCCACGAAATCGGGTTGCGTGCGATCGGTCAGCTTGTAGTCGGTCACTGACAGATACGCCGCGTAGCAGAGCGGGAATCCGACGGCCACGGCGAACAGGGCGAGCAGCGGCGTGAGCATGCCGTATCTGAATTTCACCTGTGCCACCACCGCTGTGTGCCGGGCGTGGCCGCCGGATTCCCTTCGATCACTGCTGGATCCGCTCCGCTGCTGCCTGCGCTTCACGCAGCGCGTCGGCGACACTCTTGTTGCCGGCGGCGGCATCGTTGAGTTCGGTGCCCACGGCCTGGATCATCTCCTCGCCGCCCTTGCCCTGGGTCAGCGGGGCCGCGTCGGCCAGGATCTCACCGACGGTCTTGTAGTACTCGGCGCCGTACCCGTCGGCGAGCACCTTCTCGTTGGTCAGCGAACTCTGCCGGATCACCGCCCCGCCGTCGGCGACGCGTTCGGCGTCGATCTCCGGGGAGGTCACCCAGGAGGCGAATGCCCAGGCGGCGTCGGCGGCACCGGAGTTGGCCGGGATGGCCCAGCTCCACAGTCCCAGTGCGGATTTGCCGCCGGGGATGGGTGCCAGCGCGAACTGTCCGGCGCGTTCACCGGAGGCGCCGTCGGGATCGTTGAGCGCGGGCAGGTTCCAGTTGTAGCCGATCATCGAGGCGGCGTTGCCGCCCGAGACCGAACGGAACGCCTCGTCGAATCCCCAGGCCAGGCTGTTGGCCGGGGCGGCGGTCTCATACGTCTCGATATAGGCGTCCAGGGCGCGGGCGGCCTCGGGGGTGTCCAGCGTGGGCTTGCCGTCCTCGCTGTAGATCGAGCCGCCCGCGGCGAACAGCCAGTTGGCCCATTCCTCGAAGATCTTGTATCCGCGCTGGGGCTGCATCGCGATGCCGGCCCGGTCACCGGTCTTGAGCCGCTGTGAGGTGGACACCAGGGTATCCAGGTCGGTCGGTGCGGTCAGCCCCGCGGCGGTCAGATCGCCGGTGTTGTAGATGTATCCGAGCGCGTAGTTGTAGAACGGGACGCCGTAGCTGGTGCCGTCGACGTCGGTGATCGCGGTGAGCGAGTCGAAGAAGTCGTCGGGTTGGTATCCGGTGGTGGCCGCGATCCGGTCATTGAGCGGCTCCAGGAAGCCCGCGTCGGCGAAATCGTCCATCCACGGGTTGTCCACCACGATCAGGTCGTAGGCCGGCTCGGATGCCTGGAAGGAGGACACCAGCCGGTCGCGCATCTGGTCGAACGTCATGGTCTCGATCTGGACGTCGATATCGGGGTACTTCTGGTTGAACTGTCCGACAAGGCCTTTGACGATATCGGTGTCCGGCACGTTCTCCATCAGCACCCGCACGGTGGCGCTGGTGTCGGTGGGGACGTCACCCACACCGGAGGAGGTCTGCTCGCCGGAGCCGCCGCTGCCTGCGCAGCCGGCCAGGGTGAGGCTGGTGGCTGCGATGATCGCGGTCAACCAGCGCGAGGTCGGAATTTTCATGGTCCTCACTTTTCTTTGTCCGAATGGATCGAGCGTGCGTGGGGGATCGGTCGGCTCAATCCATGTAGGCACCGCCGTTGACGGACAGTGCTTCTCCGGTGATGAACCGGGCATCCTCGGAGACCAGGAACGCGACCGCGCGGGCGACGTCGTCGGGGGTTTGCAGGCGACCCAGGGGGGTGGCGTCGACCCAGGATTTGCGCACCCCGTCCGGGGTGGAGCCGCTGAGCTGGGCCTCCCACTCCAGTTCGCGGGTCTGCATCGGGGTGGCGACGAACCCGGGGCACACGCTGTTGACCGTGATGTGGTGGGCGGCCAGCTCGAAGGCCATCGCCTGGGTGAGACCGAGCACGCCGAACTTGGAGGCGACATAGTCGGCCAGGAACGGCACCCGACCCTGCTTGGCGGCCATCGACGCGGTGTTGACGATGGTGCCGTGCACGCCGGTGCGGATCATGGCGCGCGCGGCGGCCTGGCCGCACAGGAAGACACCCTTGAGGTTGATGTCGAGGCTGCGGTCGAGCTGTTCGATCGAGACGTCGACGAACGGGGCCATCGCCGAGATGCCGGCGTTGCTGACCCAGGCGTGTAGTCCCAGCCGGTCGGCCACCTCGTCGGCAAGCTGCGTCGCCGCGGCGGCATCGGTGACGTCGAGGCGGGCCGCCTCGTGCCCGGACCCGTCGAGACCGGCGTGGGTCGCTTCGGCGGCGTCGGCGTCGATATCGGTGACGATGACGCGCCAGTCACGCTGGGCCAGGGTGGTGGCGATGGCCCGGCCGATACCCGATCCGGCGCCGGTGACGACGACGGTCTGGACGGGGATGTTTCCTGCGGTGGTCATGGCCTGGCCTTTCGGGCGATGCGGTGGGATATCGGGGTCAGTACGTCGCCGAGTTCACGCCACTGGACGTAGGCCTCGGCGTAGCGCTCGACGTGTGCCGGGTCCGGGACGACGGGTTCCCCGATGGTCTGGAACTTCTGGGTGCTGTCCCAGCCGTCCAGCAGGCCGGTGCCGACCGCGGCGATGACGGCCGCGCCCAGCGAGGCGCCCGGGTGACCGACGATCGGGGACAGCGGGACGCCCAGCACGTCGGCGAGGATCTGTTTCCACAGCACCGATTTGCTGCCGCCGTTGGTGACCAGCGCGCGGTGCAACGGCACACCCATCGAGGCGAAGACCTCGGTGTGATGTCTGAAGCCGAATGCGATGGC
Organism: Mycobacterium sp. NPDC003323; assembly: GCF_053589535.1. Classification (NCBI taxonomy): domain Bacteria; kingdom Bacillati; phylum Actinomycetota; class Actinomycetes; order Mycobacteriales; family Mycobacteriaceae; genus Mycobacterium; species Mycobacterium sp. NPDC003323. Next base: position 1,067,874 of record NZ_JBSFSB010000001.1, read on the forward strand.
CTCCAGCACCGACCGGTACATGTCGGCGCGGGTGTGGGCCAGGTCCAGTCCGACGAAGGCGCCGCGCAGATCGGGATCGTGCAGCGGGCTCTTCTCGCCGAGAAAGTAGGGCAGGCACAGGACTTCGGCCGGGTTGCGGGTGGCGGCCTCGGCGTCCAGCGACAGCAGATCGTCACCGCCGGAGAGGGTCTGGAACCAACGGATCAGGCTGCCGCTGGTGGCCATGCAGCCATTGGGCAGCCAGCGTCCGGGGACCGGGTGGGCATCCAGATAGAGCCGGGCATCGATGACCGGCGTGTCGGCGGCGACCAGGATGTCGCCGGCGCCACCGAGTTTCACCAACCAGTCGCCCTCGGCGTTGATGCCCGCCGCGTAGGCCGAGAGCACGTGGTCGGCTCCGCCCACGATCAGCGGCAGCCCGTCGGGCAGCCCGGTGGCCTCGGCGGCGGCCGCGCTCAGTTCACCGGCCCGGGCGCCCGGCATCAGCACCGGCGGGACCAGTTCGGCGTCCAGTCCTGCCGCGGCGTACATGGGTTCGAAGCGCCGCCCGTCGACGGTGCCCAGCCCGGATTCCAGTGCCCAGTTCAGCTCGACGTGCGCGGGTGCCCCCAGCGCCATCAGCACCCAGTCATAGGAACCCACCAGATGAGCGGTGCGACTCCAAGTTTCGGGTTCGTGGTGCTGCAGCCACAGCGCGGTCGGGCCCACCGACTGCTGGGTGATCGCGGATCCGGTGGCCCGCAGCACGGCCTCGTCGTCGACGGCGTTCTTCAGCGCGGTGATCTCGGCGGTGGCGCGGGCATCGTTCTGCAGCAGTGCCCGTCGCACCGGCGTGCCGTCATGATCGACGGCGATGACGGCCGGGACCATTCCGGTGGTCGACAGCGCGGCGATGCGGTCGGGGCTGACTGCCGAGTCGGCGAGGACCTCGCGGATGCCCGCGTGCACGTTGTGCAGCCATTGGGTCGGATCGGCCTCGGCGTGACCGGGGGCGTCGGAGAACAACTGGGCCTCGTGGGTGGCCTGAGCGACGATGCGCGCCTCGGCGACGTCGACGAGCACGGTCTTGGTACCGGTGGTGCCGATATCAATGCCGATGGTGAACTCCGGCATGCCATCCCTTCGGTCGGTCGCGACGCATTTGATGCGGTGGGACCACAATACTGACTCTGTTATATTCTCACAATAGGTGAGCGGCAATCACGAAAAGTCACGAGAATCCGCTGGATTACTGTGATTTAGTAACATATGTTTAACCGAACACAGCGCCTGACACCCACAAGACGAAGCGGAGAGGCATCCTCATGACCAGTTGGCTCGATGACGTATTCGGCGTACGGAAGCCGGTGATCGCGATGCTGCACCTGGCAGCACTGCCCGGCGATCCCGGCTTCGATTCGGCCGCAGGTATCAGGGCCGTCGTCGAACGCGCCAAGGCCGAACTCGACGCGCTGCAGTCCGGCGGTGTCGACGGCGTCATGGTCTCCAACGAGTTCAGCCTGCCGTATCTGACCAAGACCGAGCCGATCACGGCGATCACCATGGCCCGGGTGATCGGCGAGTTGCTGGGAGACTTCACCGTGCCCTACGGCGTCAACGTGCTGTGGGATGGCCGGGCATCGATCGACCTGGCGGTGGCCACCGGCGCGCAGTGGGTGCGCGAGATCTTCACCGGGGTGTATGCCAGCGATTTCGGGTTGTGGGACACCAATGTCGGCGAGGTGGCCCGCCATCGCGCCCGCATCGGCGGTGCCGGGGTCAAGCTGCTGTTCAACATCGTCCCGGAATCGGCGGTCTATCTGGCCGACCGTGATCTGGCCTCCGTCACGGCCACCACCGTCTTCGCGACCAAGCCCGACGCCATCTGCGTGTCCGGCCTGACCGCGGGCGCGTCCACCGACGCCCAGGCGCTGCGGGTGGTCAAGGACAATGCCGGTACCGTACCGGTGTTCGTCAACACCGGCGTGCGCGCGCACAATGCGGCCGAGCAATTGGCGATCGCCGACGGCGCGGTCGTGGGCACGTACTTCAAGGAGGACGGGGTGTTCGAGAACCGCGCCGTGGCCTCGCGCGCGGCCGAACTGATGGACGCGGTCAAGGAATTCCGTAAGTCGCTATGAGCGAGGAACTGCGGTTGCTGGCGATCGAGGCGGCGCGGCGCGGGGCGGCGATATGCCTGCAGCGCCTGGGCGAACCGGTGGACATCGCCACCAAGGGCGCGGCCGGCGACGTGGTGACGGCGGTGGACCGCGCCGCCGAGGAGACCGTCCGGGCGGTCCTGCTCGACGCCCGTCCCGAGGACGGGGTGCTCGGCGAGGAGTTGCCCGAGCACACCGGCTCCGGATCGGTGCAGTGGGTGGTCGACCCGCTCGACGGCACCACCAACTACATCCGGCGACTGCCGTTCTTCGGCACCTCGGTGGCGGCCCGTTCGGTGCATGACGGCTCCTGGCTGGCCGGCGCGGTGTGCGCGCCGGCCCTGGGAACCACCTGGAGTGCCGCCAAGGGGCTCGGTGCGCACGTCGATTCGGGCGCGGGAGAAACAAGGCTGCCGTTGTCGCTGATGACGTCCTCGATGCGGCTGCTGGGCACGGGACTGTCCTATGACCCCGGCCACCGGCGCAGGCAGTTGCGCGACCTCGCCGCGGCGATGGCCGAGTACACCGATATGCGCCGATTCGGGGCCGCCGCGCTGGACCTGTGCCTGGTGGCCCAGGGCAGCCTCGATGCCTTCGTCGAAGACGATCTGGCCGTGCACGATTGGGCGGCAGGTGCGTTGATCGCCGAGGAGGCCGGGGCGGTCGTGTCGCGGTCGCCGAGCGACGGGGTTTCAGCGCACCGGCGCTGAGCGCTCTGCTCGTTCGGCGTTCACGCACACCACCGAAACTCCCGACCCGCGCAGTGCCTCGACGGCGGGATGGGTCGAGGGGCCGTCGGTGACCAGGATCGAGATCGCCGATACCGGCGCAACATTGATCAGCTGCACCCGGCCCAGCTTCGACGCGTCGGCGGCCACGATCACCCGGTCCGCGGAGCGCATGGCGGCCTGCTTCACATTGCCCTCCTCGCGGTGGTACTCCGAGGCCCCGCGCCTGCCGTCCACGCCGGCGATCCCCATCACGTAGGTGTCGCAGTTGTAGCGCAGATAAAAATCCTCGGCCTCGGCACCGATCAGGCTCAACTCGCCGGGGCGTACCTTTCCGCCGGTCAGCAGGATCGTGGTGTCGGGTTCGTCGGCGAGTTCGATCGCGACCAGCACGCTCGGGGTGATGACGGTCAGCCCCAGATCCCGGCCCTTGATCGCCCGGGCGACCGCGAGCACGGTGCTGCCGCTGTCCAGGATGACGGTCTCGCGCGGTCGCAACAGGTCGGCCACCGCGTGGGCGATGTGCAGCTTCTCATCGGCCGATTCGGCGGCGCGGGCATCGAAGGACGGCTCGGTGGACTTCCCGCCGTAGGCGATGGCTCCGCCGAGCACCCGGCGGGCGATGCCCTGCTCCTCCAGGCGTTCGATATCGCGGCGGATCGTCATCTCGGAGACCTCGAATTCACCGGCCAGCGTGGCGAAGTCGACCTCGCGGTCGGTATGGATCCGGGCGGCGATCGCTGCTCGACGGGCGTGCGCGCTGAGACCGGCGGTCATGCCGTCAGTGTATGTGAAAGCTGTGAAATAATCACACAGATGCGGTGAGACGGTCCGGCGACTCCGCCGTCCGGCGCTCGCGCATCGACGCCCACAGCGCGGCGGTGGCCGCCGTACAGGCGCCGGCCCCGGCCACGTGCAGTGCAACGAGGGCCTCCGGGACACCGGTGAAGAACTGCACCGCGCCCAGCGCGCCCTGGGCGGCTACCAGGATCACCACCACGACCAGCCGGGTCCGCACCGGGCGCGGAGCACGCACCGCCGGCAGCGCGAAACCCATCGCCACCAGTAGCGACAGATAGGCGACCAGCAGCGAGGAGTGCATGTGCACCAGCGTCGTGATCTCCACTTCCAGGCGCGGTACCGGACGCTCCAAACTCTTGTCACCGGCGTGCGGCCCGGCGCCGGTGACCATCGTTCCGGTCACCAAAACCGCCGAGAGCGCCAGACCGCTCAGTGCGGTCAACTGACGCAACGGTTTCGGCACCACGGCCACCGGCTCGCCGGTGTCGGGTTCGCCGATCTTGGCGAACAGCAACACCGCCAACCACACCATCGCCATCGACACCAGCAGGTGGATGGCCACTGTCCACCACAGCAGTCCGGTGAGCACCGTGATACCGCCGATGATGGCCTGCGCCACCGTCGAGGCCGGCATCAGCCAGGCGTAGAACAGCACCTCGCGGCGACGCCGGGCGCGGATCACGGCGATCACGGCGGCGGCCGCGGTGAACACGACAAGGAAGGTCAGCAGGCGGTTGCCGAACTCGACGGCCTGATGGATGCCCGGCACCTCGGCGTGCGGTACCGGGGTGAAGCTGCCGGGGAAGCACTGCGGCCAGGTCGGGCAGCCCAGACCGGAGGCCGTGACGCGCACGATGGCCCCGGTGACCGCGATCCCGCCCTGGGTGAGGATCACCAACACGGCGATGATGCGCTGGGTGCGCAGGCTGGGCACGGGCAGCATGTCGACGAGTCGCAGGAAGAGACGTCCGACAGCCACGCCCCGATCGTAGAGCAGCGCTAACTACGCGGTGTAGTAGGGGCGACGAAGGGGACCAGTACCTCGTCGACCAGTTCGACCACCAGCTCGTCGGTGATCGGGTCGCCGGTGACCAGCAGCCGATGCCACAGCACGCTCTGTCCCAGCTCGCGGGCGAGGTGTACCGGCACGTCGGCCCGGACGTCACCGCGGGCGATGCCACGGGCCAGCAACGCGGCCATCTCCTCCTTGCGCCACGCCATGATCTCGTCGCGGAACATCCGGCCCAGGTCGTCGTCATCGGCCATCGCGGCGACGACCGCGCGCATGGTCGGGCCGGCGGGACCGGTGAACAGCTCCGCCCAGCCGCGCAGCACGGCCAGCATGTCGGCGCGATAGCTCCCCGAATCCTGATGGGGGATGGCCGACTTGGCGGTCCGCAGCAGCGTGTCGCGAAGCAGGTTGCGTGCGTCGCTCCAGCGCCGGTACAGCACCGGCTTGCTGGTGCGGGCGCGGGCGGCGACGGACTCCATGGTCACCGCGGCCGGCCCGCCCTCACTCAGCAGTGCCACGACGGCCGACCGGATGGCCGCGTCGAGTTGCTCCCCGCGTCGGCGCATCGCCATACCTCCCGATAGGAAACGCTTGCGTTTCTAACAATACGAGCATAGCGTCAGACGTAAGAAACGCTGACGTATCTCGGAGGTCGCCATGACACGCCCCGTGCTGTACCCGCTGCGCACCGTCGACACCGCCACCGTCGACTACCTGAACGGGCCGCACCGGCGTCGCCGCGTGACGATCGTGCACCGCCCGCTGCCCGGCGTGACACCGGAGATGCTGCTGGACTGGTTCAGCCACCTGGGCGGCACCATGCGTTACGGCGACGAGGTGATCCCGCGCTACCTGGCCTGGCACCCGATCGACCACATCCGCTGGGAACTGGCCCGTCCCGCGCGCACCGGCGGTGCCGCCGAGGGCGCGCGGTTCCGCATCGTCGAGGCCTTCCAAGGGCGTCCGCAATACCGGGTCGACGTCGTCGACCGCGTGGAGAAGTTGGATGCGACCGGGATCCGACTGGTCCAGCGCGTCGCCGGTGTCATCGTCTTCCAGCTTGAGCACACCTGGTCACCGGGGGTCGAGGGTGCCCATTACGTCAGCGTCCTGGACGTGGGTGCCCGATCGGGCCTGCTGGGCCCGATCAACGCGCTGCTGCACCGGCGATTCCCCGACGACATGATGCGGGCCTGGGTGCGGCACAACATCGAGGAGGTCGGTCAGTTGGAGTTCCTGCTGCCGGCGCTCAGCACCAGATCGCCAGCCGCTGACCGCGTTCGTTGATCTGTGGCAGATCCGGCAGGCTGAACGCCGCGCCGGTCGCGATGCGATGCGCGCTCCAGGCCGCGGCCGCCGCATCCAACACATCGTCGGCGGGGACCGCGGCCACCGCGGCGCCGAGATCCTCGGGGATGTCGATACCGTGGCCGGCCAGGATGCGCAGCCGCGCCCGCTGCCCGCGCCAGCTCTTCTTCCTGCCGTCGGTGACCAGCAGGCCCATCTCGGAGAAGGACAGCTCGGGGTGCACCTCGAACAGCGGCAGCGCCGAGCGCGCGTGCAGCTCTTCGGCTTCCAGGAACTTCCGCCGTAGCCCCCAGGTCTGGATGCTGATGCCCGAACCGGTGAGCGCCCTGGCCGTGGCGGTGGCCGCGGCGTGATCGGGCGCGTCGAACACCGGGCGCGGGGGCATCACGAACAGGCTCGAGGCGCGGGCACCGAGCCTGCGCTGGGCGGCTCGGTCGGAGCTGCGCGCCTCGCGGTCCATCAGCCCGAGCGGGATGTCCACGCCGACCGCGTCGGCGCCGGGTACCGCGGCAACGAGGCCATCCAGGCACGGGTGCACATGCGCGGCGCGGAACCGGCCGTCGTGCAGTTCGATACCGATCCAGCCGTTGCGCCAGCCGTCGACACCGAGCACGGTGGTCATCGGCTCAGGTGAAGCGGAACCAACGAAGCGCGGCCAGCGCCGAGAGCGCGCCCCAGGCCAGCAGGACCGCGATCCCGAACCAGTCCACCGACAGCGTCATCGCCTGGGTGAGTGATTCGGTGAGCGCGCCGGATGGTGTCAGCCGGGCGATCCAGCGCAGCGCCGCCGGCACCGGGCCGCCGTCGAGCGTCAGCGCGCCGAGTGCGGCGAAGACGAACCACAACAGATTGGCCAGGGCCAGCACGATCTCCGAGCGCAGCGTGCCGCCCAGCAGCAACCCCAACGCGGCGAAGGTGGCCGTGCCGATCGCGATCACCACCGCGCCGAGCGCCAGGGCCGCGACATCCGGTCGCCAGCCCAGTGCAATGCCGATGGCGCCCAACAGGATCGACTGCAAGAAGACGACGGCGACCACGGCCAGCGACTTCCCGGTGACCACACCCCAGACCGGTAACGCGGTGGCGCCCAGCCGCTTCAGCGCGCCGTAGCGGCGGTCGAACGCGACGGCGATCGCCTGGCCGGTGAAGGCCGTCGAGATCACCGCGAGCGCCATGATCGCGGGGGTGAAGATCGCCGCCCGGTCGGCACCGAACTCGCCCAGCGGCAGCAGGGTCAGCCCCACCAGCAGCGTGATCGGGATGAACATGGTCAGCAAGAGCTGTTCGCCGTTGCGCAACAACAGTTTGAGCTCGAGGTTGAACTGGGCGGCCAGCATCCGGCGGACCTCGGCCGGCCGAGGATCGGGGGAGAAGGTCCCCGCGGCGAAACGATTCGTGGTCATCGCAGCTCCCGGCCGGTCAGATCGAGGAAGACATCTTCCAGGCTGCGCTGCTCGACCCGCATATCGGTGGCCAGCACGTCCACCCGGGCGCACCACGCCGTCACGGTGGCCAGCACCTGTGGGTCGATATGACCTTCCACGAGGTATTCGCCCGCGGTCGTTTCGACGGCCCGGTAGTTCTCCGGCAGCGCCGAGATCAGCAGCGAGAGGTCGAGTTTCGGTGGTGCGGTGAAACGCAGCTGGTTCTCGGCGCCGCTGCGCATCAGTTCGGCCGGGGTGCCGGCGGCCACCGTCGAGCCGTGGTCGATGATCACCAGCCGGTCGGCCAGTTCCTCGGCCTCGGTCAGCTGGTGTGTGGTCAGCACGACGGTGACACCGTCGCGGCGCAGCGCGTCGATCAGTTCCCACACGACGATCCGGGCGTGGGCATCCATGCCGGCGGTCGGCTCGTCGAGGAACACCAGTTCCGGGCGGCCGACGACGGCGCAGGCCAGCGCCAGGCGCTGCTGTTGTCCGCCGGACAACCGGCGGTAGGTGGTGCGGGCGGCGTCGGTCAGGCCGAGCGTTTCCAGCAGCCATTGCGGATCCAGCGGGTTGGCGGCGTAGGAGGCGACCAGATTGAGCATCTCGCCGGCGCGGGCGGCCGGATAGCCGCCGCCGCCCTGCAGCATGACGCCGATGCGCTCGCGCAACCGGGCGTTGTCGGCGGTCGGGTCCAGACCGAGGATCTCGATGCTGCCCGAATCGGGTCGCAGGAACCCCTCGCACATCTCGACGGTCGTCGTCTTGCCGGCCCCGTTCGGGCCGAGCAGCGCGAACACCTCGGCGCGATGCACCTCGAGATCGAGGGTGTCGACCGCGGTCGTCGGTCCGTACCGCTTGGTCACCTCGCGCAGGCGCACGACAGCTTCAGAACCGGTGGTCACGGGGATTCAGCGTAGGCGTCGGGTCTGGCGGTCGGTGGCTGTGGTCCGGGTCGCGAATCATCCGGCCCCGGTGGCGGCAGTCCGCGCCACGGCAGTCTGCGGTAGGTGATCGCGATGAGGATCAGCACGATCACCGCGCTGGCCACGGTGGCGTCCACGATCTGGAACAGGGCGAACCGGTCACCGTTGGCCGTCGGCCCGAAAATGCCCACGACCAGTGTCATCGCTATCGCCGAGCCGCGGAATCCAGGCCGGGTGGCCCACGTCGCCAGCGGGATGATGGCCCACAGCAGGTACCAGGGCTGAACCACCGGGAACAGCAGCACGCTGGCACCGAGCGCCACACCCAGCCCGCCCACCGGGTGCAGTCGGCCGCGCAGGACGGCCAACAACAACCAGGTGACCAGGACTGCGATGATGCTCACACCGATGAATCGGGTGAGACCGAGCACGGCGGTGGTGTGATCGCCCAGACCGAGCAGGATCCCGACCTGCCCGGTGCCCAGCGCGATGAGCGTCGGGGGCGACATCCAGGATCGCACCACGTTGGCGGTGCCCAGGGTGAACAACCACCCGAAGCCAAGCCCGCTGGCCCACCCGATGATCGCCATCACCGCCAGCGACAGGGTGCCCAGCGAGAAACTCGCCGCCAGGAAGGCCTTGACGGTGCCGCCCCAGTGCCAGGCCAGCGCCATCACCACGAAGCCCATGGCCAGCAGCGCGGGCAGCTTCACCTGTGAGGACATCGTGATCAGGACCGTGCCCGCGGTCAGCATCGCGGTCGGCTGCGCCGACATCCGCCAGGTGCCCTCGCGGACCCCGTCGATACCGCGCAACGCGAACTCGGTGCCGGCCAACATCAGTCCGAGCATCAGCGCCTCGTTGTGGATCCCGGCCACCAGGTGCATGAACAGCAGCGGATTGCACGGTCCCAGCCACAGCGCGCTGACCTCCGCGACGCCGCACCGCTGGGCCAGCCGCGGCGTGGCCCAGACGATCAGGCCGACACCCAGCAGCACCACCAGCCGGTGACACAGCACGGCCGCGACGATGTTGTCGCCGGTGATCACGGATATGCCCTCGCCGATCCACAGGAACAGCGGTCCGTACGGGGCAGGGGTCTCGCGCCACAGGCTGGGCACCGACAGGGTGAAGACGTGATCGAGCCCCAGCCCGGGGGCCGGGCCCACCTTGTAAGGATCCAGACCGAGGTGGGCGATCTGGCTCTGCGCCAAGTAGGAGTAGACGTCCTTGCTGTACATCGGCGGTGCGATCAGCAGCGGCAGCAGCCACAGCAGCAGGGTGCGGTCGAGCTGGCTGCGCGACATCTTGTGCGGGCCGAGCGCGAACCGTCCCAGCATCAGCCAGGCCAGCGCCATCATCACCGCGCCGGTCGTCGTCATGGTCAACGAGACCGTCTGGATGCGCGAGGGCAGATTGAGCAGCCGCACCCCGAAGGTCGGATCCTGGACCACCGGCCGCGCTCCGGCACCGAGCGCGCCGATCGCCATCAGGACCGTGCCCGTCGCCCCGAAGACCCGGGTGCGACGCAGCGAGATGACTTCGGCATCGTTCAGCGGTGAGCCGACCGACCGCTCGTCGGCGTGCCAACGGGCGACCGCGGAACTGAAGGACCCGAGGGCGGTCATTCGAGCAGCGTAGCGGCCGCCGGGATGAGGCCCGAAGTGGTTAGGGTCGCCTTGCTGGAACCGCCGACCGAATTCCGTCACAATGGTGTTGTGAAATTACGTCCGGAGGCTTCGAGCGCGGCTGGTGTCGTGCTGTCTTCGGTGTCCTCGGACGGTCACACCCGCAGTGCGATCGTCCAGATGCTGCTGGAAGGCCCGGTCACCGCCGGTGACATCGGCTCCCGACTGGGCATCTCGGCGGCCGGTGTCCGCCGGCATCTCGACGCGCTGATCGACGCCGGTGACGCGCAGGCCAGTGCCGCCGCGGCCTGGCAGCACAACGGTCGTGGACGTCCGGCCAAGCGCTACCGGCTGACCGCGGCCGGTCGTGCCAAACTCTCGCACGCCTATGACGATCTGGCCGCCGCCGCAATGCGCCAGCTTCGCGAGATCGGCGGGGACGAGGCGGTGCGGACCTTTGCCCGGCGCCGCATCGACAGTCTGCTGACCGGCGTAGACGACGCCTCCGTCACCGGCGATGTCGAGCAGACCGCGGACGAGGTTGCCGCCGCGCTCACCGATGCCGGTTATGCGACGACCACCACACCGGTGGCCGGTCCGCGCTCCGGTGTACAGATTTGCCAACATCATTGCCCGGTATCACATGTGGCCGAGGAATTTCCCGAGCTGTGTGACGCTGAACAAGAGGCGTTCGCCGAGATCCTGGGCACGCACGTGCAGCGGCTGGCCACCATCGTCAACGGTGATTTCGCCTGCACCACCCACGTTCCACTGAGCAGTACGCCGGGCCACGGCCCGGCCGGCTCCGATGAGCCCGCCCCAGTTCGGCCCGCAGCCCGAGCCGAATCCACCACCACACAAGGAGTGTCGCAATGACCCTCACCCCGGAGAGCCCGCTGACCCAGGAAGAGACCATCGCGTCCCTGGGCAAGTACGGCTACGGCTGGTCGGACTCCGACGTCGCCGGTGCCAGCGCCCAGCGCGGCCTGAACGAGGCTGTAGTGCGCGACATCTCGGCGAAGAAGAGCGAGCCGGAATGGATGCTCGACATCCGCCTCAAGGCGCTGCGCACCTTCGACAAGAAGCCGATGCCCAACTGGGGCTCCGACCTGGAGGGCATCTTCTTCGACAACATCAAGTACTTCGTGCGCTCCAGTGAGAAGCAGGCCGCCACCTGGGATGACCTGCCGGCCGACATCAAGAACACCTACGACAAGCTCGGCATCCCCGAGGCCGAGAAGCAGCGCCTGGTCTCCGGTGTCGCCGCCCAGTACGAGTCCGAGGTGGTCTACCACTCGATCCGCGAGGACCTCGAGGCCCAGGGTGTGATCTTCCTGGACACCGACTCCGGTCTGCGCGAGCACCCCGAACTGTTCAAGCAGTACTTCGGCACCGTGATCCCGGCCGGCGACAACAAGTTCTCCGCGCTGAACACCGCGGTGTGGTCCGGCGGCTCGTTCATCTACGTGCCGAAGGGCGTACACGTCGACATCCCGCTGCAGGCCTACTTCCGGATCAACACCGAGAACATGGGCCAGTTCGAGCGCACGCTGATCATCGTCGACGAGGACGCCTACGTGCACTACGTCGAGGGCTGCACCGCGCCGATCTACAAGAGCGACTCTCTGCACTCGGCGGTCGTGGAGATCATCGTCAAGCCCGGCGGCCGGTGCCGTTACACGACCATCCAGAACTGGTCGAACAATGTCTACAACCTGGTCACCAAGCGGGCCCGCGCCGAGGCCGGCGCCACCATGGAGTGGGTCGACGGCAACATCGGGTCCAAGGTGACCATGAAGTACCCGGCCGTGTGGATGACCGGTGAGCATGCCAAGGGCGAGGTGCTCTCGGTGGCGTTCGCCGGCGAGGGCCAGCACCAGGACACCGGCGCCAAGATGCTGCACCTGGCGCCGAACACGTCGAGCAACATCGTGTCCAAGTCGGTGGCCCGCGGCGGTGGGCGTGCCTCCTACCGTGGCCTGGTCCAGGTCAACAAGGGCGCGCACGGCTCCAAGTCGAGCGTGAAATGCGATGCGCTGTTGGTCGATACCATCAGCCGCTCCGATACCTACCCCTACGTCGACATCCGTGAGGACGACGTCACCATGGGGCACGAGGCCACGGTGTCCAAGGTCAGCGAGGATCAGCTGTTCTACCTGATGAGCCGCGGCCTGACCGAGGACGAGGCGATGGCCATGGTGGTACGCGGCTTCGTCGAGCCGATCGCCAAGGAACTGCCGATGGAGTACGCCCTCGAGCTCAACCGGCTGATCGAACTGCAGATGGAAGGCGCGGTGGGTTAGTGCCACAGGACATCACGACAGCGGTCGAGGGCGGCGCGAAGCCGGGCTCGATCCTGAACGCCAACAAGGGCGAGCTGTTCGCATCCTTCGACGTGGACGCCTTCGAGGTGCCCGGTGGCCGCGACGAACTGTGGCGGTTCACCCCGCTCAAGCGGCTGCGCGGCCTGCACGACGGCACCGCCGGGGCCGACGGCAAGGCCACCGGATCCGCCCTCATCGAGGTCACCGAACGCCCCGGTGTCACCGTCGAGACCGTGTCGCGCGACGACGACCGACTCGGCCAGGCCGGTGTGCCGTCCGACCGCGTTGCCGCCCAGGCATATTCGTCGTTCGAGAACGCGACGGTGGTGACCGTGGCGCGGGACACCGAGGTCGCCGAGCCGATCGAGATCACCATCGCCGGACCCGGCGAAGGCAATGTGGCCTACGGCCACCTGCAGATCCGCGTCGAAGAACTGTCACGCGCCATCGTGGTGGTGGATCTGCGCGGCAGCGGCACCTACGCCGACAATGTCGAGATCATCGTCGGCGACTCCGCCGGTCTCGGGGTCATCTGGATCGCCGACTGGGACGACGACACCGTGCACGTCAGCGCCCACCACGCCCGGTTGGGCAAGGACTCGGTGCTCGGGCACGTCAACGTCACCCTCGGCGGTGATGTGGTGCGCACGACGGCCAATGTGCGCTTCACCGCTGCAGGTGGTGATGCCAAGATGCTGGGCACCTACTTCGCCGACGACGGCCAGCACTTCGAATCGCGGCTGCTGGTCGACCACGCGGTGCCCAACTGCCGCTCCGATGTGCTGTACAAGGGTGCGCTGCAGGGCGATCCGTCCTCGGACAAACCCGACGCGCACACCGTCTGGATCGGTGACGTGCTGATCCGCGCCGAGGCCACCGGCACCGACACCTTCGAGATCAACCGCAACCTGGTGCTCACCGACGGCGCCCGCGCGGACTCGGTGCCCAACCTGGAGATCGAGACCGGCGAGATCGTCGGCGCCGGACACGCCAGTGCCACCGGCCGTTTCGACGACGAGCAGCTGTTCTATCTGCGCGCCCGCGGTATCCCCGAAGAGCAGGCCCGCCGACTGGTGGTGCGCGGCTTCTTCAACGAGATCATCGCCAAGATCGCCGTGCCCGCCGTGCGCGAGCGCCTCACCGAAGCCATCGAACGAGAACTAGCCATCACGGAATCGAGAAGTTCACAGTCATGACCACACTGGAAATCAAAGATCTGCACGCATCGGTCTTCACGCCCGAGGGTGAAGAGGTACCGATCCTCAAGGGCGTCGACCTCACCGTCAAGTCGGGGGAGACCCACGCGGTCATGGGCCCCAACGGGTCGGGCAAGTCGACGCTGTCCTACGCCATCGCCGGTCACCCCAAGTACACCGTCACCTCCGGGTCGATCACCCTGGACGGCCAGGACGTGCTGGAGATGAGCATCGACGAGCGCGCGCGGGCCGGCCTGTTTTTGGCCATGCAGTACCCCGTCGAGGTGCCGGGTGTGTCGATGTCGAACTTCCTGCGCACCGCGGCCACCGCCGTGCGCGGCGAGGCACCCAAGCTGCGGCACTGGGTCAAGGAAGTCAAGGGCGCCATGGGCGACCTGGACATCGACCCGACCTTCGGCGAGCGCAGCGTGAACGAGGGTTTCTCCGGCGGCGAGAAGAAGCGCCACGAGATCCTGCAGCTGTCGCTGCTCAAGCCCAAGATCGCGATCCTCGACGAGACCGATTCCGGTCTGGACGTCGACGCGCTGCGGGTCGTCAGCGAGGGTGTGAACCGGTACAAGGACGCCGAGGACGGTGGCGTGCTGCTGATCACGCACTACACCCGCATCCTGCGCTATATCCAGCCACAGTTCGTGCACGTGTTCGTCGGCGGTCGGATCGTCGAATCGGGCGGCCCGGAACTGGCCGACGAGCTCGAAACCAACGGCTACGTCCGCTTCACCCAGGCAACGCCCGCTTGAGGAAGGAGTTCCGGGTATGACCGTGTCCGATACCCGTTCGGCAGCACTGGATCTGGAGGGGATCGCCCGCATCCGGGCCGACTTCCCCATCCTGAACCGGGTGATGCGCGGCGGGTGTCAGCTGGCCTACCTGGACTCGGGGGCCACCTCGCAGAAGCCGCTGCCGGTGCTCGATGCCGAGCGCGCCTTCCTCACCACCTCCAACGGCGCCGTGCACCGCGGTGCCCACCAGTTGATGGAGGAGGCGACCGACGCCTACGAACAGGGCCGCGCCGATATCGCGGCCTTCGTGGGCGCCGACTTCGACGAGCTGGTGTTCACCAAGAACGCCACCGAGGCGATCAACCTGGTTGCGTACGCGTTGGGGGACAGCCGCTTCGAGGGAGCGGTCGGTCCGGGTGACGTCATCGTCACCACCGAGCTGGAGCACCACGCCAATCTGGTGCCGTGGCAGGAACTGGCCCGGCGCACCGGCGCCAGCCTGCGCTGGTACGGCGTCACCGACGACGGCCGTATCGACCTGGATTCCCTGCAGCTCGACGAGCGGGTCAAGGTGGTGGCCTTCACCCACCATTCGAATGTGACCGGCGCGCTGGCCCCGGTGGATGAACTGGTGGCCCGGGCCAAGGCGGTCGGCGCGCTGACCGTGTTGGACGCCTGCCAGTCGGTGCCGCACCAACCCGTCGATCTCCACGCACTCAGCGTCGATTTCGCCGCGTTCTCCGGGCACAAGATGCTGGGACCGACGGGGATCGGCGCCCTGTACGGGCGCCGCGAGCTGTTGAACGCGCTGCCGCCGTTCATCACCGGTGGCTCCATGATCGAGACCGTGACCATGGAGGCGACGACCTTCGCGCCGGCACCACAGCGGTTCGAGGCGGGCACCCCGATGACCTCCCAGGTGGTCGGTCTGGCCGCGGCGGCGCGCTATCTGGACTCCATCGGCATGTCGGCGGTCCAGGCCCACGAGCAGTCACTGGTGGCGGCGGCGCTGGCGGGTCTGGCCGAGATCCCGGGTGTGCGGATCATCGGGCCGCAGTCCACCGAGCGACGCGCCTCGCCGGTGAGCTTCGTCGTGAACGGCGTGCACGCGCATGACGTCGGCCAGGTACTCGACGACGACGGTGTCGCGGTGCGCGTGGGCCACCATTGCGCGGCGCCGCTGCACCGGCGGTTCGGGATCAGCGCCACGGCGCGGGCCTCCTTCGCGGTGTACAACACCCTCGACGAGGTCGATCGGCTGGTGGCCGGCGTCCGGCGCGCGGTGGAGTTTTTCGGGCGCTGATGCGATGAGACTGGAACAGATGTACCAGGAAGTGATCCTGGACCACTACAAGCACCCGCACAACCGCGGCCTGCGGGAACCGTTCGGGGCACAGGTGCACCACGTGAACCCCACCTGCGGTGACGAGGTGACGCTGCGGGTCGCGCTGTCGGCCGACGGTGAGACGGTCCGCGACATCTCCTATGACGGGCAGGGCTGTTCCATCAGCCAGGCCGCCACCTCGGTGCTGACCGATCAGGTGATCGGGCAGAGTGTGGGTGACGCACTGAAGACGGTGGCCGCCTTCACCGAGATGATCTCCTCACGTGGCAACGTTGCAGGAGACGAGGACGTGCTCGGCGACGGAATCGCCTTCGCCGGAGTGTCCAAATACCCCGCACGGGTGAAATGCGCGCTGCTGGGCTGGACGGCGTTCAAGGCCGCCCTCGCCGAGGCCAGCCATGATGTGGAGGACAGACGATGACCGAGACCGGTCCCGTGAACGAGGAACTGCTCGCCGATGTCGAGGAGGCCATGCGTGATGTGGTCGACCCCGAACTCGGTATCAACGTCGTGGACCTCGGCCTGGTCTACGGCATGAATCTCGAGGAGGGCGACGCGGGCACCGTCGCGCTCATCGATATGACGCTCACCTCGGCGGCCTGCCCGCTCACCGATGTCATCGAGGATCAGTCCCGTAATGCGCTGGTCGGCGCCGGCCTGGTCAACGAGATCAAGATCAACTGGGTGTGGAACCCGCCGTGGGGCCCGGACAAGATCACCGACGACGGTCGCGAGCAGCTGCGCGCGCTGGGTTTCACCGTCTGATTTCTGCGCAGCGGCGCACAATCACCGGATGGTCACCATTCCGGCCCGGGTGTGGCGACAGGGACCGTACGGCCGTGCACTGATCGTCGGCGGTGTGGTCGGCCTGTCGCTGGGAGTGCTGGCCTGGATCGACTCCGGGTTGGCGGCGGCCGGAATCGCTGTGTTCGTGGTGGTCGGCGGCTGGTACGGGTCCTGGATGGCACGTCGCATGGCGCGATTCTGGCCGGCGGCGCGCACCCTGACCGGTGCGCAGCGCCTGGCGGTGGCCGGTGCGGCGCGCCGCGGTGTCGCGGTGCCGGACCCTGCCCTGAGCGGCGCCCTTGCCGATTACGCGTGCGGCTTGCACGCGGCGGCCGACCAGGCGCGGCCGTGGCGCAGACTACTGATTTTCGTGCTCGTGGTGGCGGTCCTGACGGCGGTGTGGGACGCGGTGTTCGGATCACTGGGCAATGCCGTGGTGTCGTGCATCTATCTGGCGTTGCTGGCGGCCGAGATCTGGTGGTGGCCGACGCGGCAGGATCAGCTGCTGGCCAATGCGGACGCCGCGTGCTCCAGCACGCGGATCTCATAGGGTCCGACCCCGACGGTGTCGCCGTCGCCGGGTGCGATGTCCATCGGTGCGCCGGTCTTGTTGATCACCAACAGTTTGCGTTCGCCGGCCGGTGAGAGGAACCCCTGCGCGTGGATGCGTGGGTCCGGGTGACCGGGGTGGCCGGCAGCGGTGGCCACCAGGGTGTCGCCGGGACCGAAGTGCCGCAGCAGGTAGGCCAGCGCATCGTATCGCGCGTTGGGTTCGCCGGTTTCCCAGTCGATCAGGCTGACACCGGGGATCATCGCGGGGTAGTCCATGAACTCGGCGATGCCCACCAGGTCGACGCCGATCTCCAGCAGCCTGGCCCACAGATAGGACTGCACGGCCGCGCTGAGGCGCCAGTACTCCTGCGAGATCTCCGGTTCGGGGTTCATCAGGTCGGCCGGGAAGGTGCCGACCTCGTTGATGAACGTCCGGGTGTCCGGCGCGATCCTGCGCCGGATCGAGTCGATCAGCCGCACCTGCTCGATGAAGCCTTCGACCTGCGCGAAATAGATGTCGCGCCAGTGGCTTTCCGGTGCATTCAGTTCGGGTGCGGTGGGGTCGATGATCTCCGGGTGAGCGTAGAAGTGGTAGGACATGGCGTGCGGGGCACGCCCGTCGTGATGGTTGGCCGGGTCCAGGAAGGTCCAGAAGTATTCCGGGTCGCGGTGCATGTGCGTCAGTGACAGACCGACGAACTTCATCTGCGGATCCAGCGGTTGCAGACGCCGGACCACGGCGTCGTACAGCGCGGTATAGGTCTGCGGCGTCATCCCGCGCATATCCGGTTCGCACAGCACTTCCCAGTACGCGAAGCGATACCGGTGACCCGACTCGTGCCGGCCTCCGAGTTCGTCGGTGAAACCGCCGGCGATGTACCAGCTCGCGATCCGATAGAAGTACTCGGCGACCTCGGTCAGGGTGGGGTCGCGAAACTCCGTGCCGCGTTCGTAATCCCAGACGATCTCGTCGGGATCGGCGGGTACGTCGACCGGGTCGGTGAACATCCAGGCCGGGATGGTCGCGAAATTGGCAACCACCGCGCGCCCCTCGGCGGCGGCCATGAAGTCCTCGACGAACGGATCGAGATGGCCGAAATTCCAATGGGTCTCGGTGACGGTCGGCGGTTCGAGCTGGGGTACCGACAACCGCGGATGGGAGAACCAGGGCAGAAACCGGACCAGATCGGCCCGCAGATCGCGCAGCGCGCCGAACGCCCTGTCGTGTACCGGTGATCCCCGGCGCAACGGGGGAGCGGTCCACAGATGCGTGGTCAGGGTGGTCCGTGACACCCCGGTGCTGCGCTGCCAGTCGACGTGGACGGGGATGGTCACGATGCTCCTTCGCGGGTGGTCGAGATGCCGAGCGCGGGCATGATGGCCTGCTCGACGATGGCGCGGCGGACGTTGGCGTCGGGAAGCTCGCCGTTGTCGATCTGATGCTTGATGACCAGTGCCTCGCCGATATCGCAGACGATCGGGGTCACCCGGGCCGGGTCGATCTCGCCGCGGGCGGCGTAGTGCTCGAGGACGGTGCGGGTGAAGCGCCCGCCGTGGGCGTCGAACACCCGGCGGTACAACTCGTCGACCAGATCCGGGCGGCGACGCCGCTCGCCGAGGATCGCGGCCACCGCGGGGGCCGTCGGCCCCGACAGCCAGTCGGTGAGCTGCTCCAGCGAGCGCACCAGATCACCGCGCAGATTTCCGCCGCGGACGGTGGGCTGCTCTCGCGGGTAGGCCGCAGCCAGAGCGTCGAGCAGGAGTTCCTCCACGGTGCTCCAGTGCCGATAGATCGAGGTTCGGGCCGCGCCAGCGCGCCGCGCGACGCCGTCCACGGTGAGCCCTGCCAGTCCGGCCTCGGCGATCTCGGCGAGCACCGCGTCCCGGCAGTCGTTCTTGAGTGACTCCACAGGTCGGCGCATGCGGCCACCATAGCTACACATATGTAGCTACACAAGTGCATCTATCAAGGCTCGACCGGAATCCGTTTGAGGTCGCCCATGGCAGGCCATACTGGGAATTCGGGGACCGGCCGCGACGTTAGGGAGAACGTGAGTACAAAGGACATCACCGCAGCAGAGTTCAAGTCGATCGTCGACGAAAACGACATCGTGCTCGTCGACTTCTGGGCGTCGTGGTGTGGTCCATGCCGTGCCTTCGCGCCGACGTTCGGCGCCTCGGCGGACAAGCATCCCGACGTCGTCCACGCCAAGGTGGACACCGAGGCCGAGCCGGAGTTGGCGCAGGCCGCCGAGATCCAGGCCATCCCGACCCTGATGGCGTTCAAGAAGGGGCACCAGGTGTTCCGGCAGTCCGGTGCGCTCGGCCCCGCCCAGCTCGAGGAACTGATCACCAAGATCAAGGACTTCGACATCGACGCCGCCATCGCGTCGCAGCAGAACTGACGCTCTGAGCCGGTCACGGCCCGGCACGCGATAGCGTGCACGACGTGACCGAGCACCGCGAATTCGTAAAGGTCGACCAGCCGACACCGGGCGTGGCGTTGGTCACGTTGAACCGGCCGGAGCGGATGAACTCCATGGCGTTCGACGTCATGGTCCCGCTGCGCTCGGTGTTGGACGACCTGCGCCACGACAACGCGGTGCGCGCGGTCGTCCTCACCGGTGCCGGCCGGGGATTCTCCTCGGGCGCCGACCACAAATCCGCCGGATCGGTTCCGCATGTCGACGGGCTGACCCGGCCAAGCTACGCGCTGCGCTCGATGGAGGTGCTCGACGACGTCATCCTGGCGCTGCGCCGGCTGCACCAACCGGTGATCGCGGCGGTCAACGGTGCCGCCATCGGCGGTGGCCTGTGTCTTGCCCTGGCATGCGATATCCGGGTTGCCGCGGCGGGTGCGTACTTCCGGGCCGCCGGTATCAACAACGGCCTGACGGCCAGCGAGTTGGGCCTGTCCTATCTGCTGCCGCGCGCCATCGGGGCCTCGCGCGCCTTCGAGATCATGCTCACCGGACGCGATGTCGACGCCGCCGAAGCCGAGCGCATCGGCCTGGTCTCCAGCGTCGCACCCGAGGACGAGCTGTTGTCGCGGTGCTTTGCCATGGCCGAGCGCATCGCGGCGTTCTCCCGGCCCGGAATCGAGTTGACCAAGCGCACGCTGTGGAGTGGACTGGACGCCGGTAGCCTGGAGGGCCACATGCAGGCCGAAGGTCTCGGCCAGCTCTACGTGCGTCTGCTCACCGCCAACTTTGAAGAAGCGGTCGCCGCACGCAAAGATAAGCGTTCGCCGGTGTTCACCGACGACAAGTAGTCAACAGGAGGTAGTGGCGTGATCACCGCAACGGACCTGGAGGTCCGCGCCGGGGCGCGCACACTGCTGTCCATCGAGGGCGCCGCGCTGCGCATCCAACCCGGCGACCGGATCGGCCTGGTCGGGCGCAACGGCGCGGGCAAGACCACGACGATGCGCATTCTCGCCGGTGAGGGCGAGCCCTACGCGGGCAAGGTGGAGTCGACCGGGGAGATCGGGTATCTGCCGCAGGATCCTCGCGAGGGCGACCTGGACGTGCTGGCGCGCGACCGCGTGCTCTCGGCCCGCGGACTGGACACCTTGCTGGCCGATCTGGAGAAGCAGCAGGTCCTGATGGCCGAAGTCGCCGACGACTCGGCCCGCGACCGCGCGGTGCGTCGCTACGGCCAGTTGGAGGAACGCTTCGCCGCCCTCGGCGGGTACGCCGCCGAGAGCGAGGCGGGCCGGATCTGCGCCAGCCTCGGCCTGCCCGACCGGGTGCTGACGCAGCCGTTGCGCACGCTGTCGGGTGGGCAGCGCCGCCGGGTCGAACTGGCCCGCATCCTGTTCGCGGCGTCCGATACCGGATCGGGATCGGCCACCACGCTGCTGCTCGATGAGCCCACCAACCACCTCGACGCCGACTCGATCGGTTGGCTGCGCAGCTTCCTGCAGAACCACACCGGCGGGCTGGTGGTGATCAGCCACGATGTCGACCTGCTCGCCGACGTGGTGAACCGGGTGTGGTTCCTCGACGCCGTGCGTGGCGAGGCCGATGTCTACAACATGGGCTGGCAGAAGTATCTGGACGCCCGGGCCACCGACGAACAACGACGCCGTCGCGAACGTGCCAACGCCGAGAAGAAGGCGGGCGCGCTGCGGGCGCAGGCAGCCAAGATGGGCGCCAAGGCCACCAAAGCGGTTGCGGCACAGAACATGTTGCGCCGTGCCGAGCGGATGATCGCCGAGCTCGACGACGAGCGGGTGGCCGACAAGGTGGCGCGTATCAAGTTCCCTGTGCCCGCACCGTGCGGTAAGACACCGCTGGTGGTGAAGGGGCTGACCAAGACCTACGGTTCGCTGGAAGTGTTCACCGGCGTCGATCTGGCGATCGACCGGGGTTCTCGGGTTGTGGTATTGGGTCTCAACGGCGCCGGCAAGACCACATTGCTGAGATTGCTGGCGGGCACCGAAACCCCGGATGCCGGCGGGTTGGTGCCCGGGCACGGCCTCAAGATCGGGTATTTCGCCCAGGAGCACGACACCCTGGACAACGAGGCGACGGTGTGGGAGAACATCCGCCATGCCGCGCCCGATACCGGTGAGCAGGACCTTCGAGGACTGCTGGGCGCGTTCATGTTCACCGGGCCGCAGCTCGACCAGCCGGCCGGCACGCTGTCCGGTGGCGAGAAGACCCGGTTGGCGCTGGCCGGCCTGGTGGCCTCGACGGCCAACGTGCTGTTGCTCGACGAGCCGACCAACAACCTCGACCCCGCCTCACGCGAGCAGGTGCTCGACGCGCTGCGCAGTTACCAGGGTGCGGTGGTGCTGGTGACCCACGATCCCGGTGCTGCCGAGGCTCTGGACCCCCAGCGGGTGGTGCTGTTGCCCGACGGTACCGAGGATTTCTGGTCCACCGAGTACCGGGATCTCATCGAGCTGGCATAGCGCTGCGCGCAACGCTTTTCATCGATTCCGATCCGTCGCGTTTACCCATTCGTAGTCTGGGTATCCGCGACGAGGATCGGGAGTGGGGAGAAATCGATGAATGAAATGAGCAAGTCCCGTGAGCAGATCCTGACCGACCTGCGCAGCGCCTATGAACGTGGCGCGAGCATTCGGTCGCTGGTCGCGCAGACCGGCCGATCGTACGGGTCCGTGCACAGCATGTTGCTCGAGTCCGGCACGCGGATGCGGAGTCGCGGCGGGCCCAATCACCGCCGTAAAGCCGGCTGACGCTCAGCGCGGGTGTCGCACCGAATCCTCGACGAGGTCCAGCACCGCGCTGAGGTTCTCGGTGTCCTCACCGGATGCCAACCGCGCCACCAGACCGTCCAGGACCAAGTCCAGATAGGTCTGCAGCACCGCACCCGGCACGTCCTCGCGCAGCCGTCCGGCCTGCTTCTGCTTGCGTAGCCGCTCGGTGGTGGCCGCCGACAGTTCGGCCGACCGCTCGGCCCAACCCTGATGAAACGCAGGGTCGTTGCGCAGCTTGCGCGCGATCTCCAGCCTGGTGACCA
Organism: Mycobacterium sp. NPDC003323; assembly: GCF_053589535.1. Classification (NCBI taxonomy): domain Bacteria; kingdom Bacillati; phylum Actinomycetota; class Actinomycetes; order Mycobacteriales; family Mycobacteriaceae; genus Mycobacterium; species Mycobacterium sp. NPDC003323. The sequence continues at coordinate 1,090,275 of NZ_JBSFSB010000001.1, forward strand.
ACCAGTCGAATTGGTCGGGTGCGGCAAGCAGATCGCGCATCACCTGGATCAACCCCTCGCGCGCGGCGACGTCCGCCATCCGTTCGGCATCTTCGCGGGCCAGTTCGAAGAACAGGGTGTCCTTGTCCTTGAAGTGGTGGAAGATGGCGCCGCGCGACAGCCCGATGGTGTGTTCGAGCCGCCGCACGGTCGCCTTCTCATAGCCGTACTCGGCGAAGCAGCGCCGGGCGCCGTCGAGGATCTGGCGGCGTCGCGCGGCCAGATGATCGTCGGTTACCCGTGGCACGGTGGTTCCGTTGCCTCTGTGCCCCCTGCCTATTTCGCCTTGAGCATGTTGCGCAGCACGTACTGCAGGATGCCACCGTTGCGGTAGTAGTCGGCCTCACCCGGGGTGTCGATGCGGACCACCGCGTCGAACTCCACCTTCGAGCCGTCCTCCTTGGTGGCGGTGACGTGCACCGTCTTCGGCGTTTTGCCGTTGTTGAGCTCTTCGATACCGGTGATGTCGAAGGTCTCGGTGCCATCGAGCTTCAGCGACGCGGCCGACTCGCCGGCCGGGAACTGCAGCGGGATGACGCCCATGCCGATCAAGTTGGACCGGTGGATGCGCTCGAAGCTCTCGGTGATGACCGCACGCACACCGAGCAGCGTGGTGCCCTTGGCCGCCCAGTCACGCGAGGAGCCCGAGCCGTATTCCTTTCCGCCCAGCACCACCAGCGGGATGCCCGCCTTCTGGTAGTTGACCGAGGCGTCGTAGATGAACGCCTGCGGACCGCCATCCTGGGTGAAGTCGCGGGTGTAGCCACCGGAGACATCGTCGAGCAATTGGTTCTTCAGCCGGATGTTGGCGAAGGTGCCGCGGATCATCACCTCGTGGTTACCGCGCCGCGAGCCCAGCGAGTTGAAGTCCTTGCGCTCCACACCGTTGGCCTCCAGGTACTGCGCGGCCGGGGTGCCCGGCTTGATCGCACCGGCCGGGCTGATGTGGTCGGTGGTGACCGAATCGCCCAGCAGGGCAAGCACTCTGGCTCCGGTGATGTCAGAGACCGGCTCCGGCTCGGCGGGCATACCGTCGAAATAGGGCGCCTTGCGCACGTAGGTGGAGCTGTCATCCCAGGCGAAGGTGTTGCCTTCTGGCGTCGGCAGTGAGCGCCACCGGTCATCGCCCTTGAACACGTCGGCGTAGGACTCGGCGAACATGTCGCGGTCGATCGAGGAGGCGATCACCTCCTGGATCTCGGCGGCAGAGGGCCAGATGTCGGAGAGGAACACGTCGTTGCCGTCGTTGTCCTGCCCCAGCGGATCCGATTCGAAGTCGAAGTCCATGGTGCCGGCGATGCCGTAAGCGATCACCAGCGGCGGGGAGGCCAAGTAGTTCATCTTGACGTCGGGGGAGATGCGGCCCTCGAAGTTGCGGTTACCCGACAGCACGGCGGTGACCGACAGGTCGTTGTCGTTGATGGCCTTGGAGATCTCGTCGGGCAGCGGGCCGGTGTTGCCGATGCACGTGGTGCAGCCGTAGCCACCCAGGTAGTAACCGAGCTTCTCCAGGTATGGCCACACGCCGGCCTTGTTGTAGTAGTCGGTGACCACCTGCGAACCGGGCGCCATGTTGGTCTTCACCCAGGGCTTGGTGGTCAGACCCTTCTCGACCGCCTTCTTGGCCAGCAGCGCGGCGCCCAGCATCACCGAAGGGTTGGAGGTGTTGGTGCAGGACGTGATGCCGGCGACCACCACGGCGCCGTGGTCGAGCACGAACTCGCCACGCTCGTCGGACTTCACGGTGACCGGCTTGGTGGGTCGGCCCTCCGAGCCGTTGGCGGCGGACGGGCGGGCGTCCACGGCGCCGTCGTCGGCGAAGGACAGCGACACCGGATCGCTGGCCGGGAACGACTCGTCGACGGCCTCGTCCAGCTTGGTCTCCGGAGTCGGCAGGTTCTCCTCGACGTAGTTGTGGATGTCCTTGCGGAAGGCGTTCTTGGCGTCCGAGAGCTCGATGCGGTCCTGCGGGCGCTTGGGGCCTGAGATCGACGGCACCACGGTGGACAGATCCAGCTCGAGGTACTCGGAGAACACCGGCTCCTTGTCGGGGTTGTGCCACATGCCCTGTTCCTTGGCGTACGCCTCGACCAGTGCGAGCTGCTCCTCGGTTCGCCCGGTCAGCCGCAGGTAGTTGATGGTCTCCGCGTCGATCGGGAACATCGCTGCGGTGGAACCGAATTCGGGGCTCATGTTGCCCAGGGTGGCGCGATTGGCCAGCGGCACCTCGGCCACACCGTTGCCGTAGAACTCGACGAACTTGCCGACCACGCCGTGCTTGCGCAGCATGTCGGTGACGGTGAGCACCACGTCGGTGGCGGTGACGCCGGGCTTGATCTCACCGGTCAGCTTGAACCCGACGACGCGGGGGATGAGCATCGATACCGGCTGGCCCAGCATGGCCGCCTCGGCCTCGATACCGCCGACGCCCCAGCCCAGCACGCCGAGGCCGTTCTCCATGGTGGTGTGGCTGTCGGTGCCCACGCAGGTGTCGGGGTACGCGACGCCATCCCTGGTCATCACGACGCGGGCCAGATACTCGATGTTCACCTGGTGCACGATGCCGGTGCCCGGGGGGACGACCTTGAAGTCGTCGAACGCGCCCTGGCCCCAACGCAGGAATTGGTAGCGCTCGCCGTTGCGCTCGTATTCGAGTTCGACGTTGCGCTCGAAGGCGTCGGCGCGGCCGAACACGTCGAGGATGACCGAATGGTCGATGACCATCTCCGCGGGAGAGAGCGGGTTGACCTTGTCCGGGTCGCCGCCGAGGGTCGCCACGGCCTCACGCATGGTGGCGAGGTCGACGATGCAGGGCACGCCGGTGAAGTCCTGCATCAGCACCCGGGCCGGGGTGAACTGGATCTCGATGCTCGGCTCAGCCTGCGGATCCCAGTTGGCGATGGCCTCGATGTGTTCCTTGGTGATGTTCGCGCCGTCCTCGGTGCGCAGCAGGTTCTCCGCGAGCACCTTGAGGCTGTAGGGCAGCTTCTCGGTACCGGGCACCGCGTCGAGGCGGTAGATCTCATAACTGTTGTCCCCGACGGTCAGCGTGTCGCGGGCTCCAAACGAATTGACCGAATCTGTGCTACTCACATCAACTCCCGGTTAGATCTCGCCGCGACGGGCTGTGTCGACGGCACCACTGATCCTAACAGTACGCTTGTCCTGCATAGCTGGGCGGGTGGGTTCCAGTCTTCTCCAGTGCGCCGCCGTATGCGACCGCTCGGCCAGATGGTGAGATCACGCCGACGTCACGCGGCGGTGACAGGTGGCGAGTCGGGTGATGGCCGGCGCGCGCGGCGGCGGTACGGTGCGGTGGTGACCGGACCGCACGTACTGCCGCACATCCCCGCCTACATCCCGCCCGGGGTGGACATGAACCTGGTCAAGGACCAGGTCGGCGACGGTGGCGTCAGCGCCCCGCCTGGGGCCGATATCGCCGCCTTGCGCGATGTGGTCACGGCGGCCGAAGCGGACGGTATCGAGCTCAAGATCGTCGTCATCGACCAGAATCCGCCGATCGACACACCGCTGCGCGATATCGCGACCGAGGTGGGCCAGGACTTCCCCGGCTCCACGGTGCTGGCCATCAGCCCCTTCTATGCAGGCACCTATAGCCGGGCTTTCGACCGGGTGACTCTGGAGGCCGGTCAGGACCTCGCGAAAACCGGCGATCCGGTGCTGTCTTCGCAAAATTTCGTGACCCAATTGCAAACTCCGGACTTTCCCTGGACGCCGTTTACCGTGGTGCTTGTGCTAGGCGTTGCCTTGGCCGCCGTTTGTACCCGTGTACTGCAGGTTCGTGCCCGTCGGAGCGTTGCTGATACGGGCTCTGCAAGCCCCCGCGAGTAATCGCCGAACGGCCTTCTTCGAATTCGAATATCACCGTTCGATAACGGTCATTTCAATTACATTCATGTAATTTGTGACTAAAGTTTCTTTAGCGCGTGATGTGACGTACGGTGCAAACAGTGTTTGGTGTTTCAGCTGTGATTGATGTGACTCCTGACACGGATGTGCCAAACGTTCCGCGTTGAGCCCTAGGAGACTTGAGTCGAATGAGACGCACCCCGGGCGCCTCCGCGTCCCGTTTCTACGGGCGAGTCTGCGCGGTACCCCTGACGATGGGCCTGTTGTGCGCGGGCGCGCTGCCGCACAGCCCGATCACCGGGCCGGTCGCGATCGCCGACCCGGTCAAACCGGAAGGGATCGCGGCGCTGGTGGCCGCGGTCGCCGACGCCAACCAGAAGCTGCAGGATCTCGGTGCGGCAGTACAGCTTCAGCAGGAAAGCGTCAACAAGGCGTTGGTCGAGGTGCAGACCGCACGCGACAACGCCGCGACCGCCGCGGCCGAGGTCGAGGCCAGTCGGCGCGGTGTGGAAGACGCCGGCGCCGCGATCGCCGATGCGCAACGACGCGTCGACACCTACGCCGTCGCCGCCTATGTCAACGGCCCCTCGGCGTCCTATCTGACGGCCGCCGATCCGGACGCGGCGCTGCACACCGCGGCCACCGGGCAGGCGCTCGCCGCAAGCTCGCAGCAGGTGATGGCCGACCTGCAGAAGGCGCGCACCGAACAGGTGAACCGCGAGTCCGCGGCGCGACTGGCCAAGGAGAACGCCGACAAGGCCGCCGCCGCGGCGCAGACGAGCCAGGACGCCGCCGTCGCCAGCCTGACACAGGCGCAGCAGACCTTCGGATCGCAGCAGGCCGAACTGGACCGTCTCACCGCCGAACGTGCTGCCGCACAAGCGAAGCTGGATGCCGTGCGACCGGCTCTGCCGCTGGCGGCACCGTCGGGACCGGTGCCTGCGGGCCGGGCTCCGGCGCCCGCCGCACCGGGCGGTGCGGCGCCGACCGGACGTGCTCCGGCCGCCGACTGGGACCGCAAGCCCGGCGGACCGGCGCCCGCGCAGTCCAGTCAATGGGATCTGACCCTGCCGGCCATCCCGAGCGCCTTCGTCAGCGGCGATCCCATCGCGATCATCAACGCGATCCTGGGCATCATGCAGACCTCGGCCCAGGTGACCGCGGACATGGGCCGAAAGTTCCTGCAGAAGCTCGGCATCCTGCCGACGCCGACCGGATTCACCAACAACGGCGCCATTCCCCGGGTGCATGGCCAGACGGCATCCGAGTACGTCATCAAGCGCGCCATGTCGCAGATCGGTGTGCCGTACTCGTGGGGTGGCGGCAACGCCGCCGGGAAGAGCAACGGTATCGATTCCGGCGCAGGCACAGTAGGTTTCGACTGTTCGGGTCTGGTGTTGTATGCGTTCGCCGGGGTCGGTATCAAGCTTCCGCACTACTCGGGCGCCCAGTACGACATGGGACGCAAGATCCCGACATCGCAGATGCGCCGCGGCGACGTCCTGTTCTGGGGTCCCGGCGGCAGCCAGCACGTCGCCATCTACCTCGGTAACAACCAGATGATCGAGGCCCCGTACACCGGCTCACACGTCAAGATCTCACCGGTGCGCACCAGTGGCATGACCCCGCATGCCGTCCGTTACATCGAGTACTGAACGTAGGGAATTCCTTGAACTCCAAACGCTTTCGAAACCTCAACCGGGTGCTCGCCGCGCTGGCGGTGGCCGGCGCGATGGCCATCGGCAGCGCATCGCCTGCGACCGCGGCGCCGGAATGGGATCCGACCCTGCCGGCCCGGCCCAGCTCGGGTGCGCCCGGTGACCCCGTGGCGATCGCGAATGCGTCGTTCCAGGTGAGCAAGATCGCGCTGGAAACCACTCAAAGCCTGGGCTCGAAATTCCTGCAGTCCATCGGGCTGGCGCCCGCGCCGGCCGCCTCCACCGGCGGCCTGCCGATGGGTGCCCGGGTGCGCGGACCGCAGGCCATCGAGTACGTGATCCGCCGCGGTGGATCCCAGCTCGGTGTGCCCTACTCCTGGGGTGGCGGCACGCTGACCGGACCCGGCCCCGGCGTCGACTATGACGCCGGCAAGATCGGCTACGACTGCTCGGGTTTCACCCGCTATGCCTTCGCCGGTGTGGGCGTGCAGATCCCGAAGTATTCGGGTGATCAGTACAACTTCGGCCGGGCCATCCCGCCGTCGCAGGCCAAACGCGGTGACCTGATCTTCTGGGGTCCCGGCGGCAGCCAGCACGTGGCCATCTATCTGGGCGGCGGCAAGATGCTGGAGGCCTCCGGCAGTGCGGAGAAGGTGACCGTCAGCCCGCTGCGTACCGCCGGGATGTCACCGCACCTGGTTCGTATCATCGAATCCTGACGTACCCGCCACGCTGGGTGGGTGACGTCGACGGATCTCGAACTGCCTGGAATAGTTGACGGCGGATGCCCCGCCACCTCGGCGGTCGCCATGAAGTCCAGCGAGTTTGTTGCAGATCGACCGTGGGAGGAAGCTAGATGACGTCACCGAGTGGGCCGCCGCAGGGCGCCGGAGGCTATCAAGGCCCGGCCCCGACGCAGGGCTACCCGCCCGGCACGCAGAGCGCACCGCCCGCGAGTGCAGGCCTGCAGGGCGAGGTGCACACCCTGGAGCGGGCGATCTTCGAGGTCAAGCGCATCATCGTCGGCCAGGACCGCCTGGTGGAACGGATGCTGGTCGGCCTGCTCGCCAAGGGGCACGTCCTGCTCGAAGGTGTGCCCGGTGTGGCCAAGACCCTCGCGGTGGAGACCTTCGCCAAGGTCGTCGGCGGCACCTTCGCGCGTATCCAGTTCACCCCGGACCTGGTGCCCACCGACATCGTCGGTACCCGCATCTACCGCCAAGGTCAGGAGGAGTTCGACATCGAACTCGGCCCGGTGGTGGTCAACTTCCTGCTCGCCGACGAGATCAACCGTGCCCCGGCCAAGGTGCAGTCCGCACTGCTGGAGGTCATGGCCGAGCGCAAGATCTCCATCGGCGGCAAGACCTTCCCGCTGCCGACGCCGTTTTTGGTGATGGCCACCCAGAACCCGATCGAGCAGGAGGGTGTCTATCAGCTGCCCGAGGCGCAGCGTGACCGCTTCCTGTTCAAGCTCAACGTCGACTACCCGTCGCCGGAGGAAGAGCGCGAGATCATCTACCGGATGGGCGTGAAACCGCCTGAGCCCAAGCAGATCCTGAACACCGGTGACCTGCTTCGGCTGCAGGAGGTGGCGGCCAACAACTTCGTCCATCACGCACTCGTCGACTATGTGGTGCGCATCGTCACCGCGACCCGCGAGCCGGAGAAGTTCGGCATGCCCGATGCCAAGTCGTGGATCGCCTACGGCGCCTCGCCGCGCGCCTCGCTCGGCATCATCTCGGCGTCCCGCGCGCTGGCGCTGGTGCGCGGTCGCGATTACGTCATCCCGCAGGATGTCGTCGAGGTGATCCCGGATGTGCTGCGGCACCGTCTGGTGCTCACCTACGACGCGCTGGCCGACGAGGTCTCGGCCGAGACCGTGATCAACCGCATCATGCAGACGGTCGGGCTGCCTCAGGTCAATGCCATTCCGCAGCAAGGTCATTCGGCGCCTCCCGGGGTGCCCGCCGCGGCGGCGGCCGGCGGTCGGTGACCGGGACCGGGCCGGATCGTTCGGCTTCGCCGAAGCAAGGACGGACGGTCGACCTGCCCTCGCTCAAGCGTGGTGAGATCCGCGATCCCGCACTGAGTGCGGCGCTGCGCAAGCTCGAGCTGACGGTGCGACGCAAGCTCGACGGGGTGTTGCACGGCGATCACCTCGGCCTGATCCCCGGACCGGGTTCGGAGCCAGGGGAGTCGCGGATGTACCAGCCCGGCGACGACGTCCGCCGGATGGACTGGTCGGTGACCGCACGCACCACCCAACCGCATGTCCGGCAGATGATCGCCGACCGCGAGCTGGAAACCTGGCTCGTGGTCGATGTGTCGTCCAGCCTGGACTTCGGCACCACCGGGTGCGAGAAACGCGATCTGGCGGTGGCGGCCTCGGCGGCCATCGCGTTCCTCAACAGCGGCGGCGGCAACCGCATCGGTGCGGTGATCTCCAACGGCGCGTCGATGAAGCGGGTGCCCGCACTGTCCGGTCGCCTGCACGAGCAGGAGTTGTTGCGCGCCATCGCCACCACGCCGCAGGCCCCGATGGGGGTGCGCGGCGACCTGGCCGGTGCGATCGATGCGTTGCGCAGGCCCGAGCGCCGGCGCGGGATGGCCGTCATCATCAGTGACTTCCTCGGACCGATCGACTGGATGCGCCCGTTGCGGGCCATCGCCGGTCGCCACGAGGTGCTCGGTATCGAGGTCATCGATCCGCGCGATGTGGAACTGCCCGCGGTCGGTGATGTGGTGCTGCAGGACACCGAATCCGGTGTCACGCGCGAGTTCACCATCGACGAAAAGCTGCGGGACGATTTCGCCCGTGCCTCGGCGGCGCACCGTGCCGAAGTGGCCCGTACCTTGCGTCGCTGTGATGCGCCGCTGCTGACGCTGCGTACCGACCGGGACTGGATCGCCGACGTGGTGCGCTTCGTGGCGGACCGGCGCCGGGGTGCCATGGCCGGTGGTCGGTAGCGTGGGTGGGGCAATCGATACTGAAATGACTAGGCACACATGACATTGCCGTTGCTCGGCCCGATGAGCCTTTCGGGCTTCGAACACAAGTGGTTCTTCCTGTTCCTGCTGGCGGTCCTGGGACTTGTCGCGCTCTACATCGTGGTGCAGCGGGCACGCAAGCAGCGGATCCTGCGGTTCGCCAACATGGAACTGCTGGAGCGGGTGGCGCCCAAGCAGCCGACCCGCTGGCGGCACCTGCCCGCCATCCTGCTGATCGCGGCGCTGACCCTGCTGACCATCGCCATGGCCGGGCCGACCAACGACGTCCGCGTCCCGCGCAACCGTGCCGTCGTGATGCTCGTCATCGACGTCTCGCAGTCCATGCGTGCCACTGACGTGGCACCGAGCCGGCTGGTCGCCGCTCAGGAGGCGGCCAAGCAGTTCGCCGACCAGTTGACCCCGGGTATCAACCTGGGACTGATCGCTTATGCGGGCACGGCCACCGTGCTGGTGTCCCCGACGACCAATCGCGAGGCCACCAAGAATGGCATCGACAAACTGCAGTTGGCCGACCGCACGGCCACCGGTGAGGGGATCTTCACCGCGCTGCAGGCCGTCGCCACCGTCGGCGCGGTGATCGGCGGCGGTGACGAGCCGCCACCGGCGCGCATCGTGCTGATGTCCGACGGCAAGGAAACGGTGCCATCGAACCCGGACAACCCCAAGGGTGCCTACACCGCGGCGCGCACCGCCAAGGATCAGGGTGTGCCCATCTCGACGGTGTCATTCGGCACTCCGTACGGCTACGTCGAGATCAACGAGCAGCGCCAGCCGGTTCCGGTGGACGACGAGATGCTGGGCCGGATCGCCGAACTCTCCGGCGGCGAGGCCTTCACCGCCTCCAGCCTGGAACAGCTCAAGGCGGTGTTCAGCTCGCTGCAGGAGCAGATCGGCTACGAGACCATCAAGGGTGACGCCAGCGTCGGCTGGCTGCGCCTCGGCGCTCTGACGCTGGCGCTGGCCGCGCTGGCGGCGCTGCTGATCAACCGCCGCCTGCCGGGCTAGTACCGGATCGTGCCCGCTGCCAGCGGCGGATAGACGCCCGACGGCGCGCCGTCGACGGTCGCGCCGGCGAACTGGAGCGCCGACAGCAGTTCCGGCTCGACGGCGGCGTGCAGATCCGGACCGGACACCGCGTCGAGTCGGTGCAACTGCTCAGGCGTCAGGGCAATTTCAAGTCCGGCCAGGTTGGCCTCCAGGTGCGCCAGTCGGCGCGCGCCCAGGATCGGGACGACAGTGCCGCGGCGAGACCGCAGCCAGCCCAGCGCCACCGCCGCCGAGGAGGTGCCCAATTCCTCGGCCACGGCGGCGACGGTCTCGATGACGGTGAACTCCGCGTCGGTCGGGCCGCCGACGTAGGCGGCCCGAGCCGAGTCGGTCACCTGGGCGCCGCGCCGGTACTTGCCGGACAGGTAGCCGTTCTGCAGTGGGCTCCACGGCACCAGCGCCATGCCCTGGTCTTCGGCGAGCGGAGCGACCTCACGCTCCACACCACGGTTGAGCAGCGAATATCCGATCTGCAGCGCGATCAGCGGTGTCCATCCCTGCAACAGTGCCGCGGTCTGCGCCTGCGCAGTGACCCAGGCCGGGATGTTCGAGAAGCCGAGGTACCGGATCTTTCCGGCCCGCACCAGGTCATCGAGGGTCCGCATGGTCTCTTCGATGGGCGTGTGCCGATCCCAGTTGTGCAACCAGTAGAGGTCGATGTGATCGGTGCGAAGCCGGCGCAGGCTGTCGTCGAGCTGGGCGATGATCGACCGGCGTCCGGCGCCACCGCCGTTGGGATCGCCGGGGAACATGTTGGTGAAGAACTTGGTGGCCAGGATGACACGATCCCGCCGGTGCGGATGAGCCGTGAAATAGTCGCCGAGGATCTTCTCGGAATGGCCGTTGGTGTAGAAGTTGGCGGTGTCGATGAAGTTGCCACCGCGCTCCAGGTAACCGGTGATGATGGCCTCGGACTCGGCGACGCTGCATCCGGCGCCGCCGTCGTCTTCACCGAAGGTCATCGCTCCCAACGCGAATGGGCTCACTCGCAATCCGGATCGGCCCAGTGTCAGGTAGTGGTCGAGGCTCATGCGCATTCTCCTTCTGTGGTTGTCGGACGGACATCTCATACAACCGCCGCGCTGCCGGGGCGGGGTAGACCGATCCGCGCGTCCTCTTGCCCGATCCTGCTGACTTCGCCTCGATCAGATAGGCGGGAGGGCTCCGAAGTGATTCAGTGGCTGTATGCACACCGACGACGCGCTGTCAGAGCTGCGCACGCTCGTCGACAGGCACGCGACGGACTCCATGTCGACACCGATCGATGGGCTGCTGCTGTCCCGGGTCAGCCGGTCGGTGCCGGAGTACTCGCTGACCGAACCGCTACTGGTGGTGATGGTCCAGGGCGCCAAGCGACTGCTGCTCGGCGACCGCACCTTCGAGTACCACGCCGGAGACCTGCTGGTGGTCACCACCGAGCTGCCGGTCAGCGGACACTTCGTCGGTGCCGACCCGCACACCCCGGCGTTGGGTGTCGGCGTCGTGCTGCGACCGGTGGCGATCACCGAACTGCTGCTCGATGCCCCGACCGGTGCGCGTCGGTCGTCGTCAGCGCCGGCCATGGCGACCGGCGCCGCCGGGCCCGAGCTGCTCGACGCGGTGCGGCGACTCGTCCGGCTGGTCGAGCGCCCCGGCGACGCCCCGGTGCTGGCCCCGCTGATCGAACGCGAAATCCTGTGGCGGCTGCTGACCGGACCGCAGGCGGCGGTGGTGGGTCAGATCGGATCCGCAGGCGGTGGGCTCGTCCATCTCAACCGGACGATCCGATGGATCCGCGAGAACTACGCCGAGCCGCTGCGCATCGCCGATCTGGCGTCGATCGCGGGGATGAGCCCATCGGCCTTTCACCGGCACTTCCGCGCCATCACGGCAATGAGCCCGTTGCAGTTCCAGAAGCAGATCCGCCTGCATCAGGCCAGAACGCTGTTGGCGACGCATCCCGGTGACATCGCCGGGGTCGGTCATCGCGTCGGCTATGACAGCCCGACCCAGTTCAGCCGGGAGTACCGCCGGATGTTCGGAGCGCCGCCGGGTCGCGACGCGGCGCGGCTGACTGCCCAGGGACCGCCTCTACCGTGAGCGCCGGTGACGCGATTTCGGACCGGCGCCGGTCAGGCACTAAGTTGGCGATCATGAGTGACACTGCTGCAACTGAAGCCGCGCCCGCCGGTCGTCCCGCATTCGTGTCCCGCTCGGTCCTGGTCACCGGTGGTAACCGGGGCATCGGCCTGGCGATCGCGCAGCGACTGGCCGCCGACGGCCACAAGGTGGCGGTGACCCACCGCGGTTCCGGCGCCCCGGAGGGACTGTTCGGTGTGGTGTGTGACGTCACCGACAACGAGGCCGTGGATCGCGCGTTCAAAGAGGTCGAGGAGCACCAGGGGCCGGTCGAGGTGCTGGTGTCCAACGCCGGTATCTCCAAGGACGCCTTCCTGATGCGGATGACCGAGGAACGTTTCACCGAGGTCATCAACGCCAACCTGACCGGTGCCTTCCGGGTGACCCAGCGCGCGTCACGCAGCATGCAGCGCAACCGGTTCGGCCGGATCATCTACATCGGATCGGTCTCCGGCATGTGGGGTATCGGCAACCAGGCCAACTACGCGGCCGCCAAGGCCGGCCTGATCGGCATGGCCCGCTCCATCTCCCGGGAACTGTCCAAGGCCGGCGTCACCGCCAACGTGGTGGCACCCGGGTACATCGACACCGAGATGACCCGCGCCCTGGACGAGCGGATCCAGGAAGGCGCGCTGGAGTTCATCCCCGCCAAGCGGGTCGGCACCGCCGAGGACGTGGCCGGCGCCGTCAGCTTCCTGGCGTCCGAGGATGCGGGATACATCGCCGGCGCGGTCATCCCCGTCGACGGCGGCATGGGCATGGGCCACTAGGGCCACTGGAAAGGAAGAGACAGGACATGGCAGGGCTACTCGAAGGCAAGCGCATCCTCGTCACGGGGATCATCACCGACAGCTCCATCGCGTTCCACATCGCCAAGCAGGCCCAGGAGGCCGGCGCCGAACTGGTGCTCACCGGGTTCGACCGGCTCAAGCTGATCCAGCGCATCGCCGACCGGCTGCCGAATCCGGCGCCGCTGCTGGAGCTCGACGTGCAGAACCCCGAACACCTGGATTCGTTGGCGGGCCGCATCACCGAGGCGATCGGCGAGGGCAACAAACTCGACGGTGTGGTGCACTCCATCGGTTTCATGCCGCAGACCGGTATGGGCGTCAACCCGTTCTTCGACGCCCCCTACGAGGACGTCGCCAAGGGCATCCACATCTCGGCGTACTCCTACGCCTCGCTGGCCAAGGCCACCCTGCCGGTGATGAACAGCGGCGGCAGCATCGTCGGCATGGACTTCGACCCCACCCGCGCGATGCCCGCCTACAACTGGATGACGGTGGCCAAGAGCGCACTGGAATCGGTGAACCGCTTCGTCGCACGTGAGGCCGGTCCGTTCGGGGTGCGCTCGAATCTCGTTGCCGCGGGCCCGATCCGCACGCTGGCCATGAGCGCCATCGTCGGCGGCGCGCTGGGTGCCGAGGCCGGCGACCAGATGCGTCTGCTCGAGGAGGGCTGGGATCAGCGCGCTCCGGTCGGCTGGAACATGAAGGACCCGACGCCGGTCGCCAAGACCGTCTGCGCGCTGTTGTCGGACTGGCTGCCCGCCACCACCGGCACGATCATCTACGCCGACGGCGGCGCCAGCACCCAGCTGCTGTAGATGGGAGATGAGCGCTTGCGCGAAGACCTGACCGGACCTGTCGACGCCCTGCTGGTGCTGTCCTTCGGCGGACCCGAAGGACCCGAACAGGTGATGCCGTTCCTGGAGAACGTCACTCGCGGACGCGGTATCCCGCGTGAGCGGCTGGAGGCGGTGGCCGAGCACTACCACCACTTCGGTGGCGTCTCACCCATCAACGGCATCAACCGTGCGCTCATCGAACAGATCGAGGCCATCGTGGCCGAGCAAGGCCGGGATCTGCCGGTCTACTTCGGCAACCGCAACTGGCAGCCCTTCATCGAGGACACCGTTGCCGCCATGCGCGACAACGGTGTTCGTCGGGCCGCCGTGTTCGCCACCTCCGCGTGGGGCGGCTACTCGGGTTGTGCGCAGTATCAGGAGGACATCACCCGGGCGCGGGGCGCGGTGGACGGTGACGGAAACGGTCCGGCGCCGCAGCTGGTGAAGCTGCGCCAGTATTTCGACCACCCGCTGTTCATCGCGATGTTCGCCGATGCCATCGCCGAGGCCGCCGCGAGCCTGCCGGCGGAGGTGCGCGACGGGGCGCGCCTGGTGTTCACCGCGCATTCGATCCCGTTGCGGGCTGCCGACCGGTGCGGCCCCGATCTCTACGAACGCCAGGTCGGTTATGCCGCGCGCCTGGTGGCGGCCGCCGCCGGCTACCCGGACTTCGACCTGGTCTGGCAGTCGCGGTCGGGCCCGCCGCAGGTGCCGTGGCTGGAGCCCGACGTGGGGGATCACCTCGACGTGCTCGTCGAGCGCGGGGTCAAGGCGGTCATCGCCTGCCCGATCGGCTTCGTCGCCGACCACATCGAGGTCATCTGGGACCTGGACAACGAACTCGCCGAACAGGCCGAGGGCGCCGGTGTGGCGCTGGCGCGGGCCGGCACGCCCAACGCGCAACGCCGATTCGCCGAGCTCGTCATCGGGTTGGTCGACGAGCTCCAGGCGGGTGCGGAGCCGGTCAGAGTCGTTGGGCCACAGCCCGTTCCGGGCTACGGCAACAGTGTCGACGGGGCGTACTGCACGCCAGCGTGCGCGCCGGTCAGCGCTTCCAGGCCGAGTGCAGAATCGCGCTGATCGCTGCAAGTCGCGCGGTGCGCACCACCGAGGCCAGCGGCCGCAGGGTGTCGGAGGCGATCCGCACCTCCGAACTGCTCTGCAGCCCGATCGGCATCAGGCCGGAACTGGCGGTGATGATCGCGTCCACGTGCGCCGCGTTCTCCAGCACCCGCGCCGCGCGCTCGGGGGCGTGATCCGGTAGCCGGTGCAGCCGGGTGGCCTCCAGGAGTTGTTCCACCATGCCGCGCGGATCGTCGATGTCGGCGGCGCCGATGCCGGCGCTCAACGCCCCGAGCGCATCGGCGGCCGCCCGCACCGCCGAGCGCAGGGTGTACTCGGCCTCGCCGAGGTCGGTGTGATCGACGAAGCCGGGACCGGGCACCGAGTACACGGTCCACGCCAGCGATACCGGATCCGGCTCGTAATCGGGATCGTCGATGTCCTGGTAGATGTATTCGGGCACCATGCCGACGGACCGGGACGGGTCGGTGCCGACGATGATCGCCTCACCCATGGTGATCGCATCGCGCTGGAACTGGGTGTCCGGCGGCAGGCCGCGCACATCACCGGGAACCGGCATCACCAGGGTCAGCGCCGGCGCCCCGGTGGCCGGCCCGGCCGCGGTGCGCATCGTCTGTAGCAGCGACATGGTGCCCGAATGGTTGAGGTCGGGCCACGGCAACCCGGTGCTGCCCGCCGCCACCGAGTCGTACGCGGTCACGGAATGCTTTGGTGCCCATTGCGATAACGCGTCCAGTACGTCGTCGGGTGCGGCGACTCCGGCAAGCCAGGCATTGACCCAGACCGTCAGCGAAGCACTCGGACACCACATAGTTTCCGCAGTGTAGTTGTCGGTCGCAGGTACGGCCGGATTCGCTAGGCTGACACTCATGCCCGCATGGATTTGGCTGGTCGCAGCGCTGGGACTGGCAGGCGCAGAAGCCCTCACCGGCGACATGTTCCTGCTCATGCTCAGCGGTGGTGCGCTGGCCGCGGCCGGGGCGAGTTTCGTGTTCGACTGGCCGATCTGGGCCGACGGTGCGGTGTTCCTGATCGTCTCGGTGCTGCTGCTGGTACTGGTCCGGCCGGCGCTGCGCCGCCGGATGGAGTCCGGCGGTGGGCTGCCGGATCCGGCCAAGGCGCTGGAGGGCCGGGGTGCGCTGGTGCTCAGCCCGGTGTCGCGACATGACGGCCAGGTGAAGCTCGACGGCGAGGTCTGGACGGCGCGACCGCTCAACGACGACGATGTATTCGAAACCGGCGACCAGGTGACCGTCGTGCACATCGACGGAGCCACCGCGGTCGTCTCCAAGATCGTCTAGAACCACGAGTTCGGATCCGAAGGGGGATGTAGTGGACGGTGCGATTGCAGGTTTGGTCCTGCTCGCGGTACTGGTGATCTTCGCGGTCATCATCGTCGCGAAATCGGTGGCGCTCATCCCGCAGGCCGAGGCGGCGGTCATCGAGCGGTTGGGCCGGTACAGCAAGACGGTGTCGGGACAGCTGACCCTGCTGCTGCCGTTCGTCGACAAGATCCGGGCCCGGGTCGATCTGCGTGAGCGGGTGGTGTCCTTCCCGCCGCAGCCGGTGATCACCGAGGACAACCTGACGGTCAACATCGACACCGTCGTCTACTTCCAGGTGACCAACCCGCAGGCCGCGGTCTACCAGATCAGCAACTACATCGTCGGTGTCGAGCAGTTGACCACCACCACGCTGCGCAACGTCGTCGGCGGTATGACGCTGGAGCAGACGCTGACCTCGCGCGACTCGATCAACGGTCAGCTGCGCGGCGTGCTCGACGAGGCCACCGGCCGCTGGGGCCTGCGGGTGGCCCGCGTCGAACTGCGCAGCATCGACCCGCCGCCGTCGATCCAGGACTCGATGGAAAAGCAGATGCGCGCCGACCGCGAGAAGCGCGCCATGATCCTGACCGCCGAGGGCAACCGGGAGGCGTCGATCAAGCAGGCCGAGGGCCAGAAGCAGGCCCAGATCCTGGCGGCCGAGGGCGCCAAGCAGGCGGCGATCCTGGCCGCCGAGGCAGACCGGCAGTCCCGCATGCTGCGCGCCCAGGGTGAGCGCGCCGCGGCCTACCTGCAGGCCCAGGGGCAGGCCAAGGCCATCGAGAAGACGTTCGCGGCCATCAAGAACGGCCGGCCGACCCCGGAGATGCTGGCCTACCAGTACCTGCAGACGCTGCCGCAGATGGCCAAGGGCGAGGCCAACAAGGTGTGGTTGGTGCCCAGTGACTTCGGTTCGGCGCTGCAGGGGTTCACCAAGCTACTCGGCGCGCCGGGGGAGGACGGGGTGTTCCGCTACACCCCATCGCCGGTCGAGGACCAGCCGACCAAGACCGACGAGGACGACGCCGCCGAGGTGGCCGACTGGTTCAACACCGAGACCGACCCGGAGATCGCACGCGCGGTGGCCAAGGCCGAGGCCGAGGCGCGCACCCCGGTCCCGCCGTTGGGCAGCGCGCCGGCCGCCCCGCTGGACGCGCCGACACAGTCGCCTGCGCTGGGCAGCACGCCGACCCCGCCGCCGTCGGGCGGCGCGCATCAGGCTCCGTGAGCGCCGCTGGCCCCGGAGTTGACGCGTCCGTACAATATTTTTGCTGCCACTGGGCCTTGTGCGTGGTCTAATGGCGTATTGAGCAGTTGCTGACGGTGTACTTGACCTCTTGCCGGTGCGGAGACGGAATGGCGGCATTATGAAGAGAGCGTGCGTGCGGGGCGCAATGGGTGCGTGCATGCTGTCCACCGCGCTGCTCATCGGCGGTCCCGTCGCCGTCGCCGCGGCCGATACCGAGGGCGGTTCCGCGGACACCTCGAGCGACAGCCAGTCGAGCGGTTCCACCGGCAACAAGCCCACCACCGGCCCGCGCACCGCGACCGAGATCGGATCCACGCTGCGTGAGTCCGTGCGCGAATCGCTGCGTGAGGTCCGCACCACGCTCGGTTCGCTGACCGAGCGGCGTGCTGCAACGGATGCCGCCGAGGAGTCCTCGGCCATCGATGACGCCGTGGATGCCGCCATCGAGGAGGCGGCCGAGGCCCAACTCCCGGCGGGCCAGATCGATGCGCCCGATGTCACCCCGGAGGTCGCCGCCGAGATCGTCGCCCCGGCGCCCGAAGAGGTTGTGGCGCCACTGCCTTCGACGACGGCGCCGGTGGTCCCGACGGTAACCGAGCCGAACTCCGCCACCACGACGTCGTTGTCGGTCACTATGCCGCGGTCCACCTCGACGAAACCCAAGGTGAACAACGGCCGGCCCACCCTGCCGTTCGCCAAGGTGCCCGACGCCGTCGCCACGGTCGGCAACACGATGGCGACCGTTCTGGACTCCACGCACGACACCGTCGCGGCCCTGCCCGCGCTGCTCGCCGCCCTGCCGGGCTCGCAGACCCCGGTCACCGACGTCATCACCACGATCGAGTCCATGCTGGCCTCGGTCACCACCTCGGTCAGCGCGATCACCGCACTGCCCACCGACCTGAGCACGCTGATGGGTGTCCCGGTGACGCCCACGCCGAACATGGCGGTGCCACCGCAGACGCCGCGGCCGCTCGATTCCGCCGCGGCGACCGGGCTGTCCACGATCATGTCGGCACCCACGCAGTCGGCCGGCCAGCTGACGATTCCGGTCGCCGAGACGCCCGTCGCGCCGACGCTGCTGTCGGCGAGCACGCTGGCCGCGGCACCGCGCACGGTCATCTCCACTCCGGTCCCGGTGGGCCTGCGCGGTATCGCCACCTCCAGCACCCCGGACTCGTTCTTGGACCGCGCCGTCACCGAGGTGCTGCTGCCGCTGTCGCTGGCCGCCCTGGCCGCCGTCGCGCTGCCCGGTGTCGGCGGACTGCTCGTCATCTGCGCCCTCGGCGTGCGCATCGGCTACCGCCAGGCCAAGGCGGGCTGGGCCGTACACGTGGCCGGCATCGGACGGTTCGCCGGGCCCGGTCCGCTCGGAGTGGTGCGCTCGGGCGCCCTGGTGGCGCTGCACACGCCGCGCAGCATGCGGATCAAGACGCCCACCGGCGATGCCGCCGTGGTGCGCTTCCTGGACCGCAGCGATCGCGCGGCCTGAGGTCAGCCGTTCACCGCCGGGTTGTCCTCGGCGCTTCGGTGCCCGTGGTGGCGCCGGTGGATCCGGATCTCGTAGACCAGGCCTGCGATGCCGACGGCCGCCGTGCACGCCGACACCAAGAACAGCAGCGGACTGATGTTGCCGGTCAGCGCATCACCGAGGATCACCACGGCCGCGGTGCCCGGGATGACACCGACCAGCGTGGCCACCGCGTAGGGCAGCACCCGCACCGCCGAGGCTCCTGCGGCATAGTTGAGCACCGCGAACGGCACCGCCGGGATCATCCGCATGGACAGCACCGTCACCCAGCCCCGCGCACGCAGTCGGGCGTCCAGGGAGTCCACCCGCGGGTGGCGGACCAGGCGGCTCAGCTGCCAACCGGCCGCGCGGACCAGCACGACGGCGATCACGGCGCTGAGCGTGCTGGCCGCCACCGCGAGCACGATGCCCAGCAGGGGCCCGAACAGCAGCCCGGCCGACAGGGTGAACGCGGTGCGGGGGAACGGGAAGATCGTCATCACCGTGTGGGCGGCGAAGAACACCAGCGGGAACCACGGTCCCGCGGCGGTGGCCCAATCGCGCATCTGCACGGCACTGGGCAGGGGCACCAGAATCGCCACTGCGACGAGAATCACAATTGTGGCGAAGATGCCCAGCGCGCGGCGCGGCGGTAGCTGAGTGGCCGTCGTCTTCACGGCGGCCCAGACCGTGCGCAACGTGGTACCGACGCGATTCACATCTGCCAACCCTACGGGGCGCCGCGCCGGCCTGCGCACAACGCTACTGGTCAGTAGCCTTTGCCCGCCGTGCGCCGCCGTGATACCGATCATTTAGCCTCAGGTGAAAGCGGCCAGTCACACCTGGCTAATCTAACTAAGTCAGACAACGCTTCACATCCCTCAGGAGTCGCGAGTGTCCTCGAGCGTCATTGAATCGGATCGCGAGCGCTGGCGCTCCGGCGTGGCCGGCGTGCTGGCGAAGAGCCTGCGGCGCGACGCCGCGGATCTGCCCGCCGAACCGGAACGGCTGCTCGACACACCGACCTACGAAGGCTTCCCGGTGCGGCCGCTGTACACCGCCCTCGATGCGGTGCCGGAGTCGCCGCTGCCGGGGCAGTGGCCCTTCGCCCGCGGCGGCGACGCCCGCCGTGACGTGCTAAGCGGCTGGAAGGTCGCCGAGGAGTTCCCGCTCGCCGCCTCCGGCGCCGCCGAGGCCAACGGTGCGCTGCTGCTGGCGCTGACCGAGGGCACCAGTGCGCTGGTGCTCAGCGTGGGCGGCGACGGTATCCCGGCCGGCGAGCTGGACCAGCTGCTGGCCGGGGTCTACCTCGACCTCGTCCCGGTGGTGCTGGACGCCGGAACCGACTACGCGGCGGCCGCCGGGGCGCTGCTGTCGATGGTCGCGGACTTCGACGACGATCAGCGTTCCCGGCTGTCGCTGGATCTGGGTGCCGACCCGCTGACGGCACCGCTGAGTGGCCGGGACGCTCCCGACCTCGACGACGTCAGCGCCGTCGCCAGACGCGTCGCCGGGCAGGCCGGGGTCCGCGCGGTCACCGTCGACGGCCCGGCCCTGCACGATCTCGGGGCGAGCGCCTCCTGGGAGCTGGCCGGTGCGGTCGCCGCCGGAGTGAGCTACCTGCGGGTGCTCACCGAGGCCGGGCTCCCGGTCGGCGACGCGCTGCGCACCATCAGCTTCCGGATCGCCGCCGATGACGATCAGTTCATGACAATCGCCAAACTGCGTGCCGCGCGCCGACTGTGGGCGCGGGTGGCCGAGGTCGCCGGCGACGCCCGAGCCGGTGCCGCCGTCGTGCATGCGGTGACATCGGCGCCGATGATGTCCCAGCGCGACCCCTGGGTGAACATGCTGCGCACCACGCTGGCCGCCTTCGCCGCCGGTGTCGGCGGCGCCGATACCGTGCTGGTGGCGCCCTTCGATGCGGCGATCCCGGGCGGCCTGCCGGGCACGGCGACGACCTTCAGCCGCCGGATGGCCCGCAACACCCAGCTGCTCCTGCTGGAGGAGTCGCATCTGGGGCGGGTGCTGGACCCGGCCGCCGGATCGTGGTTCGTCGAGGATCTGACCGCGCAACTGGCCGAGCAGGCCTGGGCGCACTTCCAGGATTTGGAGGGCCGCGGCGGCTTCGTCGCCGCGCGCGGGTACCTGGGCGAGCAGATCGCGGCGGTGCAGGCGGCGCGCGCCGATGACATCGCGCACCGCAAGACCTCGCTCACCGGCGTCAACGAGTTCCCGAACCTCGCCGAGAGGCCCCTTCCCGAGACCACCGGCGTGCAGGGGGTGCTGCGCTACGCGGCCGGATTCGAGGCGCTGCGCGACCGCTCGGATGCCCACCTCGCCCGAACCGGCTCCCGGCCGCAGGCGCTGCTGTTGCCGTTGGGTCCGCTTGCCGAGCACAACATCCGGACCACGTTCGCCGCGAATCTGCTGGCCTCCGGCGGTATCGAGGCGGTCAATCCGGGCACCATCGAGGCCGCAGGGGTGGCGGCGGTCGTCGCGGAACACAAGGCCGTCGTCGTCTGCGGTACCGACGCCCGGTACGGCACCGAGGCCGAGGCCGTCATCGACGCGGCGCGGTCCGCGGGCGTGTCCCACATCTATCTGGCCGGCCCGGAGAAGGCCCTCGGCGACGCCACCACCCGGCCCGACGATCATCTGACCGCGAAGATCAATGCCGTCGAGGCCCTCTCGACGCTGCTCACCCGATTGGGGGCCTGACATGACCGCCGTTGAGCGCACCGTCATCGGCAGTTTCGCCGACGTACCGCTGCATGGTGAGGATACGGCTGCCACGCCGACGCCGGAGGCGGTCACCGAGCAGGTCGCCGTCGCCGCCGAGGCGCACGGCTACACCCCCGAGCAGCTGGTGTGGTCCACCCCCGAGGGCATCGACGTCAAGCCGGTGTACATCGCCGCCGATCGCGATGAGGCGGTCGCGGCGGGCTACCCGCTGGACAGCTTCCCGGGCGAGCCGCCGTTCATCCGCGGCCCGTACCCGACGATGTACGTCAACCAGCCGTGGACCATCCGCCAGTACGCCGGGTTCTCCACCGCCGCCGAGTCGAACGCGTTCTACCGCCGCAACCTGGCCGCCGGCCAGAAGGGCCTGTCGGTGGCGTTCGACCTGGCGACCCACCGCGGGTATGACTCCGACCATCCGCGGGTGGCCGGCGACGTCGGCATGGCCGGCGTGGCGATCGACTCGATCCTGGACATGCGCCAGCTGTTCGACGGAATCGACCTGTCGACCGTGTCGGTGTCGATGACGATGAACGGCGCGGTGCTGCCGATCCTCGCGCTGTACGTGGTGGCCGCCGAGGAGCAGGGCGTGCCGCCGGAGAAGCTGGCCGGGACCATCCAGAACGACATCCTCAAAGAGTTCATGGTCCGCAACACCTACATCTATCCACCCAAGCCCTCGATGCGGATCATCTCCGACATCTTCGGCTATACCAGCGCCAAGATGCCGAAGTTCAACAGCATCTCGATCTCGGGCTATCACATCCAGGAGGCCGGGGCGACGGCCGACCTGGAGCTGGGCTACACGCTGGCCGACGGTGTGGAGTACATCAAGGCCGGCCTGGACGCCGGGCTGGACATCGACAAGTTCGCACCGCGGCTGTCGTTCTTCTGGGGCATCGGGATGAACTTCTTCATGGAGGTCGCCAAGCTGCGGGCGGGCCGGCTGCTGTGGAGCGAACTGGTGTCACAGTTCGACCCCAAGAGCGCGAAATCGCTGTCGCTGCGCACCCACTCGCAGACCTCCGGCTGGTCACTGACCGCGCAGGACGTGTTCAACAACGTCGCGCGCACGTGCGTGGAGGCGATGGCCGCGACCCAGGGCCACACCCAGTCGCTGCACACCAACGCCCTGGACGAGGCGCTGGCGCTGCCGACGGATTTCTCCGCCCGCATCGCCCGCAACACCCAGCTGCTGTTGCAGCAGGAGTCCGGCACCACCCGCCCGATCGACCCGTGGGGTGGGTCGTACTACGTGGAGTGGCTGACCCACCAGCTGGCCGAGAAGGCCCGCGCGCACATCAAGGAGATCGCCGAACACGGCGGCATGGCCCAAGCCATCAACGAGGGCATTCCGAAGATGCGCATCGAGGAGGCCGCCGCCCGCACCCAGGCCCGCATCGACTCCGGGGTGCAGGCGCTGATCGGGGTGAACAAGTACCAGGTCGCCGAGGACCAGGAGATCGAGGTTCTCAAGGTCGAGAACAGCCGGGTGCGCGCCGAGCAGTTGGCCAAGCTGGAGCGGTTGCGTGCCGAGCGCGACGAGGCCGCCACGCAGGCGGCGTTGGCGGAGCTGACCCGGGCCGCCGGTGAGAACACGTCCGCCGGTGAGGACGGTATGGGCAACAACCTGATGGCGCTGGCCATCAACGCCGCCCGGGCGCACGCCACGGTCGGTGAGATCTCGGATGCGCTGGAGAAGGTGTACGGCCGGCACGTCGCCGAGATCCGCACCATCTCGGGGGTGTACCGCGACGAGGTCGGGAAGGCTGGGAACGTGGGTACCGCGACGGATCTGGTGGAACGCTTCGCCGAGGCCGACGGACGCCGGCCGCGCATCCTGGTGGCCAAGATGGGCCAGGACGGGCACGACCGCGGCCAGAAGGTGATCGCCACGGCGTTCGCCGATATCGGTTTCGACGTCGACGTCGGCTCGCTGTTCTCCACCCCGGACGAGGTGGCCCGCCAGGCCGCCGACAACGACGTGCACGTCGTCGGGGTGTCCTCGCTGGCGGCCGGGCACCTCACGCTGGTGCCGGCGCTGCGCGACGCACTGGCCGAGGTGGGCCGCCCGGACATCATGGTCGTCGTCGGCGGCGTCATCCCGCCGGGTGACTTCGACGAGTTGTACGAGGCCGGGGCCACCGCGATCTTCCCGCCCGGCACGGTCATCGCCGAGGCGGCGATCGGTCTGCTGGGCAAGCTGGCCGACCGACTCGGTTACAGCCTGAGCTAGATGAGTCAGACGGTCGCCGAACTCGCCGCGAAGATCCGCGAGGGGGAACGCTCGGGTCTGGCCCGGGCCATCACCCTGGTCGAGTCGACCCGGGCCGACCACCGGCAGCAGGCGCAGGAACTGCTGCTGGAGCTGATGCCGGAAGCCGGTGGTGCGCTGCATGTGGGCATCACCGGGGTCCCCGGCGTCGGGAAGTCGACGACGATCGAGGCGCTCGGCATGCACCTCATCGAGGCCGGACACCGGGTCGCGGTGCTCGCGGTTGATCCGTCCTCGACGCGTACCGGGGGATCGATCCTGGGCGACAAGACCCGCATGGCGAAGCTCGCCGTGCATCCGGACGCCTATATCCGGCCGTCGCCCACCTCGGGCACCCTCGGCGGGGTGGCGCGGGCGACCCGCGAGACCATCGTGCTGCTGGAGGCCGCCGGGTTCGACGTGATCCTGGTCGAGACGGTCGGCGTCGGTCAGTCCGAGGTGACGGTGTCCGACATGGTCGACACCTTCGTATTCCTCACGCTGGCCCGCACCGGTGACCAGTTGCAGGGCATCAAGAAGGGTGTGCTGGAACTCGCCGACATCGTGGTCGTCAACAAGGCCGACGGCCCGCACGCCGTCGAGGCCAAGGCGGCCGCACGCGAGCTGACCGGTGCGTTGCGTCTGATCTATCCTCGCGAAACACTGTGGCGGCCCCCGGTTCTCACGATGAGCGCGATGACCGGCGACGGGCTGGCGACGTTGTGGGAGACGGTGCTCAAACACCGTGAGGTGCTCACCGAGGCGGGGGAGTTCGACGCTCGCCGCCGCGCCCAGCAGGTCAACTGGACGTGGTCGATGGTGCGTGACACCGTGCTGGACCGGGTGCTCAGCAATCCGGAGGTCAAACGGATCCGCGCCGAGGTCGAGCGGCAGGTGCGCGACGGGGAGTTGACCGCGGCGCTGGCGGCGCAACGCATCCTGGACGCCGCCGGCTGAGCCGGCGCAATGGCTGCACAGCGTTGCCGAAACGTTAAACGTCC
Source organism: Mycobacterium sp. NPDC003323 (assembly GCF_053589535.1). Classification (NCBI taxonomy): domain Bacteria; kingdom Bacillati; phylum Actinomycetota; class Actinomycetes; order Mycobacteriales; family Mycobacteriaceae; genus Mycobacterium; species Mycobacterium sp. NPDC003323. The sequence goes on from NZ_JBSFSB010000001.1 coordinate 1,114,804, forward strand.
ACGTCTCACGGTTGGGTAACGCTCCTCGATAGTTAGCCAGTGGGCGGAGTAAGTTGGTGGCACTGTGACCCACGCGATAGATGGGGAGCGCAGCGCGGCGCTCCCGCAGACCACCGGCGGCTTCGTATTGCCGCGCGGTGTGCAGGGTGCGGCCGATCCCAACTTCGCCTGCGCCGTCCACGCCTTCGCCCGATTGTTCGGCCACCACCGGTTCGGGGGCGGCGCGTTGTCGGTCTATCTGGACGGAGTGCCCGTCGTCGACGTCTGGACCGGCTGGGCCGACCGGGCGGGGCGGCGACGTTGGTCGGCGGACACCGGGGCCATGGTGTTCTCCGCGACCAAGGGCCTGGCCTCCACCGTGATCCACCGGCTGGCCGACCGCGGTCTCATCGACTACGACGCACCGGTGGCGCAGTACTGGCCGGAATTCGGGGTCAACGGCAAGTCGGCGATCACCGTCCGCGAGGTGATGCGGCACCGGGCCGGTCTGTCCCAACTCAACGGCGTCACCAAGACCGATCTGCTCGACCACGTGCGGATGGAAGAACGTATCGCTGCCGCCCCGGTCGGCCTGCTGCGCGGCCGTCCGGCCTATCACGCGCTGACCTACGGCTGGCTGATCTCCGGGCTGGCCCGCGCGGTGACCGGACGCGGGATGCGTGAACTCTTCCGCACCGAGCTGGCCGGACCCCTGGATGTCGACGGTATCCATTTGGGCCGGCCGCCGGTGTCGGCACCCACCCAACCCGCTCAGATCATCGGACCGCAATCGGCGCTGCAGAACCCCGTCTTCAACGCGGTCGCTCCCTACCTCGCCGCGTTACCGCTCTCGGGTGGTTTCGGGGCGCTGTACTTCCCGGGCATGAAGTCGATGGTGCAGGGCAACACTCCGCTGCTGGACAGCGAGATGGCATCGGCCAACGGCGTCGCGACGGCTCGGGGGCTGGCGCGGGTGTACGGCGCCATCGCCAACGGCGGCGAGATCGACGGCACCCGCTTCCTGTCGCGGGAGGCGGTCGCCGGATTGACCGGTCCGCGCAGCCTGCATCCGGACGGATCGATCGGGCTGCCGATGGCCTTCCATCTGGGGTATCACTCGCTGCCGTTCCCGGGCGTCCTACCCGGCTTCGGGCACGTCGGGCTGGGCGGCTCGCTGGGCTGGGCCGACCCCGCCACGGGGCTGGCCTTCGGCTATGCCCACAACCGCCTGCTCACTCCACTCGTGGTCGCCGATCAGGCCGGTTTCGTCGCGACGGCGGCCCTCATCCGGCGCGGCGCGGCCCGCGCGCGGGAGCGCGGTTTCGCCGCCGTCCCGCGCTTCGGCGAGGGTGCCCCGGGGGCGGCGTCGGCGGCCATGTGACCACTTCGCCGATCTTGGTTTCGCCCGGCCGATGTTTTGCTTGCCGGCGCAAGGACCACGCGGTACCGCGGGTTACGCGATATTGCTGGTGACCTCGGCGGTTGGGCCGCGGAATGGGTCGAAGTCGCGCCGGAAGGCGAATTCGCAGCGCCTGCAGACGAAATCTTGGGATTACCTGTGAGCCAGGTGGACCGTTACCAATGCAAACGTTGCCACCGCCGTGGCGAAGTTCCCCGGATGCGCGTGCACGGCGGGCATCCGGGCCCATGTGATGTCACCACTGGGAAAGTTGTTACAAGTGTTTACTGAGCTAGCAGGCCTCGAACAGCGGAATGTGCCGGCGCTCCGATGAGGTGATTTCGGCCCACGGACGGGTGCTGATGTCATATGTAGCCATTCGAAGTTGTTTGCTGAGCGATCAGTTGGCTAATGCCCGACTTGACACGGTGAGCCGCATCACATTTACTTCAACGTCAATAAGACAATGGATTCCCAGGTGAAGGGCATATCGGGAAGTTGCTGGATGAACTCGATGTAGCTGGTGTAGCCTGCGCCTCGCGGCACTTGAAGCTGTAGAGTTTGCAGTGGATTTGCTCAGGTTTTGACGCCGTCGTCAACGGGGACGATTACGCTACCGACTCACTGACGAGTCTCAGCAAGATGTGAGAGGGGTGCGGTAAGGGTGCGAGACACATAGAGCGTCTGCGCTTCGACCGGCGCTGGACGTGCTCCAAACAGTCGTTTCCTTATCCATCACTTTTGCAGTACCCCTTGAAAGAGGTTTGAACTACGTGGTTGAGACACCTGTCACAACGGTCGCCGTCATCGGGATGGCGTGCCGCTTGCCTGGCGGAATCGACTCACCTGACCGTATGTGGCAGGCGTTGCTCGGCGGCGAGGACCTCGTCACCACGATTCCGGCGGACCGATGGGATGCCGACGAGTACTACGACCCCGAGCCCGGTGTGCCCGGCCGGTCGGTCTCCAAGTGGGGAGCCTTCCTCGACGACGTAGCCGGATTCGATGCCGACTTCTTCGGTATCAGCGACCGTGAGGCCACCGCAGTCGACCCGCAGCACCGTCTGCTGCTGGAAACTGCCTGGGAGGCCATCGAGCACGCCGGTATCGACCCCGAGACCCTGCAGGGTTCGCTCACCGGTGTGTTCATGGGCTTGACCCACGGCGACTACCAGTTGCTGGCCGCCGACGCGCACTCGATCGAGGGACCCTACGGCTTCACCGGCAACAACTTCAGCATGGCCTCCGGCCGGATCGCCTATCACCTCGGCGTGCACGGCCCCGCCTATTCGGTGGACTCGGCCTGCTCGTCGGGCCTGCTGGCGCTGCACCTGGGCTGCCGCAGCCTGCACGACGGCGAAAGCGATCTCGTGCTGGCCGGTGGCGTGAACCTGGTGCTGGAACCGCGCAAGCTGTCCTCGGGCTCGGCACAGGGCATGCTGTCGCCGACCGGACACTGCCACGCCTTCGACGCGGCGGCCGACGGCTTCGTCCCCGGCGAGGCCACCGGCGTCGTGCTGCTCAAGCGCCTGGCCGACGCCCAACGCGACGGCGACCGCATCCTGGCGGTCGTGCGCGGCAGTGCCGTCAACCAGGACGGGCACACCGTCAACATCGCCACCCCGTCCCGGGACGCCCAGGTCGCCGTCTACAAGGCCGCACTGGAATCCGGCGGGGTGGACGCCGCGTCCGTCGGGATGATCGAGGCGCACGGCACCGGAACCCCGGTCGGCGACCCGATCGAGTACTCCAGCCTGGCCGAGGTGTACGGCACCTCCGGTCCCGTCGCGCTCGGTTCCTCCAAGACCAACTTCGGGCACTCGCAGTCCGCCTCGGGCACCATCGGTCTGATCAAGAGCGTGTTGTCGTTGCAGCACGCGATCGTGCCGCCCAACGTCAACTTCAACCGGCTGCCCGACGAGCTCGCGAGCATCAAGACCGAGATGTTCGTCCCGGCGGCGGTGACGCCGTGGCCGGCCGGTGACCAGCCGCGGCGCGCCGCGGTCTCGGCGTACGGGTTGTCGGGCACCAATGTGCACGCGGTGCTCGAAGAGGCGCCGTCGGCGGTGCGTACCGACGCGCCGGCCGAGGACGCGGCGCACATCTTCGCGCTGTCGTCGACGTCGGCCGAGGAACTGCGGCGTTCGGCCGGCCGGCTGGCCGACTGGGTCGCCGCTCAGGACGCCGACCTCAATCTGCACGACCTGGCCTACACGCTGGCCCGCCGCCGGGCACACCGGCCGGTGCGCACCACCGTGCTGGCCGACAGCCGCGACACCCTGATCGCCGCGCTGCGCGAGGTCGCCGACGGTGAGACGCCGTACCAGCGGTCCGTGGCCGGCGGTGACCGCGGTCCGGTGTGGGTGTTCTCCGGCCAGGGCTCGCAGTGGGCGGGCATGGGTGCCGGTCTGCTGGCCACCGAGCCGGCCTTCGCGGCCGCCATCGCCCAGATCGAACCGCTCATCGCGGCCGAATCCGCCTTCTCGGTCACCGAGGAACTGAAGGCGTCGCAGACCGTCACCGGCATCGACAAGGTGCAGCCGACCGTGTTCGCGGTCCAGGTGGCACTGGCGGCCACGCTGAAGGCCTACGGGGTCACCCCGGGTGCGGTCATCGGTCACTCGATGGGCGAGGTCGCCGCGTCGGTGGTCGCCGGCGTGTTGACGCTGGAGGACGGCGTCAAGGTCATCTGCCGTCGCTCCAAGTTGATGGCGACGATCGCCGGCTCCGGGGCCATGGCGTCGGTGGAGTTGCCGGCCCAGCAGGTGCTGTCCGAACTGGCCGCGCGCGGTATCAACGACGTGGTGCTGTCGGTCGTCGCCTCGCCCCGCTCGACCGTGGTCGGCGGCGCCAAGGAGTCCATCCGCGAACTCGTCGCCGAATGGGAGAGCCGCGATGTGATGGCCCGCGAGGTCGCCGTCGACGTCGCCTCACACTCGCCGCAGGTCGATCCGATCCTCGACGATCTCGCCGACGCCCTGGAGGACCTCGACCCTGCCGAGCCCGAGATCGAGTACTACTCGGCCACCCTGTACGACCCGCGCGATATCGCCGACTTCGACGCCGACTACTGGGTGGACAACCTGCGCCACGCGGTCCGCTTCGCCGCGGCCGTGCAGGCCGCGCTGGAGGACGGTTTCCGGGTCTTCACCGAGCTGTCCCCGCATCCGCTGCTGACCCATGCCGTCGACCAGACCGCAAACAGCCTGGACATCACGCATGCCGCGCTGGCCAGCGTGCGGCGCGAGCAGGAACTGCCCTACGGGCTGCGCGGTGTCGTCGCCGACCTGCACAACGCCGGAGCGCGGATCGACTTCTCGGTGCTGTATCCGAGCGGCAACCTGCTCGATGCGCCGCTGCCGACCTGGACGCACCGCGAACTGATCCTGGTGCGCGATCCGTCCGAGCTGGCCCCCGGCGGTGCGACCATCGCCGTACACCCGCTGCTCGGTGCGCACGTCCGGCTGCCCGAGGAGCCCGAACGGCACGCCTGGCAGGCCGACGTGGGCACCGACACCCAGCCGTGGCTGGGCGATCACCAGGTGCACAACGTCGCCTCGCTGCCGGGTGCCGCCTACTGCGAGATGGCGCTTGCCGCCGCCCGCAAGATCCACGGCGATGCCGGCGAGGTGCACGACATCAGCTTCGATCAGCTGTTGCTGCTGGAGGAGAGCACCGAGGTGACCGCGGCCGCCGCCGTCACCGGCGCGACCGCCGCCGATTTCGTCGTCGAGACCTATCAGCAGGGTGAGCAGGTCAAGCGCGCATCGGCCACGCTGCGCGCCGGCACCGAGGAGCTCGCGCCCGCGACGGTGGACATCGACGCCCTGCTGACCGCGCACACCGTGCGTGTCGACGGTGCCGAGATGCGTGCCTGGTACGGCCAGCGCGGTATCCAGTACGGTCCGGCCTTCGCCGGTCTGGTCGCGGTCAACGTCAACGACGGCTCCGACGCCGGGTCCGACTCGGTGCTGGCCGAGGTGGCGCTGCCCGGCTCGATCCGCTCGCAGCAGGGCGCCTACGGGGTGCATCCGGCGCTGCTGGACGCCTGCTTCCAGGCCGTCGGCGCCCATCCCGCGCTGCGCAGCGACACCACCGCAACGCTCATGCTGCCACTCGGCGTACGCCGGTTGCGCGCGTTCGGTTCGACACGCAACGCGCACTACTGCCACGCGCGGATCATCAGCGTGACCGCCACCGCCGTCGAGGTCGACCTCAACCTGCTCGACGAGAACGGCTCCGTGCTGGTGGCGGTCGACGGACTGCGGCTGGGCACCGGGGTGTCCGACAGCGGCCGGCGTGACCGCACGTTCAACGATCGGCTGCTCGCCGTCGAGTGGCGCCAGCAGGAGCTGCCGGAGGTCGACTACCACGACGCCGGCCGCTGGTTGCTGATCAGCACGTCCGACGCCGCCGACCTGCTGGCCACCAAGCTCGCCGACGCGCTCAAGAGCCACGATGTCGACGTCACCACGATGGTGTGGCCGCAGCACTCCGATCACGACGCGCATGCCGCGCGGCTGCGCGAGCAGCTGGCGGCACAACCGTTCGGCGACGTCCTGATCGTCAGCCCGCCCCGGCACGGTGTCACCGATGAGCAGTCCGGTGTGCGCGGCGGCGACAATGTGCGTCATCTGGTCAAGGTCGTGCGCGAGCTGCCCGAGACTCCGGGTGAGGCGCCGCGACTGCACGTGTTGACCCGCAATGCGCAGACGGTGCTGGCCGACGATGTCGCCAACCTGGACGAGGCCGGCCTGCGCGGCCTGGTGCGCGTGATCGCCACCGAGTACCCGCAGCTGAACACGACCCAGATCGACGTCGACGACTACACCGACGCGGCTCAGATCGCCGCGCAGTTGGTCTCCGGTACGGACGAGGACGAGACCGCCTGGCGTGCAAGCTTGTGGTACGTGGCGCGCCTGGTGCCCGGACCGTTGCGTCCCGAGGAGCGCCGCACCACCGTGGTCAATCCGGCCCGCGACGGTATGCGACTGCAGATCCGCACCCCCGGGGACATCCAGTCTCTGGAGTTGGCGGCCTTCGAGCGGGTGGCGCCGGGTCCGGGGCAGATCGAGGTCTCGGTCACCGCGTCCAACCTGAACTTCGCCGATGTGCTGGTCGCGTTCGGCCGCTATCCCTCCTTCGAGGGCCGGATGCCCAAGCTCGGCGCCGATTTCGCCGGTGTGGTCACCGCGGTCGGGCCGGGTGTCACCGGGCACAAGGTGGGCGACCGGGTCGGCGGCATCTCCGCCGACGGCGCATGGGCCACGTTCGTGACCTGCGATGCCAACCTGGCCGTGACGCTCCCGCCGGGGCTGCCCACCAACCGGGCCGCCGCGGTGCCCAGCGCGCACGCCACCGCCTGGTACAGCCTGCACGACCTGGCCCGCATCAGCGCGGGGGACAAGGTGCTGATCCATTCGGCCACCGGTGGGGTGGGACAGGCCGCAATCGCCATCGCACGGGCCGCCGGTGCCGAGATCTACGCCACCGCGGGTAGCGATGCGCGACGAGAGCTGCTGCGCGGCATGGGAATCGAGCACGTCTACGATTCGCGCAGCACCGAGTTCGCCGAGCAGATCCGTCGGGACACCGACGGCTACGGGGTGGACATCGTGCTGAACTCGCTGACCGGCGCGGCGCAGAAGGCCGGTCTGGAACTGCTGTCCTTCGGCGGCCGCTTCGTCGAGATCGGCAAGCGTGACATCTACGGCGACACCCGGATGGGGTTGTTCCCGTTCCGGCGCAACCTGTCGTTCTACGCCGTGGACCTCGCGCTGCTGTCGCTGACCGACTCCGACACGCTGCGCCGGCTGCTGGAGGTCTGCTACCAGCAGATCGCCGACGGCGTGTTGCCGCTGCCGGAGACCACCCACTACCCGCTGCAGGACGGCGCCACCGCCATCCGGGTGATGGGTGCTGCCGAGCACACCGGCAAGTTGGTGCTCGACGTTCCGCACGGCGGACAGATCGAGGCGGTGCTGCCACCGGAGGAAGTCCGGGTCGCCCGGTCGGATTCGGCCTACATCGTCACCGGCGGCCTGACCGGCCTGGGACTTTTCCTCACCGAGAAGTTGGCCCAGTCCGGCGCCGGACGCATCATCCTCAACGGTCGTTCGGCTCCGTCGGAGGCGGCCCTGGCGGTCATCGAGCGGATCCGCGCCGCCGGCACCGAGGTCGAGGTCGAGCGCGGCGACATCGCCGAGCCCGATGTCGCCGACCGGCTGGTCGAGGCCGCCTGCGCGACGGGTCTGCCGCTGCGCGGAGTGCTGCACGGCGCCGCCGTCATCGAGGACGCGGTGCTGTCCAACATCACCGACGAGCTCGTCGAACGCGACTGGGCGCCAAAGGTTTACGGTGCGCTGAATCTGCACCGCGCGACCGCCAAGCAGACCCTGGACTGGTTCTGCGTGTTCTCCTCGGCGGCCGCGCTGGTCGGGTCACCCGGCCAGGGCGCCTATGCCGCGGCCAACAGCTGGCTGGACGCCTTCACGCACTGGCGCCGCAGCCAGGGCCTGCCCAGCACCTCGATCGCCTGGGGCCCGTGGTCGGAGATCGGTGCGGGCACCGGGCTGGCCGACACCAGCGATGCGGCGATCGACCCGGCCGAGGGCGCCCACGCCTTCGAGACGCTGTTGCGCCATGACAGGGCTTACAGTGGTTATGCGCCGGTGGTCGGGACGCCGTGGCTGGCGGCGTTCGCGCAGAGCAGCAAGTTCGCCGAGGCGTTCGCATCGACCGGGCAGCGCAGCACCGGCAGCGCGTTCCTGGCGGAGCTGAACGAACTGCCACGCGACGAGTGGCCGGCTCGGATGCGCCGGATGATCTCCGAGCAGATCAGCATGATCCTGCGCAGGTCGGTCGACCCGGATCGGCCGCTGGCCGAGTACGGTCTGGACTCGCTCGGCACGCTGGAGGTACGGACCCGCATCGAGGCGGAAACAGGTATACGTATCGGATCGACAGATATTTCGACCATTCGGGTGCTCGCAGATCGTCTTTGTGACGTTCTTGCTCCCGAAGAAGTATCGGTTCCGTCATGATCAAAGGTCGCGCAACGTCGCACGGTCGGGGATCTGGCGTCGTCGAAGCAGGAGAGAAATAGTGGTAGCGATGAAACCGATCCATGACTGGGTCGGCGAACCAGGTGCCGTCATCTCTTGGCATCCCTCCCGGGCGACCCTTGCCAAGGTCAAGGAAGCTCCGGTCAGCGATGTACCGGTCAGCTACCAGCAGGCTCAGCATCTGCTGGCCTACCGCAAGCACTCGGCCTCCGGCACCGACATGGCCCGGCTCAACATCCCGTCCTGGGACATCCCCGGCCGCTGCGACGTCCGGGCGATGACCCATGTCATCAACGCCTACCTGCGCAGGCATGACACCTTCCACAGCTGGTTCGAGTACACCGAATCCGGGGAGATCCTGCGCCACACGGTGACCAACCCGCGCGATATCAAGTTTGTCGCCACCGAGCAGGGTGAGATGACCGCCCAGCAGTGGCGTGAGCACATCCTGGCCACCGCCAGCCCCTGGGAATGGGACTGCTTCCACGTCGGCGTCATCCAGCGCGAGGACCACTTCACGGTCTACATCAGCGTCGACCACGTGCACACCGACGCGATGTTCATGGGGCTGGCCTTCGTCGAGATCCACATGATGTACAACGCACTGGTCGAGGGCGCGGCGCCGCTGAAGCTGCCCGAGCCCGGTAGCTATGACAACTACTGCCGCGAACAGCACGAGTACGTGTCGGCCCTGACGACCGATTCGCCGGAGGTGGCCGGCTGGATCGACTTCCTGCAGGACAGCGGCGGCAGCCTGCCGACCTTCCCGCTGCCGCTGGGTGACCCGTCGGTGGCATACACCGGTGACGTGATCACCCTCCCGCTGCTGGACAAGGAGCAGGGCGACCGTTTCGAGGCCGCCTGCATCGCCGCGGGCGCCCGGTTCAGCGGTGGCGTGTTCGCCTGCGGTGCCATCGCGCACGCGGCGCTCACCGGTGACGATGTGTACCGCGTCATCACACCGACCACCACGCGGCGCACCCCGGCGGAGTTCATGACGACCGGCTGGTTCACCGGTCTGGTGCCGATCACGGTGCCGGTCGACGCCGACGCGTTCGGGGAGACCGCCCGCGCCGCGCAGGAGTCCTTCGACGGCGGCCTGGATCTCGCGCACGTCCCGGTCGAGCGGGTGCTCGAACTCGGTGCCGAGTCGCACGGGCTGCGCGCCCCCAATGGCGGCGTGCCGATGCTGTCCTACCTCGATGTCGGGCTGCTGTCGCCCGGCGTGATCGCCGAATGGCAGCGTCTCAACGGCACCATCTGGAGTGATTCGCGGGCGGCCTATCAGGTCGGCATGTGGGTCAACCGGGTGGAGCACGAGACCACCGTCACCGCGGCGTTCCCGGCCAATCCGATCGCCCGCGAGTCGGTGCTGCGCTATCTCGAGGCGATGAAGGCCGTCTACGTCAGCGTCGTCGAGGGCCGCGATATCGCGCTCGTGCCGATCGGTGCCGACGCCGCGGGCCTCAAGCTCAAGACGGCCTGATCGCCCTGTTCGTATCGGAGGTGCCGACGCGATGAGTCGTGCCGCCACACGGTCGGTGGCGCCTGACAACCGGATCGACTTCACCGACCAGGCGATGTTCCTGGGCCTGCGGGCCACCGGCCAAGAGGCCGTCATGCAGGTCGTCTGGATCTATGAGCGTCCGATCGACCTCGACGGTGTGCGCCGGTTCCACCAGCACATCGGGCACGGCCTGCTCGGACGCCGTATCGAACGCTCGGCGCTGCCCTTCGGTCGGCATCGCTGGGTCTCGGCGCTGGGGCCGACATCCGAGCTCGATTTCGCCGAACCGCGCGATCGCGGGGAGCTGGGCCGCTGGATCGACGAGCGCGCCACCATGCCACTGGATCCCGAGTACGGTCCCGCCTGGCACGTCGGGGTGCTGCCGATGACCGATGGGTCGACGGCGGTCAGCATCGTCATCTCGCACTGCGTCAGCGACGGCGGCGGTGCGCTGCAGGCCATGGTCAACGCGATCCACGGGCGGCGGCTGGACTTCGGCTATCCGCCGCCGGCGTCGCGCACCCGCGCCGCCGCACTGCGCGCGGACCTGCGCGATACCGTGCGCGGCCTGCCCGAGGTCGGCCGCACCCTCGCCGAGGCTGCCCGCCAGGCCGTCCGCCGCCGCGACGAACTGTCCAGGTCCGGGGGAGCCAAGCCGACCGTCACCGGACCGGACCATCAGGTGTTCACCCCGTCGGCGACCGTCTGCGTCAAGCTCGACGACTGGGACCGGCGCGCCGCCGAACTAGGCGGCCACGGTCACTCGCTGGTGGCCGGGTTCGTCGCCAAACTTGCGCAGCAGATCGGCCGGGTCGGGCCGGACGGCAGGGTGACGCTCAACATCCCGCAGGGTGACCGGCTGCCCGGTGATGACGACACCCGGGCCAACGCGGTGATCCTGGTCAACCTCGCGATCGATCCGACCAAGGTGACCGTCGATCTGAGCGAGGCACGCGCCGCGCTCAAGGAGGGTCTGCGGGTGGCCCGCGAGGTCCCCGACGAGGACCTCAAACTGCTTCCGTTGACGCCGTTCATCCCCAAGCGGGTGGTCCGCAAGATGGCCGATGTCGCGTTCGGGTTCTCCACCGAGCTGCCGGTGTCGTGTTCCAACATGGGCGATGTCCCGCCCGATGTGCCCAATGTCGACGGCACCCCGGCCGATTTCGTCTTCCTGCGCGGTATCGACCGGGTCGCCACCCGGCACGCCCTGGAGGAAAGATGCGGGCTGCTGACCGTGGTGGCCGGCCGGATCAACGGCACCGAGACCATGACATTCGCCGCGTACGCGCCCGGCGCGGAGAACACCACCGCATGGTTGCGGGCCGAACTGGAGCAGACGCTGGCCGCGTTCGAGCTGTCCGGCGTGATCGAGTAGCAGGGGGACCGTTCTTGGCGATCGCAGACTTCGGGCTGACCGACAACCGGCTGACGCTGTGGGATGAGGCGTTGGTCCGGGCGAACCGGGCCACCGGCCGGGTGCAGATGATCCAGGTGGTGTGGGTCTACGAGCATCCCGTCGACATGGACCAGGTGCGACGGTTCCACCGCAACTTCGGCTACGGGATGGCCGGGCGCCGGGTGGAGCGCTCACCGCTGCCGTTCGGGCGGTACCGGTGGGTGTCCGCACTCGGGCCGGCCGCGCCGCTGCACATCAACACCGATCCGCTGCCCCGCGAGGAGGTCAGCGACTGGGCCGACCGCTGGGCGCAGGTGACCGTCGACCCGGAGAACGGGCCGGGCTGGCAGATGGCGGTGCAGTCGTTCACCGATGGCGTGACCGCCATCTCGGTGGTGGGTTCACACTGCCTCGGTGACGGCGTCGCCGCGCTGCTGGCCGTCGGCACCGCGGTGACCGGGGCCAACATCGACATCGGTTACCCGCCGCCGCTGTCGCGGCGCACCGGCCGCGCCATCGCCGCCGACCTGCGCGACACCATCCGCGAACTCCCCGAGATCGCGCGGGCCGCCCGCAAGGCGGTCAAGGTGCTGCGCGCCGGTGGCCAGCAGGACGGCCACAAAGATGTCGGAGCATCCGCACGCCCGGTCAAACCGCCGGTCGCCAACCCCGACGAACTCGTCATCGTGCCGGCGATCACCGTCTACGTCGACCTGGCCGAATGGGATGCCAAGGCCGAGTCTCTCGGCGGCAACGGCTACTCCATGCTGGCGGCCGTCAGTGCCAAGCTGGGCGAGCGGATGGGCCGGCGCAATCCCGACGGCAACGTGTCGCTGCTGATCGCCATCAGCGACCGCACCTCCGAGACCGACGTCCGGGCCAACGCCATGACGCTGGTCAACGCGAAGGTCGACCCGACCGATGTCACCTCCGACCTCAGCGTCACCCGCACGACGCTGCGCAACGCGCTGAAGTCGGCCAAGGATCAACCCGACGAGATCCTGGACCTGATGCCGCTGACCCCACTGGTACCCAAGGCACTGGTCAAGAAGGTCGCCGACATGATGATCGCCTCCGACGACATGCCGGTGGTGTGTTCCAACATGGGCGACCTGCCGCCGGTGCTGACCAGTCCCGACGGCACCGAGGCCGAATACACCTCGTTCTACGGCGTCGACCAGGCCACCCCGCGCGGTGAGCTGGAAAGTGGTGACGGTCAGCTGGTGCTGGTGTCCGGGCGGATCAGCGGCAAGGTCATCATCGGCATCGTCGCCTATGAGTCCGGCGCCGAGAACTCCAAGGCCAGGCTGCGCGAGCTGGCGGCAGCGACCCTGGCCGAATTCGACCTGACCGGCGTGTTCGTTTAATACTGCTTACCGATTGAGCATGTTCTTGAAAAAGAATGGCTGAGAAAGGCACAACCCGATGTCCGATACCTCCCTCATTGGCGTGCTCCGCGAACGCGCGAGCCTGCAGCCTGAGGACATTGCCTACACCTTCATGGATTACGACCACGAGTGGGACGGGGTTTCCACCACCCTGACCTGGGCGCAGCTCAACCGGCGCGTGCGCCATCTCGCCGTCGAGATGCGCGCACTCGGCCAGATCGGTGATCGCGCCGTCATCCTGGCACCGCAGGGCCTGGAGTACGTCATCGGGTTCCTGGCCTCGCTGGAGGCCGGCATCATCGCCGTGCCGTTGTCGGTGCCCATGGTCGGCCAGCACGACGAGCGCGTGTCGGCCGTCATCAAGGACTCGGCGCCCTCGATCATCCTGACCACCTCCGCGGTGGCCGGGACCGTGGCCGAGTACGCCAAGACCGACGACGGTGCGGCCGCGGCGGCCGTCATCGAGGTCGACAAGCTGGATCTGGATTCGCGGCGCAAGACACTGAGCAGCCGCGAGGAGAAGCCGGAGACGGCCTACCTGCAGTACACCTCGGGGTCCACCCGCACCCCGGCCGGCGTGATGGTCACCTTCCGGAACCTGACCTCGAACTTCGAGCAGATGATGTGCGACTTCTTCCCGCACTTCGGCAAGGTGCCGCCCTCGGGTGCGCACGTGGTCTCCTGGCTGCCCTTCTACCACGACATGGGCCTGATGCTCGGCATCGTCGCCCCCATCCTGGGTGGCTGGAGCACTGTTTTCACCACGCCGCTGGCCTTCCTGGCCCGCCCGGCGCGCTGGATCCAGCTGATGGGCAGCTTCGGCCGGGTCATCACCGCCGGCCCGAACTTCGCCTTCGAACTCGCGGCGGGACGCACCACCGACGAGGACCTCGCCGGTATCGATCTCAGCGATGTGATCGCGGTGTACAGCGGTGCCGAGCGCGTGCACGAGGCCACCCTGAAGCGGTTCGCGCAGCGGTTCGCCAAGTTCAACTTCACCCAGGATGTGCTACGGCCGTCCTACGGGCTGGCCGAGGCGACGCTCTATGTCGCCACCGGTGAGCCCGGCCCGCCGAGCGTGGTGGCCTTCGATTCGGCCAAGCTGTCCGCCGGGGTCGCCGAGCGCACCACCGACGGCAGCGGCACCCAGCTGGTCGGCTACGGCCGGCCCGAGGAGCCGGTCGTGCGCATCGTCGACGCGGAGACCCGCCGCGAGGTGCCGGCCGGTGGCGTCGGCGAGATCTGGTCCTACGGCGAGAACAACTGCCTGGGCTACTGGGAGAAGCCCGAGCAGACCGAGCACACCTTCCGCGGGCGCATCGAGAACCCGTCGGAGGGCACCCCGGAGGGCCCGTGGCTGCGCACCGGCGATCTGGGCTTCATCTCCGACGGTGAGCTTTTCATCATCGGCCGGATCAAGGACCTGCTGATCGTGCGCGGGGTCAACCACTATCCCGATGACATCGAGGCCACCATCCAGGAGATCACCGGCGGCCGGGTCGCGGCGATCGCCGTGGAAGAGGAGCGCGCCGAGCAACTCGTCGCGATCATCGAGGTGAAGAAGCGCGGCGACACCGAGGAGGCCGTGCTCGAGCACTTCCTCAACATCAAGCGCGATGTGGCCTCGGCGGTATCGCAGACGCATGGGATCAGCGCGGCGGATCTGGTGCTGGTGCCGCGCGGTGCCATCCCGATCACGACCAGCGGCAAGATCCGCCGCCAGTCGTGCGTGGAGAAGTACCGCAACCACGAGTTCTCCCGACTGGACGACAAGGTTCCGACCGCCTGAGCGCCAATTACGCTGGAGCAGTGGACAACACACTCGCCTACATAGACCAGGGATCTTTCCTCGGGTTGCGCGCGCTGGGTCGCGGCCCGATCGACCAGGCGGTCTGGATCTATGACCGCCCGGTCGACCTGGACGGGCTGCTGCGGTTCCGTCGCAATCTCGGCAACGGTCTGCTGGGCCGCCGGATCGAACGGTCGCCGCTGCCGTTCGGCCGCCACCGCTGGGTGGCCGATCCCGCACCGCAATCGCTGGACATGTCCTCGCGCGAATGCCGGCGTTCCGAGCTGTGGTCCTGGGCCGATGACTGCATGCGCGCCCCGATCGATCCCGAACACGGACCCAGTTGGCGGCTGGCGGTGCAGCCCTTCAGCGACGGCGGCGCTGCGGTCAGCCTGGTGACCTCGCATTCGATCGTCGACGGGCTCGGGTTGGTGAACTCGGTCGTGGACGCGGTCAACGGGGTGGACCGGCGACTGAGCTATCCGGCACCCAACTCCCGCACCCTCGGGCGTGCGCTGGCGCAGGACGCGCGACAGATCCTGCGCAGCGTGCCCAGCATGGGGCGCGCGGTGGTCGCGTCGATCAAGGTGGCGCGCGCCGAAAGTGGCGATCTGGCAACCTCTTTCAGATCCGCCGGTGACGCGGTCGGCGGTGACGACCGGCCGATGCTGCCGCCGTCGGTGGTGGCCTTCGTCGACACCGAGCAGTGGGACGCGTGCGCGCGCAGGCTCGGTGGCACCAGCAATTCGCTGTTCTCCGGGGTCGCGGCCCGAGTCGGCCACCGTCTGGGCCGGGTCGACCGCGACGGTCTGGCGTACCTGTCGTGGCCGGTCAGTGAGCGCACCGAGGGGGACACTCGGGCCAACGCCCTGGTCGAGGCGAACATGTCCGTCGACCCCGAGCAGGTGGTCACCGACCTCAGCGCCCTGCGGGCCGCGACGAAGAAGGCGCTGTCGGAATCCGCCGTGAACTCGGTGCGGATGACCGGGCCGTTGCCGCTCACCCCGGTGACGCCGCAGGTCATGCTGCGCCGGCTGGAGGGCATGGTGCTGGCCGTCAACAGCCCGATCGCCTGCTCGAACATGGGGGAGTTGGACCCCGCCTTCGGCAGACCTGACGGGACCGACGCCGACTACGTCGTCATCCGCGGGCTGGAACCGCAGATCACCAGTCGGGTGCTCAACCGGATCGGGGGTCAGCTCCTGCTGGCCGGGTGCCGGACGCGGGGCCGGATGGCGGTGGCCGTCGGGTCGTGGACGGTCGGCCGCACCAACTCCAAGGAGGCGCTGCGCGACGTCGTGGTCGACGCGCTGGCCGACTTCGGGCTGACCGGCACCGTGGAGGGGCCGGCCGCCTAGCTGATGCCCGTCCGGGCGGTCAGCGCACCGTGGAGGTGCGGACCGCGTTCTCGACGAGGTCGGCGGCCCTGCGGACACTCTGTTCGGGGGTGGCCAGCCGCGCCGCGAAGTCACGCGCCCGCGCGGCGACCGCCGGGTCCAGAACGGTACGCAGCGCCGACGTCAGCGATGTGCGGTTCATCCGGGTGAAGCGTTGCGCGGTACCGATCTTGAGCTTTTTGACCTGACCGGCCCAGACCGGCTGGTCGGCGGACACCCACAGCACCAGGGTGGGCACGCCGGCGCGCGCCCCGGCGGCGGTGGTGCCGGCGCCGCCGTGGTGCACGACGGCGCGGCAGCTCGGGAACACCGCGGCATGATTCACCGCGCCGACGAGCTTGACATGGTCGGCCTGCGGAATCTCGTCGAGCTCCCAGACGCCCGCACTGATCAGTGCTCGTTCACCGAGCTCGGCGCACACCTGGGTGATCATGGCGACGGCCTCGCGCGGCGATTCCACGGGCATGGATCCGAAACCGAAGTAGATCGGCGGCGTGCCCCCGGCGATCCAGGACGTCACCTCGTCGTCGGTGGCGGTCTGCAGGCCCAGCGTGATGGCGCCGACGAAGGGACGGGCGCCGCGCCATTCCCGGGTGAGCCCGGGAAAGAACAGCTCGTCGTAGGCCTGGATCTCGGTGGTGCCGTAGTCGACGACCCGTTTGGCCGACCGGGTGGTCGCCTTGGGTAGCCCGAGGGTGCGGCGTTGCTCATCCTCGGCGCGCTTGGCGATCCGCCACAGCCCCCATTCCAGCACCGTGAAACCGGCCTTGCCCACCCACTCCGGGACGGGCACGGGGATCAGCTGGCTGTTGGGGCGGCTGGGGAAATAGTGCAGGGCCGCCAGCGGGATCCCGTGGTGTTCGGCAACATTGGCCGCGACCTCCTGATAGGTGGTGCCGGTCAGGATGATGTCGGCGTCGGCGGCCACCGTGGTGAGTGCGGCGCTCATATCGGCCCAGCCGGCGGTGTAGTAGTCCACCGCCTTGCGCATCACGGTCAGCGGGTTGTGTAGCGCCCAGTAGTTCTGGAAGGCGTCGCTTTCGACCTGCTTGGCCGAATCCACCCCGTAGGGGACGGCATCGCCGAACCCGACCTCGCCGACGAATCCGACCAGATTCGGCGGCACCGCCATCTTCACCTCGTGGCCGCGGTCACGCAGTTCACGGGCGACGGCTGTGCACGGTTCGACATCGCCACGGGTGCCGTGGACTGCCACAACGATTTTCATCAGGCGAGAGTGTATGTCGTCGCTGGTCGTGCGGACGGGCCGCGGTCAGCGATCAGCCTTGGCGAACCACTTCGTCTTGATCCGCCAGGAATGGGCCGAGGACAGCGCGAACCCGGCGCCGCAGGCACAGGCGAAGATCCACACCAGCACGCCACCCTCCCATTCCAGGGCGGCGGGCCACAACGCGGTCGTGATCCGGATGACGCAGGCGATGATGCCGCTGGCACAGGCGGCCAGGTAGATGTTGGCGATGCGCCGCGAGCGTGGGTCCTTGCGCAGGACCAGCAGCGCGCGACCGCCGTACCCGAGCAGGTAGATCAGCAGGCCGCACAGCATCGCCCAGTACACGCCCAGCCAGACATCGGTGGGGGAGGCGAAGAAGTCCCGGGCGTAGACATTGTGGGCGTTGCTCAGCGAGAAGGCCGCCAGCAGCAGCGGGATGCAGATCGTGGCGGGGAACTCCACGTACTGCTTGAAGGTCCGCTGCATGGCATGGTCGTCCTGCAGCCTGCCGAGCGCGTTGTAGACGATGGCCGAGGCCGCCACGATGTACATGTCGTGGCCGATGAAATCCTCGAGATTCCACATGCCGGTCACCGAGTGCAGCGCCTTGCCGATGGTCTCGGAGGCCCAGGGCGACATCAGCAGGATCGCCCCGCCCTGCAGGGCGATGTTCAGCGTGGCGGCGACCTCCCACCGGCACGACCACGTGACGCGACGAATCCACAAGCTCCACGAGATACACATGAGTGTGATCAGGATCAGGGCTGTCAGTTCCATCGTGTGCCTTCGAGGCCGGCGTGCTGAATTACTACCAGCAAATGGTACTGCCTAAAGCGGCGGTGCGTCGCTACGCGGCGTCAATTCGGAGAGGCGTTTCGGCCGGGTCCGCTGGTGCAGCTCGGTCTGTTCGCGCACCGCTTCCTTGACCGTGGTGACGGTGAACGGGGTGGACTCTATGTAGCTCCACACTTCTTGCCTGCTCATCAGACCGAACCGGATCTGCAGGTCGGGATAGCTCAGGTCAAAGCGGTCGGAGATGCGGCGCAGCTCTTCGGCGTCGGGGTAGCTGTCTTCCTTGATCCGCCGGTAGTAGGTGCTGCTGGAGATGTCCAGCGCGTCGTAGATGTCCTTGGCTTCGACGTCCCCGTCCAGGAGGTAGTCGAGCAGGGCTTTGAGCTGTCGGCCGTTCTCATCGGTACGAGGCACCCGTTGACAATAACCCCTTCCCTGTATTGAAGGCCAGCAACCGTTTGGTGGACATTTGGCCTTTAATTGACATGGGTGTCAGACTTTCGGGAGTGATGTCCCATTTTTGGGAATCCGGCTGTAGTCTCCTACTCATGGTTGCTCCGCTCTTTCAGGACCGGGTTCAGGTCGACGACTTCTCGACATCCGGTTTCGATCTCGTCATCGGACACGCGCGCGATATCGCCGCCACTCTGACCCTGACCGACTACGACGCCGACGGCGTGCCCGCCGCCTCGGACCTGCAGCAGCTGTCGATCGCGCTGTCTGCGGTGCTCAGTGCCGAACTCGACGGTGCCGCCGCGCACCTCGGCGTGCTCAACGGCAAGATCCTGATCGCCGCACTCGGCCGGGCGGTGGCCCGCACCATCGGCCGAGGTGTCCTCGCGGTCGACGTGGAGTCGCACACCATTGCCCTGGACTGTGTGATGCCCTCCGAGCTGGATGCCACCGAACTGCTCGAGCACGTGTGCTCGGCGCTGACAGGTTCGACGGTGCGCAGCCCGGGCCAGGCACTCGCCGACCTCGCCTTCCGGTGCGCCGGACCGGTGTCGGCCGAGGCGCCGCTGGAGGGGCACGCGCTGGAGCTTCGGGCCTACCGCGACAACGGCCTGGTGCAGCTGGACCTGTGGTTCGACACCCGCCGGTTCGAG
Source organism: Mycobacterium sp. NPDC003323 (assembly GCF_053589535.1). Classification (NCBI taxonomy): domain Bacteria; kingdom Bacillati; phylum Actinomycetota; class Actinomycetes; order Mycobacteriales; family Mycobacteriaceae; genus Mycobacterium; species Mycobacterium sp. NPDC003323. Next base: position 1,133,852 of record NZ_JBSFSB010000001.1, read on the forward strand.
GCCTACACCATCGAAGAGCTGGCCGAGCAGTTCCCGCAGGCGCTGGTCGAGATCACCTCGGAGGCCGTCCCCAGCGTCATCGACGCAGCCTGACCGCTAGACTCCAGATCCAACGGCGTCGATCCGGACATCACCGGGGAGCCTTCGGAAGAACGGCCCGCGCAGCGGGCCCAGTAGAACCGAACGGTGGGGTCCGTCATCACCCATAGTTGAGCGGCGCACCCGAGCCGGGTGCGCAAGCGGGGTGGTACCGCGGGCTCGCGCAACCGCGCGATGTTCGTCCCCGTGCCTGAACCAATGGGCACACAGGAGACGACAGCAGTGACCGCCTATCCCAAGCCGGCCGCCGGAACCCCGAACTTCCCGGCGCTGGAGGCCGAGGTTCTCGACTACTGGGACACCGACAACACCTTCCGCGCCAGCGTGGCCCGCCGCGACGGCGCGCCGGAGTACGTCTTCTACGACGGTCCGCCGTTCGCCAATGGTCTGCCGCACTACGGCCATCTGCTCACCGGTTACGTCAAGGACATCGTTCCCCGCTACCGCACGATGCGCGGCTACAAGGTGGAGCGCCGGTTCGGCTGGGACACCCACGGTCTGCCGGCCGAGCTCGAGGTGCAGCGCCAGCTCGGCATCACCGACAAGACCCAGATCGAAGAACTCGGCATCGAGAAGTTCAACGACGCCTGCCGCGCCTCGGTGATGAAGTACGCCGGCGAATGGCGCGCCTACGTCACCCGCCAGGCCCGCTGGGTCGACTTCGAAAACGACTACAAGACACTGGATCTGGACTTCATGGAGTCCACCATCTGGGCGTTCAAACAGCTCTGGGACAAGGGGCTGGCTTATGAGGGCAACCGGGTGTTGCCGTACTGCTGGAATGACGAGACCCCGCTGTCCAATCACGAACTGCGGATGGACGACGACGTCTACCAGAGCCGCCAGGACCCGGCGCTGACGGTCGGCTTCAAGGCCGCCGACGGCCCGGTCGCCGGTGCGTACCTGCTGATCTGGACCACCACGCCGTGGACGCTGCCGTCCAACCAGGCCGTCGCGGTCAACCCGGGCGTCAGCTATGCGGTGGTCGAGGGCCCGGACGGGCACCGATTCGTGCTCGCCGAGGCGCGGCTGGGCGCCTATGCCCGCGAACTCGGTGAGGAGCCCGTCGTGCTGGCCACCTATCTGGGTGAGCAGCTGCTCGGCACGCGTTATCTCCCGCCGTTCGCGTATTTCGTCGACTCCGAGCAGGCCCGCAACTCCTTCCAGGTGCTCGGTGCCGAGTTCGTCAGCACCGAGGACGGCACCGGTCTGGTGCACATGGCGCCCGCCTACGGCGAGGACGACAAGGCCACCGCCGACACCGCCGATATCGTCGCGGTCACTCCCGTCGACTCCAAGGGGCGCTTCGATTCCACGGTGCCCGATTACGCCGGCCTGCAGGTCTTCGAGGCCAATCCGCAGATCATCAAGGACCTCAAGAACGGCACCGGGCCCGCCGCGGTCAACGCGCCGGTGCTGCTGCGGCATGAGACCTACGAGCACTCGTATCCGCACTGCTGGCGCTGCCGCAACCCGCTGATCTACCGGGCGGTGTCGTCCTGGTTCGTCAAGGTCACCCAGTTCCGCGACCGGATGGTCGAGCTCAACCAGCAGATCACCTGGTACCCCGAGCACGTCAAGGACGGCCAGTTCGGCAAGTGGCTGTCCAATGCCCGCGACTGGTCGATCTCGCGGAACCGCTACTGGGGCACGCCGATCCCGGTGTGGGTGTCCGACGACCCCGCGTACCCGCGCACCGACGTGTACGGCAGCCTCGACGAACTCGAACGCGATTTCGGGGTCCGGCCCACCAACCTGCACCGGCCCTATATCGATGAGCTGACGCGGCCGAACCCGGACGACCCGAGCGGCAGGTCGACCATGCGGCGCATCGAGGATGTGCTCGACGTGTGGTTCGACTCCGGGTCGATGCCGTACGCGCAGGTGCACTACCCGTTCGAGAACAAGCAGTGGTTCGCGGGTGGGGCGGCGGGAACTGGCACCGGTGGTGGCGCCGACGCCGCGCACTTCCCCGGCGATTTCATCGTCGAGTACATCGGGCAGACCCGCGGCTGGTTCTACACCATGCATGTGCTGGCCACGGCGCTGTTCGACAAGCCGGCGTTCAAAACGTGTGTGTCGCACGGCATCGTGCTCGGCAACGATGGTCAGAAGATGAGCAAGTCGCTGCGCAACTACCCGGATGTGTCCGAGGTGTTCGACCGCGACGGCTCCGACGCCATGCGCTGGTTCCTGATGGCCTCGCCGATCCTGCGTGGCGGCAATCTGATCGTCACCGAACAGGGCATCCGCGAAGGTGTGCGGCAGGTGCAGTTGCCGTTCTGGAACGCCTACACCTTCCTCACCCTGTACGCACCGCAGCAGGGCACCTGGCGCACCGACTCGCCCCATGTGCTGGACCGCTACATCCTGGCCAAGCTCGCCGCCCTGCGTGATGAGCTCACCGCATCGCTGGATGTCTGCGATATCTCCGGGGCCTGCGACCAGCTGCGGCAGTTCACCGACGCGTTGACGAACTGGTATGTGCGCCGGTCACGTTCGCGCTTCTGGGAGGAGGATGCCGACGCGATCGACACCCTGCACACCGTGCTCGAGGTGACCGGCCGGTTGGCCGCGCCGCTGCTGCCGCTGGTCTCCGAGGTCATCTGGCGCGGTGTCACGGGACAGCGGTCGGTACACCTGACCGATTGGCCGTCGGCCGACGAGTTGCCGGCCGATCCGGACCTGGTCGCCGCCATGGATCAGGTGCGCGAGGTGTGCTCCACCGGATCCTCGCTGCGCAAGGCCAAGAAGCTGCGGGTGCGCCTGCCGCTACCCAAACTGACCGTGGCGGTGCAGCACCCGGAGAGCCTGGCGCCGTTCGTCGAACTGATCGCCGATGAGCTCAACGTCAAGGCCGTCGACCTCAGCGACGAGATCGACACCTACGGTCGGTTCGAACTGGCGGTGAACGCGCGCGCCGCGGGTCCGCGCATCGGCAAGGACGTGCAGGCGGCGATCAAGGCGGTCAAGGCCGGCGAAGGGGTGCTCAACGCCGACGGCACCCTGACGGCCGGACCGGCCACTCTGCTGCCGGCCGAGTTCACCTCGAAACTCGTTGCCGCCGATCCGGAATGGACGGCGGCGCTGCCCGACGGCGCGGGCCTGGTGGTGCTGGACGGCACCGTCACACCCGAGCTGGAGGCCGAGGGTTGGGCCAAGGACCGCATCCGTGAACTGCAGGAGCTGCGCAAGAGCACCGGATTGGACGTCTCGGACCGGATCTCGGTGGTCATGTCGGTGCCCGCGCAATTCGCCGACTGGGCCGCCGCCCACCGTGACCTGATCGCCGGGGAGATCCTGGCCACCGGTTTCGAGTTCGGCGATCCCGTAGACGGCAGCGAGATCGGCGAGGGTGTGCGCGTCGCGATCACCAAGGCGTGATCACCCTGTCCTTTCCCGCCGAAATGTACATTTCGGCGGGAAAGTGCGAGAGCAGCCCACCATTTCGTCGAGGTGGGCAGTGATCAGCGACTGACGCGGGCCGATTCGCCGCCGCAGCTCACGATGTCGCCGACCCGCAGTTGCCGACCCCGGCGCAGTTCGACCTCACCGTTGACCGTGACCAGCCCGTCGGCGATCACCGACTTGGCGTCGGCGCCGGTGTCGATCAGCCCCGCAAGCTTGAGGAACTGTCCCAGCCGGATCGTCTCGTCGCGGATCGGCACGTCTTCCATGGGCGTCAGGGTATCCGCGTCGGGTGCGGCACCTAGCATTTCCTGTTGTGCAACGGTGGGTGCTGCATCTGGACATGGATGCGTTCTTCGCCTCCGTCGAACAGCTGACCCGGCCCACCCTGCGGGACCGTCCGGTCCTGGTCGGCGGTCTCGGCGGTCGCGGTGTGGTGGCCGGTGCCAGCTATCAGGCCCGCGTGTTCGGGGCACGGTCGGCCATGCCCATGCATCAGGCTCGCCGGCTGGTGGGCGCGGGTGCCGTGGTGCTGCCACCGCGCGGAGTGGTGTACGGCGCGGCCAGCGGACGCGTCTTCGAGACGGTGCGCTCGGTCGTGCCGGTGCTCGAGCAGTTGTCGTACGACGAGGCGTTCGGTGAACCCGCGGAACTGGCCGGTGCGACGGTGTCCGAGGTCGAACAGTTCTGTGAAGACCTGCGCGCCAAGGTGTTGACCGATACCGGACTGATCGCCTCGGTGGGCGCCGGCTCGGGCAAACAGGTCGCCAAGATCGCCTCCGGGTTGGCCAAACCCGACGGTATCCGGGTGATCGGCCGGCCGGACGAGCAGACGCTGCTGGCCGGTCTACCGGTGCGCCGGCTGTGGGGCATCGGCCCGGTCGCCGAGGACAAACTGCGCCGTCTGGGCATCGAGACCATCGGCGCATTCGCCGCGCTCAGCGACGGTGAGGTCGCCGACGTGCTGGGCCCCACCCTCGGACCGGCGCTGCATCGCCTGGCGCGCGGTATCGATGATCGGCCGGTGGCCGAGAACGCGCCCGCCAAGCAGATCAGCGCCGAGTCCACCTTCGCCGAGGATCTGCGCACCCTCGACCAACTCCGCGATGCGGTGGCGACCATCGGCGAGCACGCGCACCGGCGGCTGCTGAAGGACGGCCGCGGTGCCAGGACCGTCACGGTGAAGCTGAAGAAGTCCGATATGTCCACCCTGACCCGGTCGGCGACGCTGCCATATGCCAGTACCGACCCCGCCGCGCTGGTCGCCACCGCGCGCCGGCTGCTGCTCGACCCGATCGAGATCGGGCCCGTTCGCCTTGTGGGCGTGGGCTTTTCGGGTCTGTCCGAGGTGCAGCAGGAATCGTTGTTCCCCGACCTGGACCTGGTCGACGATGAGGTGCCCGGCAGCCAGACCGCGGCACCGGTGCATGCCGGCCCGGAACCGTGGCGCATCGGCGACGATGTGGTGCACAGCGAGTACGGGCACGGCTGGGTGCAGGGGGCCGGGCACGGGGTGATGACGGTGCGCTTCGAGACCAGGGCGTCCGGGCCCGGTATCGCACGGACATTCCGCGCCGACCTGCCCGAGCTCACCCGCGCCAATCCGGTCGACAGCCTGGACTGGCGCGATTACCTCGACGAGGTCTACCGGCGCAACGAATGAAGCCCCTCAGCCCCATTCGGCGAAGACGTCGCCGATCGGGGCCCCGGCGGCCAGGGCGGCCATCAACATCACCCGGGCCTGCGCCGGACGCAGCGTCGCCACCGGCACCGCGCCGGCGTCGGCCATGTCCCGGCCGGGTCCGTATGCGGGACGCACGCGTCCGCCGGGTACCCGGGTGCAGATCGCGACCGCGACCCCGGCCCGGGTGGCACGCCGGACGCCGTCGATGATGGCCGGTCCGGCATTGCCGGATCCGAGCGCCTGCAGCACCAGGCCACCGGCGCCGGCGGCCACGCACGCGTCGAGGGCGACTGCGTCCGCGCCCGGGTAGGCGGCGATGATGTCCACCCGCGGGGCGTCGACCGCAGCGATCGCGCCGAAGTGCGGACCGCGCGTCGCCCTGGACATCTGCACCCGTCCGTCGCGCACACTGCCCACCGCGACGCCCGCAAAACCCGCGAGATCCTCGGTGGCCACCTTCGACAGGCCCAACGGCTGCCACAGTGTTCCGGCGAAGCTGACCAGCACACCGGCGTCGACGCCGTGGGCGGCGGTCAGCGCATCACGCAGGTTGGCCGGGCCGTCGGCGTCCGGCGCGTCGGCGCTGCGCTGCGCCCCGGTCAGGATCACCGGGACCTCGCCGGCATAGGTCATCTGCAGCCACAGCGCCGTCTCCTCCATGGTGTCGGTGCCGTGGGTGATCACGATGCCGCGGGTGTCGGTGTCGGCGGCCACCTCGTGTACTGCCGCGGTGATGCGGTCCCACTCGGCCGGACCGAGCGATGAACTGTCCACCGACATCAGATCCAGCGCGCGGACGTCGAGACCCGCGGTGAGGTCGGCGCCGCTGCGGGTGGGCCGGGCGACGCCGTCCGCTCCGGAACTCGTCGCGATCGTGCCGCCGGTACTGAGGACGGTGATACCGGGCATGGCTGCGATTGTTCACCATCATGGCGACGGCATCGCGTCGCCCGCTCGACAGTTTGGGATGATGGATCGGTGACTGACGATTCGACAGGCTCTGCCGAGCCGGTGACCGCGGACGACGCAGGACAACCGCGGCCCCGCAAGAGGCTGCGTCTGTTGCTGACCATCGCCGGTGTGGTGTTGGTCCTCGACATCGTCACCAAGGTGCTCGCGGTGCGCCTGCTGGTGCCCGGTCAGCCGGTCTCGATCATCGGTGACACCGTCACCTGGACGCTGGTGCGCAACTCCGGTGCGGCCTTCTCGATGGCCACCGGCTACACCTGGGTGTTGACGCTGATCGCCATCGGTGTGGTCATCGGCATCATCTGGATGGGCCGGCGGCTGGTCTCACCGTGGTGGGCGCTCGGACTGGGAATGATCCTGGGCGGGGCGCTGGGCAACCTGGTCGACCGCTTCTTCCGCTCACCGGGTCCGCTGCGCGGGCACGTGGTGGACTTCCTGTCCATCGGATGGTGGCCGGTCTTCAACGTCGCCGACCCGGCGGTGGTCGGCGGAGCCATCCTGCTGGTGGTGCTGTCGCTGTTCGGCTTCGACTACGACACCGCGGGCCGGCACCGACCGGAGTCCGAGAAGGCCAACCCGACATCGGATGAACCCGGCGCCGAGAAGGTGCAACCGGCGCCGACCGCCACAGCCGTCGAGCCGTCGCGCGAGCAGCCGGACACATCGAACTGATGACCACCCGCTCGATGCCCGTCCCGGAGGGGCTGGCCGGTCTGCGGGTCGACGCCGGGCTGGCCCGGCTGCTCGGTCTGTCCCGGACGGCCGCGGCCGCCATCGCCGAAGAGGGCGGGGTCGAACTCGACGGCGTCGCGGCCGGAAAGTCCGACAAGTTGGTGGCCGGTGCGTGGCTGGAGGTGCGCCTGCCCGAACCGCCCGCACCGGTGGAGAACACACCCGTCGACATCGAGGGCATGTCGATCCTGTACTCCGACGCCGACATCGTCGTCGTCGACAAGCCGGCCGGCGTGGCCGCGCACGCCTCGGTGGGCTGGACCGGTCCGACAGTGCTCGGCGGGCTGGCCGCAGCGGGTTACCGCATCACCACATCGGGCGTGCACGAACGGCAGGGCATCGTGCACCGCCTCGATGTGGGTACGTCCGGAGTCATGGTGGTGGCGATCTCCGAGCGTGCCTACACCTTGCTCAAGCGGGCGTTCAAACAGCGCACCGTGGACAAGCGTTATCACGCGCTGGTGCAGGGACATCCGGACCCGTCCAGTGGCACCATCGACGCCCCGATCGGGCGGCACCGGGGCCACGACTGGAAGTTCGCGGTGACCGAGGGCGGCAGGCACAGCATCACGCACTACGACACCGTCGAGGCGTACGTCGCGGCCAGCCTGCTCGATGTCCATCTGGAGACCGGACGCACCCACCAGATTCGGGTGCACTTCGCGGCCCTGCACCACCCGTGCTGCGGTGATCTCACCTACGGCGCCGATCCGACGCTGGCCAAGAAACTCGGGCTGGAGCGGCAGTGGCTGCACGCCCGGTCACTGGGCTTCGCCCATCCGGGCGACGGGCGGTGGCTGGAGGTCACCAGTCCGTATCCCGCCGATCTGCAGTTGGCACTGGACCGCATCCGCAGCCACGAACTGTGAGCAATCGCCCGGATAGTCGTGCCGGACTGCTGTTCGGGGTGGGCGCCTACGGCATGTGGGGTCTCTTCCCGGCGTTCTTCCCACTGCTCAAACCGGCCGGCGCAGTGGAGATCCTGGCGCATCGCATCGTCTGGAGCTTCCTGTTCATGGCGGTGGTGGTGGCGGTCGTCGGCCGGATGACCGATCTGCGGGCCATCAGCGCCCGTACCTGGATGTTGTTGACGGCGGCGTCCGCACTGATATCGGCCAACTGGGTGATCTACGTCTACGCCGTCAACAACGGCCACGTCGTCGACGCCGCCCTCGGCTACTTCATCAACCCGTTGGTCACGGTGATGCTTGGCCTGGTCGTGTTCCGGGAGCGACTCACCGGTGCTCAGTGGGTCGCGCTGGCGGTGGCCGTTGCCGGCGTCCTGGTGTTGACGGTGCATGTCGGAGCACCGCCCTATATCGGCCTGGGGCTGGCGTTGTCGTTCGGGCTCTACGGGGCGGTGAAGAAGGTGGTGCCCACCGATCCCCGGGTCAGCGTCGGGGTGGAGGCCGCGCTGGCCACGCCGTTGGCCCTGGGCTATCTCATGGTGTTGCAGGTGACGAGTGCGGGCACCTTCACCGGACACGGCGCGGGGCACACGATGCTACTGATCCTGGCCGGTGTCCTCACGGCGCTGCCGCTGCTGCTGTTCGCCGCTGCGGCACAGCGGCTACCGCTGGTGACGATGGGGCTGCTGTTCTATCTGACGCCGGTCATGCAGCTGTCCTGGGGGATCGTCGTCGGCGGCGAGCCGATGCCGCCGGCCCGCTGGTTGGGGTTTTCGCTGATCTGGGTGGCGCTCGCGGTCTTCACGGTCGACTCGGTGCTGCGCGCGCGCCGAGCGCGGGCGAACAGACCGGTCGGTGAACTCGGCGACACCCGGGGCGCTGGGCGTTTGTAGCTGGTCGAGTTAACAGCAACACCATGTAGCCTTGTCGCCAATGTCCAGACGTTCGAAGGTGACCCTGCGCGGCCTTCTCGACGCCAACGGTCGCATGATCGTTCGTCATCCGGTACTCATGATCGCCGCTTGGCTGGTCATCGCCGGTTCGCTGTTTCTTGCGTTTCCCCCGTTGATCACGGTCGCAGAGCGCAATCCGCCGGATTTCATGCCCGCGGACTCGGCGGTGACCGCCGCCAACCAGCAAATGAAAGATGCCTTCAACGAGGCTGATGCGGCCAACCTCATCGCGGTCGTGCTGGTCAACGAGAAGGGCCTCACCGAAGCCGACGAAGCGACCTACCGCACGTTGGTGGACAGATTGCGCGCGCGCACCGACATCGTCTCGTCGATGCAGGACTTCATCAGCATCCCCGAAATCCGGCAGGCGATGACCAGCAAGGACGGGATGGCGTGGAATCTGCCCGTCAGTTTGTACGGATCGATGGGCAGCGGTGAGGGCCAAGCCGCCTATCGAGACGCGCGGAAGATCATCGAAGAGGTCACCGCCGGCACGACGCTCAAACCCTCGATCGTCGGCGCGGCCGCGACGTTCGAGGACGTCAGCAAGATCTCGCTGAGTGATCAGGTACTCATCGAGATCTCCACCGTGGTCACGGTGCTGCTGATCCTGATCATCGTCTATCGCAACCTCGTGGCGATGATCATCCCGCTGATCAGCATCGCGATATCGCTCGCGGTGGCCCAGCAGGTGGTGGCCGGTCTGGGCCTGATCGGGCTGGGCCTGGCGCCACAGACCATCGTGTTGATCACTGGCATGATGCTCGGCGCGGGGGTGGACTATGCCGTCTTCTTCTTCAGCCGATATCAGGAGTATCTGAGACGCGGCGCCAAATCCGACGTCGCGATCGTGTCCGCGATGGTGTCGATCGGTGAGGTGATCGCCGGTTCGGCGGGGACGGTGGCCATCACCTTCCTCGGGCTGTCGTTTGCGACCCTGAGCGTGTTCTCCACGGTGGGCCCAGCGCTGGCGGCAACCATCTTCATCGGGTTTCTCGGCTCGATCACTTTGTTGCCGGCGTTCATCACGCTGGCCGGCCGCCGGGGGTGGGTCAATCCGCGCAAGGACATCACCGGCCCGTTCTGGCGCCGGATGGGTGTCTTCATCGTCCGCAGGCCCAAGCTCAATCTCGTGGTCAGCCTCGCGATCCTGACCGCCCTGGCCGGCTGCGCGCTGCTGGTCGACTTCAACTACGACGACCGCAAGAACCTGCCGACGGAATCGGAGAGCAACGGTTCGTACGAGGTGATGGACAAACACTTCTCCATCAGTAATTCCATTCAGCAGTTCATCGTGATCCACTCCGAGTCTCAGGACCTTCGCTCACCGCGTGCCTTGGCCGACATGGAGCAGATGGCCAACCGCGTCAGCCAACTCCCAAACATCGAAGCGGTACGCGGCATAACACGGCCCAACGGAGAGATGCTGACCGAGGCCCGCGCCACCCATCAGGCCGGTGAGGTCGGGGACAAGCTCGGTGAGGCCACCGACCTGATCGACGAGAACGACTCGCGGCTGACCCAGCTGTCCGAGGGTGCGCGCACATTGGCCGATGTGCTGGATCAGATCCGCGATGAGATCGTCGCCTCCTCGGATTCCATCCGCACCATCCTCACCTCGCTGGTCGAGGTCGAAGAGCAGTTCGGCGGTACCGCAACGTTGCGCGATATCGAAGCCGGTGCTCGCATGATCGACCTGCTGCGCGGTGTCGGCAAGACGATGGGCGTCGGACTAGAGCAGGTCGTGCTGAACACGCTGTGGATGGAACCCACCGTGGCGATCATGAAGTCCAGCCCGGTCTGCAATCTCGACCCGGTGTGTAATGCCGTGCGCATCGATATGGAACGCATCCTCATCGCCTATGACGACGGCACCATCCAGCAGCTTTACGAGCTGTCCAAGCAGTTGGAGACTACGACCGAGGGTGACAGCCTGCACCAGTCCGTGGGTGGCGTCACCGGTGAACTGGACACCGCCGTCACTGCGGTCGATGACCTCGGCCTCACCAGCGCGGCCGATGTCGAGGCACAGATGGACGAGCTTCTTGACGGGTTGAACATGCTCGCCGACTCCAGTGAGGCGCTGGCGCAGGGAGTGCAGTTGCTGGTCGACCAGACCCGGCAAATGGGTGGCGGACTCGGCCAGGCGTCCGACTTCCTGCTGGCGATGAAGCGCGACGCGGGCGATCCATCGATGTCCGGCTTCTACATCCCGCCGCAGATCCTGACCCGGCCAGAATTTGAGAAGGCCGCCAAGCTGTTCATCTCCGAGGACGGTCACACCGCCCGATACGTGGTGCAGACCGCACTGGATCCGTTCGGATCTGACGCGATGGATCAGGTCGACGACATCATCGAAGCTGCCGAAAGCGCTAAACCCAACACGACGCTCGAAGACGCCGACATCGTCATGGTCGGTGGCAGTGTGGTGCAGAACGAAATCCGCGGCTACTACAACGGCGATATCCGCTACATCGTGCTGGTGACGCTGATCGTGGTGTTCCTGATCCTCGCGGTGCTGTTGAGGGCGATCGTCGCGCCGATCTATCTGGTGCTCTCGGTGGTGCTGTCGTATGCGTCGGCGCTCGGTATCGCGGTGATCGTGTTCCAGTACATCCTGGATCAGCCGTTGTTCTGGAACACCCCGGGTATGACCTTCCTGGTGCTGGTGGCGGTCGGCGCCGACTACAACCTGCTGCTGATATCCCGCATCCGGGAGGAGGCACACCGCGGAACCAAGGTGGCCGTCATCCGCACGGTCGGTGCGACCGGCGGTGTGATCACCTCGGCGGGCCTGATCTTCGCCGCGTCCATGCTGGCGATGACGGTGTCCAGCATCGCCGCGATCGTGCAGCTGGGCTTCATCATCGGTGTCGGTCTGCTGCTGGACACCTTCCTGGTCCGCACCATCACCGTGCCGGCCATTGCGGTGTTGCTGGGGGAGCGCAACTGGTGGCCCTCGGTGGTGCCCAACGAACTTCGCAACAAGGTGCCGCTGTTGCGGTCCAAGGTGGGGGCGGGTGTCGGCGAGCGCACGACGCCCATGCGGTTCGCGGTCGACGACGATCCCGATGACGACGACACGAACGAGGGTTATGGCGTGGCGGTCGCCAAGGCGTCGATGGTCAACGCGGCGTGGCGGGACCGGTAGTCGTTCGCAGCACCGAGGCAAGTACCCGTCGTGCTCGGATCACGAAGGCATAATATGGCAATAGGTAAGCTACGCGACGTCGTGGACGCTCGTCGTCGGCAACTGACCGCTACGCTGCATTCCTGCCTAGTCAACGGCCGCTCGACGCCGCCAGTGGTTGTCGGCATGCTCGCAATCACCTTCCTTATGCTGTGCATTCGCGTTCTGACGTCGACATATCTGGCTCACGACGATGGCATCACGCTGCTCAGTGCGACCTGCCAGCAGGGTCGGTACGCGATGGGGACACCCGTCGGGCGTTGGGTGCCAGTCGAGGAGTGGCATTCGTACTGGTCGATCGGATCGTCGTGTTTGGAGACGGTCCGTGCCGATCTGGCCCAACACGACATCCACCCGCCGCTGTACTTCTGGCTGCTGCACCTGTGGTTCTTGGTATTCGGGGTGTCGATCCCGGCGGCCGCGGCGCTGAACCTGGTGCTCGTCCTCGCGACCGCACTTTTGATCTACCTGGCCTGCCGGTCACTCGCCATCCCGACACCGTGGTCCGTCGCTGTCGTCCTGGTCTGGTTGTCAATGATGTCAACCCGGGTCGCCGTCACGTCGGTGCGCCAGTACGCGCTGCTCGGCACGTTCTCGGCGCTGCTGTTGCTTCTATTGATCTTGTGGTACCGGCGGCCAAGCTCAATCTACCTGCTGGCGTTGCTGCCAACACTTGCCGGCGGCATGCTGACCCAATACCTGTTTGCGGTTCCCGCGGCCATGGCTTTCTTCGTGCTCGCGGTCGCCGCGGTGCGCGGACGCAGCTACCGCAATCTGCTTGCGCTGCTTTTGGTATATGTCGGTGCGGTAGTCATTTTCGTTCTGGCGAACCCCGATTTCAGGCAGTCTCTTCAGCTCGGGTCCGAGCAAGCTCAACCGCTGACCCTCGCTGCCGTCCCGCTGCGAATAGGACTGGTCCTGCTCGCAGCGGTGGAGATGTTCCTACCACTGGATCCCGCTTACCGGATCACCGGGCCCATGGTGGTGGCGACGGTGATCACCGCAATCCTTGTGCTGCCGATGATGTTCGTGGCCGGTCGATCGCTCCTGCAACAGTGCCGTCGCCGGCAAAGACGCATGGTCACCGACCGCTCGATGGTCTCGATCATGCTCCTCGGCAGCGGTCTCGTAGTGCTCGTAATGTTCGTGGTCTGCGTCAGCCCGCTACATTCGATGCGCCCGCTGTACCTGTACTTCCTGACGCCGTTCCTCGCGGTCGCCCTGGCGGTGGCGGGCCGGCAGCGTACGGCAGTGGTGGGTGCGCTCGTCGTGTTGCTCGGCTTTCAGTTCGTTGGGGTTGCGATAGCAACCACCGTCCACGTCTACGAGCGTGTGCGGCCCGAGCCGCTTCCCGGCGCCGATACCGCGGTCATCGTGGACTCCGACCGTCGTGGGCTCGTACCGCCGACATTGATTCAGCTTCCGCCGGGCGTTCACGCCTATGTGGCCACCCAGGACTCATTGCTCCTGCATCCCCCGGACCTGTCACAGATCGCCAATCGTCGGCTGTACTACGCAAGTCGGGTCATGGTCGGGAACACCTACGGCAACACACTGGACAAACGCGCGCGCCTCGTGGCCCAGTTCGAGGAACAGGGTTACGCCGTCGAGAACCTGGGCGTCATCCAGTCGATGGGTGGTGCCCAGGTCTACCTGCTGAGCAAGCGCTGAGGGCTACCGATAGACCCCGGTAGCCCACGCCATCGGGCCGTGCTTTCCGACCAGGTAGCGCAGTGATTCATACTGCTGCTTCTTGCGCTTTTTGCCGCGAACGTCGATGTAGTGGTGGACCACCCGGATGCTGGGGTCGAACCAGCGATTGATTCCGCGCTTCTCCAACCGGATGGCAAGGTCTTGGGCGCCGTGGTTACGCATGTTGATGTCGTAGCCACCGATCGATTGGTATACGTCGGCAAAGATCAACATGTTGCCCTCATGCAGCCAGAATGTGGGCTGAGCTGCAGGAACCGCCAGAACATTCGGATAATGCCTCATGACTGGCCGGACCGCACGCTCGATTGTCCGGGCAAATCTAGGCCGGTGCCTCACCTGGTCGAGGATCGGCGGAATTGAAGTGATGTGCGTCTGTAGCGAGAACGCTGGGCCGAAATTGAAGGGCTCTTGGCTGCCATCAGCACGGCTCACCAAACCGCCGATCGCTCCGACCCCGTGATCGGCATAGCGTGCAGCGAGGTCGCGGGCTACCTCGGCGATGTTGTCAGTGGCAAGATCCATGTCAGCATCGATGAAGTGGATCAACTCATCGCCATCTAGCTTATTGAGGATTTGATTGCGGTTCGCGGTGCATCCCTGGTTGTGCCGGGCGGCGATCAACTCGACGCGACCATCGAATTCCTTGACGACGGCGACGCTCTCGTCGGTGGAGCCATCATCCATCACGTACACGCGGTCATAGCCCTGGGCCAGTACTTGCGGGAGCAGTTTCCGTAAGTGTTGACCCATGTTGTAGTTGGGTATTGCGGCGATGACTGGGATGGCGTTGGACATCTCGGTTGCTGGTTCTTTCTAGTGGCGCGGATGATCCGGGTGAACGAAGCACATACTTGCTTGCGAGAGTAGCGACAGCATGCGTCTTTGTCCGGCCTACGTTGCCTGAGATAACTGTGCCCGGGCTGTGAGGAACAATGCGGTCAACTTTTGGAGTCACCACGTGGCCGCGGACTATGAACTTAGCTAAGCACGGGAAGACGCGTTCCGCGCCGACGGCGAGAGCACCACTTGGCTGCATCGCATCTACGATTGTGCTCGTGCGAAGCAGCCTTTCAGAGTCGAGTTACGTGCCGCGCGTTGGTTATCTCGGATGGCACGGCTACGGCAATCTTGGTGACGAAGCGATCTACGACGCGGTCCGGTCTGAACTTGCCGGAGCGCGGTTCGTTGATATACCTAGAACACCGGGAGAGTACATCCGAGGAACCCTGGCGGGAAGCACGCGTGCCTTGCGCGGCGGCGCCCAAGTTATCGGTGGCGGAACGCTCATCGGCCGCCGTCACTGGCGTCTGCTGATAAAGATGGGTGAAAGGTTGACGCGTGACCAGCAGACCTATGCAATCGGCGTCGGCGTTGAAGACCCTGCTTTCGGCGGTAAGCGTAGCGGTTCTGCAAGAGGTGAGCTCGCGCGATGGCCGGCCGTCCTGTCGCGCTTTCAGAATGTGTCGGTCCGAGGGCCTCGAAGTGCGGAACTATTGGCGGATGTCGGCTTCGATGTGGCGGTGACGGGCGATCCTGCGCTTCTACTGCCTCGGCCCAAGGTGACGCCTGTGGATGGTTTGATCGGCGTCAATCTTGGTTTCCACGACGATCTTTGGGGGCATGATCCGGATTCCGTCGTCCACGAACTTTCGATAGCCGTCAAGCAATTGGCGTTGCAGGGGTATCGGTTCGTGGGGATCCTGATGGACGGCAGCGACCGCCGTTGGACTTCCAGAGTTTTGGACGGCGTCGACGCCGAGTTGATCGCGCCGCAGGATTCGCTAGCTGTGTCAGCGGAACTCGCGCGGTGCAGCTTGGTGATTGCAACGCGACTCCACGCGTTGATCCTCGCCGCTCTTTCCGATACTCCGACCATCTCACTCGAATACCAGCCCAAGTGTAGGGACTTCGCAATGTCGATCAACGACGAAAGGTCGTTGATTAGGACCGATGTGCTATCCAGTGGTGAAGTCGTCAGTCGCGCCCTGGATTCGTTGGCCGACAGTGCGGGTGTGCGTTCGATGAAGCGTGCTGCCGTCCAGACTTTGCGTCAACGCCTTCGAAATGAATTCAGCCGCGCGCGCCGACAAATTGGACTGCCACCCCATAGTCATGCTACGCCGTGATTACTCGACATCGACTTCGCATGAAAGCTCCATCGAAGTTCGCGAAAACGGATGGGTCGGCGCGAGACGGCATGCAGTATCGCAAGTTCGATGAGAGTCGTTGCGGCACATTGTTGCTCTTGCCTACTTATTGACCTCAGGGCGAACGATCCGCGGAGTAGTCGGTTTGAGAAATCCCGGTGGCCGAACTCTGAGGTCCGGTTTGAATGCGGGTATCCCCACCGCTGACCAATACGCGTGCCACCGAGATCTTGTCGGTTTTACTCCGAAGTCGAATAGCAACCGGGGACTATGGGGCAGCGCCGGCCCTGCCAGCACGGAGCGCGAGTGATTCTCGCCCGTGTCGACATGGTAAACGACTCCCGGGAACGGCAACGGCTCGAGGTTGAGCCCGTAGTCTTGCCACCATTCCAGTGCCCGTCGATGACCAGCGATCACCCGGTCGATGCGTTCAATGCCGAAAGCATCAACGACCTGCTCTTGGGAGGCAGCGGTCGATAGGTCAGCAGGCACCTCGTGTGCGCTGAACGGGACTATGTAGCTGGAGCCACAAATTCGGAAGAGTCGGCGTCGCGGCGCGTATGCGTTTCTGGTGCGTGAGTAGATGAAGCCGCGGCGTACCACCCAGCCGGGGCAGCCCGGATGGTCATGCACAAACGCTGCCACCTCACGATGAACGAAATCGTCCGCATCGAAGAACATCGTGTAGTCGGGATCTAGAGATCGAGCTGCACTCAGCCCGATACCCAATTTCGTGCCTTTGTCCCACAAATGCTGCGCTAGGTCATTCATCTGACCGGCGAATTCCGTCGGCGGCGGAAAGTCAACCTCTACAAAGTGAACTCGCGGAGGCAGTCGGAAAGAGGGGCGTTCGTTGCCTACTACCACTATCGCGTAGTCATCAGACGACTGATTACCGACCGAAGCCAGGGTGTCGCGGAAGTAGCCTTCCGTCCGCCGGTAATTCGGAGTGTTCGCCGGATGGCGAAGCGATGTTATGAAGACGAGCACCCGTCGGCCACCATTCTGCTGTTGCGCCGTCCAATACTCTCGAGAGACCGAAGAGCGCGTCATCATCTGGTCTGGTTTACCTGGACCATACACGGCGCAGTTAGCGCGGCAACCGGGACAATGCGGTTGAACGCGCCGCTGCTCAACATCTGATTTTGGCAGTTAATTCTGCGCATTTTGCCACAACACAGTCCGGGTCCGCTGTAGTCGGCAATCGTGAATTTTTGCGATCGCTCAGGCTTTGGCGCGCTACCGTTCATGCCGCAACTAAAGCCGAGAATTTCGTTGCTTCGACAAAGGAAGTTAACCCCTCGGTGGAGCGTTCCTGTACCGCCGAGGAAGCCGAGCAAGACCGCAGGACTACGTTCCGCGACCTAGGAGGTCATGGATTAGTGTTTCGGTAAAGCGGCCGGTGCGATGCGCATCCCAGTGCTCAGTTCGTCCCTAGAAGGAGATCTAGTCGTGCGTTTGACCGTCTTTGGCCTCGGCTACCTAGGGCTAACGCATGCCGTCTGCATGGCCGAGCTTGGACATGAAGTGCTGGGCGTAGAGGTCGACCAGCAGAAGGTCGCGAGGCTGGAGTTGGGCGAGGTGCCGTTCTTCGAGCCAGGCTTGGCCGATCTCCTGCGTAAACACTTGGACACCGGCCGGCTTACGATCACGACCGATTACGGACTTGCGGCCGAGTGGGGGACCCTCTTCTTCATTGCTGTGGGAACACCGCAGAAGAAGGGCGAATCCGCAGCAGATCTTCGTTACGTAAACGCGGTCGTTGACAATCTCGCGCCATTGGTGAGTCGAGATGTGGTGATTCTAGGAAAATCGACGGTTCCGGTGGGTACATGCGCGAAACTTGCTGAGCGCGCTGAGGTTCTGTCCGGGCATGCAATGATTGAGATTGCTTGGAACCCGGAGTTCCTGCGAGAGGGCTTCGCCATCCAGGACACGCTTCGGCCCGACCGGATCGTGCTTGGGTGCCAGCAGGGTGGTCGAGCCGAAGCGATGACTCGCGAGGTTTACGCCGCCATGTTGGACGTCGATACGCCGTTTGTCGTCACAGACCCTGGGACAGCAGAGTTGGTCAAAGTTTCTGCGAATGCGTTTCTCGCGACGAAGATCTCATTCATCAATGCCATCGCAGAGGTGTGTGATGTGGTGGGCGCCGATGTCAGAGCGGTCGCGGACGCGATTGGTTACGACGACCGTATCGGGCGCCGATTTCTCAACGCCGGCATAGGATTTGGTGGCGGTTGCCTGCCCAAGGACATCCGAGCCTTTATGGCCAGGGCAGGAGAACTCGGTGCGTCCGAGGCGCTGACATTCCTGCGAGAGGTCGACAACGTGAACATGCGTCGGCGAACACGAATGGTCGACGTGGCGCGTAAGGCCTGCCAGGGGTCGTTGCTGAACTCCAACATCGCAATCCTGGGCGCGGCCTTCAAACCAAATTCTGATGACGTCCGAGATTCGCCGGCACTGAACGTGGCGGGGCAGCTGCAACTGCAGGGTGCTTCCGTGACCGTATACGACCCCAAGGCAGTCGAGAACTCCCGGGCAGTCTTCCCGACTTTGGCGTATGCCGATTCAGTGCACGACGCGTGCGACAATGCGGATTTGGTGATGGTACTCACCGAATGGTCGGAGTTCCTACAGATTGCCCCAGCGGTTCTCGGCGCAGTCGTGCGCCATAAGACCGTTATTGATGGCCGTATGTGCCTCGATCGCGATAAATGGATCAGCGATGGCTGGACGTACCTGGTTTGATCAAACGTCGTAAACGTCAGTCGCCTACTTTGCCTGTCTCGGCGGCTTGCTCATAGTTTCTCATAGCCATACGGCCGAAAACCGTTGCGAGAAGAATCATCCAGATGGCGGTCGCGACAAGCGGCCACCAGATTTGCGTGCTGCCGTGGGACAACGCGCGCATAGCCTCGATAGCCGGTTTCACCGGCTGATATTCCGCCAGCGGTCGCAGCGCGGTGGGAATTCGTTCCACCGGGATAATCGCACCGAACGCTAGCCCCATGCTGCCGGTACCCACCCAAGCGAGGATCGTCCGTCCTTCGGTACGAAGCGCCAGTGAAACGACGACCGTTGCGAAGACCGCCACCACGACACTTGGAATAGTTAGATAAACCACCAGTCCAAGTACATGCCCGTGGAATCGGAACCCAAGCGCGTAACCGATGAGCAAGATCAACGCTGTCCCGAGTAGTGTACGCAAGGCCTCGGCTAGCAGAGTGCCAGTCAGCGCGCTGGCGCGGTGGACGGGCATTACCCATAGACGGGCGAGGAGGCCGGTTTCACGTGCTTGAGGCAGGATCATTCCTGCACTCACAGCACCAGACATCGCGCCCGCCACCGCGCATACGGGAATCAGGACGTCCAAGCCGCTGTCGCCAGTAATGCGGACCATGGACTTGCCGACGAGCAGGCTGTACGTCACCAGGAGCACCGTCGGAAGCAAAAGGGATTGCAGTGGAACTGTCGGGTAACTGCGCCAGTGCATGAACAGACGACCTGCGAATATCCAGCTCTCCATAAGCAACGAGTGCTGGCGCAGCGTAGACGGTAGATGCGCCGCCTTCGTGCGGTCGGTCATTGGGTCCGCCTCTGAGATTTGAGCGCCATCCAAGTAAACAGGAATAGCAGCCCGATGCACCACGCCAAACTCGTTGTGACATTAGTCGCGTCAATGCTGCCAATGGTGAATCCGCGCAAGGTCTCCGTGATCTGCGACACGGGTTGCCAATACACGGCAGGCTGCAACCACGTCGGAAAGGCCGTTAGGGGTGCGACTCCGGTCGACAGCAGGACGAGGAAGAGCTGTGGCACGAGGAGCAGCTGACTGGCGACTTCTGTGCGCCCAGCTTTCATGCCAGCGGCGTCGGCACCCAGCGACAAAGCGAGAGTGAGCGTCAATGCGACAGCGAGGAAGGCGGCGAAGTATAAGAACCCGGAGTCGAAAACGTAACCGAACACCGCTGCTGCCACGAAGGAGGCAATGATACCGATGATTCCACGTATGATGCAGTAGTTCATTCGCGCTGTCAAAGAGGCATACTGCGAAATCGGTAGCGTCCGCAAGCGGGTACCCATTCCCGTGTTTTTCTCTGTTGCAGCACGATCTGTTGTTGTGAGTGCACCGAAAAGCATGGCTTGCACCACGACAGCCGGCAACACGTATTGCGCGTAGCTCATTTCGCCCGTGTCAATTACCCCGCGCAGCAAGAAAGTCAAGCCGAGCAGACCGAGCAGGGGCGCAACAGCCGCGAATATCAGGTCGACCCTGTTACGTTGCAGAACTCGGGCCGTGAGGATGGCAGGTGCGTTCATGGCCTCTTGGATGGGGTCGTCAAGTGTAGAAATACTTCGTCCAGCGAGGGGCGACGCAGCGAGATGTCGAGCAGGTCCACGCCGATTTCGTCAATCTTTCGGAATACTTCAGCCAGTGTTGAAACGCCTCCCGGAGCCGGTACGGACACCGTGCTCGAGTCTGCATCCACCTCGATCTCGTCGAAACCGGCAAGTGCCGCAGCTATGCGAGGCAGGTCGCTCGGATTGACTGCAGTCATCTGACAGTAGCTATCACCAATCTGACGCTTCAGGTCATCGGCGGTGCCACTGGCCACGATCTGGCCGTGATTCAGGATGACTATTGAATCGCTTAATATATCCGCCTCTTCGAGGTATTGCGTCGTGAGTAGCACGGTTATGTCTTGAGCTTTAAGTGAGGCGACCAGGTTCCACACATCGCGACGGCTACGCGGGTCAAGCCCAGTCGTCGGCTCATCGAGGAAAAGCACCTTGGGAGGCACCACCAAGGACACTGCAATGTCGATGCGCCGTCGCATGCCGCCTGAGTAACCACTGACTTCGCGATCGGCGGCATGTCCCATATCGAATTGATCGATCAAGTCGTTTGCGCGAGCCCGAGCTTCCACCCGGCGCATGCCGCGAAGCCGCCCAAACAAGATCAAGTTTTGGCGTCCGCTCAACCGCAAGTCTAATGCGGCGTCCTGGCCGGTGACCCCTATGCTCCTGCGGACATTCGCCGCTTCCTTCGCAACGTCGTAGCCAGCCACGAGCGCGGTACCCGACGTCGGTTTCAGCAACGTCGACAGGATATTGACTGTGGTTGTCTTGCCAGCCCCGTTGTGGCCCAGCAAAGCGCAAACTGACCCGCTTGGAACCGAGAAGCTCACGTCGCGCAAGGCGGGGACGTCCCCGCCGAATGTTTTGGCGACATTGATGAGCTCAATCACGGAGACATACGATACAGACGCTGTGGCCTCCGGTCTGTTCGACGTAGCGAAGGCGAACCATCATCAGACGCCTCACGCCTTGAGTGGGTACCATTCGTCCAGATCGAGTCGTGCCGATTGTTTGCCGGCAGCGGCGTCCGCGTGAGGGGGTTTGGAAAGTGATCTCATTCGTCATACCCGCGCTAAACGAGATCAAGACCATCGAGTCAACGCTAAAGTGCATTGCCGAGTACTCCGGCCCCCACGAGATTATCGTCTCCGACGGCAACAGCACCGACGGCACGGTCGAGTTGTGCAGTCGGTACGCGGACAGGGTGGTTGTTTACGATCGCCCAGAACGGCAGACTATCGCGCTCGCTCGGAATATGGGGGCCGCCGAGGCGCGCGGCGATTTTCTGGTGTTTCTAGATGCTGATGTGACGATCCCAGAAATCGATTCATTTATTGAGTATGCGCTGGATTCTTTCCGTCTACGTCCAAATCTGGTGGCTCTGACCAGCCGATACCGCGTGCGGCGGGACGACCGGACGTGGTCCGATCAGGTAATGTTCACTTTGCTGGGACTGCAGTTCTGGTTCCAGAACAACGTACTCGGCATCGGCGGGTCTGGCGGTGAGTTCCAGATGATCTCAGCGACTCAGTTCCGGCGAGTAGGTGGATTCAATCCGACGCTCACGGCAGCCGAAGATATGGACTTGTTTCGAAGGTTGTCAAAGATTGGTAAAACTCGCTTCGAGAATGGCCTGACCGTGTTCCACACAGGACGGCGTGCCCACGCGGTCGGCTGGGGCAAGCTGGTGCGCGACTGGGGCGCAAACTCGCTGTCGGTCTTCCTGTTCCAGAAGTCGGTCAGCAAGGAATGGAAAGAGGTTCGCTGACACTGGCAGACCGCTGGAGTGCGACACGCCGGGCGGCACGCCGACAGTGAAAAGTCCTCCCGCGCGTCCGTCAGGAGGTGTCGGTACCGAGCCCTAGACTGACTGGCCTATGGGTACCGGTGCATCGTCTTCAAGCTTCGTGCATCTGCACAACCACACCGAATACTCGATGCTCGACGGTGCCGCGAAGGTCAAGCCGATGATCGCCGAGGCGCAGCGTCTCGAGATGCCGGCCATCGGGATGACCGACCACGGCAACATGTTCGGCGCCAGCGAGTTCTACAACATCGCCACCGACGCCGGCATCAAACCGATCATCGGTATCGAGGCCTATATCGCCCCGGCGTCGCGGTTCGACACCAAGCGCGTGCAGTGGGGTGACCGCAGCCAGAAGGGCGACGACGTCTCCGGCAGCGGTGCCTACACGCATATGACGATGGTCGCCGAGAACGCCACCGGCCTGCGCAATCTGTTCAAGCTGTCGTCTCTGGCCTCGTTCGAGGGCCAGCTCGGCAAGTGGTCGCGCATGGATGCCGAGCTGATCGCCGAGCACGCCGAGGGCATCATCGCGACCACCGGCTGCCCGTCCGGCGAGGTGCAGACGCGGCTGCGGCTCGGACACGAGAAGGAGGCCGTGGAGGCCGCCGCCAAGTGGCAGGACATCTTCGGGAAGGACAACTTCTTCCTGGAGTTGATGGACCACGGTATCGAGATCGAGCGCCGGGTCCGCGAAGGTCTGCTGGCGGTGGGCCGCAAGTTGGGCATCCCGCCGCTGGCCACCAACGACTGTCACTACGTGACGCGTGAGGCGTCGCACAACCACGAAGCACTGTTGTGCGTGCAGACCGGGAAGACACTGTCCGATCCCACCCGGTTCAAGTTCGACGGGGACGGCTACTACCTGAAGTCGGCCGCCGACATGCGGGCGCTGTGGGATCCGCAGGTGCCCGGCGCCTGCGACTCGACGCTGCTCATCGCCGAGCGCGTCCAGCCCTACACCGACGTGTGGACACCGCGCGACCGGATGCCGATCTTCCCGGTGCCCGAGGGCCACGACCAGCAGTCCTGGCTGCGTCACGAGGTGCACGCGGGTTTGGCGCGCCGTTTCCCCGAGGGCGCCGCGCAGGAGTACCTCGACCGTGCCGACTACGAGATCAAGGTCATCTGCGACAAGGGCTTCCCGGCCTACTTCCTCATCGTCGCCGACCTGATCAACTACGCCCGGTCGGTGAACATCAGGGTTGGTCCGGGCCGCGGATCGGCCGCCGGATCACTGGTGGCCTACGCCATGGGCATCACCAATATCGATCCCATCCCGCACGGGCTGCTGTTCGAGCGCTTCCTCAACCCCGAACGCCCGTCGGCTCCCGATATCGATATCGACTTCGACGACCGTCGCCGCGGTGAGATGGTGCGCTACGCCTCCGACAAGTGGGGCAGTGACCGGGTCGCCCAGGTCATCACCTTCGGCACCATCAAGACCAAGGCCGCGCTGAAGGACTCGGCCCGGGTCAACTACGGCCAGCCGGGGTTCGCCATCGCCGACCGCATCACCAAGGCGCTGCCCCCGCCGATCATGGCCAAGGACATCCCGCTGTCCGGTATCACCGATCCCACCCACGAGCGGTACAAGGAAGCCGCCGAAGTGCGCGGTCTGATCGACACCGATCCCGATGTCCGCACCATCTACGAGACCGCGCGCGGCCTGGAGGGCCTGGTGCGCAACGCCGGCGTGCACGCCTGCGCGGTCATCATGAGCTCCGAGCCGCTCGTCGATGCAATTCCGCTGTGGAAGCGGCCGCAGGACGGCGCCGTCATCACCGGATGGGACTATCCATCGTGCGAGGCCATCGGCCTGCTCAAGATGGACTTCCTGGGGCTGCGCAACCTGACCGTCATCGGTGATGCGCTGGAGAACATCAAGGCCAACCGCGGCATCGACCTGGACATGGATCACCTGCCGCTCGACGATCCGGCGACCTACGAGTTGCTCTCCCGCGGTGACACGCTCGGGGTGTTCCAGCTCGACGGCGGCCCGATGCGCGATCTGCTGCGCCGCATGCAGCCCACCGGTTTCAATGACATCGTCGCGGTGCTGGCGCTGTACCGGCCCGGACCGATGGGCATGAACGCGCACAACGACTACGCCGACCGCAAGAACGGTCGCCAGCCGATCAAGCCGATCCATCCCGAGCTCGAAGAACCGCTCAAGGAGATCCTGGCCGAGACCTACGGCCTGATCGTCTATCAAGAGCAGATCATGTTCATCGCCCAGAAGGTCGCCTCCTACACCATGGGCAAGGCCGACGCGCTGCGAAAAGCCATGGGCAAGAAGAAGCTCGAGGTGCTCGAGGCCGAGTACAAGGGCTTCAAGGAGGGCATGACCGCCAACGGCTTCTCCGAGGCCGCCGTGAAGGCGTTGTGGGACACCATTCTTCCGTTCGCCGGGTACGCCTTCAACAAGTCGCACGCCGCCGGCTACGGTCTGGTGTCGTTCTGGACGGCGTACCTGAAGGCCAACTATCCCGCCGAATACATGGCCGGTCTGCTGACCTCGGTCGGTGACGACAAGGACAAGGCTGCGGTCTACCTGTCGGACTGCCGTCGGCTCGGAATCACCGTGCTGCCACCGGACGTCAACGAATCGGTGCACAACTTCGCCTCGGTCGGCACCGATATCCGCTACGGTCTGGGCGGTGTGCGCAACGTCGGCGCGAATGTTGTGCAGTCGATCATCACCGCACGCAACGACAAGGGTAAGTACACCGATTTCTCGGACTACCTGAACAAGATCGACATCACCGCCTGCAACAAGAAGGTGACGGAATCACTGATCAAGGCCGGCGCGTTCGACTCGCTGGGCCACCCTCGTAAGGGTCTGTTCCTGGTCCATGCCGATGCCGTCGACTCGGTGCTGGGCACCAAGAAGGCCGAGGCCGTCGGGCAGTTCGACCTGTTCGGTGGCGGCGACGCCGATTCTGGGATGGAATCGGTGTTCACCATCCCGGTTCCCGAGGGGGAGTGGGAGGACAAGCACAAGCTTGCCCTCGAACGCGAGATGCTGGGTCTGTATGTGTCCGGCCATCCCCTCGACGGGGTGGCGCATCTGCTCACCTCGCATATCGACACCCAGATCCCGGCCATCCTGGAGGGTGATATCGCCAACGACACCCAGGTGCGTATCGGCGGCATCCTGGCCTCGGTCAACCGGCGGGTCAACAAGAACGGATTGCCGTGGGCCTCCGCGCAGGTCGAGGATCTGACCGGTGGTATCGAGGTGTTGTTCTTTCCGCAGACCTACTCGGCGTTCGGCGCGGACATCGCCGATGACGCGGTGGTGATCGTCGGGGCGAAGGTGGCCATCCGCGATGACCGGATCTCGCTGATCGCCAATGATCTTGTGGTGCCCGATTTCTCGAATGCGCAGGGAGACCGGCCGGTGGCGGTCAGCCTGCCCACTCGCCAGTGCACGCACGACAAGGTGACTGCGCTCAAGCAGGTGTTGGCACGCCATCCCGGTACCTCGCAGGTGCATCTGCGGCTGATCAGCGGAGAGCGGATCACGACGCTGGAACTCGACCAGTCGCTGCGGGTGACGCCGTCGTCCGCGCTGATGGGAGATCTCAAGGCGCTGCTGGGCCCCGGCTGCCTGGGCGGTTGATCCGCGGTCAGAGGTCGATCGCCGCGATCGCGCTGTCCGGCCACAGGTCGCGGTGGCGTGTCCGCCGGAACTTCTCACCGATGGGCAGGTCGCGGTGGACATTGGTGATACCCGGAATTTTCAGTAGCGGCAGGATGTTCCACTGCCACCCGTAACGGCGATGTAGCGCGGTGTTGGCACGCTGCGCGTCGTCGCCGGCCAGCATCCGGGCCCGACCGGGCATGAAATCACCCACCTTGTTGCCGCGGTGATCGCATATCGCGAGTCGGACGTCCGGATGGGCTTGCAACCTTCGCGTCTTGGGTCCGATCTTGCTGCGGAACAATACCGTTCGGCCTTCGAGAACGAACCAGATGGGCGTGTCGACCGGCTCTCCGTCCCTGCGGTAGGTGCGCAGCATCGCGTAGCGGGATGAACGTAGGGCGGACAGATCGGCTCTGGTGGATGTCATGATCGACAGTGAACAACTTAGAGTTGACTCGAAGTCAAGTCCTGCGAGGAGGCCGGTTCCATGGCGGCATCGATGACGATAGGCGAGGTGGCCGTCCGCGCCGGCGTCGCGCCGACCGCGCTGCGCTACTACGAGCAGGTGGGTCTGCTACCGGCACCGGACCGCGTCGGCGGTCAGCGGCGTTATCAGGAATCCGTGCTGGTGCGCTTGGACATCATCACCGCCTGCAAGGCGGCAGGTTTCGCCCTCGACGAGATCGCAGTCCTGATGGGGGATGACACGCCGGGCAAGACCGTGGCCCGCGCCCTGGCCGAGGCCAAGCTCGTCGAGATCGATGAACAGGTGCTGGCGCTGCAGCACGCCAAGGAAGTCATCGCCCGAGGACTGGATTGCCCATGTCCGTCGATCGAGGATTGTTCGTGCAGAATTCCGCACGCCATGCCGACCCAGTGCTAGCGGCGGGCCGACATCCCGCCGGTCAGCCACACCACAGTTGACGTAGCGGCTGCGGTCAAAACGGCCGGGGCCAGGCTGGCGGTGACGACGCCGACGACGACCAGCACCACTGCGCCCACCATCAGGGCAAGCAGCTTGTACATCGGCCAGGGGACCCCGGCGATGGGAATTTCGGAGCGCGTCGTCACGCCTACACGATAACTCTGAACATGAAGTTCGGGCAACCGAAATCTTCGATCCGGCATGTCGCCGCGAGCATAACCGGTTTTCGCAGGCGGCCCAGGTAGTGGCACCATTGTCGGGTGTCGACCGATCTGAATCACCGCACTTCGCCGCTGACCGCCACCGACGTGGACGAGGCAGCCGAGCGAATTAGCGGTGTCGTTACGGTCAGCCCGCTCCAGTTCAGCGACCGACTGTCGCACATCACCGGCGCGCAGGTGTATCTCAAGCGTGAGGACCTGCAGGCGGTCCGCTCCTACAAGCTTCGTGGTGCCTACAACCTGCTCATGCAGCTGACCGCCGAGGAGCTCGCTGCCGGCGTGGTCTGTTCCTCGGCCGGCAACCACGCCCAGGGTTTCGCGCTCGCATGCCGTTCGATGGGTGTGCACGGCCGCATCTATGTGCCGGCCAAGACGCCGAAGCAGAAGCGCGACCGCATCCGCTATCACGGCGGCGAGTTCATCGAGCTCATCGTCGGTGGCAAGACCTACGATCTGGCGGCGCAGGCCGCCCTCGACGACGTCGCACGCACCGGCGCCACCCTGGTGCCGCCCTATGACGACCCGCGCACCATGGCGGGGCAGGGCACCATCGCCGTCGAGCTGCTCGACCAGTTGCCCGGCGAGCCGGACTTGGTGATCGTCCCCGTGGGTGGCGGAGGTTGTATCGCCGGTATCACCACATACCTGTCCGAGCGCACCACCAGCACCGCGGTGCTGGGCGCCGAACCGGCCGGAGCCGCGTCGATGCTGGCGGCGCTGGCGGCGGGCACCCCGGTCACCTTGGAGCATGTCGACCAGTTCGTCGACGGCGCCGCGGTTGCCAGGGCCGGTACCCACACTTACGCCGCGCTCGCCGCGGCCGGTGACATGCTGTCCATCACGGCGGTCGACGAGGGCGCGGTCTGCTCGGCAATGCTGGATCTCTACCAGAATGAGGGGATCATCGCCGAACCCGCCGGCGCCCTGTCGGTGGCGGCGCTGTTGGAGGCCGATATCACCCCCGACACGACGGTGGTCTGCATCATCTCCGGCGGCAACAACGACGTCTCGCGCTACGGCGAGATCCTGGAACGTTCGCTGGTGCACCGGGGACTCAAGCATTACTTCCTGGTCGACTTCCCCCAAGAGCCCGGTGCGTTGCGCGGATTCCTGGACACCGTGTTGGGTCCCAACGACGACATCACGCTGTTCGAGTACGTCAAGCGCAACAACCGCGAGACCGGGGAGGCACTTGTCGGTATCGAGATGGGATCGGCAGGCGACCTGGATGGGTTGCTGAAGCGGATGCACGATTCCGATGCGCACGTCGAGCTGCTGGAGCCGGGTTCACCGACCTACCGATACCTGACCTGACATCATGCCGACGACACCTCGACGAGGTCGTCATCGTTCGCCCGGAAGAACGGCTCGATCGGGACCCGGTATGCAGCGGCGCAATCGTTGAGCACCGCCGCCCAACGCCTGTCGTGCGCCGAAATCCCATCCCGGCCGGGCCTGGCGAGTAAGAAAGCCACCGTGGTGTCCGGCGGGCTGTCATCCATCAATTCGGCGATGACGCGCATCAAGCGCAGCGCGTGTGTCGGATCCGGTCTCAGGTCGACCTCCACTTCGGTCAGCACCTTGATGAATCGCCGGTCCGATCCGACGAACAGGAAGTGAAGCAGCGGTCTGTAAAAGCTGAACGGGCCCATCAGGGCTCGCCAACGTTGGCCGATGTCGGCGGAGGACTGCACCGGATCGGTGGCGGATTCGAGCGGCGGAATCGGAAGAATGGCAGACATATCCGCATCGTGGCGAACGCGCTGCAGCCTCACAATGCGCTGTGCACAGGCTGTGGAAGCTCAGTTGACAGTTCGCAGAATTGCGAAACAATACCCCGGCACCACGGTCGCGTCACCCTCGCTGGTCGGCTGCTCCCAGGCCAAGACGACCTCACCCGTGACCGGCACCGACACCGGCGATTCACCGAGGTTGCACACGACGGCGAACGCGCCGCGATGCAGCACGATCCACCGTGCGTCCTCGTCGAAGTCGACGCGCAGGTGCGTCAGCCACGGGTCGGCGAAATCGGGTTCGCCGCGACGCAGCGCTATCAAGGCTCGGTAGGTTTCCAACAGTCGGGCATGCACACCGTCGCCCACCTCCGCCCAGTTCAGCTTCGAACGCTCGAAGGTGGCCGGATCCTGTGGGTCGGGAATCTCGGCGGCGTCCCATCCGTGGGCGGCGAACTCGGCCTTGCGACCCTCCGCGGTGGCACGGGCCAGCTCGGGTTCCGGATGGGAGCTGAAGAACTGGAACGGTGTGCTCGCACCCCACTCTTCACCCATGAAAAGCATTGCCGTGTAGGGCGATCCGAGTGCCAGGGCCGCCTTGACGGCGAGCTGGCCGGGCGTCAGGTTCTGTGACGGGCGATCGCCGATGGCGCGGTTGCCGACCTGGTCATGGGTCAGCGTGTAGGCCACCAGTTTGGTGGCCGGGATGGTGGCGGTGTCCAACGGGCGGCCGTGCCGCCGGCCGCGGAACGACGAGAACGTTCCGGCGTGGAAGAAGCCGTTCGCCAAGGTCTGGGCCAAGGTCTGCAGGGAACCGAAGTCGCCGTAATAGCCCTGCCGCTCACCGGACACCGCCGTGTGGATGGCGTGGTGGATATCGTCATCCCACTGTGCGGTCATGCCCAGACCACCCTGGTCGCGCGGGGTGATCGTGCGCGGGTCGTTCATGTCGCTCTCGGCGACCAACGACAGCGGACGGCCCAATTCTTGTGCCAATTGCTCGGTCTCGGCGGCCAGCTCCTCCAGAATGTGCACTGCGGTGGTGTCGACCAGTGCGTGCACGGCGTCCAGGCGCAGCCCGTCAGCGCCGAAGTCGCGCATCCAGCGCAGAGCGCAGTCAATGATGTAGCGGCGCACCTCGTCGGCACCGGAGTCGGCGATGTTGATCGACTCGCCCCACGGGTTGCTGCCGCTGGACAGATAGGGGCCGAAGCGGGGCAGGTAGTTGCCCGATGGGCCGAGGTGGTTGAACACCGCGTCGATGAGTACGCCGAGACCGCGGCTGTGACAGGCATCGACGAACCGCAGCAGGGCATCCGGCCCACCGTATGGCTCGTGCACGGCGTACCAGAGCACACCGTCATAGCCCCAGCCGTGCGTCCCGCTGAACGCGTTGACCGGCATCACCTCGACGAAAGCGACGCCGAGATCGACCAGATGGTCCAGCTTTGTGACCGCGGCATCGAAGGTGCCCTCGGGGGTGAACGTCCCGATGTGCAACTCGTAGATGGTCGCGCCCTCGACGCTGCGCCCGGCCCAGGGCATCGGGAGATCGCGCGGTCGCCAGAGTTGCGACAGCCCGTGCACCCCGTCGGGTTGGCGCGCCGATCGTGGGTCGGGCAGCACCGTGTCGTCGTCGTCCAGGACGAACCCGTACCGGCTCTGCGGGGAGGCGGCGATCTCGGCGCGCCACCAGTCGCCGTCCTCGCGCACCATCGGGTGCCGGGACCCGTCGACGTCGACCTGGACCCGCTGCGCCCGCGGCGCCCATACTTCGAAGGAGGTCATCACGCACGCTCCAGCAGCACGGCCGGCAACTCGGCGAATAGGTCGGCCGCGGCGACCGGACCGGACAGCCTGCGCCCGGTCAGTCTGTCGGTCCATGTCCCGTCGGGCAAGGTCAATGTGGTGTCACCCCATCCGGTTTCGGTCAACCCCGCGGTCCATCGACTCACGGCCACCGCCACCTCGGAGCCGCGGCAGAACCCGATGACGTGATCGGCGGCCACGCCGTGCGACAACAGCGGCCGATGATCGCCGGCCAGGAAGCTCTGGGGCCGTTCCCTGCGCAAGCGCAGTGCGGCACCGACCACCCGGATCTTGGGGTCGGTGCCCGCGGCCAATGCCGCCCGCCGCGCCGCATAGTCGACCGGGCGACGGTTGTCGGGATCGACAAGGCTGTCATCGAGCAACTCGGTGCCCTGATAGACGTCCGGGATGCCCGGCACGGTCAGCGCCAGCAGCTTCTGCCCGACGGCGTCGTTGACGGCGTGCGGGTGCAGCTGATCGACCAGCGCGGTCAGCTCGGTGGCGACCGGTCCGTCGACGACGGAGTCGAGCCACTCGTGCACGGCGGTCTCGAATTCCGTGTCGGGCTCGTTCCAGGAGGTGTGCACCGCGGCTTCCCGGATGGCCTTCTCGGCGTAAGCGTGCAAGCGATCACGCAATTCGTCGGTGACCTCGCCACCGACCGGCCACACACCGAAGATGTTCTGCCACAGGAACAGTCCGGTGGCAGCATCCGGCGGTATCACCACCTGCGACCAGCGCGCGACCCGGTCGGCCCACAGCGCAGGCACCTGCGACAACACCCCGATCCGGGCGCGGACGTCCTCGCTGCGCTTGGTGTCGTGCGTCGACGTGGTCACCATGGCGCGCGGCCACAGCTGCGCCCTCGCCGCGGCGCGGGCGTGGAACTCCGCCGCGCTGACGCCGAAGCGGTCCGGCTCGCCACCGACCTCGTTGAGCGATACCAGCCGCGCGTCGCGGTAGAACTCGCAGTCCTCGACGGCCTTTGCGGTCACCGCGCCGCACAACTGTTGAATTCGCTTGGCCGACTCGCCTCCCATCGCGACGGCGGCCGCGACGATCTGCAGCGGCTCGGCGAGATCACCACGTGCCGAGATGGTTTCGGCGATCGCCACCGGTCCCACCGCCGCCAGGACAGGGTAATCGAACCGGTATACCCCGATGTGGGTCAGCAGTTCGGCGACCGACTCCGACAGCCGCGGGTGATCCGACCCGGTCTCGGCCACGATCGCACGGTGCAGTCTGGCCAACTCGCTGGCCAAGGTCACGGTGGCGGCTCGGATCTTGAGCTCGGCGACCTGCGTCTCGTACTCGGCGTCGGTGTCGTACATCCCGCTCAGTTCCGGCTCGGCGGCGGGATCGACGAACAGTCCACCGATCTCACGCAGCGCGTCGTAACCGGTGCTGCCGTCCACGGGCAGGGTGACGTCCAACGGCTCATCGGGAGCCAGGATCTTCTCGATGACGATCCAGGCGGCGGGTCCGACCAGATCGCGCAGCCACCGCAGATAGTTCGCGGGGTCGGTCAGCCCGTCGGGATGATCGATGCGCAGACCGTCGACGAGGCCTTCGGTGAACCAGCGCCGCACCTCGGTGTGCGTCGCATCGAACACCGCCGGATCTTCCTGGCGCAGACCGGCAAGCGAGGTGATCGAGAAGAAGCGTCGATATCCGCACACATTGTTGCGCCAGCCGATGAGTTTGTAGTGTTGGCGGTCGTGCACGGCGGGGCCCGCGGCGCCGTCGTCGGCCGTCCCTGCGGCGATGGGCCAGGTCCGCTCACCCAGGCGCAGCACATCACCGTCCACCGTGAGGTCGGCGACGTCGTCGTCGGAACCGAGCACCGGTAACAGGATCCGGCCGTCGGCCACCTCCCAATCGATGTCGAAGAACGCTCCGAACGACGAATCCCGGCCGTGCTTGAGCACATCCCACCACCAGGCGT
Organism: Mycobacterium sp. NPDC003323; assembly: GCF_053589535.1. NCBI lineage: Bacteria > Bacillati > Actinomycetota > Actinomycetes > Mycobacteriales > Mycobacteriaceae > Mycobacterium > Mycobacterium sp. NPDC003323. The sequence continues at coordinate 1,166,106 of NZ_JBSFSB010000001.1, forward strand.
TCTGGGTCGGATCGTCGACGCCGACATGGTTGGGCACGATGTCGACGATGAGTCCGAGGCCGCGGGCGCGCGCCTGGGCCGACAACTCGGCCAGCCCCTCCGGACCGCCGAGGGCCGCCGAGACGGTCGTCGGGTCGGTGACGTCGTAACCGTGGGCCGAACCATGCGCCGCGGTCAGGATGGGGGACAGGTACAGGTGTGAGACGCCGAGGTCGTGCAGATAGTCCAGCAGGTCCACCGCGTCGGCGAAGGTGAACGAGTCACCGCGCATCTGAAGCCGATATGTGGAGACCGGGACACCCATCAGCCATTACCGCCTAGGTCGTTTTCTTCAGCACCCGAAGCGAACGTGGCTGCAGCGAGATCTTCTCGCCGGCAGAAATCGTCACCTCGTCGGCACCGGCGGGGTCGCCGGTGTCCAACGCGGTTACCCATTTTTCGGCGTAATCATCGGGAGGCAGCACGAAATCCAACGATTCGTCGTGTGCGTTGAAGCACAGCAGGAACGAGTCGTCGCGCACCCGCTCACCGCGGGCGTTCGGTTCGGGGATGGCATCGCCGTTGAGGAACACCGTGATGCTCTTACCGAAGCCCGAACCCCAGTCCTGGGGCGTCATTTCCGTGCCCGATGGTGTCAGCCACGCGATATCGCGTTCCTGTTCGCCGCTGCGGATCGGGTTGCCGGCCAGGAAGCGACGCCGGCGGAACACCGGGTGCTTCTTGCGCAGTGCCACCGCCTTGCGGAAGAACTCCAGCAGTTCGGTGTTCTCGGCCAGCTTGGACCAGTCCACCCACGCGACCGGGTTGTCCTGACAGTAGGCGTTGTTGTTGCCGCCCTGCGTTCGGCCGATCTCGTCGCCGTGGCTGATCATCGGCGTGCCCTGCGACACCATCAGCGTGCCGATGACATTGCGCATCTGCCGGGCCCGCAGCGCGCAGATCTCGGGGTCGTCGGTGGGTCCTTCGACACCGCAGTTCCACGACCGGTTGTGGCTTTCCCCGTCGCGGTTGTCCTCGCCGTTGGCCTCATTGTGCTTTTCGTTGTAGGACACGAGGTCGGCGAGGGTGAAGCCGTCGTGGCAGGTGACGAAGTTGATGCTGGCGCCGGGGCGTCGGCCGGTGTTCTCGTACAGGTCCGACGAGCCGGTCAGCCGGGAGGCGAACTCGCCCAGGGTCGCCGGCTCACCGCGCCAGTAGTCGCGCACGGTGTCGCGGTACTTACCGTTCCACTCGGTCCACAGGCCCGGAAAGTTGCCGACCTGATAGCCGCCCTCGCCGACGTCCCAGGGTTCGGCGATGAGCTTGACCTGGCTGATCACCGGATCCTGTTGCACCAGGTCGAAGAATGCCGAGAGGCGGTCGACATCGTAGAACTCGCGGGCCAGGGTGGAGGCGAGGTCGAACCGGAAACCGTCGACGTGCATCTCCAGCACCCAGTAGCGCAGCGAATCCATGATCAGCTGCAGCGTGTGCGGATGACGCGCGTTCAGGCTGTTGCCGGTGCCGGTGAAGTCCTTGTAGAACTGCTCCTCACCGTCGAGTAGGCGGTAGTACGCGGCATTGTCGATACCGCGGAAGTTCAGCGTGGGGCCGAGGTGGTTGCCTTCGGCGGTGTGGTTGTAGACCACGTCCAGGATGACTTCGATGCCGGCGTCGTGGAAGGAGCGCACCATCGCCTTGAATTCCGGGACCGCGCCGCCGGCATGGCGATTGGCCGCGTACTCCGCGTGCGGCGCGAAGAATCCGAAGGTGTTGTAGCCCCAGTAGTTTCGCAGTCCCAGCTCGAGCAGTCGGTGGTCGTGCAGGAACTGATGCACCGGCATCAGCTCGATGGCGGTGACGTTGAGGGACTTGAGGTGCTCGATGATCACCGGATGCGCCAGTCCCGCATAGGTGCCGCGCAATTGCTCGGGGATGTCGGGGTGCAACTGCGTCAGACCCTTGACATGGGCCTCGTAGATGACCGTCTCGTGGTACGGCGTGCGCGGTGCCCGGTCCGATCCCCAATCGAAGAACGGGTTGATCACCACGCTGGTCATGGTGTGCCCCAGTGAGTCCACCGCCGGATCCGCGCCCGTCACGGCCGGGTGGTCGGATTTCAGATCGTAGGAGAACAGCGCCTGGCTGAAGGTGAAGTCACCGTGGAAGGACTTGCCGTACGGGTCGAGCAGCAGCTTGCTCGGATCGCACCGGTGTCCGGCGGCCGGATCCCACGGTCCGTGTACCCGGAATCCGTAGCGCTGGCCGGGGCTGACCGTCGGCAGGTAGGCGTGCCAGACGTATCCATCCACCTCATCCAGCGGGATGCGGGTTTCGGTGCCGTCCTTGGCGATCAAACAGAGCTCGACCTTCTCGGCGACCTCGGAGAACAACGAAAAGTTCGTCCCCGCACCGTCATAGGTGGCGCCGAGCGGGTAGGCGGTGCCGGGCCAGACCGTGATGTCCATGTCACCACCAGCCGGTGGCAGCCGAGAGTTGGCGGCCGAGTTCGTTCGTCATGGTGCGGACGTACGTGGTCGAGAGGTGATGAGCGTCGTGATACATCAACACGTTTCCCTCCACAACTCGGCAGAAGTCCGGTCGGCACACCGCGTCGGTCATGTCGAGGGGCTTCAGGTTCGGGAACCGTTCCACGTAGGCGAGGGTGGGGTTGACGTCGGACAGTACCGCAGCGCGTTTGATACCGCAGGAGATGGCGTCGCCGCCGGCGGCCAGGCAGTCCGCCGGGAAGTACGGTTTGCCGTTGCGCACCAGCCACGGGGTGTCCCGCATCGCCAGCACGTCGATGCCGGCGTCGGCGAATTCCTGCCAGATGCCGAGATACTGGCTGGGCATCACGTCGCCGGGTTTGATGTTCCAGGGCCGGGTCGAGGTGGTGAAGACGAAATCGGGCTTGTCGGCCAGCAGCTTCGGCATCACCTTCTCGTTCCACTCCCGGCACTTCGGGTAGGGGCGGTTGTCACCCATCACGAGTGGCTTCTGCTCGGTGGTCAGCGGGCAGCCCATCTTCAGGTAGGTGACCACCTTGAAATCGTGCAGGCGTCCCAACAGATCCAGCGCGGTGATCCAGTGCTCGGCATGCGAGCCGCCGGCCAACGCGATGGTGCGCTGGGCGTCCTTGTTGCCGTAGGTGCAGTTGATGACGTCGACGTTGTCGAAATCGCTGATGCAGCCCGCGGGCGTGGACTCGGGGATGTCGTTCTTGGCCTCCAGCACCGTCGGGCGCATCGGCAGCTTGGGCACCTTGGCGTTGTTGATCAGGGCTCGCGCACCGGGATAGTCGCGCGCCGAGAGCCCGGACAGTTCCTTGCCGCTGGCCCGTTCGACGGTGACGTGCTCCCGCCAGGTGAACGACGTGGCGGTCAGGGTGACACCCAGCAGCGTCACCACCGAACCCAGCACGATGGTGGGCCTGCGCATCCGCTTGCGCCACGGGATGACCACTGCGTCCGCGGCGCGTACGGGTGCGCGGTACCGCAGCGGCGTCTCGACGTAGCGCATCGTCAACCAGGCCAGCACGCCGGAAATCAGCAGCACCACCGCGCCGTCGGCGAAGTCGACGTGCTCCTTGCCGCTGTAGGCCAGCCAGAAGATGAGCAGCGGCCAGTGCCACAGGTACAGCGAGTAGGCGATCGAGCCCAACCACACGAACGGCTTGGTGGCCAGCAGGCGGTTGGGGGCCGGCAACTTGCCGTCCACCCGGGGATCGGCACCACGGTTGGCCGCCGACAGGATGAACAGCACGGTGGCGCCCACCGGCACCAGCGTCCACGGGCCGGGGAATTCGCGGACGCCGTCGATCAGCCAGCCGCACAACAGGATGGCGGCCAGCGCGACGGTGGCCACGATGGTGCGCAGCCACATGGGCCACCGCACATAGGGCACCAGCGCCCCGATCAGTGCGCCCAGCGTCAGCTCCCATGCGCGGGCGAAGCTGTTGTAGTAGGCGACGGCCTGGTCGGTGTTGTGCGCGATGATCGCGTACACGAAGGACGCGATGGTCAGCGCGGTGAGCAGGACGATGAACACCGTCCGCAGGTGCCTGCCGAGGCGGCCGCGCAACGCGAAGGCCAACGCGAGGATCAACACCAGGAACGCGATGTAGAACTGACCCTGAACCGACATCGACCAGATGTGCTGCAGCGGGCTGACGGTTTCACCGGCCCGCAGGTAATCTGCGGCGCTGTTGGCCAGTTCCCAGTTCTGGTAGTAGCCCAGGCTGGCCAGGCTCTGATCGGCGAATGTCTCCCAGCGCGTCTCGGGCTGGATGAGGATCGTCAGCACGGCGGCAGCCGCGAGGACCACGATGAGCGCCGGAAGCAGCCGTCGGACCAGCCGGATCACCTCGGACACCGGGCGGATCGCGACCGCCTCGTCCAGCGCCGAGCGCAGTAGCCGGCCACCGAAGAAGAACCCCGACAGCGCCAGGAAGACGTCCACCCCGCCGGAGACCCGTCCGAACCAGACATGGAAGACCGCGACGAGCGCGATCGCGACCCCGCGGAGTCCGTCGAGGTCATGCCGGTAGAAGCCCGAGGTGCGAGTGGCCGATGCGGTGCCGGCGGTCGACACCGGACCGGCGGTACGCGCAGGTCGGGCTGGAGCGAGGGTCATCATGGTCGGGGAGTCAATCTACCTAAGGAACCTGGGTGCCTCAGGTCGCGGGCGCGCGCGAAGGTGTCCGCTCCACCGGGCGATAGTGTCCGATCCCATGCCGGCGTTGACACCCTCTGAGATCAGCGCGATCGACACCGCGCACATCTGGCACCCCTACAGCACGATGGGCCGGGCCGCGCAGCCCCCGGTGGTTGCTGTCGGCGCCAAGGGTGCGTGGCTGCGCGTCGTGCACGATGGCCGCCAGATCGAGGTCCTCGATGCCATGAGTTCGTGGTGGACGGCGGTGCACGGGCACGGCCACCCCAGGTTGGACGCCGCCATCTCCGCGCAGCTGGCGACGATGAACCACGTCATGTTCGGGGGCCTCACCCACGAGCCGGCCGCCCGGCTGGCCCAGCTGCTGGTCGAGATCACCCCCGCCGGGTTGGAGACGGTGTTCTTCAGCGATTCCGGTTCGGTGTCGGTGGAGGTGGCCGCGAAGATGGCGCTGCAGTACTGGCGCAGCCGCGGGCGGCCGGGCAAGCACCGGCTGATGACCTGGCGCGGTGGGTATCACGGGGACACCTTCACGCCGATGAGCGTCTGCGATCCCGACGGCGGTATGCACGCGATCTGGAGCGATGTGCTGGTCCGGCAGGTGTTCGCACCGCCGGTGCCGGGTGCCTACGACCCGGCCTATGTTGCGGCATTCGAGGCGCAACTGGCCGAACATGCCGACGAACTGGCCGCGGTGATCGTCGAGCCGGTGGTCCAGGGCGCCGGCGGGATGCGTTTTCATGACCCGCGCTATCTGGTGGAGCTGCGCCGTATCTGCGACGCGCACGGTGTGCTGCTCATCTTCGATGAGATCGCGACCGGTTTCGGGCGCACCGGGGAGCTGTTCGCCGCCGACCATGCCGGGGTGAGCCCGGACATCATGTGCGTGGGCAAGGCGCTGACCGGCGGCTACCTGACGCTGGCGGCCACGTTGTGCACCGCGGACATCGCGCAGGCCATCAGTGCCGGTGAGCCCGGCGCACTGATGCACGGTCCTACGTTCATGGCCAATGCGCTGGCGTGCGCGGTCTCGGTGGCCGCGGTCGAGTTGCTGCTGGAGGGCGATTGGCGCGCAGCGGTGCGCGGTATCGGATCCGGACTGCGCGCCGGCCTGGAGCCGGCACGTGAGCTCTCGGCTGTGGCCGACGTCCGCGTTCTGGGTGCGATCGGCGTGATCGAGATGCACGAGCCGGTCGACATGGTGCGTGCGACCGAGACCGCGTTGCGGCACGGCCTCTGGTTGCGGCCGTTCGGAAAGCTGGTCTATGCCATGCCGCCGTTCATCTGCAGCACCGAGGAAGTCGCTCAGATCGGTGGCGGCATGGTGGCTGTCGCGCGTGCACTAACCTGATCGGTGAATTGAACACCGTTCAGGAGGAGCCAGCACCGTGACGCGTACCGGTCTTTCCCCGTTGGCTTGGCTGGCCGAGGTCGAAGAGCGCCGCCGCGCGCAGGGACTTCGCCGCACCCTGCGGGTCCGGCCGCCGGTGGGCACCGAACTCGACCTGGCCTCCAACGACTACCTCGGCCTCTCGCAGCACCCGGCCGTCCTCGAGGGCGGGGTGCAGGCGTTGCGCACCTGGGGCGCGGGTTCGGGTGGCTCACGCCTGGTCACCGGCAACACCGAACTTCACGAGCAGTTCGAGGCCGCGCTCGCCGAGTTCGTCGGTGCCGAATCGGCACTGGTCTTCTCCTCGGGTTACACCGCCAATATCGGTGCGTTGGTCTCCCTGACCGGGCCGGGATCGCTGCTGGTCTCCGACGCGCTGACGCATGCCTCCATCGTCGACGCCTGCCGGTTGGCGCGGGCCCGCGTCGCGGTGACGCCGCACCGCGACGTCGACGCTGTCGCCGACGCCCTGTCCACCCGGTCGGAAGACCGGGCGGTGGTGGTCACCGAGTCGGTGTTCAGCACCGACGGAGCGCTGGCGCCACTTCGTGAACTGCACGAGGTGTGCCGGCGCTCCGGCGCGTTGCTCGTGGTCGACGAGGCACACGGTCTCGGTGTGCGCGGTGTCGGCGGACAGGGCCTGCTCCATGAACTCGGGCTGGCCGGGCAACCGGACGTGGTGATGACCACGACGCTGTCCAAGGCGCTGGGTAGCCAGGGCGGGGTGGTGCTGGGTCCGGCCGCCGTGCGCGCCCACCTGATCGACACCGCGCGGCCGTTCATCTTCGACACCGGCCTGGCCCCGGCGTCGGTCGGGGCGGCGCTGGCCGCTTTGCAGGTACTCATCGGCGAACCGCAACTGGCCGATGCGGTGCTCACCAGGGCGGCCGAGCTCGCGCAGATCTGCGATGTGGCCGAGGAACCGACCTCGGCAGTGGTCTCGGTGATCCTCGGCGATCCCGAGGTCTCCGTCGCCGCGGCCGCTGCATGTCTGGAGCGCGGGGTTCGGGTTGGGTGTTTCCGGCCGCCGACCGTTCCGGCAGGGACCTCCCGGCTGCGACTGACCGCGCGGGCCGCGCTGACCCCCGACGAGATGGCGTCGGCGCGTGCGGTGCTCACCGACGTGCTCGGGCACAGCCGATGACGATCCTGTTGATCACCGGCACCGACACCGGCGTGGGCAAGACGGTGACGACATCGGCGCTGGCATGTGCGGGACGGTTGGCCGGATTGGACGTCGCGGTGTGCAAACCGGTGCAGACCGGCACCATCGACGGCGACGACGACCTCGGGGAGGTCCGCAGGCAGGCCGGAATCGCTGCGCTGCACGGAGGTTGGCGCTATCCGGAACCGCTGGCCCCGGTGGCTGCCGCTGCCCGCGCGGGACTGCCGCTGCCCAGTCGGTCGGCGTTGCTCGACGCGGTGCGGGCCGTCGACGCCCCCGGACGGCTGACGATCGTCGAGGGTGCCGGCGGGTTGCTGGTCGAACTGGGTGCCGACGGTGTGACGCTGCGCGACCTGGCGGTCGCACTGCGGGCTCCGGTTCTGGTCGTGGTGGCGGCCGGTCTCGGCACGCTCAATCACACCGCCCTTACTTTGGAATCCCTTGCGGGCCAAGGTGTCCGCTGTGCCGGCCTGGTGATCGGCGCCTGGCCGCAGGAACCCGGCGTCGCCGAACGGGGGAACCGGGACGCGCTGGCGGCGCTGGCGCCGGTGCGCGCGGTACTGCCAGCGCGGGCGGGTGCATTGACGGCCGCGCAGTTCGAGTCGCTCAGCGCCGCCGCCTTCGAGCGGACCTGGATCGAGAGTCTGGTCTAGTCATGGTGCACTCGGTCGAACTCACCCTGGACGCGGCCGCCGATGCGGCGGTGCGGGGCATCTGGGATGCGCTCGCCGAGGCGGGGGTGCGCAGTCAGGCCTCGCACCGATCACCCAGCAATCGCCCGCACGTCACGGTCACGGTGGGTGCCGCGCTGTCATCGGAGGTCGACACCGCGCTACAGGCGGTGGCCGACCTGATGCCGGTGCCGTGCCGGATGGGTGCGCCGTTGCTGTTCGGTCGGGGACCGTTCACTCTGGCGCTGCTGGTGGTGCCGTCGCGGGCACTGCTGGACCTGCATGCCGAGGTGAACCGGATTTGCCTGCCGCACATGAACTCCGGGCCGCTGGCGCACGCCGCGACCGGGCAGTGGACACCGCACGTCACGTTGGCGCGGCGCGTGGATGCCGGGCAGCTGGAGCGGGCGATGACGGTGGTGGGCACCGGCGCGGATCTTGCCGGGACCTTGACCGGGCTGCGGCACTGGGACGGCGATGCGCGGGTCGAGTACCCGATCGACTTGGCTGCCGGTTAACGCACGAGCCGGCTGTGCGCGGCCATGCCGTCCACCAGCAAGCCCAGGCCGAAGGCGAAGCGTTGGTCGGCGCCGCCGGCCAACGCGGACTGACTCTCCGGCAATTCGGCGCCCGCGGCGTCCCACTGCAGCCGGGACTGCTCGTCGACGGTGAAGCCCAGCACGTAGTAGACGACGGTGCGGGCGGCCAGCGCGGCATGTGAATCCGCAACACCTGCCGCGATTGCCGCGTCGCTCAGCCGCGCCACGATCTGCGTCATCGCCTCGGACTGTCCGGCGGCGAAACTGGCCGACACCAATTCGGCACCGTCGGTGTGCGACAACAGCGCATCGCGAAGCCGGCGGCACGACGCCGTGAGCTGATCCTGCCAGCGGCCGGTTGCCGGATCGTCCAACGCCGGCTGCAGGATCCGGTCGGCGACCGCCCCCAGCAGTTCCTGCTTGTTGGCGAAATGCCAGTACAGCGCGCCCGGGCTGACGCTGAGTTCGCGCGCCAGGTGGCGCATGGTCAGGTCGGCGATCCCGAAATCGTCGAGCAGTGCGGTCGCCGTGTCGACGACGTCCCGTTTGTGGAGCTGCACACCCTTACCCTAACCTGAACACCGTTCAAGCCTGAACAGTGTTCAACTGTCGGCGGCGACGTTCAGACGACGTGTTCAAACGGAGGACTTCTGGTGACCGACATTCTGGCAGTGGCACGCGAGCAGGTACTCGACCGCGGCGTCGGTCTCGACCAGGACCAGACGTTGCAGGTGCTGCAGCTTTCCGATGATCGGCTCGACGATCTGCTGGAACTCGCACACGAGGTCCGGATGAAGTGGTGCGGACCGGACGTCGAGGTCGAGGGCATCATCAGCCTCAAGACCGGCGGATGTCCCGAGGACTGCCACTTCTGTTCGCAGTCGGGGCTTTTCGCCTCACCGGTGCGCAGCGCGTGGCTGGACATCCCCAGCCTGGTCGAGGCCGCCAAACAGACCGCAAAGACCGGCGCCACCGAGTTCTGCATCGTGGCAGCGGTCCGTGGACCCGATGAGCGGCTGCTGTCGCAGGTCGCCGCGGGCATCGAGGCGATCCGCAACGAGGTCGACATCCAGATCGCCTGCTCGTTGGGCATGCTCACCGCCGAGCAGGTGCAGCGGCTCGCGGAGATGGGCGTGCACCGCTACAACCACAACCTGGAGACTGCCCGGTCGTTCTTCACCAATGTGGTGACCACCCATACCTGGGAGGAGCGCTGGGACACGCTGCGGATGGTGCGGGAGGCCGGGATGGAGGTGTGCTGCGGCGGCATCCTGGGCATGGGGGAGAGCCTCGAGCAGCGCGCCGAGTTCGCCGCCAATCTCGCCGAACTCAATCCGCACGAGGTGCCGCTGAACTTCCTCAACCCGCGTCCGGGCACCCCCTTCGGCGATCTGGAGGTGCTGCCGGCGTCGGAGGCGCTCAAGGCGGTGGCGGCGTTCCGGTTGGCGCTGCCACGGACCATGTTGCGCTTCGCCGGTGGTCGGGAGATCACCCTCGGCGATCTCGGCGCCAAGCAAGGCATCCTCGGTGGCATCAACGCTGTCATCGTCGGCAACTACCTGACCACGTTGGGCCGACCCGCCGAAGCCGACCTCGAACTGCTCGACGATCTGCAGATGCCGATCAAGGCGCTCAACGCGACGCTGTAGAACTGTTGGTGATGATCGACGAATTCCAGGCTCTGCCCGCGCCCGTCGGCGCCGGGGTCTACAACGTCTATACCGGCGCCGAGGTCGGGGGTGCGGCGGGCAAGGTGATGCCCACCGCCGCCGAACTGGGCCTGGAACCGCCGCGGTTCTGCGCCGAGTGCGGTCGCCGGATGATCGTCCAGGTGCGACCCACCGGCTGGTGGGCCAAGTGCTCGCGGCACGGTCAGGTGGACTCCACCGATCTGGACACCCGTCGGTGAACCCGGGACCGACCGATCCGCCGCGCATCTCGCGGCGCGGCGCGGCGCTGCGGGTCTTCGCAGGCATGGTGGCGGCCGGGGTCGCGGCGGGCGCGCTGTGGGCGCTGCTGGCGCCGCCCGCACAGGGCATCGTGGCGCTGACCCGCGCCGGCGACCGGGTGCGCGCATATCTGGGCAACGACTCCGATCAACTGTTCCTGGGCGCTTTTCTGCTCGTCGGATTCGTCGGCGTCATCGCGGTGGTCGGCGCGGTGGCCGCCTGGCAGTGGCGTGCGCACCGCGGGCCGCTGCTGGCGGCAGCGCTCGCGCTGGGTGCGGCCGGCGCGCTGGGCGCCGCCGCGGGAGTGGGCGCGGTGCTGGCACGTTGGCGGTACGGCACGATCGACGTGGACACCGCCCCGGTCACCGAGTCCGACCGGGTGCATTACGTTGCCGAGGCCCCGGCGGTGTTCTTCGGGCACGGGCCGTTCGTCATCGCGGCCACCATTTTGTTGCCGGCCGCGGTGGCCGCGCTGACCTACGCGCTGATGGCGGTCTCCGCCTCGCGCGATGATCTGGGCGCCTGGCCGCCGGTGCACTACGCCGGGATGTACCCGCCCATCCCGGTGCCGGTCGCCCCCGTCGGCGGCGGCAGCGACGGGACAGCACCGGCGCAGCGTTGACCCGGCATCACCGGTGTGGCAGATCTCGCAAAAGGTAGGCCCCACAGATCTGCGCCCGACAAGTAAGTTGTCGGTCGCGCGACGGTGAATCAGCAAAATGGACGTCGCGTCAATAACCGAGATCTACGGAGTGCCGCGATGCCGCTGCTGGAATATGTGCCCACCCCGACGTGGCTGCAGGCCTCCCGTCGTCGGATGATCGAGAAGATGCCGGTCCTGGCGATGCGCAAGGCCCTGTATCTGATGATGATCCGCAAGCGGGGTGACTTCACCAACCCCACCACCTTCAACGAGAAGGTGAACTGGCGGATCTTCAACGATCGGCGCGATCGCATCGTCAAGGCCTGCGACAAGATGTGGATGAAGGAGATGGCCCGCGAGGCCTACCCGAGTCCTGATCTGCGCATACCGGAAACGTACTGGTCGGGTACCGATCTGCGCGACGCCCCGGATCTCGACTCGCTGCCGCCCTGGGTCCTCAAACCCAATGCCAGCAGCGGTCGCGCGCTGTTCGGGCCCGACCCGCAGACCGATATCGACGCACTGCACAAGCAGACCCGCACGTGGTTCTCGGAGACCCCGCTGGAACTCGGCGAGTGGGGGTACAGCGCGGCGCGTGCGCAACTGCTGCTGGAGGAGCGCATTCCCACCCCGGACGGCAACCCGCCGGTCGACTACAAGTTCTTCGTGTTCGACGGACGTGTCGAACTGATCCAGGTGAATCGCGGCCGGTTCGGCGCGCATCAGACCACCACCTTTCTGGACGCCAACTGGCGCCAACTCCCGGTGCGCTGGCGGATTCAGCCCGTCGCCGAGGAACCGCGGCCCGTCGAACTCGACAAGATGCTCGAGATCGCCAAGGTCCTGGGTGCCGACTGGGATTTCATCCGTATCGATCTGTATGCCGTCGACGGTGAGGTGTGGTTCGGCGAGTACACGCCGTATCCGGGCAGCGGTCTGCTGCGCTACAAGCCGATGAGCTTCGACCGCGAGCAGGGCCTGCACTGGAAGCTGCCGTCTCTTGCCGAGGTGGCACCCGGGCGACCCTGAGGTTCAGCGGTCCAGTACCGACAGCGGCAGCCGGTGAAGTCGCCTGCCGGTCAACACTTTCGCGGTGATGACGGCCAACCGTGCCATGCCCTTGTAGGTCGACGGGTTGAACAGTGTGGGCCACTTGGTGCGGGCCAGGTTCTCGCCGAGGGGGCGGTCGGCGAACCGGTCCGACAGCCATCGCAGGGCCATCGGCGCCGACATCGGGTGCAGCAGCAGGTGCTCGCTGAACAGGTCGCGATGGTAGGTGACGTGCGCGCCACCGGCCGAGTAGGTGTCGGCGAGTTCGTCGATCCCGTGCACCGAGATGATCTCGTCGTGCACGGCCTGGATGATCAGCACCGGTGGGGTGGGTACGGCGGCACCGAGTTTGATATCGGCGAAGACGTGCTGGACCTCCGGGGTGTTGAGGATCTGCTCGAGCGGCTGATCGAGCAGATCGCCCATGTCGGTGCGGAACAGACGCACGATCGCCTCGACCGTGGTCATGTGGTGCAACCGGTCCAACAGGGCGCGGCCCTGCTCGCTGGCGTGCTCGGCGATGATCTTCTGCAGTCCGGGGTAGACGTCGGCCAGCGCGGCGACCACGAGCGCGGGTAACGCCGCGGCGAACGTGCCGTTCAGCTTGCGGAACGTGCGGCCAAGGTCACCGACGGGCGATCCCAGTACGGCGCCCACGATGTTGAGTTCCGGTGCGTAACTGCCGCTCATCTCGGCGGCCCAGGCGCTGGCCAGCCCGCCACCGGAGTACCCCCACAACCCGATCGGCGCTTGCGGTGACAGTGACAGCTGATCCGAACTGGTGGCCGCGCGCAGACCGTCGAGGATGCGGTAGCCCGGTTCGTACGGGGTTCCCCAGGTGCCGTTGACGCCCTCGTGATCGGGCACCGACACCGCCCAGCCCTCGGCGACGGCCGCGGCGATCAGCAGCATCTCGAACTGCGGTACCGAACCGGGCGCCAGGGCGTGCCTGCGCAGCGCATAGGACGGGAAACACCGTGACGTGATGGCATCGATGGCGCACTGGTAGGAGACCAGCGGGCAGACCCGCTCGGGGCCGCGCTCGGCCGGGACGACGACCGTCGTCGCCGCCACCTCGGGATGGCCGTTCATATCGGTGGTCCGGAACAGCAGCTGTACGGCCCGGACCTGCTGGGGGATGAGCCCGAGGAAGGCCAGCTCGACATCGCGGCTGCGCAACACGGTGCCGGGCGTGGCGTGCTCGAAGCCGGCCGGCGCCTGATAGAAGGCGTCATCCTTGGGCAGCCGAGGGCGCGCCTGGGGATCGAGCTCCGCATGCGGGACGGCTCCGAGCCATTCGGCGTCCGCGGTGGCGGCCGAGCTGCCAAAGTCCATCCGGGCATTGTTACTTAAGAAGGGTCTAAGAATCCAGTCGACTCACCCGGGCGGGCGCAACGCGGCGAACTCGTCGGTGACCCGGTAGCGCGCCTCGGTGAACCTGTACAGCGCCGCGGGCCGTCCACCGCTGCGGCCCGATCGCGCGGTGGTACCTGTCCTGGTGATGACATTGCGGCGTTCCAGCACCCGCTGCAGATTGGTCGCATCGACCGGATGCCCCAACGCCGCGCTGTAGATGTCACGCAGCGTCGAGAGCGCGAATTCTCGGGGCGCCAAAGCGAATCCGATATTGGTGTAGGACAGCTTCGCGATCAGCCGGGCACACGCGTTGGCCACCATGATGCCGTGGTCGAAGGCCATCGGCGGCAGCGCCGCGACCGGGTGCCAGCGGGTGTCCGGCGGGAGTTCCGGGGTGGCGGGGGAGGGCACCAGACCCAGGAAGGTCGACGCGATGGTGCGCGGACCGGGCACCCGCGCGGGATCGGAGAACACCGCGAGTTGCTCCAGGTGGGTCAATTCCCGCAGGTCCACCTTCTCGGCCAGTTGACGTCGAACCGAACTGGTCATGTCCTCGTCGTGACGCAGCCGTCCGCCCGGCAGGGCCCAGGCGCCGCGCTGCGGATCCATGGCGCGCTCCCACAACAGCACGCTGAGCTGAGGTTTCTTGGTCTCCAGCCGGCGAACCTGGAGGACGACGGCGAGCACTTCGTGGTCGGTGCTACCATGTGACATGTTTTCGATCATAAGTCGAAAACCTCACGGGCACAAAGGAGACTGCCATGACGGTCCTGGACCACACTGGGGCGAACGCGCAGGTATACAGCAGCCCGCTGGCCTCGCGCATCGTCGACGGGCCGGGCGGATACGGCGGCATCGTCGCCGACGGCCAGTGGGCCGCCGAGGTGCGTCGGCTGGCCGACCTGCACAACGCGACCCTGCTGGCGCACAACTACCAGCTGCCGGCCATTCAGGATGTCGCCGACCATGTCGGGGATTCCCTGGCGCTGTCGCGGATCGCGGCAGAGGCCTCCGAGGACACCATCGTGTTCTGCGGCGTGCACTTCATGGCCGAGACCGCCAAGATCCTCAGTCCCGAGAAGACGGTCCTGATTCCCGACCAGCGCGCCGGTTGCTCGCTGGCCGACTCGATCACCGCCGAGGAACTGCGGGCCTGGAAGGCGGACTTCCCGGACGCCGTAGTGGTGTCGTATGTGAACACCACCGCGGCGGTGAAGGCGCTGACCGACATCTGCTGCACCTCGTCCAACGCGGTCGAGGTGGTCGCCTCCATCCCCGAGGACCGCACGGTGCTGTTCTGCCCGGACCAGTTCCTCGGCGCGCACGTCAAGCGTGTGACCGGCCGCAAGAACCTGCACATCTGGGCCGGCGAGTGTCATGTGCACGCCGGCATCAACGGTGACGAGCTCGCCGACCAGGCGCGCGCCCATCCCGACGCCGAGCTGTTCGTGCACCCCGAATGTGGTTGCGCCACCTCGGCGTTGTACCTGGCCGGTGAGGGTGCGGTGCCCGAGGACCGGGTCAAGATCCTGTCCACGGGCGGGATGCTGGATGCTGCCCGCGAAACCCAGGCCCGCCAGGTCCTGGTCGCCACCGAGGTGGGCATGCTGCATCAGCTGCGCCGCGCCGCGCCGGAGGTCGACTTCCTCGCGGTCAACGACCGGGCATCGTGCACCTACATGAAGATGATCACTCCGGCCGCCCTGCTGCGCTGCCTGGTCACCGGTGGCGATGAGGTGCACGTCGACGCGGATGTTGCAGCGGCCGGTCGAAAGAGCGTGCAGCGCATGATCGAGATCGGGCAGCCCGGCGGCGGGGAATGACCACTGCGCGTCCGGCTTCCGGATGCGGCGGAGCCGGATACTGGCAACAGCGTGCCGACGTCGTCGTCATCGGCACCGGAGTGGCCGGACTGGTGGCCGCGCTTGCCGCGGTGCGCCAGGGGCGCAGAGTGGTCGTGCTGAGCAAGATCGGCGAGACCGCGACCTTCTACGCCCAGGGCGGCATCGCCGTGGTGCTCCCCGAGGCCTTGCGCGACGGCGCTGACTCCGTCGACGCGCACGTCGCCGACACGTTGGCGGCCGGTGGCGGGATGTGCGACGTCGAGGCCGTGCGGTCCATCGTCGCCGACGGCTACGCGGCGGTGGCCGAGCTGGTATCCGACGGCGCCCGCTTCGACGAGTCCGAACCGGGCCGCTGGTCGCTCACCCGCGAGGGCGGACACACCCGGCGCCGGATCATCCATGCCGGCGGGGATGCCACCGGTGCCGAGGTGCAGCGCGCACTGAACGCGGCCGCCGCCCGGCTGGACATTCGACACAACCACGTCGCGCTGCAGATCTGCCAGGAAGGCGGGGCCGTCACCGGCGTCCTGGTGCACAGCGATGCCGGCCTCGGCCTGTTGCACGCACCCGCGGTCATTCTGGCCACCGGGGGACTCGGCCATCTCTACGCGGCAACCACCAACCCCGAAGGCTCGACCGGCGACGGTATCGCGCTGGCGCTACGGGCCGGGTTGGCCGTCAGCGATATCGAATTCGTCCAGTTCCATCCCACGATGCTGTACTCGGAATCCGCCGGGGGAGGCCGCCGTCCACTGATCACCGAGGCGCTGCGCGGCGAAGGCGCCGTGCTGGTCGACGGTGCCGGGCGTTCGGTGACAGCGGGTGTACACCCGCTGGGCGATCTCGCCCCGCGCGATGTGGTTGCCGCCGCGATCGACGCGCGGCTGCGCGAGAGCGGCGACGGTTGCGTGTACCTGGATGCCACCGGGGTGGTGGATGTGGCGAGCCGGTTCCCGACCGTGACCGCCGCGTGCCGATCCGCCGGCATCGATCCGGCGCGCCAACCGATCCCGGTGGTACCCGGTGCGCACTACAGCTGCGGCGGCGTCGTCACCGATGTGCACGGACGCACCGATCTGCCCGGTCTGTTCGCCGCCGGCGAGGTCGCCAGAACCGGTATGCACGGAGCGAACAGACTGGCGTCCAACAGTCTGCTCGAGGGTCTCGTGGTCGGTGGCCGGGCGGGTCGAGCGGCGGCGGCGCACGCCGTGGACGTCGGAGCCACCCGCGCGGTGGCCGACGGGCCGATCAGGCTACCGATGCTCGATCGCGCCGTCCTGCAACGGGCGATGACCCGCGCCGCGTCCGTGGTGCGTGACGGCGCGGGCCTGCGTGGCCTGTCCGAACTGCTCGCCGGCGCGCGCAGCGGTGCGGTTTCCGGCCGGGCGGGTGCCGAGGATGCCGCTCTGACCCTGACGGCCCGTGCGGTGGCCGCCGCCGCGGCCGCGCGCACCGAGTCGCGGGGCTGCCACCATCGCCACGACTTTCCGGAACCCGATGCGGCACAGGCGCACAGCGTCGTGGTTCGCCTCGACGCCACCGACGACCCCGTGGTCGTGACACCGCTGGGAGTGAACTGATGAACGGAGCGCAGGTGAAGCAACTGTCGGCGCAGGAACTCGAGGAGGCCCGCCGGGTCGTCGAACGCGCCCTCGAAGAGGATCTGCGCTACGGCCCGGACGTCACCACCACCGCGACCGTACCTGCGGACGCGACGACGACGGCCTCGATGGCCACCCGCGAGGCGGGTGTCGCGGCCGGGGTGGACCTTGCGCTGCTGGTGCTCGACGCGGTGCTCGGTACCGACGGCTACACCGTGCTGGATCGCGTCGAGGACGGCACCCGGCTGCAGCCGGGTCAGTCGCTGTTGCAGGTGCAGGCGCCCGCGCAGGGGCTGCTGACCGCCGAGCGCACGATGCTGAATCTGGTCTGCCACCTGTCCGGGATCGCCACCGCCACCGCGCGATGGGTGGATGCCGTCGACGGAACCGCGGCGCGGATCCGGGACACCCGAAAAACGTTGCCGGGCTTGCGGTTCCTGCAGAAATACGCCGTGCGAGTCGGTGGCGGGGTGAACCACCGGATGGGCCTGGGGGATGCGGCCCTGATCAAGGACAACCACGTCGCCGCGGCGGGTTCGGTGCTGGCCGCGCTCGACGCGGTCCGTGCCGCCGCCCCCGATATCCCGTGTGAGGTCGAGGTGGACTCGCTGGAGCAACTCGACGAGATCCTCGGCGCCGGTGTCGAACTCGTCTTACTGGACAATTTCCCGGTGTGGCAGACCCAGATCGCGGTGCAGCGCCGCGATGCCCGCGCACCGGGTACCAAGCTCGAATCCTCCGGCGGGCTGTCGCTGGAATCGGCCGCGGCGTACGCGGCGACCGGTGTCGACTACCTGGCCGTCGGGGCGCTCACCCACTCGGTGCGGGTCCTCGACGTCGGTTTGGACACCTGAGGCGGCGCCGCCGCTAGCCGTCGGCCCCGTCGGTGCCGTTGCGGCTGCCGGAGTCCGAACCGGTGCCGGTGCCGCCCGTGCCGCCGGAACCGCCAGGACTGCCGATGCCACCTGCGCCGCCGTTTCCACCGTTGCCCCCGCGGCCGATACCCGCGGTGGCCGAACCGTTGCCGCCGTTCCCGCCATCGCCGCCGCGGCTGCCCGAACCGGCGCCCGCACCGCGACCGCCGTTGCCGCCGTGTCCGCCGGCCGAGTAGCCGTCATCGGTCTGGGCGGAACCTCCGGCCCCACCGGCACCGCCGGATCCGCCCGCGGAGGCGCTGCCGCCGTCGCCGCCGGATCCGCCGAAGGAACTGGTGCCGCCGCTGGCATCACCGCCGGCACCGCCGCGCCCGGCATTGCCGTTCGTGGTACCGCCGCCCTGCCCGCCGCGTCCGCCGGCGCCGTCTCCGGTCGCCGACGCACCGTCACCGCCCGCGCCGCCATTGCCGCCGTTGCCGAACAGGCCACCGCGTCCGCCGTCACCACCGGCGGCGCCGCCGGCCTGCCGGCCGTCGGTGGACACTCCGCTACCGCCGGTGCCGCCGTCGCCGCCGGAGCCGCCGAGAACACCACCGTTGCCGCCTCGGCCGCCGACACCGCCGTAGTTGCTCGACGCGCCGGAATCGGTGTTGGTGCCGCCGTTTCCGCCTCGGCCGCCGTTACCGATCACGCCCGCGTCGCCGCCGTCACCACCCCGGCCGCCGAGGTCACCGTTGCCTCCGGCGCCGCCATTGCCGATCAGTCCGGCCTTACCGCCCGCGCCGCCCGGCCCGCCGTCGATACCGTCCCCGCCGCGGCCGCCGTTGCCGAACAGCAGTCCGCCGTTTCCACCCTTCTGGCCGGGAGCGCCGGGTGCACCGTTGCCGCCGAGGAGGCCGCCGTTGGCGCCCGGCTCGATGGCGTCACCGATGAGCAGACCGCCGGGGCCGAACAGCACCTGCGGGTCGAACGGCACCGGCTCGGCGGCCGCGGTCCCGTCGCCGGTCTGGGCCAGGCCGGTCGCTTCGGCGTCGCGAGCGAAGTTGGTGGGCAGGATGAAGGCCGGGAAGTCATTGTCCTCGTCGGCCGTTTCGTCCAGAACGCGTTGTGCTGCGCCGGTGAGCGCGACGCTTTCCGGTTCGGCTGCCACCGGTGGCGGCAGCGTCGCGGCGACGCTCGCATACAGGGCGTTGGGCGTCGGCAACGCCGACGGCACCAGCGGTATGGCGGTGCTCACCGGCCGGATGGCCGGGGCGGTGGCCACGGTGACCGGGCGAGGATCGCGTTCGGGTGCGTCCGTCGTCAACGAGAAACTGCCTGCTGTGCCGAGTCCGGTCGCCACGACCACGCCAGCCGTCAGGGCCGAGGCCAGAACCGTACGTTGTGCCGTCACGAAAACGGTCGCCCCCATGAACAAATCCCCTCGATATCTGCGCTGCGCGCCATCACCGACAATCGGTTTCGAACGTCATCTATACACGGCGACCGCCGAATTGCACAGCGCTAGCTGCAACGAATCATGTTGTGCCGCAACGGGAATAAGCCCCACTCGAATCCGCCAGATCTCGACAGGCCGGAAAACTCGCAACCCGCCGCTTCGGTGACCGAGCGGCATCACGAGGTGTTTGCACCGAGACCAACCCGGCTCAGCTAACTGCGAGACGGCCGCGGACGGTTTGCTGAAGTCGCCCGTCACGCGCAAAGCTGGACGGAATCCAAGGCATCATTTTGCGTCCGGCGCATGGCCTTCTTCGCGCGCCGTCCTCCAGTACGGCGCGCGTGGCTGCGCAGTCGGCGTCGCGCCCGGCCGGTGAGCAGCGAATCCAGAACGTCATCGGGTACCGCCGCGAGGTGTCCGTCGGCGCGGCCGGTGGCATCCGGTCGGCCACCCAGCGGTGCTCGAACCGCAGCAGTAGGGCCACCGGTATCAGGAACACCGCCAGGTTGATCGCCAGCTTGCCGAGCAGGAACACCCAGCCGCGATCGTCGGGAGCGGGTGCGTCCCAGACGAAATGCATGAACGACGCCGCGGCCATCAGCGACAGCGCCACGCCCATCCGGCGGGCGTAGGACCAGGCGGGCGGTCCGCTGAAGGTCGGCAACAACAGCAGCACGCCGACGGCGGCGAGCGCCGTATAGGCCCAATGCGCCGGGACCGCGGTGAGCACCCGCAGGACGAGGTTGGGCCCCGCACCCGCCAGATCGGAGTCCAGACTGTAGATCGCCTCCCGGGTGGCGTAGGTGAGGTCCTCCACCCTGCAGCGTCTCAGGCCGGGGCGCCGCGGCGCACCAGCGACAGCACGACGGCCGCCACGGCGAACATCGCCGCGATGACGCGGTTCAGGATCGTCTGCTGCCGGGCGTTGTGCAGCCAGCCGACCAGCCGGCCGGCCAATCCGGTGTAGACGCCCATCACCACGATGTCGACGACGATCATCGTCAGCCCGATCGCCAAATATTGCGGCAACAACGGTGCGGCGGGCGTGACGAACTGGGGCAGAGCGGCCAGGAAGAACACCAGTCCCTTGGGATTGGTGGCATTGACCAGGAATCCGCGCAGCACCAACCCGCGCCGGCTGCTGACGGTCACCGCGTTCATCTGTTCGCGCAGATCGCGCGGCGCCGTGCGCC
Source organism: Mycobacterium sp. NPDC003323 (assembly GCF_053589535.1). Classification (NCBI taxonomy): domain Bacteria; kingdom Bacillati; phylum Actinomycetota; class Actinomycetes; order Mycobacteriales; family Mycobacteriaceae; genus Mycobacterium; species Mycobacterium sp. NPDC003323. Next base: position 1,186,473 of record NZ_JBSFSB010000001.1, read on the forward strand.
ATTGACGCACCGCCAGGTACGCCAGATAAGCCACCCCCAGCCATTTGATCACCGTGAAGGCGAGCGCCGAGGAGGCCACCACGGCGCCGACGCCGGCAGCCACCAGGGTCAGCTGCAACATCAGGCCGATCTCCAGCCCGAACACGCTCCACCAACCGCGCCGCAGGCCCTCGGTCATGCCGGTGGCCATCGACTGCACGGCACCGGGCCCGGGAGCGATGCTGATCGCGATCGCGGCGCCCAGGAACGCCAGCCACACCTGCCAGGTCATGACAGGAGTGTCGCAGGGGCGCGCAACTGAGATATCAGGCGATATCGGCGACGAACACGCCGGTCTTGCGCAGCATGACGCGAGCGATGAACGGCAGCGACCGGTCGACGGTCCCGGCGGGCAGCACCCGCGGGTTCACCAGGTGCAGGTCCTTGCCCGACACCCGGATATCCGCCTGACCGGCGGCCAGCACGTTCTTCACCCAGTTGGTCTTGCCGTGGATCAGCCCGATGGCCAGGGTGTTTCCCTTGCGATAGGGCGTGACGGGCGTCTCGTACTCGGTCCCGGAGGTGCGGCCGGTGTGCTTGATCACGCTCATGCCCGGCATCTTGCGGCTGATCGGTGTCATCAGCGGATTGATGTACTTGATCTGGAATTTCTCCAGCGCCGGCGGCACCAGCATCGGCACGCCGGCGGCGTTGTTGGGGTGATCCTTGCGCGACGGTGACGCGGACATGACGGCTCCCGATTTCGATTTGGCCTGCTCTGGGACAATAGACCCGTGACGTCATCAGGATCCCTCATGTCCCGCATCGACCTGCGCGGTGCGGACCTGTCCGCGGCCCGGCTGCGCACCACGTTGCCGCGTGGCGGGGTCGACGTGGATGCGGTGGTCCCCAAGGTCCGTCCGATCGTCGAGGATGTCGCGGCACGCGGTGCCGAGGCGGCGCTGGAGTACGGCCAGTCCTTCGACGGCATCCGTCCCGACGCCGTGCGCGTGCCCATCGCGAAACTGCACGAAGCTGTGCAGGTCCTCGACGCCGACGTCCGCGCCGCCCTTGAGGTCGCCATCGAGCGCACCCGGGTGGTGCACGCCGACCAGCGACGCACCGACACCACCACCACGCTGGCCCCGGGCGCCACCGTCACCGAACGGTGGGTTCCCGTCGAGCGGGTCGGGTTGTACGTGCCGGGCGGCAACGCCGTCTACCCGTCGAGTGTGGTGATGAACGTCGTGCCCGCTCAGACCGCAGGCGTCGACTCACTGGTCATCGCCAGTCCGCCACAGGCCGAGCATGGCGGTCTGCCGCACCCGACCATCCTCGCCGCCGCCGCGCTGCTCGGCGTCGACGAGGTGTGGGCGGTGGGCGGCGCCCAGGCGGTGGCCCTGCTGGCCTACGGTGGCACCGACACCGACGGGGCCGAACTCGCCCCGGTCGACATGATCACCGGACCCGGCAACATCTACGTCACCGCGGCCAAGCGCATCTGCCGGTCCCAGGTCGGTATCGACGCCGAGGCCGGTCCCACCGAGATCGCGATCCTGGCCGATCACACCGCGGATCCCCGGCACATCGCCGCGGACTTGATCAGCCAGGCCGAACACGACGAGATGGCCGCCAGCGTGTTGGTCACCGACAGTGTCGACCTGGCCGATGCCGCCGACGCCGAGACGCGCGCGCAGCTGGAGACCACCGTGCACCGCGAACGTGTCACCACCGCGCTCACCGGCAGGCAGTCGGCGATCGTGCTGGTCGACGATGTCGATGCCGGCATCAAGGTGGTCAACGCCTACGCCGCCGAACACCTGGAGATCCAGACCGAGCAGGCCGCGGCCGTCGCGGGCCGGATCCGCTCGGCCGGGGCGATCTTCGTCGGCGCCTGGTCCCCGGTCAGCCTCGGCGACTACTGCGCCGGGTCCAACCACGTGCTGCCCACCGCGGGCTGCGCCCGGCACTCCAGCGGCCTGTCGGTGCAGACGTTCCTGCGCGGCATCCACGTCGTCGAATACGACGAGGCGGCGCTCAAAGATGTTGCCGGACACGTGATCACACTGTCCAAGGCGGAGAACCTGCCGGCCCACGGCGAGGCGGTCCGACGGAGATTCGAAAGGTGACCACCATCTCTGGGGTATCCATCACGCTCGAGGATCTGCCGCTGCGGGACAACCTGCGCGGCAAGTCACCCTACGGCGCGCCACAGCTCGCGGTGCCGGTGCGGTTGAACACCAATGAGAATCCGCACCCACCGACGCGGGCGCTCATCGACGATGTCGCCGAATCCGTCCGCGATGCGGCCGCCGAACTGCACCGGTATCCCGACCGGGACGCGGTGGCGCTGCGCACCGACCTCGCCGCCTATCTGAGCGGTCAGACCGGCGTCGCGGTGACGGTCGACAACGTGTGGGCGGCCAACGGATCCAACGAGATCCTGCAGCAGCTGCTCCAGGCGTTCGGTGGTCCCGGCCGCAGCGCCATCGGCTTCGTGCCGTCCTATTCGATGCACCCGATCATCTCCGACGGCACCCAGACCGACTGGCTCGAAGCCGCCCGCGCCGAGGATTTCGGTCTGGACACCGACCGGGCCGTCGCCGCCATCGCCGAGCACCGTCCCGATGTGGTGTTCCTGGCCAGCCCGAACAACCCGTCGGGCCAGAGCGTCACGCCCGACGAATTGCGCCGGGTGCTCGACGCCGCGCCCGGTGTCGTCATCGTCGACGAGGCCTACGGAGAGTTCTCCTCCCAGCCCAGCGCCATCGGACTGATCGCCGAGTACCCGGCCAAACTCATCGTCACCCGCACCATGAGCAAGGCGTTCGCCTTCGCCGGTGGGCGGCTGGGCTACCTGATCGCCGATCCGGCGGTCATCGACGCGGTGCTGCTGGTGCGGCTGCCGTATCACCTGTCGGTGCTCACCCAGGCCGGGGCGCGCGCGGCGCTGCGCCATGCCGACGACACCCTGGGCAGCGTGGCAACGCTGATCGCCGAGCGGGAACGGGTTTCGGCGGCGTTGAGCGGCATGGGATTTCGCGTCATCCCCAGCGATGCCAACTTCGTCCTGTTCGGCGGTTTCGCCGACGCCCCCGCCGTCTGGCAGCGTTATCTCGACGCCGGCGTGCTGATCCGCGATGTCGGTTTGCCCGGCTACCTACGGACCACCATCGGGCTGGCCGAGGAGAACGACGTATTTCTCGATGTGAGTGCCACGATCGCCGAATCCGGCGTCCTATCGCAACACCAAGGAGCCTCATGACCCGCCGCGCCAAGGTCGAACGCAAGACCCGCGAATCCGACATCGTCGTGGAGATCGATCTGGACGGCACCGGACAGGTCGACATCGACACCGGCGTCCCGTTCTTCGATCACATGCTGACGGCACTCGGCAGCCACGCCAGCTTCGATCTGACGGTGCACGCCAAGGGTGATATCGAGATCGAGGGCCATCACACCGTCGAGGACACCGCCATCGTGCTGGGCCAGGCGTTGGGTCAGGCGCTCGGGGACAAAAAGGGCATCCGCCGCTTCGGTGACGCGTACATCCCGATGGACGAGACGTTGGCACACGCCGCCGTGGACGTGTCCGGCCGACCCTACTTCGTGCACACCGGTGAGCCGGATTACATGGTGGAGTTCACCATTTCAGGATCTGGTGCCGGCGGCACAGCGCCGTACCACACCGTCATCAACCGGCACGTGTTCGAGTCGCTGGCCTACAACGCCCGCATCGCGCTGCATGTGCGCACGCTCTACGGCCGCGACCCGCACCACATCACCGAAGCCGAGTACAAGGCCGTCGCGCGGGCGCTGCGCCAGGCGGTCGAGTTCGATCCCCGCGTCACCGGTGTGCCGTCCACCAAGGGCACGTTGTGACCGTGGGGCTTTCGAAGAAGGTCACCATCCTGGACTACGGGTCCGGCAATCTGCGCTCGGCGCAGCGCGCGCTGGAACGTACCGGCGCCGAGGTCGTGGTGAGCGCCGATGCGACCGCCGCGCTGGAGGCCGACGGGCTGGTGGTGCCCGGCGTCGGCGCCTACGAGGCCTGCATGGTCGGCCTGCGGGCGATCGGCGGTGAGCAGATCATCGCCGACCGGCTGGCCGCCGGCCGTCCGGTGCTGGGCGTCTGCGTCGGCATGCAGATCATGTTCACCGAGGGCGTCGAATTCGGGGTGCAGACCCGCGGCTGCGCCCAGTGGCCCGGTGCCGTGACGCACCTGGACGCGCCGGTCATCCCGCACATGGGCTGGAACGTCGTCGACGCCCCGGCTGACAGCACCCTGTTCAAGGGGCTCGACGCCGACACCCGGTTCTACTTCGTGCACTCCTACGCCGCGCAGACCTGGACCGGCGACGCCGATGCGAAGCTGACCTGGGCCACCCATCAGGTGCCGTTCCTGGCCGCCGTCGAGAACGGCGCGTTGTCGGCCACCCAGTTCCACCCCGAGAAGAGCGGCGACGCCGGTGCGATGCTGCTGCGCAACTGGGTCGACAGCCTCGACTGAGACGACAAGTAAGGTATCCGCACGTGTCATTGATTCTTCTCCCCGCCGTCGACGTCGTCGAAGGCCGCGCGGTGCGCCTGGTACAGGGTGTGGCCGGCAGCGAAACCGAGTACGGCTCCGCGCTGGACGCGGCGCTGGGCTGGCAGCGCGACGGCGCCGAATGGATCCACCTGGTGGACCTCGATGCCGCCTTCGGCCGCGGCTCCAACCGTGAACTGCTCGCCGACGTGGTCGGTCGGCTCGACGTCGCGGTCGAACTCTCCGGCGGTATCCGTGACGACGAATCCTTGAAGGCCGCGCTGGCCACCGGATGTCGTCGGGTCAACCTGGGCACGGCGGCGCTGGAGAACCCGCAGTGGTGTGCGGCCGCCATCGCCGAGCACGGGGACAAGGTTGCCGTGGGTCTGGACGTCAAGCTGGAGAACGGCGAGTACCGGCTGCGCGGGCGCGGTTGGGAGACCGACGGCGGCGACCTGTGGCCGGTGCTGGATCGCCTTGTCGGCGAGGGATGCTCGCGCTTCGTGGTGACCGATGTGACCAAGGACGGCACGCTCAACGGCCCGAATCTGGAGCTGCTGGCCGCGGTCACCGACCGCACCGACGCACCGGTGATCGCCTCCGGTGGCGTGTCCAGCCTGGACGATCTGCGCGCCATCGCGACCCTCACCGAGCGAGGTGTCGAGGGCGCCATCGTCGGAAAGGCGCTGTACGCCGGACGGTTCACCCTCCCCGAGGCGCTCGCCGCGGTCAGCAGCTGATGCTCGAGCCCGCCCAACTGGCGGCGCTGGTCGCGACCGCCGCCGAGATCCTCGACGACGCGTCGGCGCCGTTCGTCGCCGGGCACCGCGCCGACTCCGCGGTCCGCAAGCAGGGCAACGACTTCGCCACCGAGGTGGACCTGGCCATCGAACGGCAGGTCGTCGCCGCGCTGACCGAACGCACCGGCATCGGGGTGCACGGTGAGGAATTCGGGGGAGCGCCGGTCGACTCGGAGCTGGTCTGGGTGCTCGACCCCATCGACGGCACGTTCAACTACGCCGCCGGGTCGCCGATGGCAGCGATCCTGCTCGGCCTACTGCACCGGGGCACCCCGGTGGCCGGGCTGACCTGGTTGCCGTTCACCGGCAACCGGTACACCGCCATGGTGGATACCCCGTTGCGGGACAACGGAGGCGAGCTTCCCGCGCTGACGTCGACCGGCCTGGCCGAGTCGATCATCGGGATCCAGACCTTCAACATCGACTCGCGGGGCCGGTTTCCCGGCCGCTACCGCGCCGAGGTGCTGGCCAACCTCAGCCGGGTGTCCTCGCGGGTGCGGATGCACGGTGCCACCGGCGTCGACCTGGCCTATGTGGCGGCCGGGATCCTGGGTGGGGCCATCAGTTTCGGCCACCACGTCTGGGACCACGCCGCCGGTGTCGCACTGGTACGCGCCGCCGGGGGCATCGTCACCGACCTGGCCGGCCAACCGTGGACCATCGAATCCAAGTCGGCGCTGGCCGCCGCCCCCGGGATCCACCCGCAGATCCTGGAACTGGTGACCGCCGCGGGCGCACCGGAGGACTACTGAGATGGGCGTTGCGGTCAGGGTCATCCCGTGCCTGGACGTCGACGACGGCCGGGTGGTCAAGGGGGTCAACTTCGAGAACCTGCGCGATGCAGGGGATCCCGTCGAGCTGGCGGCCGCCTACGATGCCGCCGGCGCCGATGAGCTGACATTCCTGGATGTCACCGCGTCCTCGTCGGGTCGCAGCACCATGCTCGAGGTGGTGCGTCGCACCGCCGAACAGGTCTTCATCCCGCTCACCGTGGGCGGGGGTGTCCGGTCGGTCGCCGATGTCGACACCCTGTTACGCGCCGGGGCGGACAAGGTATCGGTGAACACCGCCGCGATCGCGCGCCCGGAACTGCTGGCCGAACTGTCACGGCAGTTCGGTTCGCAGTGCATCGTGCTGAGTGTGGACGCCCGCACGGTCCCCGCCGGTGAACCCTCCACGCCGTCCGGCTGGGAGGTCACCACTCACGGCGGCCGCCGCGGCACCGGCATCGACGCCGTCGAATGGGCCCGCCGCGGAGCCGAACTCGGGGTGGGGGAGATCCTGCTGAACTCCATGGACGCCGACGGCACCAAGGCCGGTTTCGACCTGCCGATGCTGCACGCCGTGCGCGAGGCCGTGTCGGTGCCGGTGATCGCCAGCGGCGGTGCCGGAGCGGTCGACCACTTCGCACCGGCGGTGCATGCCGGTGCGGATGCGGTGTTGGCCGCCAGCGTCTTTCACTTCGGCGAGCTGACCATCGGCGAGGTGAAGGCCGCGATGGCGGCCGATGGGCTGGAGGTGCGATGAGCCTGGATCCCGCGATCTCGGCCCGGCTGAAGCGCAATGCCGACGGTCTGTTCACCGCGGTGGTGCAGGAGCGGAGCACCGGAGATGTGTTGATGGTCGCCTGGATGGACGACGATGCGCTGGCCCGCACGCTGCAGACCCGCGAGGCCACCTACTTCTCCCGCTCGCGTGGCGAACAGTGGATCAAGGGCGCCACCTCCGGGCACACCCAGTACGTGCACTCGGTGCGGCTGGACTGCGACGGGGACAGCGTGCTGCTGCAGGTCGATCAGGTCGGCGGCGCCTGCCACACCGGCGACCACAGCTGTTTCGACGCCGACCAGCTGCTCGGGGACAGCTGACCGGTTTTGTCGGTGCCATCGGCAACAATGCTCTGATGACCGACGGCAGGGTGGCGATGGATACAGCCGCCGCACGTAAGGCGCGTGGTGCGTTTTTCACCCCGACGGCCATCACGAACCATCTGGCCGACTGGGCGGTTCGCAGCCCCGAGGACAGCGTCTTCGAACCGTCGGCAGGCGATGCCGCCTTTCTGGTCGCGGCCACCGAGCGGCTGCGCAGTCTCGGGGTGGACCAACCCGAGGTGCACGGGGTCGAGATCCACGGGGCCAGCGCGGCCATTGCCCGCCGCAGGGTCGCCGAGGCCGGTGGCCGGGCCCAGGTCCGCACCGCCGACTTCTTCGATGTCCCTCCGCGACCGGCCTACACCGCGGTCCTGGGCAACCCGCCCTATATCCGCTACCAGGAATTCCGCGGTAAGCAGCGGGCCCAGTCCCGCCGTGCCGCATTGCAGGCCGGGGTGACGCTGTCGGCCCTGGCATCCAGCTGGGCGGCGTTCACCGTGCACGCCGCGCTGTTCCTGGCACCCGGAGGCCGGATGGCGTTGGTGCTGCCGGCCGAACTGCTCAGCGTCAACTACGCCGCCGCCGTCCGCCAGTTCCTCTTCGACCGGTTCGCCAACGTGGAACTGGTGATGTTCGACGAACAGGTCTTCCCGGGTGCGGAGGCCGATGTGGTGCTGTTGCTGGCCGACGGGTTCGGCGCCGGGCCGTCCGGGCATGCCGTCATCCACCGCGCGCGCAATGCCGATGCCCTCAACAGCGAACTGGTGCAGCGGCACTGGTCACCGGCGGACCCGTCCGACAAATGGGTCAGCGGGCTCATCGGGCACCGGCCGGTCGAGGCCCTGCAGACGCTGCAGGCCGGCGGACACTTCGATGTGCTGGAACGCTGGGGCCAGACGACGCTGGGCATGGTCACCGGCAACAACGGCTTCTTCGCGCTGTCTCCGGGGCGGGCCGCCGAACTCGGCCTCGGTGAGACCGAACTGCTGACGCTCTCACCGCCGGGCAGCGCGCATCTGCGCGGACTCACGCTGACCGCGGGTCAACTCGGCACGCTCGGCGCCGAAGGACGGTCGGTGCACCTGTTCCGCCCCCCGGATCGGTTGTCGGCCGCGGCACGGCGGTACGTGGAGGCGGGACAGGCCGCCGGGGTGCATCTGGCCTACAAGTGCCGGGTCCGCACACCCTGGTACCGGGTACCGCTGCTGGCCCCCGCCGATCTTCTGCTGACCTGCATGAACGCCGACACACCGCGGTTGGTCACCAACCGGGCGCGCGCCCATCACCTCAACTCCGTGCACGGGGTGTATCTGCGCGACGATGTCGCCGCGGTGGGGCGCGATCTGCTGCCGCTGGCGGCGCTGAACTCGGTCACGGTGTTGCACGCCGAGATGGTGGGCCGCGCCTATGGCGGCGGGGTGCTGAAAATCGAACCGCGCGAGGCGGATCGCTGGCTGGTGCCCGCACCCGAACTGGTCACCGCGCGCGCCGCGGGGTTGCGCGCCGTGCGCCGCGGCGTGGCCGGACTGCTGGCGCGCGGACGGCTACCGGAGGCCGTGGCCCTCGTCGACGACGCACTGGGACTCGACACCGATCTGGAATCGGTTCGGGCCGCGCATCATTCGCTGGCATCGCGGAGGGCGGTAAGGTCGCGGCGTGCCCGCTGAACCGTCCACCAAACCGTCTGCGAAGGCCACCGCCTGGGCCATCTTCGACCGGATCGTCGCCGATGCCGCACCGGGCGGCGAGCACACCAACCCGTGGATCCGCACCGCCGAGACGTTGACCTACGTGCCCGATTTCCGGGTGTTGCGCAGGCTGTTGGGCGTTCCGCTGTACCTGGACGCGCCCTCGACCACCGGGGTGCCGGCATTGGCCCTCGATGTCTGGCTGTCCTACGAACTGCGTCGCGCCGGTTTCGATCCCGACGCGGTGTGGCCACGGCCGACCGATCCCCGCATCATGCCCAGCGCCATCGCCAATCTGCTGCAGGCGTTACCGATCAAGGAACGCCACCTCATCGAGCAACGGCTGCGGCGCTCCATGAAGGGCGTGTCCAGTTCGAGCGCCAGTGTGCTGGGCAAGCACTACATGAAGCAGGTCGACGTCATCATGTCCGACTGGGACACCGGCCCCGAGCTGCTGATCAGCACCAAGCGGATGGATTCCAGCTTCGGCAAGAACGCCGCCAACCGGGTCGAGGAGAGCTACGGCGACGCCAAGAACCTGCGGTTGCGGCACCCGTTGGCTGCGCTGGGCTTCGTCTACGGTCTGCGTTCGACGATCCTGACGTCCGAACCGGACAAGGCCGAATGGATGATCGACCTGCTGGGCAAGCTCGGTACCGAAGACGATGCCTATCACGCGGTGGCGCTGGTGATGATCGACTACGACGCCGATATCGCGGAGTCACCCGAGGACGAGGTCGACAGCATCGAAAAGGCCGATCCGGAAACCCTTTTCGAGATCGTCGACGTCGAGACCGCGGCCGTCGACGAAGCACTGGCGGCCCTACCGCACGTCGTCATCCGGCATGACACGGTTCCGCCGCAACTGCAGCCGGCCCGTTTCCTGGCGGCCATGGCCTCCCGCGTCATCGACACCTCCCCGGTGACCCGGCACCGCGAGGCCCGGCGGCGGCGCAACAGCGCCCCGACCGCCTAGATCACTTTCGAGCCGGCCTTCGCCCGCGCGCTCCAGCGGCCGTCGTCGAATCCGACCGTCACGGGATGCCGGAACGCCTCGCTGACGTGCTCGGTGGTCACCGTGGTCGGCGCCGGACCGCTGGCGACGGTGCGGCCCTCGCTGATCAACAGCGCGTGCGTGGTGCTGGTCGGCAGTTCCTCCAGGTGATGGGTGACCAGGATCGAGGCCATCTCCGGGTGGGTGTCGTCCAGGGTGTCGATCGTCTCCAGCAACTGCTCGCGCGCGGCGACATCGAGACCGGTGCTGGGCTCGTCGAGCAACAGTAGCTCGGGTTCGCCGATGAGCGCCCGGGCGATCAGGGCGCGGCCGCGCTCACCTTGGGACAGCGTCGGCCACACCGCGTCGGCGCGCGCCACCAGGCCGACCGTCGCGATCAGATCGTCGGCGCGGGCCGCCTGTTCCGGGGTCGGGGTCCACCGCGCGGCGGTGTCGATGGTCGCGGTGAAACCGGTCAGCACCACCTCGCGCACGGTCAGCGGATACTGCAGCCGGTGGCGCGGATTGACATGCCCGATCGAGCGGCGCAGCACCGTCAGGTCGGTCTTGCCCATCTGCGCACCGAGGATGCGCACCGTGCCGCTGCTCGGAAACGTCACTGCCGCACAGAATCCGAGTAGGGTGCTCTTACCGGCCCCGTTAGGGCCGAGCAACGCCCAGTGCTCACCGGCTCGGACGGTCAGCGAGATGCCATCGATGATCTGCTTGCCGTCGCGGCGGAACGTGACCTCGCAGATGTCGAGAACGGGTGTCACGCCGTGCGTGCCCGCAGGACGTCCAGTGCCCGATCGGCATGGACGTCCATGCTGAGCTCGCTGGAGATGACCTCCAGCACGGTGCGGTCGGTGTCGATGACGAACGTGGTGCGCTTCACCGGCATGAACTTGCCCAGCAGGCCACGCTTGACGCCGAATGCGGTGGCGACGGCGCCGTCGGAGTCGGACAGCAGTGGGTAGTCGAAGCGCTGCTGATCGGCGAACTTTGCCTGCTTGTCCACCGAGTCGGTGCTGATGCCCACCCGCACGGCGCCCGCGGCGGCGAACTCGCCGGCGAGGTCGCGGAAGTGGCAGGCCTCCTTGGTGCAGCCGGGCGTCATCGCCGCGGGATAGAAGAACAGCACCACCGGGCCGTCGGCGAGCAGCGCGGTCAGGCTGCGCGGGGTCCCGGTCTGGTCGGGGAGTTCGAACTCGGCCACCTGGTCGCCGGGCTTGAGGAGCGTCATGGCTGCCCACGCTACCCAACGCGGGTCTGGGAGGATTGTCCTCGTGCAGACCGCTAACGCCAGCACGCTGGCCGTCACGACGACCCGCGCCGACTTCCGGGAGCTCGCCGCCAGCCATCGGGTGGTCCCGGTGACCCGCAAGGTTCTCGCCGACAGCGAGACCCCGCTGTCGGCCTACCGCAAGCTGGCCGCCAACCGGCCCGGCACCTTCCTGCTGGAGTCCGCCGAGAACGGTCGGTCGTGGTCGCGCTGGTCATTCATCGGTGCCGGTGCGCCGTCGGCCCTGACCGTGCGCGACGGTGAGGCCGGATGGCTGGGAACCACCCCGCAGGGCGCCCCGACCGGCGGTGATCCGCTGGTCGCGGTGCACAGCACGCTGGACCTGTTGGCCACCGCCGCGTTGCCCGGGCTGCCGCCGCTGTCCTCGGGTCTGGTCGGATTCTTCGCCTACGACATGGTGCGCAGGCTGGAACGGCTGCCCGCGCTGGCCACCGATGACCTCGGCCTGCCGGACATGTTGCTGCTGCTGGCGACCGATATCGCGGCGGTCGATCACCATGAGGGCACCATCACGTTGATCGCCAATGCGGTGAACTGGAACGGCACCGACGAGCGGGTCGACGAGGCCTACGACGATGCGGTCGCGCGGTTGGACGTGATGACTGCGGCCCTCGGTGAGCCGCTGCACTCCAGTGTGGCGACCTTCAGCCGGCCGCAGCCGCGGTACCACGCGCAACGCACGGTGCAGGAGTACACCGCGATCGTGGAGAAGCTCGTCGGCGATATCGAGGCCGGCGAGGCGTTCCAGGTGGTGCCGTCGCAGCGGTTCGAGATGAGCACCACCGCCGATCCGCTCGACGTGTACCGGATGCTGCGCGCCACGAATCCTAGCCCGTACATGTATCTGCTCAACGTGCCGAATGCCGAAGGCGGACTTGATTTCTCGGTCGTCGGATCCAGCCCGGAGGCCCTGGTGACCGTGAAGGACGGCAAGGCCACCACCCATCCGATCGCCGGCACCCGGTGGCGCGGGGACTCCGAGGAGGAGGACCTGCTGCTGGAGAAGGAGCTGCTGGCCGACGACAAGGAGCGCGCCGAGCATCTGATGCTCGTGGATCTGGGCCGCAACGACCTCGGCCGGGTGTGCGAGCCCGGGACGGTGCGGGTGGAGGACTACAGCCATATCGAGCGCTACAGCCACGTCATGCATCTGGTATCGACGGTGACCGGGCACCTGGCCCAGGACAAGACCGCGCTGGACGCGGTCACGGCCTGTTTCCCGGCAGGCACCCTGTCCGGTGCGCCGAAGGTGCGCGCCATGGAGCTCATCGAAGAGGTCGAGCTGACCCGCCGCGGGTTGTACGGCGGGGTGCTCGGCTACCTCGATTTCGCCGGTAACGCCGATTTCGCGATCGCCATCCGGACCGCACTGATGCGCGGCGGAACCGCCTATGTGCAGGCCGGCGGGGGAGTCGTGGCCGACTCCAACGGGCCCTACGAGTACAACGAGGCCACCAACAAGGCCAAGGCCGTGCTGGCCGCCGTTGCCGCCGCTGAGACGCTCGGCGAGCCGCTGGATACCGCGTCGTCATGATCCGCCTCGCACAGGGGCTGCTGGCCCTCTCCGCGCTCGCCCTGTGGGTGGCCTCTCGGTTGCCCTGGGTCGAGATCAGTTCGGCCGACGGTCTGGGGCAGCCCAAGACCACGACGCTCAACGGCGCCGAATGGTCGACGGCGCTGATACCGCTGGCGCTGGTGCTGCTGGCCGCCGCCGTGGTCGCCCTGGCCGTACGCGGGGGCCTGTTGCGTGCGGTGGCGGTGCTGGTGGCCGTGTCCAGCGCCGGAATCGGCTACCTGGGTGTCAGTCAGTGGGCGGTCAACGACATCTCGGTGCGCGGTGCGGGTCTGGCCGAGGTGCCGGTGGTCGCGCTGGTGGGCTCGCAGCGGCATTACTGGGGCGCGGCGACGGCCGTCCTGGCCGCGGTGATCGCCCTGCTGGCGGCGGTGATCTTGATGCGCTCGGCCGGGACGGCCAAGGGTGCGGGCACCCGGTACGCGGCGCCGGCCGCACGCCGGGAGGCGGTGCGCAAGGAGACCGCGTCGGAGCCGGCGCAGATGTCGGAACGGATGATGTGGGACGCCCTGGACGAGGGCAGCGATCCCACCCGTGAAGGCCCCGACAAGTCGGCCGACCCGGACAACAAGGGTCGGTGACGGCGGGTGCAGCGCTGGCGACTAACCTTCATGGGAACGCTCCGACCGACCGAAAAGGACGATGGCCAATGACGGCGACCGTGCTCGACTCCATCATCGAAGGAGTCCGCGCCGATGTTGCCGCCCGGGAAGCCGCCGTCAGCTTCGCCGATATCAAGCAGCGGGCCAAGGACGCACGCCCGGCGCTCGACGTGATGGCCGCGCTGCGCGCACCGGGCATCGCGGTGATCGCCGAGGTCAAGCGGGCCAGCCCGTCGCGCGGCGAACTGGCGTCGATCGCCGACCCGGCGCAACTCGCCACGGCCTATGAGGACGGTGGCGCCCGCATCATCAGCGTGTTGACCGAGGAGCGCCGGTTCAACGGCTCGCTCGACGACCTGGACAGCGTGCGCGCGGCGGTATCGATTCCGGTGCTGCGCAAGGATTTCATCGTGGGGCCGTACCAGATCCACGAGGCGCGCGCGCACGGCGCGGACATGCTGCTGCTGATCGTCGCGGCGCTGGAGCAGAAGGCTCTGGAGTCGATGCTCGACCGCACCGAGTCTTTGGGGATGACCGCTCTGGTCGAGGTGCACACCGAGGAAGAGGCCAACCGGGCACTGGACGCCGGCGCGACCGTCATCGGGGTCAATGCCCGCGATCTGAAGACCCTCGAGGTCGATCGCGACTGCTTCGCCCGCATCGCACCGGGACTGCCGACCGACATCATCCGAGTGGCCGAATCCGGTGTCCGCGGGACCGCCGACCTGCTGGCCTACGCCGGTGCCGGTGCCGACGCGGTCCTGGTGGGTGAGGGCCTGGTCACCAGCGGTGATCCCCGCGGCGCGGTGTCGGAACTGGTCACCGCGGGTGCGCATCCGTCCTGCCCGAAACCTTCACGCTGATCCCAGACAACGATGAGCCGCTCCCGCGAAGAGGCGCTGTAGAACATGGGCGATATCGCCGGCCCCGACCTGCCGAACACCAGTGCCGCACTGGCCGAACCCACCAGTCACGACCCCGATGCCAAGGGCCATTTCGGCGCCTACGGCGGCCGGTTGGTGCCCGAGGCGTTGATGGCCGTCATCGAGGAGGTCACCGCGGCCTACGAGAAGGCCCGCAGCGACCAGACCTTCCTCGACGAACTGGACCGCCTGCAGCGCCACTACAGCGGGCGTCCGTCACCGCTGTACGAGGCCGAGCGGCTCAGCGCGCACGTCGGCGGTGCCCGCATCTTCCTGAAGCGAGAAGACCTCAACCACACCGGTTCTCACAAGATCAACAATGTGCTCGGACAGGCGCTGTTGGCCCGGCAGATGGGCAAGACCCGGGTCATCGCCGAGACCGGAGCCGGTCAGCACGGTGTTGCGACCGCGACCGCCTGCGCCCTGCTCGGGCTGACGTGCGTCATCTACATGGGTGCGGTCGACACCGCCCGCCAGGCGCTCAACGTCGCCCGGATGCGGCTGCTCGGCGCCGAGGTGGTCTCGGTCCAGTCGGGTTCTGCGACCCTCAAGGACGCCATCAACGAGACGTTCCGGGACTGGGTGGCCAACGCCGACAACACCTACTACGCGTTCGGCACCGCGGCCGGACCGCATCCCTTCCCGCTGATGGTCCGCGATTTCCAGCGCATCATCGGCATGGAGGCCCGGGTCCAGATGCGTGAACAGGCCGGCCGGCTGCCCGACGCCGTGGCTGCCTGCGTCGGCGGCGGATCCAACGCCATCGGCATCTTCCACGCCTTCATCGACGACCCCGCCGTCCGTCTGGTCGGATTCGAGGCCGCCGGTGACGGCGTCGAGACCGGCCGTCATGCCGCCACCTTCACCGGTGGATCGCCCGGTGCGTTCCAGGGGTCGTTCTCCTACCTGCTGCAGGACGAGGACGGGCAGACCATCGAGTCCCACTCGATCTCCGCGGGGCTGGACTATCCGGGTGTCGGACCCGAGCACGCGCTGCTCAAGGACGTCGGCCGCGCCGAGTACCGGCCGATCACCGATACCGAGGCAATGGATGCCTTCTCGCTGTTGTGCCGTACCGAGGGCATCATCCCTGCGATCGAGTCGGCCCATGCGGTGGCCGGAGCATGCAAGCTCGCCGCCGAGCTGGGGCCCTCGGCGATCATCCTGGTGAACGTGTCCGGCCGGGGCGACAAAGACGTCGAAACCGCGGCGAAGTGGTTCGGGCTGTTGGAGGAGAAGTCGTGAGTCGGCTTGCGACGGTGTTCGATGCGTGCCGCGCCGAAGGCCGCTCGGCCCTGATCGGTTATCTGCCGACCGGCTATCCCGATGTGGACACCTCGATCGCGGCTATGACGGCCCTGGTCGAATCCGGTTGCGACATCGTCGAAGTCGGAGTCGCCTACTCCGATCCCGGGATGGACGGGCCCACCATCGCCCGGGCCACCGAAACGGCGCTGGCCGGCGGGGTGCGGGTGTACGACGCGCTGCGGGTGGTCGAGGCGGTGAGCAACGCCGGCGGGCATGCCGTGGTCATGACGTATTGGAATCCGGTGCTGCGCAAGGGTGTTGACACCTTCGCCCGGGACCTGGCCGCCGCGGGCGGGCTGGGATTGATCACTCCGGATCTGATTCCCGACGAGGCCGATGATTGGCTGGCCGCCTCCGAGGCACACGATCTGGACCGGATCTTCCTGGTGGCGCCGTCCTCGACGCCGGAGCGGCTCGCGGCGACGGTGCGGGCCTCGCGGGGTTTCGTCTATGCCGCCTCCACCATGGGTGTCACCGGCGCGCGCGACGCGGTGTCGAACGCGGCTCCCGAACTGGTGAGCCGGGTCAAGGCGATCTCCGATATCCCGGTGGGTGTCGGCCTGGGCGTGCGGTCCCGGCAACAGGCCGCCGAGATCGGTGCGTATGCCGACGGGGTGATCGTCGGGTCGGCACTGGTGTCCGCGCTGGATGACGGGGTCGATGCGTTGCGCGCGCTGACCGCCGAACTGGCCGAGGGTGTTCGGCAGGCGGTCCGCGCATGACGGTGACGACGCTGGCCTATATCCCGAGCCCCGATCAGGGCGTGTGGTTCATCGGCAGCGTTCCGTTGCGGGCGTACGCACTGTGCATCATCGCCGGCATCATCGCCGCCCTGGTCATCGGTGATCGCCGCTGGGCAGCGCGCGGTGGCGAGCGCGGCGTCATCTACGACATCGCGTTGTGGGCCGTTCCGTTCGGGTTGGTCGGTGGGCGGATGTACCACGTGATGACCGACTGGCCCACCTACTTCGGCGAGGGCGGGGCCGGCCTGGCGGCGGCCTTCCGCATCTGGGATGGCGGACTGGGGATCTGGGGCGCGGTGGCCCTGGGCGCCCTGGGGGCGTGGATCGGTTGCCGACGGCGTGGGATACCGCTGCCGGCGTTCGGGGATGCGATCGCGCCCGGGATCATCTTGGCCCAGGCGATCGGCCGGTTGGGTAACTATTTCAACCAGGAGCTCTACGGTCGGGCGACGACGGTGCCCTGGGGCCTGGAGATCTACGAACGCAGGGATGCCGCCGGCTTCCGGGACACGCTCAACGGCGTGTCCACGGGTGAGGTGATCGGCGTCGTGCACCCGACGTTCCTGTACGAGCTGCTGTGGAATCTGCTGGTTTTCGTGATCCTGATCTGGGTCGATCGCCGGTACAAGTTCGGGCACGGCAGGCTCTTCGCGCTCTACGTCGCGGGCTACTGCCTGGGCCGGTTCTGGATCGAGTTGCTGCGCAGCGATACCGCGACGCTGATCGCCGGCATCCGGATCAACTCGTTCACCGCGACGTTCGTCTTCATCGCGGCGGTGGTGTACATCATGGTCGCGCCGAAGGGCCGTGAAGCACCCGCGACGCTGGCCGGTGACCAGGCTCGCCAGCTCGTCGTCGAGGACCTGGACACCAAGGTGATCGCGACGGGCGCCGCCGGTGGTGCTGCTGCTGCGGTCGTGGTCGCCGATGGCGGCGGCGGTACGGGCGTGTCCGAGGCCGCGGACCGGGCTGATGCCGAAGAGGTGGCCGTAGAGACCGAGGTGCTCGAGGTCGTCGAACCGGATGATGCCGCCGAGGATGAACAAGGCGAGCCGGAACCTGAGCTCCTTGCGGTGACCGATGTCAAGACTGAAGCGACCGATTCTGATGCCGAAGCCGAGCCCGCAGAACAGGACGGGGTGGCGGCGGATGAGGTCGAGAGTTCGCCCGAGGCGGAGGCCGCCGACGAGTTCGAGGCCGAGGCTGCCGAAGACGGTGCGGTCGAGGCCGACGAGGCCGGTGCCGAGCCGGACGGGCCGGAGGCTGAACTCCTTGCGGTGACCGACGTCGAGCCAGATGCCGCCGCTGATGACGCCGAGGCCGAGCAGGACTCCGAGCCGACCCCGGCGACCGACGCGGAAGAAGCGACCGACTCTGCGGATGAGGAACTCGTCGAAGCGGAAGCCGCCGATCACACCGAGGCGTCGGATGACGCGGACAATGTCGAAGACGCCGACGCGGAAGCTGTCGAAGAAGGCGACACCGCGACCGAAGAGACCGAGCAGGTTGGGCCGGAGTCCGAGGCCACCTCGGTGGACGAGGTCGAGGCGGAAGCCGCCGTTGACACCGAGGCCTCAGATGACGCGGACGATGTCGAAGACGGCAAGACCGCGACCGAAGGCGAGCCGGCTGAACCGGAGTCCGAGCCCACCCCGGAGGACGAGGTCGAGGCGGAAGCCGACACCGCGGATGCGGACGTCGACGAGCCCGCCGAAACAGATGGCGCAGACGCCGCCGATGACGAGATCGAGGCCGCGGCAGCTGCTCTCGAAGATGACGCAGCAGGCGATGCTGGCGATGTCATTCAGACCGGGCCCGACGCCGAGCTTCTCGCCGTGACCGACGTCGATGCGACACCACCTGACGGGCAAGCCGATGAACCGGCCGTAGATGACGCCGTCTTGGCCGAGGCCAACACGGCCGGCGCCGTCGCGGAAGAACCGGCCGCCGAAGCCGAGGATGGCGGGGATGTCGACTCTTCTCAGGACGAGTCGACCGATTCCGAGGAACCGAGCACCGAGACCGCCACCGCATCAGAACCCGAGCCCGCCGCATCCCCGGCCGTGACAACCCCGCCCGCAGCGCCCCAACCGCGCAAGCGGTGGTGGCAGCGCCGCCGCTGAGAACAGCTACGGGTCCTCGCCGGAGTCTTCTTCGCGACGTCTGAGAAGTTCTTCGGGGTGGTGGTAGTGGTTGAGGGTGTCTTGGCCGACGTCCAGTAGTGGTGGTGGGTGCCAGTGGATGCGGCCGTCTTCGCCGATGCTGGTGGCCCATTTGGTGTCGAAGGCGAGTTGGTTGTCGGGTGCGCAGCCCAGGCCGAGGCCGGTGATGTCGGTGTGTCCGCCGGCGGCCCAGTCTTGTTCGGCGTGCATGCCTTGGCAACCTGCTCCGTGGACGGGGCAGTCGGGCTTGGTGCAGCCGCGGTCGCGGTTGATCATGACCAGGCGTTGGGCCTTGGAGGCCAACCGTTTCGATCGGGCGAGGTAGAGCGGTTCGGCGGTGTGCTCGCGGTAGACGATCAGGTAGTGGTAGGCGTGCTCGGCCAGCCGGATCAGGTCCCGGATCGGCATTTTCGTGCCTACCGAGGTCCGGGCGATCCCGGCCGCCTTCTGCAACTCGGCCAGCGTGGTGGAGGCGATCACGGTCACCGGTAACCCGTTGTGTTGGCCCAGTTCTTTGGACATCAACGCATGACGCACCACTGCTTTGAGGGCATCGTGGTGGCGCTGCGCGCGGGTGCGGGTGTCGCGGGCGGCCGCGCTGCCGGCATCGATGTCCAGCAGGTGTCGGCGTTCGGCGAGTTCGGCTGCGTCGGCCTCAGCGACCGGGGGTGCAGCGAGCGCGAGGTCGAGGTCGGTGCGGCGTTGGTCGAACGGTTCGGGTGCGGGCACGACGAACTCGGCGAGCACGCTGGCCTCGGGGAAGCCGGCATCTTGGGCGGGCACCGTGACCGGCGCATCAGACTTGGGCTCGGGCTGCGGCCGGGGAGTTGGCGGCATCGGTTCGGGTGTGGGCAGCCCGTCGACGTTGCGCAGCAGATTCGGGCTCGGATTGTTGACCGGGTGCTCGTCGGCGGGATTGTTGACCCCGGGTGCACCCCACACCTGATTCACCGTTTTCAGATACGCGCCCAGTTCGGGATCCACCCACCCGCTCACCCGGATCAACCCGTCGGCGTCCTGGCGACCCAACGTGATGCCACGCTGGTGGGCCGCCACATCCGGACCGTCACCGTCCGGATTGAGGCAGTAGACCGCGTAATCGGCGACCTCACGCAGGGTGCGCGGGGTGATGCCGGTCGCCGCGTCGACCAGATCCTGTTCGATCTGCGCGCATCTCGATGGATCGGCATGCTTTGCCGCGGTACTGACGGCGTCGCGGATCTCACGGACATGGCCCAGGTTGATGCTGCCCTCGCTGAGCGCCCGCGCGCACGATGGCAGGACCGGATCCAGCAGTTCACCGTTCATACCGTGCCGAGGCCCGAGGTCGCGGGCATCACGGACACGACGCTCGGCCTCGGACTCCGAGATCCGCAGCCGGGTGGTCAGGATCTGCGGCCATGTCCGCGCCCCGATGTCCTTCGGGGTCGCCTGGGCCTGTAGTGCGGCCAGGATGCGGTGATCCACCCCGGCGGTGGTACGGGACCGGTGCTCGCGACGCGATTGCAGATCGAACAGCTCGGCCGGGGTCATGCGGGTGAAATCCATCATCGCCAGCTGCTCGCAGGCGCGATCGTAGGCATCGAAGGCCGCCAGCACGGCCTCCCGATCCGCCACCCGATTCGCAAGCATGTTCGAATTTTATCGCGGCACACCGACATGACAACCGGTTGTCCACAGGCGCCTCATCCATCCACAGATGCTCAAAAAGCATTGGCGCGCAACTAGATCGAGGAGTATAGACACGTTTCTGCGTTGGGTTCGAACGCCGTCGATACGCGGATTCGAGGTGCGCACAAGAACATTGCCGCACGCCCTGGTTTGTTTCGTTTCGGTTTCCACCGTGCTTCTGCCATGAATCCCATGGCGCACGGAAGCAGCTGACTGCGATGTGAGTAGCTGTTGACAGAGCCGACACGGTGGTGCAACCGATGCGGAATGGCCGAAACATAACTTCTGTCTCAACCGTTTCCGCTGCTGGGAGGAACCCGTGCTCAAATCAAGCCGCAATCGCGATATCGCGCATTGGGACGCCGAGGATGTCGAAGCCTGGGAGTCAGGCGGAAAGAACATCGCCAAGCGCAACCTGATCTGGTCGATCTTCGCCGAGCACGTCGGCTTCTCGGTCTGGTCCATCTGGTCGGTGATGGTGCTGTTCATGCCGCAGGACGTCTACGGCATCGACGCGGCAGGCAAGTTCTATCTCGTCGCGATGCCGACTCTCGTCGGTGCCTTCATGCGCATCCCGTACACCATCGCACCGGCCAGATTCGGCGGGCGCAACTGGACCATCGTCAGCGCACTGCTGCTGCTCATCCCGCTGGCGCTCACCCTCTGGGTCATGTCGCGGCCCGGGACGTCCTACACCACCTTCATGCTCGTCGCGGCTTTCGCCGGACTGGGCGGTGGAAACTTCGCCTCGTCGATGACCAATATCAACGCGTTCTACCCCCAGCGACTCAAGGGTTGGGCGCTGGGACTCAACGCCGGTGGCGGAAACATCGGCGTTCCGGTCATCCAGCTGATCGGCCTGCTGGTCATCGCGACCGTCAGCAACACCGCGCCGTATCTGGTGTGCGCGATCTACCTCGTCCTGGTCGGCCTGGCCGCCCTGGGCGCCGCACTGTTCATGGACAACCTGGGCAATCAGCGCTCCAACCTGGGCGCCATGGTCGAGGCGATGCGCTTCAAGCACTCCTGGGTGATGAGCTTCCTCTACATCGGAACCTTCGGCTCGTTCATCGGTTTCAGCTTCGCCTTCGGTCAGGTGCTGCAGATCAACTTCCTCGCCGGCGGCGACACCCCGGCGCAGGCCGCCCTGCACGCCGCGCAGATCGCCTTCCTCGGCCCGCTGCTGGGTTCCATTTCGCGGCCCTTCGGCGGCAAGCTCGCCGACAAGATCGGTGGCGGCAAGATCACGTTGTACGTGTTCGTGGCGATGATCTTCGCGGCCGGAATCCTGGTCATCGCAGGCGTTCTCGACGACGGTATGGCCGGTGCCCCGACTGGCGGCCAGATGGCCGCATACGTCACGGGTTTCATCCTGTTGTTCGTCCTGTCCGGCCTCGGAAACGGGTCGACCTACAAGATGATCCCGTCGATCTTCGAGGCCAAGGCACAGGGCCGCGACGAATGGAGCAAGGACGAGAAGGCCGCCTGGTCGCGCAGCATGTCGGGCGCCCTGATCGGTTTCGCCGGGGCCGTCGGAGCGTTGGGCGGCGTCTTCATCAACATCGTGCTGCGGATGTCCTATGTCAGCGATGCGAAGTCGGCGACCAACGCCTTCTGGGTCTTCCTCGGCTTCTACGTGATCTGCGCCATCGTCACCTGGTTCGTGTTCCTGCGGCTGTCGTCGTCGGCCAAGGCGCCGGTCAGTAAAGGACTTCCCGAGACGGTGGCCACCGCATAACCGGGCGAACTCGGGCCTCACAGCGGCTCACCGCGGGGATGAGCGTGCTGTGAGGTCGAGTTTTCTTCGCCATAACGTCGCCTCAAAGGAGCCGGAACACTGCCCGCAGACGATGGTGCCATGTCGGTGAAAACGCGGACTGCGTGCTCATACTGCGGTGTGGGCTGCGGTGTCGAGGTCACCACCGAGGCCGACGGAGTCACCGGACTACCGGTGATCGCCAAGGTCAGCGGCGACACATTGCATCCCGCCAACTTCGGTCGACTGTGCACGAAAGGCGCCACTCATGCCGAGCTGATGGCCGCCACCGAAAACCGTCTCACCACGGCGCTGGTCCGTCCCGCACGGGACGCCGACGCCGTCTCCACACCGGTCGACGAGGCCGTCGCCGAGGCGGGCCGGCGCCTGAAGACCATCGTCGACGAACACGGTCCCGACGCCGTGGCCCTCTACGTCTCGGGGCAGATGTCGATCGAAGCGCAGTACGTGGCCACCAAATTGGCCAAGGGCTACCTGCGCACCGTGCACATCGAATCCAACTCGCGGCTGTGCATGGCCAGCGCGGGCACCGGTTACAAGCAGTCGCTGGGCGCCGACGGACCACCCGGCTCCTACACCGACTTCGACACCGCCGACCTGTTCTTCGTCATCGGCGCCAACATGGCCGACTGCCATCCGATCCTGTTCCTGCGCATGGCCGACCGCATGAAGGCCGGCGCCAAGCTGATCGTGGTGGACCCGCGGCGGACCGCCACCGCCGACAAGGCCGACCTCTACCTGCCGATCAAGCCCGGAACCGATCTGGCTCTGCTCAACGGCCTGCTACATCTGCTCGTCGCAGAAGGTGACATCGACGCCGACTTCATCGCCGAGCACACCGAGGGCTGGGAGGCCATGCCGGGCTTTTTGGCCGACTATCCGCCGGAGCGGGTCGCCGCGATCACCGGAATCACCGAATCCGATATCCGCACTGCCGCAGCGATGATCGCCGAGGCCGGTGACTGGATGACGTGCTGGACGATGGGTCTGAACCAGAGCACCCACGGCACCTGGAACACCAACGCCATCTGCAATCTGCACCTGGCCACCGGCGCCATCTGCCGTCCCGGCAGCGGTCCCATGTCGCTGACCGGACAACCGAACGCGATGGGCGGCCGGGAGATGGGATACATGGGTCCCGGGTTACCCGGACAGCGCAGCGTGCTCTCGGCCGAGGATCGCGCCTTCTGCGAGCAACAGTGGGACCTGGCGCCGGGCACCATCCGCCCCGACGTCGGCCCCGGCACCGTCGCGATGTTCGAACAGGTCGCGGCCGGACAGATCAAGGCATGTTGGATCATCTGCACCAACCCCGTTGCCTCGGTGCCGAACCGGGCCACCGTGATCACCGGCCTGGAACGTGCCGAGTTGGTCATCACGCAGGACGCCTATATCGACACCGCGACCAATCGCTACGCCGATATCGCGCTGCCCGCCGCGCTGTGGGCCGAAAGCGACGCCGTCATGATCAATTCCGAGCGCAATATGACCCTGCTGCAGCAGTCGGTCCCGGCGGTCGGCGAGGCCAGACCCGATTGGGAACTGATCTGCGGTGTGGCCGAGTATCTCGGTTTCGGTGACGACTTCGCGTACAAGTCCAGTGCCGAGATCTTCGACGAGATCCGCCGGTTCAGCAATCCGCACACCGGGTATGACCTGCGCGGCGCCAGTTACGAACGGCTGCGGGAATCTCCGCTGCAGTGGCCCTGCCCACCGGACGATCAGGCCGACCGTCACCCCATCCGCTACCTCAACGACGGTGTGTCCCAGACCTTGCACATCGACACCGACGGTCACCGACCGCGGTTGGCATTCCCCACACCTTCGCGGCGGGCGCAGTTCCTCGCTCGGCCCCATATGGACGCCCGGGAACTGCCCGACGAGGAGTACCCACTGGTGCTCAACACCGGTCGGCTCCAACATCAATGGCACACCCTGACCAAGACCGGCCGGGTGGACAAGCTCAACAAACTCAACGGCGCACCGTTCGTCGAGGTCCATCCCGAGGATGCCGCCGCGCTGGGCGTCAGCAAGGACCACCATGTCGAGTTGACGTCGCGGCGCGGGCGGGCCGTGCTGCCCCCGTCGATCACCGACCGGGTACGGCCGGGCACCGTGTGGGCGCCGTTTCACTGGAACGACGAGCACGGCGAAGACCTCACCGTCAACGCGCTGACCAACGACGCCGTCGATGCAGACTCCCTGCAACCGGAGCTCAAGGTCTGCGCGGTCAAACTCCGGCCGATCGCGGTGCAGGCACCGACGGCCGGGCCGGGTTTGGCGGCAGCGCCGCTCGGTGTCGGCCGTCCCGACTTCAATGACGACGAAACTCTCTACCTGTCAGGCTTTCTGGCCGGCCTGGACGCAGGCACCCCGGGCGTACCGGTGCTGCCGCCGACGGCGCCGGTGCGCCACAGCGTCCGGCTGTGGGTGGACGGTCTGCTGGCCGGCACCTACTCGCGCAGGACCGAGGAGACGGCCACCGGCCCGCTGGTGCTGTGGGCATCCCAGACCGGCAATGCCGAGGAGTTCGCGGCCCGCCTCGCCGGACGGATCACCGGCGCACGTTTGATCACGATGAACGACGCGTCCCTCGATGACATCGCGTCTGCCGGCGAAATCTTGTTCATCACCAGCACCTTCGGCGACGGCGGACCCCCGGACAACGGTGCGCAGTTCTGGGACCGGTTGTCCAGCGCGGACGCGCCGGCGCTGACCGGCGTGCGCTACTCGGTGCTGGGCATCGGGGACAGGGCGTATGACAATTTCTGTGGTCATGCCAAGGCGTTGGACGCCCGGCTCGCCGAGTTGGGTGCTGTCCGGGCACACGAGCGCATGGACTGCGAATCGCACGACGACGCGCCGATGGCCGCCTGGGCCGACCGGGTGGCCACAGCGAAGCCGGCCGTGACACCGCAAGCCGCCGCCCCGCTGACCCGCAACGCCCCGCTGCCGGCCCCGTTGTGCCGCAACATCCGATTGACTCCGGAATCGGCCCACAAAGAGGTGCGCCAGTTCGGATTCGACATCTCCGAGCATGTCGCCGAACACGGCGTGAGCTACGCCGCCGGTGATTCGCTCGGTGTGTTCGTCACCAACGACGAGGCGACGGTGGCCGCGTGGTTGGCGGCGACGGGGTTGTCCGGCACCGAGATCATCGAGGTCGACGGCGCCGACACCGAGCTGCGCAGCGCACTGATGACGGCATACGACATCTGCCGGGTGACACCGAACCTGGCGAACTTCGTCGCCGAGCGGTGCCCGCAGGCCAAGTTGCTGCGTCGCTCGAAGGAGAAGCTGGATGGCTGGCTGGCCGATCGCAATGCCCTCGACGTCATCGAGGAGTTCGCGGTGCGCGCGACCGCCGAGGAGTGGCAGGACGCGCTGGTGCGGCTGACGCCACGGCAGTATTCGATCTCCTCGAGCCCGCTGGTGAGTCCGCACGAGGTGCAGCTGACGGTATCGGTACTGCGCTACCGCAGCGCCCGCGGCACCCTCCGTGGCGGGGTGGCGTCGACGTTTCTGGCCGACCGCGCGCAGACCGCCCCCGTCTTCGTGCAGCGCTCGCCCAACTTTCGCCCGCCCGAGGACTCGCAGACGCCGATGATCATGGTCGGGCCGGGTACCGGGATCGCGCCGTTCCGGGGCTTTCTGCAGGAGCGACGGGCACTGGGGCACCGCGGCCGCAACTGGCTGTTCTTCGGCGATCAGCACCGCAGCGAGAACTTCTACTATCGAGACGATCTGGAGGACATGGTCGACGACGGCTTCCTGAGCCGGCTGGATCTGGCGTTCTCCCGGGATCAGGCCCGCCGCGTGTACGTCCAGGACAGGATGACCGAACGCGGCGCCGATGTGTGGCGCTGGCTCGAAGACGGCGCGCACTTCTACGTCTGCGGTGACGCCACCCGGATGGCGGCCGATGTCGATGCCGCGTTGATCAAGATCATGCGCAAGCACGGGTCGCTGTCGGCCGAGGCCGCCCACGACTACAAGCGCGAACTCATCGCGACCAAGCGGTACGTGCGCGACGTGTACTGAGACGCCGCGCGCCACGGGACGCACAATGGACTGGTGAGCGACGCACCAGACGCCTTTGTCCGGGTCCACGGCTCGCGCGTGCACAATCTGCGCGCCGTCGACGTCGCCGCACCCCGGGATGCCTTCGTGGTGTTCACCGGAATCTCCGGATCGGGCAAGTCGTCGCTGGCCTTCGGCACCATCTACGCCGAAGCGCAACGGCGCTACTTCGAGTCGGTGGCACCCTACGCACGCCGGTTGCTGCTGCCCAACGACGCGCCCAAGGTCGACGACATCACCGGCCTGCCGCCGGCGGTGGCGCTGCAACAACGCCGGGGGAGCACCAGCAGTCGTTCTACCGTCGGAACAGTCACCACCCTGTCGAATCTGTTGCGGATGTTGCTGTCTCGAGCCGGCACCTACCCGCCGGGCGCAAGCGATCGGTTGGATTCCGACAGTTTCTCGGCCAACACCGCGGTCGGCGCGTGCCCGGAGTGCCACGGCCTCGGCCGCATCCACCGGGTGACCGAACAGACGCTGGTGCACGACCCGGCGCTGACCATCCGTGAGGGCGCGGTATCGGCCTGGCCGGGAGCCTGGCAGGGCCAGAACCTGCGTGACATCCTGATCACCCTGGGCTATGACATCGACAAACCGTGGCGCAAACTGCCCAAGCGGCAACGCGACTGGATCCTGTTCACCGAGGAACAACCGACCGTCGAGATCGATCCGAGTCAGCATCCCGTGATCGCCGAGTACTACTACAACGGCACCTTCTCCAGCGCCGAGCGCCACATCCGGCACACCCTGGCGAACTCGCAGAGCGCGATGATGCGGCGCCGGGCACTGCAGTACGTCGACAGTATCGATTGCCCGGCGTGCGACGGGGCGGGACTGCGGCCCGAGGCGCTCGCGGTGACCTTCGCCGGGCGCAATATCGCCGAGCTGGTATCGCTACCCCTGCACGCGCTCGCCGACGTGCTCCAACCCGCCGCAGTCAGAACGGAATTCGCGGCCGCATACGAATCCACCGAGTCCGGTGAGCACACCGAGGTGGCCACCATGATCGCCGCCGACCTGGTGGGCCGGATCGCGGTGCTGGTGGATCTGGGTCTCGGTTATCTGAGCCTGAACCGCCGCACGCCGTCGGTATCACCCGGTGAGCTGCAACGGCTGCGGTTGGCCACCCAGTTGCGCGCCGGGTTGTTCGGCGTCCTGTACGTCCTGGACGAACCGTCTGCCGGTCTGCACCCGGCCGATACCGAGACGCTGCTCGTGGTGCTCGACCGGCTACGCCGCGCCGGGAACTCACTTTTCGTCGTCGAACACGATATGGATGTGGTCCGCCGTGCCGACTGGATCGTCGACGTGGGCCCGGGCGCGGGCGAACTGGGCGGCGAGGTGCTCTACAGCGGACCGGTGGCCGGCCTGGCCGACGTCGAACGCTCGGTGACCCGGCGCCACCTGTTCGACGCGACCGAGAACAAGACCGGCCCTGCACGGACCCCGGTGGGCATCCTGCGGCTGCGGGACATCAGGTTCCACAATCTGCGCGGTGTCGACGTCGACATTCCGCTGGGCTCGTTGGTCGCCGTCACCGGGGTGTCCGGATCGGGTAAGTCGACGCTGGTGTGCAAGGTGCTCGGCGACGTCATGGCCGCTCATCTCGGCACCACCGAAACGGTCGAGGACTCGGCCGAGGGGGACGGCGAACTGCTCGACATCGACCATGACGCGAGCACCGGGGTCGTCGTCGAGGGCGCCGAGATCATCGGACGACTGGTCACCGTCGACCAAAAACCGATCGGGCGCACACCACGGTCGAACCTGGCCACCTACACCGGACTCTTCGACGCCGTGCGCAAGGTGTTTGCCGATACCGACGAGGCCCGCCGCCGCGGCTGGAATGCCGGGCGTTTCTCGTTCAACGTCGCCGCCGGCCGGTGCGAGACCTGTCAGGGCGAGGGCTTCGTCTCGGTGGAACTGCTGTTCCTGCCCGGCACCTACGCCACGTGTCCGACGTGCCGCGGCGCCCGCTACTCTGAGGAGACCCTGCAGGTCACCTACCGGGGTCACAGCATCGCCGATGTGCTCGCCATGACCGTCGAGGACGCCGCCGCGTTCCTCGCTGATCTGCCAGGCGCGGTCCGCAGCCTGGACACCCTGCGTGATGTCGGTCTGGGGTATCTGCGTCTCGGACAACCGGCCACCGAACTGTCCGGTGGCGAAGCGCAGCGCATCAAACTGGCCACCGAATTGCAGCGTGCCAAACGCGGCCACACGCTCTATGTGCTCGACGAGCCCACCACGGGCCTGCATCCCGCCGATGTCGCATTGCTCGAACGCCAGTTGCACCGCCTGGTGGACGCCGGGAACACCGTCGTGGTCGCCGAACACGACATGTCCGTGGTGGCGGGCGCCGATCACGTCATCGACCTCGGTCCAGGAGGTGGCGACGACGGTGGCGCGGTGGTGGTGGCCGGGACACCCCGGGACGTCGCAGCACACAACGGCAGCCGCACCGCTCCCTATCTGGCGGCGCTGATCGACCCGTCGTGAATAAAAACGGGGTGGCGACCGTTGCACCTTCGGTACGGATGGATCAGGGGTCAGGGAGACGCAGAACATGAGTTGGCACACGGGTGACACTGTGACCGCGAGCCGTGAGATCGATCACATGGATGTTCAGACAGTGCCCGAGGGTGCGGTCGGCACGGTGGAGGAGACCACCGTGTTCGGTCAGCCCAAGGTGGTGTGCTTCACGGTGCCCACCGTGTGGGGAACCAAGCGCGCCTGCGTACAGGTGCACCGGGGTGACGTGGAACTGGCGGGCTGAGGACCTAGACCGCGTCGATATCGCGCACGGCGCCCTTGTCGGCCGAAAGCGCCAACGCTGCATAGGCGCGGAGTGCGGCCGACACCGTGCGCTGTCGATTCTTCGGTCGGTATCCGCCGGAGACCTCCAGGTCCCGCCGGCGACGCTCCAGTTCATCGGCGGGAACGTCGATCTCGATGCTGCGATGCGGGATGTCGATGGTGATCAGGTCACCGTCGGCCACCAGTGCGATGGTGCCGCCCGCCGCGGCCTCCGGGGACACGTGGCCGATCGACAGGCCCGACGTACCACCGGAGAACCGGCCGTCGGTGATCAGCGCGCACTGTGTGCCGAGTCCGCGGCCCTTCAGATACGCCGTGGGATAGAGCATTTCCTGCATTCCGGGCCCGCCCTTGGGACCCTCGTAGCGGATCACCACGACATCGCCGGGTTGCACACGGTTGTTGAGGATCGCGTCCACCGCGTCCTCCTGCGATTCCAGCACCACGGCCGGACCGGAGAACTTCCAGATCGATTCGTCGACGCCGGCGGTCTTGACGATGCAGCCGTCCACCGACAGGTTGCCGCGCAGCACCGCGAGTCCGCCGTCGGCGGAATAAGCGTTGGCCAGGTCACGGATGCAACCGTTCTCCGCATCGGTGTCCAGGCTGTCCCAGCGTTCGGATTGGGAGAACGCCGACGCCGACCGCACACACCCGGGTGCCGCGTGGAACAGCTCGACGGCCTCGTCCGACGGTGAGCCGCCGCGAATATCCCAGGCGCGCAACCACTCTGCGATCGAATCGGCGTGCACGGTGTGCACGGTCTCGTGCAGGTGACCGCCCCGCCAGAGCTCACCGAGGATGGCCGGGATCCCGCCGGCGCGGTGCACGTCCTCCATCAGATAGTGACCGTTGGGCGCCACCTTGCACAGGCACGGAATCATCTGGCTGCGCTTCTCGATGTCCTCGAGCGTGTAGTCGAGTTCGGCCTCACGCGCGGCGGCCAGCAGGTGCAGCACCGTGTTGGTGGACCCGCCCATGGCGATATCGAGTGCCATGGCGTTGTCGAAGGCATCGCGGGTGGCGATGGCGCGCGGCAGCACGCCGGCATCATCGTCGTCGTAGTACCGCCGGACGATGTCCATCACGGTGGCACCGGCCTTCTCGTACAGGGCCCGGCGTGCGGTGTGGGTGGCCAGCACGGACCCGTTGCCGGGCAGCGCCAGACCGAGTGCCTCGGTGAGGCAGTTCATCGAGTTCGCGGTGAACATGCCCGAACACGAACCACATGTCGGGCAGGCCGCCTCTTCGATGCGGGCGATGTCGTCATCGGAGACGTCGGTGTTGACGGCATCGGCGATGGCCGACACGAGATTCAGGCGCGTCTTCACGGTGCCGTCGACCAGCACGGCGGTACCGCCCTCCATCGGGCCGCCGGAGACGAACACCGTCGGGATGTTCAGGCGCAGCGCGGCCATCAGCATCCCCGGAGTGATCTTGTCGCAGTTGGAGATACACACCAATGCGTCGGCGCAGTGGGCGTTGACCATGTACTCCACCGAGTCGGCGATCAGCTCGCGGGACGGCAGCGAGTACAGCATGCCGCCGTGGCCCATGGCGATGCCGTCGTCGACGGCGATGGTGTTGAACTCGCGGGGGACGCCGCCGGCGGCCGAGATGGCGTCGGAGACGATGCGCCCGACCGGCTGCAGGTGGGTGTGCCCGGGCACGAACTCGGTGAAGCTGTTGGCCACCGCCACGATGGGCTTGCCGATATCGGAACCGGCGACGCCGGCGGCGCGCAGCAATGAGCGCGCACCGGCCATGTTGCGACCGTGGGTGACCGTGCGGGACCTGAGTTCTGGCATACCACACATGGTGCCAACGCGGGTCTCCACCTCGAAAGACGGTGGTGATGCTAGTACTGGTACTACTACGCTGCAGGGATGAGCACACGGAGCCCACAGCGGACGGCGTTGGGGGAGTTCCTGCGGGCCCGCCGCGAAGCGGCGCCGCGCGCCGAACTCGGATTCCCGGCCACCGCTCGCATGCGCACGGCGGGTCTGCGGCGCGAGGAGGTGGCGGTGCTGTCCGGGGTGAGCGCCACCTGGTACACGTGGCTGGAACAGGGCCGCGATATCAACCCGTCCCAGCAGGTGCTCGAGGCGGTGGGCCGTGCCCTGCGGCTGTCACCGGCCGAACGCGATTATGTGTTGGCGTTAGGCGGCTATACCGCGCCACCGGCGCAGATCGCCGAGAACGGTCCGCCGCCACCACATATCCAACGCTTCCTGGACGCCATGGCCGGTTACCCGGCGTTCGCCATCGGGCCCACCTGGAACATCGTGGCCTGGAATCGCGCGTACGCCGCGCTGTACCCGGCTGTAGAGAGCACGGTGGCGCCGGACCGGAATCTGCTGCTGCTGGTCTTCGAGGACCCGGCCATCCGGGAGTTGTTGCCGGACTGGGAGATCGACAGTCAGCGGTTCCTCGCCGAGTTCCGCGCCGAGGCCGGGCCGCGTCTGGGTGAGCCCGCCTACACCGGATTGATCGACCGGCTGCTGGCCGACAGCGAGCATTTCCGGGCGGGCTGGTCGGCCAGCAATATCGAACGGTTCGCCTCCCGCGAGCGCAGGTTCTTCCACCGAGATGTCGGCGAACTCCTGCTCGAGCATCATCAGCTCAGCCCCGCCGACGCGCCCGGCGTGCAGATCGTGGCGTACCTCCCGGTGCCCGGCGGTGTGGCCGCGGCCCGGCTGCAGGATCTGATCGACCGCCGCACGGGCTGAACCCGCGGGATCGGGGGAGAAGAGTGTGTGTCCGAGGGGGGACTTGTCCGTCTACGACACGGGTCGTGGTCTGGCGATTGGGGCGCTGACCGCTTCGGTCAAGCACCGGTCCACGTTTTTCGCTCAATCGCAACCCTGAGGAGCTCGCCCATCGGGCGGCCAGCCGTCGGTACCGGACTCAAGCGGAATATTCAGAGATCGAAGCAGGATCGAAAAGAGCCGCCAATTGGCGATTGCTCCGACAAGTTCGACCAAAACGGCGTGATCGCTATTGAATGCCTTCTGGCACCCAGCCCAGTTTTCCTCGGAGATGACCCCGTCGCGTACCACATCATCGGTCGCTGCGAGGACCGCACGCTCGACTGGCCCGAGGCTTTCGGAATTCTGCCAGTCGCGCACCGCCAGGAGATCATGCTCAGGCACGCCGAGCAGTGTGGCGATTCGCCAATGTTGAGTCCATTCGTATTCGGAGCCAGTAATCCAGCCGATGCGCATGATGACCAGCTCGCGTAGCCGCGCGTCAAGGGAACCGCGGAAGAGTAACGCGTCTAGCAGCCCATACAGCGCAACCGCCACACGCGGCTGATGAAGTGCCACGCGGAATACCGACAGGTCTGCCAACTCTTCGGGCAACCCACATTCGGCAGCTCGCAGCTGGGCCTGCTCACGGTCGAGCATCGGTACGCGTTCCGCCATGGTCACGGGTGGCCCTCTCTGTTGAACCTCTGCCCACGCCGTTAGGGCGTGGGCAAAAAGACGTTGTGCAGCGCCCCACTTGATCGGGCACTTTCATCTGCAAGCGAAGTGAGCAGCTGCGCGAGCCCAGCGAATCCGGTTGATTCTCTGGTGATCCGGTCGAACGGCCAGCGGCCCAGGGCGAGAATCTCGAGGGCTGCCCGGTGGGCGGGATACTCCACGCCGAGTGCGCCTACGACGTGTAATTCTTTATAGACCAACAAGTCTGGTTCAAACCGGGGCGCGCCGCCTCCTCCACGGGTGCCGGCCACCACAATTGTGCCGCCGGGCCTGGCAAGGCCGACGGCATCGGCGAACGCGGAGGGTGCTTTAGCGGTGACGTCGACGACCACGTCGGCAAGCCGTCCGCCTGTCTCACGCTGGAGCGCGGTCACTGCATCGTCCTGCGATACATCGATGGGCAGGTCGACACCGAATGATCTGGCTATGGCCAGTCGTTGTTCGTCGCGTGGGCCTACGCCGGTCATCGCGACGAACGCGGCTCCCGCCTCTTTGGCCGCCACCGCCGCACAGATTCCGCGGATGCCGGGCCCCAGGATCGCTACGACGTCCCCGGCCTTGGTGTCGGGAAGAGTCGCCCCCCACTGGATACCGGCCCCGAGAGGGTTGAACAACGTGGCGAGAACGGGGTCCATGTCTTCGGCAATCGGGAGCAGCATCGCGTCCCACGGAAGCTCCACATGGGTGGCGTATCCGCCCCATAAGCCCGCGCCGACCTCCACGTCGACAAACCCGAACATGGTGGCGATGCCGTTCACCGCGCACCGCCGGTATTCGCCGCGGCGGCACTCGGGGCAGTCTCGGCAGGACCGGAACACCTCAACGGCCACGCGCTGGCCGGCTTGTACACCCCAGCGTTGGCCAGCCGCAGCGCCAACATGTTCGACGATGCCGACGATTTCGTGCCCTGGAACGAATGAGAAGCCGGCAGGCAGGTGTCCGGTGAATTGTTCGTGATCTGTTCCGCACAGACCGCATGCTTCAACTCGCAGGATCGCACCCCGGTCGCCGACGTCGGGGATGGTCATCTGGCGCCGCTGCAGACTCCGCGGTCCGGTCAGCACCATCGCCTCGGCGATCATGGAAGCTCGAACCCGGTGAACGACCCTGTGTTTCGGAGGCACACCGTTTTACCTACGTACATTTCCGCGCCCATCGCCTCGGCGATCTGCGGATCGTCGCTGCGTGCGACGACTCTTTGCCCGTCGGACAGGTGCGCGATGATCGGAGTCCATCGAGGTTGGCCGTCTCGGTCGTAGACGACGGTGTATCCGTCGACTGTCGCGCAACCGGTCGCCTCGTCGGCGCCTGCGACGGCCAGCCGCGATGAATCGATTTGAGCTTGTTCGACCGCCGTGTCGAGCAGTCGCCACCCGGCTGGTGGCGGGGTGGCCGACCACACACCGACCGAATGCTTCGTCGAATACCACCCGAGGCCGGTGACGAGTCCGGCATCGGTTGGGTCGCGTCGGCACCGTCGGACCATCTCCACGATCGAGTGGCTGACGTAATTGTTTCCGGGACCGCCGTGATAAGGCAGGCCTCCGGTTACTGTGAGGCCTCTGTCGTCGAGGGGGTCCAAGTCGAGAGCCTCGGCAGCCATCTCAATTGCCGACGGGAAGCAGGAGTAGAGGTCGAACCACCGGATGTCGTCGGTGGTCAACCGGCCCGCATCGAGAGCCTTCCGTGCCGCTACCTCGATACCCGATGAGCGGCTGAGGTCCGGCCGTTCCACGGGGAAGTACACGTCGTTGCAAGTCGCTGCTGACCAGGGAAAGACCCAACGATCGCGCGCGACGCCTAATTCGTCCGCCACCTCGGCCGCCATGAGAATGAAGGCGGCAGCCATGTCGACGGACATGATGCTGTTGAGCAGCTTGGGATAGGGCAAGCAGACCATGCGGTTTTCCGCGGTGACTTCGCTGAGTTCGGTGGCACTTCGTGCGCGTGGGAACCAGGCCTGTTCCGGATGGCGTGCCGCCTCGGCTGTGAACGGGGCCATCAGCGTGCCCAGCCACTCCCGTTGAGCATCGAAGTCGCGGCCGTGGCGCGCGGCGATCGCGGACTCGAAGATGGGATACACCTCGTGCGGCCAACTCAGACCCACCGACAATTCGGCTTGACTCAGCCCGGGGCGGGCGTCGCCCAGGGATTCGTCGTCGGAGCGGGGTGGGGGCGGCGAGTCGAGAAGTGCCCCGCCCTGAAGCTTGCGTGCGGAATGCCCGCTCTCCGCCCCGACGACCAGGACGACATCTGCACGGCCTTCGCCTATTTCGCCACCCAACACTTCGACGAGATACTGCGGGGTGTTTCCGCCGACGGGACAGCTGATGCGGCGGGCGGGACTGATGTGCATCGCTTCGGCGATCCTGCTGGCGGGATTGTCGCGCGGTATGACCAGGATGCCCGGAGTCGCGACGGTGTCGATGCGCCGCTCGACCGGGCGACTTGCGTCTTTGACCGCGCGGCGTGCGGCTTCTACCGCCAAGTCGATCGGGTCCACGAAGTCGTTCCCGCGATGGGTAACTTCGCCCACGCCGACGACAACCGGGGTACGCGCTTCTACCAACATCGGCATCGGCATCCGCTCAGGGCCACGGGGCTGACTTGAGACATAACTGCGATGGTGTCATGTGCGTGGGCAAGTCACAATGGTGTGCGCTCGCGGCATACTGGCTGTGTGTCGACGAGGTTGTTGAGATGGGGCGCCGCCGCGCCGACAGATCGTGGGTCCGCTCGCGACCGGTTGCTCGATGCTGCCGAGCGGTGCCTCGAGAGTTGCGGTGTGGTGGGCACGACCATGGAGGACATCGGCAGAACAGCGGGTGTGTCCAGGGCAACGGTGTATCGCTACTTCCCCAGTCGGGAGGCGGTGATGTCGGGTGTCATCATTCGCGCCGCCGAGCGCTATCTCGACCGCATCAGCCCGCGGATCGCGGCGCACGCCGACCTGGGCTCCGCGCTCGTCGATTTCGTGGAATACACGGTTGAGGCCGCGCGCCGCGAAGAGATCATCGGATTGTTGTTCGGCAGCGACGAGGAACTCGCCGGCGTGGGTCTCGCGGCGGGGACCTCGACGTCCCTCTTCGAAATCGTCACCGAATTTCTGCGTCCCATCTTCACGAGACACTGGAGTTGCGTGGAACCGGGCGTCTCCGTCGACGACGCCGCCGAGTGGGTTGTCCGCACGATATTGAGCCTGCTGACTGTTCGAGGGCCGCGGGAGCGCAGTCGTGACGGACTCCGGGCGTTTCTGTCGAGGTTTCTCCTTCCGGCGATCCTGGCGGGTGACCACGCTCGACCGATGTGACATCTATGGCGTAATGTCTCGACGGCAGATGAGGTAGGAGGGCCTGTGCAATTCACCACGTTCAACGAACAGGTCGCTGAGCAACTAAAGAGCGCAGCAGAAACCACGGGCGGGTTGGCCGGTTACCTCGGCTTCCGTCACACCGAATTCACTGCGGGACGGCTCGTCGCGGAGATGGACGCACGCGACGACCTGAAGACGCCTTTCGGGAACCTGCATGGGGGCTGCTTATCGGCCATGGTCGACCACTGCCTCGGAGTGGTGTTTTATCCCGTGATTCCACTGGGATCTTGGGTCGCGACAACGGAGTTCAAACTGAATCTGCTTCGTCCGGTCTCTAGCGGCACCTGTGTAGCCACAGCCGAGATCATCTCGCTGGGCAGAACCAGCGGTGTGGCGCGTATCGACATCTGCAACGACGGCAGAGCGGTGTGTGCGGCCCAGGGAACCGTCACCGTCGTCGCACCGAAGACGAGCTCCTGATGTCGGCAAAGAGAACAGGCGATTCGTCGGCTCCTGTGGTCGAGCGCGTGCCCACGGCGGACGGGCTGACGCTGGCGGTCGACCTCTACCGCTGTGATGCGCCGCGGGCGGTCGTGTTGCTCCTTCACGGCGGAGGTCAAAGCCGACACGCCTGGGACGTCACCGCCCAACGCCTGCACCAGCGGGGCTACACGGTGGCCGCGTACGACACCAGGGGACACGGGGACAGCGACTGGGACCCCGACGGACGCTACGACGGGGACCGGCTTGGATCCGACCTATTGGCCGTGCGCTCATACGCCGATTCCGGCCGCCCCGTCGCCGCGATCGGCGCCTCTCTGGGCGGCTTGACCATTCTCGGAACACACTTGCTCGCCCCGCCGGACCTATGGCAGGCCGTCGTCCTGGTTGACGTCACTCCGCGAATGGAGATGGAAGGCGCCCGACGAGTCGTAGCGTTCATGTCGGCACACCCCGAAGGTTTCGACAGCCTAGAGTCGGCCGCTGACGTGATCGCCGCCTACAACCCGCACCGCCCTCGCCCCGAAAACCTCGACGGCCTCCGAAAAGTCCTCGCCCGTCGCGAAGACGGTCGCTGGGCCTGGCGATGGGATCCAGCTTTCGTGACGTCGAATTTCCAGTTCCTGCAGGGTGATCCAGACGAAGGCGCTAAAGACTTCGACATGATGAGCGCGTTCCTTCTTGATGGTGCGAGGCAGGTGTCCGCGCCAACGCTGCTGGTCCGGGGCCTACTATCTGACATGGTCTCCGAAGAGACAGTAAAGCATTTCCTGACCGTCGTTCCGCACGCGCAAACCGTTGACGTATCGGGCGCGGGACACATGATTGCCGGCGACAACAACGACGCATTCTCGACGGCGGTCGTCGAATTCCTCGACAGGACCACATGAACCCTGCTGTCGGTTGACTGCCCATGTAGGGCTGGCGCCTATCCTGCTCCTATGCCAACTGAACCAGCGCGGGTGTCTTTCCGCCGGCATGTGCGCGAAAAGGTTTTGAGGGCGACACGAGAACTCGCCATCGAGAAGGGCTGGGATCAGGTCCGGATGAGCGAGGTTGCCGAATCGGTCGGCGTCTCCCGCCCGACGTTGTACAAAGAGTTCGGCGACAAACAGGGGCTCGGCGACGCGCTTGTGGTGTCGGAGGGCCAGCGCTTTATGGAAGGCATTCTTGCCGTCCTTGCCGAACACGTGGGCGACGTGCGGGGCGGCATCACCGCAGCGGTGCAATTCACCCTCTGTGAAGCAGAAGACAGCCCGCTCCTCAAGGCAGTTCTGACGTCCAACCCTTCGGGGAATGATCGCGGTGGCTCGTCGTCTACTGGAGTCCTACCTCTTCTGCCGACGTCGGCTTCCCTGCTTCAGCTCTGCTCCGCGGCTCTGATCACGTGGTTTAAC
Organism: Mycobacterium sp. NPDC003323; assembly: GCF_053589535.1. Lineage (NCBI taxonomy): Bacteria > Bacillati > Actinomycetota > Actinomycetes > Mycobacteriales > Mycobacteriaceae > Mycobacterium > Mycobacterium sp. NPDC003323. The sequence continues at coordinate 1,223,989 of NZ_JBSFSB010000001.1, forward strand.
GACCACTTCGACGATCTCGATCCCGAAGACGTTGAGGAGGTCGCAGATGTTCTGGTGCGACTGACAGTGAGTCATGTTGTACTCCCAGCCGCGGACATCGCCACCACCGGTGAGCGGATCTCCCGCGTAGCACTCAGGTACCTGGGAGTTGTCCACAGTTTGTAACTAGCAAGCTCTCGTGTCAGATCGAGCCGGCGAGGAGCTCTGAGCGGTCAACTCGGAGCTGCTGGCTGATGGCCCGCTTACTGAACATGAAATCGCGAGGACGGTTGACGCAGTCGGCGGCGATGAGTTCACGATCGCGGAAGTAGAAGCAGCTGAAGTCACGGTCACGCGACGGGTCGCCGCTGAAGACCACTTCGTCGTATCCGGTGTTGAGACCGGCGATCTGGAGTTTGAGATCGTACTGGTCGGACCAGAACCACGGAAGCGCAGCGATTGCGCTGTGTTTTCCGCAGATTGTCGCCGCAGCGATCTTGGCCTGCTCGCCGGCGCTCGATACGGATTCCAAACGAATACGCGAGCCGTATCGAGCCATGGTGTGGCTGGTGCAGTCGCCGGCGGCCACGATGTCGGGGTCGCTGGTGCGGGCCTGGTCGTCGATCACGATGCCGTTGTCGACGGATAATCCTGCGGCCGAGGCGAGCTCGGTGTTCGGCACCACACCGACGCCGACGATGACCAAGTCGGCGGGGATCGGTTCGCCGCCTGCCAGCACGACCTCCTGCACTCTGCCGTTGCCGGAGAAGGCTTCGACGAGAGCGTGTGTTCGGATCTCCACTCCCTCGCCGTTGTGGATTCGGGTGTAAAACGCGGAAACCTCCGGCGCGGTGACCCGTTCGAGTACACGCTCGGTTGCCTCGAGGACGGTGACGTTCATGCCGAGCGAACACAGCGAGGCCGCCGTTTCCAACCCGATGTAACCGCCGCCCACGATCACAACCCTCCGACCCGGTGTAGCGGCGGCACGGATCAACTCGACGTCTGCAGCGGTACGCAGGTAGTGAATTCCGGGAAGATCCACCCCTGGTGTGGGGAGTCGTCTGGCCCTTGCGCCGGTGCACAACGCGAGCTTGGTGTACGTCAGCGTGTCGCCGGTGCTCAGAGACACACGCTTGGCACTCCGGTGGATCGCCTCCACGGTCGCATTCAAGAGTCGAATGTGCTGCTTTTCGTAGAAATCAGCGCCGCGAATCAGGAGGTCGTCGAGGCCGTTCTTGCCGGCCAGGTATCCCTTCGACAACGGAGGCCGGTGGTAGGGCAGTCCCCCCTCGTCGCCGATGAGCACGACCTCCCCAGACCACCCCTCCCTTCGAAGATTAGCTGCCAACTGCGCGCCGGCGTGGCTCGCGCCGACGATCACCGCTCGTTCGGGAGTCACGCACTTGGCCTGGGAGTGAGGCGAACCATCAGCTTGCTGATACCCCTGACGAAATTCGATTGCACATACTCGGGTTCGCCGACCACCTCGATGTTCTCAAAGCGAGGGAGCAATTCCTCCCACAGGATTCGAAGCTGCAACTCAGCAAGTCGGTTTCCCATGCACCTGTGCACGCCGAACCCGAACGAGATGTGATTGCGGGCGTTGCTCCTATCGATGATCAACTCATCGGCCCGCTCGAAGACACGCTCATCGCGGTTACCAGAGGCGTACCACATCACGACCTTGTCGCCCTTGCGGATGAATTGCCCGTTCAACATGATGTCTTTTTTCGCGACTCGGCGCATGTACGCCAACGGGGTCTGCCAGCGAATGATCTCGGATACCATGTTGGGAATCAGGTCAGGGTTCGCCTTCAACTTCTCGAACTGATCGGGGAACTGGTTCAAGGCGAGAACCCCTCCGCTCATCGAGTTGCGAGTCGTGTCGTTTCCCCCGACGATCAGCAGTACCAAATTGCCGAGGAATTCCATCGGGCGGTCGATGAGATCCTTAGTGTCCTCGTTGGCCTGCAGCATCGTGATCAGATCGAAGCCCGGTCGCTCCCCGTTGGCGGTACGGGCCGCCTTGTCATGCCAGAGAGCGCTGAGACCCTTCGCCATGTCGACCATGCCACGAAACACTCTGTCGTTGTCGGAAGGACCACCATTGGCTTGCTCCATGGAGGTGGCGAGGTCCGACCATTCCACGAGCTTGTGCCGCTGCTCGTACGGGAAGTCCAGCAGGGTCGCGAGCATGCGCGCTGTCAGTTCGATGGAGACGTGGTGCACCCAATTGAACGGCTGATCCACCGGTAGATCGTCCAGCACTTCCTGGACACGCGAGCGGATCAGCCCCTCCATCTCGCGCAGGTTCTTCGGCGCGACAACCCCTTGGACGGAAGCGCGCTGCAAGTCGTGTTGTGGCGGATCCATCGCGATGAACATGGCGATGTCCATGAAGCGGGGCGGTCTCCCGATGATGATGAACGGCTCTGCGGAGAAAGCCTCGTGGTTCTTGTCGACGGCGATGATGTCCGCGTGGCGGGTCACCGACCAGAACGGGCCGAACGCACTGTGAGCCTGGTAGTGCACCGGCGCCTCGTTGCGCACGCGTTCGAAGTAGGACTTCCAGCGGCCTTGGCGGTAGAGGAACGGGTTGCTGAGATCGATGTCGGCGATATCAACGTCCTCGACCGGAGGAATGGGCGTCTCGGTGAAGATCTTCTTACCATTGGTTCCGGTTACCCACCGGCGTGTCTTGTCGTAGAGGTGTGCGCCGCGGATTTGCAGCTCCAGAGGCACGGCAGACTGGGCTTTGGCGGCCACTGCCGCGGGAATACTCATTATTGTTTCCTCCAAATCCATGACGTTGTTTCAGAGCTGGAACTCAGGTAGCTCGACCGTCAAGCCATCCCATGCCTCGGAGGCGGACATCTGGCAAGACAGCCTCGACGTCCGCTGACGCTCGGGGTTCATCGCGAGCATCTCCTCTTCGTTGGCGCCGCAGAGTCCCACCGTGTCCGACCACTCGGGAGCGACGATCACGTGGCACGTTCCGCATGCGGCTTCCCCTCCACAATCGCCGTCGATGCCGGGCACCGCGTTGTTGACCGCAACCTGCATCAAGGACTGCCCTTCGGCCAAGGGGGCTTCGTACTTCTCGCCGTCGTGAGAGACGAAGGTGACGACTGCCATGATTAACTCTCCTCAATTTGGAACTCCTCTATTTAGCGTTGTCGCGCGTGACCAGCGTCGCTAGGCTCGCAGGAGTCAAAAAGTTGTGTTTTTAGCTCACGCGCAGGGAGGCACGTGAAACTCGACGACTCGGGTATGCCAGCGCTGGCTTTCCTGCAGATGCTGGACAGTGAGGCGCTGGGGCATGACGCCAGCATTGCGCTCCGCAGCATCATGGTTCGCGAGCACGTTACCGAGTCGATGTTGGTGGGTCGCGACGCGCAGGTCCCCTTACGGTGGTTCAGGGAGATATATTCCGATTTCGATTGTGATCAGGGAACCCGTCTGGGTTTCGCGTTCGCTGAACACGCCAAACTGACGTCCTTTGGGGCACTCAGTGTTCCCTTGGTCAGCGCGGGCTCGGTAGCCGAGGTTGTCGAGTTGCTTGCTTATCTGCCGGTGATCACCACAGCCCTCAGCCCGACGTTCCATTCGACGGAACGCGGCCTCACGATCGGGCTCACCGGTCGCACCGGTGACGCGGGCCTGAACTGCCTGGCCGTCACCTACGGTGGGCTGGCGCTGTTGCGTCTGCTCGACATGCTCGCGGGTGCCGTACCGAATATTGAACTGCATTTAAGTCATTCAGCGCCGGAGTCGTGGGTTCTTCATGACGAAGTGTTGGCGGGTCGGATCTTCTTCGACGCCCCCAGCTCGTTCGTCCACGTTCCCGCGGCTTCGCTCGAGGAGGTCTGTCGATTCTCCGATCCTGTGGCGTACCGGATTGCCGTCACCGATTTGCAGCGAACTCTCGATCAACGACGTGACACGTCGGTCTCCGAAAAAGTAAGGGACCTGCTCGAAAAAGATCCCGGAAAAACGAACATCAGCCGGACGGCGGGCGAGCTTTCGATATCCCCGAGCACGTTGAAGCGGCGCCTCCGCGAAGAGGGGACCACCTTTCGCGAATTGCGTCAGTCGTTCTTGCGGGAGCGAGCAATTCTGCGACTTCTCGACAGATCGTTGTCTGTAAGCGAGATCGCGGCAGAACTCGGGTACGCGGAGCTCACGAACTTCACACATGCCTTCAAACGGTGGACCGGTCGTTCACCGCGCCACTTCAGAAAAACGCGCGACTGAGGGCTATAGATCCGCCCCGGCGTGTGCCGGGCGACCATCGGAACCAGCGGGCTTCACGATCGGCCTCATCTGTCACCTGGACATCGTCGAGAAACGACACGATCGGCGCGGGTTTCGGTCATCGCAGCACCCTCTTGGGAAGAGGCGCAAGGACATTCCAGAGAATCCATACCGCGCTAGCGGCGGGTGCGGGCGGGGGTGACGCGGACCTCTAGGCACGCTATGCTAACCGTCGTTCACGTCGGGACCGGCGTTGGACGCGTGGTCGAGAGGAGTCCGGATGCCACACGACCAGCCGGCCATCATCGGTGCCGCCGAACTCGCTCCAGGGAGAAACGTTCCGTACACCTCCACTGAATTGCATGTGCGCGCCGCGGTCGCGGCTCTCGCCGACGCAGGGGTGGTCCCAGACGAGGTCGACGGTCTGGTGTGCGCCGGGCCGATGACGAACGAGGGTTCGATCTTCCTGTCCGAGGACCTCATGGACTATCTCGGGCTGCACAATCTGAAACTTCAGATGACCTGTCAGCTTGGCGGCGGGACCCATCTCGCCATGACGCGCATGGCGAGTAACGTCATCGCCCGGGGCGAGGCCGAGACGGTGCTGGTCGTGTCGGCGGGCAAGTTTCCACCGATCCGCGATGGCGGGCGCGAACTGATGGCGCTGGTGTGTGACCACGCGTTCGAGATGCCCTATGGACCGTCCGTGCCGGCGCTCTACGGTTTGATCGCGCAGGCCTGGATGCACGAGACGGGACAGGGCAAGGCGGACATCGCCGAGGTCACCGTGTCGCAGGACCGTTGGGCCGCACTGAACCCCGCGGCTATCGCGCACGGCGCTCAACGCCTGACTGTGGAGGACGTGCTGGCGTCCCGGCCGATCGCCGGGCCGTTCCACTTCTACCACTGCTCGATTCCCTGCGAGGGCGGTGGCGCGCTGGTGCTGGGCTCGGCCCGCCGGGCTCGCGCGGGCAAGCACCGGCCGGTGCATTTGCTGGGCTTTGGAGAGGGTCACACCCACGGTTTTCTGACCTCGCTGGCCCGGCCGGGTCGTACCGGGGCCGCCCGTTCGGGTCCGATGGCCTTTGAGCGCTCCGGACGGGCGCCGGCCGACGTCGACATCGCTTTGCTCTACGACGCCTTCGCCTCCAACCCGGCGATGATCCTTGAGGAGGCGGGTTTCGTGAAGCCCGGTGGGGCAGGCGATTTCTACCGTGACGGCTGCGCCGATCCGGGGGGCGACCTTCCGGTGAACACCGACGGCGGCCTAATCCGGTTCGGGCACACCGGGACCTCCTCTGGCATTTCGCAGATCCTTGAGGGTTACTGGCAGTTGTCCGGTCGCGCCGAGGGCCGTCAGGTGCCCGGGGCGGATACCGCGTTCGTGCACAGCTACGGCTCGATGCTGTGCAGTCACGTCAGCATGGTGATGGAGGGAGCGTCATGACCGCAGCTTCGAGTTCTCTCGACGGTCTGCACGATCCTGAGGCGCTGCCGCCGCTGACCGATGTCAACCGTCCCTACTTCGCAGCAGCGGCCCGCGGTGTACTCGTCTTCCAGCGGTGCGCGAACGACCACCCTTTCCTCTACCCGCGGCTGGTGTGTCCCGTCTGCCATGACGGTGAGTTGGCCTGGGAGACCGCGGCGGGTACTGGTGAGATCGTCAGTTTCGCGCCGGTGTACCGCCCCCCGTGGGACTCGTTCCCGCGCAGCGAGCCGTACGTCGTCGTGCTCGTTCGTCTGGACGAGGGGCCGCAGTTGTTGGCCAGTCTCGAGGGCGTGGCCCCAGATGAAGTTGCGATCGGGGCGAGAGTGCGCGCAGTGTTCGAGCGGGTGAACGAGGACCTTGGGCTGGTCCGATTCAGGCTGGCGGCGTCGTGACCACGTACGGGGTCTCGGTGCTCGGCGCGGACTTGGCCACCCTTGTCGAGACCGCCGAGGCTACCGACCTCGCCGGCTTCGACGCCGCCTGGGCCTCGGAGTTCTACTCGCGCTCCGGCTCGATCTCGATGGCCGCGATGGCCGCGCGCACAAAGCGCTGCCGCATCGGGTCGTCGATCCTGTATGGCGTCGGGCGCAGCCCGCTCGTGCTCGCCACCGAGGCGCGTGACCTCGACGAGCTTTCAGGCGGGCGCGTCGTACTCGGGCTCGGCAACGGTACACGCCGCATGATGAGCGACTGGCACGGCGTGGAGGACACCTCCGCTCCCGCTCTGCGCATGGAGGAGCTGGTCCCGCTCGTGCGTCGGATCTGGAACCTGCACGAGGGCCCCGTGCGCCATGAGGGGCGCTTCTACCGGATGAATCTCGTCCCAACCGGCGACGTCGCGCCGCCGAAGCGAGCGATCCCGATCATCACCGCGGGCGTGCGTCCGCGGATGTGCGAGGTGGCAGGGCGCGTAGCCGACGGGTTGGCTGGTCATCCGCTGTTCACCACGACTTACGTCGAGGAGGTCGCCCGCCCAGCCGTCGTGCGCGGTGCGGAGCGGGCCGGACGCGATCCCGCCGACATTGAGATCGTCTCGATGGTCATCTGCGCGGTGCACGACGACCCACAGATCGCACGTCGTGAGGCCGCGCAGCAGATCGCGTTCTACTCCTCGGTGAAGACCTACGAGCACGTGCTCGACGTCAGCGGTTTCGCCAGGCAGGCAGCGGCCATCCGCGACGCGTTCGCACGGCGTGACCTGCCGGCCATGTTCGCCGCGGTCACCGACGACATGATCGACGCGATGGCGGTGGCCGGCACCGCCGCCGAGGTCCGAGAAGGGCTGCGCCGCTACGAGGGCGTGCTGGACCACATCGTTCTCTACTCACCCTCGATTGGTCTCGCGCCCGAGCGCATCGCCGAGAACCTCGGCAGCCTCATTCGCGATTGTGCGCCGGCCTTCGCCGGCGGGAAAGGTGACCAGAGTGGCTGACGCATCGCTCATCGGGACGCAACTCGGGAGGACCACGTTTCCCGTCGACCGGTCCAAAGTGCGCGAGTTCGCACTTTCGCTCGGCGACCGCGACCCGATCTACCAGGACGTCGCGGCCGCCCGCGCCGCCGGCTTCGGCGCGATCCCCGCTCCTCCGACCTTCGTCGTCTCCTCGGCTCACTGGCGCGCCGACGACGACATGTTCGGCGCCCTCGGGCTCGACCTGCGACGCGTACTGCACGGTGAGTGCGGCTGGGAGTATTTCGCGCCGGTGTTCGTCGGCGACGAGCTCACCGAGACTCGTCGGGTGTCGAACGTGACCAGCCGCGAGGGGAAGCGCGGCGGCATCATGACAATCGTGACGATCGAGACCGACTTCACCAACCAGCGCGACGAACTCGTCGTGCGCCAGACCGACGTCTTGATCGAAACCGGAGGCTCCACCCAATGACGACATCCCCCGCGCCGGTGGCGTTGGCCATCGGCGACGAGATGCCGACCTCACAGTTCGGCCCGCTGACGCGCTCGCACATCGTTCGCTACGCCGGCTCCGGCGGCGACTTCAACCCGATCCACCACGACGAAGAGTTCGCCCGCGCGGCCGGCATGCCCGGTGTGTTCGGCATGGGACTGCTGCACGGCGGTGTGCTCGCGCAGCGGCTGACCGCCTGGGTGGGGCTGGCCAACATCCGCTCGTTCCGCATCCGGTTCACCGGTCAGGTATGGCCCGGTGACCTGCTCAGCTTCGGCGGCAGGGTCACCGGCGTGCGCGAGGCCGGAGGGCAGCAGGTGGCAGACCTCGAACTCGTGGTCACGCGCCAGACCGGCGAACCCGCGATAAAGGGGAGCGCCGTCGTGCAGGTGACCCGGTGAGCGCGCCAACGAGCGACGTCACCGGCCTCGGGATGACGTTCGGGACCTTCGACGAAGGCCGGGCGTGGGTCGGTCATCGCTCCGAACCGCGGCATGCGTGGTTCCCGATCGACCGCTCGATGGTGTTGTACTACTGCTCGCTCGTCGAGGACGCGAACCCCCGTTACTGGGAGGGTGAGGACTGCCCGCCCGGGCTGCTGATGAGCCTCGGCTTCGCGCCGCAGTGGGTGCCCGGGTACCTAGCGCGTGCCGACATGATGTTCGCGCTCAGCGTCCCGTTGCCGGGCCACCACATCATCAACGCCTCGACGACGACGGAGTTCGAACGCCGGCCCCGGGTAGGCGATCACGTGTCGATCGTGGAGGAGATCGCCTCGATCTCCGAGCCCAAGACGACGCGGGTGGGCACCGGTGTGTTCATCACCACGGTGAGCACCTTCTCCGACCAGCACGGTGAGGTCATCGGCCGCAACACCAACGTGCTCTTCCGATACGACACCGCCGATAGTGAAGGCGCATCATGAACGACTCCACCGAGCGCAGCATGGTCCGCGTCCCCGTGCGGTTCGAGGACATCGCCGTCGGCGACACCCTGACGCCCGTCTCGATCGAGATCAGCTACAAGCGCATCTGCATGAACGCGGCTTCGACATGGGACTGGTTCCCCGGTCACCACGACCCCGACTACGCGCGCAGCCAGGGCCAGCGCACGATCTACCTGTCAACCCTCTTCTTCCATGGCTTCATCGACCGCGGCCTCAACGAATGGGCCGGACCCGACGCGCTCATCCGGCGCCGCAGAATCTCAATGATCCGGTCGATCTATCCGGGCCAGACCGCAACCCTGAGCGGCAAGGTCGTGGCCAAACGCGACGATGGCGGACGGCGCCTCGTCGACCTCGAGTTGCTCGTCTCGAGCGAAGATGGTCCGTGCGTGCCGAGTGAAGCCACCGTTGAGCTGGCCGACCCGTTTGTCGAGGTGCCGGGGTGAGCTGCCACTCACATGCGAGGCGACGGTGAGGGACGGAGGCTCGGTGGCCGAGCAACCGGTTCGCTACGAGGTCGTCGACAGCGTGGCCTGGCTGACGATCAACCGGCCCGAGGCGCGCAACGCGCTGAACAACGCTGTGCGCACGGGGCTTTTCGACGCGGTACGCCGCTTCAATGACGACGACGCGGCGAAGGTGCTCGTCCTCACCGGCGTGGGCGATAAGGCGTTCTGCGCCGGCGGGGACTTGAAGGAGATGGCGCAGAACGCGCTCAAGGTGCCCCCGAAGGACTTCGCTCCGCAGTTCGGCCGCAACATCGATGTCGCGAAGCCGACGATCGCGGCCGTCAACGGTGTCGCGTTCGCCGGGGGCTTCCTGCTCGCGCAGCAGTGCGACCTGGTCGTGGCTGCCGAACACGCGACCTTCGCCGTCAGCGAGGTCAAAGTCGGCCGCGGGTCGCCGTGGGCGGCACCGCTATCGTGGCTGGTGCCCCCACGCGTTGCCATGCAGATCCTGCTGACCGGCGACCCGATCACCGCCGAGCGCGCCCACCAGGTCGGCTTAGTCAATGAGGTGGTGCCGGCCGATCAGTTGCGCGAGCGTACCCGGCAGTTGGCGCTCAGCATCGCCGCGAACGCACCGCTATCGGTGCTTGCGTCCAAGCGCACCGTGTACCTCTCGGCACAGCACCACCTCGCCGCCGCCTACGACCTGGCCGACGAGATATGGGAGCCGGTCTATCTGAGCGACGACGCGCAGGAAGGCCCGACGGCGTTCCGCGAGAAGCGCGCACCACAGTGGAAGGGACGCTGACATGGCGGTGACCATGCAGTCGGTAATCGCCGACATCGAAGCCGAAACGGCCGCGTTGCGCGAACTCATCGCACCGCTGCCCGAAGGTCCGCGCGGCTGGGACGCGCCGACTCCGGCCGTGGGCTGGGCGATCCGCGACCAGATCAGCCATCTGGCGTTCTTCGACGACGTGGCGGTGCGCTCGGCCACCGACCCCGACGGTTTCAGCAGCGACTACCTGCCGATGATGGCCGACGGAAGCATCTCACCCGACGTCATCGCTGAGCGCTACCGTCAAATGCCGGCTGCCGACCTGCTCGCGTGGTTCGACACGTCGCGTGCAGCCCTCGTTGCGGCGTTCGCGGACATTGCCCCGGCGACCCGCCTGCCGTGGTTCGGGCCGACGATGAGCGCGGTCTCGTCGCTGACAGCGCGACTCATGGAGACCTGGGCGCACGGCCAGGACATCGTCGACGCGCTCGGCGCGACCCGCGAGGCCACGGCACGGCTGCGGCACGTGGCCCACATCGGGGTGGGTGCGCGCGCTTTCAGCTACCTGGCCAACGGTCTGGACCTCCCCGCGGACCCGGTACGCGTCGAGCTGACCGCTCCGGACGGCAGCGTCTGGACGTGGGGGCCAGCCGACGCCGCCAACCGCGTGAGCGGGCCGGCGCTGGACTTTTGCCTGTTGGTGACCCAACGCCGCCACCGCGACGACACCGCTTTGGTCGCCGACGGACCGCTGGCCGACCAGTGGCTCGCGATCGCCCAGGCCTTCGCGGGGCCCCCTGGCGGCGGGCGCGTGGCGGGCCAGTTCGCAGGGGGTCAGCGGTGAGCGTCCCGGTCCGCATCGGCAACTGCTCCGGCTTTTACGGCGACCGCATCGCCGCAGCCCGCGAGATGGTCGAGGGCGGACCGATCGACGTCCTGTGCGGTGACTATCTGGCCGAGCTGACCATGCTCATCCTGGCCAAGGCCCAGGCCAAAGACCCGTCCGGCGGGTACGCGCGGACTTTCCTCACCCAAATGGAACAGGTGCTGGGCACCTGTCTCGATCGTGGCATCAAGGTCGTCGCGAACGCGGGCGGGCTGAATCCCGCCGGCTTGGCCGCCGCGTTGCGCGAGCTGTCCGCACGTCTCGGCCTCACCGCGCGCGTCGCGCACGTCGAGGGCGACGACCTACGTGGCGACCTCCACGCAATCACGCCGCCCGTCGGCGACATCAAACCGGTGTCGGCCAACGCCTACCTCGGCGCCTGGGGCATCACCGAGGCGCTGCATTCGGGCGCCGACGTCGTCGTGACCGGCCGGGTCACCGACGCATCCCTCGTGGTCGGTCCCGCGGCCTGGTGGCACGCCTGGGCACGCGCCGACTGGGATCGGCTCGCGGGTGCGGTCGTCGCCGGGCACGTGATCGAGTGCGGCCCTCAGGCGACGGGCGGCAACTACGCGTTCCTCGACGAGATCACCGACCGCCGCTACCCGGGGTTTCCGATCGCCGAGGTCGCCGAGGACGGCTCTTCGGTGATCACGAAGCATCCCGGCACCGGGGGACTGGTCTCAGTCGGCACGGTCACCGCCCAGCTGCTCTACGAGATCGCTGAACCTGCCTACCTCGGCCCCGACGTCGTCGCCCACTTCGACACCATTCGCCTGGCTCAACAGGGTGAGCACCGTGTCGCGATCAGCGGTACGAAAGGCAGTCCGCCGCCGGACACGTTGAAGGTGGCGCTGAACGAGGTGGGCGGCTTCCGCAACACGATGACCATGGTGCTCACCGGCCTCGACATCGAGGCCAAGGCGGCCTTCGCCGAACAGCAGCTCTTCGACGTTCTCGGCGGACGCGACGCCTTCGACGAAGTCGACGTGCGACTGTTGCGTTTCGACGTCTCCGATGCGCCGACGAACGAGCAAGCCTGCGCGCACCTGCGTGTGACGGTGAAGGACGCCGACCCGCGAAAGGTGGGCCGAGCCTTCTCCGGCGGGGTCATGGAGATCGCCCTGGCTGGTTTCGCCGGCTTCCACACCACCACGCCACCGTCCTCGGAGACCGCGTTCGGCGTCTACCGGCCGGCCTACGTTCCGCGCTCGGCCCTCACGCACGTGCTCGTCGACGCCGACGGCAATCGGCACGTGATCCCTGACCCGCCGACCGGTGCGGTCCCGCCGGCTGGGATCGCCCCGCCCGCGAAGCTGCCGGCGCCATCCGGGCCGACGCGGCTCGCGCCGCTCGGGTCGGTACTCGGTGCGCGGTCCGGAGATAAGGGCGGCAACGCCAACCTCGGACTGTGGGCACGCGACGACCCCGGTTACGCGTGGGCGCGCGAGTACCTGAGCGTCGAGCGGCTGCGCACACTGCTCGGGCCGGAGACGGCGCACCTGCGCATCGAGCGCTTCGAACTGCCGAACCTGCGCGCGCTCAACGTGGTGGTGCACGGCTTGCTCGGTGACGGGGTGGCCTCCTCGACCCGGCCGGACGCGCAGGCCAAGGGGCTCGGGGAGTACGTGCGATCCCGAGTGGTGGACGTTCCCGAATCGCTGCTCGACACACACTAAATCCGGTGCGGGGCGCCGTCTACCTGCTGTGTAACCGCGCGGCTGAACAGCGCCGCAACGGCCGCGGCGGCCAGCATCGCCTCAATCGTCGCGTCGTCCAGCGACGCCGGCATGTACGCGGACGCGTTGAGCAATGACAGCACGGCGGCGACCAGGCCCTGTGCGCGCTCACGGTCCAGATCGCCCCGTGCTCGTACGAGCGCGTCGACCCAGAAGGACTCGTACCTGTGCTGTCGGCGTCGCAGGGCACGGGTCGCCAGCGGCGACAGCGAGCGGTGCTCGCGGGCGTAGACGGCCAACAGGCCGCGTCGTCGCGCGCCGAAGGCCGCGTGTAGGTCGACAAGGGCGTGCAGGACCTCCGTCGGTGTGCCGGCGTTGGTGGCGCGCCGGGCGCCGGCCAGCAGCTCAGTCATGGCGGCGTCGCATAACTCGCGCAGGATCGCGTCCTTGTTCTGAAAGTGCCGGTAGACGGCCGGCCCGCTCACCCCTGCTGCGGCACCGATGTCGTCGATGCCCACGGCGTGAAAGCCTTGCCGCGCGAACAGGTCGGCGGCGGCCTCGAGGAGCAGTTTGCGGCGCAAACCGGCCACTTTCAGGCCTCCTGTCGATTTGTGGTTACGTTGTTCGCCGTCCGATCCGCTGGGCCGGGCTGGGATCCTACCGGCGCTGGGGTTGCCTGCGTCGGCACCCGCCGCACCAAATCAAGGGAGGTGAACGAAACCGCTAGCCCCCGCCGATGCTGTCGCATCCTCTTCTCAGTTCATGATTTAGGGGCCCTGCTTCGAACCCGCGATGTGCAGCGGCACGACTCAGCGCAAAACGACTCCGCCCTCGATGCCCGTGAACTGCGCGCGCAGCTCGGTCTTGAGCAGCTTGCCGGTGGCATTGCGCGGCAGTTCGGCGACGAAGTGCACGTCACGCGGACACTTGAAGTGTGCCAGCCGCTCCCGGCACCACGCTACGATCTCCTCGGCGCTCGGCGCCTGTGTCGCCGGGTCGGCGACCACGACCGCGACGACGCGTTCGCCCCACTTCGCGTCCTTACCGCCGATCACGGCGGCGTCGAACACCGCCGGGTGGCGGAAGAGAACCTGCTCGACCTCGATCGGGTAGACGTTCTCGCCGCCGGAGATGATCATGTCCTTCTTGCGGTCGACGAGGGTGATGAAGCCCTCGGCGTCCATGCGCCCGAGGTCGCCCGTGTGGAACCAGCCCCCGCGTAACGCCTCGGCGCTCGCCTCGGCCTTCATCCAGTAGCCGGTGAACACATTCGGGCCGCGCACGATCAGTTCGCCCACGGTGTCGGTCGCGACGTCGCGGTCGTCGTCGTCGACGATGCGGGCGTCGACATGCATTGCGACGCGGCCGATCGACCCGGCCCGCGTGCTGACGTTCTCGGCGTCGAGGACGGTCACCAAGGGAGCGGTCTCGGTCATGCCGAAGCCCTCGGTGAAGGGCACGCCTCGCTCGCGCATGAAGTCGATGACCGTGAGGGGGACGGGCGACCCGCCGCCCATGGCGAAACGCAGCGCAGACAGGTTGAAGGAGTCGAAGTCGGGCACCTGTGTGAGTGCGGTCCACATGGCCGGCACCATGAACTGGACCGTGACGTGGTGGTCGGCCATCGCCTGTAACGTCGCTCGCGGCTCGAAGGACGGCATGATCACGCTGGTGCCGCCGACGTACAACAGCGGCAGGGTGTGTACTCCCAGCCCGCCGATGTGGAACATCGGCGCCACCGCGACGGTGACGTCCTCGCCCCGCAGGCCGATGTCGGTGCCGAGGACGTTGATCGCGTTCCATAGCAGGTTGTCGTGGGTGAGGATCGCGCCCTTGGGTCGGCCCGTCGTCCCCGACGTGTACATGATGAACGCGGGGTCGCGGCCGTCGACGTCACCGTTGAGCGGTTCGGGCGCGGCGCCCGAGACGACGTCTTCGTAGCCGAGCTCGCCCGGCGCCGGCACCCCACCGGCGCGCACGACATGGCGCACGCGGACTCCGGACTCGGTGACGGCGCTCCTGGCCTGCGCGGCGAACGGCTCGTGGAAGACCAGAACATCGGCGCCTGAGTCGGCCAGGATGTAGCCGATCTCGGGTCCGGCAAGGCGCACGTTGAGCGGAACTGCAAGTGCGCCGATTTTGGCGCAGCCCAGCAGCACCTCGATGAACTCGGTCGAATTGACCAGCAGCATCGCGACCCGATCGCCCTTGCGCACGCCGAGGGCGATGAGTGCGGCGGCGACCTGGTTGGTGCGCCGATCGAGGTCGGCGTAGGTGATGTGCGCGCCGTTGCTGATCAACGCGGTGCGCCCGCCGTTGAGGAAGGCGCGCCGGCTCACCCACTGACCGATGCCGAGTTGCATTCGATTCCCTTTCATTCCGCGGCGACTCAGTAGGACGCGGGCAGTTTCAGGCTGTGCTGCGCCACGAAGTTGAGGATCATTTCGCGGCTGATCGGCGCGGTGCGCATGAGCCGGGCCGGACCCCACAACGTGGCGAGGCCGTACTCGGTGGCCATGCCGTTGCCGCCGTGGGTTTGAATCGCCTGGTCGAGCGCCAGGATGCCCGCCTCGGCTGCGGCATATTTCGCCATGTTCGACGCCTCACCCGACCCCGGATCGCCGGCGTCGTGCAGGGAGGCGGCACGCTGAGTCATCAACCGGGCCAGCTCAACCTGGATCTTGGCGTGGGCGAGCGGGTGCGATACGCCTTGGTGCGAGCCGATCGGCGTTCCCCACACGTGGCGGTTGCGGGCGTAATCGGCGGCTTTATCCAGCGCGTAGCGACCGATGCCGTTGCCGAGCGCCGCCCCCATGATTCGCTCCGGGTTCAGGCCCATGAAGACCTGGCGCAGGCCCTCGTTCTCCGCGCCGATAAGGTTGGCGGCCGGCACGCGGACGTCATCGAAGAATAGAGTGAACTGCTTCTCTGGAGTGACCGCCTGCACCGGGATGAGTGACTTGGTGAGCCCGGGGACATCGGTGGGCACGACGAGCAAGCTGAGTAGTCCGCGACCACTGTCGTTGGTAGACGTTCGGGTGACGACCAGGATCGCTTCGGCTTCGTCGACACCAGAAATGTAGTACTTGGTGCCGTTGATGACCCAGTCGTCGCCGTCGCGTTTCGCGGTCGTGGAGATGTTGTGCGAGTTCGAGCCCGCGTCCGGCTCGGTGATCGCGAATGCCATGATCGTCTCGCCGCTGGCGATGCCCGGCAGCCACTGCTGCTTGAGTTCCTCACTGCCGAATGCCTGGATGATCGTGCCGCAGATGGTCGGCGAGACGACGGTCATCAGCAGCGGGCAGCCCGCCGCGGCGAGCTCCTCACCGACGATCTGCATGTCGTAGATGCCGCCGCCGCCGCCGCCGTACTGCTCGGAAAGGTTCACCCCGAGGAAGCCCTGTTTGCCCACGGCCTGCCACAGCTCGGTGCTCTTCCCGCCGGCCAGCGACTTTTCCAGGTAGTACTCGTGTCCGAAGTCCTTGGCGATCTCGGCGACCGCCTTGCGCAGGTCCTGACGTTCCTCTGTCTCGTGCAATTCCATGACACTCCTCACATCGGTATCGACGCGCCACCGATCGGGAGCGCGCCGGCTTCATTAGAGCTCCGTGGCGTCCGACGCCACTTCACCGCCGTCCACCGCCTCGACCACGGCGAGGACGTCACCGCTCGAGACCTGATGGCCGACCTGGACCGGCAGGGCGCTCAGCACCCCGTCGATCGGGCTCGCGACGGTGTGCTCCATCTTCATCGCCTCCAGGACGACGAGCGTTTGACCGGCTGACACCGTCTCGCCCTCGGCGACCGGTAGTCGGATCACCGAGCCCGGCATCGGCGCGGTGAGCGACCCGGGCGGGTTCAGAGTGCTCGGGTCGACGAAGCGTGGCGCCAGCCGCAGGGCGGAGTAGCCGGCGACCGAGTCGAGGTGGGCAACATCGCCGTCGAGGACGACATCATAAGTGCGGCGCACCCCGTCGACGCGCAGCACCACCCGCTCGCTACTGCCCTCGACAACCTCGACGTCGGCCAACGGCTCGTCGTCGACCTGCAGGCAGGTCCCTGTCGAACCTAACGTGTACCCGACGCGCACTTCGCGCCCGCCCTGGGTCTGCCAGGTTGTGGTCTGCGGCTGCGAAGGGTTGTTGCGCCAGCCGGCGGGCAACGTGGCCTGCAGAGTTGCGACGGCACGCCGCGCGGCCACCCCGGCCACGGTCGCCGCGACGGCGTGCAGGCGCTCGGACTGCGTGTCTGGGAGGGCAGCGCCGAGTTGGGCGACGTCGTGTCGGTCAAGGAACCCAGTGTCGGTGCCCCGCCCGGCGAACTCGTCATGGCGCAGGACGCGAACAAGCAGGTTGCGATTGGTGGTCACGCCGTGAATACGGGCGCCGGCCAGCGCCGCCGAGAGGCTGGCAAGTGCCTCGTCGCGCGTTGGTGCCCACGCGATGACCTTGGCCAGCAGCGAATCGTAGTAATGACTGATGACCGAACCGGCACGAAAACCCGAGTCAACCCGCACGCCGGCAAGCGCCGGGACATCCAAGGTGCGCAGGGTGCCGGTACAGGGCCGGTAGTCATCGGCCGGATCCTCGGCGCACAGCCGGGCCTCGACCGCGTGACCGCGAATTCGCGGGTTGTGCATCTCCTCAGGCAGCGGGCGGCCCATGGCTACGAGCAGCTGGGCACGCACCAGGTCGAGGCCGGTGATCAGCTCGGTAACCGGGTGCTCGACCTGCAGCCGGGTGTTCATCTCTAGGAAGGCGAAGGAGTCGGCTTTGCCATCCTGAGCGGCGTCGTAGACGAACTCGACCGTCCCGGCGCCTACGTAGCCGACGGCGCGCGCGGCGGCGATGGCGGCCTCGCTCATCCGAGCGCGCAACGCGTCGTCGACGACCGGTGACGGCGCCTCCTCGATCACCTTCTGGTGTCGACGCTGCACGGAGCACTCGCGCTCGAACAGAGAGACGACGTTTCCGTGCGTGTCGGCCATGATCTGGATCTCGACGTGGCGTGGGCGCTGGACGTAACGCTCGAGGAAGACGGTGCCGTCGGCGAACGCGGCGGCGGCCTCACGCGAAGCGGAGGTGACCGCTTCGTCGAGCTCGTCCGGCGACGCGACAATGCGCATGCCTCGGCCACCGCCGCCGGCGCTGGCCTTGACCAGCACGGGGTAGCCGACGTCGGCGGCCAGCTTCGCCAGCTGCTCGGCCGATAGCCCCGTCGTGTCGCCACCGGGCAGCACAGGCACCCCCGCGTCGGACATCGTCTTCTTGGCCTGCAGCTTCGAGCCCATCGCGTCGATCGCCCCGGGCGGCGGACCGATGAAGACGAGGTCGGCGGCGGCACAGGCGCGCGCGAACCCGGCGTTTTCCGAAAGGAAGCCGTAGCCGGGGTGTACTGCGTCCGCGCCGGTGAGCGAGGCAGCGGCGATGATCCGGTGGATGTCGAGGTAGGTCTCGGCGGCAGACGAGCCGGGAAGGTGCACGGCCTCGTCGGCGTCGGCGACGTGCCACGCGTCGGCGTCGGCGTCGGAATAGACCGCGACGGTGGCGATCCCGAGATCGCGGCAAGTGCGGAACACCCGCCGCGCGATCTCGCCACGGTTGGCGACCAGGACCTTGCGGATCTTGGGCATCGCCATCACATCCGGAACACGCCGTAGCCACGCTGGCCACGGACCTCGCCGTTGTGGATCACCGACAGGCAGAACCCGAGAACGGTCCGCGTATCGCGGGGATCGATGATCCCGTCGTCGTAAAGTCGGCCGCTGTTGGCCAGTGCGACGGATTCGCGCTCGATCTGTTCCTCGACGGCGGCGCGCATCTGGGCGTCGGCCTGCTCGTCGAAGGGCAGCCCGCGGTCGGCGGCGGACTCGCGCGCCACGATGGACAGCACTCCGGCCAGTTGCGCCGGACCCATCACGGCCGACTTCGAGTTAGGCCAAGCGAATAGGAAACGCGGTGAGTACGATCGCCCGCACATGCCGTAGTTCCCGGCACCGTAGGACGCACCCATGGTGATGGTCACGTGGGGGACCGTGCTGTTTGATACGGCGTTGATCATCTTGGCGCCGTCCTTGATGATGCCGCCCTGTTCGTACTCGGCACCGACCATGAAACCGGTGGTGTTCTGCAGGAAGATGAGGGGGGTGTCGATCTGATTTGCCAGTTGGATGAACTGCGAACCTTTCTCGGCCTCCTCACTGAACAGGATGCCCCGTGCGTTTGCGAGGATGCCGACCGGGAAGCCGTGGATCGAGGCCCAGCCGGTGACGAGTGACGTGCCGTAGAGAGGTTTGAACTCGTCGAAGGCCGAGCCGTCGACCACTCGGGCGATGACGTCGCGGGGGTCGAAGGGCACCTTCGGATCGACCGACGCGATGCCGAGCAGCTGATCGGGGTCGTGCACCGGTGGGTGCGGCGGCGTGGTGGGTCCGGGGCCGTTCTTCCGCCAGTTGAGCCGCGCCATGATGCGACGGCCGATGCGGATCGCATCCTGCTCGTCCTCGGCCATGTAATCGGCCAGCCCCGAGGTGCGGGCGTGCATGTCGGCGCCGCCGAGCGACTCGTCATCGGAGACCTCGCCCGTGGCCATCTTGACCAGCGGCGGACCGCCGAGGAACACCTTGGAACGGTTGCGCACCATCACGACGTAGTCGCACATGCCCGGGACGTACGCACCTCCCGCGGTCGAGTTGCCGAAGACCAGGGCCAGTGTCGGCAGCCCCGCTGCGCTGTGCTGGGTCAAGTCGTGGAACAGCTGTCCGCCGGGCACGAAGATCTCTGCCTGTGTGGGCAGGTCGGCGCCGCCAGATTCGACGATGTTGATGATGGGCAGTCGGTTCTCCCGCGCGATGGCCATGCCGCGGAACACCTTGCGGAAGGTATAAGGGTTCGATGCGCCGCCGCGGACGGTGGGGTCGTGGGCGATGATCATCGACTCGATGCCCTCGACCACGCCGATGCCTACCACCACGCTACCGCCGACGGGGAACTTACTGCCCCAGGCGGCGAAGGGGCATAGTTCGAGGAACGCCGTGTCGGGGTCGAGCATCAGCTCGATGCGCTCGCGGACAAGCAGCTTGCCCCGCTTACGGTGGCGCGCAACGTATTTCGCGCCGCCGCCGCCGTTGACCAGCGCCAGTTGCTCCGCGATGGTGTCGAGTTGCGCGCTCAGTCCTTCGCGGTTCTTGAGATAGCCGGGCGCGGTGTCGTCGACCCGATCGGGCAGGACCTGTACCAAAGTTTTCCTTCCGGGCGAGCATCGACGTCGATCTACTAGGCGCTGATGTTAGCCGCAATTAACATCAGGTGACAACGGCGCAGGCGGGCGTCGGATTTGTTCCGCGCCGTGGTTCCGTCGAATGGCGAGGATCGAAGCGGTGCGTTCGCTGCAGATCGAGCGATCGAAGGAATTGACTGGGGAGGGACGGCACACAGGGCCCGTGCGAGGTCGTATCGAGTTCCTCGTCCGGCGCGCGTGGAGTCTACGGTTCGCGATCTCGGGTGAACACCCGCAGCGATTGTCAGTGTCGCGCCATGCCCTTCAGCCAACCGAGTAGTGCATAACGCCGGTCGGCCAGAATCTATCGGGTCTCCTCGGCTTTGGCCAGCGGCGGAGCGGCCTGATCAGGCGCCTGTCCGAGGGTATACAGGCCGAGAATGCCGAGAAAACCCGCACAGTGCTCGATGAGCATTTCAGTCGAGAGGTTCAGTTGTCCATCTATCCAGCGACGGAGTATCTCGAACAGGCCCCCGACACCGTAGGTAGCGGCGAGATCTGCGACTTGGAGCACATCGCTGGGTATATCGAGGTGCAAGCGGGCCTCTCTGAGCACCAGCTCCGCAAAATCGGTCATCAGATCGCTTCGCAGCTGCCGAAGGAGGGGTTCTGCGCCCGACTCGACAAACAGTATGCGGGCCATGCGGGGATCGTTCTCGATCACCTGAACCAGGGCCTTGATCGGAGCGTAAGCCAGTTCTTGAGGAGCAACCGTGTCGTCCGGAATGGCGCTGGTTATCACCGCTTGGAAGGTAGTGGAGATCTTGGCAAATACCGCACGCAAGAGCGCGTCTCGATCGCGAAACTGTTGGTAGAAGTACCGGCTCGTCACTCCTGATTTCGCACACACGGCGGTCACGGTGCACGCGGTAGCTCCGTGGGTGCCCATGATTGAGACCGCGGCATCAATCAACATCACGCGACGCTGTGCATCGCGTTGAGTTGCGGACAGCCCGCCATAGACACGTGCTGGACTCATGTCCTACAGTCTGGCAGTCTTATCTGACAAGGCATAAAGTCAGATCCAAACTTCGAGGAAGGACCTCAAATGTCGGACGATCAAGCCCCGACCCCGACCCGGGTGCTGCCAAAACCCAGGCGCGTTCGGTTTCCGATGCCGACCTCCACGAAGCGGCAACATTTTGTCGATGGCGACCTGGTGATGAGCCATTTCATCTCGGTGCTTTCTGCGACGTTCCCGGAAGGCGAGGATTTCTTCATCCGCTCGGTCAGGAACTTCCAGAGTTCCATCGACGATCCCCAACTAGAGACAGCGGTCAAGGGTTTCATCGGACAAGAGGCCACACATCGACACCAGCATCGTCTCCTAAACGAGCGACTCCAGGTCATGGGTTATCCGACCGCGCGAATCGACCGTCATGTCGGACGCTTGATCAAGCGATTGGAACGGCGCTTTTCGCCGGAAATGCGGCTGTCCATGACCTCCGCGTTGGAGCACTACACCGCTACGCTGGCAGAAATCATTCTTACCAGCGAAGACGCCCAGAAGCTCATCGGCCAGACAGAGGTTCGACCGATTCTGCTGTGGCATGCCTTCGAGGAGTCGGAGCACAAAGCGGTTGCCTTTGATGTCTATCGGCTGGTGGGAGCAACCGAGCGCACCCGTGTACGGGGCATGCGGATCGCTTCAGTAATTCTGTTCGGCGAGCTCATTCTGCAGACTGCCTTGTCTATGGCCGCTGATAGAGCCTCATATAACCCGGTCACCCTGGTGCGCAGTCTGTACCGCTTTAGTCGCACCCCGATGTTCACCGCCGATGCGCTGCGGCGTTTCCGTTCCTACAATCGCCCGGGTTTCCATCCTGATGATTGGGACAGCGCCGCGGTCCTGGAGCATTGGAGCAAAGAACTGTTCGACCAAGACGGTTCACAGCGAGTTATCGCTTCGTCGGGATAGCAAAGATGCGGAAGTGCGGCGACGCAGGAGCACCGTTCCTGCGTCGCTCCTTCCGAACAGGGTGCGACGCGTCGGTGACTCACGGATTCGGTGCTCGGTGGCCGGTGAAGGTGGCGGTCGGACCCGCAAATGCGGTTCGCAGCGATCGCCACGGGGCTGGCTGGCCTGTTGTGAGCCTCGATCAGTCGCTGATGACATAGCGTTGAGCCAGGGTTTCAGCAAGTCTGCTGGTGTGCGCGACCACTTCTTTCTCGGTCACCGCAAGCAAACCGGAGTGCCAGGCGGTGATGACTTCGACGAATCCCCCGACAGCGATCAGGGTGTCCATGCGAAGGGCTATCTCGTCGGCATCTTGTCGGAGGTGTGGCCGGCTTGCCTCAACGACCAACTGCGTTGCTTCCTGTAGCGCCACGGCGCGGCGGTCTTGTAGCGGTGAGCTACCGACATGCTGAGCGAGGAGGATGCGTGCCCGGCCGGGATCGCGTGCGATCCGGTCGACCACGATGGTGATCGCCGCGGTGATGGTTTCGATCGGCGGCCGATTCGCACGCTCGTTGAAGAGCGCGGCGACCTCGCCGAGCATGTCATTGCGGACGCCATCCCACGCAGCAACGAGCAGCTCATCGCGCGTCTTGAAGCCCTCGTAGAAGTATCGATCGTTCAGCCCTGTGCGGGCGCATACGCCGCGCATAGTGACCGCGGCCCAACCGCTCTCACTCCAAATCTCGGTTGCGGCCTCGATCAATTGCTGCCGTCGCTCGGCACGACGCTCGGCCCCGGTCCGACCACCCCAGCGCTTGTTTCTCGACCGCACCTCTCCATCTTGACAAGGTGCTCGTTCCACCACCAAACTGGTGGCATGCGACACCAATGGTGGCTGGTGCCCCCAGATGAGAGTTTCCCCACAGCAGACGTCCATGTCGCGACCCGAAAGGCAGACGGATGAGATTGCTGCCCTTCGGCGGCGCACCAGGCAGAACGCACCGCGCCGATGCAGTCGTCACGGGCGCAGGAAGCGGTATCGGCCGCGCATTCGCCGTGGAGCTTGCGCGCCGAGGTGGACGCGTGGTGTGCGCCGACAAAGATCCCGTCACTGCAAAAGAGTCGGCAGAGTTGGTGAGGCAGGCTGGCGGCGAGGGCTTCGACATCGAATGCGATGTCACCGATCTTGAGCAGGTCCGCAACCTCGCTGATGTGAGCGAAGACTGGTTCGAGAAGGCTGCGAGCCTCGTCATCAACAACGCCGGAATCGGTGCGGGCGGCAACCGCATCGGCGCGACGTCGATCGAGGACTGGAACGCGGCGATTTCTGTCAACCTCTGGGGCGTTATCTACGGCTGCGAGACTTTTGTGCCTCGGCTCCGCAGCAATGGGCATGGCGGAGTCATCAATGTGGCGTCGGCAGCGAGCTTTGGCTCGGCCCCTCGGATGGCGGCTTACAACGTGAGCAAGGCCGGGGTGCTCGCTCTGTCGGAGACATTGGCGGCCGAACTGAGCGGTACTGACATCAACGTCACAGTGCTTTGCCCCACCTTCGTGAAGACGAACATCGTCAACAATCCTCAAATCGACGAGGCGGCTGCAAGACTCGCGGCCAACCTGATGAAATGGACCGGCATTTCGCCACAGCACGTTGCTCGAACGACGTTGAACGCGCACGATCGCGGACAAATTTATGTAGTACCCCAACTCGATGCCAAAGTCTTGTGGCAACTCAAGAGAGCCCTACCCGGCCCCATTACTCGCACGCTGGGCCTCGTGGAGCGCATGGCCTCATGGAACGATTCAGCCGAGTAGAGGAGCAGGGAAAATGGCTTTCGCATACAGTGACATGCTCGAGACAATCAAAAACAAGCAATGGGCTCTTGCCGATATCGATTGGAACGCCCCTGGCGCGGAACTGATCACCGATGAACAGCGTCCCAAACTCAAGCAATTCATGTCCGACGTGGTGTGGATTGAGCATGTTGGAGCACGTGCCTTCGCCGCGATGGCTCCAAAGGCGCCATTCGAAGCGCTCGGAGACATTTACCGTTACTTTCACGCCGAGGAGCAGCGTCACGCCAATGCCGAACTTGCCTTGATGCGTCGCTGGGGCATGCTCGAGGAAGGCGAGAAACCGGTCCCGAACAAGAATATTCGGCTGGTCATCGAATGGCTGGACCGTTATGCGGAAGCCCTGCCCCTGACCGTCATCGGGGCCGCGATTCCGGCACTGGAGACTGCGCTCGATGGAGCGCTGCTGAAGTTTCTCCTCGATGAGGTTGACGACCCTGTGTGCGGGGAGGTGTTCAACAAGGTCAACAGCGACGAATCAAGGCATCTCGCGGTTGGCTTCCAGGTCTTGAATGACCTGGGCGCCAGCCCGATGCGAATCCACGCCATTCAAACTGCGGGTGCTCTTGTCGACCCGCGCATTCTCACCGGCGCGTTGCTGTATATCCCGCTCCTGACGCGCATGTTGATGAATCTCAACGCTATGGGTCTGTCCGAGGAGAAGTTATACAACGCAGTGACGCGGTATGCCAATGTCGGCGATCGCAGTGAGCATACGCGGAGGGTGCCCGGCTATCACATCTTGAAGGCGCACATGTCGTCGTCCATCAAGCGGTCCCAGCCTCTGCACTTCGTGTCTCAGCGCCTTGGCAATGCGATCGATGTTTTCCCTGTTCAGATTTTCGGTCGGCCGCCATCCTGGACGGACGAACTGACCTACGAACCGGTTGCCAAATGACAGGCACCACGACGACGTTGATCGTCGGCGCCGGGTTCGCAGGTATCGGTGCGGCGATCAGACTGCTTCAAGAGGGCACGGATGACTTCGTCATCCTGGAACGGTCAGATCGCGTCGGAGGCACCTGGCGAGACAATACTTATCCCGGTGCGGCCTGCGATATTCCCTCGCTTCTCTACTCCTACTCGTTCGAGCCGAATCCGGGCTGGACTCGTACCTACTCGGGGAGCGCTGAGATCCTCGAATATATCGACGATATGGTCGACAAGTACGATCTTGCCCGGTTCATCCAGTTTGATACCGACGTGACTGCCTTGGAATTCGATGAGAGTGCCGGCATCTGGATGGCCGACACGGCAGATGGAAAGCGGTATCACACCCGGTCAGTTGTGATGGCCAGTGGACCACTTGCCAACGCCAGCTTTCCCGATATTCGGGGTATTGACTCGTACGGTGGAAAAAAGATCCACAGCGCTCGATGGGACCATGGCTACGATCTCGGCGGTAAGAGGGTTGCAGTCATCGGGACAGGCGCGAGCGCGGTTCAGATCATTCCCGAGCTCGTAAAGTCGGCTGCCTCGGTCAAAGTCTTCCAGAGAACGCCCGGCTGGGTGTTGCCCAGGGTGAACTTCAGGCATCCGGCCTGGGCGCGTTCGACCTTCACACACCTGCCGGTGAGCGAACAAGCGCTCCGCGACGCGTGGTTTTGGGCCCACGAAGTGATGGCAGTGGGTATGGTCTGGAACACCGCCGCGACGTCCGCGATACAGCTGGCGGCCAAGGCTCATCTCCGTCGGCAGGTGAAAGACTCCTGGTTGAGACGTCAGTTGACGCCCCATTTCAGGCCTGGATGCAAGCGCATGCTCATGACCAGTGATTATTACCCTGCGCTACAGGCGGATAACTGCAAGCTGATCAGCTGGCCGATCGCCACATTGTCACCCAACGGTGTTCGGACCGCCGACGGTGTCGAGCACGAAGTGGACTGTATCGTATTTGCCACTGGCTTCGATGTGGCCAAACGTGGCACCCCGTTCCCGATTAGCGGCCTCGGCGGTCGGAAGCTCGGCGATGAATGGTCTCAGGGGACATTTGCCTTCAAGAGCGTGAGCGTGGCCGGGTATCCGAACTTATTCTTCACTTTCGGACCGAATTCCGGGCCAGGCCACAACTCGGCGCTCGTATATATGGAGGCTGCAATTGACTATATAGTCAAGGCGATCAAGCTCCTTCAGCAAAATGACATCGGCACTTTGGATGTGAGGGAGGATCGTCAGGACCGCTATCACTCCGAAATTCAGCGCCGCCTTCGACGAACGACTTGGAATTCGGGGTGCAGCAGTTGGTATTTGACCCAGGACGGCTACAACGGCACGATGTACCCAGGTTTCGCGACCCAGTTTATGAGAGAACTATCCCGCTTGGATCCTCATGATTACGTGATAACCCGGCGCGACGATATCGAGCTGACGCAATCACTCTGAATACAAGTTTGCAAGGCTGACCGTCAGAACGGTGAAATACAGGAATGGATCGCAAGTCCGACCGTAATTACGAGATAATTATCATAGGAGCTGGATTTTCCGGCATCGGGTCTGGCATTAGCTTGATGAAGGCGGGATTTACCGACTTCTTGATGGTTGATGACGCCGATGGCGTAGGTGGTACGTGGCACTGGAACACCTACCCGGGTATCGCTGTCGATATACCGTCGTTCAGTTATCAATTCTCATACGAAATGCGGCCCTCTTGGTCGCGCACGTACGCCCACGGCAATGAGCTCAAAGCCTATGCCGAGCGATGTGTTGAAAAGTATCGGCTCTGGGACCATATTCGTTTCAACACAACCATTACCGAGGCTTGTTTCGACGAGAACGCAACACGGTGGCATTTGACCAGTGCCAATGGTGAGGAGTTCACGGCACGCTTCGTGATAAATTGCTCCGGCGTTCTCAGTCGGCCAAAGTGGCCTGAAATCAAGGGGGTGCGAGATTTCGCCGGCGTTACGCTCCACACGGCTAGATGGGACAATGCCAAAGATCTCAGCGGGAAGAGGGTTGCAGTAATCGGTACCGGTGCATCGGCGGTGCAACTGATACCCGAAGTCGCAAAGAAAGCAGAGAGTCTGACGGTATTTCAGCGAACTCCAATTTATTGTCTGCCGAAGCCAGACTTCCCCATACCGACGTGGGGTGGAAGGCTTCTACATTTCCTGCCGGGGGCACAATTGGCGACCCGGACCGCCAGCCAGGCGTTCGTGGAAATCACTTTCCCAATCGCCGCTCACTTTCATACGGTGATACCGTTCGCCGATGTCATGGAGAGCGCCGCAAAGCGGTACATGCGGCGTGAGGTCCATGACCCGACGACGAGAGAACAACTCATTCCGCGCTACTCGTTGGGCTGTAAACGACCCAGCTTCCACAATTCCTATCTCGCAACGTACAACCGGTCCAACGTTTCGCTCGAGACGAGCGGCATAACCCATATCGACCATGCATCCGTCCATACTCGAGACGGCAAAGCTCATCCCATTGACGTCTTGATCCTGGCCACCGGCTTCAAAGTGATGGAGTCGGGCAACATGCCAACTTACGTATTGAAGGGACGCGGCGGGCTGGAGCAGGCTACATGGTGGGACGAGCATCGACTGCAGGCCTTCGAAGGGGTGAGCGTCCCGGGATTTCCGAATCATTTCAACATCTTCGGCCCGTACGGCTACAACGGTTCCTCGTACTTCACGCTCATCGAGGCGCAGAGTCGGCACATCGTCCGGTGTCTTCGTCGCGCGCGGGCGCTGGGTGCTAACTGCGTGGAGGTCAAGAAGGAGGCGAACGACCGTTATTTCGCCGAAGTGCTAAGGCGGCGTCACAGACAGGTTTTCTGGCAGCCGAGCTGTTCCAATGCCAACAGCTACTACTTCGACAGGCACGGTGACGTTCCACTCCGTCCATCAACGACTCTGGAGACCTATTGGCGGAGCCGCACCTTTCGCCTCTCGGACTACCGATTCGAGAATCGGCCCGAAGAGGTGTGTCCCCGGTGACCAGAATGGATGCCCCTGACTGGCAGCCCAGTCTTGCCAGTCATCTCGTCGCGATGTCCTCGCGAACCACGCTGCGGCCACTGGCGCAGCTGATGCCATCAAACGCCTACGGACTTGCGGTGATGGATCGCGTGCTTCGAACAGCGCTCGTAGCCTCACGGCCTCGGCGCGGCGTCACAGTGCGCAAGGTTGACACTGTATTCGCCGGAGGCCCGGTTCGTGGGGACTGGATCACCACGCCTGCCATTAATCCGCATGCCAACCCTTTGCTGTACATCCACGGCGGCGCCTATTCTATGTGCTCGCCGGAGACGCACCGCGGTCTTCTTGGTGAACTCGCCTCGGCGAGCGGGCGCCCCATCTTCGCAGTGAAGTATCGTCTTGCCCCGCGGTATCCCTATCCCGCAGCCGCGGACGATGCGCTGAATGCGTATCGCTGGCTTACCAGCGGAGGGTCCCCGGGTTCTTGTCAGCGCACCGTCGCGGTTGCCGGCGATTCAGCGGGCGGTCAGCTCACGATGGCCACGGCCTTGGGCGCACGTGCAGTTGGATTGCCGCTCCCTGATGCGATGCTGCTGATGTCTCCCGTCCTGGATCTCAGGTGCGAACTTGCCAGAGCGCGTGAAATTCGCCGCCGGGATCCTTTTGCCTCCGCTCAATCAGCGGCGCGCGCTCTTGACCTCTACGTAGGTGGCGCAGATCGCGGAGATCCGCGCCTCAGCGTGCTTGACGCGGACCTCACCTCGATGCCGCCGATCCTCATTCAGGTGGGCGGGAGAGAAATGTTGATCGATGACTCGCGCCGTCTCGCCGAGCGACTTCAATCAGCTGGATCCCACGTCGAGATCCAGGTATACCGGGGACAGATCCATGTATTCCAGGCTATGTTCCGGATTCTTCCCGAAGCCCGAGACGCGATTCATCGAGCGGGACGCTTCCTTGAAGCCTCGGAAGTCAGGTGAAAGTGTCCGAACAGGCAATGCTCCTACACCTACACCACCTCGACCGCCGCAGCGTGAAGTCAGTCGTCTCTGCCTCATGAGCAGCAACTTCGCGACGGCCTGTCGCGCATACGATCCGTCGATCGTGATCATCGGGGCCGGCTTCGCCGGGGTTGCGATGGCCCACCGGCTGAAGAAGGACGGGTTCACGAACTTCACGATCCTGGAAAAGGCTGCAGACATCGGGGGTGTTTGGCGTGACAACACCTATCCGGGAGCGGCCTGCGACGTGCCGTCAGCGTTGTACTCACTCTCGTACAAGCCCAATCCTCGTTGGTCACGGCGATATGCCGAGCAACCCGAGATACTCAAGTACCTCCAACAACTCGTGGAGAGTGGCGGACTGGCCGCGCATCTGCGTACCCAGACCGAAGTTGTCGCAATGACCTTCGATGACCAGCTAGGGCGTTGGACCCTGGTTACGAACTCGAACGAGACAATAACCTGCGATGTCGTCGTCTCGGCCGTGGGTCAGCTCTCCTTGCCCCACGTACCCGTTATTGCCGACGCAGACACCTTCCAGGGGCCGCGCTTTCATTCGGCGCGTTGGGACCGATCGGTTTCGCTTCGCGGCAAGCAAGTAGCCGTCATCGGCACAGGAGCTAGTGCCATCCAATTCGTGCCACACATCGCCCAGGAGGCGGAGCATGTCACGCTATATCAGCGCACGGCTCCGTGGATCTTGCCGAAGTGGGACAGCAGGTATGGAGTCCTTCACGACAGGGTGAGCGAGTTATTGCCGATGGCGCTGCGCCTCGAGCGTTTCGCGGTATGGCTAATTTTCGAGTTGCTCGCTGTGACGCTAGTCGACGCGAAGCCCCTCTCACGCGTCCTCGGTGCGATCGCGCGCCGCCACCTACATCGGCAGGTTGCTAGCCCATCTTTGCGCGAGCAATTGATGCCTTCGGACGCGCCAGGGTGCAAGCGAGTGCTGTTCTCGAATGATTACTATCCAGCAATCGCGAGTGATCGCGTGTCGTTGGTGCCGAAGGCTATCGCAGAGCTCTGCGACAACGGTGTCAAGACCGTGGATGGAGAGTTTCGTCCTGCAGATGTCGTGATCTACGGAACCGGGTTTCGCGCCACCGATTTTCTCGCCCCGATGTCCGTGCGCGGCTCTCGCGGAGTCTCCTTGGCCGAGGTGTGGAAGACCCAGGCGTACGCATATCTGGGCATCACTGTCCCCATGTTCCCGAACCTGTTCCTGCTTTATGGTCCCAACACGAATGTGGGCTCGGGGTCGATCCTCTACATGATCGAGTCACAAGTCCGTCACATCGCAACGCTCATCAAAGCCGTGGCTGCTCATCCGGGTCATGCGATCGATGTCAGGACGGAGAGCGCGCAACGCTACAACACGCGCTTGAGAAGGCGACTACGGAGGTCGGTGTGGGCGCTGTGTGCGAGCTGGTATCGAACCTCGAGCGGGGAAATCCCGACGAACTGGCCGGGGCCTACCTTGGTTTATCGACTCCTTACCCGGAAGCCGCACAGCGGCGATTACGTCTTGAGAAACGTCGGGCGTCTAAAGGTCGGAGACCCTGCAGAACCGAGCCTGGCCGACTAAGGGCACGAGACGCGCACTTAACCGCTAGGCCAATAATGTCTAGATATTGACATCAATGGCATCTTTGTAAAGACTGGTGGACGCCGTCAAAGCGGCCCAGCGTCCAGGAGGAACCATGACGAATCACCTTCTCGCACCTGCGCACCACGTGAAGGAGCGGTTGTCCTCTGTGATCATGGTCCCCGCGCCTCACGCCGTCGACGACAGATGGCGTCGATGGAGCCGGGACTGGCCGGTTCGTGAACTGGCACCG
The DNA here is from genome assembly GCF_053589535.1 of Mycobacterium sp. NPDC003323. NCBI lineage: Bacteria > Bacillati > Actinomycetota > Actinomycetes > Mycobacteriales > Mycobacteriaceae > Mycobacterium > Mycobacterium sp. NPDC003323. Next base: position 1,254,153 of record NZ_JBSFSB010000001.1, read on the forward strand.
GCACCCGCGGGCAGTGGATTGAAAGCCGTCCGGGGGGATGCCGGACTGCCCTTCGTAGGTCACACGCTCGACTACATCCGATTCGGCTCGGATTTCAGTCGAGAGCGCTACGACCGTCTGGGTTCGGTGTCGTGGATGGGCGCGTTCGGCACCAAGATGGTGGTCATCGCCGGCCCTGACGCCACTCGAGAGGCGTTCACGAGCGAAGCGAAAGCATTCTCTCAGGATGGCTGGTCCTTCCTGATCGACGCCTTCTTCCATCGCGGTTTGATGCTCATGAGCTTCGACGAGCACTTGATGCACCGGCGCATCATGCAGGAGGCGTTTACGCGTCCGCGCCTGACCGGATACGTCGAACAGGTAACGCCATGCGTTCGCTCGGCAGTGCCTGCGTGGCCGGTGGGCCCGTCGGTTCGAATCTACCCACTGTTGAAGGAACTCACCCTCGACATCGCTACCGACGTCTTCATGGGCGGCCGCGGCAAGGACGAGAGCGATGCTGTCAACAAGGCGTTCGTCGCTACGGTCCGGGCGGCGAGTTCCCTTGTGCGTGCTCCGCTTCCGGGAACCAGATTCCGCGCTGGTGTGCAAGGGCGGCGCGTTTTGGAGGACTACTTCTTCCGGCATCTGCCGGCCGCGCGAGCCGGTGAAACGGAGGATCTGTTCGCTGCTCTCTGTCAAGCCACGACCGAAGACGGGGAGCGGTTTTCCGACGAGGATGTGGTGAATCACATGATCTTCTTGATGATGGCGGCCCACGACACCTCGACGATCACCACCACAGCGGTCACCTATTTCCTTGCCAAGTATCCGCAGTGGCAGGAGGCTGCGGCTGCGGAAGCCGCGGCCATCGGTGACGGGTTGCCGGACATCGAGGCCCTGGAGAAGATGACGGTCATCGACCTCGTGATCAAGGAAGCGCTCAGACTGCTTGCACCTGTTCCGCTGGTGATGCGCAAGACGGTTCGAGATGTCGCCATCGATGGATATCACATCCCCTCGAACACGTTATGCGCTATAACGCCTGCCGTGAATCACTTCGATCGAACGATCTGGAGTGATCCGGAGCGGTTCGATCCCTCACGTTTCGACGAGCCTCGGCGCGAAGACCAACACCACCGATTCGCCTGGGTTCCGTTCGGAGGTGGAGCGCACAAGTGCATCGGCATGCAATTCGGGACGCTCGAAGTCAAAGCAATCCTGCACAGGATGCTGCGTTCGTTCACTTGGAAGGTTCCGGAGAACTATCACGTCCGATGGGACAACACCTCGCTGCCCATTCCGGTGGACGGACTTCCGTTGGAGATGAAGCGCCGATGACCGTCGACCACAGCCCCTACCTCGAACCCACGGAGTTTCTTGACTGGCAACAAGATTCGGTACGTGACTTCGTGTCATCGGCGATCCGTGGTGCCTGCGGCGACACCGAGAAGGCCATCGCCATCTTCACCGCGGTCCGTGACTCCATTTGGTACGACCCCTACACGGTGACCGACAACCCGCACGCGTATCGCGCCAGCACCGTCGCGACCGCAGAACGGGCCTACTGCGTCCCGAAGGCCGTGCTCTTGACTGCAGCGTGCCGAGCGGCGGGAATCCCGGCGCGGCTGGGGTTCGCCGACGTCCGAAACCACCTCCAGACCAAGGCATTGCGCGAGCGGATGGGTGGTAGCGACGTTTTCGTCTACCACGGCTACAGTCTCATGTTCCTCAACGGTGCGTGGGTAAAGGCCACCCCGGCGTTCAATCGCGAGCTGTGCGCACGCTTCGGTGTCTCGCCGATCGAATTCGACGGCCGTAGCGACGCGCTACTCCATGGTTTCACCGCTGACGGCACCCAGCACATGGAGTATCTGCGCGACCGGGGAGCCTACGACGATCTACCCCTAGCAGACATCCTGCAAGCACTGAGAACGCATTACGGCACATTCATCGATCAGCCGAACAGCCGTCCCGACCTCTTCGCCTGAAAGGGCACTACACGATGCAAAGCACAATGCAAAATGTTCCGCTCACGGTGTCGGCGATCGTCCAGCATGCGGCAGCCATACACGGTGACAGCGAGGTCGTCACTCCGACCGGAAATGGATATCGGAGAACGCCTTACCGCATTGTGCTGGCGCGAGTGGCTCGCCTTGCCAATGCGCTGCGCAGTCTTGGCGTCACGGCAGACCAACGCGTGGCCACCTTCCAGTGGAGCAACCAGGAACATCTGGAGGCCTACTGTGCGATTCCCTCCATGGGCGCGGTCCTGCACACGCTCAACATTCGTTTGGCCCCAGAGCAACTGGCGTACATCGCCAATCACGCGAGCGATCAGATCGTCCTAGTCGACGCTTCGGTTGCCCCGTTGTTGGCGCGCGCGCTCCCAGCGATGGCGTCGGTGCACACCGTCATCGTCACCGGAGAGGGCGACCTTGCCCCGCTCCAGGGATGCGGGAAGACCGTTCTGCGTTACGAGGAAGTGCTTGCCGGCCAAGAAGAATCATTTGACTGGCCTGAGCTCGACGAGCTGTCCGCCGCGGCCATGTGTTATACGAGCGGTACCACCGGAGATCCCAAAGGCGTCGTCTACAGCCACCGTTCGACGTACCTTCACTCCCTGACCGCCTGCACAGCTAACGCTTTGTCAGTCAGCGAGGCCGACCGTGTGCTGGCCATCGTCCCAATGTTTCACGCCAATGCGTGGGGGCTTATTTACGCAGCGTTGATGTCCGGTGCGGATCTGGTACTGCCTGACCGGTATCTCCAAGCCGAACCGTTGGTGTCGATCATCGAAGACACCAGACCGACCTTGGCCGGTGCAGTGCCGACGATCTGGAACGATGTCGACCGATATCTGGATTCGCACCCTGAGCGGGACATTTCTTCGTTACGGCTGGTCGCGTGCGGGGGGTCTGCTGTTCCGCTTTCGTTGATGCGGGCATTCGAAGAGAAGTACGACGTGCCCATTGTGCAGGCCTGGGGTATGACCGAAACCTCTCCGTTGGCGACCGTTGCACGTCCGGCTCACAGAGCCGACGCGACGCGGCGCTGGGAGCTGCGCGCATCCCAGGGCCGACCGATCTGCGGTGTCGAAATCCGGTTGCGGGACGACGACGGGAAAGACGTGCCGTGGGACGGGCAATCAGTTGGGGAGATCCAGGCGCGCGGTCCCTGGATCACCGGGTCCTATTTCGGAAACAACGATACGGAGAAGTTCGACGAAGGATGGCTGCGTACCGGTGATGTGGGCAAGATCGACGCCGAGGGCTATCTGACACTGACCGACCGCTCGAAAGACGTCATCAAGTCAGGTGGCGAATGGATCTCCTCGGTGGAGCTGGAAAACACGCTGATCGGCCACCCTGCCGTGTACGAAGCGGCGGTAGTCGGCGTCGCGGACGATAAATGGCAGGAAAGGCCGTTGGCGCTTGTCGTCGTCCACCCCGGAACCGACGTTGACATTGACCAACTCCGATCGTTCCTTGCGGACAAAGTCGCCAAATGGTGGATTCCCGAGCGATGGAGCTTCGTGTCCGATATTCCGAGGACGAGCGTCGGAAAGTACGACAAAAAGGTCATCCGTGCGCGCCACTCTGCCGGCGAATACCTCATCGAAATCGAAACGTCATAACGTCAAATCCCTGGAATTCCAACAGTCGGAAGGTAATCATGTCCTCACCAATCTCTCCCTGGATGAATGCCGAATTACTCGAGCTTCGTGACCTCGCTGCGAAGTTCTTCTCGGCCGAATTGGCGCCGCATGCGAACCGCTTTGCAGACCAGCACCACGTCGACCGAGAACTGTGGAACCGAGCAGGCGAGCTGGGCCTGCTCTGCATGTCTATACCTGAGGAATACGGCGGAGGCGGTGGCACTTTCGCGCACGAAGCGGTCGTGCTTGAAGAGCAGGCCCGCATAGGTGACAGCTCATGGGGCGCGGGACTGCACAGCGGAATCGTCGCCCACTACATCCTGCAGTACGCGACTGAAGAGCTGCGCGCGCAGTGGCTTCCCAAGATGGCGTCCGGTGAAATGATCGGGGCGATCGCCATGACAGAACCGGGGACCGGGTCCGATCTGCAGAGCGTCAAGACAAAAGCCCTCCTGGACGGTGACGAGTACGTGATCACCGGCTCCAAGACTTTCATCACCAACGGCCAACAGGCCGACCTCATCATCGTTGTTGCCAAGACAGATCCGAGCCAGGGCGCTGCGGGCATCTCTTTGATCGTTGTCGAGGCTGACCGGGCGGGATTCCGGCGCGGCAAGGTTCTCGACAAAATCGGCCAGCGCGGCCAGGACACCTCCGAGTTGTTCTTCGATGAAGTGAGAGTTCCGCGCTCGCATCTACTGGGCCAGTCTGAGGGACAGGGCTTCATTCAGCTGATGACGCAGCTGCCACAAGAGCGACTCATCGTCGCGGTGAGGGCTGTCGCAGCGATGGAACTTGCCCTGGAGCAGACGCTCAAGTACACGCGTGAGCGGGAGGCGTTCGGTCGGCCTGTCTTTGGCTTTCAGAACACCAAGTTCACGCTGGCTGAAGCCGCGACAGAAACGCGCATCGCACGAGTGTTCCTCGACTACTGCATCGACCTGCACCTTGCGGGTCAACTCGACGTGCAGACCGTCGCCATGGCGAAGTGGTGGACCACTGAGCGAGCGATGAAGGTACTCGATGACTGTATGCAGCTTCACGGCGGATATGGCTACATGACCGAGTACCCCATCTCGAGGTTGTGGGTGGATCAGCGCGTGCAAAAAATCTATGCCGGCACGAACGAGGTGATGAAGGAAATCATCTCGCGTTCCCTATGACTCAGAGGAGTTGCCGCCCGCACGTTAGTCATCTAGAGGAGGAGGACTGATGGCATCGATGGTGGTGCCGTATCGCCACGACATGGGCGGCCACTGCGGATCGGGGGCTCTTCGGGATTTGACCGAATGGGCCGGGATCCGTTGGGGTGATGACACCCCGGACGAAGGCATCGTGTTTGCTCTCGGCGGGGCCCTCGACTTCTCGTATGTTCGCTCGGCCCACCTACGTCCACCGATCTACCTCGTTGGACGCAGCGCGGACCTCGAAGACGAATACTTGACCCGGTTGGGCGCGCGCTTCGAGTGTCGTTCGACAGACGACCCCGATCTCGGGTGGAAATGGGTGACCGAACAGATCGATGCCGGTACGCCGGTCATGGTGTGGACTGACATCGCCGAATTGCCCTATCTGAGAACGCGTCTGAGTATGAGCCGGCACGATGTCGTGATCGTAGGGTACGACGACGACGAGGAACTCGCCTTCGTGGTCGATAACGATCGCGATACACCTCAAGCCGTGCCTTACGAGAATCTACGGAAGGCGCGGGCATCGACGGGATTTCCCGTCCCCACGCGGCACACCACCTACGTAGTCGAGTGGCCCGGCGCGGCACCAGATCTCGGCAATGCTGCCCGGTCGGCCTTCCGTAGGTCCGCGGACGCGATGCAGGGTTCGTGTGTGAGCGCGCCGATCACCGAGGACTCCGATTGTGAAATTCAGGTGCGTGGGCTACCAGGGGTATCGACTTTTGTGGAGGATCTCAAGCGGTGGCCGAAGATCTTTGACGACGACACCCTCGACGGAGCCTTGTTTGCGCTGAGCGCCTTCATCGAAAAAGCCGGAACCGGAGGCGGTCTGTTCCGAGATCTGCAAGCACGTGGATGTCGGCGCGTCGCTGAAGAGTTGAGTTTCGAACCTGCGTTTAAAGCAGCGGAGGCTGCAAAGACCGCATCTGAGTTGTGGACCGCGGTTGCGCACGCCGCTTATGACCGCGGTGCAGATCCGCACCGAAGAGCGAGCGGCGCCGCGTCCGTGGCTGCGCAATTGCCAACAGCCGAACGTCGACTCGCGGAGGCGCTGAGGGAGGCAGGAGATCTACTCCTATGAGTTCTGATTGCTTCGGAGCAAGCCGAACTGGTTGCGACCCAGCAGATTTATTTGAGCGCTTTGAATTGTGTCATAGGAAGGGAGAATCACGATGGCTGTCTTCGCTGATGCGGAAGAGGTTTACCGCTACCTCGCCGGCATCTTTCGACGAGGTTTGGAGAACGAAGACCTTGCGAACAGACTTGCCGGGTCCGGGGTGGTGTTACGGATCCACTACACCGATCCGGATGCGGTAGTAACCGTGGATATGCCGGAGAAGGTCGTAGAGACCGGCGCGGACAGTGGCGTTACACCGAATGTCGAATTGTTCATGTCCGCGGATACCGGCAACAGGTTCTGGTTGGGGAAGGTGAACTTGACCATGGCGATGGCGAAAGGAACTGTACGAGCGAAAGGTCCTGTCACCAAACTGATCAAGCTCATACCGCAGGCAAAGAACCTCTTTCCGGAATACCGGGCAATCCTTGAGGCCGACAAGCGTCACGACCTGCTCAATGTGTGATGTCGGTGCGGTACCGCGCCCGGGCCCGGGTGAGCGGCGCGGGCCTCTGGGCGATGTGCCCGGAGATCATCCAGGACAGTTCGCGCGACCACCGTGCGCGGTCGGGATAACTACTCGAGAAGCGTAATTCGATAGAAGGGACTTCAACATGAAGACACGTGCGGCTGTTTTGTGGGGCTTGGAGCAGAAGTGGGAGGTCGAAGAAGTCGATTTGGATCCGCCAGGTCCCGGGGAGGTCCTCGTGCGGCTGGCGGCCACCGGCTTGTGCCATTCCGACGAACATCTGGTGACCGGCGACCTCCCGATCCCATTGCCGGTAGTGGGGGGTCATGAGGGTGCTGGCACAGTCGTGGAGTGCGGCGAAGGGGTTGAGGAACTGTCCGAAGGTGATTCTGTCATCTTGACCTTCCTTCCCTCGTGTGGGCGCTGCTCGTACTGCGCGCGCGGCATGGGCAATCTCTGTGAGTTGGGAGCGGCGCTCATGATGGGACCGCAGATCGACGGCACCTATCGCTTTCACGCACGAGGCGAGGACGTCGGGCAGATGTGTTTGCTCGGGACGTTTTCCGAGTACACAGTGGTGCCGCAGGCGTCCGTGGTCAAGATTGACGGCGGAATCCCCCTGGATCGGGCAGCCTTGATCGGTTGCGGCGTCACGACCGGTTACGGATCTGCGGTGCGGACTGGGGAGGTGCGCGCCGGGGACACCGTCGTGGTAGTGGGAGCGGGCGGAATCGGAATGAATGCGATTCAGGGCGCGCGAATCGCGGGAGCGCTGGCGATTGTGGCGGTCGATCCGGTGAAGTTCAAGCGAGAGCAAGCGAGCGGGTTCGGTGCGACGCACACCGCGGCCTCGATGGATGAAGCTTGGTCGCTGGTCAGCGATATGACGCTGGGCAAGCTGGCTGATGTCTGCATCCTCACCACCGATGTGGCTGAGGCCTCCTACACCGCGGAAGCGCTGGCCTTGGTCGGAAAGCGCGGGCGCGTCGTGGTCACGGCCATCGGGCACCCCGACGACTCATCGATCTCAGGATCACTGCTTGAAATGACGCTTTACGAGAAGCAGATTCGTGGCGCTTTGTATGGCTCATCCAATGCGCCGCACGATATTCCGCGACTGGTCGAGCTGTACTCCGCTGGGTTGTTGAAGCTCGATGAGTTGGTCACCCGCGAATACTCCCTCGACCAAATTAATGAGGGCTACCAGGATATGCGTTCAGGAAAAAATATCCGAGGGCTGGTCCGGTTCTGAAGAGCATCATGCCCACTGCTGGTCTCCATGTCCTTGCGTTGCTGCAGATCATGCGGCCGGGCCCCTTGGGTGGTTGGCGTCGGGTCCTTCTTTCCCGTCGTGAGGACGGCAAGCATCAGACACCTCATCGATCATCTATCACATTCTCTGGGAGGCTGAGATGACGGACGCTGGCACGACCACGGCAAGCAGGGATGGGGCTGCTCGTTTCGCTATCGCCCCGGAGGTGTGGACCACGCCGGAGCGACGAGCGCTGAGCCAAATGGCGCGGTCTTTCTCGGAACGTGAAATCGCGCCGAAGCTAGCGGAATGGGAGCACGTGGGTGAGATTCCGCGCGACCTGCATCTCAATGCTGCCGAGGTGGGGCTTCTCAGAATCGGGTTCCCGGAAGAAGTCGGCGGCAGCGGCGGCAATGCGATTGACTCTGCACTGGTCACTGAGGCCATCCTGGCCGCAGGCGGGTCCACTGGCGTCTGCGCCGCCTTGTTCACCCATGGCATTGCCCTTCCCCACATTGCCGCCAATGGCTCCGACGCCCTGATTCAACGATATGTCCGTCCTACGCTCGCAGGAAAGATGATCGGCTCGCTGGGCGTTACCGAGCCTGGGGCAGGCTCAGATGTCGCGAATCTGCGCACACGCGCGGTGCGCGAGGGGGACACCTACGTGGTCAACGGAGCAAAGACGTTCATCACCAGCGGAGTTCGAGCGGACTTCGTTACTACGGCGGTACGCACCGGCGGACCGGGTTACGGTGGAGTTTCATTGCTTGTGATCGACAAGAATTCGCCTGGATTCGAAGTGTCCCGCCGGTTAGACAAGATGGGGTGGCGATGTAGCGACACCGCCGAGTTGTCTTTCGTCGACGTTCGCGTACCGGCTGACAACCTGGTGGGGGCAGAGAACAGTGGGTTTTTGCAGATCATGCAGCAATTTCAGGCTGAACGGCTCGGCATCGCCGTCCAGGCGTACGCGACGGCGGGTCGGGCTCTCGACCTTGCCAAGAGTTGGGCGCGGGAACGTGAAACGTTCGGTAGACCCTTGACGGGGCGCCAGATCATTCGCCATAAGCTTGCGGAGATGGCTCGACAGGTCGACGTGGCGTGCACCTACACCCGTGCGGTCATGCAGAGGTGGCTAGCGGGGGAGGATGTCGTTGCCGAGGTGTCGATGGCCAAGAACACCGCTGTGTATGCGTGCGACTACGTGGTCAATGAGGCGGTTCAGATCTTCGGTGGGATGGGCTACATGCGTGAGTCTGAGATCGAGAGACACTATCGAGATTGCCGAATTCTCGGAATAGGCGGCGGCACCAACGAAATCATGAACGAGGTCATCGCCAAACGTATCGGACTCTAGCTACTTGATTGAATCGCCCTGACTTTCCCGGAGGCTCGGGTTATTGGATTCCGGCCAGGGGTTGGTCGGTCCCATGTGCATCGTGGAACGCGGCTTCGAACTCGGTGGGTGGGATGTCATTAAGGTAGCTGTGTAAGCGGCTGGTGTTGTGCCAGTACACCCAGCTCAGGGTCGCGAGTTCGACGTCCTCGACGGTCTTCCACGGCCTGGTGCGGACTGGCCCGTAGATCAGCTCCGCCTTGTAGTAGCCGTTCACCGTCTCCAGGGCATTATCGTAGCTGTCTCCGATCGTGCCGATCGAGCGGACCGCTCCGATCTCGGCGAGCCGTTCGCCATAGCGGATAGAGGTGAATTGCGATCCGGCATCGGAGTGACATGTCAAGCCCGGCAATGTGTTTCCGCGTGACCAACGAGCCATCTCCAACGCATCCAGCACCATGGTGGTACGCATGTGCGACGCTACCCGCCAGCCCACGATCATCGGGTCTGCTGCACCAATAGGTGACATCTGAGTTGGCTTGCCCAAAGCGGGCGGGCTGGAAGGATGTCAGTGTGCCTAGGCCCTACCCCCGTGAATTTCGCGACGACGTCGTCCGCGTTGCCCGTAACCGCGACGACGGGGTGACGATCGAGCAGATCGCCACCGATTTCGGCGTGCACCCGATGACGTTGACCAAGTGGATGCGCCAAGCCGACGTCGACGAGGGCGCCAAGCCAGGTAAGAGCACCAATGACTCCGCTGATCTGCGCGAGCTACGACGCCGAAATCGGTTGTTGGAACAAGAGAATGAAGTCTTACGGCGGGCAGCGGCGTACTTGTCGCAGGCCAATCTGCCGGGAAAAGGGTCTACCCGCTCGTAAGTGAGCTCGCCGCCGACGGGATTCCCGTCGCGGTGACGCGCCGGGTACTCAAGCTCGCCCGCCAGCCCTACTACCGCTGGCGGGCAAATCCCATCACCAATGCCGAACTCGTCGAGGCATACCGCGCCAACGCCCTGTTCGACGCGCACGGCGAGGACCCCGAGTTCGGCTACCGCTACCTCGTCGAGGAGGCCCGTGAGGCCGGCGAGCCGATGGCCGAGCGCACCGCCTGGCGCATCTGCTCACAGCAGCAGTTGTGGAGCGTGTTCGGCAAGAAGCGCGGCAAGAACGGCAAACCAGGACCGCCGGTGCACGACGATCTGGTCCAGCGCGACTTCACCGCTGAAACGCCAAACATGTTGTGGCTCAGCGACATAACTGAGCATTATACCGGCGAGGGCAAGCTCTACCTCTGCGCGATCAAGGATGCATTCTCCAACCGCATCGTGGGTTATTCGATCGACTCCCGAATGAAGTCACGCCTGGCGACCGCCGCGCTGCGCAACGCGGTCGGCCGCCGTGGGGTGGTCGCCGGCTGCGCGGCGCATTACCTCGGCTTCTTGCTCAAGGAGCTTGATTCGCTTGTGCGCCTCGCGCAGCTGCGCCGACAGGTCGCCATCGGCTGCCGCAGACCCGCTCCGGTCGACACCATCGTCGCGGTCGGCGATCTTGAGCCAACGATGCAGGCAGGCCTCAGAGATCCCGAAGTCTTTCGCGATCTGGCGCAACGGCGCCTCGCCCTTGCGGGCCACGGCGATGACATCGGCACGGAACTCGGCAGGAAACGGTTTCGGCACGGGTTGATCCTTCCAGCAAGGACGAATCCTCACAGGTCAGGAATCAACCAAACCGGGGGCAGTCCCGACCGAAATTGTCACCTGATCGTGCAGCAGACCCACTTCCTGATAGAGCTTGGCACAGGCCTCTTTGGTAGGTGCACCGTCCTCGCGTGAGTCAGATGCATCGGGGTCGGGAGGCATATTAGACACGGCACGACCTTAGGACGGCGGTCTCACATGTCACGCCGACGCGCCGTTTGCTGTGGTGGGTCTGCTTCCGCAGCGCGGGGACAATATGGAGACCTTTCGGTCACATCGGTCACATCTGTCACAGGCAGCAAACACTCCGAAACGACAACAACCCTGCCTGAGCATTGCGTTTGCATGGTGCGCCGTCAGGGTTTCGAACCCCAGACCCGCTGATTAAGAGTCAGCGGCTGTCAGCGATGCCTGGGCTACCGGCGTCGCCGCGAAAACGTCAGAGTAGCTCTATCTGCTCAGGTTCCTCGACGCTAGGCCCGTTAAACTCCACCAGCGTATGACGGATCAATGGACGGTTTGTACGCCACTGGTTGGTCGAAGTCAAACAACCAGAACGCTATTTATCGACAATAGGTTGTTTGACAAGTAGTCACTGAGTAGAGTAACAGACGTGCTCTCTGCTTCGATTCCTGCCCGCTTGGTCGACGCAGGCGTGCGGATGGTGACTGGTGATGCACACAGCATCACATACCGAATCGATGGCCGCGCCGTAGTAGCGGACCTGGTTCTGGCAGAACGTGTGCCATCTCCGGCCGCAGTCCTTAGTCGTGTGCGCCGCCATCCAGGCCGCCGCGTATTCGTGGTGTGCGAGACCATCTCAGATGAGGCACGTTCAGCGCTCCTGGCTCAGGCTGACGTGGATCTCAGCGTCGGCAGCACCGGCGAACTGGTGCTCTCCGGGCGAACCTACCGAACGCCAACACCAGGACGGCCGCCCCGCGCCGCCAGCGAGCGCAGCTGGCGGCGGCGGGCGGCTGAACGGGTCTGTGTGCTTACGCGCGGTCACCTCCGCCAACGCGACATTGCCGCGGCCATCGGAGTTAGCCAGCAGGCGGTGTCCAAAATGACCGAGAAGGATCCGCTGCCGGACACGCCGATGACCGAGGCTGCGCGCCGGGAGCTCCTGGTGAAACTGGCATTGGTACCTGCGGACAGCGGACTTGTCGAAACGTACTGGTATGGAATGGATCCGGTAGTGGAGCAGGTGCGCAGTGCGACCCGACTCGGCGCCGAGCTCACCGTGCCGATCCTTGCTGGCGGCGAGGTCGCCGCCGACGTCCTGCGACCGTGGCAGGTACCAACCAGAGGTCTGGTCTATGCCAAAGAACTGGTCGACCTCTCCGAGTTCGGTTTGGTGGAGGCCACCGCCGAGGAAGCGACCTTGACTGTGCGGGTTCCCGCCGACCCGACCGTCTGGACGACCGCGGCCTGGTGGCGGCGGGTTCGTGATACGCAGCGTTCCGACATCATCACTGTGGATCCAGTGATTGCGCTTCAGGACCTCAGCGGCGGTGCCGATCTTGGCGACGGTGCACCGCAGCATCTCAGCGACTGGATCGTGCACCGGTGACCGGAACAGCATCGGTGCAAATCGCCTGCACTGCGGTGGCCGACGACAACGGAATGCGTGCACTGCGTGACGTGGCCGCAGTCACTGCCGACATCGAGTACCGCGTCATCGGCGGTCACATGGTGCGACTGCTGCGGCACGTCTACAACGTGTCGGGCATACCGCGACTGACCTCCGACGCAGACACCGGGATCGACGTCAACGTGGCGTCCACCGGGAACCTCCACGATCGACTCACCGCACTGGGGTACACCGCTGAGTGCGGCAACCGCTACGAGCGGGGTGAGCAAGCGGTCGACCTCTTAGTTCCCACCGCAGCCAAACCAGGCAAGCGGATCATCGGCGAACGAGCCTTCGACGGAGCGCCAGGGCTGCGGTTGGCGCTCGCCCTACCGCCGATCGAAGTCGCCGTCACAGCCCGACTCACCGACGGCGACACGGTTGAGTTCGAAATTCCGGTTCCCGACGTCGAGGCAGCATTCGTGTTGAAGATGCTGGCACGTACCGTTCGCGACTCCGAACGTGACCTCCAGGATATCGAGACACTACTGGAGATCGTCGCGTCACAACCCGATTACCACGCTTCGCCGTGGCGCCTGGGCGACCCCAAGATCACAAAGGCCGGCGAGCGCGGCGACGCTGCGCGTGTGGCAGCGCAGATGATCTCCAGTCCGCCGACGAGGGTGCCGGCCAGAGTGCGGGCGCTGCTCCGGCGCCATGTCGCCATCGTGTCGCGATGACGCACCAGCAGACAGTCGTTCGTTTCCGTGCGGCTACGCCGAGCGAAACGGTTTCGGTCTCGACGGAGCCGGCAAATGCTGAGCCGGAGCATTGACATGGCTGCTGGCTGCGCGGGTCCCCACGCCGGTGGCAATAACGGCTAGGTCGTTGTCGGCGGAGCGGCGTAGTCTAGTTACATGGATGTAGTTCCCGCGACGCCTGCCAACCTTGATAATGGTACGTCCTCGCCGGGACCTGGCGAATTCGCCGCGCAGGTCTATCCAGCAGCCGAGCGCGAGGCGGCTGGCCCGCGCCCCGAGCGCTTCCAGGTCCTCGCTCTCGATGGAGGGGGCGCCAAGGCGTTGTTCACTGCGCATGTGCTTGCACGTCTGGAGCAGGATCTGGGCGTTAGGATCACCGATTCCTTCGACCTCATTGCTGGCACGTCGGCGGGCGGCATCGTCGCACTGGGTCTCGGTGCGGGCCTCACGCCGAAGGAGATTGTCTCCCACTACGAAGAACTGGTCGAGAAAGTCTTTCCGGCGTCGAGGCGGCGAGGATGGCGCCGACCACGGCAGCTGAGATCGCCCATCTATGACGCAGAGGCGCTGCGGCAAGCGTTGACCGGCGTCCTCGGAGCCCGACTCCTTGGCGACAGCACGAAGCGACTCGTCATTCCCGCGTGGGATGTACAACGCGGGGCCGTGCACATCTTCAAGACTCCGCACCACACACGGCTGACCCGCGACTGGCGCATACCGATGGTGGACGTTGCACTGGCGACCTCGGCGGCGCCGCTGTACTTCCCCGCGGCGTACGTCGACGGACACAGGCTCATTGACGGCGGAGTATGGGCCAACAACCCGGCTGTCGTCGCGATCGCCGAGGCCGTCAGCATGCTCGGTGTTCCTCTCGACGCGATTACCGTCCTCAACGTCGGCACCATTGATCAGCTGACCGATCACCCCAAGCGCTTGGACCGCGGCGGACTCTTACACTGGGCAAGACCGATTGCCCCGCTGATCCTTAACGCCAGCAGCCGTGGCGGACAGGGCCTCGCCGAACACTTGATCGGCAAATCCAACTACACGCGCTTCGACGCTCTAGTGCCCGGCGGCCTCTACGCACTGGACTCGGCGGACCCAAAGGACGTGGCCGGCCTCGCTGCCTCAGTCAGCCGAGAACTCAGCCCTAGCTACACCGCGAAATTCGCTGACCACCAGGCGCCCGCATACACACCGGTGAACGGACGCCGACACCGCGACGATCCGGGCAGCATTTCACACACGGAGGCCCCCAATGCAACTCGCTGACCACTTCAACGTCTTGCTGAAAGACACGGTCAATCTCAGCCAGTTCAAACTGGACCTACTCAACCAGCGCGTCGAAGCCATCTACAAGGCACTCAAAGCCGACGTCGAAATCGGTGCGCTGATCACCGGCAAGACGCCGCAAGGCTCCTGGGCACACCGCACGATCATCAACCCCGTCGGTGACAACGAGTTCGACGCCGACTTCATGCTCGACATGAGCCAGAACCCGGACTGGGCCGACAACCCCAAGACCTACATCGATGAGGTCTACGCAGCCCTGCATCGGCACAGCACCTACGGCACCATGCCGCACTCACGTAAGTGCCGCTGCGCGCGGCTCGTCTACGCCAACTCCATGCACGTCGACATCGTCCCTCACCTCAACCTGGCCGACGGTCGAGAGGTCATCGTCAACCGCGACGACAACGAGTGGGAGCTGACGAACCCGCAGGGTTTCACCGATTGGATGAAGAAACAGGACTCTATCGCCAGCGGGAACTTACGCAAAGTGATCAGACTCATGAAATACCTTCGTGATCACAAGAATTCGTTCACCGGCACACGTTCAGTCCTGCTGACCACCATGCTGGGGGAGCAGGTAACAGACTTGCGCAAGCTCCTGGACCCGAGTTACTACAGCAACGTCCCCACAACTCTTCTTCATGTCGTGCAAGACCTCGACACCTGGTTGCAAGCGAACCCGATCAAGCCCTCCATCGCCGACCCGTCCGGTTCCGGCGTGACGTTCGACCACCGGTGGGGACCAGACCCCGAGAGCGCTCAGGCGACCTACAGCTACTTCCGTGACCGAATCCACGTGCATGCCGCCGACATCGAAGCGGCCTACGAGGAGAAAGACAAAGACCGCAGTGTCCAGCTGTGGCAGAACATCTTCGGCGACGGATTCAAGGCGCCGGCCACAACAACCGCTAGCGCGAAGTTTCCAGCAGCCACCTCTGCCGCGGACTCAACAGTGGGGCGCTCTGGTCGGGCAGGGTGACCAGACGCCACCAGCCCACGCTGACGGGCTGGCAGAAGCATCTCCTCGCCGAACTCAAAGCGCTAGCGCAACAACGTCCCAACGAAATCCAGGTCCGAGGAAGACCCACGCTCGACGCTAGCGGCGAGGCGTCGCTCCGCATCTCGCTACGCACGGCCGCCATCCCGCATCATCCGGGTGGCCTGCAACTTCAAGAGACCGAGGAGTTCATCCTTCAGCTTCGCCCCTCTTCGTACTCGCTACCGGCTATCGACGTTGATCACACTCGGTTTCTCGGCTACCCCCATGTGCTCGCGGGTCAACGACTATGCATCTATTTGGATCCTTCACGGGAATGGCAGCCGACGCTTGGTGTGGCCGGCCTACTCACCCGCCTTTGGGACTGGCTCGTCGACGCGGCCGCCGGAAACTTCGACGCCGCCACCGCCATGTACCACGCTGTTGGCGGAGTGCCGCATCAGGCACATGACACACCGACGATCGTTACCCGAGAACCCGGACCGGCGAAGCGCCACCAAACGGCTCACCTGATCGCCCGGTCAACGCACCGATACGACCTGACGTACTCGCCTGGAGCTGCCGGGCATCGCGTACCGGTAATTACCCTGGCCACCGCGCTGCCGTTCGGTGCCGCATCCACATTCGCGCTACTGCTTGCTCTCCTGGACGACCCCTACCTTGACCGCCTCGAAGGACGGGCTCCCCGGATCGCACCGCAATCGCCGGCGTTCCTCACCGCCCTCCTGGCGAGTGCGTTACGAAATCACCACGACGCCGAGCAATACTTCGTCCTCGCCGTGCCGCACCCCGCTGGAGGCCCACCCCACCTCTTGGGCGGACGGCTCCCCACCCCAACGGCGAATGCGCTCCGCGAGGTCGCGCAGCAACGGGGTGTGGGGGTTGTTCTCGACCCCGCGAAGATCAACACTGAAATCCCGATTGAGTGGTGCAGGATGTCCGACGAACGACCCGAAGTGACAACCCGCCGCGACGACGGCCGCCCCGTGAACGGATTTCAACGAAAGACTGTCCACATCTGGGGCTGCGGCGGGCTCGGATCATGGATCGCCGAATTCATCGCTCGCGCAGGAGCATCGGAGATCACCGTGTGCGACCCTGGCATCGTCACCGGCGGCTTGCTCGTCCGACAAAACTACGTCGAAGACGACATTGGCCGTTCCAAAGCCGAGGCACTCGCTGGACGGCTCCGCGCGATCCGTGATGACCTGACGGTCACCGTCGCAGAAGGGCACCTCCCAGAAGACCACACGTCATGCCTGGCAGCGGATCTCATCATCGACGCCACAGTGAACAACGGCATCACGAGCTGTCTCGATGCGTTGGCAACTGCGCCGACGCGAAAGGCATTGATCGCTCAGGTCGCCACAGACGCTCGCTCTGGCACGCTCGGCCTAGCCGTGCTGTGCGCCGCAAGCGCAACAGCGACAGTTTCCAGCATCGATCAAGACGCTGGCCGAACAATCCAGGGCGACAGCGGACTTGAGCTCTACCACACGCTGTGGCAAGAACCCAGCGATGACGAACTTATACCAACCAGGGGCTGCTCGGTCCCCACATTCCACGGCTCGGCAGCCGACCTCGTAGCGGTCGCAGCCACACTCGTCAACCTGATCGGAAGCCACCTCCAACAACCGGACTCCGCGGTTTCGGGCACACACCTCATCGCTCTGCCGCACGCGGCCAGCGGCCCCCGACACCACTTCCTCCCCGGTGTAACGCACCCCATGGATCACACAGCAGGGACAGAATGAGGGCAACGGAACGTCAACGCAATGCCCCATCAGAGGGCGTCATTGTCGAGCGTCTTCGCACCGAGGCAACCAACTGGATCAACGCCGTGGCGCTCCAATCAGGACGCATCGACCGACGCTTCAACAAGCGGCACGCCGACCACGTGGAACTCCAAACTCTTGAACGTGACCTGCACTTCTTCCTGTTAGCGG
This sequence comes from Mycobacterium sp. NPDC003323, assembly GCF_053589535.1. NCBI lineage: Bacteria > Bacillati > Actinomycetota > Actinomycetes > Mycobacteriales > Mycobacteriaceae > Mycobacterium > Mycobacterium sp. NPDC003323. The sequence goes on from NZ_JBSFSB010000001.1 coordinate 1,271,427, forward strand.
CGGTACGCCTTCGCCGCTGTATCGAGCAGGTGTCTCGATACCAGTAAAGAAAGTTCTCACATCGCAGGTCAGCGACGGTCAGGCTATTGGTCCGGCCTGCCGCTCGCGGCGTCTCGATGCGGCGAGCAGCGAGGGCAGCTGCGCCTCGTCGTGATGCCAGCGCTGTGGCCTGCGACTTAGTTCCGGCGCCGGTCGTGGGTGCATGCATGCGTGGCGGCGGACGGAGGGCGGAGCGCAGGGAGCGGCGCGGACGGGAGCGCCAGCGGACGGGAGCAGAGCGAGCGTAGCGAAGCCTGCTGGTGGCCGCCGGTTCCTGCGGGTCGCGGGTGTCCAGGATCTGCGCCATCAGCCGCGACGGGGCTGCGGCATGGTGCTGGGGCTCGTAGGCTGGCGGCTGTGAGCGTAGTTTTGGCGCAGCGTGCACGGCGCGAGGCCGAGGCGCGGCTGGCTGAGCAGCCGCGGCGGTTGGCGCATGTCCGGGGGGTCGCGACGACTGCCGAGCGGTTGAGCCGGCGTTTCGATGCTCAAACGGCGGACTGTCTGGTCGCGGCGGGGTGGTTGCACGATATCGGTTACGCACCGTCGGTGCGCCGGACCGGTTTTCATCCCCTTGATGGAGCGGAGTTCGTGCGATCGGCGGGTTTCGGGGAGCTGGTCGCTTCCTTGGTGGCCTTTCATACCGGAGCGCACGCGGAGGCTGCCGAGCGGGGCTTGTCGGGTTTGTCCGCGTTCAGCGATCCGCCCAGCAATGTCCTTGATGCGTTGACTTTTTGCGATCTGACGACTGGACCTGACGGGGCGCCGATATCACCGCGAGATCGACTACGCGACGTGTTGGCGCGTTATGGATCCGAGGACCCGGTGCACCGGGCGGTCGACGCGGGCCGCGACGAATTGTTGGCGGCGGTCCGGCGAGTACGCGACTGGCTGTAGCCCAGCGGTCAGCCGAGGTAGGGGCTGTCGCGGCGTTGCAGGTAGTGCTCGACGCGCAGTCGCATCGACGGATGCATATCCAGGCCAGCGATGTCGTCGGGGGCAGTCCAGGCGATGTCGGTGCTTTCGTGGTCGATGGCGAGGGTCCCGCCGAGCACCGTGGTGGCGAACAGTAGCGAGAATTGTTGGCGCACTTCGCCATCGGTGAACGCGACCACGTGGTGGGGGTTGGTGTAGACACCGACCAGACCCGTGACTTCGACGTCGAGCCCGGTTTCTTCTTTGACTTCCCGCACGGCGGTGTCGGCGATGGTTTCGCCGATGTCGTGTCCGCCGCCGGGTAACGCCCACAGGGTGTTGTCGCGGCGTTTGATCAGCAGAATACGACCTTGTTCGTCGGTGACGATGGCCGAGGCGGACGGAACGACACTGTTGGGCGCCGGGGCGTTGGGGTCATTGTAGTAGTCGGTGCGCATCGGGGGTCAGCCTTTCGCGGTCAGCGGTCTGGCGCGGTTCCAGACCTGGGTGAAAGCGTCTTCGAGGGTGGTCCAGAGCCTTGGCTCATGGTGACGTGACAGAACCAGCACAGGGTTGTTGCGCCCGGGTGAGCCGTAGATGTGGAAGTTGACAATCATGGCGTCATCGACCCGAAAGATCGACGTGTAGAGCGCGGTGTCGTGGGTGCGAATGTCCAGCCCCGGGGTACAAGCGTGAGGGGCGAGCAACTCCACCGACGTGCGGCAGCGGGCGATGACAGCCTCGCCGATCCCTTCCTCCTCACCGCGCAAGATCGTGGTCGCAGTGTCGGGATCCCCGACGAGAAACCGCACCGACACACCGCGGGCGGCGGCGGCGAGCAGGGTGTCGAGGAATCCGTCGAGGGTGTCGAACAGGAACGTGGCCGCGAGCACGAGGATGTCGATGCCGGTGGTGGCGTCGGCGAAATGCTGCTGCCACGTCGTGATCGGCAGCTGAGTACGGCTGGCATACAGGGTCGCGGTGAATGGCCCACCCGCAGACGCTGTTGTCACTGCACGGGGGGTAGCGGCCGGGTACTGCTTGGGCCACAGGTCATGCGGAGTGCAGTCGAGCACCTCGCTGGCGCTGCGGGCGTTGTGTTCGCGAATTCTGTAGTCGCTATCGGCCAGCCAGCGTCGCACCGACTTGATATCGACACCCACCGCGGTGGCGAACCGCTGCGAGGACAGACCTTTGGCCTGTAGCCGCTGCGCGAGGCGATCGTTGGGAGTGATGGCGGCCTCGGTGCCGTCCTGCTCGTCCATCGTGTCAGCGCACATCTTCCCGTGTCGTCCGTATCCATCCTTCAGCGCGTGGTGTCTAGTTTGCCATGCGATTGCCGCCACCCTGCGGCGATAGTGTCGGTGTGATGTCCGTGGGTATGTCCGGCCGTGTCCGAAATGCCCGTGGATGTGTCGGAAATGTCGGCACATGTCTCTCGCAACGTCCGTGATGTCCACGTGAACTGAATCCAGCGCCGGACCGGCGTCAACATCTCACGAAAGGACTAGTAGGACAATGCGTTTGAGAATCGATACGTCTGGAACTCGTTTTATCGTCACCCGCGCTCCGGAGCCACGGCTGAACTTCGAAACCGGCGCCCCGAAAGTCGACACCGCCACCGGGATGCCGATGTACGCCACCCAGGTCCTCGCGCTGGATGACTCCGGCGGCGAAGTACTCAATGTCACCGTGGCAGGAGACCCCAAAGTTACAGTCACGCAGTCTATTTCGGTGGTTGGTCTGGTGGCCATCCCGTGGGCCCAAGGTGATCGCAGCGGGGTGGCGTTCCGCGCTGATGCCCTCACCCCCGCCACCGCCAGTGGTGCTGCGCCGAGTGAGCAGACACGCCCGCAGAAGTAACCCCAAGCGGGTGTGGGGTGCGGTGAACCGATCACCGCACCCCGCCACCCCGGGCATTGCTGTTGACCACACGCTCACGGAGGGCATCTCTCATGACATCGAACAATAAGAACACCACCAACAGTGGATCAGGCGATGACGACTGGTTCGGAGAACTGGTCATGTCGCTGTTCACCGCAGCCGGGTATGTGCTCTGGTGGGCGGTGCTGTTCCCGGCGATCAACGTGCCCATCATCGCCAGCCTCGTGCTTGCCATCAGCCACGGCCCACGCGTGGGCCTGATCTGCGCGATCGTGTGCAGTGCCGGGTATGCGGGCTGGGCCTGGCTCCAACCGGGGTCATTTCGCGCCTGGGTGACCGAACCGGTACGGCGGCGCTGGCTCACGTGGTCGCGCTACACCCGCACCTGGGAATCGACCTGCACCTTGCACGGCCTGACGGCCACACTCGGCGGCCGCACCCTCACTCCCACCCTGCGCACGGTGACAATCGGTAAAACCACCGATGTGCTGGCGGTGCGCATCGTCACCGGCCAGTCCGTGGCAGATTGGCATAAACAGTCCGACGCGCTGGCCGCCGCGTGGCGCGCCGACCGCATCAGCATCACCGCCACCTCGCCTGGCGAACTGCGCATCACTTTAATGCGGGCAGACGTGCTCGCTGAACCGATCGTCCTGCCCATGCCCGCCCCGGCAACCCCGGTGGACCTGGCGCTGGTGCGGGTCGGGATCACCGAAACGCGGCATTGGTGGCAAGTGCCGCTGCTCGGTCACCATGTGCTGATCGCCGGGGCAACCGGCGCAGGTAAAGGCTCAGTGCTGTGGTCGTTGATCGCCGGCATCGCCCCCGCGGTGAAGACCGGACTGGTGCGGTTATGTGTCATCGACCCCAAAGGTGGCATGGAACTCGGTGCCGGAGCACCCCTGTTCACCGTGTTCACCCACGACGCCACCGACACCACCCTGGAGCTGCTACGCCAGCTCGTCACGGTGATGCACGCCCGGGCGAATCGTCTGCGCGGCCACACCCGACTACACACTCCCACGACGTCGGAGCCGTTGTTCGTGGTAGTGATCGATGAAATCGCAGCACTGAGTGCGTATGTGACCGACCGCAAGGTCCGCACCGAAATCGAACAACTCCTGGGCCTCCTGCTCTCGCAAGGCCGCGCAGTCGGCATCAGCGTCGTCGCCGCGGTGCAAGACCCCGCCAAAGACACCCTGCCGTTAAGGCAGCTGTTCACGGTGCGGATCGGGTTGCGCCTGACTGAAGCCACCCAAACCACTATGGTCCTGGGACAGGGAGCACGCGATGCCGGCGCCGAATGTGACCGCATCCCCGACGCGACACCGGGTGTTGGCTACATGATGGTTGACGGCACCGCCTACGCCCAGCGGGTGCGGGCCTTCCACGTCACCGACCACGACATCACCGCGCTGGCCACTCGGTTCCGCCGACCCCCGAGCCGACCGAACAAGACCCACCATCCACACAACACCGATACCGGGCACACCGTGGGTGAGGGCAGCGGTGAATAGCTCCATGACATCGGCGCAGCTTGCCCTGCCGGGTGTTCCGGATACAGTTGATACCACCCGAGTGGTCGAGCAGATGGTGCGCCGGGCCGCGTCGATGGGATACCAATCCTGGTGGCGACGAGCAGAATCCGTCGGATTCTGCGCTCACCCCATCCAGCTGATCGGTACCGATGAGTACGGGCGTCAGCGGGTGGTGTGGACGCGGTGCAACAACCGTCGCGCCCACATTTGCCCGTCGTGTTCAGATCTCTACGCCCGCGACACCTGGCAACTCGTGCACGCCGGCGCTGCGGGAGGCCACCACGGCATGCCCACCGCGGTGGGCGATCATCCGCAAGTTTTCCTCACCCTGACTGCCCCCAGCTTCGGGGCCGTCCACACCGCCACGACGTCGGGGGACAAGAAAGCGCAGGTATGCCGAGACCAGCACCGGATCGGCGGCTACCGCCGCTGCCCGCATGGAAAACAATTGTGGTGCAGCATGTCCCATGATCATGGCGACGAGCGGGTCGGTCAGCCGCTCTGTCCGGAGTGCTACGACTATGCCGGGCATGTCCTGTTCGCCTGGCATCTTCCCGAACTGTGGCGACGCTTCACCATCACCATGCGGCGCACCCTCCGCAAAGAACTGAAAGCCACCGGTGTGGATCCGGATGCGGTGCGGGTGAGCTTCATCAAAATCGTCGAACTGCAAGCCCGCGCCATCCCACACATCCACGCCCTGATCCGCCTGGACCCCCAAGACGACCCCGATCAGACCGATTGGGAATCACCCATCGGTGCAGTCGAACTCGCCACCATCATCCAACACGCCGCCCGCACCGTCACGCTCACCATCGACGATCCGACCGCTGATACCGATGCGCGGACGATGCGTTTCGGCACACAGATCGACACCCAACCCCTCGCCGCATCCGCAAAACCAGTGAAAAGTGCTCCACCAGAACCAGAACCAGAACCAGAACCAGGGTCAGGCTCAGGACGGTCCATGTCTGGCCGGCTGGTGGCACGCTATCTCGCCAAGTATGTCACCAAATCCTTGGTAGACCTCGGAATCAGCGCGCGCCGCCTATCTACGGAAGCCATACCCGACCTGGACGTGTCAGAGCATGTGCGGACCATCCTGACCACCATCAGCGATCTCGCGGACAAAGGACTGTCCGGCATCGGGCGGTGGTTGCACACCCTCGGATTCCGCGGCCACATCACCAGCAAATCCCGCCGTTATTCCACTACCATGACCGTGCTGCGCGAACAGCGCGCCATTTGGACGCGTGAAGAACGCTTGAAAAGCACTGCATACCAATACGATCCCAACTGTGACTTCGCCGGTCGCGATGATCTGGTGGCGTGGGAGTTCGAACGTGCCGGCCTCGGCAGCCTCGGCGATCGCAGTCTCGTCTATTCCGCGGCCCTCCAACGCATCCACTCCCGCCTCATCGGACTGGTAGAAGCACGTCGCCAAGCCCACAACGAACAATGGGATCCGCTAGGGGCAAGCGATGGCTGAAAGATGCCCGACTACGACACATGCTCGCTCCGAGTGTGACGTTCGAGTCGATGCTCCGAACATGTCAGAGGGAGGTGTTGAAATTGACCTGCCGAACCGGTATCGGCTCCCGCGCGAGGCCAACCGCGCGCTGGTAAACGTCATACTGGCTATGCGGGACCGGACGCCTAGATCAGGGAGGGGAGTGGCATGAGCCTCAGGTTCGCCTTCTATGGCCGAGTGAGTACCGAGGACGCCCAAGATCCGGAGGCGAGCCGCAGCTGGCAGAAACGTCGTGCCATCGATCTGATCAGTCCGCATGGCGGCGTCCTCGCCGCCGACTACTTCGATATAGGCCAGAGCCGGTCGCTTCCCTGGAAACGCAGGCCGGAGGCTTCACGTCTGCTCGCAGATGTCACTTCTCGTGGCCGTGGCTTCGATGCCGTCGTGATCGGGGAACCTGCTCGCGCGTTCTACGGACCGCAATTTGCGCTCACCTTCCCGGTGCTCACGCACTACGGGGTCGGCCTATGGGTGCCTGAAGTTGGCGGAGCGGTTGATCCCGGATCCGAGGCACACGACCTCGTGATGACGCTCTTTGGCGGAATGAGCAAGGGAGAACGTGCGCGAATCCAGATGCGCGTGCGTACCGCGATGTCGGCACTCGCGCAGGACACAACCAGATACCTCGGCGGTCGCCCACCGTACGGTTATCAACTCGTCGATGCCGGCCCGCACCCAAACCCCGCCAAGGCAAGTCTTGGGCAGCGTCTTCACCGCCTGGAGCCTGACCCCGAGACCGCCCCGACCGTCGAGCGGATCTATCGCATGTATGCCGATGGTGCTGGCTTGCGCTTCATCGCACAGCAGCTCACCGACGATGGAGTGCCATCACCGAGCCAATACGACCCGGCACGGAACCGGCATCGTGACCCACGTGGATGGTCCCATTCGGCGATCCGCGCCATTCTCGACAACCCTGCGTACCGCGGTATCCGTGTCTGGGGCAAGCAGGAGAAGTATGAGGTCCTTTTGAACCCCGATGATGTCGCCGCGGGATATGAGACTCGCATGCGGTGGCGCGATCGGGCCGACTGGATCGCACCCGATCGACGCACGCACGAAGAGCTGATCCCTGATGAGCTGGCGCAGGCTGTTCGTCTCCGGATGCAGGCGCGGCGTGGTCCCGGTCGCGTGTGCAGCAGAGAATCGACAGTGCCGTATGCGCTGCGTGGGCTGCTGTTCTGCGCCGCATGTGGACGGCGAATGCAGGGCGCCGCCCGGCCGGGGAAGCAAACAACGCGGATCCTCTACCGTTGTGAGTTCGGCAAGTCACGTTCTGTACCTGTGGACCTGAGTGATCATCCGCGCACCGTCTATCTCCGCGAAGACGCAGTGACAGCGCGACTCGACGAATGGATCGCCACTCTGGCCGATCCAGAAGACCTCGCACGCGGGCAAGACGTGGACCCGGCGGCCGGACCTGGCTACGCCGCCTTGCAGCGCCAGCTGAGCGAGGCGAATGCCAAAGTGGCTGCCTTGATCACCGCCGTGGAGTCTGGCGTGGCCGTTGAGGATCTAACTGCTGCGTTGCGTCAACGTACCGCCGAGCGCGACGAGCTGAGGGCACGCGTTGAGCGAGTGGAGCGGCCCCGCGCCATGTGTGCCGCCGAGATCAGTGAGTTAGTTAAGGAGTTAGGCGGACTGTCGGTCATCCTCGGCGCGGCAACCGGAGCTGAGCGCGCCGAGGTGTACGCAAGCTTGGGCCTGCGTCTCGACTACGACCCGCATCTTCGGCGAGTCACGGCGACTGCCGACCTGAGTCGTGTCGCCGGATGTGTCCGAGGGGGGACTTGAACCCCCACGCCCGTTAATAGGGCACTAGCACCTCAAGCTAGCGCGTCTGCCATTCCGCCACTCGGACAATTCTCCGCGCCGTCGGCAAGGAGCGACTAAGGCTAACGGATAGGGGCGGTCGGACCCAAACCCGGCGGCCCGCAGCACGGTGCACCGGCCCGAAACGCCCGGTCCGATGGTACGAATGGACACTGTGACCCAGTCTTCCGCGGCCGGCGTGACCGCTGTCGACGAGGTGGTGGACCTCGTCAGCACGCTGATCAGATTCGACACGTCGAACACCGGTGATCCGGCGACCCTCAAAGGTGAGGCGGACTGTGCGCAGTGGGTCGGTGACCGACTGCGCGAGGTCGGGTACACCTGCGAGTACGTCGAGGCCGGCGCACCGGGCCGGGGCAACCTCATCACGCGGCTGCCGGGCGCCGATCCGGACCGCGGTGCGCTGCTCATCCACGGTCATCTCGATGTCGTCCCGGCCGAGCCGGCCGACTGGAGTGTGCATCCGTTCTCCGGCGCGGTGAAGGACGGTTACGTGTGGGGCCGTGGCGCGGTCGACATGAAGGACATGGTCGGCATGATGATCGCCGTGGCGCGGCACTTCAAACGCGCGAACATCGTGCCGCCGCGTGATCTCGTGTTCGCCTTCGTCTCCGACGAGGAACATGGTGGCACCTTCGGCGCGCAATGGCTCGTCGACCACCGGCCCGATCTGTTCACCGGCGTCACCGAGGCCATCGGCGAGGTCGGCGGGTTCTCCCTCACGGTTCCCACCCGCGACGGGGGAGAGCGCCGGCTCTACCTCGTGGAGTCCGCGGAGAAGGGCATCGCCTGGATGCGGCTCTCGGCGCGGGGCCGCGCCGGGCACGGGTCGATGGTGCACCAGGACAACGCGGTGACCGCGGTGTCCGAGGCGGTGGCCAAGCTTGGCAGGCATGAGTTCCCGCTGGTGCTGAGCGAACCGGTCGCGCAGTTCCTGCAGGCGGTGGCCGAGGAGACCGGTTACGAGTTCGATATCGACTCACCCGATCTGGAGGGCAGCATCGCCAAACTCGGTGGTATCGCCCGGATCATCGGGGCCACGCTGCGCGATACCGCCAATCCGACCATGCTGAAGGCCGGTTACAAGGCCAACGTCATTCCCGCCACGGCTGAGGCGGTGATCGACTGCCGGGTGCTGCCGGGGCGGCGGGAGGCCTTCGAACGTGAGGTCGCCGCGCTCATCGGCCCCGATGTGCAATGGACCTGGGAGCGTGACCTGCCCTCGGTGCAGACCACCTTCGACGGCGACCTGGTCGACGCCATGAACGCCGCGCTGCTGGCCGTCGATCCCGACGCCCGCATCGTGCCCTACATGCTGTCCGGAGGCACGGATGCGAAAGCGTTCTCGCGCTTGGGCATTCGGTGTTTCGGCTTCGCTCCGCTGCGGTTGCCGGCGGACCTCGATTTCGCCGCGCTGTTCCACGGTGTCGACGAACGGGTACCCGTGGACGCACTACAGTTCGGCACCGAGGTGCTCGAACACTTCCTGACCAACTGCTGACCGACGAGAAGGGCGATATGACCTCCACATCCGTAGATCCGTACGCCAACCTGCCGAAGCTGCCGACCTTCGAGCTGACCTCCGAGTCGTTCGCCGACGGTCAGCCCGCCGGCAACGATCTGGTCAGCGGCATCATGGGGGCCGGCGGCTCCGATATCTCGCCGCAGCTGAGCTGGTCCGGTTTCCCGGCCGAGACCCGCAGCTTCGCGGTGACCGTGTACGACCCCGACGCCCCCACGCTGTCCGGGTTCTGGCACTGGGCGGTGGCCGACGTGCCCGCGTCGGTGACGTCACTGCCCGCCGACGCCGGTAACGGGGATCCGCTGCCCGGGGGCGCGGTGACGCTGGCCAACGACGCCTCCGCCAAGCGGTTCATCGGTGCCGCCCCGCCGGCCGGACACGGCCCGCACCGCTACTACGTCGCCGTGCATGCGCTGCCCGTCGAGTCGCTCGGTCTGCCCGACGGGGCTACGCCGGCCTATCTCGGTTTCAACCTGTTCGGTCAGGCGATCGCACGGGCCGTCATCCACTTCACCTACGAGCAGAAGTAGTCGACGCCTCTGGCGCGAGCGGCCCGAGAGTGCTCGCCGGCACGGCGTGTCGACGTACCGCCACGGCCGCTCGCGTCAGAAGGTGTAAGCGCTTCCGACTGCCTCCGACAGCGAGGCGAATCCGCCCTCGCGCAGGCGGCGGGCGATGCCGTCGTGGATCTGTTTGGCCCACAGGCCGCCGCTGTAGATGAAGCCGGTGTAGCCCTGCAGCAGCGTGGCACCGTTGATAATCCGCTCCCAGGCGTCGTCGGCGGTCTCGATACCGCCGACGCTGACCAATACCAGTCGGTCGCCGACCCGCTCGTAGAGCCGGCGCAGCACCTCCAGCGAGCGCCGCGCCACCGGTGCCCCGGAGACGCCGCCGGCGCCCAGCGCCTCGACATCGGGTGTCCGCAGTCCCGCCCGGGACACCGTGGTGTTGGTCGCGACGATGCCCGCCAGCCCCAATTCGACCGCAAGGTCGGCGATATCGTCGATATCGGAGTCCGAGAGGTCCGGGGCGATCTTCACCAGCACCGGCACCGTGGCGACCTCGCGGACCGCCGCCAGGATCGGCCGCAGCGACTCGACGGCCTGCAGGTCGCGCAGCCCCGGCGTGTTCGGGGAACTGACGTTGACCACCAGATACGACGCCATCGAACCCACCAACCGGGCGCTGGTGACGTAATCGTCGACGGCGGCCTCGGCCGGGGTCACCTTCGTCTTGCCGATGTTCACCCCGATGGGCACGTCGGCGGTGTGGCGGCTCAGTTGCCGCGCCAGCGCCGCGGCACCGTGGTTGTTGAAGCCCATCCGGTTGAGCAGCCCACGGTCAGCGGGCAGCCGGAACATGCGTGGTCGGGGATTGCCGGGTTGGGCCTGGGCGGTCACCGTGCCGACCTCGGCGTAGCCGAAACCCAGCGCGCCCCACGTGCGTAGCCCGTGCCCGTCCTTGTCGAAACCGGCGGCCAACCCCAGCGGGCCGGGGAAGCGCACGCCCCAGACGGTGTTGGCCAGGATCGGATCGGCGGGAGCCAGTCGGCGCGCCAGCGACCGCCGGCTCGGGCCGGCCGCGGTCGCCAACCGCAGGACCGCGAAGACGAAGGTGTGGATGCGTTCCGGAGCGACGAGGAAGAACCCGCGCCGCAACAGCTGATAGATCACAGTGCGGGCTGCTCGCCGAGCATGGTCTTCTTCCTGCGCAGCAGTACGCGACGGCTGCCATCGGTGTAGAGCCGGACCCGGGTGAGTTCCCAACCGCGGTACTGCGCCTCGATGGACAGCCGCACCGAGGCCGACAGTCGGGTCACATCGGGCGGGAGCCGCAGCGGCACCCATTCGTACTCATCGGACAGGTCGCCGGCCCAACCATCGGGCATACGTCCGCGCTGAACTGTCGTCACCGTGTGGCCCCCCTGATCGTCTGCACCCCCGTGCCGGACCCGGACACCACGAACAGCGTGTCGGTGGCGTCGTCGAAGGCCAGGGTGTCGGGTTGCTGCACGGTCCTATAACGCACCTTCTCGACGGGTATTCCGGTGGCCAGATCGTAACCAACGACGGTGTTGGTCGCGGTCTGTGACACCCAGGCCAACTCGGATGAGCCCGTGACCCCGTACGGCGAGTCGTGCACGGGGTAGCGCTGGCGCAGGATCAGCGGTTCGGTGCCGTAGACCAGCAGGCCGCCCCCGCGGGTGTCGACGACCAGCACCCGGCCGGCGGGGTCGACGGCCATCGAGGTGGCACCCTCACCGGCGCGCAGGGCCTGCTCGGCGGTGGTGCCGTCCTGGTCGATCTCGGTGACCGAGGTCTGCCCGCGATCCAGCACGACCACCGAATCGTGGTGAGTGACAAGGGCATCGACCCGCGCGAAGTGTTCGAGGGTGGCGGCGACACCGGATTCGGCGTTCAGGGTGTAGACGGCGCCGTCGGCGCTGCCGAGCACCAACTGACCGTCGGCATAGCGTGCGATGGCGGTGAAGTCGGTATCGGGATGCCCCTCGACGGGCACCTCGGTCACCGCTCCGCCGGCGATGTCGACCCGCAGATACCCGCCGCGCGTTGCCAGCATCGCCGTCCCGGCCCCGTCGGTGATCAGCGCGGTCGCCTCCGACGGCAGGGTCACCGTCCGCGGCGGCCCGTCGGTCGGCAGCACGGTGAGCCGGTCGGCCGGGCCGAGGACAGCCAGGGCAGCGGTACTGATATCGAAGCTCGCCGCGATACCGGGTCCCGGCAGCGGCGTGACGACACCCTCGGGCTCGGCGCTGACCGGTGGTGATGCCACCGGCGTGGCGACCGGGATGGTCGGTGGTGGCGAATCCACCAACGATGATGAGCACCCCGAAGCGAGGGCCGCGGCCAGGGTCAATATCAGGGTTCTACGGACCCAGAATGCGGATTTCGTATTCAAAGGCCCTGAAAACTCCTGATTCCGTATCTGCGGTGTTTCCGCTTTCAAACTTTGCGCAAAGTTCGTGAGAACGAACTTAATCGTCAGTTTCTGGGTATGGTGCGAGCTATGGCACTCGCGCCGGAAACCGAACTGTCCGAACAAGAGTTTGCCATCGAGCACATCTCCACCGGTGTGCACGCGAGCGGTTTCGGCACGCTCGGCGATGGCCGCAGCTTCTCCTTTCACGTCGAGGACCGCTCAAGCCTGGTCGTCGAGGTGTACCGGCCGCGGTTGAGCGGTCCCGTTCCGCAGGACGAGGACATCGTTGCCAGGACGACCCGCAGCCTGACCGATATCGACGTGACCGATGAGCGCAGCGTAGCCGCCACCGTGCGGGACGCCGTCGCCGGAGCGGAGCCGGTGCGCACGGCGCGCTGACTTTCCCGCCACGGTACGGTCGTCCGCGTGGCTGAGATGTCGTGGTTGCAGGTCGTCGTGCTTGCGGTGGTCCAGGGCCTGACGGAATTCCTGCCGGTGTCGTCCTCCGGTCACCTCGCGATCGTCTCGGAGGCCTTCTTCGGCGGCGACGCCGGCGCTTCGTTCACCGCCGTGGTGCAGATCGGCACCGAGGTGGCGGTTCTGCTCTACTTCGCCCGCGATATCGGCCGCATCCTGGGGGCCTGGTTCGGCGGCCTGCGCAACCCCGACCGGCGCACCCCGGACTACTGGCTGGGCTGGTGGGTGATCATCGGCACCATCCCGATCGGGGTGTTCGGCTTCACCCTGCAGCACTTCATCCGCGATGACATCCGCAACCTGTGGATCATCGCCTCGGCGCTCATCGTGTTCTCGTTCGTCATCGCCGCCGCGGAGTACCTGGGCAAGCAGACCCGCGCCATCGAGCAGTTCACCTGGCGCGACAGCCTCATCATCGGCTCGGCGCAGGCGCTGGCCCTCATCCCGGGCGTGTCACGGTCCGGCGTCACCATCAGCGCCGGTTTGTTCCTCGGCCAGAAGCGGGCGGCCGCCGCGCGATTCGGCTTCCTGCTGGCAATCCCCGCGGTGCTGGGCTCGGGGCTGTATGAACTGCGGCACGTCTTCGACCCGGGGACCACCGGCATGAGCGCGACCGTTCCCCAGATCGTGCTCGGCACGCTGGTCGCCTTCGTGATCGGCTATGCCGCGGTCGCCTGGTTCCTGAAATTCCTGGTCAACCACAGCATGTACTGGTTCGTCGGCTACCGGATCATCCTGGGCACGCTGGTGTTGGTGCTGCTGGCCACCGGCGTCCTGGCGGCGCAGTGATATCGCCCACCCGAGGAGGCCGCGCGTGACCGTGATCCTGCTGCGGCACGGCCGCTCGACCTCGAACACCGCGCACACCCTGGCCGGCCGCTCCGAGGGCGTCGACCTGGACGACAAGGGCCGCGAGCAGGCCCTGGCCGTGGTGAGCCGGATCGGCGGGCTGCCGGTCAAGGCGATCGTGCGCTCGCCGCTGCTGCGCTGCGCCAGCACGGTGGCGCCACTGGCGGCGGCGCTGAGGATCGAGCCGATCATCGAGGACCGCATCATCGAGGTCGACTACGGCTCCTGGACCGGGCGCAAGATCGGCGAACTGTTCTCCGAACCGCTGTGGAAGGTGGTCCAGGCCCAACCCAGTGCGGCCGTCTTCCCCGAGGGCGAGGGCCTGGCGCAGGTGCAGGCGCGGGCCGTCGCGGCGATCCGCGAGCACGACCGGCGGCTGGCCGCAGAGCACGGCGGCGACGCGCTGTGGGTGGCATGCACGCACGGTGATGTCATCAAGTCGGTCCTGGCCGACGCGCTGGGCACCCACCTGGACAGCTTCCAGCGCATCACCGCCGACCCCGCGTCGATGAGCGTCATCCGTTACACCGACACCCGACCGTTCGTGCTGCACGTCAACCACACCGGTGACGGATTGACCGCCGGGTTGATCGTCAAGCCCGAGGGGAAGTCTGATGGGCAGGCCGCACCCGCCGGGGACGCGGTGGTCGGTGGCTCGACCGATTGAACCGACCGATACCGGTATTTTGAAAGGTGCCATGGCCCGCGCAATTCACGTCTTCCGCTCACCCGACCGCTTCGTGGCCGGGACCGTCGGGCAGCCCGGGAACCGCACGTTCTACCTGCAGGCCGTGCACGACAAGCGGGTGGTCTCGGTGATGCTGGAGAAGCAGCAGGTCGCCGTGCTCGCCGAACGCATCGCCGCGCTGCTGGTGGAGATCAACCGCCGGTTCGGCACCCCGATCCCGCCCGACACCGGCGAGGTCGGTGATCTGCATCCCCTGGAGATGCCCGTCGACGCGGAGTTCCGGGTGGGCACCATGGGTCTGGGGTGGGATTCGGAGGCACAGACCGTCGTCGTCGAACTGCTGGCCGTCTCGGACACCGAGTTCGACGCCTCGGTGGTGCTCGATGACGCCGAGGACGGACCCGACGCCGTCCGGGTGTTCCTGACCCCGGAGTCGGCCCGCGAGTTCGCGACACGGTCCAACCGCGTCATCTCGGCCGGCCGGCCGCCGTGTCCACTGTGTGACGAACCGCTCGACCCGGAGGGCCACATCTGTGTGCGCACCAACGGTTATCGGCGTGGGGCCTTCGGTGGGACAGACGATGAACCGCCCTTCTGAGGATTCCGTCGAGCATGTGTTGAGCGCGGGCACGCTGAGCGTGATCGGCCGGATCCGCTCGGCCAGCAACGCGACCTTCCTGTGCGAGGCCGAACTGGGCGAGCACCGCGCCCACTGCGTGTACAAGCCGGTCGCCGGTGAGGCGCCGCTGTGGGACTTCCCGGACGGGACGCTGGCCGGCCGGGAACGTGCCGCCTTCCTCGTATCGGCGGCGCTGGGTTGGGATGTCGTGCCGCACACCATCATTCGGGATGGGCCCGCGGGCCCGGGGATGGTGCAGCTGTGGGTCGACCAGCCCGGCGACGGGCTGACCGACACCCCGCCCGTCGAAGACGGCACCCTGGATCTGGTGGACCTGGTGCCCGCCGGCCGGGTGCCCGCCGGGTATCTGGCCATCCTGCAGGCCTATGACCAGGCCGGTGACGCGGTCACCCTGGTGCATGCCGACGACGATCGGCTGCGCCGGATGGCCGTGTTCGACGTGTTGGTCAACAACGCCGACCGCAAGGGTGGCCACATCCTGGCCGGGGTGGACGGCCGGGTGCGCGGTGTCGACCACGGCGTCACATTGCACACCGAGGACAAGCTGCGCACCGTCCTGTGGGGGTGGGCGGGCAAGCCCGTCGACGATGAACTGCTGGGGGCGATCGACAAGCTGAGCGCCGATCTGCGCGACGGGCTCGGTGACCGGTTGCGCGAACACCTGACAGGCTCCGAGGTGGCCGCGCTGAAGGCCAGAGCTCTTGCGCTGCTTGATGATCCGGTGATGCCATCACCCGACCGGCATCGTCCGATCCCGTGGCCGGCGTTCTAGCGGCCCGGACCGAACGTCCGTGGCGCCCATCGCCACGCAATACTGGTGGGTGTGAATTTCGCTGAGCAGTCCGACGCCGCAGTGGCCGCGCAGGTGGCCGCCGAGGCCGGCGAGCTGCTGCTGGCCGTCCGGGAAGAGGTCGGCTTCTACGACTCCTATGACCTGGGCGATGCCGGTGACCGGCGGGCGAACACCCTGATCCTCAAACGCCTGGCCGAACTGCGCCCCGGTGATGCGGTGCTCTCCGAGGAGGCCGTCGACGACCTGTCCCGGGTGCACGCCGACCGCGTCTGGATCGTCGACCCGGTGGACGGCACCCGGGAGTTCTCCATGCCCGGGCACGCCGACTGGGCGGTGCACATCGCGCTGTGGCAGCGCACCAGCGATGAGGGGTCGATCACCGATGCCGCCGTCGCGCTGCCGGCGGTGGGCCAGGTGTACCGCACCGACACGGTGACACCGCCGCCCCCACGCCGCGACGGACCCATCCGCGTGACGGCCAGCACCTACCGTCCGCCGGCGGTGCTGTGGTGGCTGCGCGAGCAGATGGACATCGAGGTGGTGCGCATCGGTTCGGCAGGCGCCAAGGCGATGGCCGTGGTGCGCGGTGATGTGGACGCCTACATCCACGCCGGTGGCCAATGGGAGTGGGACTCGGCCGCTCCCGCCGGGGTGGTGCAGGCGGCCGGGCTGCACGCCACGCGACTCGGTGGAGCCCCGTTGCTCTACAACCGCCGCGACCCGTATCTGCCCGATCTGCTGATGTGCCGGCCCGAACTGGCGCCGGTCCTGCTCGAGACCATCCGCTCGGCGTTCTGAGTCGGGAATGAACCAGCCGCCGAACGTGTCGGTTCTGCACGAGAGTGCCCAACCACCGGAGGGAACAGGTGACCGGACAACCTAGAGTCGACGTCATGCAGTCCTGGCCGGCGCCGACCGTTCCCACCTTGCCCGGAACGGGCGTGCCGCTGCGGCTCTATGACACCGCCGACCGTCAGGTCCGGCCGGTCTCGCCGGGCCCGACCGCCACCATGTACGTCTGCGGTATCACCCCCTATGACGCCACCCACCTCGGCCACGCCGCCACCTATCTGACGTTCGACCTGGTCAATCGGGTCTGGCGGGACGCCGGCCACGACGTGCACTACGTGCAGAACATCACCGACGTCGACGACCCGCTGTTCGAGCGGGCCGAGCGCGACGGTATCGACTGGCGGATGCTCGGCGACCGTGAGACGCAACTCTTCCGCGAGGACATGACCGCCCTGCGGGTGCTGCCGCCGCGGGATTACGTTGCCGCCACCGATGCCATCGCCGAGGTCGTCGAACTGGTCGAGAAGATGCTGGCGTCCGGAGCCGCCTACGTCGTCGACGATGCGCAGTATCCCGACGTCTACTTCCGCGCCGATGCCACCCGCCAGTTCGGCTACGAGTCCGGATACGACCACGACACCATGTCGCGCCTGTTCGCCGAGCGCGGCGGCGACCCGGACCGCGCCGGCAAGGTGGACCCGCTGGACGCGCTGCTGTGGCGGATCCAGCGGCCGGGGGAGCCGAGCTGGCCCTCACCGTTCGGCGACGGCCGTCCCGGCTGGCACGTGGAGTGCGCCGCGATCGCGCTGTCCCGGATCGGATCCGGGCTCGACATCCAGGGCGGCGGATCGGATCTGATCTTCCCCCATCACGAGTTCTCGGCCGCACACGCCGAATCTGCCAGTGGCGAGCGCCGATTCGCGCGGCACTATGTGCATTCCGGGATGATCGGCTGGGACGGCCACAAGATGAGCAAGAGCCGCGGCAACCTGGTCCTGGTCTCGCGCCTGCGGGCCGACGGGGTGGATCCCTCCGCCGTGCGGCTCGGGCTGTTCGCCGGGCACTACCGCGAGGACCGGTTCTGGAGCGATGAGGTGCTCGAGCAGGCCCGGACGCGCCTGCAGCAGTGGCGAACCGCCGCCGCGTTGCCGTCCGGCCCGGCGGCCGGTGATCTGCTCGGCCGTGTCCGGGGATATCTCGCCGACGATCTGAACACCCCGAAAGCCCTTGCCGCCATTGATGGTTGGTGTACCGACGCGCTGACCTACGGTGGCGCCGACCCGGCCGCACCGCGGTTGGTCGCCGAGCTCGTCGACGCATTGCTGGGCGTGCAGCTCTGAGCGAGTAGGTTGACGCCATGGGCTCATTGCACGGCAAGGTCGTCTTCATCACCGGAGGAGCGCGCGGCGTCGGCGCGGAGGTGGCCCGCAGGCTGCGCCGCAAGGGCGCGAAGCTGGTCCTGACCGACCTGGACCAGGCGCCGCTGAGTGCGCTGGCCGACGAACTCGGCGGGGACGCCCACGTGCTGACCTCGCTGGCCGACGTCCGCGATCTGGCCGCCATGCAGAGGGCGGCCGATGCCGCCGTCGAGCGGTTCGGCGGTATCGACATCGTGCTGGCCAACGCCGGCATCGCCAGTTTCGGCTCGGTGCTGCAGGTCGATCCCGACGCGTTCCGGCGGGTCATCGACGTCAACATCATCGGCGTGTTCAACACCGTCCGCGCCACCCTGCCCGCCGTCCTGCAGCGTCGCGGCTACGTACTGGTGGTGTCCTCGCTGGCGGCATTCACCTCCGCACCCGGGCTGGCCGCCTACCACGCGTCCAAGGCCGGGGCCGAATACTTCGCCAACACGCTGCGCCTGGAGGTGGCGCACCGCGGCGTCGACGTCGGCTGCGCGCACATGAGCTGGATCGACACCCCGCTCGTGCAGGACGCCAAGGCCGACCTGTCCACCTTCCGCGAGATGCTCACCCGGATGCCCGGACCGCTGAAGAAGACCACCACGGTCGCCGACTGCGGCGCGGCGTTCGTCCGCGGTATCGAACGGCGCAGCAAGCGGATCTACAGCCCGAGCTGGGTGGGGGTGTTCCGGTGGATCCGCCCGGTGGTGTCGACGCCGGTCGCCGAACGCGATATCCGCCGCTTCACCCCGGAGCTGCTGCCGCAACTCGACGCCGAGGTGGCTGCACTCGGTCGCTCGCTCAGCGCGCGCACCGAGGCGCTGGAGCAGCCTTAGCGGCCGCGCCGGCGCAGATAACGCTCGAACTCGGCGGCCAGCGCATCACCGTCGATCTTGCCCAGCGCGTCGTTCATGTCGACCTCGGCGTCACCGCGTTCCTCCAGCGACTGCACGTACTCGGCGATCTCGTCGTCCTCTGCGGTCATCTCGGTGACCGCCTGTTCCCACTCCTCGGCCGCGGTCGGCAGGTCGGCCAGCGGCACCTCGATGTCCAGCACATCCTCGACACGGCGCAGCAGCGCGACCGTCGCCTTCGGGTTCGGTGGCTGCGACACGTAATGCGGCACCGCGGCCCAGAACGTCACCGCCGGGATCCCGGCCTGCACGCAGGCGTCCTGGAACACCCCGGCGATACCGGTCGGGCCCTCGTAACGGGTCTCCTCCAGGCCGAAGAACTTCGCCGAATCGGCGGAGTAGGCGGCACCGGACACCGGCACCGGGCGGGTATGCGGCGTGTCGGCCAGCAGAGCGCCGAGGATGACCACGGTGTCGACGTTGAGCTTGTCGGCGATCGCCAGCAGTTCGGCGCAGAAGGTGCGCCAGCGCATATTGGGCTCGACACCGTGCATCAGCACGATGTCGCGGTCGCTGCCGGGTGGTCGGCAGTGCGAGATGCGCATCGACGGCCACACCAGCTCGCGGGTGACCCCATCCACCTGCCGGATCACCGGACGGTTCACCTGGTAGTCGTAGTAGGACTCGTCGTCGATCTCGACGAGGGTCTCGGCCTCCCAGATGGAGTCGAGGTGTTCGAGCGCACCGCTGGCCGCGTCACCGGCGTCGTTCCAGCCCTCGAAGGCCGCCACGACGACCGTGTTCTGCAGGTTCGGCAGGCGGGGTCCGCTCGTATCCGACGGTGTCACACTGCCAGCGTAAGCCCTGACCGGCGGTCCTGAGCCGCGCCGGGCCGCGTGGCGAAACGTCGGCCATTTCGGCACGTCGCGGGCGGCGCCGGGCAAAACGAGTTGGCTAGCCGGACTACCCTTGTAGCGGTAACGGGGACCGCGACCACGCCGGCCGCCGTCGCGACGAAATACCGTCGGTGGCAGGCTGGTTGACTTCGGTGCCCGCGATATGGCCGACAGTTCCGTGAGTCGTGACTCGCGGCACCGAGTTGGGCGTCCGCACGTCGGCGGGACAACGACGTAGACTCATCGAGGTCGAGAGGCGTTGCAACGGCTGCTAGGGGGGTTGGTCCTCCGGTATCCGCCACGCTCGGCAGAGTCAAGGACGCCTTCCGCCACGGAAGGAGTGCACATGAGCGCCGTCGAGAGCAAGGCCTTCGCGCCGAACGTCCGTCCCGACTGCACCGACGAACTCAAGGCCGCACTCGAACAGCGGATCGTGGTGATCGACGGTGCGATGGGCACGGCCATCCAGCGCGACCGGCCCGACGAGGCCGGGTACCGCGGCGAACGGTTCGCCGACTGGCCCAGTGATCTGGTGGGCAACAACGATCTGCTGAACCTGACGCAGCCGCACATCATCGAGGGAATCCACCGCGAGTATCTGCAGGCCGGCGCCGACATCCTGGAGACCAACACGTTCAATGCGAACGCGGTCTCCCTGGCCGATTACGGCATGCAGGAACTGGCCTACGAGCTCAACTACGCCGGCGCCGCGCTGGCGCGCGCGGCCTGCGACGAGTTCAGCACGCCCGACAAGCCGCGCTATGTCGCCGGTGCTCTCGGCCCGACCACCCGGACCGCCTCCATCTCGCCCGACGTCAACGACCCGGGCGCCCGCAATGTCTCCTACGACCAACTGGTCGCCGCCTACCTCGAAGCCGCCAATGGTCTGGTCGACGGCGGCGCCGATCTCATCATCGTCGAGACGATCTTCGACTCGCTGAACGCCAAGGCCGCCGTCTTCGCGGTCGAGACGCTGTTCGAGGACCGCGGGCGCCGCTGGCCGGTGATCATCTCCGGCACCATCACCGACGCATCGGGGCGGACGCTGTCCGGTCAGGTGACCGAGGCGTTCTGGAACGCCATCCGGCACGCCAAGCCGATCGCGGTCGGGCTGAACTGTGCGCTGGGCGCACCGGAGATGCGGCCCTACATCGCCGAGATGGCGCGCATCGCGGACACCTATGTGTCCTGCTATCCGAACGCCGGGCTGCCCAACGCCTTCGGCGAGTACGACGAGTCCCCGCAGCGGCAGGCCTCCTATATCGCCGAGTTCGCCGACGCCGGGCTGGTCAACCTGGTCGGCGGCTGCTGCGGCACGGCACCGCCGCATATCGCCGAGATCGCCAAGGTCGTCGACGGCAAGACCCCACGCCGGCTCCCGCAGATCGAGGTGGCCACCCGGCTGTCAGGCCTGGAGCCGCTGAACATCACCGAGGATTCGCTGTTCGTCAACATCGGAGAGCGCACCAACATCACCGGTTCGGCGCGGTTCCGCAACCTGATCAAGGCCGAGGACTACGACACCGCGCTGTCGGTGGCCCTGCAGCAGGTCGAGGTCGGTGCGCAGGTCATCGACATCAACATGGACGAGGGCATGATCGACGGCATCGCCGCGATGGACCGGTTCACCAAGCTGATCGCGGCCGAGCCCGATATCAGCCGCGTCCCGGTGATGATCGACTCCTCGAAATGGGAGGTCATCGAGGCGGGCCTGAAGAACGTGCAGGGCAAGCCGATCGTCAACTCGATCTCCCTGAAGGAGGGCGAGGAGAAGTTCATCCGCGAGGCCCGGTTGTGCCGCAAGTACGGCGCGGCCGTGGTGGTGATGGCCTTCGACGAACAGGGCCAAGCCGACAATCTGGAGCGCCGCAAGGAAATCTGCGGGCGGGCCTACCGGATCCTGACCGAAGAGGTCGGCTTCCCGGCCGAGGACATCATCTTCGACCCGAACTGCTTCGCGCTGGCCACCGGTATCGAGGAGCACGCCACCTACGGCATCGACTTCATCGAGGCCTGCGCGTGGATCAAGGAGAACCTGCCCGGGGTGCACATCTCCGGTGGCATCTCCAACGTGTCGTTCTCGTTCCGAGGTAACAACCCGGTCCGCGAGGCCATCCACTCGGTGTTCTTGTTCCACGCCATCAAGGCCGGCCTGGACATGGGCATCGTCAACGCCGGTGCGCTGGTGCCCTACGACTCGATCGACCCCGAACTGCGGGACCGGATCGAGGACGTCGTGCTGAACCGCCGCGAGGACGCGGCCGAGCGGCTGCTGGAGATCGCCGAGCGGTTCAACAAGTCCGACAAGTCCGAGGACCTGGCAGCGGCCGAATGGCGTTCGCTCCCGGTCCGTCAGCGCATCACGCATGCCCTGGTCAAGGGCATCGACGCCCACGTCGACGACGACACCGAGGAACTGCGCGCCGAGATCGCCGCCGCGGGCGGGCGCCCCATCGAGGTCATCGAGGGCCCGCTGATGGACGGTATGAACGTCGTCGGCGACCTGTTCGGGTCCGGCAAGATGTTCCTGCCCCAGGTGGTGAAGTCGGCCCGGGTGATGAAGAAGGCCGTCGCGTACCTGCTGCCCTATATCGAGGCCGAGAAGCAGCCCGGTGATGCCGAACGCAGCAACGGCACCATCGTGATGGCCACCGTCAAGGGCGACGTCCACGACATCGGCAAGAACATCGTCGGGGTCGTCCTGCAGTGCAACAACTACACCGTGGTCGACCTCGGGGTGATGGTGCCCGCGAGCAAGATCCTGGACGCGGCCAGGGAGCACAACGCCGACATCATCGGGTTGTCCGGCCTGATCACCCCGTCGTTGGACGAGATGGTCAACTTCGCCGTCGAGATGGAGCGCGAAGGCCTGGAGATCCCGCTGCTGATCGGCGGTGCCACCACCTCGCGCGCCCACACCGCGGTGAAGGTGGCCCCGCGCCGCGGCGGCCCGGTCGTCTGGGTCAAGGACGCGTCGCGCTCGGTGCCGGTGGCCGCCGCGCTGCTCGACGACAAACAGCGACCGGCCCTGCTGGAGGCCACCGAGAAGGATTACGCGGCCCTTCGCGAACGGCACGCCCAGAAGAACGAGCGGCCGATGCTCACCCTGGAGAAGGCCCGGGCGAACCGGACGCCGGTCGACTGGGAGGGCTACACCCCGCCGGTGCCCGCCCACGGCCTCGGTGTGCGTGAATTCCTCGACTACGACCTGGCCGAACTGCGTGAGTACATCGACTGGCAGCCGTTCTTCAATGCGTGGGAGATGAAGGGCCGCTTCCCCGACATCCTGAACAACCCGGCGTCGGGGGAGGCCGCCCGCAAGCTGTACGACGACGCCCAGGAGATGCTCGACACCGCGATCAAGGAGAAGTGGCTGACCGCCAACGGGGTCATCGGCTTCTTCTGCGCCAACGCCGTCGGCGACGATATCGAGGTCTACACCGACGACTCCCGCACCGAGGTGCTGACCACGCTGCGCAACCTGCGGCAACAGGGTGAGCACCGCGACGGGATCCCGAACCGGAGCCTCGGTGACTACGTCGCGCCCAAGGACACGGGTCTGTCCGACCACATCGGCGCCTTCGCCGTCACCGCGGGACTGGGCAGCGCCGACAAGATCGCGGAGTTCAAGGCGGATCTCGACGATTACAGCGCGATCCTGCTGGAGTCACTCGCCGACCGGCTGGCCGAGGCATTCGCCGAACGGATGCATCAGCGGGTCCGCACCGAGTTCTGGGGATATGAGCCCGACGAGCAACTCGACAACGACGCCTTGATCGGGGAGCGCTATGTCGGCATCCGGCCGGCTCCGGGTTACCCGGCCTGCCCCGAGCACACCGAGAAGACGACATTGTTCGACCTGCTGGACGTGACGACGCGCACCGGTATCGAACTGACCGATTCGATGGCGATGTGGCCCGGCGCGGCCGTCAGCGGCTGGTACTTCTCACATCCGCAGTCGCAGTACTTCGTCGTCGGCCGGCTGGCCCAGGACCAGGTGGCCGACTACGCCCGGCGTAAGGGCTGGACGCTCAAGGAAGCCGAGCGCTGGTTGGGCCCCAATCTCGGTTACAACCCCGAGGACTGAGGTCTACCCGTCGAACTGGTCGCGGTGACGGGCCGCCCACGCAGCCATGCTCTCGGCCGGCGTGCCCGTCAACCGCTCGACATTGTCGTTGGCGTCCTGCGGTTGGTGCGCGCCGTCGAAGAGGTCCAGGTACCAGTCGACGCCGTCGCCCATGATCGGCCGCAGCACCTCGTCGGCCTCGGTGCGGGTGCAGCGCTGCATCCGCACCGGCTTGCCCAGACCGACACCGATCTGGTGGGCGATCTCGGCGCGGGTGATGGCCTGCGGCCCGGTCAGGTCGTACATCCGGTGCAGGTGCGCGTCCGCAGGCTCGGCCAGCAGATGGGCGGCAACCCGGGCGATATCGTCCATCGACACCGGTGACTGGACGGCATCGGGCGCCATATCGCGGACCACGCCGGTCTGGATCTGGGGCGCCCACATGGCGAAGTTCTCGCAGAACTCGCCGGGGCCGAGTTGGGTGTGCGCCAGCCCGGAGGCGGTGACCGCCTCGGCGTGCTCGGTCCAGTGGGCTCCGCCGGACAGCGCCACCACGTACTGCACACCGGCCGCCGCGAGATGCTCCAGCGTGACCGCCAGCGTGGGCGGATACGGCGCCAGATACACCCGGTCCACACCCTGCAGGGCCGAAGGTAACGAATCAGGCTTTCCCAGGTAGCCGGTGACCGCCGTCACCGATTCGGGCAGTGCCGCCCGGGTGGGGTTCACGGTGAGTGCGCGAATATCCTTGACACCCAGCGAGATCAGTTCGTCGACCACCCGGCGGCCGATGTTCCCGGTGGCGCCCGTCACAAGAATCGTCATGCCGTACACCGTATCTACGCGCACCGACAGATTTCGGTTGCGCGTGTGTCGATGAGACAATGCGGTCATGCGTGCGGTGCTGTGGGACATGGACGGCACCCTCGTCGACTCCGAAAAGCTGTGGGACCTCGCGATCGACGAGTTCTACCGGCGCCACGACCGGGTGCTGACCCCGCAGGTGCGCACCACGACCGTCGGCGGATCCAGTGAAAACGTCATGAAGATCGTCTATGCCGATCTGGGACTGGATCCCGATCCGGTGGCCATGGCGGACACGGCCGATTGGATGCACGAATATGTCGGCGAACTGTTCGCCGGCGGTCTGCCGTGGTGCGCCGGTGCCCGCGAGATGCTCGACGCGCTGACCGCCGACGGCACCACCATGGCGCTGGTGACCAATACCCGCCGGGGGTTGACCGAGAAGGCTCTCGACAGCATCGGGCGCGACTATTTCACCGTGACCGTGTGCGGTGACGAGGTTGCCTCGGGCAAGCCCGCGCCCGACCCGTACCTGCACGCCGCGGCGTGCCTCGGACTCGACCCCGCCGACTGTCTGGCGGTCGAGGATTCGGTGACCGGGACCGCCGCCGCGGAGGCCGCCGGCTGCGCGGTGTTGGTCGTGCCCAACGAGATCGAGGTGCCCACCGGTGCGCGTCGCAGGCATGCCGATTCGCTGGCCGGCCTGACCGCCGACGATCTGCGCGCCGTGCACGCCGAACTCACCGGCGGCTGGGGCGCACGCAGCGCCTGATCAGGCCGTGCCGGCAGGGAACACCGTGCCGGCGGCCCGGGTGACGGTGTCGCGGGCGGTGGCGGCGTCATCGGGTTCCAACGAGCCGATCGCCATCGCGTAGCGGCGGTCCGGGCCGATCAGGCCGGTGGACACGTGCAGTTGGTTGCCCCCGTTCCAACAGCAGAACCAGCCCTGCTTGACCGCGACCGGAACCCCGGGTATCCCGTCGGGAATTCCGAACCGCTGCGGGTAACCGTCGTTCCCGGCCGGGGTCGACCGCGCGAGGTTCTCGACGATGATGGCGGCCCGATCCGGCGGCAATCCGCCGGAGCCGTCCAACAGCATGCCGTAGTAGCGGACCAGATCGGTTGCCGTGCTCTGTGTGACATCCCAGCGCCCGTTCGACGGTGCGGTGGTGCCCGGCAGTCCGTACCGTTCCTTGACGCGGGCGCTGATGGCGTTCTGCCCGCCGCGGTCCCAGAACATCTGGGCCGCACTGTCATCGGAGGCGCGCAGCATCGCATCCAGTGACGCCCGGTCGGCGGGGGAGAGTTCGGCATCGCCCTGCGACTCGCGCAGCAGCAGATCATCGGCGATGAACAACTTCACCACCGACGCGATCGGGAACGGTTGTGTCGAGCCGTCGGAGAAGACCTGACCGGTGGTTCGGTCCAGCACGGCCACTTCGATATCCGCTCCGGATTCGGCCGCCTCGGCGGTAGCCTGCCGCACCCGGTTGTCGAGCCCGGCGGCCGGCGGCGCCGGTTGGGCGGGCTCCGGCGGCTCGGCCCAGGCCTGCGCCGCAGAACCCGTCACGAGCAGTGCCGCGGCGCATACCGCCAGCCTCCGACGCATGGGATCTCCTTCGTACGGGGCCTCAGCCGGAACATGGTGACAAGGCTGTACCCACCGATGCGCCACGTTAACCGACTGCGGGCACACCGAGACGGGCGTGCGAACCGGGCCGTCGGCCGGGACCGCGGAATTCGACCATGGGATACGGCCAATTCGGGGCGGTGTCTGTGCCATCGTGAGGTGTCACGCATCACTGATTGCTGCGGAAGGACAACCCGATGACCCACGGTCCCGTCGGCGGGGATGACACCTCTTTCCTCGATGACGATTCTCAGTTCACTTCCGGGCGCACTGCCGTCCGGATCGCCACGGTGGCCGCGCTGGGCGGTCTGCTGTTCGGTTACGACAGCGCGGTGATCAACGGCGCGGTCAGCTCCATCCAGGAGGATTTCGGCATCGGCAATGCCGAGTTGGGCTTCGCGGTGGCCTCGGCGCTTCTCGGTGCGGCGGTCGGCGCGATGACCGCGGGCCGGATCGCCGACCGGATAGGCCGCATCGCGGTGATGAAGATCGCGGCGGTGCTGTTCCTGGTGAGTGCCTTCGGCACCGGCTTGGCCCATGACGTCTGGACCGTCGTACTGTTCCGCATCGTCGGCGGCGTCGGCGTCGGCGTCGCATCGGTGATCGCACCCGCCTATATCGCCGAGACCTCGCCACCGCAGATCCGTGGACGTCTCGGCTCCCTGCAGCAACTCGCGATCGTGTTGGGTATCTTCGCCTCATTCGCCGTCAACTGGCTGTTGCAGTGGGCGGCCGGCGGTGCCAACGAGGTGTTGTGGCTGGGCCTGGACGCCTGGCGATGGATGTTCCTGGCCATGGCGGTGCCTGCGGTGCTCTATGGCGCGCTGGCCTACACCATCCCGGAATCGCCGCGTTATCTCGTTGCCAGCCACAAGATCCCGGAGGCGCGCCGGGTGCTCAGGATGTTGCTGGGGCAGAAGAACCTGGAGATCACCATCACCCGCATCCAGGACACCCTGGAACGCGAGGACAAGCCGTCGTGGCGAGACCTGCGCAAGCCGACGGGCGGGATCTACGGCATCGTCTGGGTCGGTCTGGGGCTGTCGATCTTCCAGCAGTTCGTCGGCATCAACGTGATCTTCTATTACTCGAATGTGCTGTGGCAGGCCGTCGGATTCAGTGCCGACGAGTCGGCCATCTACACCGTCATCACCTCGGTGATCAACGTGCTGACCACCTTGATCGCGATCGCCCTGATCGACAAGATCGGCCGTAAACCGCTGCTGCTCATCGGTTCGGCCGGCATGGCGGTCACGCTGGCCACCATGGCCGTCATCTTCGCCAACGCCACCGTCGGTGCCGACGGCACGCCCAGCCTGCCCGGGGCGTCCGGGGTGATCGCGCTGATCGCGGCGAACCTGTTCGTCGTCGCGTTCGGCATGTCGTGGGGTCCGGTGGTCTGGGTGCTGCTCGGCGAGATGTTCCCCAACCGCATCCGCGCCGCGGCCCTGGGCCTGGCGGCCGCGGGCCAGTGGGCAGCCAACTGGGCCATCACCGTCAGCTTCCCCGAACTGCGCGATCACCTCGGCATCGCATACGGTTTCTACGCGCTGTGCGCTGTCCTGTCGTTCGTCTTCGTCTCGAAGTGGGTGCGTGAAACCAAGGGTGTGTCACTGGAGGACATGCATGCCGAGTTGCTCAGCGAGGACAAACCCATCGCGAAGTGACCGTGGTGCCGCGTGACCGATAGGCGGTTTTTCTCGACATCGGAGGCGGCCGCGATCGCGGTGCCCTGCGCCCTGGTGCCGGCGTTGGCCGCGACGATGCTGTTCGGTGGGCGAACGGGTGTCGCGGCGATCCTCAACGACGTCATCTCGTTGGCGCTGTCGATGTTCGCCACTGCGTGTGCGGTGGTGGCGACGCGGGAGGCGGACGGCGCTAACCGCCGCGCCTGGCTGACGTTGACGGTGGCGCTGACCGCATGGGT
Organism: Mycobacterium sp. NPDC003323; assembly: GCF_053589535.1. Lineage (NCBI taxonomy): Bacteria > Bacillati > Actinomycetota > Actinomycetes > Mycobacteriales > Mycobacteriaceae > Mycobacterium > Mycobacterium sp. NPDC003323. The sequence continues at coordinate 1,299,445 of NZ_JBSFSB010000001.1, forward strand.
GGTCGGGGACGCGGTCTGGCTGGTGTACGACGTGATCCTGCGCGAACCGCCGTCACCGTCGCCGGCGGACCTGCTGTACCTCGTGTTCACCGTGTTGGTCGCGGCCGGTCTGTCACAGCTGCTCACCGCCACCGCTCGGGTACCACGGCTCAATCTGTTGCTCGATGCGCTGACCGTATCGTTGTGTCTGCTTCTGCTGACGTGGATCTTCAGTCTGAACCGGGTGTTCGACAGCTACCGCAGCGGCGGGGCGGGACTCCCGCTGACCATGATCAACGCGTTGGTCGATGTCGTCGTGCTCTCGGTGGCGGTGCTGGCCCTGGCCCGGTCGCGGCGGCGACGGCCGGTGGCGCTGTCGATCATCACCATCGCGCTGCTGCTCATCACCATCGGCGACACGACCTTGGCATATCTGGTCGTCGGCGGCGGCTATCACACCGGCCACTGGATCGACCTGATGTGGGCGACCGCCATGGCGCTGTTCGCGATTGCCGCACTGTTGAGCCGGCGCCCGCGCGCGGTTCCCGACCGTCCCGCGCCGGTCCCGTCCCCGTCATCGTTGTGGTTGCCCTATGTCCCGGTGCTGCTGGTCGGGGTGCTGGGGCCGGCGGTCGTGATGCGCGGTTTCGAGAGCCTGCTCGTGCAGCTGCTGATGTGTGTCATCTGCGGTCGACAGATGCTCACGGCGTGGGAGAACCGGCGGCTGTTGGCCGCCGCGGCCGATCAGGCGCTGCGAGATCCACTGACCGGATTGGCGAACCGCACGCTGTTCACCGAGCGGCTGGACCACGCGATGCTGTTGCGCACCCGCGACGACCGCACGATCACCGTGCTGTCGATCGATCTCGACGACTTCACACTGGTCAATGACAGTCTCGGGCATTCGGTTGCCGACCGGCTGTTGGTGCAGGCCGGGCAACGCTTCGTCGAGTGCGTGCGTACCGGCGACACAGTCGCGCGGATGAGCGGCGACGAATTCGCGGTCCTGATGGAGGGCGGCGCCGACGATCACCACCTGGTCGCGCGGCGGATGACCGAGGTTTTCACCCGGCCCTTCGCCGTCGACGGTCAGGACGTCGTCGTGCGCCCCAGCATCGGGGTCGCCACGGCGACCAGCGACGAACCATCGGTGACGGCGGAGGTGCTGTTGACCCGCGCCGATATCGCGATGTCCGCGGCGAAACAGTCCAAGACATCGGAGGTGCGGATCTTCGACGAGGACCTCGCCGAGGCCCATACCGAGGTCGCCGGGCATCAGCGCACCGCGGGCGGACCGGCCAGCGTCGGGGTCGAGCGGTTGCGCCTGCTCGGCGAATTGCGGGATGCGATCGATCAGGGCAGCATCGGGGTCGCCTACCAGCCCAAGGTGAGCCTGCTCACCGGCAAGGTCACCGGGGTGGAGGCGCTGTTGCGGTGGCCGCATCCGCGGCTGGGCACGCTGCGACCCGACGTCTTCCTCTCCCTGGTGCGCCAGCACGGTCTCATGCGACCGGTGTCGGAACTGGTGGTCACCAAGGTGCTCGACGACGCCGCGGACTGGCGAGCTCAGGGCTTCGACATCGCGGTCGCGATCAATCTGTTCGCCCCGATGCTGCGCGACACCGAGCTGCCCGATGAGCTGTGCCGCCAACTGGACCGCCGCCGCCTGCCGCACGGGCTGCTGACCGTGGAGATCACCGAGGATCTGGTCCTGACCGAACTGGACACCGTCACCACGGTGCTGAACGAGTTGCGGGAGAGGGGTATTCGGGTCGCAATCGACGATTTCGGCAGCGGGTACTCGGCACTGTCGTATCTGCGCGATCTGGTGGTCGACGAGGTGAAGCTGGACAGTCATTTCATCGCGGCCGTCACCACCGACCATCGCGCCGCGGCCGTCGTGAACTCTGTCATCGACCTGACCCGGATACTCGGGATCTCGGTGGTCGCCGAGGGGGTCGAGGACGCCGACACTGCGGACTGGCTTGCCCGGCATGGCTGCGAGACCGGCCAGGGCTACCACTTCAGCGCGCCGATCGGTCCCGCCCAGGTGCTCACCACCATCGGCGCACTCGGCGCCGCGGGTCCACCGGGTTGATACCGTCTTGGGCCGACACGTGCGCCCATGAAACAATCGCTGTCCGTGAAGACCTTCGACGTGCTGTTCGCCGAGCTCAGTGAGAAAGCTCGAACCCGACCTGCCGGCAGCGGTACCGTGGCCGCGCTGGACGCCGGGGTGCACGGCCTGGGTAAGAAGATCCTCGAAGAGGCCGGTGAGGTGTGGCTGGCCGCCGAGCACGAAAGCAACGACGCCCTGGCCGAGGAGATCAGCCAGTTGCTGTACTGGACTCAGGTGCTGATGCTGTCGCGCGGCCTGAGCCTCGACGACGTGTACCGGAATCTGTGATGTTGCGTGTCGCGGTGCCCAACAAGGGCGCGCTCAGTGAATCGGCTTCGGAGATCCTGTCGGAGGCCGGTTACCGTCGCCGCACGGATCCCAAGGACCTGACGGTCGTCGACCCGGCCAACAATGTCGAGTTCTTCTTCCTGCGGCCCAAGGACATCGCGATCTACGTCGGTTCGGGCGAACTCGACCTCGGCATCACCGGCCGCGACCTGGCCGCCGACGCCGATGCCCCGGTCAAGGAACGACTGGCACTGGGCTTCGGCGCGTCGACCTTCCGCTATGCGGCGCCCGCCGGACGGGACTGGCAGGTCGGCGAGCTGGCGGGCAAGCGGATCGCCACGGCCTACCCGAACCTCGTACGGAAAGATCTGGCCGACAAAGGAATCGAGGCGACCGTCATCCGCCTCGACGGCGCGGTCGAGATCTCGATCCAACTCGGGGTTGCCGATGTCATCGCCGATATCGTCGGTTCGGGACGCACCCTGCGGCTGCACAATCTGGTGGCCTTCGGTGAGTCGCTGTGCGATTCCGAGGCGATCCTGATCGAGCAGGCCGACTCCGAGCCTGATCCCGCGCGCGATCAACTGGCGGCCCGGGTGCAGGGCGTGGTCTTCGGGCAGCAGTACCTGATGCTCGACTATGACTGTCCCCGGTCGCTGCTTGAGCAGGCGACGGCGGTGACGCCCGGATTGGAGTCGCCGACCATCGCGCCGCTGGCCGACCCCGACTGGGTGGCGGTCCGTGCGCTGGTGCCCCGGCGCACCGTCAACACCATCATGGACGAGCTCGCCGCGATCGGCGCCAAGGCGATCCTGGCCTCCGACATCCGGTTCTGCCGCTTCTGATACCGGCCCGATCGCCGCGCCGACGGCCGTCGTGCGTGTTAGCGTCCGGAGATCCTGTGGTCCGGCGCGGAGGTGGTCATGACGGTTGTTCTGGTTCTGCTGTTGGCGTTGCTGATCGGTGTGGTCGCCGGATTGCGTGCCCTCACCCCGCCGGCGGTGGTGGCCTGGGGCGGCATGCTCGGCTGGATCGATCTCGACGGCACCTGGGCGGGATTTCTGACCCATCCCGTCACCGTGGCGGTGCTGACCATCCTGCTGGTGGTGGAACTGGTCACCGATCAGCTGCCCAGCACGCCGCCGCGCACGGTCACCATGCAGTTCGCCGCGCGGCTGCTGACCGGCGCGTTCGCCGGTGCCGTTCTGGTCAGCGGAGTCATCGGTGATGCGACGGTCGGCAACGTCATCTCCGGTATCGGTGCGGGTGTGGTCGGCGCGGTGCTGGGAACCATGGGCGGTTACCGGGCGCGCAAGGCGCTCGTCGAACGCAACGGTGGCAAGGACCTTCCGGTCGCGCTGGTCGAGGATGCCATCGCGGTGGTCGGTGGTTTCGTCGTCGTCTTCCTCGCGTCACTGATCTGATGGCCGCCGAGACAACCGCGTTCGACGCCATCATCGTCGGGGCGGGCCAGGCCGGACCGCCGTTGGCCGGACGCCTCACCCAGGCCGGCCAGCGGGTGGCGGTCATCGAGCGCAAACTGGTCGGCGGAACGTGCGTCAACTACGGCTGTATCCCCACCAAGACCTTGGTGGCCAGCGCGCACGCCGCCCATATCGCCCGTCGTGCAGCGGATTTCGGGATCGGGACCGGTGAGGTCACCGTCGACATGGCGAAGGTGAAGGCGCGCAAGGACGGTATCGTGGCCGCCGACCGCAGCGGGGTCGAATCGTGGATCGACGGGATGGCCGGCGCCACCCTGCTGCGCGGTCATGCCCGGTTCGTGGATCCGCACACCGTGGACGTCGACGGCCGGTTGATCAGCGCCGACCGCATCTTCCTCAATGTCGGCGGACGCGCGGTGGTGCCGGATCTGCCCGGGCTGTCCGATATCGACTATCTGACCAATGTCTCTGTGCTGGAACTCGATACGGTGCCCGATCACCTGGTGGTGGTGGGCGGCAGCTATATCGCCCTGGAGTTCGCGCAGATGTACCGGAGGTTCGGTGCGCGGGTGACCGTGCTCGAGCGCGGGCCGCGGCTGACCTCGCGCGAGGACGAGGATGTGTCGGCCGGCATCCGGGAGATCCTGGAGAACGAGGGCATCGTCGTGCACACCGGCGCCGACGATATCCGGTTCGCCAAGCGGGACAACGGCTTCGAGGTGACCCCGCGGGCCGGTGCCGAACCCATCGTCGGCAGCCATGCCCTGATCGCGGTCGGGCGGGCACCCAACACCGACGACCTGGGCCTGGACCGCGCCGGTGTGCAGACCGATGCCCGCGGCTACATCCAGGTCGACGATCAGTTGCGCACCAATGTCGAGCACATCTGGGCGATGGGGGACTGCAACGGCAAGGGCGCCTTCACCCACACCTCCTACAACGACTACGAGATCGTCGCGGCCAACCTGCTCGACGACGATCCGCGCCGGGTCAGCGATCGCGTGACCACTTACGCCCTGTACATCGATCCGCCGCTGGGCCGCGCCGGGATGACCGCCGACGAGGTGCGTCGCTCCGGCCGAAAGGCGTTGGTGGGCAAGCGCAAGATGACGCGGGTCGGTCGTGCGGTGGAGAAGGGCGAGACGCAGGGGTTCATGAAGGTGGTGGTGGATGCCGAGACCGAGCAGATCCTCGGGGCGTCCATTCTCGGTGTCGGCGGCGACGAGGTGGTGCACGCGATCCTCGACGTGATGACCGCCGAGCTGCCCTACACCGCGATCTCACGCACCATGCACATCCATCCCACCGTCAGCGAGTTGGTGCCCACGCTGCTGCAGGATCTCAAGCCGCTGACGTAGCCGCCCGTCCCGCGTTCAGCTGTGCGGTGACCGCCGCGACGCGCTGCCCGAGATGGGCGAAGGTGGCCAGGTCGGCGGCGTGGACATCCTGCGGCCCGGCATCGACGTCGGTCTGCGCACCGGCGCCGAGCCAGAAGCCCAACCGGTTCAGGTCGTGTTCGCTGCCGCCCGAGCTGTTCCAGCCCGGGCCCAGACCCAGACTGACCCAGTGCATGTGGTGCTGCGCGGCGAACACCGACAGCGAGATCAGGGTCGCCAGCTTGTCACCGCTCTTGGCCCCGGAATTGGTGAACCCCGCCGCCACCTTGTCGCGCCAGGCGCCGGTGATGCATCGCCGCCCGGTCTGCTCGGTGAAGGCCTGGAATCCGGCCGCCACGTTGCCCATATAGGTCGGCGTGCCGAAGATGATGGCGTCGGCACGGTCCAGGGTCGCCCAGTCCGCATCGGTCATCTCCGCAACGGTGACGACGGTGACGTGCGCCCCGGCGGCGCGGGCGCCATCGGCCACGGCGGCCGCCAGTGCGGCGGTGTGGCCGAACCCGGAGTGGTAGGCCACCGCGACGGTGGGCGCGATGTCAGATGTCATGGGTGTCTCCCTCGGTGTAGATCGATTGGGCCAGTTGTCGATAACGTTGCGACCAGTCCGGCATGGGTGAGTTGTCGAGCAGGGCGATCAGCCGGTCCAGGAAGGCATGGGTACCGGGTCGGAAGCCGTTGGCATTTCGCACTCCGAGGCCGCGGTGGATCAACAGCAGTCGGGTGCCGTCGTTCTCGGGATGTAGTTCGTAGCGCACCAGGCCGGGCTCGACGATCCGCTGGTTCCATTCGTGTTCGAACACCCGCGGCGGATCCCACACCGTGATCCGTCCCGTCATCCGCTTGGCCTCGGCGGGCGCGGGCGGGTCGGCGGGCACCATGTCGATCAGTCCGCCTTCGCGGGGTTCGACAGTGGTGGGGCCCATCCACTGCGCGCGCTCGGCGGGTTCGGTGATCGCGGCCCACACCTCCTCCACGGGGTGCGGCAGCCAGCGCTCGAAGCGCAGCGTCGCACGGTCGCCGTCGATGACGAGTTCGCCTGGCGCATGGGTCATGTGCGGCCTCCGCGGGTGGCGTCGAGGTGTCGTTCCAGGGCATCCAGGTGCGCCGACCAGAAATGCCGGTAGCGGTCGAGCCATTCGTCCATCTCGACCAGGCCGTCGGCGCGCAGGGCGTAGATCCGCCGTTGGGCGTCCGAACGGACTTCCACCAGCCCGACCTCGCGCAGCACCCGCAGATGCCGGGATACCGTCGGCTGGGTCAGCCCGGGCAGGCTGGCGACCAGGTCGCCCGCGGTCCGTTCACCGTCGCGCAGCACGTCGAGCAGAATGCGCCGACTGGGTTCGGCCACCGCCTCAAAGACATCCATCGCCCCAGTATTGCATTCAATCTATATAGATGCAAATGTATATATGGGGGACGACCGCTCAGTCCGATCCCTGCCCATTAGCGCCGCTTAACGCGTTGTCAACTAACCGTCACTGGCTCAAAACCCTTGGGCACTGCGACCATTGGGTTGCTGAGAGGTGCCCGTTGGCGGCGCCCGGTATTACCGCGGAGCACGCGGGAAGGGGCAGATGTGAAGTACGCGCGCATACGGGTGGACGGATGTTGCAGCTGGGCTACGTTGCATGAGAACGGATTTCGTGCCATCGCCGGGGATCTCTACGGTGAGCACCAGGTGGTGGGGCCGGACATTCCGCGTGGGGCCGCACAACTTCTGGCGCCGGCGACGCCGTCGAAGATCTTCTGTCTGGGCCGCAACTATGCCGATCACCGATCTGAGATGGGATTTCAGCACGACGGTTCGCCATCGGTCTTCATGAAAGGCCCCGCCACCGTCATCGGGCCCGACGAGAACATCGTGCTGCCACCCGAACACCTGTCCCGCCACGTCGAGCATGAGGCCGAGCTTGCAGTCGTGATCGGCAGGACGGCGCGAAACGTTCGTTCGGCCGATGCCATGAGCTATGTCTTCGGCTACACGTGTGCCAACGACGTAAGCGCGCGCGACCTACAGCGCAAGGATCCGCACATCACGCGGGCGAAGGGGTTCGACACATTCTGCCCGGTCGGTCCGTGGATCGAGACCGACCTGGACCCAGTGACCGGAGTCCGCCTGCGATGCAGCGTCAATGGTGTTCTGCGTCAAGATGGTTGGACCGCAGACATGACCTACGACATACCGTTCGTGATCGAGTACCTGAGCGCGTTCGCCACGTTGCACCCCGGCGACCTCATTCTCACCGGTTCTCCCGGCGGCACCGAGCCACTGCATCCGGATGACCGGGTAGTCATCGAAATCGACGGCATCGGAGAACTCGTCAACGGTGTGGTGGGTTCGATGAATTGACCCGGGCCGGAACGACCACCAGGGCCCCTTCGCACTCGGTGCGGAGGGGCCCTGGTGGTGCGGTCTAGCTTTCGATCAACTGCTTGTCGACGCTGCGCTTGCGAAGACGTGAGATCAATGGCCACGCGATAACGACCGCGATCACGAGGTAGATGCCGATGCACAGCGGACTGGACACCAGCGTCCAGGCGTCGCCGTCGCTGATCTGCACGGCGCGGCGCAGCTGCAGTTCTGCACGCGGGCCGAGGATCACGCCGACAATGAGCGGCAGCGCCGGCAACCCATACTTGCGCATCATGAATCCGAGGACACCGATAACACCGAGGAAGACGATGTCGAGGGGCTGAGAGTTGACCGAATATGTGCCCAGCACCGCGAAGAAGACGACGCCGGCGTACAGATACGGGCGCGGGATCTTCAACAGTTTCGCCCACAGCGGTGCCAGCGGCAGGTTGATCAGCAGCAGCAGCAGATTGCCGATGAACAGGCTGGCAATCAGCGCCCAGACCAGCTGACTCTCGCTTTCCAACAGCTGAGGGCCCGGTTGGATGCCGTAGGTCGTGAACGCCGCCAAGATCACGGCGGTGGTAGCGCTGGTGGGAAGCCCCAGGGTCAACATGGAGGTCATCGACCCGGCGGCCGATGCGTTGTTGGCGGCCTCCGGTCCGGCGACACCCTCGATGGCGCCCCTGCCGAACTCTTCCGGGTGTTTGGTCAACTTGCGTTCGGTCACATACGACAGGAATGTCGGGATCTCGGCTCCACCGGCCGGGATCGCGCCGAAGGGGTAACCCAGCGCGGTACCGCGCAACCACGGGCGCCACGATCGGGAGAGGTCCGAGCGACTGAGCCACGGCCTGCCGACCGGGATCGGCCGCTCGGGGTCGGTATTGGTGCGCGACGCGATCCACAGTGCCTCACCGATCGCGAAGATCGCGACCGCCACCAACACGATGTCCAGACCATCGAACAGTTGGGGCATCCCGAAGGTGAGCCGCTGCTGGCCGGTCTGCATGTCCAGGCCGACCATCCCGATCAGTAGACCGATACCCAGGGAAGCGAATCCGCGAACGCGCGAGTTGCCCAGTACGGCGGTCACCGAAACGAAGGCCAACACCATGACCGCGAAGTACTCGGGTGCACCCATGCTCAGCGCGAGTTTGGCCACTGGTTCGGCCAGGCCGACCAGCAGCGCCGAACCGATGGTGCCCGCGATGAACGAACCGATCGCCGCAGTTGCCAAAGCCTGTGGGGCACGACCGTTCTTGGCCATCAGGTGACCCTCGATGGCCGTGACGACGGTCGAGCTCTCACCTGGCGTGCGCAACAGGATCGACGTGGTCGACCCTCCATAGGCGCCGCCGTAGAAGATACCGGCGAACATGATGAACGCACTGGTCGGTTCCAGGGCGAAGGTGATGGGCAGCAACAGCGCGACGGTGAGCGAGGTGCCGAGCCCGGGCAGGACACCGACAGCGGTACCGAGCAGAACTCCGATCGCCGCGTACATCAGATTCGTCGGCGTCATCGCCGTAGCGAACCCCTCGGCCAACAGGTTCCAGGTGTCGATCACAGGATTCCCTCCAGGATCCCGGCCGGCAGATTGATCCCGAGAACGCTGAAGAAGAAGTAGAACGAGGTCAGCGCCATCACCGCAGACACGATCAGATTCTGGATATGCCGGCGACCCCCGAATGCGTACACGCAGAGAAAGAACACCGCGCCACCGGCCGGCACCCAGCCGAGCGGTTCGATGGCGACGGCGGCCAGCAGCACGGCGCCGAGAACCACCGCCCAGGTTACCCAGTCAGATCGCTCATCGACGGTGCCCTCTTCCGGTTCACCGACACCTCCGCGCAGCAGGTCCACGGCGATACCCGCTGCGCAGACCAACAGCATGCAGCCCACGAGGATCGGAAAAGCGCTCGGCCCCAACGGACCCCGGGCCATGGTCTGCGCCGGGGCGGTCAGCGTGTCCCAGATCAGAAGTGCCGCCAAGACCGCCAGAACGCCGACGATGATGAACTCGGACGGCCGACGGACTCGCGCGAGGATCATCGCAGTCCGGCTTCGTGCAGGATCCCGGCGACCGATTGTTGCTGCTCGTCGACGAACTGGTCGAACTCGTCACCCGCGAGGAATGCGTCGAGCTGACCGTTTGTCTTGAGACGGTCCTGCCACGCGCTGGAGTCGTGCAACTGCTCGAACACGTCCACGAGCACTTCTCGTTGCTCTTCGCTGAGGCCCGGCGGTGCGACGAACCCACGCCAGTTGGTGAACACCAGATCGACACCCGCCTCCTGCAGGGTCGGTGCGTCCACCGACTCCAGGCGTTGCCCACCGGACACGGCGAGCACCCGGATGGTGCCGGAGTCGACTTGTTCGGCCCATTCGGCGTAGCCGGACGCCGTGAATTGCACTCGCCCGCCGAGGATTGCCGGCAACAGCTCGCCGCCACCGTCGTAGGTCACGAAGTTGACGTCCTGTGGGTTGATGCCGACGGCTTGGGCAAGCAACATGACCTGCTGATAGTCCGGCCCGCCGATCGCGCCGCCGCCGGCGGTGACCGCCGCCGGATCGGCCTTCCACGCCTGGACCAGGTCGTCGAGAGTCTGGAACGGCGATGCGGCGTCCACTGCGATGATCATCGGCTCTTCCAGCACGCGGGCCAGCGGCGTCACGTCGGCGAGCGTCACGGGGGAGTCGTTGGTGATGACGGCACCGACGACGGCCAGGCCGGTGGTCATGATCGTCTGACCATTGCCGTTCAGGTTCACCAGGTCCTGCAGCGCCACTGTCCCTCCTGCGCCGGGTTTGTTCATCACCCGAACACCCGAGGCAATCTGGTCGCCGTCGAGCACCGCGGCGATCTGGCGCGCCATCGTGTCGTATCCGCCGCCGGGGGAGTTTCCTACCAGGATCTCCAGGTTGTCTACCGAAGTCTCTCCGTTGTCGGCCGACTTCCCGGTGGCACCGCAGGCTGTCGCCGCGAGCACCACGCAGCTCAGCACGGCGGATAATCTGACGAGCTTGGACCTATGCATTGTCGAACCTTTCACGCTTCCGCACGGGCGCCCCGCTGGCGCCTATATGGCGACCGCCACAGTGACACGCTTCACTGCCTGAAGACCAGTGCGCATTTGTAATAACTTCGTTTAGCCGTGCTTCAACCTCATAGCGTGCGGCTTGCGGCCACGCTGCGCATGGCCGATACCATCGCCCGGTGCGCCGGGCTGGGCGCCCGGCCGGGAGCGTGGGCGGTGCTGATCCGGCGTGCCGGTACATCGGGCGCAATGCGCCTGATCACCAGGTCATCCCGCAGTGGCTGGGTGGCCAACGCCGGGCACATCGCGACGCCGAAACCGGCAGCCACCATCGCCTGCATCTCGGGGTAGTCATGCGTCTCGACCGACGTCTCCGGCGTGAAGCCGTGCTGGCGGCCACAGCGCTCGAGCACGTCCCGCGTCTGGTGATCGGCGCGTACGACCCAGGTTTCAGCCCGCAGATCCTGCACGTCGACGGTCATCCGGGCAGCCAGCGGATGGGACGCGGGCAGCAGCAGCACCGTCGGATCGTCCATCAGCTGCTCGGCCGTCACGCTCGCATCCTCCACTCGATTCCAGTCGTAGTCCCAGACCAATCCGAGATCGATCTCGCCGCTGATCAACAGCTCGCGGATGGGGGCATCGCGGCTGCTGCGGATCTCGACCGTGACGCCCGGATGGCGGGACCGGAAGCGGGTGATCACCGACGGCAGCAGGGACGCGGCAAATGTCGGGAAGACGCCGATTCGGAGTATGCCCGCGCGTAGACCTGCAAGATCGTTCAGGTCGTTCTCTAGTCCGCGCAGCTGACTCGTGATGGCTTCGGCGCGGGCCACGACCGCCCGACCCGCCTCGGTGAGCCGGACCCCACGGGGATGTCGGTCGACCATCGGCGTGCGCAGGTCCGATTCCAGTCGTCGGATCTGCTGAGACACCGCTGACGGTGTGTAGGACAGTTCCTCGGCGGCGGCCGTCATCGAACCGTGTTGGGCGACAGCGACCAGCACGGCCAGTCGTTCAAGGTCGAACTTCATGCAGCGATAGTAGAGCTTCTTCATTCTAAATGAAGAAATGATCTCTTCTCTTAACTCACGGAGCGTGACAGATTCGGTGCCTCAACCACTCCAGCCCGACTGCCAACCGCACCGGTGCACGTTCGACAGGACCTCCAATGAAGACCCGTTCCATCGCCGTCGAAGATCTCCACACCCTGGCCTGCTCAGCTCTGACGCAAGGTGGTGTCCCGGCGACCGACGCCGCCGACATCGCCGACGTCCTCGTCGCGGCGGACCTTTTCGGCATCCATACCCACGGCGTTGCGCGGATTCCCCAGTACCTGAACAGGGTGAACCTCGGCGGAGTCAATGCCCGGCCGAACATCACCGTCCACGATCCCGCCCCGTCGATTCGAATGATCAACGGGGACAACGGTATCGGCCCACTCGTCGGCCGTCGCGCGTTGCTCGCGGCTCTCGAGGCGGCGGCGACGACGGGGGTCGGCGTCGCGTTCGTGAAGGGCAGCAATCACTTCGGCCCGGTGATGCCGTATCTGTTCGAGGCCGCCGGTCGCGGTTTCGCCTCGATCATCGCAAGCAATGCCACCACGACCATCGCGCCTTGGGGCGGTAAGGCCACCAAGGTCGGGAACAACCCCCTGGGGTGGGGGGTGCCCAGCGGAGATGACGAACCCATTCTGTTCGACGTCGCACTGAGCGTCGTCGCTCGGGCGAAGATCCGCGCGGCGGCCGCCGCCGGCACGAAGATTCCCACGACCTGGGCCACCGACGCCGACGGTGTCCCGACCGATGATCCCGCGGCAGCACTGGCCGGCTTCCTCCAGCCGATCGCCGGTCACAAGGGCTACGGGTTGTCGGTGATGGTGGATCTGTTCGCCGGACTGTTGTCCGGTGCGTCCTATCTGGACCGCATCAGTTCCTGGAGCGCCCATCCCGAGGTGCCGCAGGACCTTGGCCACTTCTTTCTGGTGATCGACACTTCAACGTTCTGCAGCACTGATGAATTACGGAGTCGTACAGCGGATTTCCGGCAGCGCCTGATCGACACGCCGGCCGCTGACCCGGCCTCGCCGGTGCGGCTGCCCGGTCAGCTGGAACTCCAGAACTGGAAGCGCCAGCGCCGCGACGGTGTGGAGATTCCGGCCAGCGATCTCGATCGGATGCATGAGCTCAGCGCGGTACGGTCGATCAACTGAACCGATTTCATCTAGCACAGGGCGCGCAGAAGTCTCAGCTGACCGATCTCGGCAACGTTCTTCATCAACTCGACGTTCAGCCAGGATGCGGTGTGGGCCAAGGATTTCGGCTGATCCCACGGATACGGGACGGGTTGGGCGAGGTCGGCGTCGGACAGCACCGTCCGCCACACGTCGGCGAGCTCGCGAATCCGCTGGACCGCAGCGGCCCCACTGCCCGGCCAGTGCACCTCGGTGTGCGCCGGCACATGGTCACCAGCCAATGCAGCCAACGTCGCGGACCACCACCAGTCGATGTGCCAGCTCAGCCAGGCGATGGTCGGCACCGGAATCGGATCGAGTTCGGCCGTGGTGAAATCCGGTCGCCAGATCCCGTCGGCGCCCCGGTGCACCGTCCATACGTTTGCCGACGGCTCCCATAGGAAGTCTTCTTCGGCCAGCGCACTCAGATGAAGCTCGGCCAATCCCCAGACCAGGTCGAACTGTTCGCTCAGGATGGTCACAGACGCTGCACCAGCAGCGTCTGCGCGGCGGTGCCGATGAAGCCATCACGGTCGAAGATCTCGGCGGTGGTGGCCCCGATACCGTCGGGGCCTATCGAACCCCGGGCGCGCAGCGCAAAATCATTGCCGCGCGGGGCCCGGTGCAGGTGTACCGCGGTATCGGTGTTCATGAATACGAACTCGTTCGGATCGAGCGCGGCGCCCACTCCGTTGGCGGAGTCGACCACCTGCGCCAGCCGCTGCAACGCTGTCGTTGGTTCATCGTCGATCAAGGGCACCAGCGGTCCCATCCAGGAAACCGCCGCCTCTCCCGGATCACTGTGCTGCCGACGCCAACTCACGGTCTCGAGGTAGCCGGGGGCACCCGACCAGGCGTGCGGGGTGTCCACCGCTGCGCCCTCGGTCAGTGGGTGGTACCGGTCGGTCGCGGCGTCGGCGGTATCGCTGGTGGCCAGCAGCCAGGCGCTCACCCGGGCCACCGGGCGATCCGGTCGTTCGACGGTACTCATCTCGGCGACGGCCATCGCGATGCGGGCGCCCGGCCGCTCCACCCAGGCCCGCACCCGCACCGGGGCCACCGGGATTGCCCCCAGGATGTCGAGCACCAGTCGGCCTACCCGCAGCTGCGGGCGGTCTGCGAACAGGTCCTCGATGGCCCTGGTCAACAACGCCAACGGCGGCGAGCCGTGCTGGATGCGGGGATCCCAGTTGCTGGCGGTGCCGATGGTCGACTCGAACACGCCGATATCGCCGTCGGTACCGATCCGGCGGTAGTGCGGTGAGCTCACTCGGCCACCTGCGGCCAGCCCGGATACGCCGGCGGGGTGCCACCGAATTCGGGGCACAGCGCCTGGTGGGCGCACCAGGCGCACAACCGCGATTTCTTGGCCCGGAAATCGCCTGTGCTACCGGCGGATTGGATGGCCTTCCAGATGGCCGTCAGGGTCCGCTCGAAGCGGGTCAACTCGTCGACGTCGGGGGAGTAGTCGAGCACCTGGCCGTCGGCGAGATAGATCAGCCGCAGCCGGGCTGGCAGCACCCCGCGTGACCGCCACAGCGCCACCGCGTAGAACTTCATCTGGAACAGCGCCTGAGCCTCGGCCAGCGCCCACAGTTCCGAGGGTGACTTGCCGGTCTTGTAGTCGACCACCCGCATCTCGCCGGTGGCCGCCACATCGATGCGGTCGACGAACCCGCGCAGCAGCGTGCCGTCGGCGAGTTCGACCTCGACGCGCTGCTCGCAGCTGTGCGGGTCGAAGCGGGTCGGATCCTCCAGCCGGTAGTAGCCCGACAGCAGCTTGCGGGCGTCGCGCAGCAGCTCGACCCGCAGTTGCGCGTCGAGCTGCTGACCGGCTTCGGCGGTCTCGGCCGCGATGCGCTCCAGCGCGGGGTCGACGAGTGACAGCGCCGTGTCGTGCACACGCTGTGCGGCGGGCAGTGCGTAGAGCTCCTCGAGCGCGGCATGTACCACCGAACCGCGCAACTGGGCCGGTGACACCGGCTCGGGCAGCCGGTCGATCGCCCGGAACCGGTACAGCAGTGGGCACTGCTTGAAATCACCGGCTCGGGACGGGGACAGGGCGGGCCGCCGGCCGGTTGCAGCTGGGGCGCTCATACCGCAAGCCTATGCCCGGGCCCCGACAATCCCGGGAAATCGCGCGGCAGCGCGTCTGGCAGGCTAGACCCTCGTGGCAATCACTGGTCCGTTCGTCATCGGCGATCGTGTGCAACTCACCGACGCCCGGGGGCGGCACTACACGTTGGTACTCAGCCCTGGCGCGGAGTTCCACACCCATCGCGGCGCGATCCCGCACGACAGCGTGGTCGGTCAGCCCGAGGGCAGCGTCGTGAAATCCACCAACGGAGACCCGTTCCTGGTGCTGCGGCCGCTGTTGATCGACTACGTGCTCTCGATGCCGCGCGGCGCTCAGGTCATCTACCCCAAGGACGCCGCCCAGATCGTGCACGAGGGCGATATCTTCCCCGGCGCAAAGGTGCTGGAGGCCGGTGCCGGGTCGGGCGCGCTGACCTGCTCGTTGCTGCGCGCCGTCGGGCCGACCGGGCAGGTGATCTCCTACGAGGTGCGTGACGATCACGCCGTGCATGCCATCCGCAATGTCGAGACGTTCTTCGGGGAGCGCCCGGCGAATTGGGATCTGCGCATTGCCGACCTGAACGAGTACCCGGCCGACGCTGAGCAGGTGGACCGCGTGGTGCTGGACATGCTGGCCCCATGGGAAGTGCTCGGCACCGTCTCGGACGCACTGGTCGCCGGCGGGGTGCTGATCGTCTACGTCGCCACCGTCACCCAGCTGTCCCGAACCGTCGAGGCACTGCGCGAGCAGCAGTGCTGGACGGAGCCGCGATCATGGGAGACCATGCAGCGCGGCTGGAACGTGGTCGGCCTGGCGGTGCGGCCACAACACAACATGCGAGGGCATACCGCGTTCCTGATCAGCGCCCGCAAGCTGGCTCCCGGGACGGTGACGCCGACGCCGCTGAAACGTCGCAAGCAGCAGGTCTGACAGCTAGTCGTCGTCGCTGCGGGACATCCCGCGGCGCGCCGACAGCAGCTCGATCTCCGGGCGGGCGGCGACCAGTCGCTCGGCCGAGTCCAGCACCTCGACCACATGTGCGCGGTCGGCGGCGACGACCGCCACGCCCACCCCCGCGCGCCGGTGCAGGTCGAGGTGTCCCGTCTCGGCGGCGCTCACCTCGAACCGGCGGCGCAGCTCGGCCACGATGGGACGGACCACCGACCGTTTCTGCTTGAGCGAGTGCACATCA
The DNA here is from genome assembly GCF_053589535.1 of Mycobacterium sp. NPDC003323. Lineage (NCBI taxonomy): Bacteria > Bacillati > Actinomycetota > Actinomycetes > Mycobacteriales > Mycobacteriaceae > Mycobacterium > Mycobacterium sp. NPDC003323. The sequence continues at coordinate 1,315,569 of NZ_JBSFSB010000001.1, forward strand.
CCGAGCAGCAGATCGCACTCCAGCCAGCCGATCCACATCGGTCAGCGGGGCGGCTCGGGCAGCGGGGTCTGCGCCTGCATCTCGAGCAGTTGGTCGGCGGTCTCGCGGGTCAGCTGCCAGGCACCCTCGTGCAGGGCGAATTGCATGGGAAAGGTGAACGGGGTGGCGCCCGGGACGGGGTTGACCGGCGCCACGGTGACGGTGGCCACCACGTCGCCGTATTCGGTGGCCGACCAGGTCAGATCGGCGGCCTGGAAGCTCAACGGGGCCAGGCCGGCATCGACGGTGGCCTTGGCGAATCGGTCGAGCGCGGCCGCATCGTCCGCGGTGGCGAATTGCACCAGTGCCACCTTCTGCGCACCGGGAACCGAAGGGTCGGCCAGCCGGCTGAGCACGCCGGTCAGCGCCTCGGGGGCCGGCAGCGGTGCGGCCGGGGCACCGGCGGTCAGCGAGGCCGCGGCCGACGGTGTCGTCGGCTCGGGTGCCGGCGGGACGGGATCGGCGGCACACCCCGACAGCAAGAGCGCCGCCACCGAGGTGACGGCGCTCAATGCCCGCTTCGAGGCGAGCGAAGCGACGGGGGACGATCCAGTGCGGCGCATCGCCTCGCGGTCAGCCGGCCGCCGAGAGCAGCGCGAGTGCGGACTGCTTGGAGACCTGCCAGCCGGTGGGGCTCGGTCCGGCGACGAAGGTGACGGGCTGGGTCGCCGTGCCGCCGGTGGCGGCGGTGGCCGTCACATTGGCGGTCGCGACCGGGCCGTTGATGTCGATGTCGGCGACGTTGAAGGTCAGCGGGAATTTACCCTCACGCGCCGCGTTGTTGTAGGCGCGGTCGGCGGCGATCGACTCGATTCGGCCGATGCCGCCCTGGATGTAGGGCGCCTTGCCGGAGAACGAACCGGGGCCGGCGAGCACCGTCAGCGTCTGCACCAGCGGGGCCTGCAATTCGGGTGCGGGCAGTTGCGGCAGCGGGGTATCCCACACGACAGGGGTGATCGCCGGGGCTGCGACCGACGACACGCCCGCCGCTGCAGCGGTAACCGCGCCCGCCGCAGCGGCGCTGGTTACGAAGGCGGTGACGAGGGTTTTGAGGTGCACAGTGGTCCTTTCAGGTCCATCCCGACGGGGCCGAGTATCAAGAGAGGTTAACAGCGTTGCTGGTGTGTCGAATTCCTAGACCGCACACAAAGGCTGAATCGCCGGTAGCGTTGAAGTTGTTACTGCACCAACATTCGGTGCGGGAGGGAGCGCAACATGAGTGAATCCGAGCGTTCGGGCTTGTCCGCCGAAGATGCTGCCGAACTGGAGAGGTTGCGCCGCGAAGCTGCGGCTCTACGAGAACAACTCGAGCAGGCGGTAGGAGCCGGTAGCGGGTTGCGGACCGCACGCGATGTCCAGCAGCTCGAGGCGCGCATCGATTCGCTGGCTGCGCGCAACGCCAAGTTGATGGACACCCTCAAGGAGGCCCGCCAGCAACTGCTCGCCCTGCGCGAGGAGGTCGACCGCCTCGGTCAGCCCCCGAGCGGTTACGGCGTGCTGCTGGCCACCTACGAGGATGAGACCGTCGACGTCTTCACCTCGGGACGCAAGATGCGGCTGACACTGTCGCCCAATATCGAGGCGGCATCGCTCAAGCAGGGCCAGACGGTCCGGCTGAACGAGGCGCTGACGGTCGTGGAGGCAGGCACGTTCGAGGCGGTCGGTGAGATCAGCACCCTGCGTGAGGTTCTGTCCGACGGACATCGCGCGCTGGTCGTGGGCCATGCCGACGAGGAGCGCATCGTGTGGCTGGCCGAACCGCTGGTCGCCGCGGAGTTCCTGCCCGAGGGCACCGAGATCGCGGCGGTCGACGAACTCGACGGCGATCAGCCGCGCAAGCTGCGTCCCGGGGACTCGCTGCTGGTCGACACCAAGGCCGGGTATGCGTTCGAGCGCATCCCCAAGGCCGAGGTGGAAGATCTGGTGCTCGAGGAGGTGCCCGATGTCAGCTACGGCGATATCGGCGGCCTGACCCGGCAGATCGAGCAGATCCGCGATGCCGTCGAGCTGCCCTTCCTGCACAAGGATCTGTACCGCGAGTACGCGCTGCGCCCGCCCAAGGGTGTGCTGCTCTACGGTCCGCCCGGGTGCGGTAAGACGCTGATCGCCAAGGCGGTGGCCAACTCACTGGCCAAGAAGATGGCCGAGTTGCGTGGCGAGGAGTCCCGAGAAGCCAAGAGCTACTTCCTCAACATCAAGGGTCCCGAGCTGCTCAACAAGTTCGTCGGTGAGACCGAGCGGCACATCCGGCTGATCTTCCAGCGCGCCCGGGAGAAGGCGTCAGAGGGCACTCCGGTGATCGTGTTCTTCGACGAGATGGATTCGATCTTCCGCACCCGCGGTACCGGCGTCAGCTCCGATGTGGAGACCACCGTCGTGCCGCAGCTGCTGTCCGAGATCGACGGTGTCGAAGGGCTGGAGAACGTCATCGTGATCGGCGCCTCCAACCGCGAGGACATGATCGATCCGGCGATCCTGCGGCCGGGACGTCTGGACGTGAAGATCAAGATCGAACGCCCGGATGCCGAAGCCGCCCAGGACATCTTCAGCAAGTACCTCACCGAGGACCTGCCGGTCAACGCCGACGATCTGGGTGAGTTCGGCGGCGACCGAGCCCTCACCGTGAAGTCGATGATCGAAAAGGTCGTGGACCGGATGTACGCCGAGATCGACGACAACCGGTTCCTGGAGGTCACCTATGCCAACGGTGACAAGGAAGTCATGTACTTCAAGGACTTCAACTCCGGCGCCATGATCCAGAACGTCGTGGACCGCGCGAAGAAGTACGCCATCAAGTCGGTGCTGGAGACCGGCTCGAAGGGCCTGCGGATCCAGCACCTGTTGGATTCGATCGTCGACGAGTTCGCCGAGAACGAGGACCTGCCCAACACCACGAATCCGGATGACTGGGCGCGCATCTCGGGCAAGAAGGGTGAGCGGATCGTCTACATCCGGACCCTGGTCACCGGCAAGAGTTCGTCGGCCAGCCGGGCCATCGATACCGAGTCGAACCTGGGTCAGTACCTCTGATCGACGACACCGGCGGCGATCGTGCGTAGCTCCTCGAGCACCAGCGCGATCGCCGGCCGGCCGTCGGCACCGGCAAGCGTCACCGCCTCGATGCGGCGCGCCAACCGGATGTCCGCGATGGGCCGTCGCACGAGATCGCGCGAGCACCACGTAGCGAGGCAGCAGGGCGATGCCCATGCCACCCCGTACCAGTTCCTCGGCCACCCGGAATCGTTGATGCGCTGCGCGATCGGTGGGTTCACCCCGGTAACCGTGGCGATCGACTTGGAGACGTCGTCCACCATCAGTCCACCCTCGACACCGATCCAGTCCTGATCGGCGAGTTCGGACAGCCGCAGTTCGGGCCGGCCCGCAAACGGATGTCCGGGCCACAGCAGCACATCGAGCGGTTCACGCAGTCAACGTCGTCGAGGTGAACCGCGGTCCCCAGCCCGTGGTGTCGCGGTCGTCACGGTGCACGACGACGATGTCGAACTCGGTGAGCTGTTGCGGGCCAGCGGCGACCGGTACACAGATCAGCTACCACTCAGTTCAGCACAGGTGCACGATCGCCGTCTTGTACAGGAAGTTCGCATCCTCGTAGTTGACGTTCTCATTGGTGTTTTCGTAGATCGCGTCGAGCGTGACCTGCATGGGCACACCATTGGCGAGGTCCTCGCAGACCGAGTATCCGAGTTCGAGCGCGACATCCTGTGCGGTGTCGCCGTACCCATACTCGGTCAGTGCGGTGAAATAACCGGTCTCGTCGGCGGCCGCGGGTGCCGCGGTGGCGAGTCCGATTGCCAGCGCGGCAGCGCCGACCGGGAGCATGAGCAGTTTCTTCATGATGGAGCCCCCTCTTCCGTGCTGCGCAGTGGTCACGTGGTCACAGGATGGTCACCGGTGATGCGCAGCAATTCGGCAGTGTAGAACTCCACGAGCGGTTGCGCACGGCAAACTTGTCGATCTTGATTCTCCGACGTTGACGGGCGGCGCAGACCATGGAGAACGAATCTCAGTAATCACCAGGTCTGTCAATACGCCGGATCAGCGCCGCGACTCCATCTCCAGGTAGGCATCGCGTCCGGCCAGGCTCACTGCGACGTCGGCGATCAGGGGCTCGAAGAACCGCTGCCGGTAGAGCGGATCGACACTGGTGCTCACGGTGAAGTACAGCCCCGACAGCACGGCAACGAACAGCGACGTGTGCACCATCGTCTGCGGTATCGGGATGTGCACGCCGAACCACGTTCCCGCGCACGGTGGTTGACCTACCGCGCAGCTCTCCTCGCCCGCCCACAGCACCGTCACCTCGTGCGGGATCGCGATGATGCCGAGCGCGAGGAAGAACGCGAACAGACCGGCGGTGAACAGCACCACCTGAATCGCCTGCGACACCACCATCACGGCCACCACGTTGACCTGTTCGGCCCGCGACAGGGGTGTGCGGGCCGGCTGATGGCCGATCGGCGGAGCCAGCGGGGTGCCGGCCAGCAGCCGCGCCGGATCGGTCTGTTCGGCCCGATCCTCACGCAACGCCTGCACCTCGTCACGAATGGTCGTCACCATGAAAACCAGAGCCACCAAAGCCAGGAAACCTATTGTTTCCCAAAGCCGTTGACGCGTCATCCGAGCTGCCAGCTGCCACAGCTCACCGGTGAAATAAACCACCACGGTCAACATCAACAGCGGCAGCGCACGGCTCATCAGGGTGCCGAGCGCGCCCAGTTGCACCCAGGCGAATCGAAAGGCCCACGCCGCGATCGAACCGAAGCCCAGATAGGTCAACCAGATGGCCACGATGGAGATCAGCACGAACAGCGGCGCCTCCGCGGCCGTCGCGGCCGACCAGCCGTTCACCGTCACCGGCATCACCACCACGAAGATCGCCATCACCAGCCAGGCACCCCAGCGGCGCACCATCTCACCGAGCGCGGTGTCGCGCCGGTGCAGCGCGTACAGCACGAAGGGCGCGGCCATCAACACGGCCGCAATCACACCGAGTCGCAGCGCATAACCGTAGTCGGCGCCGTCGCCGGTGACCTCGGCCAGCAGCATGGTGACCGCGGTCAGCGCCCCGACCGCGCTGATCATCGGCGCCGATCGCTCGATCAGGCGCCGGGAGCGCACCCGGCGGGTCAGCACCAGCGGCAGCCCGCGGTGCAGGAACCACTCGTGCACCTGTTTGATGTCGGCCACCGCAGTATTGTGCGCACGCGGGATGTCTTCTCCGGCCCGGACGCGCCGATCAGGCACAGTGGTCGCATGCGACGCATGCCGGCCCGACCCGGAGACTGGGGGATCTCCGCGCGCTCGGCGTTCGTCGCCGCCAGCGTCGTGCTGGGCGCCCTGGCGGTGACCGCCGTCGTGGTGGCCTGGGTGCTGTACCAGACGATGCTCACCGGGGTGGACAACGCCGCGGCCGCGCGGGTGGCCCGCGTCGCGCAGGTGATCGCGACCGGAGGGCCGGGCGGCCTGGACGCCGAACTGCTGTCCACCGATACCAGGATCCTGGCGGTGCAGGTCATCGACGACGAGGGTGATGTCGTGCGCCGGTCGCCCGGGGCGCCCGACACCCCGCTCATCCCGGCCGATCAGGTCGGTCCGGGCCCACTGGTCGGGATGCCAGAACATGATTCGGCCCTGGGGCAGATCCGGTTCAGCGCCCAGACCATCGCCGGGCCCGACGACGAGCGGTACACCATCGTCGTCGGCGAGGGCAGCCGGGCGGTCGCCTCGACGGTCATCACGGTCATCGGAGCCCTGGCGGTGGCGGCCCCCGTCGTGATCGGAGTGTCCGCTGCCGCAACCTATCTGCTGGTTCGTCGCTCGATGCGATCGGTCGACGAGATCCGCTCCCGGGTTGCCGCCATCACCACCTCCGACCTGACGGGTCGGGTCCCGGTTCCCGACAGCCGCGACGAGATCGCCGCGCTGGCGGTGACCATGAATGAGATGCTGGCCCGTGTCGAGGCCGGCCACGCCGCGCAGCAACGGTTCGTGGGGGATGCCTCCCACGAACTGCGCAGTCCGCTGGCGACAATCATCTCAGCGCTTGAGGTGGCTGCGGCGCACCCGGAGCTGCTCAACGACGATCTGGCGCAACACACGCTGATGCCCGAGGCGCAGCGGATGCGGTCGTTGATCGACGATCTGCTGTTGCTGGCCCGCGCCGACGAGCGCGGCTGGAGCCTGCGCCGCGATGATGTCGATCTCGACGACCTGGCCGCCACCGAGGTCGATCGGCTCCGACGGGAGACCGCCTGCAAGGTGCTGGCCACCATCCGGCCGGCCCGGGTCAGCGGCGATTCCGCCGCGCTGGCCCGCGTGCTGCGCAATCTGTTGGACAACGCGGCACGACATGCGGCCTCGGTCGTCGAGATCGAGATGCGCACCACCGACGGTCAGGTGGTGTTGACCATCGGCGACGACGGTCCGGGCATCCCGGCGGGGGACCGGTTACGGGTCTTCGACCGTTTCGTCCGCCTCGACGAGGGACGGTCGCGCGACGCCGGGGGAACCGGCCTGGGGCTGGCAATCGTCTCGGAGATCGTGGCCGCACACCGCGGCCGGGTGTATATCGAGGATCGTCCCGACGGCGGCACCCGGGCCGTGGTTCAGTTGTCGTCGGCCAGTCGGTAGCCGACTCCGCGGATGGTCTCGATGGTGCTGGTGCCGAACGGAATGTCGATCTTGCGGCGCACGTAGCCGATATAGACCTCGACGACATTGTCCGGACCGTCGTAGTGGGCATCCCAGACGTTGCGCAGGATGTCGGCCTTGGTGACGGCGACGTTCTTGTTGCGCATCAGGTATTCCAGCAGCCCGAACTCGCGCGGCGTCAGCGACAGTGCCTTGTCGCCACGCTGCACGGTGCGCCGGCCGGGGTCGATCGACAGCGATCCCGCCGTGAGCACCGGCGGCTGGTGCGGCGCCGCCCGGCGGACCAGCGCGCGCAGCCGGGCCACCAGCACGATGAACGAGAACGGTTTCGTCAGATAGTCGTCGGCGCCCAGATCGAAGGCATCGGTCTGGTCGTACTCGCCGTCCTTGGCGGTCAGCATCAGCACCGGCGTCCACACCGATTTCGCGCGCATCCGGCGCAGTACCTCGTATCCGTTGAGGCCGGGCAACATGATGTCGAGCACCACGACATCGAAATCGTTCTCGCTGGCCTGCCACAGCCCGTCGACCCCATTGGCGGCCTCCACGACGACGAATCCCTCGGCGCGCAGTCCGATGGCCAGGGTGGAACGCAGCCGAGGCTCGTCCTCGACGATCAGCACTCTCATAACGCCTCTTTGTCCTACGGTTCCGGTCGCAGCGGCGCCGGCCCGTATGCGCGCAGAGGTCGGCGCGTCACGCTGTGCACCGGCCCCCCATGCCAGGGTGTCAACGATGAGCATGAAGGTGTGCGGACCACGTGGCGCGCCGACGGTCTGGCGGTTCGGTGACTCCTTTACCTGCTGTTTTCACCGTACGGCATATCCGGTGACGTTAGCGTCAGTCGGTCCGTCCGCGCCGGGGATTCGGACAGTTGCCCGCCGCGATTGCGCGGTGCGCGGCCACCACGACGCGCCGGGCACCGCACCGGCCGTACAAGCACGCCGGAACGTGAGGTCGGCCACTATACGCCGGGAAAGATCACGATTGGATAACAGACTGACAGGCGAATATTTGCTGCCATCGCCGCAGATACGCGCAGGTGACAGCGCTCAACGGTCGCGTGAACCGGCTGCCGGACGGCCGACTCGAAGGGTTGATCGAAAAGTTACGTGTGCATACGGTCGGGGTACCGAAGACGTGAACTGACAAGATCGAAATCTGCTCGGTGGTGACTCTTACTGAATATGAACGGCTTGACGACAGCTCCGGACAACTCGGCCGGAGCCGATGAGATCGAAGCGCAGACACTGCGCCGTCCACAAGGCTCCGACGCCATCGCGATCCGGCGCATCGTCGCCGAAACCGGTGTGCTGGACCTGAATTCGACCTATGCGTACCTGCTGCTGGCCACCGACTTCGCCGACACCTCGATAGTCGCCGAAGTCGACGGCGAGCTGCAGGGCTTCATCACCGGCTATCAACCGCCACAACGCCCCGGCGTACTGTTCGTGTGGCAAGTGGCCGTCGCGCCGGCCGCTCAGGGCAACGGCCTGGCGGCCGCGATGCTCGACGATCTGGTGCACCGCATCCGATCCGAACAACACGGTCACCCACTGACCGTGGAGGCCACGGTGGCACCGGACAACGCCCCCTCACGGGCCTTCTTCGGCGCATTTGCCCGCCGGCACGGTGTTCCGCTCAGCGAGCATCCGCACTTCACCGCCGAACAACTCGACCCCGACCTGGCGCACGCCGACGAGCCCCTGCTTCGCATCGGGCCGCTGGCCGCACCACTGGTTACCGACTGATCGACACTGCCCGCCAGGCAGTGCACCACACCATCTCGCCGAGATGGCTGAAATCCATTGGAGGGTAATACCTTGCTGCTCGAATCAACCCTGCTCGACGACGCCGCGTCGCTGACCGAGTCGAATCTCCCCGACGTCTACGCGTCGGTGGAATCCGAGGTGCGCAGCTATTGTCGGGCCTGGCCGACCACGCTGGTCACCGCCAAGGATTCCTGGGTCACCGACACCGAAGGCCGCAAATTCCTCGATATGTTCGCCGGCGCAGGCGCATTGAACTACGGGCACAACAACCCCGTGCTCAAGGATGCGCTGCTGGACTACCTCGCCGGTGACGGCATCGTGCACTCGCTCGACATCGCCACCACCGCCAAACAGCAGTTCCTGGAGGCGTTCGACCGGCTGATCCTGACACCGCGCGGGCTGGACTACAAGATTCAGTTCCCCGGACCGACCGGCACGAACGCTGTGGAGGCGGCACTGAAGCTGGCTCGCAAGGTGACCGGCCGCGAGTCGATCATCAGCTTCACCAACGCCTTTCACGGGATGACGCTGGGATCGCTGTCGGTGACCGGTAATTCGATGAAGCGTGCCGGCGCCGGCATCCCGCTGGTGCACGCCACCCCGATGCCCTATGACAACTACTTCGGTGGCGTCACCGAGGACTTCCACTGGTTCGAGCGAGTTCTCGACGACTCCGGCAGCGGACTCAACCGGCCCGCGGCGGTCATCGTCGAGACCGTGCAGGGGGAGGGCGGCCTGAATGTCGCACGGCTGGAATGGCTTCAGGAACTCGCGGCGCTGTGCCGAAAGCGCGAGATCCTGCTGATCGTCGACGATGTCCAGATGGGCTGCGGTCGCACCGGCGGGTTCTTCAGCTTCGAGGCGGCCGGTATCGTGCCCGATATCGTCACCCTGTCCAAGTCCATCAGCGGATATGGCCTGCCGATGGCGCTGACCCTGTTGCGCCGCGATCTGGACGTGTGGACCCCCGGTGAGCACAACGGCACCTTCCGCGGGCACAACCCGGCGTTCGTCACCGCCACCAAGGCGCTCGAAACCTACTGGTCGGACACGAAGTTCGCACAGCAGACGGCCGACAAGGGCAAACTGCTGCGCGAGGGACTGGACCGGATCGCGGCCGCGCACGACGGGGTCTCGGCGCGCGGGCGCGGTATGGCCCAAGGCCTTCGCTTCGACAACGCCGAACTGGCCGAACAGGTGTGCCGAGCCGTGTTCGAACGCGGAGCCCTGATGGAGACCAGCGGACCCTCCGATGAGGTGGTCAAACTGCTTCCGCCACTGACCACATCGAGCGATGACCTGGAATCGGGCCTGGAGATCCTGGCCGAGTCCGTCGCCGCCACCGTCTAGAACACCGAGGAGTTCATTGTCATGATTGTGCGTACCACTGCCGAGATCACCGGCACCGAGCGCGATGTCGCTGCCGGTGCATGGCGATCCAAGCGGATCATCCTGGCCGGTGACGGAGTCGGGTTCTCCTTCCACGAAACCGTCATCCAGACGGATTCGGTCAGCGAGTTCCACTACCAGCACCATGTGGAAGCGGTCTGGGTCATCGAGGGTGCCGGCACCCTGACAGATCTGGAGACCGGTCAGGTGTACGACCTCGGGCCGGGGACGATGTACCTGCTCAACGGCCATGAGCGACACCGCGTCACGTGCACCGACCAACTGCGGATGCTGTGTGTGTTCAACCCGCCGGTGGTCGGTGACGAGGTGCACGACGAGACCGGCGCCTACCCTGCACCACGGGAGGCTGCGTCTGCATGAGTTCGGCTGTACTGCAACCTTTGCATGATCCGTACCCGAGCAGGCTCGACCACGCGATCACGCCGATCGAACGCCAGGATCCGGTGGTGTGGGGCGGTACCGACGGCCCGCTCGGTGCCGCCGACATCGACGCCTACACCGAGGGCGGGTACCTGATCCGACCCGAAACCGTCGCCGCGGACACTGTCACGCCGTTGGGCAACGAGATCGACCGGCTGGCCGCCGACCTCGGCTCCGATGATCCGCGCGTCATCCGGGAGCCGCGCGGGACCATCCGCTCGATCTTCCAACCGCACCTGCTCAGCGAGTTGATCGCCGATGTGGTGCGCCTCGACACGGTGCTGCCGGTGGCGCGGCAGTTGCTCGGCAGCGATGTCTATATCCATCAGGCCCGGATCAACCTGATGCCAGGTTTCACCGGGTCCGGGTTCTACTGGCACTCCGATTTCGAGACCTGGCACGCCGAGGACGGTATGCCGCGCATGCGGGCGGTGTCCTGCTCGATCGCGCTGACCCGCAACTATCCCTACAACGGGTCGCTGATGGTGATCCCGGGGTCGCACCGCACGTTCTACCCATGTGTCGGCGCCACCCCCGACAATCACCATCAGCAGTCGCTGGTCGCCCAACAGTTCGGCGTACCCGATGAGAACACCCTGACCAAGGCCGTCGATCAGTGCGGCATCGATCAGTTCACCGGCGCGGCGGGCACGGCGCTGTGGTTCGACTGCAACCTGCTGCACGGCTCGGGATCGAACATCACCCCGCTGCCGCGGTCCAACGTCTTCCTGGTGTTCAACTCGGTGGAGAACCGGCTGCTCGATCCCTATGCGGCGGATGGGATCCGACCCGAGCATCTGGCGGCACGCGAGACAGCCGCACCGGTGACGCGCTGACCGGCCGCCACGGCACGTCGCCTAGGCTTCTCGTATGCAACGGATCATCGGCACCGAGGTCGAATACGGCATCTCCTCGCCGTCGGACCCCACGGCCAATCCGATCCTGACCTCCACGCAGGCCGTGCTGGCCTACGCGGCGGCGGCCGGACTGCAGCGCGCGAAGCGCACCAGATGGGACTACGAGGTGGAGTCGCCATTGCGCGACGCCCGCGGATTCGATCTGTCCCGCACCACCGGACCCGCCCCGATCGTCGACGCCGACGAGGTCGGCGCGGCCAACATGATCCTGACCAACGGGGCGCGGCTGTACGTCGACCATGCGCACCCCGAGTACTCGGCTCCCGAGGTCACCGACCCGCTGGATGCGGTGATCTGGGACAAGGCCGGCGAACGTGTCATGGAGGCCGCCGCCCGCCATGTGGCCAGCGTGCCGGGTGCGGTCAAGCTGCAGTTGTACAAGAACAACGTCGACGGCAAGGGTGCGTCCTACGGCACCCACGAGAACTACCTGATGTCACGGCAGACCCCGTTCTCCGCGGTCATCGCCGGGTTCACCCCGTTCCTGGTGTCCCGTCAGATCGTCACCGGCTCGGGCCGCGTCGGTATCGGTCCCTCCGGTGACGAGCCGGGTTTCCAGCTGTCCCAGCGCGCCGATTACATCGAGGTCGAGGTCGGCCTGGAGACCACGCTCAAACGCGGCATCATCAACACCCGCGACGAACCGCATGCCGACGCGGACAAGTACCGCAGGCTGCACGTCATCATCGGCGACGCCAACCTGGCCGAGACATCGACCTACCTCAAGGTCGGCACCAGCTCGCTGGTGCTCGATCTCATCGAGGAGGGCCCGGCACACGGTATCGACCTCTCCGATCTGGCACTGGCGCGCCCGGTGCACGCCGTGCACGTCATCAGCCGGGACCCGTCGCTGCGCGCCACCGTCGCGCTGGCCGACGGTCGCGAGCTGACCGCGCTTGCGCTGCAACGGATCTATCTGGACCGGGTTGCCAAACTTGTCGAGGCCCGTGACCCCGACCCGCGGGCCGACCATGTCGTCGAGACCTGGGCACACGTCTTGGATCTGCTGGAGCGCGATCCCATGGAATGCGCGGAGATCCTGGACTGGCCGGCCAAGTTGCGACTGCTCGACGGATTCCGCCAGCGCGAGAACCTGTCCTGGTCCGCCCCGCGGCTGCACCTGGTCGACCTGCAGTACTCCGACGTGCGCCTGGACAAGGGCCTGTACAACCGCCTGGTGGCGCGGGGTTCCATGCAGCGTCTGGTCACCGAACAACAGGTGCTCGACGCCGTCGACAACCCGCCCACCGATACCCGGGCGTACTTCCGCGGTGAATGCCTGCGCCGGTTCGGCGCCGATATCGCCGCGGCGAGTTGGGACTCGGTCATCTTCGACCTCGGTGGGGATTCGCTCGTCCGGATCCCTACCCTGGAGCCGCTGCGGGGGAGCAAGGCGCATGTCGGTGCGCTGCTGGACTCGGTGGACAGTGCCGTCGAACTCGTCGAGCAGCTCACCAACTAACCTTCGCTATCCCCAGCTTTATCGGTGTCGACCGGTAATGTGAAAGAACCGGACAGAGCAATCAGGAGGCAGCGATGGCTCAGGAGCAGACCAAGCGTGGCGGTGGCGGCGGTGAGGATGACGACGTTCCCGGCGCATCGGCAGCCGGGCAGGAGCGCCGCGAGAAGCTGGCCGAGGAGACCGACGATCTGCTCGACGAGATTGACGACGTCCTGGAAGAGAACGCAGAGGACTTCGTGCGTGCCTACGTGCAAAAGGGTGGCCAGTGACGGGTTGGTCGCATAAACCGTTCCCCGACAGTCTCGATCTCACCCCAGCTCATCTGAACCTCTCGTCGTTCTCCGATTTCCTGAGTCGGCAGGCGCCGCAGTTGCTTCCGGGCGGCCGTGGTGCCGCCGGCGGCCCAGGTACCGATCTGCCGCACGGCACGACGATCGTGGCGCTGAAATTCCCCGGCGGTGTCCTGATCGCCGGTGACCGGCGCGCCACCCAGGGCCACATGATCGCCAGCCGCGACGTGCAGAAGGTGCACATCGCCGACGATTACGCGGCCACCGGCATCGCGGGCACGGCGGCCATCGCCGTCGAATTCGCCCGGCTCTACGCCGTCGAACTGGAGCATTACGAAAAGGTCGAGGGTGTGCCGCTGACCTTCCGCGGCAAGGTGAACCGGCTGGCCACCATGGTGCGCGGCAATCTCGGTGCGGCCCTACAGGGCTTCGTCGCGCTGCCGCTGCTGGTCGCCTTCGACATCGACGACCCCGATATGCAGAACGCCGGGCGCATCGTGTCCTTCGATGCGGCCGGCGGCTGGAACATCGAGGAGGAGGGCTACCAGGCGGTGGGCTCGGGCTCGCTGTTCGCCAAGTCCTCGATCAAGAAGCTCTACCCCCAGGTGACCGACGCCGACTCCGCCCTGATGGCGGGGATCGAGGCGCTCTACGACGCCGCCGACGACGATTCGGCGACCGGCGGTCCCGATCTGGTGCGCGGTATCTACCCGACCGCGGTGCTGATCAGTTCCGCGGGGGCCGAGGAGGTCACCGAGGCCAGGATCGCCGATCTGGCCAGGCAGGTCATCGAGAAACGGACGCGCGCGGGCGGTAACGGCTGATATGAGTTTTCCCTATTTCATCTCGCCCGAACAGGCGATGCGTGAGCGGTCCGAGCTTGCCCGCAAAGGCATCTCGCGTGGTCGGAGCGTGGTGGTGCTGGCCTATGACAGCGGTGTGCTGTTCGTCGCCGAGAACCCGTCGCGGTCGCTGCAGAAGATCAGCGAACTCTACGACCGGGTCGGCTTCGCCGCCGTCGGCCGGTTCAACGAGTTCGACAAGCTGCGCGTGGCCGGCATCCAATTCGCCGACACCCGCGGCTACGCCTACGACCGCCGGGACGTGACGGGTCGCCAGCTGGCCAACGTGTACGCCCAGGCGCTCGGCACCATCTTCACCGAGCAGGCGAAACCCTTCGAGGTGGAACTCTGCGTGGCCGAGGTTGCGCACTACGGCGAATCGAAAGCCCCTGAGCTGTACCGGATCACCTATGACGGGTCGATCGCCGACGAGCCGCATTTCGTGGTGATGGGCGGCACCACCGAACCGATCGCCACCGCGCTGGCCGAGTCCTACACCGAGAACGCCAACCTGGCCGATGCGGTCACCATCGCGGTGAACGCGCTGCGGGCCGGCATCGCCGGTTCGGGCAACGGTGGCGAGACCCGGGTGCTCGGACCGTCCACCATGGAGGTCGCCGTCCTGGACGCCAATCGTCCGCGCCGCGCCTTCCGCCGGATCACCGGTGCGGCGCTGGAGGCACTGGTGCCCGCCGCGGACGGCGGAAGCGACGCCGATCCGGAGCCGCCGCCCGCACAGTAGGTCGCGCCCACCCGCGACCGGAAACGAATACCGGCGAGGCTTGCCCACCGATACCGTGAACCACCCCGTAAGCTCGACTTTGTGCAGCGACGGATCATGGGTATCGAGACGGAATTCGGTGTGACCTGCACGTTCCACGGTCACCGCCGGCTCAGCCCCGACGAGGTTGCCCGCTATCTCTTCCGGCGGGTGGTGTCCTGGGGCCGCAGCTCCAACGTCTTCCTGCGGAACGGGGCCCGGCTCTACCTCGATGTGGGCAGCCACCCCGAGTACGCGACCGCCGAGTGCGACAACCTGGCCCAACTGGTCACCCACGACCGGGCCGGCGAGCGGGTGTTGGAGGACCTGCTCATCGATGCCGAGCAGCGCCTCGCCGATGAGGGCATCGGCGGGGACATCTACCTGTTCAAGAACAACACCGACTCCGCGGGCAACTCCTACGGCTGCCACGAGAACTATCTGATCGTGCGGGCCGGCGAGTTCTCCCGCATCTCCGACGTGCTGCTGCCCTTCCTGGTGACCCGCCAGTTGATCTGTGGTGCCGGCAAGGTGTTGCAGACCCCGAAGTCGGCGACCTACTGCCTGTCGCAGCGCGCCGAACACATCTGGGAGGGCGTCTCCAGCGCGACGACGCGCAGCCGTCCCATCATCAACACCCGTGACGAACCGCATGCCGACGCCGAGAAGTACCGTCGACTGCACGTCATCGTCGGGGACTCCAACATGTGCGAGTCGACCACCATGCTCAAGGTCGGCACGGCATCGCTGGTGCTGGAGATGATCGAGGCCGGCGTGGCGTTCCGGGACTTCTCGCTGGACAACCCGATCCGGGCCATCCGGGAGGTCAGTCACGACCTGACCGGGCGCCGCCCGGTGCGGCTGGCCGGCGGGCGCCAGGCCAGCGCGCTGGACATCCAGCGCGAGTACTACGGCCGGGCCGTGGAGTACCTGCAGACCCGCGAACCCAACACCCAGATCGAGCAGGTGGTCGATCTGTGGGGCCGCCAACTCGACGCCGTCGAGTCCCAGGACTTCGCCAAGGTCGACACCGAGATCGACTGGGTCATCAAACGAAAGCTGTTCCAGCGTTATCAGGATCGCTACGACATGGAGCTGTCCGATCCGAAGATCGCCCAGCTGGATCTGGCCTATCACGACATCAAACGCGGCCGCGGTGTGTTCGACCTGCTGCAGCGCAAGGGTCTGGCGGCCCGGATCACCACCGACGAGGAGATCGAGGCCGCGGTCAACACCCCGCCGCAGACCACCCGGGCCAAGCTGCGCGGCGAGTTCATCAGCGCCGCACAGGAAGCGGGCCGCGATTTCACCGTCGACTGGGTGCACCTCAAGCTCAACGACCAGGCCCAGCGCACGGTGCTGTGCAAGGATCCGTTCCGGTCGGTGGACGAACGGGTGAAGCGCCTCATCGCGAGCATGTGAGCGTCGCGCACGGTCATCGGGCGCACACGCCCTAAGCTGCTGACGTGCCGACGTCAAAAGTCGAACGCCTGATGAATCTGGTGATCGCACTGCTGTCCACCAATTCGTACCTGACGGCCGAGAAAATCCGGAAGAGCGTCGCGGGCTACTCCGAGAGCGCCTCCGACGAGGCGTTTTCCCGGATGTTCGAACGGGACAAGAACGAGCTGCGCGATCTGGGGATCCCGCTGGAGACCGGCAAACTGTCCTCGTTCGACGCCACCGAGGGCTATCGGATCAACCGCAAGGCCTACGCGCTGCCACCGGTCGAACTGACCGCCGAGGAATCGGCCGCGGTGGCCGTGGCCACCCAGCTGTGGCAGTCGCCCGAACTGGTCACCGCCACCCAGAGTGCGCTGCTCAAGCTGCGCGCGGCCGGGGTGGACGTCGACTCCGAGGATGCCGGGGTGGCCATCACGTCGACCGCGGCGCTGCCCGGCCTGCGCGGCTCCGAGGAGGCCCTCGGCGTGCTGCTGGCGGCGACGAACTCCGGCCGGGTGGTCCAGTTCCAGCACCGCCAGACCCGCAACGACCCCTATCGGACGCGCACCCTGGAACCGTGGGGTGTCCTGACCCATCAGGGTCGCTGGTACGTCGTCGGTCACGATCGCGACCGTGCCGACACCCGGACGTTCCGGCTGTCGCGCATCGGGCCGGGTGCCAAGGCGATCGGACCGTCGGGCGCGGTGACCGTCCCCGACGGGATCGATCTGCGTGAGATCGTGCAGCGGGTGGTGGCCGACGTGCCGACCGGGGAGCAGGCCAGGGTGTGGATCGCCGAGGGCCGGGCCACCGCACTGCGCCGCCAGGCCGTCACCGCCGCACCTCTGACCTGGCGGGGACGCACAGGGGAGGAGATCACCGTGGACATCGGCATGCACGACCGGCTGGCCCGCGAGATCGCCAGCTACGGCACCGACGCGGTGGCCCTGGACCCGCCGCAGTTGCGCGATGATGTGCTGGCCCGGTTGCGGGCGCATGCGGGTAACACCTCGACCGCCGGCGAGGACCGCTCATGAACCAGGTGTCCACCCGGCTGGTCCGGCTGCTGAACATGGTGCCGTACTTCCAGGCCAATCCCCGGGTCACCCGTGACGAGGCGGCCGCCGCGCTGGGCGTGACCCGCAAACAGCTCGATGCCGATCTGGATCAGCTGTGGTTGTGCGGGCTGCCCGGCTACGGCCCCGGTGATCTCATCGACTTCGATTTCACCGGTGACACCATCGCGGTGACCTTCGCCGCCGGTGTCGACCATCCGCTGCGGCTGACCTCCACCGAGGCCACCGGCGTGCTGGTGGCGCTGCGCGCGCTGCTGGACGTGCCGGGCATGGTCGATCCGCAGGCCGCCCGCAGCGCCATCGCCAAGATCGAGTCCGCGGCGGGCACCGCCAGCGCGGCCGAACCCGTCGACGTCTGCGAACCCGTCAGCGCCACCGCGGTCCGGGACGCCACCCGCACCGGCCGGGCACTGGCACTGGAGTACCACTCGGCTTCCCACGACACCGTCTCCAGCCGCATCGTCGACCCGATCCGCGTCGTGCTCGTCAGCGACCGCAGTTATCTGGAGGCGTGGTGCCGCAGTGCGGAGGGGGTGCGGCTGTTCCGGTTCGACCGCATCGTCGACGCGCGGGTGCTCGACGAACCCTCGAACCCACCGGCGCCGGCCGTGCAGGCCGAACCGGATACCGCGCTGTTCGACGCCGATCCGTCGCTGCCGTCGGCCACGCTGCTCATCGACAAGTCCGCCGGCTGGATGTTCGACTACTACCCGCTGCGGGTGCTCACCGAGCTTCCCGACGGTGCATGTGAGGCGGCCATGACATACGCTTCTGATGAGTGGATGGCCCGCTTCGTCCTGGGTTTCGGATCGGCCGTGCGGGTGCTGAAGCCACGGGATTTGGCGGACAAGGTCCGCGAGACAGCCGCAGCCGCGGTTCGCGCGTATGAAGACGAGTAGACTCGACCACAATCTCTGGAGGTGTTTGAATTGGGCGGTCTTCAACCCTGGCACTGGCTGATCGTTATCGCAGCTTTCATCCTGCTGTTCGGTGCCAAGAAGCTCCCGGACGCGGCGCGTTCGCTGGGTAAGTCGATGCGGATCTTCAAGTCCGAGATCAAGGAGATGCAGTCCGACGGCGCCGACAAGCCGAGCACGTCGCTGCCCGAGAGCGGGACCCAGGCCACTCCGGTCAGTTCGGAGCGCGTGGACGCCCCCGAGCAGTCCAGCGACAAGCGCACGGCCTAGCCTGCCGCAGTCCCCGTCCCACCCGCGGCATCCACTGCGCCGGTGGGACGTCCCGCGCTTGCTTCGACGTTAAGGCTGCCCGTGCAGACCCCCGCAATACTCAAGAAGCTGCGTCGTCGTGCGCAGACCAATCCCGACGGCACCATGTCGCTGGTCGACCATCTGGCCGAACTGCGCAACCGGCTGCTGATCGCCGTGGCCGCGGTCGTGCTGACGACGATTCTCGGCTTCATCTGGTACACCCACGGCTTTCTGGGTTTCCACAGCCTGGGTGAATGGCTGCGCGGGCCCTACTGTGCGCTGCCGGAATCGGCGCGCGCCACCATCGCCCCGGACGGGCAGTGTCGCCTGCTCGCCACCGGCCCGTTCGACCAGTTCATGCTCCGCCTCAAGGTGGCGCTGACCGCCGGTGTGGTGTTGGCCAGCCCGGTCTGGCTGTACCAGCTGTGGGCGTTCATCACCCCCGGGCTCTACAACAAGGAGCGCCGGTTCGGCGTCGCCTTCGTCGCCGTCGGTGGGGTGCTGTTCATCGGTGGCGCGGTGCTGGCCTATGTGGTGCTGTCCACCGCGTTGAGCTTCCTGCTCACCGTCGGCAGCGATGTCCAGGTGACCGCGCTGTCCGGTGACCAGTACTTCGGCTTCCTGATCAACCTGCTGCTGGTCTTCGGTATCAGCTTCGAGTTCCCACTGCTGATCATCATGCTGAACCTGATCGGGGTGCTCACCTATGCGCGGCTCAAGGAGTGGCGCCGTGGGCTGATCTTCGCGCTGTTCGTCTTCGCCGCCTTCGCCACCCCCGGTTCGGACCCGTTCTCGATGCTCGCGCTCGCGCTCGCGCTGACCCTGCTGTTGGAGTTCGCCATCCAGATCGCCCGCATCCACGACAGGCGCAAAGCCAAGCGGGAGGCGCTCGCCGAGGTGCCCGAGGATCAGGCCGCGCCGATTCCGGCGGCCGAGCCGATCGCCCCACCGACCGCGGTGTCCTCGCAGGCACTGATCGATGACGACGCCACCTGACGCCGGACCTCAGCTGCGCAGTTTCGCCGAGCAGCTGCGGTTCGGGCTCGACGGTTTTCAGCTGCGGGCCTGCGCCGCGCTGGAGAACGGGCACGGTGTGCTGGTCTGCGCGCCGACCGGGGCCGGTAAGACGGTGGTGGGCGAGTTCGCCGTGCACCTGGCGCTGGCCGCCGGCCGCAAATGCTTCTACACCACGCCGATCAAGGCGCTGAGCAATCAGAAGCACACCGACCTGGTGCAGCGCTACGGGCCCGAGGAGATCGGCCTGCTCACCGGTGATCAGTCCATCAACGGTGACGCACCGGTGGTGGTGATGACCACCGAGGTGCTGCGTAACATGCTCTACGCGAACTCCGCTGCCCTGCAGGGGCTTTCCCATGTGGTGATGGACGAGGTGCACTTCCTGGCCGACCGGATGCGCGGCGCGGTGTGGGAGGAGGTCATCCTGCACCTGCCCGACGAGGTCCGACTCGTCAGCCTGTCCGCGACGGTGAGCAACGCCGAGGAGTTCGGCGGCTGGATCCAGACCGTGCGCGGTGACACCACGGTGGTGGTCGACGAGCACCGGCCGGTGCCGCTGTCGCAGCACATGATGGTCGGCAAGCGGTTGTTCGACCTGTTCAGCGGAAGCGACCAGGCGCTGGTGGATCGGGACCTGCTGCGCCACATCGCCCATCGGCGCGAAGCCGACCGGCTCACCGACTGGCAGCCCCGCGGCCGGGGGCGGGGCCGCCAGACCGGCCGGCCCAGCCTGAACCGACCGCCGTCACGACCCGATGTGATCGCCACGCTGGATGCCGAAGGTCTGCTGCCGGCAATCACTTTCGTGTTCTCCCGGGCCGGCTGCGACGCCGCGGTCAAGCAGTGTCTGCGCTCGCCGCTGCGGCTGACCACCGACGAGGACCGGGAGCGCATCGCACAGATCATCGACCGGCGGTGCGCGGACCTGTCGGATGCGGACCTGCAGGTGCTGGGCTACTACGAATGGCGTGAGGGCCTGCTGCGCGGGCTGGCCGCCCACCACGCGGGGATGCTCCCGGTCTTCCGGCACACCGTCGAGGAACTGTTCACCGCGGGCCTGACCAAGGCCGTGTTCGCCACCGAGACACTGGCGCTCGGCATCAACATGCCCGCCCGCACGGTGGTGCTGGAGCGGCTGGTCAAGTACAACGGCGAGCAGCACGTGCCGCTGACGCCCGGTGAGTACACCCAGTTGACGGGGCGGGCGGGTCGGCGCGGTATCGATGTGGAGGGCCATGCGGTGGTGCTTTGGCATCCCGATGACGCCGCCGCCGAACCGGCGGAGGTCGCCGGATTGGCCTCCACCCGCACCTTCCCGCTGAAGAGTTCCTTCGCGCCGTCGTACAACATGACGATCAATCTGGTGCAGCAGATGGGTCCCGAACAGGCCCGCAAGCTGCTGGAGCGATCGTTCGCGCAGTTCCAGGCCGACCGCTCGGTCGTCGGTCTGGTACGCGGACTTGCCCGCGGCGAGAAGATGCTCGCCGATCTCGCCGCCGAGATGGGCGCAGAGCCGGGCAAGAAGACCGAGCCGCCGATCCTGGAGTACGCCCGCCTGCGGGCGGCCATCTCCACCCGGGAACGCGCACAGTCACGGGCGTCTCGGCTGCAACGCCGTCGCGCCGCCGACGACGCGCTGACCGCGCTGCGCCGCGGCGACATCATCAACATCACCAGCGGACGTCGCGGTGGCCTGGCCGTGGTGCTGGAACCGGCCCGCGACAGCGAGGATCCGCGACCGCTGGTGCTCACCGAACATCGCTGGGCGGGCCGCATCTCGTCGAGTGACTACTCGGGCGGATCCGCGCTGGGGTCGATGCACCTGCCCAAACGGGTCGAGCACCGCCAGCCCCGGGTGCGCCGCGATCTGGCCTCGGCGCTGCTGTCGGCGGCGGCCGGCCTGGATGTGCCGAGCCGTCGCCGCGCCCCGCGGGGCGAACCGGATGTCGATCCCGAGCTGGCCGGGCTGCGCGACCAGCTGCGTCGCCACCCGGTGCACGGTGCCGCCGACCGCGAGACCCAGATCCGGCTGGCCGAACGGTATCTGCGTCTGGAGCGGGAGAACGAGCAGATCCGCCAGAAGGTCGCGGCGGCGACCAACTCGTTGGCGCGTACCTTCGACCGGATCCTGGTGCTGCTCTCCGAACGCGGATTCGTGGACCGCTCGGGCGACACGCCGAGGGTGACCGACGACGGTCGGCTGCTGGCGCGGATCTACAGCGAGAGCGATCTTTTGGTGGCCGAATGCCTGCGCCGTGGGGTGTGGGACGGATTGGGCCCCGCCGAGCTGGCCGGCGTGCTCTCGGCGGTGCTGTTCGAATCCCGTGGTGACGGGCCCGCACCGCAGGGCATGCAGATTCCGACCGGCAATCTGCGCAAGGCGCTGGCGGGCACCCGGCGGCTGTGGGCCGACATCCGCAGTGACGAACAGCGCCAACGCATCACACACAGCCGCGAACCCGATGACGGCTTCGTCGCCGCCATCCATCAGTGGGCGACGACGGGAGATCTGGCGTCGTCGTTGGCCGCCTCGGATGTCAACGGCAACGGATCCCCGCTGTCCGCGGGCGATTTCGTCCGGTGGTGCCGACAGGTGCTGGATCTGGCCGACCAGGTGCGCAATGCCGCACCGGCACCGGCACTGCGGACCGCGGCGAAACGCGCCATCAACGACATTCGACGAGGCGTCGTGGCAGTTGATGCAGGGTAGTGTGGCGGCGAGCGTAGACCGAGCCCGGATCAAGGAGACACGATGAGCGGACCGCAGGGATCTGACCCCACGCAGGCGTGGTCGGGTCAGCCGCCGCAGTCCGGCGGCACCCCGCCGCCGGGTGATCAACCCGCCTGGCAGCCGCCTCCCACGCCCGAGCAGCCCGCCGGCGACGCCCCGGCCTGGGGCCAGCCGCCCGCCTACCAGGCGCCGCAGTACCCGCAGTACCAGCAGCCGGGACAGCCCGCCTACGGGCAGCCGCAGCAGTACCCGCAGCCCGACCAGTACGGTCAGCAGCCGACCGGATACGCGCCGCAGTACCCGCAGTACGGACAGCAGCCGGGCCAGCCCTACGGCCAGCAGCCCCAGTACGGGCAGCCCGGCCAGTACGACCCGTCCCAGCAGTACCAGCCCTACGGCCCCACCGGTTCCGAGGAGGGCTCGAAGAAGTCGCTGGCCGTCATCGGCAGCGTCATCGGCGGGCTCGCCCTGGTGATCATCGTCGCGGTGCTGGTGCTCGGCTTCTGGAAGCCCGGTTTCTTCGTCACCACCACGCTGGACGTGGAGGCCGCCCAGACCGGGGTGCAGCAGATCCTCACCGACGAAGCCAACGGCTACGGCGCCCAGAACGTCCGCGACGTCACCTGCAACGGTGGTGTCAGCCCCGAGGTCAAGAAGGGTGACACCTTCACCTGCGAGGTCAGCATCGACGGGACCAAGCGTCAGGTCACCGTGACCTTCCAGGACGACAACGGCACCTACGAGGTCGGTCGACCGAAGTAGGTCCGCCGCGAGCGACCGCAGAGTGCGCACCGCGGCGGCGTGTCGCGGTTCCGACGCGGTCGCTCGCGCCGTCAGGGCAGTTTGTCCAGCGCCTTCTGCAACCGGGCGATCGAGGACTGCACGCCGAACTCGGTGGCCAGTTCGACCACCCGGGACGGGTCGGCGGCGGCCAGCGGTAACGCATCGGTCGCCGTGGACATGCTGACCGGCGCGTCGAGTGCCACCCGCACCACCGGTTCGGCGGCCACGATGTACTCCTGCGCGGCCAACAGCTTCTTCCGTTGTGCCGTAGGCATCTTCGACCCGGGATCGGCAGCCGCGGCCACGATGGCCGCCAGCGATCCGTGCTGGGCGAGCAGCGTCGCGGCCGTCTTCTCCCCGACACCGGCGACACCCGGCAACCCGTCGGAGGGATCCCCACGCAACAGTGCGAGTTCGGCATACGCCGGTCCGGCGCGATCCACCGGGACGCCGTAGGTCTCGGCCACCTCGGCGGGGCCGTACAGCACCGCCTTGGCCAGCCCGCGCCCGATATAGAAGACACGCACCGGGACGGGGTCGTCGCCGACGAGTTGCAGCAGATCGCGGTCGCCGCTGACCACCACCACCGGATCTTTTCGCTCGGCGGCGGCCAGCGTGCCCAGCACATCGTCGGCCTCGTACCCGGGCGCTCCCGCGGTGGCGATCCCGAAGGCGTCCAGCATCGCCATGATCATGTCGACCTGCGGGGTCAGCTCGTCGGGCACCTCTTCGATATCGGGGGTTCCGTCCGGCAGGGCCTCCTCGACGCGGTGCGCCTTGTAGGAGGGGATGCGGTCGACGCGCCACTGCGGGCGCCAGTCCAGGTCCAGGCAGACCACCAGCCGGCCGGGCCGGTGTGTGGTCACCAGGGCGGCGATGTTGTCGATGAAACCGCGCAGCGCGTTGACGGGCCGGCCATCGGGCGCGGTGATCGAGGACGGCACCCCGAAGAACGAGCGGAACCACATGCTGGCGCCGTCGAGCAGCAGGACGGGGGAGTTGATTCCGGGATCGGGCATCGCACTAGCCTATGGCCATGGCCACCGCCGCAGACACCGCCCGCTTCAGCACCGATGTCTATGCCCGACGACTGCGTGACGCCGCCGCCGGAGCCGCCGCGGCCGGGTTGGCCGCGCTCATCATCACTCCGGGTTATGACCTGCGCTATCTGCTCGGGTCACGGGCCCAGACCTTCGAACGGCTGACCGCCCTGGTGGTGCCCGCCGACGGGTCCACGCCCACGGTCGTGGTGCCGCGCCTGGAGTTGGCCGCGCTGCGCGAATCGGCGGTGCCCGAACTCGATGTGACGGTGCGTGATTGGGTCGACGGCCAGGATCCCTACGCGCTGGTGGCTCAGGCGCTCGGGGCAGGGGAGGCCATCGCGACCGCGGTCACCGATTCCATGCCCGCTCTGCACCTGCTGCCGCTGGCGGAGGTCCTCGGGCGGGTGCCGGTGCTGGCCACCGACGTGCTGCGCCAACTGCGGATGATCAAGGACCCGGCCGAGGTCGACGCGCTGCGCAAGGCGGGGGCCGCCATCGACCGGGTGCACGCCCGGGTACCCGAATTCCTGGTGCCCGGCCGCACCGAGGCCGACGTCGCCGCCGATATCGCCGAAGCCATTGTCGCCGAAGGACATTCGGAGGTGGCGTTCATCATCGTCGGCTCCGGACCCAACGGTGCCGACCCGCACCACGAATGCTCGGACCGCACCCTGGCGGCCGGCGATATCGTCGTCGTGGATATCGGCGGGCCGTATGCCCCCGGCTACAACTCCGACTGCACCCGCACCTACAGCATCGGCACCCCGGATCCGGAGGTGGCCCGCCAGTACGCGGTGCTGCAGCGCGCGCAGGCCGACGCGGTCGCCGCGGTGCGCCCCGGGATGACCGCCGAGTCGGTCGACGCCGTCGCCCGCGATGTGCTCGCCGCCGAGGGTCTGGCCGAGGTGTTCGTGCACCGGACCGGTCACGGCATCGGGCTCTCGGTGCACGAGGAGCCCTATATCGTCGCCGGCAATGACATCGTCCTGCGGCCCGGGATGGCGTTCTCCGTCGAGCCGGGGATCTATTTCGCGGGCACGTGGGGAGCGCGCATCGAGGACATCGTGATCGTCACCGAGGACGGTGTGGAGTCGGTGAACCACCGACCGCACGAACTGGTCGTCGTGCCGGTCTGACGGTCAGGACTCGCTGCGGTCCAGCAACGTCGACGAGCCGAGCACGCGCTCGATCCGAACCGTGATGACCACGCGGCGCGGATTGACCCGGGGTGTCCGGTAGCGCTGCGCGTAGCGCAGTTCGGCATCGCGGACATCATCGGGATCGCCGCTGACGGTGGCGGTTCCCTCCAGCGAGAGCCACCGGGCGCCATCGACCTGGCTGAGCACCGCGACGCCGCGCTCCTTGGCGTTGACGGCCTTCTGCGAGCCACCGGTGGTGATCACCCGGGCCAGATGCGTGGTGGGGTCGAAGGTGAAGCCGACCGCCACCACGTGCGGGGAGTTGTCACCGCGCAGGGTGGTGAGCATGGCCAGATGACGCTCGGTCAGAAATGCCAGCGCGTCATTGGTCAGTCGGGTGGTTGCCTTGCCCATCGGGGTCCACGCTAGCGCAGGACATAATCACTGCCATGGAGGACACGGGCTACGTCGTCATTTTCGGCGGTCGCAGCGAGATCGGCGTCGAGGTCGCCAAACGCTTGGCGCCAGGTCGGAAGGTGGTGCTGGCAGCGCGGCGGGCCGACGATCTGGCCGCCGAGGTGCAGGCGGTGCGGGCGGCCGGCGCCACCGAGGTGCATGTCCGCGAGTTCGACGCCGATGACATCGCCTCCCACGGCCCGCTGGTGGCCGCGCTCACCGGCGAACTCGGGCCTATCGCGACCGCGGTACTCGCGTTCGGCGTCCTCGGCGAGCAGAAACGGGCCGAGGCCGATTCCGCGCACGCCGCGGCGATCGTGCACACCGACTACGTGGCCCAGGTCAGCCTGCTCACCGAGCTGGCCACCACCATGCGCAACGTCGCGGCGGGCACCATCGTCACGTTCTCCTCGATCGCCGGTGTGCGCGTGCGTCGGGCCAATTACGTATACGGATCGGCGAAGGCCGGGCTGGACGGTTTTTGCGGGGGCCTGGCCGACGCGCTGCGCGGATCGGGCGTGCGGCTGTTGCTGGTGCGGCCCGGGTTCGTGATCGGCCGGATGACCGACGGGATGGAACCGGCACCGTTCTCCAGCACCCCGGCGCAGGTCGCCGATGCGACGGTGCGCGCCCTGAAGGGCAAACGCCGCAGCGTGTGGGTGCCGCGGCAGGTGGGCGTCATCGCCGCGGTGTTCCGGATCCTGCCCGGCCCGATCTGGCGTAGGCTGCCGCGGTGATCATCGTCGTCGGTATCGGCGCGGACGGGATGGCCGGCCTGTCGCCGGCCTCGGCCGCCGAATTACGCAGCGCACGAACCATTTTCGGCGCGCCCCGCCAACTCGACCTGCTCGACGCGTCGATCACCGGGCAGCGACGGCAATGGCCGTCACCGATGCTGGACGCACTACCGACGCTGTTCGACGGGCTCGGCACCGTGCACGTGGTTGCCTCCGGGGATCCGATGCTGCACGGGATCGGGGCCACGCTGATCCGGGTGTTCGGCGCCGAACGCGTGCGGGTCCTGCCGCACGTGTCCTCGGTGACGTTGGCCTGTGCCCGACTGGGCTGGCCGGTGCACGACACCGAGGTGATCAGTCTGGTGACCGCGGACCCGTCCACCGCGGTACGGCGCGGCGGACGCGCCGTCGTGCTCAGCCGCGACGGCACCACCGCGGCCACCCTGGCCCGCCTGCTCACCGAATCCGGCCGCGGCGATTCCGAGCTCACCGTGCTCGAGCAACTCGGCGGTCCGCAGGAGCGGATGATCCGGGCCTCGGCACACGAATTCGCCGAGCCTGTCCACGATCTCAATGTCGTGGCCGTGCGGTATCTGCCCGATCACCGCCGCGCCCATGCACTACCCGACGACGAGTTCGCCCACGACGGGCAGATCACCAAGCAGACCGTTCGGGCGGTGACCCTGGCCGCCCTGGGACCGCGGCCCGGCGAGCTGTTGTGGGATGTCGGCTCGGGTTCGGGAAGCGTTTCCGTCGAATGGTGTCGCAGCGCACCGGGCTGCCGGGCGGTGGCCTTTGAGCGAGATGAGCAGCGACGAGATCGGATCGCGGCCAACGCCGACGCTTTCGGCGCCCGGGTCGACGTGCAGGCCGACGCTCCCGGCGCCTTCGGCAACGTGGCACCCCCGGCGGTGATCTTCGTCGGCGGCGGGGTCACCCAGCCCAGCCTGCTGCAGGCCTGTGTCGACCATCTGCCCTCCGGTGGCAGGCTGGTGGCCAACGCCGTCACGGTGGAATCGGAAGCCTTCTTGGCGCAGTGGTATTCGGAGAGAGGTGGCGAGTTGCGACGCTTCCAGCACTATCAGGGTGGCGCCGTGGGCGGCTTCACCGCGTGGCGTCCCGCGCTGCCGGTGACCCAGTGGGCGTGGGTGAAACAGTGACCGTATTTTTCATCGGCGCCGGCCCCGGCGCGGCGGATCTGATCACCGTGCGTGGACAGCGGTTGCTCGGCCGATGCCCGGTGTGCCTGTACGCGGGGTCGATCATGCCGCGGGATCTGTTGGCGCACTGTCCCGATGATGCGCGGATCGTCGACACCGGGCCGCTGACACTCGATCAGATCATCGACGAGATCGTCGCCGCCGATGCCGCCGGTCACGACGTGGCGCGCCTGCATTCGGGGGATCCGTCGCTCTATTCGGCGCTGGCCGAACAGTGCCGGCGGCTCGACGCGCTGGGCATCGACTATGAGGTGGTGCCCGGGGTGCCCGCCTTCGCGGCCGCCGCGGCGGCGCTGGGCCGCGAGCTGACGGTGCCCGGGGTGTCGCAGACGGTGACGCTCAGCCGGGTCGCCACCCTGTCCACGGCCATGCCGGAGAAGGAATCGCTGGCCGCGCTGGCGGCGCCGGGTGCGACCCTGGTCCTGCATCTGGCCGCCGCGCAGGCCGAGATGATCGTCGCCGAGCTGACCTCCGGCGGCTACCGGCCCGACACCCCGTGCGCCGTGGTGGCGTATGCCAGTTGGCCATCGGAACAGGTGCTGCGGTGCCCGCTGGGACAGCTGGCCGAACAGTTGCGTGCGGCCGGGATCACCAAGACCGCGGTGATCATCGTCGGCGACGTATTGGCCGCCGAAGGGTTCACCGACAGTTATCTGTACTCCGCGGGCCGGCGACGCGGGAGCCGGCACTAGTGCGGGTCCTACTGCTCGGGGGCACCGCCGAGGCCCGTGCGCTGGCCGCCCGGTTGCACCCTGAGGTGCCGGTGATCAGCTCGCTGGCCGGAAGGGTGCCCGACCCGGCGCTGCCCGTCGGCGAGGTCCGCATCGGCGGTTTCGGTGGGCCGGACGGTCTGGCGAGGTGGTTGGGCGACAACGGTATCTCCGCGGTGATCGACGCGACCCACCCCTTCGCGGCCACCATCACCGCCAACGCGGCACGGGCGGCGATTCGACTGGACCTGCCCCATGTGGTGTTGGCGCGGCCGGCCTGGCCGCATGACGGTGCGATCGTGGTCGATTCCGATACCGCTGCCGCGCAGGTGGTCACCCGCAGAGGTTTTCACCGGGTGTTCCTGACCACCGGCCGCTCGGGTACGGCGGCCTTCCGCGATGTCGACGCGTGGTTTCTGATCCGGGCTGTCACCGCGCCCGATATCGATCTGCTCCCGCAGCGACACAGCCTGCTGCTCTCCCGGGGCCCCTACCATCTCGAGGGTGAGCTGGACCTGCTGCGCCGCAACGATATCGACGCGCTGGTGACCAAGAACAGCGGCGGATCGATGACGCACGCCAAGCTCGACGCCGCCGCCCGGGCGGGTGTGCCGGTGATCATGGTCGACCGTCCGGCGCTGCCGGCCGGCGTCACCACCGTGCACACCGTCGACGCGGCGGTCGACTGGTTGCGCGCGCTGGCTTAGATCAGTTCCAGGGTGCCCAATTCGCGGATCGCCCGGCAGGACCGTTTTGCCATGGCCAACATCATGTCGTCGCCGCGGTCGGTGGAGGTGGCGAACGCGACGCCGAACGCGATGATCAGCGGGGCCTGCACCATGCCCAGACAGTAGTCACGCCAACAGGTTTCGACGTCGTAGTCCACGACACCCAAAGCCACCAGCCCGGCGTGGTACTCGGCGACCAGATCACGTTCGGTGGCCGCGCGCAGCTCGGGTTCCAGGCTGGTTCCGGTGAAATAGGCCAGATCGCGGGCGGGCAGTCCGGCGCCGAGGGTCTGCCAGTCGACGATGGTCACCGCGGTGCGCTCCGGATCGAAGAGCATGTTGTCCAGTCGGTAGTCGCCGTGCAGCAGGGCATACCGGTCGGGTTCGGTGAGCAACCACGGTGTCACCATCGCCATCGCGGCGGCCAGGGTGGCGCGGTCATCGGCGCTCATCCGGTCACCGAGGCGCTCGAGGGTGATCTCGGTGGCCATCTTGGCCACATCGCCCATGCCGGCGGCCATCGCGGCGTCCGGCTTGGGCATGGCGATCCCGGGAAAATCGGTGAGCGCGGGGTCACACCAACTCGGCGCGTGCAGACCGGCGAGTGCGCGGACCGCCAGCGAGGCCTCGGTGGCGGTGCAGCCGGCGATCTGGTCACCCTGTACGGCGGGGGCCATATCGGCCAGCAACAACACGAAATCCGCACCGTCGCCGTCGATCTCGCAGTGGAAGTTGCGGGGGATGGGCACCTGCAGCCGGTCGGCCACCTGGGTGTAGAAGGCATGCTCGCAGCGATACCCGATGGCGACGCGGTCACGCACGGTGTCGTCCTGGGACGGCAACTTGAGGGCGAAGGTGCCCGGCAATTCGGCCTCGGTGCCGTAGCCGACCGTCAACCGATAGGTCGCACCGGTCTGACCGGTTCCGATCGGGACGGTGTCGACGCTGCTGACCTGCACGTCGAGCACACCGGTCAGCCAGTCCGCCGTCACGTCATCGGGAGTACGCGGGATCACGTGCGGACAGTAAACCCGATGCTGACGCGTGTCAACGATCCTCGACAGGCGTCAGCCGGGGTACGTCCGCGGTGTGAAGACGATGTCGCCGTGCGTCCGGGTCTGCGACGACCCGATGATCAACAGGCAGCGCATGTCCACCTCGCCGGGGTCGAGATCGCCGAGTGTCACCACCCGCACGGTCTCGTTCGGTCCCGCCACATCGCGCCCGATCACCACCGGTGTCTCGGGGGACCGGTGCTCCAACAACAGGTCACGCATGGCACCGACCTGCCAGGTCCTGGTCTTCGACGCCGGGTTGTACACGGCGATCGCCAGATCCGCGGCGGCCGCGGCGCTGATCCGCTTGGCGATGATGTCCCACGGTTTGAGCCGATCCGACAGTGAGATCACCGCGTAGTCGTGGCCCAACGGAGCACCGACGCGACTGGCGACGGCATTGGCGGCCGTCATCGCAGGGATGACCCGGACCGGGACGTCGGGCCAGTGCACCGCCTCCTCGAGCACGGCCGTGGCCATCGCGAAAACCCCCGGATCACCGGAGGACACCACGACCACCGACCGGCCCTGAGTGGCCAGTTCGCAGGCGAGTCTGGCGCGCGCCGGTTCGTCGGTGTTGTCACTGGGATGGCGGGTCTGCCCGGTGCGGGTGCCGACCCGGTCCAGGTAGGGGAAGTAGCCGATCAGGTCGGTGGCCGCGGCCAACTCGCGGCGCGCCTGCGGGGTGATCCAATCCAGGTCACCGGGACCCAGGCCCACCACTGCGACGCCGCCCTTCGAGGCGACCGAAGACGGGCCCGGGCGCAGCGCGGCCTCGCCGGGCAGCATGACGATGGAGAAGTACGGCACCGAGTCCTCGTCGACATCGGCGGCCGGCAGCACCCGTTGCCGGTCGGTGCTGGCCCGCTCCACATAGAACGCCCGGTCCAGGCGGTGGGTCTCCGAAAGCGCTTGGCGTACTTCCGAGAAGGATTTGCCCAGCTTCATGATCACCGCGGCGTCGGTGTCGGCCAGCCGCCGGGTCAGCTCGGCCGCGGGCAGGGTGCCGGGCAGGATGGTGAGCACCTCGTCGCCCTGGACCAGTGGGGTGCCGCTGGCGGCGGAGGCGGCGCTCACCGACGTCACACCGGGCACGATGACGGCGTCGAACCGCTCGGTCAGCCGGGTGTGCATGTGCATGTAGGAGCTGTAGAACAGCGGATCACCCTCGGCCAGCAGCGCCACATCACGTCCGGCGCTCAGGTGCACGGCGATGCGTTCGGCGGCCTCGGCGTAGAAATCCTCCATTGCCCCGGCATAACCGCCGGGGTGATCGGTGGTCTCGGTGGTCACCGGATAGACCAGGTGCTCCTCGATCTGTCCCGCGCGCAGATACGGTTCGGCGATCCGCCGCGCGATACTGCGCCCGTGCCGGGCGCTGTGATAGGCCACCACGTCGGCCTCACCGATCAGCCGGGCCGCCTTGACGGTCACCAGTTCCGGATCGCCGGGTCCCAGACCGACGCCGTAGAGCGTGCCTTTGGCCATCTCGGGCTGATCGTTCATTCGGCAAGCCTCATTCCTGTTCGCTCGCAATCGCATTCACCGCGGCCGCCGCCATCGCGCTACCGCCGCGCCGGCCGGTCACCACCAGATAGGACATCCCCCGTGGACGGGCTGTCAGCTCGTCCTTGGACTGGGCCGAACCCACGAATCCGACCGGTCCGCCCAGCACGGCGGCCGGGACGGGAGCCCCCTCGTCCAACAGTTCGAGCAGGCGGAACAGCGCCGTCGGCGCGTTGCCGATGGCCAGTACCGCCCCGCCGAGGCGGTCGGCCCAGATGTCCACGCCGGCCGCGGACCGGGTGCTGCCCAGGCGTTCGGCCACCTCGGCGGCACGCGGGTCGGCGACCAGGGAGACCACCTCGTTCTGCGCGGGCAACCGGGATCTGGTGATGCCCGCCGCCACCATCGACGAATCGCAGAGCACCGGCGCGCCCGCGGCCAGGGCTGCGTGCGCGCGTGCCACGGCATCGGGTGTGAACGCGACGTGTTCGGTGACATCGGTCTGGCCGCAGGTGTGGATCAACCGGACGACGACCCGGGCGATATCGGCGGGAAACCGCGTCAGGTCGGCCTCGGCGCGGATCGTCGCGAAGGACTCACGGTAGATCTCCGCGGCATCGCGGGTGTATTCGAGCACCCGCATACCCTACGGGTGCCGCGGTCGGTATCCGTTCCCGGACGCCACCAGAACCCGCGCGCCGGGCGGAGCGCCGCAGCCACGTTCGCATCCGACGAAATGCCGGTGACCTGAGCCGTCGACGACGCCGAGTCCGGCGGCCCGTGTCGCGTCGGCACGCACATCACTGCGCGACCGTTCGCAGCCCGGACTGCCCGCGCAGGCGCTGATGCTCAACCACGGTGAGTTCTCGTCGAAAACCAGGCCCAGGGGCGCCAGCACGCGCAGAGCGGTATCGGCGACCCCCTCGAACAGATCACACACCAGGATCGACCGCCACGGCGTGACCACCAGCGGTGCCTCGATGGCGGCCAGGAACTCGGCCGTCCGGGCCGGCAACACGCCCAGTGGCACCACCGCGGCCAGCGTCACCCGGTCGTCGTCGGCCTGCGGGATCCACCCCACCGGGCCGCGGGTGCTGTCGGTGACCGCCAACCGGTCCTCGACCGCGACATCGTCGGAGAATCCCGCGAGCAACTCCGCGGTGTCGTCGAGTTCGACCACCCGCCAGCGTTTGCCTCGTCGCTGCTGGAAGCGCCTGGCGATCTCGATCAGTGCGGGCACCGCCCGGTCGGGGTCCAGCCGAATCCCGGTGTCGGTGCCGGCCAGCAGCAGCGCCACACCGGCGTCGGTGACCTGCAGGCCGACGTCGGCGTGCAGACCGGACACGTCTCCGCGTCCGTCGTCGAGGGAGAACCAGAATCGCCCGGGCAACTGCGCCAACGCCGGATCGCGTTGCAGCCCTTCGTCGAGATCACCGACCCAGCCGCGGACGTCGGCGAGGCCGCCGGAGCGTCCCGACAGCGGCGACGCCACGATATTGCGGACCCGTTCGTGTTGCGGGGAGGGCAACAGGCCCGCCGCGGCCACGGTCTCGGCGACCCGCACCGGGTCGGTGACGCCGCGGATCTGCAGACTGCCGCGCGACGTGAGTTCGAGCGATCCGTTGCCGTGTCCGGCCGCCGCGTGCGCCAGTTTCTCCAGGGCCGTCGCGGTCAGGAGTCCGCCCGGCAGACGTACCCGCACCAGCGCACCGTCGGCCGCCTGATGGACCTGCAGGGCGCCGGGACAGGCGTCCTGATCGCGGGTTCGGCTCACGTGCTCACCGTACTGCTCTGGTGTCTCACCCGTCGCTGCGCAGCCGACGAAAACAGGTACCGGTCTACGTGCGAGCCGACGCCGGGCGACTCCTAACTTTTCTCCCATGGGGCGGGACTGAGGGTTGGAGGGACGAATGACCAGTCTGACGCTGCACTGGATGCACGTGCCGCAGGTGCCGCATCCGGATCTGCACCGGATCGCCGACGCCGCCCACGCGTGGCAGCACAGGGCGCATCACCTGTTCGAGGCCGAGCAGAGACACGAATGCACGCGCTACGAGTTCTTGGAGGACGCGCTGTTGGCCCGCGAGATACGCCGGTTGTGACCGTTCAACCGGCCCACTGTCGACCGACGGGCGCCGCATCGGCGATCCCGGAGTAGCGCGACGCGTCACCGGCGATGACACGGCTTGGGTTTCCCCTCACGTCGACGGGGATGTCGCCGGCCAGGGTCACCCGGCTGAGCCGGCGGAACTGATCGTCGTAATCGGATACCGCATAGTGCTGGGTCGCCCGGTTGTCCCAGATGGCCAGGTCACCCAGCCGCCAATTCCATCGGACGGTGTTCTCCAGGCGGGTGATCCGCTTCTGCAGCAGGTCGAACAGGGCCGCAGACTCGGCGGACCCCAGCCCCACGAAGCGCTTGACGAAGTGTCCGAGCAGCAGGACGGGTTCACCGGTCTCGGGGTGCACGCGGACCACGGGATGCTCGGTCTCGAAGTACTCGGACTCGAATTCGCTCCGGTGCTCGCGGACGGTGTCGCTGAGTAGTTCGTGCCGGCCGTCATAGTCGGCGGCGTAGTCGTAGGTGTTGGTGTGCACGGCCCACAGGTCCTCGGCCAGCGCCCGCAGCGGCTGCGGCAACTGCTGGTATGCGACCTGTGTATTGGCCCACACCGTGGTGCCGCCGTACGAAGGCAGGGTGACCGCTCGCAGTAGTGAGGCCTTGGGGATACGGTCGACGAAGGTGACATCGGTGTGCCAGCTGTTGGCCTTGTCATACCGCGAATCGATGGGCAGTACCCGCGCACCGCGAGACAGCACCGTCGGGTGCGCAGCCGTTGTGATGCCGAACCGCCGTGCAAAGGCCAGTTGCCCGTCGTCATCGAGGTGGTGCTGGTCGCGGAAGAAGATGACCTTGTGTGTCAGCAACGCGCGGTTGAGGGCGGCGACGGTGGCTCCGTCGAGGTCATCCCCGACGCGCACACCGTTGATCCGGGCACCGATCTGCGCACCGAGTTTCACGACATCCACTGAAGGCAGAAAGCTCATACCCCTAGTGGGCCAGCCGTCCGCGGCGCCGCCAACGGTTTGATGCGTCGCGATTGCAATCGTGATAAGCCCACGTCGCGGCGGCGTGCGATCGCCTGATGTGAAGTACGTCACAGCGCGAACGAGGCTGTCTCCTCACGCACAGGACCAACTTTTCACCGGGCGCGGGCGCTACCTTCAGAACAGCCGAGCGGTACCGCCGGTACCCCATAGGAAAGGAGGCGACGAAATGGCTTCACTCATCGCCATCGGACTGGGCGTGACCCTCGTGGTCGCCGCGATCGCCACCCCGTACCGGGACTCCTGGTATGGCCGCTGGAGTCGCTCCGAACACTGACCGGCCCACCACGCAGCGCGCGCGGTGGGGCAGGATTGAGCAGTGCCGACCGTACTGCTGCTCTCGACGTCCGATACCGATCTGATCACCGCGCGCGCCAGTGGTGCCGGCTATCGCTGGGCCAACCCCTCCCGGTTACTCGAGGACGACCTGCAGCGCGAACTCGGTGAACTGCTCGACGGCGTCGACATCGCGGTGGTGCGGATCCTCGGCGGCTACCGCGCCTGGCAGCACGGTATCGACGCCGTGGTGGCCAGCGGTGTGCCCACCGTGGTGCTCTCCGGCGAACAGGCTCCCGACGCCGAACTGATGCGCTACTCGACGGTCCCGGCCGGAGTCGCGCTGGAGGCGCACGTCTATCTGGCGCAGGGCGGCACCGCCAACCTGCGCGGCCTGCACGCCTTCCTCAGCGACAACCTGCTGATGACCGGCGAGGTCTTCGACCCGCCCATCGCGATCCCGAATTGGGGTGTGCTGCACCGGGATCGACACGTGGCAGACGACGCGCCGACGATCGCGGTGCTGTACTACCGGGCTCAGCACTTGGCCGGCAACACCGGATACATCGAGGCGCTGTGCGACGCCATCGACGCCGCGGGCGCTCTCGCACTGCCGGTGTACTGCGCCTCACTGCGCACCGCCGAACCCGAGCTGCTGGAACTGTTGGCCACGGCCGACACCCTGATCACCACGGTGCTGGCCGCCGGCGGGGCGACGCCGGCCGGTGTCACCGCGGGCGGCACCGACGACGCCTGGAACGTCGCGCACCTGGCGGCGCTGGATGTGCCGATCCTGCAGGGCCTGTGCCTGACCAGTTCCCGCGCCAAGTGGTCGGAGAACGACGACGGCCTGTCCCCGCTGGACGTCGCCACCCAGGTGGCGGTGCCCGAGTTCGACGGCCGCATCATCACGGTCCCGTTCTCCTTCAAGGAGATCGATGACGAAGGGCTGATCACCTATGCGGCCGACCCCGAACGGTGTGCCCGGGTCGCGGGGCTGGCCGTGCGGCACGCCCGGCTGCGCCGCATCGCCCCGGCCGACAAGCGGGTGGCGCTGGTCTTCTCGGCATACCCCACCAAACATGCCCGCATCGGCAACGCGGTCGGCCTGGACACCCCGGCCAGCGCGGTGGCGCTGCTGCGCGCCCTGCGTGATCACGGTGTCGACATCGGCGAGGTGCCCGGCGTCGACTCCGGTGATGGGGACGCCCTGGTGCACGCGCTCATCGAGCGCGGGGGACAGGATCCGGACTGGCTCACCGAGGAGTCGCTGGCGGGCAACCCGATCCGCGTCTCCGCGGCGGACTACCGGGCCTGGTTCGCCACCCTGCCCGCCGACTTCGCCGATGCGGTGGTGCAGCACTGGGGACCGCCGCCGGGCGAGCTCTTCGTCGACCGCAGCCAGGATCCGGATGGCGAGATCGTCATCGCCGCAATGCAATCCGGCAACACCGTGATCCTGGTCCAGCCGCCGCGCGGTTTCGGCGAGAACCCGGTGGCGATCTATCACGATCCGGACCTGCCGCCCAGCCACCACTACCTGGCGGCCTACCGGTGGCTCGATGACAGCTTCTCCAACAGCTTCGGCGCCGACGTCGTCGTCCACCTGGGCAAGCACGGCAACTTGGAGTGGCTGCCCGGCAAGACGCTCGGCATGAGCGCCGAATGCGGCACCGACGCCGCCCTGGGCGATCTCCCGTTGATCTACCCGTTCCTGGTCAACGATCCCGGCGAGGGCACCCAGGCCAAGCGCCGCGCCCACGCCACCCTGGTCGACCACCTGATCCCGCCGATGGCCCGCGCCGAGACCTACGGTGATATCGCGCGTCTGGAGCAGTTGCTCGACGAGCACTCCAACGTCTCCGCGCTGGACCCTGCCAAGCTGCCGGCCATCCGCCAGCAGATCTGGACGCTGATGCGCGCGGCGAAGATGGACCACGACCTGGGTCTGCAGGACCGCCCGGACGAGGACTCCTTCGACGACATGCTGCTGCACGTCGACGGCTGGCTGTGCGAGATCAAGGACGTCCAGATCCGCGACGGACTGCACATCCTCGGGCTGGCGCCGCACGGGGAGTCAGAACTCGATCTGGTGCTGGCCATCCTGCGCGCCCGCCAGCTGTTCGGCGGTGAACAGACCGTGCCCGGCCTGCGCCAGGCCCTCGGGCTCGCCGAGGACGGCGCCGACGAGCGCGCGAGCGTCGATGCCGCCGAGGAGGCCGCCCGCGCGCTGGTGGCCGGTCTGCAGGACAGCGGCTGGGATGCCGGCGCGGTCGACGGCCTGACCGACGACCCGGTGGTCGCTCAGATCCTGCGGTTCGCGGCCACCGAGGTGGTTCCGCGGTTGCGCGCCACCGCGGGCGAGATCGAGGCCGTGCTCAAGGCGATCGATGGCCACTACATCCCGGCAGGCCCGTCCGGATCGCCGCTGCGCGGCCTGGTCAACGTGTTGCCGACCGGTCGCAACTTCTACTCGGTGGACCCCAAGGCGGTGCCCTCTCGGCTGGCCTGGGAAACCGGTGTGGCGCTGGCCGATTCGCTGCTGGAGCGGTACCGCTCAGAGAACGGCGAGTGGCCCCGATCGGTCGGCCTGTCGGTGTGGGGGACCTCGGCGATGCGCACCGCCGGCGACGACATCGCCGAGGTGCTGGCCCTGCTCGGGGTGCGACCCCGCTGGGATGATGCGTCCCGCCGCGTGGTCGACCTGGCGGCGATCCCGCTCGAGGAGCTGGGCCGGCCCCGCATCGACGTGACGGTGCGCATCTCCGGATTCTTCCGCGACGCCTTCCCACACGTGGTGACGATGCTCGACGATGCCGTGGCCCTGGTGGCGGCCCTCGACGAGGCCCCCGAGGACAACTACGTGCGCGCCCACTCGCTGACCGACCTGGCCGAGCACGGTGACCAACGCCGCAGCACCACACGGATCTTCGGCTCGAAGCCGGGCACCTATGGCGCCGGTCTGCTGCAGCTGATCGACAGCCGTAACTGGCGCGATGACGCCGATCTGGCCCAGGTGTACACCGCCTGGGGCGGATACGCCTACGGGCGCGGACTGGACGGCGCCCCGGCCACCGACGACATGAACCGCGCCTATCGCCGAATCGTGGTCGCGGCCAAGAACACCGACACCCGCGAACACGATATCGCCGACTCCGATGACTACTTCCAGTATCACGGCGGCATGATCGCCACGGTCCGGGCGCTCACCGGCAAGGACCCGGCCGCCTACATCGGTGACAACACCCGCCCCGATGCGGTGCGCACCCGGACCCTGAGCGAGGAGACCACCCGTGTGTTCCGCGCCCGAGTGGTCAACCCGCGGTGGATCAACGCGATGCGCCGACACGGCTACAAGGGCGCCTTCGAGATGGCCGCGACCGTGGACTACCTGTTCGGGTACGACGCCACCGCACACGTCATGTCCGACTGGATGTACGAGCAGCTGAGCCAGAGCTATGTGCTGGACGCCGAGAACCGCAAGTTCATGAACGAATCCAATCCCTGGGCGCTGCACGGTATGGCCGAGCGACTGTTGGAGGCCGCCGGCCGCGGCATGTGGGCACAACCGGAGACCGCCACGTTGGACGGTCTCAAGCAGGTGCTGTTGGAGACCGAGGGCGAGCTGGAAGGCTGAAACACCGCTGGATGACATTAGGATTCAGCTCATGTCTCTCACCTTCGCCGATGTCGCCAAGGCCGACTACGTCCTGCTGACCACCTTCACCAAGGACGGGCGGCCCAAGCCCACCGCCGTGTGGGCCGTGCCCGAAGGTGACCGGCTCCTGGTGCTGACCCAGGCCGGCGCCTGGAAGGTCAAGCGCATCCGCAACACCCCGCGGGTGACGGTGGCGGTGTGTGACCGGCGCGGCAACCCGAAGAGCGAACCCGTGGAGGCCGCTGCGGCGATCCTCGACGAGGATGCGCTGCGCCGGACCTACGACGGGATCGGCAAGCGCTACGGCTTGATCGGCAAGGTGTTCAACCTGTTCTCCAAACTGCGCGGCGGCATGAAGAACAACCTCGCGCTGGAGCTCCGCGCGGCCGCCTGAGATGACCGGCAGCCACCCGGCGGGAACGGCGACAGCCAGCCGCTACAAGGACATCGGCCGACTGCTGCTGCGCTGCCCGGACCACAGCGGGATCATCGCCGCGGTCACGACATTCCTCACCGAGGCCGGCGCCAACATCATCTCCCTGGACCAGCACTCCACCCAGCCCGAGGACGGAACCTTCCTGCAGCGCACCGTGTTCCACCTGCCAGGGCTGGCGGCTGCCGGACCGGAACTGGAACGCGAGTTCGCCGCGCGGATCGCTCCGGCCTTCGACATCGACTACCGCTTCACCGATGCCGCCAAGCCCAAACGCGTCGCGATCCTGGCCTCCACGGCCGATCATTGCCTGCTCGATCTGTTGTGGCGCAACCGGCGCGGTGAACTCGACATGACGGTGGCCATGGTGATCGCCAACCATCCCGACCTGGCCGATCAGGTACGGCCGTTCGGGGTGCCGTTCGTCTACATACCCGCCACCCGCGACACCCGCGCCGAGGCCGAGGCCCGCCAGCTCGAATTACTGCGCGGCAATGTCGATCTGGTGGTGCTGGCCCGGTACATGCAGATCGTCACACCCGAATTCCTGGCTGACGTCGGGTGTCCGTTGATCAACATCCACCACTCGTTCCTGCCCGCGTTCATCGGCGCCAACACCTACCGGCGCGCCAAGGAACGGGGAGTGAAACTGGTCGGTGCGACGGCGCACTATGTCACCGAGAACCTCGACGAAGGCCCGATCATCGAACAGGACGTCGTGCGGGTCGACCACACGCACACCGTCGAGGATCTGGTGCGCCTGGGCGCCGACGTCGAGCGCGCGGTGTTGTCACGCGCGGTGTTGTGGCACTGCCAGGACCGCGTCGTGCGGCATGGCGGCGAGACCGTCATCTTCTGACGTGGTGAACTCAGCGCATGGCTCCGAGTTTCGAAGATGTCTACCGCGAGAAGTACCTGCTGCTGACGACCTTCACCAAGGACGGACGGCCCAAGCCGACCCCGGTGTGGGGCGTGCCCCATGACGGCAAGCTGCTGATCAGTACCGACGACGGGTCGTGGAAGACCAAACGGATCAACAACACACCCCGGGTCACCATCCAGAAGTGCGGCGTCCTGGGCAAGGTCAAGGGGGAGCCGGTCGAGGCGGTGGCCCGTAACCTGCCCAAATCCGAGACCCGGCGGGTCTTCGACATGGTGACCCGCCGCTACTGGTGGCACGCGTGGTGGTGGATTCCGCAGGCCCTCATCCGGGGCGGGGTGGACAAGGTGCACGCCGCCATCGAGGTCCGCCCGGTCGACTGAGCCCGCGACGCGGCCTACCTGGCCTCAGTCTCGTTGCCGATCCCGGCGGGCGGCTGAGTTCAGGCAGGACTCCGGAGCCTTTCTGCCTACCTCGCTTCAGCGTCGTCGCACCCCGGCCATCGAGACTGAAACGTGGTAGCCGCAGCGGGTGCTTCTGCAGTCCTGCGCAGTACGGAACCCGAGAACCGCGCCACACGTTGTCCGGATATGGCAAAGCGCTTGTTCGGTGTCTACCTGCTCGTCGAGCTGGCGGTGGTGGCCGCGCTGATCGCCACCATCGGGTTCGGCTGGACCGTGCTGGCGGTGATGGTCACCTTCGTGGTGGGCCTGGCGCTGGCCGGTTCGCAGATCGCCCGGCACCTGGCCCGGCTGCAGACCGCGCTGAATGCACGCTCGGCATCCGGTGCGCTGGCCACCGACAGCGCCCTGGTGGCTCTCGGCGCGGTGCTTGTCGTCATCCCGGGTCTGGCCAGTTCGGTGCTGGGGGCGCTGTTGTTGCTGCCGCCGACGCGCCGGATCGCCCGGCCGGTCGCCACGGCGCTGGTGGGTCGCCGGCTGGCGGCGACACCGCTGGTGATGACCTACCCCGCCGCGTTCGGACCGCAGCAGGCCCGCCCCGCCGGCGACTACGTCGACGGTGAGGTGATCGACGTGGTCGACGTCGACAGCCCCGACAATCACCGGCCCGATCCGACGGCGCTGGAACACCGGATCAACCGGGCCGATTAACCTGTCACTTTCGTGACGACTCTGTTGATCAACGGGCGGGTGCACAGCCCGGCCGCCCCCGACGCCACCGCGATCGCCTTCAGCGACGGACCATCCGGCGCCGTGGTGTGGCTGGGCGCCGACGACACCGCCCGCTCGGAGTTCCCCGACGCCGACATCGTCGATCTGGGCGGGGCTTTCGTCGCTCCCGGCTTCGTCGACAGTCATGTGCACCTCACCGCCACCGGGCTCAGCCTCACCGGACTGGATCTGCGGCAGGCCACCTCCCGCGAGCAGTGTCTGGCGCTGGTCGCCGAGTACGCCCGCACCCGTCCGGACGGCATCGTGTGGGGATCGGGGTGGGACGAGTCGTCCTGGCCCGACCGCACCCCGCCCAGCACCGCCGACCTCGACGACATCCTCGGTGCCCGGCCCGCCTATCTGAGCCGCGTCGACGTCCATTCGGCGGTCGCCTCCACCGGACTGCGGACGGCCGCGGCCGGCCTCACCGCCGCTGCCGGGTACGACCCCCAGCGCCCGCTGACCGCCGAGGCCCACCATCAGGTGCGGGCCGTCGCGCGGGATCTGCTCACACCGGCGCAGCGGCACGCCGCCCAGATCGCCGCCCTCGACGCCGCCGCCGGCCATGGCATCGTCGCCGTGCACGAATGCGGCGGCCCCGACATCGGCGGGCTCGACGACTGGCGTGCGGTGCAGGCCCTCGAGCATGGCGTCGAGATCATCGGGTACTGGGGTGAGGCGGTGCGCAGCGCCGCGCAGGCCCGCGCCCTGACCGAGACCACCGGCGCGGCCGGCCTGGCCGGTGACCTCTTCGTCGACGGCGCCCTCGGCTCACGCACGGCCTGGTTGCACGAACCGTATGCCGATGCCGGCCACCACTGCGGCAACCACTACCTGACCCCCGATGAGATCACCGCGCATCTGCACGCGTGCACCGAGGCCGGGATCGCCGCCGGGTTCCATGTGATCGGCGATGCCGCGGTGAGCGCGGTCGTCGAGTCGTTGCGAGTCGTCGTCGACCAGTTCGGTGGCCCCGCCGTCGCACGCTGCGGGCACCGCCTGGAACACCTGGAGATGGTCACCGCCGACCAGGCGGCCGACCTGGGACGGTGGGGTGTCATCGGTAGCCTGCAACCGAATTTCGACGCGCTCTGGGGCGGGCCGGACGGCATGTACGCCCAGCGTCTGGGCGGCGATCGGGCCGCGTTGCTGAATCCGTTCGCGCTGTTAGCATCCCAAGGCGTGCCCCTTGCCTTCGGCTCCGACAGTCCGGTGACCGGGCTGGACCCGTGGGCCACCGTCCGCGCCGCGGTGCACCACCGGACGCCCGGCAGCGGGATCTCGGCCCGCGCGGCGTTCTCTGCGGCCACCCGCGGCGCGTGGCGGGCCGGCGGCGTCCGCGACGGCGTCACCGGAACGCTGGTGCCCGGAGCACCGGCCTCCTACGCCATCTGGGACACCGGGCCGCTGGAGGTGGCCACCTCCGCCGACGACACCGCGGCACGCTGGTCGACCGACCCACGCTCACGGGTGCCGGCCCTGCCGCGCCTGGACGACGCGGCCGCGTTGCCGCGCTGTGTGCGCGCGGTGCACCGCGGCGCGGTGATACATGGCTGACGGCACACCCGGCCGGGGTGCCCGTCTCGCCGGCGCGTTCCGGCGCGCTCTGATCGCGCGGTGGATCCGGCTGCTGGCCTCGATCGCCGGCGGCGCGCTGTTGTATCTGAGCTTCCCGCCGACGGGCTGGTGGTGGTCGGCGTTCCCGGCGCTGGCACTGCTGGGCTGGGTGGTGACCCGCACGCAGACCACCCGGGCCGGCGGATTCGGTTACGGCCTGCTGTTCGGTCTGGCCTTCCATCTGCCGCTGCTGCCGTGGGTCGGCTTGTTCGTGGGCACCGGGCCGTGGTTGGCGCTGTCGCTGTTGGAGGCGCTGTTCCCGGCGGTGTTCGGACTGCTCGCCGTCGTGGTCCGCGGGCTCGCGGGATGGCCGGTGTGGTTCGCCGCGCAATGGGCGGTGCAGGAGTGGCTCAAGTCGACGGTGCCCTTCGGCGGATTCCCGTGGGGTGTGGTGGGCTTCGGCCAGACCGAGGGACCGTTGCTGCCGCTGGCGCAGATCGGCGGCGCACCGCTGGTCTCGGCTGCCACCGCGCTGGTCGGGTTCAGTCTCACCGCCCTGACCCTGGAGATCGCGCTGTGGTGGCGGCGTAGTCATCCCGGCCGATCCCGAACATCGAGCTCCGATGCCGCGCGGCCCGAGGCGGTCCTGCCCGGCATGTGCATCTGCCTGGTGCTGTTGTCCACCGCGCTGGTCTGGCCAGGGGTCCGGCAATCCGGTGTGGGCGCAGGCGAGCACCCGTCGGTCACGGTGGCCGCCATCCAGGGCAACGTGCCGCGGTTGGGCCTGGATTTCAACGCTCAACGCCGGGCGGTGCTGGACAACCACGTCGCCCAGACCCTGCGGCTCGCCGAGGATGTGCGAGCGGGCCGGGCGCCCCAGCCGATGGTCGTCATCTGGCCGGAGAACTCCTCGGACATCGATCCGCTGCGCAACACCGACGCCGCGGCGCAGATCTCCGAGGCGGCACGCGCCATCCGGGCTCCGATCCTGGTCGGCACGGTGCTGGCCGCTCCCGAGTACTCCGCCGAGCAACCGGTGACCACCAACTCGGTGCTGGTGTGGGATCCGGAGAACGGACCGACCGACCGGCACGACAAACGGATCGTGCAGCCGTTCGGCGAGTATCTGCCGTGGCGGGGCTTCTTCGAGAAGTTCTCCGACTACGCGCAGCGGGCCGGTTACTTCATTCCCGGCGACGACACCGGGGTGGTGCAGGCCGCGGGTATCCCGATCGGGGTGGCCACCTGCTGGGAGGTCATCTTCGACCGCGCGGTGCGCGAGTCGGTGCAGAGCGGCGCCCAGTTGCTCGCGGTGCCCAGCAACAATGCGACCTTCGACGAGACGATGAGCGTCCAGCAGCTCGCCTTCGCCCGGCTGCGCGCCGTCGAGCACGACCGCTATGTCGTCGTCGCGGGCACCACCGGGATCAGTGCGGTGATCGCGCCGGACGGGCGCGAGCTCGCCCGCACCGAGTGGTTCGAGCCGGCCTATCTCGACACGGCCGTGAAGCTGCGGTCGAACATGACTTTCGCCACCCAGTGGGGGCCGGTGGTGCAGGCGGTGCTGGTGGGTATCGGCCTTTCGGCTGTGATCGCGGCCATGCTGCACAATGGGAAGTTCGTGCGCAGGCGGCAGCCCGCCGCCGTGCGCACCGGAGACGGCCGCCGGGATTCCGATGCCGCCGCGTCCGAGGACGAAGTGGAACGGCCCGGCCAGGGCAGTGAGGACGAGAAGACAGCATGAGCCCGAATGGTGGCCCGGGGGAGAACCCCGGCTATCCGGCGTCGCCCAGCACGCGGACGTTGGTGATCATCCCCACCTACAACGAGCGGGACAACCTGCCGTTGATCGTGGGCCGGGTGCATGCCGCGCTCCCACAGGTCCACATCCTCATCGTCGACGACGGCAGCCCCGACGGCACCGGCCAACTCGCCGACGAACTGGCGCTGGCCGACCCGGACCGCGTGCATGTCATGCACCGGATGAGCAAGGACGGTCTGGGAGCGGCCTACCTGGCCGGTTTCGCGTGGGGCCTGGGCCGCGAGTATGCGGTGCTGGTCGAGATGGACGCCGACGGCAGCCATGCACCCGAGGAACTGGGCCGCCTGCTGGCCGCGGTCGACGGCGGCGCCGATGTGGTGATCGGTTCGCGCTATGTGCCCGGCGGGGCTATCCGCAACTGGCCGCGGCGCCGGTACGCGCTGT
Organism: Mycobacterium sp. NPDC003323; assembly: GCF_053589535.1. Lineage (NCBI taxonomy): Bacteria > Bacillati > Actinomycetota > Actinomycetes > Mycobacteriales > Mycobacteriaceae > Mycobacterium > Mycobacterium sp. NPDC003323. Next base: position 1,360,295 of record NZ_JBSFSB010000001.1, read on the forward strand.
CCAAGACCGCCAACACCTACGCTCGGGTGCTGCTGGGTGTGGGCATCAACGACATCACCGCCGGTTACCGCGCCTATCGGCGCGAGGTGCTCGAGAAGATCGATCTGGCGGCGGTCGACTCCAAGGGCTACTGCTTCCAGATCGACCTGACGTGGCGGGCCATCAACGCCGGTTTCACGGTCGTCGAGGTGCCCATCACCTTCTCCGAGCGCGAACTCGGGGTGTCCAAGATGAGCGGATCGAATATCCGCGAGGCCATGTTGAAAGTGGCCGAATGGGGACTGCGCGGACGCATCGACCGCGCCCGTGGCGTGACCAGCAGGCCGGCGCAGCTGTAGCACGCTGCGCCGGGCCGGCGCCGGGTATCAGCCCCGGCGCTTGGTCTTGATGATGTCGAGGCGCTCCTTGAGCAGTTCTTCCAGTTCCTCGACAGAGCGACGCTCCAGCAGCATGTCCCAGTGCGTACGGGGCGGCTTGACCTTCTTCGGCTCGGGGACATCACCCTCGATCAGGGTGCCCTCCAGACCGTTGCGGCACAGCCAGGTACCGGGGATCTCGGCGTCGTCGGCGAACGGAACGTCGAACTCCTCACCGTTGTCGGTGCGGTAGCGCGCGACCTGGCGTGGCGCCAGATCGTGGTTGCGATCGGTCTCGTAGCTCACGGCACCGAGGCGACTGCCTCTCAGAACACGATCAGCCATCTCAACTCTCCTTCGACAACGCGCGTTTCGGTCCGGAGAATCAACGCAGCAGACCTGGATTTGGTTCCCTGGAGTTCCCCGACTCAACTGACCAGGATACGGCAGATACTGCGATACCCCGGCCCGGCCGTCTACAGTCGGCCCGTGACATCCGCTACGCCGGACGCCTCGGCACGGAGGAGACGCGCCCGCGCCCAGCCGTGCCGCTGGTGTGGCCGCGAAGTGCCCGACGCCGGGATGGGGCGACGCCGCCAGTACTGCCGGCAGTCCTGCCGCCAGCGCGCCTACGAGCAGCGCGCGCAGGTCAAGGGCACCTCGGTGGCACCGGATGCGGTGGTGCTCAGCGCCGAGGAGGCCGCCGATCTGTCCGACCGGATCTTCCAGGTCAGGTGCGCCGCCGAGGATGTGACCACCGCGATCCATGAGGGCGCCGACGCAGCCGAGCTGCTCGCGCTCTGCGAGGACCTGCTGCGCGCCGCCAAGGCCGCCGACGGCTGGCGCTGAGAGCACCGCACGGCCGTGACCGTCCCCACGTCACGCGTGTGGCGCTTCGCCGATTTCGAGCTCGACACCGCGCGGTGCGAACTGCGCCGCGATGGTGCGCGGGTACACGTGGAGCCCCAGGTCTTCGATGTGCTGGTGCTACTGGTGTCCCACCACGACCGGTTCGTCACCAAGGAGGAACTGTTCGATTCGGTGTGGGGCGGCCGTTTCGTCGGCGAAGCGGCGCTGACCAGCCGGATCAAGGCCGCCCGGCGCGCCCTCGGCGACGACGGCGAGTCGCAGCGCTTCATCCGCACCGTGCGGGGCCGTGGCTACCAGTTCGTCGGCACGGTGGCCGGCGCGGCGCCGTCGACCGCGCCGCCGCAGCCGACGGCGCCGCGCCAGCACATCGCCTTCTGCCATGCCGCCGACGGTGTGCGGTTGGCCTACGCCGTCGCCGGGCAGGGTCCGCCGCTGGTGCGGGCCGCCAACTGGATGACCCATCTCGGTTATGACATCGAGAGTCCGGTGTGGCGGCACTGGGTGCGCGATCTCGCCGGCGCGCACACCTTCATCCGTTACGACGAACGCGGCTGTGGCCTGTCCGACTGGGAGGCGGGCGATTTCACTTTCGATGACTGGGTCACCGACCTGGAATCGGTGGTCGAGGCGGTGGGCCTGCAGCGCTTTCCGCTGCTGGGGGTGTCGCAGGGCGGCGCGGTGGCGGTGGTGTACGCGGCGCGGCATCCCGAACGCGTCACCCACCTGGTGCTGTGCGGCGCATACGCCCGGGGGCGCGCCGTGCGTGCCGTCGGGGAAGACGAAAAGCGTGCCGCAGCATTGGATCTGGATCTGGCGCGGGTCGGCTGGGGTAGGGACGACCCCGCGTTCCGGCAGGTTTTCGCCGCGCAGTTCCTGCCCGACGGCACCCGCGCCGAGTGGGAGGCCTTCGATCATCTGCAACGGCGCACCACCTCTCCGGAGAACGCGGTGCGCTTCCTCGACGAGTTCAGCCGGATCGACGTCCGTGACGCCGCCCGGCGGGTGACCTGTCCGACCCTGGTCATGCACTCCGCCGACGACCGTCGGGTGCCGCTGCGCTACGGCGAGGAACTCGCGGCCCTGATCCCGGACTCGCGACTGGTCACCCTGCCCAGCAACAACCACCTGCTCACCGAGAGCGAACCGGCCTGGCAGACGTTCTGCAGCGAACTGGTCTCCTTCCTGTCCTGCTGAGATGTCTCAGCAGGACAGCCGCACCCCGATCCCGGACGGCGCCTGCGCCGGGGTGAGGCAGCCGAACCCGTCGACACCGTCGGCGCCCATCCGCAGCGCCGAACGTTGCGCATAGTTCACGCACAACACGGCGGCAGTATCGGCGCGGCAGCGGTAATCACCGAAACTCAACGAGTTCCCGGCCGGCAGGTCCGCACCCGCGCCCTCGCGGAACGGCCCGGGATCGCCACGCACCGAACCGATCTGAACCGCCGCACCGTCGAAGTCGACCCAGTTTCCCTTCCACACCGAGACCGCATCCGCGGGACGCGGCGGCGGGTCGTCCAGGTCCACCAGGCAGGTCAGCGCCCCGTCGCGGTACGCGGCGGTGCTGATGCAGTTCACCGTGTCGGTGCTGAAGGCGATACCGTCGACCGCGGTGCTGGTGCCCTCACGCGAGACGCTGCCGAACCGCGCCGCCGGCGCGGGTTCGGCCGCCTCGATCCAAGCGATGACATCGGCCAGGTCGGCACCGGCCGACGGCGGCGCCGATGCGGTCGTCGCGGTCGTGGTCGACGTGGTCGGGACCGCCGTCGTCGTAGCGGTCGCCGCGGAGGTGGACTTGGCGGGGACGGATAACGGGGTGCGGGTGGGCACCGCGTCGGGTCCCGACGAACAGCCCGCCATCAGCGCAGATGCCGCCAGCACCACCATCCACCGCATCCGGTCAGGGTAGCCCGACCGCGACGCGGCCCCCGCAAGGCAGGTGCGAACTGCCGGTTGTTCGCTAACGTCGGCGTCATGCACGAACATACGGTCCGTGCCCGCATCGGCACGGGCACCGTCGAGGGGTTCACCAAGGACGGGGTGCATCGGTGGCGTTCCATCCCGTATGCGAAAGCACCGGTGGGCGCGTTGCGTTATCGGGCCCCCGTGCCGGCCGAGCCCTGGCCGGGGGTGCGGTACTGCCACGGATACACCTACTGTGCGCCGCAGCAGAAGATGTACACCCTGCTCGGGGTCGGCAAGTACCAGCCGATGAGCGAGGACTGCCTGACGCTGAACGTGGTGGCCCCCGAGTCACCCGAGGACGACGGGCCGCTGCCGGTGATGTTCTTCATACACGGCGGCGGCTACATCATGGGCAGCTCGGCCACGCCCATCTATGACGGCGTCGCACTGGCCAAGCGGGGCTGTGTGTACGTTTCGGTCAACTACCGACTCGGCGCGCTGGGGTGTTTCGACCTGTCCGCGCTGTCGACTCCGGAACATCCGATCGACGGCAACCTGTACCTGGCCGACCTGCTGCTGGCGTTGCGCTGGGTGCGTGACAACATCGCGGTCTTCGGCGGTGATCCGGACAACGTCACCATCTTCGGTGAGAGCGCAGGGGCGCACGCCGTCGCGACCCTGATGGCGGTTCCTCAGGCCAAAGGACTGTTCGCGCAAGCCATTTCGCAGAGCCCCGCCAGCGGTATGGTCCGGACACCGGACGCGGCGGCCGCCTTCGCCGAACAGTTCGCCGGCCTGCTCGGCGCATCCGCGGCCGACGGCGCCGCGGCGGTCAAGGCGGCGCGGCCCGCCGAGCTCGTCACCGCACTGGACAAGCTCATCGCACGCGGCGGTCAAGACATGCCGGGAGCCTTCCCGGCCGGCCCCACCTGCGGCACCGAACTGCTGCCCCAGGATCCGGTGCAGGCGATGGCGTCCGGTGACGCGCACCGGTTGCCGTTGATCGTCGGGACCAACGCCGACGAGGGCAAGCTGTTCACCCGGTTCCTGCAGTTGCTGCCGATGAACGAGCAGGCCATCGAGATGCTGTTGTCCGGCGCCGACGCCGACACCCGGGACCGCATCCTGGCGGCGTATCCGGATTATCCGGCCCGGCGGGCCTGTGTCAGGCTGGGCGGCGACTTCGCATTCGGTTCTGCCACCTGGGATATCGCCAACGCGCACAGCAGGCATGCACCGACGCACGTGTACCGCTACGACTACGCGCCGCGCATCCTGCACTGGTCGGGGATGGGTGCCACGCACGCGACCGAGCTGCTGGCGGTGTTCGGGATCTACCGCACCCGGCTGGGCGGATTGTTGACCGCCGCAGCCGATGCCGGTTCGGCGCGGCGGGTCAGCCGCGAGGTGCAGGCCCACTGGCGTGCGTTCAGCCGGACCGGTACCCCCGGCGAAGGGTGGCCGCGCTATGAGGACAGCATGCGGGCGGTGCTGGTGTTCGACCGGCGCACCCACCTGGAGTACGACCCGCATTCCGAGCGCCGGCAGGCCTGGGACGGGTTCACCCTGGCAGCTCGGTAACGCTTGCGCCGAACCGTCCGCACGCCGGCGGTGGGTGTGGTTGCGTGTTCAGGATGGAGCACCCGCTGGACCCGCTGGGTCTCGACGAATTCCGTGCGGTTGCCGCGATCCTGGGTCGCGAACACGGGGTAGGAGACGGTTGGCGGTTCGCCTCGATCGAACTCGCCGAACCGTCCAAGGCGGAGCTGCGCGCCTTCGCGGCCGGCGGGGCGAGACCACCCCGGCGGGCGCACGCGATCTGTCTGAACCGGGCGGCCAACACCACCCACAAGGCGGTCGTCTCGCTCACCGAGGCCCGGGTGGAATCCTTCCAGCACATCCCGGGCGTGCAGGCGAACTTCACCGTCGACGAGTTCAACGAGTGCGATCAGTTGTTGCGCACGCACCCCGAACTGCTGGCCGCGCTCGCCCGCCGCGGCATCGACGATATCGACCTGGTTTTCTTCGACACCTGGACCTACGGGGACGCCGTCGCCCCGGCCGAGTTCGCCGGCCGCAGGCTCGGCTGGTCGGACACCTGGCTCAAGGACGGGCCGGGCATGAACCCGTATGCCCATCTGATCAGCGGGTTGCACTGCGTCATCGATGTCAACGCCATGGAGGTGCTGCGTGTCGAGGACGGTGAGCCCGTCGATATCGCACCCGTCATGGGTGAGTACGTGCCCCGGCATGTGCCCGAGCGCATCCGCGCCGAGCAGCACCGTGAGCCCCTGACCCCGCTGCACATCAGCCAGCCCGAGGGGCCGTCCTTCACCCTGGACGGCAACCTGCTGCGGTGGCAGAACTGGTCGCTGCGTATCGGGTTCAACCATCGCGAGGGCATGGTGTTGCACACCGTGGCCTACCGCGACGGGAGCCGGGAACGCCCTGTGGCGCACCGGCTGTCGTTCGCCGAGATGGTAGTGCCCTACCGGGACCCGTCGGCCGATCACTACCGGCGCACGGCCTTCGACATCGGTGAGTGGGGTCTGGGATTCATGACCACCTCGCTGACCCTGGGTTGTGACTGCCTGGGTGAGATCCGCTATCTGGACGCCGTCCTGCACGACAGCACGGGCACGCCGTACACCATCGACAACGCCATCTGCGTACACGAAGAGGACAACGCCGTGCTCTGGAAGCACGTCGACCATCACAGCGGTGCCGAGGTGCGCCGGATGCGGCGGTTGACGATCTCCTTCCACGTCACCGTCGCCAACTACGAATACCTCGTCTACTGGCGGCTGTATCAGGACGGCAACATCGAATGCGAGGTGCGGGCCACCGGCATCATGGTCACCACGCCGCTGGCGGCCGGGCGGGCCAGCCCCAACGGCACCCTGGTCGACGAACGCACCTATGCGCCGTTTCACCAGCACTTCCTGGTCGCCCGTATCGACCTGGACATCGACGGTCCGGACAACACCGTCTACATGTCGGAGTCCTACGCCGAACCCATCGGCCCGGACAATCCGCACGGTCTGTCGCTGGTGACGCGCAATACCGCACTGCGCGACGAGCAGCAGGGCAAACAGGACGTCGACTTCGCGACCCAGCGCTGCTGGAAGGTGGTCAACACCAACGTCGTCAACGGCCTGGGCACCCATCCCGGCTACAAGCTGGTCCCGACCGGGGCGATTCCGGCGATGTTCGACCCGGACTCGCCGGTGCTGCGGCGCGCCAACGTCATCGGTCATACCCTGTGGGTGACCCCGAACAGCGCCGAGGAGCGTTGGCCCGCCGGCGAATTCGTCAATCAGTCCGTGGCCGATACCGGGCTCGGCGAATGGACGAAGGCCAACCGCAGCATCGAGAACACCGATGTCGTGCTCTGGTACGTCTTCGGCATCCACCACATCACCCGGCCCGAGGACTGGCCGGTGATGCCGGCCGATGTGGTGTCGTTCTGGCTGAAGCCGTTCGGCTTCTTCGACCGCAATCCGTCGCTGGACGTGCCGGCCACCCCGACGGAATGCCATAACAGTTGACACCTGTCATATGTGACCGGCGCCACTGCTAGGTTGCCACTGTGCATCCGACATTGATCGAGCGTCCCACCGACCTGACCGACGGATGGCTCACGGCCGCCCTGGGCGGACCGACCGTCGTCGGTCACGAGTTCGAGCGGATCGGCACCGGCCAGATGAGCGAGTGCTACCGCGTCACGCTGCGCTACGCCGACGGCGACTCCGGCCCGGCCAGTGTGGTGCTCAAGGTTGCCGCCGCCGATCCCAACAGTAGACAGACCGGCCTGGCCCTGGGGCTCTACGAACGCGAGGTCCGCTTCTATTCCGATATCGCCCCGAAGCTGGCCGGACCGTTCGCGCCGTGTCATCACCACGCCTACGACGCCGAGACCGGTGCCTTCGACCTGCTGCTCGGCGATGCCGCCCCGGCCGTGGTCGGTGACGAGATCCGCGGCGCCACAGTTGAACAGGCCGGCCTGGCACTGGGGCAGCTGGGCCGGGTGCACGGTCCGCTGCTGAGTGACGACGCGCTCGCCGAGGCCGCCTGGCTCAACCGCGAGGCACCGGTCAGCCAGGCGCTGCTGGCCGGCCTGTGGGCCGGTTTCACCGAGCGGTTCGGCGACCGGATCGCCGATGAGCACCGGCAGGTCTGCGAGCGCCTGGTGGCGGCCTTCGACGAATATCTGGCGGCCGAGGCGACGTCGGTGCAGGGTCTGGTGCACGGCGACTACCGGTTGGACAACATGTTGTTCGGCCAGGCCGGATCGCAGCGTCCGCTGACCGTCGTCGACTGGCAGACCGTGACCCGCGGGCCGGCGCTGACCGATGTCGCCTACTTCCTCGGGTGTGCGCTGCCCGACGAGGTGCGCCGCGCCCACTACGACGATCTGCTCGCCGCCTATCACGACGCTCTGGGCCCCGATGCACCGCTGTCTCTGCAGGATGTGCGGGACGGGGTACGCCGGGCGAGCTTCTTCGGCGTGATGATGGCCATCGTGTCCTCGATGCTGGTCGAGCGCACCGAGCGCGGTGACGAGATGTTCATGACGATGCTGGCGCGGCACTGCGCCCACGTGCTCGACACCGACGCGCTGCAGATGCTGCCGGCCGCGACGGTGCCCGAGCCGTTGATCCCGCTACCCGCCGACGAGGGCGCACACCCGCCCGGCGAGGAGGAACTGTGGAACGAGAGCTGGTATTTCGACTTTGTCGACGCCGCACAGGGTGTCGGCGGCTGGGTGCGGTTGGGCCTGATTCCCCATCAACAGACGGCCTGGGTGCAGGCGCTGCTCTGTGGGCCCGGGCTGCCGACCGTTGCCGTCAACGACATGGCCGTGGCGCTGCCCGACGATCCGTTCTCGGTACGCACCGAGGACATCGCGTTGGACCTTGCCGCGACGGTGCCGCTACAGAGCCACCGCGTGACGCTGCAGGGAAGCGGGCAGGCCTACGACGACCCCGCCGGCCTGCTGCGCGGTGAGCAGGGCCGGCCGGTCGACGTCGCGCTGGATCTGGAGTTCACCTCCGTCAGTACGCCGTATCTGTACCGGGTGACGCCCCGGTACGAGATCGCCTGCCACGTAACGGGTTCGGCGTCGGCCGACGGTCACCGCTACGAGTTGGCCTCGGTGCCCGGACAGCGCGATCACTCCTGGGGTGTGCGGGACTGGTGGAGCATGGAATGGGTGTGGAGCGCGCTGCATCTGGACGACGGGACCCATTTGCACGGGGTCGATCTGCGCATCCCCGGCATGGGACCGATGGGCATCGGTTATCTGCAGCGTGAGGGGGAGGCGCTGCACGAACTGTCCGGGGTGACCGCCACCGAGGAGTTCGGCGCCGATGACCTGCCGGTGGCCACCACCGTGTCGCTGGCGCCGGTGGGTGTGGTCGCCGTGGCGCAGGTGCAGGGACAGGCTCCGGTGCTGCTGACCGCCCAGGACGGCCGGGTCAGCCACTTCCCGCGGGCCTGGGCGACCGTCAGCACCGCCGACGGGCGGTCCGGGGTGGGCTGGCTCGAATGGAACCGCAACCGCCCCTGACTTCCCGGCGAGCGTGCGGGTCTGCTGCGGACACGCCGGGTCCCTACCGCACTTTCCGCACGCTCACGGCAGGCTGGTACCCGTGATGGTGCTCAAATCGATGGTTCTGTTCGTGCTGGCCGCGATCCTGGAGATCGGCGGCGCCTGGCTGGTCTGGCAGGGCGTCCGTGAGCACCGCGGTTGGTTGTGGGTCGGGGCGGGCGTGATCGCGCTCGGCGCCTACGGATTCGTGGCCGCGTTCCAGCCCGACGCACACTTCGGCCGGGTACTCGCCGCCTATGGCGGTGTGTTCGTGGCCGGCTCATTGATCTGGGGCATGGTCGCCGACGGGTTCCGGCCCGACCGCTGGGACATCGCGGGGGCTCTCGTCTGCCTGGCGGGCGTCGGGTTGATCATGTACGCCCCGCGCTGAGCCCGATCAGATGCCGTCGTTGTCCAGATCGCCGCGGTCCAGGCCCATCGGCGTGGCCGACGGGACGTCACCGCCGGCAACGACCAAGCGGGTCAGCGGGGTCAAGACCCGGAACAACGTGGCCAGCTCATCATCGTCGAGGACGTCGAAGGCCGAGAGCGCCAGCTGGTCGGTGGCCTCCTCGACCCGAGCCTTGAGCTCGGCGCCGGCGTCGGTGAGCGTCCCGGACCGGTCCAGCAGTCCGCGGGCGGCGAGCCGGTCGACCTGCTCCTGCCACAGCTGCTCGTCGTAATCGCGACTGCGCATGATCATCTCGGTCGGTACTCGGCCCGCGGCGGCGTGCAGCACATTGGCTTCCCGCCCGCTGATGCCGTGCACGTTGAGCACCGCGATGTGGCCGTCACCGCGGTGTTCGCGCAGCAGGGTGCTGGCGTGCCAGAGCCGCGCCAGTGGTTCGTCGGGCCAGGGCAGTGCGAGATTGGCGGCGAACAACGGGCGTCCGTCCAGCGGCGCGCTGCGGGCCGCCTCGCTCAGCAGCGCCGCGGCCGTGTCCACGCCATCGGACAGGCCGTAGCGGCGCAGGGCCGCGACCGCGGCTCGCTCACGGCTGCGTAGAACTGTTGCCGGCGAGGCGATCTCCCACGCCGCCGGTAAGGCCTTGGCCACCCGGTGTGGTGCGAAGTTGTAGAACACCGCGGTGACGACCTCGGGCGCCACCGCACCCAGCGGTGCCGACCGCGCGGCGAAGTAGCCGCTCCAGAATCCTCGGTAGCCGAGCTCATCGAGAGCCGTGCGGGCCTCGGGGGCGAAGTAGGTGACGGCGTGCACGGGCTCGAGGCGGTCGAAGAGGCGCCGGGCGAGGGTGGTGGATCTGCTCACCCTGACAGTCAAGCACGGGCGACTCAGTCACCTGAAGCGGATATCGTTGCCGCCGAGCGCAGTTCTCCAGTCGGCGCGAATCACCGCCCGAGCGACCTGATCCCCGCACGGCGTCGACCCGCTTTCGGCCGAACTCCCTATCCGAGGGCACCCCGGCCCGTAGTCTCGGCGGTCAGCTGACCCAGACGGAAGACCGCCATGACCGACGCTCACCGCGACCGCGCCGATATCACCGAGACCCTGCTGCGCTACGCCACCGGTATCGATCGCCGGGACTGGACCACCTTCCGCACCGCGTTCGCCCCCGACTGCGTGCTGGACTATGGCCAGATCGGCACCTTCGAGGGCGTCGACGCCGTCACCGACTTCATGGATCGATCGCATGCGCTGGCCGGGCACACCATGCACCGGCTGTCCAATATCGTGATCGAACTGGACGGGTACCGGGCCACCGCCCGCAGCTACGTCGACGGTCTGATCCTCGCCGCGGACAACACATCCGGTGTCAACGCGGTCGGCATCTACGACGACGAACTGGTCCGCACCGACGCCGGCTGGCGGATCGCCAGACGCGTCTTCACCGCGGTGCGCATCGTCGCGCTGGGGGACTGAGAAGTGTTCGCCACCCAGCGCCGGTGGCGGGCGCCGCCACGATGGGATGACCGCACGCTATGGTGCCGACATGGCCACAGCGAGCAGTGACATCTGGGAGGTGCTGTCGACCGCGCGGACGATCCGCCGGTTCACCGATGAGCCGGTCGATGACGCGACGCTGACCCGCTGCCTGGAGGCCGCCACCTGGGCGCCGTCGGGTGCCAACGCCCAGGCTTGGCGATTCATCGTCCTGCGGTCCGCACAACAGCGCGCGGTGGTCGCCGAGGCGGCGCGGCACGCCCTGGCCGTCATCGAGCCCGTCTACGGGATGAGCCGTCCGACCGATCAGGAAACCGATCTGGTGGCGCGCAACAACCGGGCCACCTACGAACTGCACGACCGCGCCGAGGAGTTCACCTCGGTCCTGTTCGTCCAGAAGCGCTTTCCGACTGCCTCCGAGCTGCTGTTGGGCGGCTCCATATTCCCCGCCATGCAGAACTTCCTGCTGGCCGCGCGGGCGCAGGGGCTGGGTGCCTGCCTGACCAGCTGGGCGTCCTACGACGGGGAGAAGATCCTGCGGGAAGCCGTGGGCGTACCCGATGACTGGATGCTCGGCGGCCACATCGTGGTGGGCTGGCCGAAGGGACAGCACGGCCCGTTACGACGCCGCCCGCTCACTCATGCGGTCAATCTGGACCATTGGGATGAACCCGCCGACGATCTGCTGGCGCGCTGACGGTCCCGGCTACGTGGCTCGATCTCGCGGCGGCGCGATCCCGCCGTCCGACCGTGGTAGGACGGGCGAACCCGCCCACGGCATGATGGTCACGGCCGGGTCGCGGTCCTACCATTGACCGATGCGCGTCGTGGTGCCCGAGTTCCTGCGTAGGCGGTTCGAGCGCCACAACGAACTCAACGAGCTCGGGTGGAGCTGGACATTCGTCCTCACCACCGACTCCGCGCTGGCCTTGATCGCGCTGATCTCGACACTGCAGCGACCGGCTTCGGACTATCTGGTCGCGGTGCCGGTGGGTTTCATGATCGCGATGTGTCCGCTGGTCGTCTTCTTCGCCGCCGGGGCGTCGTTCAATCCCTTGCTGATCTGGGGTGCCTGGTCCGGTGCCGCGGCGATCTTCCTGTTCGGCACGTCCACCCCGATTCCGTTCGACTTCGCCCCGCTGATCCTGGTGCTGATGGTCGGTGTGGTGGCGGCGATGACGCCGCCGGCGGGCGGTCTGGTGGCAACCGCATCGGCGGCCGCCATGCTGGGGGCGGCGGCCGCGTCCGGACGTCTGGAGGGTGTCTGGCTGTACCTGTGCGTGCTCGGGATGGGTTGGCTGGTGGGGTATCTGATGCGCATCCAGCAACAGCTCATCATCGGGCAGCGGGCGGCGCAGGACGCGCTGGCCGAACATGCCGCCGCCGATGAGCGCCGTCGCATCGCGCGCGAGGTGCACGACGTGATCGCGCATTCGCTGTCGGTCACGCTGCTGCATCTGACCGGTGCGCGACGCGCGCTGCAGGAGGATCGCGATATCGACGATGCCGTGGACGCTTTGGAGGACGCCGAAAAGTTGGGACGCGAGGCGATGGCCGATATCCGGCGCACCGTCGGACTGCTCGACGGCACCCCGATGAAGATTGCCCCGGAGCCCGGGGTCGACGATATCGCCCGCCTCACCGATGATTTCGCGCGCGCAGGACTCACGGTCACGCTGCGCACCGAAGGGGCCACCGGGTCGTTGTCGCCGACGGTCGGCTTGGCGCTGTACCGCATCACGCAGGAATCGTTGTCCAATATCGCCAAGCACGCACCGGACTCCAGATCGACGGTGACGCTGGCGGTCTGCGACGACCGCGTCGAACTGTCGGTGGTCAACGAACTGCCGGTGGGTGCCGTCACCGCCCGGACGCGCCGCGCTGCTGACGGCCGCGGCGTGCGCGGTATGCGCCAACGCGTGCAACTGCTCGGCGGGGTGATCGATATCGGTTCGACAGGGCAGGGCTGGTCGGTGCACGCGGAGGTTCCGCTGGGGATGAACGGCACCCCGCGCAACGCCGGACGCTGCGGCGGATAGCGACGGGAAGCGGATGGATCTCAACGGGGACGGCGGCTGGATCGACATCGCCGTACTGCTCGTCGACGATCAGGATCTGGTGCGTTCGGGTCTGCGCCGGATCCTCCGTCGCAAGGACGGTTTCGTGATCGTCGCCGAATGCGCCGACGGCGACGAGGTGCCCGCGGCGCTGGACGAGCATGCGGTGGACGTGGTGGTGATGGACCTGCGGATGAAGCGGATCGACGGCATCGAGGCCACCCGCCGCGTACGCGCTGCCGGCGGTCCGCCGGTGCTGGCGTTGACCACCTTCAACGAGGACGAGTTGCTCTCCGGCGTGCTGCGCGCCGGGGCGGCGGGTTTCGTCCTCAAGGATTCCTCGGCCGAGGAGTTGATCCGCGCGGTGCGGGCGGTGGCGCACGGTGACAGCTATCTGGACCCGGCCGTGACGGCCCGGGTGCTGTCCACCTACCGGACGGCGACCGACGCTCCGAGTCCGGTCCAGGTCTCCGAGCTCACCGGCCGCGAACTCGACGTGCTCACGCTGATCGGGCGCGGTCGCACCAACGCCGAGATCGCCGACGAACTCGTCATCTCCGGCGTCACCGTCAAGAGCCATATCGGGCGCATCTTCGACAAGTTGCGACTGCGTGATCGGGCCGCGGCGATCGTGTACGCCTACGACCACGGCATCGTCACCCCGCGGTAGCCGATCGCCGGTCGCGCACCTCGTCGTGCGACGATGCGGAAATGACCGAACGGCCGTTCCATTTCCGCCAGACCGAGCAGGGCACCTTCGCGCCCACCGCTTACGCGCAGAGCCATTGGGGTGCCGACCACCTCAACGGGCCGGCGCTGGTAGGACTGGCGGCCCGGGCGCTGGAGTCCGAGTTCGGTGACCCGCAGTTCCTGCCCGCCAGGCTGACGGTGGACCTGTTCAAGGCGGCGCGTGGGGTTCCGACGGTGGTGAAACTGGCATCGGTGCGCGACGGCCGGCGGGTGCGCAACTCCGAGTGCGAGTTGGTGCAGGACGGTGTCACGGTGGTCCGCGCGACGCTTGTCCAGTACCGGCTGTCGTCCCCGCCCCGCGGCGCGGAGTGGGTGGGACCGGCCGAGTTCGACATGCCTGCCGAGCGTGACGAGACCCGCGGGATCGGTGTCGGCAGCGATGAGATCGGCTGGACCGGGGCCATCGCCGATCACCAGAACACCTCCCGCAAGCGCCTCCTCAACCGCACCATCGACGTCGTCGAGGGCAGCCGGAACTCACCGTTCGTGCGGGCCGCGATGGCCGCCGAGGGCACCAGCCTGGTGACCAATCTCGGCACCGCCGGAGTGGGCTATATCAACGGTGATCTGACCGTGGCGCTGGCACGGCTGCCGCGCGACGAGTGGATCGGGGTGCAGGCCGACTCGCACTGGTCGGCCGACGGTATCGCCGTGGGCACGTCGACGCTGTTCGACAGCGAGGGGCCGATCGGCTCCGGCATGGTCACCGCGATCAGCAACGCGGCGGCCCAGATCGACTTCCGCAACGACCCTTTCCCGGACCGCACGCGCTGAAAACTCGTGGACAGCCGCGGATGACCCACAGTTGAATGCAGGGATGCCGACCACCCACGCCCGGACCGGGGCCTTCATGGCGATCGCCGCGATGTGCTCGGTGCAACTGGGCGCGGCCATCGCGGTCGGCCTGATCGACGATATCGGGGCCACCGGCGCTGCCTGGCTGCGGCTGTTCTGGGCCGCGATCCTGCTGTTGATCCTGGTGCGGCCCCGGCCGTCGTCGTTCACCCGGCAGGCCTTCGGGACCACCGTGCTCCTGGGCGTCGCCACGGCGGGCATCACCGTGCTGTTCATGATGGCGCTGGAGCGGATACCGCTTGGCACCGCCAGCGCGCTGGAGTTCCTCGGCCCGCTGGGCGTGGCGGTGTGGCAGGGCAGCGGCCGACACCGGTTCGTGTGGCCGGGTCTGGCCGCGGTCGGCGTGTTGTTGCTGACCGAGCCGTGGTCGGGCAGCTTCGACCCGATCGGGGTGGCATGCGCGCTGGCCGCCGGGTTCTGCTGGGGTGTCTACATCGTGCTGACCCAGCGGGTCGGCGACCAGGTCAGCGGCCTGAACGGGCTGGCCGTGTCGATCACGGTCGCCGCGCTGGTGGCTTCGGCGGTGGCCGGACCGGCGGTCTTCGCGCAGATGACCCCGCAGCTCTGGTTGATCGGGGTCGGGTTGGCGATCCTGTTGCCCGTCATACCGTTTGCGCTGGAACTGCTCGCGCTGCGCCGGCTGACCTCGGCGGCGTTCGGCACACTGATGAGTTTGGAGCCGGCCTTCGCGATGCTGATGGGTTGGCTGATTCTGAGCCAGGTGCCGCACCTGATCGGTCTGGCCGGCATCTGCTTCGTCGTCATCGCGGGGATCGGTGCCGCCCGGCATGGGGCACGCACCCACGAACCCATCTCGACATGACGCCGAAAACGGAGACGATGGCGAGGAATTCGTGATTCCTTGCCATCGCCTTCACCTTCGGCCGTGGCGTGTGATCACACCTTCACCTTGCGCCGGTACAGCGTGCCGACGGCCAGCAGGATCAGGCTGATCACCAGGATCGCGGTGGCCAGCACATTGATCTGCGGTGGCACGGCGGCCTTGACCGCGGCGTTGACGTAGAGCGGGTAGGTGACCGTCGAACCGCTGACGAAGTAGGTGACGATGAAATCGTCCAGCGACAACGCGAAGGACAGCATGCCCGCCGCGACGATGCCGGGCACGATCAGCGGCAGCGTCACCCTGAAGAACGTGCGGACCGGGCTGGCACCCAGATCCATCGAGGCGTCCTCCAGTGTCCAGTCGAATCCACGCACCCGCGCCCGCACCGTCATCGCGATGAAGCTGACCTCGAAGGCGATGTGGGCGATCAGGATCGTCGTGTAGCCGGCCGCCCAACCCAGATCCAGGAACAGCGTCAGCAGCGACGCACCCATCACCACCTCGGGCGCGGTCAGCGGCAGGATCACGAACGTGTCGACCGCCCGGTATCCGCGAAACCGCTGGCGCACCAACGCGATCGCCAGCAACGATCCCAGCACCAGCGCGACCAGCGTCGAGATCAGCGCGATCTCCAGGCTGAGTTGGAGCGCTTCGGTCAGGGCCGGGTACTTGAACGGGTCCAGCCAGTTCTCGAACGTGAAGCCCTGCCAGGTGTAGTTGAACTTGCCCGCCGGCTCGTTGAACGAGAACAGCACGATCACCGCGATGGGCAGGAACAGGTACGCCAGCACCAGACCGGCAACGATCCGCAGCGAGTAATCGCCCCACTTGGGCCGGGGTCGAACAGCTTTCGGCGCCGATGGCCGTTCCACGGTGGCGGTCATACGAGATCCTCCGTCCCCAGCGCCCGGGTGTAGAGGATGACCCCGACCAGGATCAGGCCCATCAACCCGAGGCTCAGCGCGGCCGCCGCCGGATAATCCTTGACCACCAGGAACTGTTTCTGGATCACATTGCCGATCATCGTGGTCTGGGTACTGCCCAGATAATCGGCGTTGATGAAGTCACCGACCGCGGGGATGAACACCAGCATGCTGCCGGCCAACACGCCGGGCAGCGACAGCGGCAGGATGACCTTGCGGAAACTGCGGGTGCCACCGGAATACAGATCGCGCGACGCCTCCAGCAGGCGCGGGTCGATCTTCTCCAGGCTGACGTACAGCGGCAGGATCATGAAGATGATCCAGTTGTAGGTCAGCCCGCCGATCACCGCCCAGCTGGTCGACAGCAGCCGACCCTCGTCCGGTAGCAGCCCTATCGCGCCCAGCGCGCTGACGACCCAGCCCTCGTCGGCCAGGATCGTCTTCCACGCGATGGTGCGGATCAGAAACGTCACGAAGAACGGCAGGATCACCAGTCCCAGAATCAGATTCTTGAAGCGGCCGGCCTTGAACGCGATGACATATGCCAGCGGAAACGCCAGCAGCAGGCACAGCACCGTCGCCGTCGCCGCGTATCCGAACGATCGCAGGATCGGATCCTGATACAGCTTGAACGCGTCGACGAAGTTGCCGAAGTTCCAGTCGAAGGTCAGCGTCGGCAGGAACACCGAACCGCCGGCCGACGACAGCGACGTGCGCGCCAGCGTCACGAACGGTACGACGAAGAAGATGGCGAGGTACGCCAGTGCGGGCAAGATCATCAGGTACGGCGCGATCTTGCTCCGCTGCCTGCTACTGGTGGCGACTCCCGCCATCAAGCCTCCTCAAAAGTCCGCAGTGCCACCCGATCAGCCGCCGGTGACGGCGGCGTACAGGGTGTTGAACTCCTGCGTCTGCTCATCGGTCAGCGGCGCCCAGGACTTCAGCTTGGACTGCGTCTCCTGCGGGGGATTGATCAGCGGATTCTCCGCCGCGGCGGCGTCGACCTTGGCCAGTTCGTCGGTCATGTCCGACAGTGCCGGGACGAACTGTGTGTAGGCGATCAGCTTGGCGTAGTTCGCGCGGTCGTAGATGTAGTCGATCCAGGCCTCGGCGGCCTTCTGGTTCTGCGTGGTGTAGGGCACCACCATGGTGTCGACGAACCAGACGCCTCCGGAATCGGGGATGACGAACTCGAGATCCGGGTTGTCGGCCTTGAGTTGGACGACATCGCCCGAGTATGCCTGCGCGACAGCGATGTTGCCGGCCGCCAGATCGTCGGCGTAGTCGTTGCCGGTGAATCGGCGGATCTGGCCGTTGTCCTTCTGTTCGCGCACCAGGTCCACCGCCTGCTGCACGGACTGCGTCGACGGATCCTCGGGGGAGTTGCCCTGCGACTGCATGATCATGCCCAGGCCGTCCTGGACATCGGAGAACAGGCTGACCCGTCCCTTGAACGCCGGATCCCACAGATCGTCGATCGAACGGATCTCGCGACCGGTGGCCGCACGGTTGTACGCCAGGCCGACCATGCCGGTCATGTACGGCGCGGTGAACTTGCGGCCCTCGTCGACCTTGGAGTCCAGCAGGTCCTGGCGCAGGTTGGCGCGGTTGGGCACACCGGCCTCGCTGATCTCGTTGAGCCAGCCCAGCCCCTTGACCCGGGCGGCCATGAACTCGGTGGGCACCACCAGATCCGCGCCGATGTCCTGCTTACGCGACAGCGGTTCCTTTACCTTGGCGAACCACTGCTCGTTGTCGTTGTAATCCTCTTTGTAGTCGACGGTGATCCCGGACGCCGTCTGGAACGCGGCGATGAAGCCGTCCGCCATGTACAGCGGCCAGTTCGACACCCGCAGGGTGCCGCTGGCGGGCCCGCCGTCATCCTGGGCGCTTGTCGAACCCGTTGTGCTGCTGTCGGATCCGCATGCGGCCAGGAAGGACGAGCCCAGAATGGCGGCCGCAGCCGTCGCGGCGCTACCGCCGATGAACCGCCGCCGACTGGTGCGGTTGGCGGCCAGGCGGGACAGCAGCCGGGGGTCGATCTCGTTGGACATGCTGGGCCTTTCGTGAGGGGAGGGGGAAAGCGGTGACACGGGTCAGGATTCGTCGAGCATCTCTTCGAGATCCTCGGTGGTGGGGATATCAGCGGCGGGCAACACCAGCGAGGCCTCCGGCGACCAGCTGACGTAGACCTCGTCGCCGGGGCGCAGCATCGGCAGGTCCTGTTCGGGACCGACATGCGCCACGATCGTCGAGTCATCGGGCGCGGCGACCGCGAGCCGGATCACCGGACCCTGGAACGTCAGGTCGCGCACCGTGCCGCGCACGACGGCGAGGTCACCGCTCGGGTGGTCGGTGGAGACGCGTACCCGCTCGGGGCGGATCATCAGCGTCGCCTGTCCGCCCGACTCGATGGCGGTCTCACCCGGACGGGACTTCAACGTCGTGCCGAGCACCTCGATCTCCACGTGGTCGCGGTTGATCCGCCCGGTCTGGCGGCCCGCCCACAGGTTGGCCTGACCGATGAAGCCGGCCACGAACACCGTGGCGGGCCGGTCGTAGATGTCGGTCGGGGTGCCGATCTGCTCGACGTTGCCGGCGTTCATGACCGCGATGCGGTCACTCATCGTCAGCGCTTCCTCCTGGTCATGGGTGACGTAGATGAAGGTGATGCCGACCTCGCGCTGGATGCGCTTGAGCTCGAACTGCATGGCGTGGCGCAGCTTGAGGTCCAGCGCGCCGAGCGGTTCGTCGAGCAGCAGCGCGCTGGGGTAGTTGACCAGCGCACGGGCCAGCGCGACACGCTGCTGCTGACCGCCGGAGAGTTGGCCGGGTTTGCGCTTGGCGAAATCGGTGAGTCGGACGATCTCGATGATTTCGTCGACCCGGCGCTTGGTCTCACCCTTGCCCTTGGTCTTGTCCAGCTTCATGCTGCGCGGGCCGTAGGCGATGTTGTCCCACACCGTCATGTGCGGGAACAGCGCATAGTGTTGGAACACGGTGTTGACGTTGCGTTTGTGCGGCGGGACCTTCGACACGTCGACGCCCTCGAGCCGGATGGCGCCCTCGGTGGGGGTCTCGAATCCGGCGATCATGCGCAGGGTCGTCGTCTTGCCGCAGCCCGAGGGGCCGAGCATCGAGAAGAACTCGCCGGAGGCGATGGTGAAGTCCGCGTCGGCGACCGCGACATAGTCGTCGAAGCGCTTGACGACGTGGTCGATCTCGATGACGGGCCGGCCCTTTCGTAGGGCCGCCCCGCCCTCGCCGGTTGCGGGGTCCGCGGCGGTGGTGTCTGTACCGGACAGGACTGGGCCTCCTCAGCATTGCGGTCGGTGCATCAACAATCGCCGATCGAAACGACCTTCGCAAGCGATTCCGCAACGAATTTACATTCCGACAATGGAATCCATAGGTTCATTGGCGGAAGAAGGCAGATTCCGCTGCGCCGACGGGCGAGCCGCCATCCCGGTCGTGCGCGGGTGGCCGCCGGAACACCACGTGCGGCGTGGTCGAATGTTCCCATGACCGGCAGCGCCACAGGGGCCACTCCGACAACGAATCGATCACTGACCTCGCCGTCGTTCGCCGGCCGGTCACCCCGCGGCGCCGGCGATCTGACGGTGGAGACGCACGGTATCGCACCCGTGGCGCCCGACAAGAGATATGGAACCCCGGGCCGGTTGTTCACGGTGTGGTTCGCCCCGCAGGTCAACATGACCGGTGTTTTCACCGGCACGCTGGCCATCCTGCTGGGGCTGGGCTTCTGGCTGGGCCTGCTGGCCATGGTGATCGGCACGGTGCTGGGCGGTGTGGTGGTGGCCTACCTGTCCACCTGGGGCCCGCGCACCGGAGCCGCGCAATTACCGGCCGCGCGGATGGCCTTCGGATCGGGGGTTGCGCTCCCCGCGGCCCTGCAGTGGCTGTCGTCCATCGCCTGGGATGCACTGGTCGGACTGTTCGGCGGTCAGGCACTGGCCCTGCTGCTGGACATCCCGTTCTGGATCGCGGTGCTGATCGTGCTCGGTGTGCAGGGCGCGGTCGGTTTCGTCGGCTACGAGTTGATCCACCGCCTACAGGCCGTGCTCACCGTCGTGCTGTTCGTGACGTTCGTGGTGTTCGCGATCAACCTGGTGCAGGGCCATCAGATCGTCACACCGGCGACGCTGACGGGAGCCGACCTCGTCGGCGCCTTCGTCATGGAGGTGACCATCGCGCTGAGCCTGACCATCTCGTGGGCCAGTTATGCCGCCGACTTCAGCCGTTACCTGCCGGTGGAGTCGTCCAACGTGCGGGTGTTCGGCTTCACCTTCGCCGGCATCGTGCTGGCCTATGTCCTGGTGCAGGGGATCGGTATCGCGGCGGCCGGTGTGCTCGGCGACCACACCGCCGAGGGTGTCCGCGACGTGATGGGCGGCGGCGCACTGGGCGCGGCGGCGCTGCTGGTCATTGCGCTGGCCTCGGTCGGTTCGGGGGTGATGAACGACTACAGCGGGTCACTGGCGCTGCAGACGATGGGCGTGCGGTTGCGCCGACCGGTGTCCGCGGTTCTGGTCACCGTGCTCGCGTTCTTCCTCATCCTGTGGCTGCACGCGGCCGACACCGCGACCCGATTCCTGGATGTGCTGTTGCTCATCGGGTACTGGATCCCGGCGTTCGTCGCGGTCATCGTCATCGACTGGGCACTGCGCACCCGCAGGGCGGGCACCGCCGTCGACGTGGCGGGGGCGGTCACCGCCCGTCGCGACACCGTGGCCGCGCTGGTGGTCTTCGTGCTGTCCTACGCCGCGGCGATGCCGTTCATGAACACCACCTTGATCAAGGGGGCGGTGGCCTCGGCATGGCACGGCGCCGATATCGCCTACTTCGTGAACTTCGTTGTGGCCGCCGGGCTTTACGGCGGTTACCGGTATGTCAGCCGCGCACGGTCCTGAAGAAGGCCCGGATGTCGTCGACCAGCAGTTCGGGCTGTTCGAAGGCGGCGAAATGGCCGCCGCGCGGCATCGTCGTCCACTGGGTGATGTTGTAGTGCGCCTCGCACCAGGGCCGCGGTGAGCGCAGGATCTCCGCGGGGAACGCCGCGACTCCGGTGGGCAATCGGACGGGATCGGGTTTTCCGAACGCGTTGAAGCTCTCCCAGTACAACCGAGCCGAGGACGTTCCGGATCTCGTCACCCAGTACAGCATCACGTTGTCCAGCAGTTCGTCGCGGCCGAACACATTCTCCGGATGCCCGTCGCAGTCGCTCCAGGACCAGAACTTCTCCACGATCCAGGCCAGCAGGGCGACGGGGGAGTCGACCAGCCCGTAGCCGATGGTCTGTGGGCGCGTCGACTGCTGCTTGGAGTAGCCGGCCTCCCACTTCTGGTAGTGCTTCAGCGCCGCGAAGGCCCGCTGGTCCTCGTCGGTGGGGTTCTTCATCGCGGTCTCGGTGGGCTGCCCGATCGCCATGTTGGTGTGGATGGCGATGCAGCCGAGTTCGTTTCGGCCGATCTGGGTGGTGACGGCAGCGCCCCAGTCGCCGCCTTGGGCACCGTAGTGCCGGTATCCCAGCCGTTGCATCAGGGTGTCCCAGGCCGCAGCGATGCGTTCGATGCCCCAGCCCGTCGTGGTCGGTTTGCCGGAAAATCCGTAGCCCGGCAACGAGGGGCAGACCACGTGGAAGGCGTCCTCGGCGCGACCGCCGTGGGCGGTGGGATCGGTGAGCGGTTCGATGATCTTGCCGAACTCGACGACCGACCCGGGCCAGCCGTGGGTGATGACCAGCGGCAGGGCGTCGGGATGCGGCGAGCGCTGGTGGATGAAGTGGATGTCGAGATCGTCGATGGCCGTCGTGAAATGCGCGAAACGGTTCAACAGTGTCTCGCGCGCCCGCCAGTCATAGTCCTCGGCCCAGTAGGCGGCCAGTTCGCGGGTGTAGTCCAGCGGGATGCCCTGGCTCCAGTCGTCGACGGGTTCGGCCTCCGGCCAGCGGGTGGTGCGCAGACGCCTGCGCAGATCCTCGAGATCCTCGTCGGCGACGGCGATGCGAAACGGGCGGATCTCGGGCGTGCTCGAAGCGGTCACGATCTCATCGTGGCACGTACAGCCGGGTGGGTTCGGAACGTCCGCGCAGTGTCACGGTGCCGTGTTCGATCCAGCGCTGCGCCTCCGGGCCGGCGCCGTCGACGGCCGCCCCTGCGCAGGCGACCCGTCCCGGCAGTGTCTTGGCCGTATCGGCCAGCCGCGCCGCCTCGTTGACCGGGTCACCGATCACGGTGTATTCGTAGCGATTCGCCGCGCCGATGTTACCCGCGAACACCGATCCGGCCGACACGCCGATACCGAAGTCGGTGACCGCGCGCAGATCCGAACCGAGAGCGCGCGCCGTCGCCAGTGCCTGTCGCACGGCGTCCTGCGCCGCGATCGGCGCACCGAACACCGCCAACGCGGCATCGCCCTGGAACTTGTTGATCAGACCGTGGTGTTCGTCGACGGCTGCCACGACGATGCGGAAGAACTCGTTGAGCACGGCGGCGACATCCTGCGGCGAATGATGCATCGCCAGTTGCGTAGACCCGGTCACGTCGACGAACAACACCGCGACCTCGCGCACCTCGCCGTTCAGCGCGGCATCGGAGACCGCGCCGTCGGATTCGATCGCCAGCCGCACCACCTCGTCGCCCACATGCCTGCCGAACAGGTCACGCAGTCGGTCCCGCTCCTGCAGCCCGGCCACCATCTTGTTGAATCCGCGTTGTAGCCGCCCGATCTCGGACTGCTCGTATTCGGCGACGCGGACGGCGAGCCGACCCTTCTCGACATCGGCCATCGCGGTGACGATCTCGCGGAGCGGGTCGGATATCGACAGCGATACCAGTATCAGCGTGCGCAGCCCCAGGAACACCGCGACCAGCGCCAGCAGCAGCACCGGTACGTCGATCGATGCGCCCGTGGGCAGCAGCCATCCGTTCATCCGGCACAGGACCAGGACGGCGATCGTCGCGCTGGGCAGCGCCGTGGTCAGCGTCCACATCAACACCAGCCGCGCGGTGACACCCGGTGCGGTGATGCGGTTGTCGAACTCGCGGGTGGCCGCAGCCACCACCGGACGGATGACCCGTTGCGTGAACAGCAGGCTGCTGCTGACCGTGGCCGTCCCACCGAACACGACGGTCAGCGACATCAGGGCCACCAGCGGTGTGCCGATGTCGCGGTTGACGATCAGGAACGCGGCACCGCTGACCAGCCACACCGCAAGCAGCAGAACCGACTGCGATCTGATGATGTTGATGGCGGCGCGCCGCTGCGCATCATCGGGTTCGGCGCCGGCCTCGAACCAGCGCACCGAGGGCGCCATGATGCGGTAGCCGCCGTAGCCGATCACGCTGGTGCTCACTGCGATCAGCACGATCACCGAGATCAGATTGGCGCTGGTCAGCAGCGATTCGGTTCCCACCAGTGTCTGGCGGCGCAGCGAGCCGAGCACACCGACCAACTCGGCGGCGGTCAGCAGATGGGCCGAGACCAATCCGGCGCAGTAGCGGAAGGTTCTGTGTTCCAACGCATCCGACCGCTCAGCGCGGAACATCGGTATAGACCGGGGTGTAGCCGTCGGCCGAGAAGGTGAATCCCTTGGCGCTCGTCTCGCTGCCGCACGAGATTCCGGTGGCCTCCTGCACATTGCAACGGAACCCGGCAACCATCAACACCTGGCCGAACGGCAGGGTGACGGGTGGGCCGGGGGTCACGGTGTAGACGTCGGCGTCGGTGTCGACGAACTGCACGTCACCGTGCCGATCGATCAGGACGGTGTTCGGGGCGGTCGGCGTGCCGTCGAGGCCCGGTACCGAAGTCGGCGCGCCGGTGATGGCCAGCGCCGCCGAGTTCGTCGGCCGACAACCCGCGGAGGTGTGCGGGATGATGACGCACTGCCACCGGCCGCTGGGGCTGGTGAAGTGATATCCCTTGCGGCCTTCCGCCGGCACGTAGAACTCGGCGGCGTCGGCCAGCAGATGGTTGCTGTCATGGGCCGGTAGTTGCGGTGCCGCCGACGCCTTTTCCGGCGGCGTCCACGGCTCACCGGTATTGACGACGGTGGGGGAGCCGCAGCCGGCGACCAGCAGCGTCAGTCCGCCGGCGCCGACGGCCTGCCGGACGCGGTGATGGTTGTGCCGGGCCATCGGCTCAGCGTAAGGCCCGCTGCGGGTCGGGGCGGCGAGCACCCGCACGTGTCCGCGGGTCGCCGGCCGTGCGTTCAGTACGCCGACGCGATATTGGTGCGAGCCCAGTCGCGCTCGGCCTCCGACGCCGCCGGTGGCGGGATCAGGCCGTTGATCATCCAGAGTTCCTCGCTGGTCTCGTCGACGTGGAACTCCCAGTGCATGCCCTCGTGCCTGTCGACGAAGGGCGCCAGGATCGCCTTGATCCAGCCGGTGGTGCGGCGCCTGCCCGCGGTGTCGGTGCTGCGCCGGGCGATGTGCTCGATGACGACGCGGACGCCGACGGGGGCGGGTTCCCCGCCGACGTAGAGGTCCTGCGGCGCGGTCTCGTTGAACACGACGACCACGTAGAAGCGGGGCAGGCCCACGCCCGCGTAGTGGTCGGTGACCCGGGTGGCCAGGGCGCGCTTGTCGGCCTCGGTGAAGACGCCGGGCGTGTGGTGAATGGTCCACAGCGGCATGATCGGTTCCTCTCTGCGCGGTGTCAGTGCGCCTGATCGAAGGTCAGCGCCTCGACCGGGCCGGACAGCGCGGCCTTGACCGCGACGGTGGCATCGTCGACGAGCACCTCGTGGGCACCGGCTTCCAGCGCGTCCACGACGGTCTTGGCCACGGTCTGCGGGGATGTCTTGGGTAGCGCGACATCGGCGACCATCTCGGTGTCGATGAAACCGACATGCACGCCCAGCACCTGGGTGTGCTGTGGTGCGAGTTCGACGCGCAGGGAGTTGGTCAGCGACCAGATCGCGGCCTTGGAGGCACCGTAGGCGCCGGCGCCGGCCAACCAGGACAGCACCGAGTGGACGTTCACCACGGCGCCGCCACCCCGGGCGGCCAGGATGGGCGCGAATGCACGGGTGACCCGCAGCGGTCCGAGGGCGTTGATGTCGAAGGTGGTCGCGACATCGTCGAGGGAACCGGTGAGCAGTGCACCGGGCAGCAGGATCCCGGCGTTGTTGATGACGATGTCGACATCGGGTGCGGCGGCGGCCAGTGCCGTGACCGAGGCGTCGTCGCGCACCTCCAGCGGAAGGGTCACGACCTCGGCGCGGGTGTCGGGGTACTGCTCGCGCGCGGTCGCGTACACCTTGGCCGCGCCGCGCGCGAGCACCTCGTCGACCAGCGCCGACCCCAGGCCCCGCCGGCCCCCGGTCACCAGGACCACTTTGCCACCGACTGCCACCATTTCGAACCTCCCACACTTGACTAACGACTTCGTTATCCAGATCGTAGAGCGATCTTCTGGGTAATGCAAACGTTAGTTACACTGGAGGACATGGCGATGACCTTCGAACGCCGACTCCGCGACCGCAGCCGCTGGACCATCGGTGACAACTGCTCGGCGGCCAAGGTGCTCGACCTGCTGAGCACCAAGACGGTGTTCCTCACCGTTCGCGAGTGCTTCTACGGCACAACACGGTTCGAAGACTTCGTGGAGCGCGTCGGCGCGTCGGCGCCTGCGGTCTCGCGCGCCCTCAAGCAACTGGAGAGCGCCGAGATCGTTGTCCGGGTGCCCTATCGCGAACCTGGCAGCCGAGCCCGCGACGAGTATCGCCTCACACCGGCCGGCCAGGACCTGCTGCCGGTGTTCCTGTCCCTCGTGCAATGGGGCGACCGGTACCTGCAGAACGGCAAGCCGCCGCTGTCGTTCCGCGACCCCGGCGGCAGGCCGGTCGGTGTGCGGGTGACCGCCGACACCGAGGAGCCCGACGTGCGTGCCGACGATATCGAGATCCGCTACACCGGCGGGCGCGGATAAGCTGCACCGGTGAACGCTCAAACGCGGGGCCCGTTCTCGGTTTTCGCGACGCTCTACACCGTCGCCATGCTGCTGGAGCTCGCCGAGCGGTGGCAAACCCCCTGGTTCACCGGCGCTTTCGCGATCCTGGCCACCATCTTCGTCGTCACCGGCATCACCCGCGCGAAGTTCCTCGTCCTGCTGACGGTGGTCACCGGATACGTTGCCGTCGCCGAATTCCCCGAGGTGGCCAACCACGTCAATCTCATGTTGTGCCTCAACGTGGCGATGATCGGGGTACTCGGGTTCTCTCTGATCCGACATCGCACCACGCCCGATGACGATTACGCGGCAATCGCCCCCATCCTGCGCATAAGCCTCATCCTGATCTACGCCCTGGCCGGCTTCCACAAACTCAACACCGACTATCTCGACATCGCAGCCTCTTGCGCCGCCGGGATTTTCACCTCGGTCATCCGTGCGCTGCAGACCAGTCTGCTCGGCATCCCGCTGGTCGTGCCGCTGGCGGTGACCGCAGGGATCCTCGGCTATCGACTCTCCCGCCGCGGACGGTTCGGTAGGCCGGAGCACCTGCGGTTCACGATCACGGTCACCGCCATCGGACTGGCCGGACTCACGGTGATGGCGGTGGTGCTGCTCTACGAACGACTGGGCCCCCTGATCACCACGATCGGCCTGATCGCCGCCGTCGCCGTGCTGGGTTGGGAACTGGTGGGCGGATTCCTGCTGTCGGTGCCGCGCCTGCAGGCCGCAATCGTCGTCTTCTCCCTGACCATGCACGCGACGCTGGCCCTGATCGGCTTCGTGGATTTCGGTGCCCTGGCCGTTGCACTGCTGTTCGCCTTCGTCCCCGACGGTTATCGGCAACTCCTCATCGAAGGCACGGCCCGCCTGGGCCGATATGCGATACCACGGACACTCTGTTACGTCCTGGCAGCCGTGGCCATCGCGCTGCTGTCGGGAGTGCACACGCACCTGCACCGCATCCCGGAGTGGACGCTGATCTCCGGGTTGATGCTCGACGCCGCACTGCTGCTGCTCATCTGGCCGCTGCTCGCTACGGCGTTCTCATCGCCGCCGCGGCCGCACTGGTCGGGCGTGCGCATCCTCGACAAGCGGACCCCGATAGCGCTGTACCTGGTACCGGTGTTGTTGGTGTTCATCGGGCTGACGCCGTATCTGGGCCTGCGTACCGCGGGCAACTTCTCGATGTTCAGCAATCTGCGGACCGAGGGGGAGCAGTCCAACCACCTGCTGCTGGGCAGCAACCCCCTCAAGATCTGGGGTTACCAGGAAGATGTCGTGTGGATCATCGACATCGATGACCGCTACGGCCGCGTGATCCACCACTACGACCGCGGACCGCGCGGTTTCGCGCTCCCGGTGGTCGAGTTCCGCAAATGGATCCACGAATGGGACAAAGCCGGTTACCGCGTTCCGTTGACGTACGGATACAACGGCTTTCGCCATACGACCGACGATATCGTCAGCGATCCCGCCTGGCGGACCGAGCGACGCACCCCGGGGATGGTGTTGTTGGACTTCCGGGTCATCCAACCCGGCTCACCGAACTACTGCCGGTGGTGACCGATCAGTCCTTGCGCACCACGATGACCGGGGCGTGCGAGAGCTGAGCCACGGTGGAGGCCACCGATCCCAGCACCAGACCGGCGAATCCGCCTCTGCCACGGCTACCGACGACGACGAGCTGTGCCCTGCGTGACTCCTCTGCCAGCCAATGACCAGGGCGATCCCGCACCAGGCGCGCCTCCACGCGCACGTCGGGGAACCTCTCCTGCCACGCGGCGAGCCGCTCGGCCAGTGCTGCCCGGGCCTGTTCCTCGTAGATCGACCAGTCCATGGTGTACATCGGCAAGATGCCTGCGTCGCTCCAGGCATGAACTGCCACCAGGTCCGCGCCCCGCAGGGCTGCCTCTTCGAAGGCCACCTGGGTCGCGGCATCCGAAGCCGGTGATCCGTCGACGCCCAGCACGATCGGTGCCGTGTCGTCGATGGCATCGGCGGGGTGCACGACGACGACCGGACAACGCGCATGGTGCAACAGTCCGGCAGCCACCGAGCCCAGCGGCAACCGGTTGTGACCGCCGGTGCCGCGGTTACCCACCACCAGCAGCGTGGCCTGCCTGGACGCTTCGGCAAGGGTGCCCACCACCGGCGACGGCCGCGACTCGACCCGCACACCGGCCTCATGGGCGCCGCCGACAGCGGCGTCGAAGGTCTGCTTCGCCCGCTCGAGCACCGTCCGCGATGAATCCTCCTGCAGTTCAGCCAGATCGGACTCCCCAGACGCCGAGGCCCAGGTGGTGATGACCGGTGCCGAAACGTGCAGCAGGGTCACCGGCGTGGCTCTGAGCAGCGCTTCTCGCGCCGCCCAGGCGATGGCGGCGTCCGAACCCGGCGATCCATCGACGGCCACCAGGATTCCGAGGTGCTCTGCTGTGCCGGACATATGAGATTCCTCCTTGATCGACCCATCACCCACCGTAGTCACTGTGCGAGGACGCGGGCAGGGACTTAGGTCACCGCTGTCAAGGCAGCGGCGCCGACCATTGCAGGACGGTGCCGGCGCGCGGGCCCGGCCCGATGGTCAACGTGCCGGCCATATCGTCGGCGCGTCGGCGCAGATTGACCAGACCGCTCTCGGTCACGTTGTCGGGGACACCGCACCCGTTGTCGGTGACGGTGATGCGCAGATCGTCGTCCACCCGGATGACCACCGCCAGTTCCGTTGCCCCGGAATGACGTACGGCATTGCTCACCGCCTCTCGCACGACCGCCTCCGCATGCTCGGCCAGTCCCGCCTCGACGACCGAGAGTGGCCCGACGAACTGCACGCTCGTGCGCAGACCCGCGGTGGCGAACTGGTCGACCGCGTCCTGCAGTCGCTGCCGTAATCGGGTCGCGCCCGAATTGCCGCCGTGCAGGTCGAAGATGGCGGTGCGGATCTCCTGGATGACCTCCTGCAGATCGTCCACGGACGCCGAGAGTCGTTGCTGGACATCATCGGAACGCGCACGCGCCACCGTTCCCTGCAGCGAGAGCCCGATGGCGAAGAGTCGCTGGATCACATGGTCGTGCAGATCGCGGGCGATCCGGTCGCGATCTGCCAGCACGTCGAGTTCGCGCATCTGGCGCTGCGTGGTGGCCAGCTGCCAGGCCAACGCGGCCTGGTCGGCGAACGAGGCCGTCATGTCGAGTTGTTCGGCCGTGAACGGCCGTGCACCGACGCGGCGCAGTGTCACCAGCACACCGGCCATCGATCCGGCAGCTCGCAGCGGGACGATCAGTGCGGGACCGCACCGGTCCAGTACGCCGGCGGGCACGTCGAGAGCATCACAGCGCTGCGGTAGCTGCTCACGCAATGTGCGGCCGAGGAGCGAATCGGGAAGCGGGATCGGTGGCAGGGAGTCGACGGGCGCCGCTTCGGCACCCACGATCTCGGTGATCACGAGCTCGTCCGGCGGCTCGTCCCCGTCGCTGTCGGTGGGCACCGCGACGAAGGCCACGTCGGCACCGGTGAGCTTGCGGGTCTGCTCGGCGATGTGGCCGAAGACGCCGGCGGGATCGGTACCCGACAGCAGTTCGGTGGCGATGTCTCGGGTCGCCTCGATCCACGACTGGCGGGCGCGGGCCTGCTCATAGAGTCGCGCATTGTCGATGGCGATGCCGGCCGCCGCGGCCAGCGCCTGCGCCAGCACCTCGTCGTCCTCGCTGAACGGTCCACCGGAATTCTTCTCGGTGAGATACAGGTTGCCGAACACCTCGTCGCGGATGCGCACCGGCACACCGAGAAATGTCCGCATCGGCGGATGATTCGGCGGAAAGCCGACCGATGCCGGGTGATCGGTGATGTTGTCGAGTCTGATCGGTGCGGGTTCGTCGATGAGCAACCCGAGCACACCGCGCCCCTGCGGCAGCGGCCCGATCAGTTCCCGGGTGGCGGAGTCGATGCCCTCGTAGACGAACTCGACCAATTCATGGCTGTCATCGTCGCCTCGTACACCGAGCGCTCCGTAGCGCGCGTCGATCAGTTCGATCGCGGTGTGCACGATGGTGCGCAGCGTGACGTCGAGATCGAGCCCGGCGGTGACCGCAAGCATGGCCTCGACGAGCCCGTCGATGCGGTTTCCGCCCTCGACGATCTGCTCGACGCGGTCCTGGACCTCGCTCAGCAGCTCGCGCAGACGCAACTGTGACAGCGTCTCCCGCAGTGGGCGCACGCCGTCGGTCGCGTCAGCGTCGGTCACCCGATCATTGTGTCATCGCGGGTCTGCGCCACGGCCGACCGTCGCCCCAACAGCAGGAACAATGCACCGCCGACGAACGCCGCCGCGCCGCTGAAGACCAGGAATCCGTCGAAGCTGTCACTGGCCCGCAACGTGCGGCTGAGGATGAAGGCACCCAGGGCAGAGGACACCCCGATGGCGGCCGACAGGATGCTCAGCACGGTGCTGTACAGGGTCAGGTCGAAGCGGCGTGCCACCAGATAGGCGATGACATCACCCTCGGCGCCCCAGGCCGCTCCCAGACAGCACACCGCCAGTACCAGGACCGTGAAGCTGCTCCACGGTGAGGCCAGCAGCAGGCAGCCCAGACCGGGGAGTGCCATCGCCACGGCGGCGACCAGCTGGGCGGGAAGGCGGTCCAGCGCGATACCGCAGACGAACCGCCCCACGATGACGGCGCCGGCGAAAATCGAGATGAGCAGCGATATCTGGCCGCCGGCACCGTCGGTGCCGAGAGAGTCGCCGAGCACCACACCGAGCTGGCTGGTGGTCACCGTGTGGTAGAGGTTGCACAGCAGCACGCCGGCCAACAGGATCCAGAACACCGCCGTGCTCCCGATCTGGCGGTAGTCACCGGCGGTCTTGCCCTCGCCGCGGGCCCGACGCAGCGCGGCGGTGTCCGGGGGCGCGAGCAGCAGTGCCGCTGACCCGATCACGGCGATGGTCACCGCGATGACCACGCAGCCGACCCGCCAGCCGTAAGCCTCGTTGACCATCTCCAACAGCGGCGCCCCCACCGCCCCCAGCAGGGGAGGGCCCGAGATCGCAACGGCCAGCGCCAGGCCGCGGGCGTTGTCGAAACACGTTGCCACGATGCGGCTGTAGATGGCCGGTGTGGTGGTCACGCCCAGGGCGATCAGCACCACGTTGATGGCGAAGTACTGCCAGATGGGGCCCGACATCAGGGCGTAGGCACCCCAGCACAGGGGCAGCCCGATGACGCCGATCACGGCGATCCGGCGGACGCCGAACACATCGGTCAGGCGCCCGTAGATCGGCAAGAACACGAACGTCAGCAGGGTGATCACGCCGGTCAGGACGAAATCCGAGCGGTCCCAGCCGAACTCGTCGAGAAATTGCGGCGCCATCACCGCGTTGGTGTACGCGCTAAGACTCAGGCCGGCGCTCAGTCCGGCCGTCGCCGCGGCCAGCGGCTGCCAGTTCGCCCGCAGTTCGCCGAGATAGCTCATCGCACGCACGACCGCAGTGTCATGTCGACAGCCGCATCACGTCGTTCTGTCCATGGCGACGCTGCCGGCGTGACACTGTGATCAGTTCTGCTCGACGTAGGTCTTGATGCGACCGAGAGTCGTGGCCATATCCCGTTCGTTGCGCCGCTTGCGCAGGAACATCACGGCGTCGAGCAGCTTGGGCCCCGGCATGTGGAAGGACTCGGTCACCCGCGTCGCGTCTCCCTGTGCCTCGAACTCGTAATGCCAGTTGTTGACCGCGCGATCGCCGATGAGCACCTCGAACCCGAACTCCTCGCCGGGCGTGCAGGCGGTCACCCGACAGGTGGTCCAGTAGACGGGGCCGATCTCGTTGCGTTTGACGTGGCCGCGGAACCGGGCGCCGAGTTCGGGCCCGGTCACCCCGTCGAGCCACTCGGCGTCGAACGTCTCGGGGGAGAACTTGCCGGTGTTGCGGATATCGGCGACGACATTCCAGATGTCGAGCGCCGGCGCGTTGATCTGAACGGACGCTGAGGCATGCATTCCGTGACCTTAACCCGGCCTCTGGTACGCCGGGTCAGACATATCTGGTCAGCGCGGCGGCCTGGCGCCGCAGCTGTTCGGCCGCATCGGGACGGTTCAACCCGGCGTAGCGGTCGGCCTCGGCGGTGTACTCCGCGATCAGTTCGCTCAGCACCGATCGCGCGTCGGCGATCGACAGTTCCCGCCTCGGCACCTCGCCGGAGCCCAGTCCTGTTGTGGCGCCGGCGATCACGGATTCGTGGGCCATGGGACCGGCGGCCGGGTCGACCGCCTCGGCATTGTCGATCGCCGCGAGTCCGGAGCGCAGCGCGGCGACCGTCTCCGCGGCCCGCGACCTCATCGCGTCGACCAGGTCCTTGCGCATCGCATCGCGGACCGCGGTGACACCGCCGGACTCGTCAGACATGAGCGTGCTCAGCCCAAGCGGGCCAGGCCCGCCAGGATCGTCGAAGTCGACTCGTCACGGGCCTGACGGTACCCCGTGCCTGCCCACAGGTGAACGAGGTCGGCGTCGCCGGCCGCGGCGGCGGCCTTGCGCAGCGGGCTGGTCAGATGGTGCAGCGCCGGGTAACCCAGCGGCGCCGCGGCCTCGAATCGGTCGATGAACCCGTTGCGCAGTCCGCGTGCGGGACGGCCGGTGAAGACCCGGGTGAGCACGGTTTCGGTGCGTGCGGGATCGATCAGCGCAGCCTTGTGGGTGGCCGATGCGGCGCTCTCGTCCGCGCGCAGCAGCACGGTGCCCACCGCCGCCGCGACGGCTCCGGCCCCGAGCACGCCCGACACCGCCTCGGGCGTGGCGATACCGCCGGCCGCGATGACCGGGATGCCGACGCCGGCGCTCACCTCGGCGATGAGGTCGGTGATGGGTACCGGCGCCGGCAGCCGATCCGGGGTGAACGTGCCCGAATGCCCGCCGGCGACGGCGGCTTGCACGGCCAGCATGTCCACTCCGGCCGCGGCCGCCGCCTGCGCCTCGGCCAGATTCGTCACCGTCTGCACCACGACGGTGCCCGCCTTCTGCAGGGCGGTGATGGCGTCGCGGCCGGGCAGTCCGAACGTGAAGCTGACGACGGGCACCGGATCGGAGACCAGCAGGTCGACCTTCGCGCCGAACGCGTCGTCATCGTCGACCGGTTCAGCGGGCAGGGTCAGGTCGTAGCGATCGGCCTCCTGCTGCACCGCCTGCGCATAGCGGCGGTAGGACGCCGTGTCGATCGGCACCGGATTCGGCACGAACACGTTGACCCCGAACGGGATCGAGGCCTCGCGGACCGTGGCGATCTCGGAGCGCAGCGCCTGCGGGGTCTTGTAGCCGGCCGCCAGAAATCCCAGCCCGCCTGCGCGCGCGGCCGCGATGACCATGGCTGCGGTGGTGGCCCCGCCGGCCATCGGCGCGGCGATCACCGGGACGTCGAGGCCCAGCGGGGTCAGGGGAGTGCTCATCGTTGCTCCTCGGGTCGGGGTGCTGTCCTCATCCCAACCGATTCTGCGCGCTGGGTGTTTCGGGCCGATAGGACGAGTTGCCTCCCTGTCAGGAGGCCGAGACTTCCAATGCGGCCCAGGATCCGTCGGACTGTCAGACCGGATTCGGCGAGGGCACTCTTAGCTTGCCGACCGTGAATGCGGCGGCCTGATCGGCCATCCCGTTGTGGGCGTACTGCTGATGGGGCGCGCTCGTCCCGGACGCCGGCGCACCGGAACAGACCGTATCGCCGGGGGCACACAGTTCCAGCGCCCGGTCCGCGAAGGCTGCTCCGACATCGATCACCGGCGTGCCGTACTTCACCGCCGACCAACCGGCCGGCATGCCGAACAGCACCACGGCCGCCACATTGTCGACCGCGTCGCCGGGGATCGGGGGCGGGGCAGCGATGCCTGCGGGCACCGCCCCGGAGGTGGCCAGCGCGGTCACCACCGCACCCTGTGAGTAGCCGCCGAGGACCATCCTGGTGTTCGGGCAGACGGTGGTGACCCCTTGGACGTGGGTCGTCTCATCGCGCACACCATCGACGACGTTCTGCGTGAACAGCGTTCCGCCGGTGAAATTGTTGCTGGCCGGATAGTTGACGGCGTGCACACCGACGGTTCGCGGAAACGCCTGCGCCCGAAGCGCATCGACGAAACGCTGCCCGACGCCGCCGACCCCCGGGGGTTCGGCGGTACCCCTGGCGAAAACGACCCCGATATCGGGACACGGTTGCGGCTGCGAGCCCGCCGTCGGAATCAGCACGGGAAGCGCCGCCAGTGCCAGCCCTGTCGCCGCCACCATGCGGCCCACCACTCGTAAACCGGTAGCCAATGTTCAAACCCCCACAAACGCTCTTACCCAGACTGTGACAGACCCCCGGCACGGGTGTCGGCATTTCCGTCGAGACCCGCCACCGTCGTGCTCATCGGGGCCGCCGAGCGGCGTGTTACACGATTGACCACGACCCAGGTCAGTCGGTCAGCGCGATCGTGGCGACGGCCGCCAGTTCACAATCGTCCTCGGGTTGTTCGAACACCACCCGCGCGGACCGTACGTCGATCTCCAGGGTCGCGATCGTGTTGCCGAAGAGCGGACCACTGAGGTTGCGCCATGACATCGGCAGGTCGGGTGCACCGTGGCGACGGGCCCAGCGGCGGGCGACGCGGGCCAGCCGCGGCGACCAGCTCAGCTTGAACGCCGGCTTGACGAAGAACGGGACATAGTTGTGCACGGGGGAGCAGACCAACTGGTGCACCCGGCCCGCGGAATCGGCCGGGAACTCGGCGCGCGCGGCATAGCTGTGATGTACGTCGCCGGAGAGCACGCTGACGGTCGCCGGGCCACGGTCGGGATTGCTTGCGGCCGCGATGATCAGTTCGCTGAGTCGCAGATAGGACTTCAGGAACGCCGGCCAATGCTCCAGATCCGCGGCCTGCCTGATCTTCTCGGCAACCTTGCCGCGTAGACCGGAGCGGTTGGCGGCGAACTCGTTGATCGTCTGGATGTCGCCGATCGCCGGCGGCAGGAGCCATGGCAGTGAAGACGCCAGAATCAGATGGTCCAGATCCTCGAGACCCTCATGGACATGCCGGTCGACCCAGGCGAACTCCTTGTCGCCCAGCATTTTCCGGCTACCGTCGTCCAGGATCCGAGAGTTGCGGGAATCGATCATCAGCAACCTGCTGCGGCCCAGATCCCAGCGGAAGCTGAAGCGCAGGCCTTTCTCGCCGTCGACCTCGCGGTCGGCACGGTCGGCGATATCGGCCAGCAGTGGCCAGCGGTCACCGTCGGCGGTCAGCACCTTCTGGTAGTCGGCGTCCTTGTCCAGCTGCTGCGGACTGAGGTTGCCGATGTGCTGATAGACCCAGTACGAGGCCAGACCGGCGCGGATCCGGTCACGCCACCACGGCTTCTGGTTGACCTCGGCACGCCAGGCCGCCGAGGTGTTCCAGTCGTCGCGGATGTCGTGGTCGTCGAAGATCATCGCGGTGGGCAGTGTCGACATCACCCAGCGGATCTCCGGGTCGCCCCAGGTGTGCCGGTACAGACCGACATACTCGTCGAAGCTGACGACCTCGTCGGGTGGGCGCTTCTTGTTGGTCCGCCGACCGGTCAGCCGCTGTCGCGCTTCGGGCGTCAACTCGTCGGCGTACACCTGATCACCGAGCAGAATCAGCACGTCGGGCCACTGTTCGGGTGGCTGGGTGGTCATCCGCTCGGCATAACAGTCCAGTGCGTCCTGACCGAGCTTCTCGTCGATCTTGGCGTCACCGGTCTTCGGGTATCGACAGGATCCGAAGATGACGCGCAGGTGTTCGGATGCCGCAGGCCCCCGCGTGCGGATGACGCTGGGGGGAAAGTCCGAATCCGGTTCCGGCCAGACCAGCGAGCCGTCGATGTGCACCTGGTACTCGGTGGTGGTGTCCGGGCTCAATCCCTGCACGGCCACCAACGCGTAGTGGTGACCCTGCACCTCAAAGGTGCGCGCCGAACACCCCAGTACGGTGACCTCGGCGGGTGCGTCGGTCTGCACCCACACCATCGCGGTGGTTTCGCCGACGTGGCGTAGGACCGGGCCCAGAACGAGAGTCACCGAGCCAGCCTATGCGGTCTCGACCGGGAGGCCGAGTCGGTGCGCTATACCCCGCCGCGGCGCAGCATCCGGCCCTGCGCGGTCTGGAAGTCGATCTTCTTGCCGCGCAACCAGGTACTCCGCACGACACCGGCGAGCGCGCGGCCGTCGTACGGGGTGATCGGGTTCTTGTGGTGCAGCTTGTGCGCGTCGACGACATGCGCGGAATCGGGTTCGAAGATCGCGAAATCGGCGTCGTATCCCAGCGCGATCTTGCCCTTGTTGTTCAGTCCGGCGAGTGCGGCGGGTTTGGCCGCCATCCACTCCAGCACCTGGGTGAGTTCGATACCGCGGCGCTTGGCCTCGGTCCAGATCAACGACAGGCCCAGCTGCAGCGACGCGACGCCGCCCCACGCGATACCGAAGTCGCCGTTCTCGACGTCTTTCAGGTCGATCGTCGATGGTGAGTGATCGGAGACGATGCAGTCGATCGTGCCGTCGAGCAGGCCCTGCCACAGCAGTTCCCGATTCGACGCCTCGCGGATCGGCGGGCAGCACTTGAACGCGGTCGCGCCGTTCGGGATCTCCTCGGCCAGCAAGGTCAAGTAGTGCGGGCAGGTCTCGACGGTGATCTTGACCCCGTCGCGCTTGGCGGTGGCCAGCATGGGCAGCGCGTCGGATGACGAGAGGTGCAGGATGTGCGCACGCACGCCGGTCCACCGGGCGCGCTCGATCACCTCTGCGATCGCCACGTTCTCAGCGCCGCGCGGCCGGGACGCGAGGAAGCGTTCGTACTTGTTGCCCTCGGCCGACGGCGCGCGGTCGATGGCGCGGGAGTCCTCGGCGTGCACGATCATCATGGAGTCGAAGCCGGCCAGCACGGCCATGTCCTTCTCCATCTCATCGGCGTCGAGATGGGGGAACTCGTCGACTCCCGAATGCAGCAGGAAGCACTTGAAGCCGAACACGCCATCGTCGTGCAGGGCGCGCAGGTCACCGGTATTGCCAGGGATGGCGCCGCCCCAGAAACCGACGTCGATGTGCGTCTTGCCCGATGCCGCCGCGCGCTTGGCGTCGAGCGCTTCGACGTTCACCGTCGGCGGAATCGAGTTGAGCGGCATGTCGATCAACGTGGTGACACCGCCGGCGGCCGCGGCGCGGGTGGCCGAGTCGAATCCCTCCCACTCGGTACGGCCGGGCTCGTTGACGTGCACATGGGTGTCGACCAGGCCGGGGATCATCACCTGTTCGGCGCTGAGCTCGATGATCTCGGTGCCGGTCAGGTTGCTGCCGAGCGGCTCGATCGCGACGACGCGGCCGTCGCGGATGCCGATCTCGCGGGCGACGATTCCCGCTGTCGTCAGCGTGCGTTCGCCGCGGACCACCAGGTCGAAATCGTGTCGGCTCGACTGCTCGGGGGAGTCAGCGGTCATGGGCGGCGTCTCCGTCGGTAGCGATTCCTCATCGTGGAACTAAAACTCCACTTTCCAAGAAACTGTAGGTGTGAGCACGGGCACAGTCAATCGATGGAAAGGCTTGACAGCCGGTGCCCGAATGCGCGTTACTTACCCAACGTGTGGAATATCACTTCCACAAAGTGGAATTTGCGGCGGCGCGCAGCGTCGGCGCTCCGAACGTGACAGGCGTATCCATGAGCACAGAGTCCACCGGGCTCATCGACGACTCCAATCGTAACGATGCAACCCCGTCCACCGACGTGAGTCCGCACCTCTACAACGCCGATCTCGCGCCCACCAAGCGCGCAGGTCGGCGATGGGGTGCCTACAACATCTTCACCCTGTGGGCCAACGACGTCCACAGCCTCGGCAACTACTCCTTCGCCATCGGACTGTTCGCCCTCGGCCTGGGCGGGTGGCAGATCCTGCTGGCACTCGGCCTCGGCGGCATCTTCCTCTTCCTGCTGCTCAACCTGTCCGGGTTCATGGGGGAGAAGACCGGGGTGCCGTTCCCGGTCATGAGCCGCATCGCCTTCGGCATCCGCGGCGCGCAGATCCCCGCCCTCATCCGCGGCGCGGTCGCCATCGCGTGGTTCGGCATCCAGACCTATCTGGCGTCGGTGGTGCTGC
Organism: Mycobacterium sp. NPDC003323; assembly: GCF_053589535.1. Taxonomy (NCBI): domain Bacteria; kingdom Bacillati; phylum Actinomycetota; class Actinomycetes; order Mycobacteriales; family Mycobacteriaceae; genus Mycobacterium; species Mycobacterium sp. NPDC003323. The sequence continues at coordinate 1,398,454 of NZ_JBSFSB010000001.1, forward strand.
GCATCATGATCATCGCGCTGGCACCGTCGGCGGCAACCCTGGACACCAACAGCTTCCTGGGGTTGTCGACGCTCGGCTGGATCTCGTTCGTCTCGCTGTGGGTGATCCAGGTGATCATCGTCAGCTACGGCATGGAGATGATCCGCAAGTACGAGGCGTTCGCCGGCCCGATCATCCTGTTCACGATGATCGCGCTGGCCATCTGGGTGCTGGGCAACGCCGACTGGAGCATCGCGTGGACGACGCCCGATTCGCTGACCGGCGTCGACATGTGGCTGCAGATCATCGGCGGCGCCAGCCTCTGGGTCGCCATCTACGGCACATTCGTGCTCAACTTCTGCGATTTCACCCGTAACGCGACGTCCAAGCGCGCCATCGTGCGCGGCAACTTCTGGGGCATCCCGCTGAACATGCTGGTGTTCGGAGCCATCGTCATCACCCTGGCCGGCGCCCAGTTCCGCATCGACGGACGCATCATCGAAGCGCCCGCCGACATCGTCCAGGAGGTGCCGAACACGCTGCTGCTGGTGCTCGCGGCGCTGGCGCTGCTGATCCTGACCGTCGCCGTGAATCTCATGGCGAACTTCGTCGCCCCGATCTACGCGCTGAACAACCTGTTCCCGAAGCACCTCAACTTCCGTCGCGCAGCGTTCATCTCGGCGGTCATCGGCCTGGTGATCCTGCCGTGGAATCTGTACAACTCACCGGCCGTCATCAACTACTTCCTCGGCGGGCTCGGTGCCATCCTCGGACCGCTGTTCGGCATCATCATGGTCGACTACTGGCTGGTGCGCCGCTCCAAGATCAACGTGCTGGCGCTGTTCACGACGGATGCCAACGGCGAGTACCACTACTCGAAGGGCGTCAATGTGCGGGCGGTGGTAGCCCTGGCGATCACGGCGGTGGCAGCATTGTTGCTGGCCTTCGTGCCGGCGTTCAAGGTCATCTCCGAGTTCTCCTGGTTCATCGGTGCAGGGCTCGGCGCGGTCGTGTACTGGGTGCTGGCGGACCGTCGGGGGCCGTTCAACGATGTCTCCGGCGAGCCGATCGCCGTGACGAGCACGCACCACTAGGACTGCCATGAGAATCCTCGTAGCCAACGTCAACACGACGGCCTCGATGACCGACGCGATCGCCGAGTCGGCGCGCGGCGTCGCGTCGCCGGGTACCGAGATCGTCGGCATCACACCGCGTTTCGGCGCGGATTCGTGTGAAGGCAACTTCGAGAGCTACCTTGCGGCCATCGCCGTCATGGACGCGATCACCTCCTATCCCGAACCGTTCGACGCGGTGATCCAGGCCGGCTACGGCGAGCACGGCCGGGAAGGTCTGCAGGAGTTGCTCGATGTCCCGGTGGTCGACATCACCGAGGCGGCCGCCTCGACGGCGATATATCTGGGACACAAGTACTCGGTGGTCACCACGCTGGACCGCACCGTCCCGTTGATCGAGGACCGGCTCAAGCTCGCGGGACTCGACGCCCGGTGCGCGTCGGTGCGTGCCTCGGGCCTCGGTGTGCTCGAACTCGAATCGGATCCCGAGCGTGCGGTCGAGGCGATCGTGCGCCAGGCGCGCGAGGCCGTCGAGAACGATCACGCCGAGGTGATCTGCCTGGGCTGCGGTGGGATGGCCGAACTCGAGGAGAAGGTGTCGGCCGCGACCGGCGTCCCGATCGTCGACGGAGTCCGCTCGGCGGTCACCATCGCCGAGGGCCTGGTCCGGATGGGCCTGTCCACGTCGAAGGTGCGCACCTACGCGACACCGCGTAAGAAGACGGTGATCGGCTGGCCGTTTCAGCTGTAGATCCACGACATGAACGAGACCGGGCGCCCCATCCGAGGCGCCCGGTCTTGTTGTGTCAGAGCATGATCTGGCGATTGACGTCCTTGTACAGCAGGTAACGGAAGTTCGACGGCCCGCCCGCGTAGCAGGCTTGGGGGCAGAAGGCGCGCAGCGACAGGAAGTCGCCTTCCTGAACCTCCACCCAGTCACCGTTGAGGTGGTAGACGGCCTTGCCCTCGAGCATCAGCAGGCCGTGTTCCATGACGTGGGTCTCGGCGAACGGGATGGTCGCGCCGGGCTCGAACGTGACGATGTTGACGTGCATGTCGTAGCCGAGGTCCTGCGGGTCCAGCATGCGCGTCGTGCGCCATTTGCCCTCGGTTCCGGGCATGGCCGACGGTTCGATGTCCTGCTCGTTGCCGAACTTGACCGACACCGGGTGGCCCTCGACGGGCTCGTAGCGCTTGCGGATCCAGACGAACGTGGCGTCGACATCGCCGTTGTTGTGGGCCGACCAGTCCGTGCCGGCGGGCAGGTAGGCGAAGCCGCCCTCGGTGAGTGTCCGGCACTGGCCCGCCGCGGCGACGGTGAGCGCGCCGGAGGTGACGAACAGGAAGCTCTGCACCTCGGGTTGCGGCTCGGGTCGCTGCGCCCCGCCGCCCGGCTTGACCTCGACGATCGCCTGGTAATACGTCGTGGCACCGCCGGCGACCGGTCGGTTGATGATCCACGCGCGGGTATCGGTCCACTCCGGGAAGACGGAGGTGACGATGTCGGAGAGGACGCCGCGGGGGATCACCGTGTAGGCCTCGGTGACGATGGCGCGGTCGGTCAGCAGGTCGGTCTGTGGGGGCAGTCCGCCGCGGGGCGTGTAGTACGACGCTGTGGTCACTGGTTGCTCCTGGTTGTGCGGCCGAGCGCGATATCGCGCACGGTGATGGTGGAAAGGTCGGTGGCGGTTTCGATCTCGTCGGCGGTCAGCGCGCCGCAGACGCTGCCGCGATGGATCACGTTGGCGAGTGCGCGGGCGGTGGCGGGTTCGTCCATGACGGTCGAGTCGAGCTGGTGGACGTAGTTGCGCAGCCGCGTCGCGGCGGGCGCGAAGGCGCCGCGGTAGAACGCGTACGTCGCCAGGTAGCGGGTGACGAGCTGGGCGGGGTGCATGTCCCAGCCTTGGTAGATGCCGCGTTCCAGATGGCGCCGCACCAGGCGCGCGTGCAGCTTCCATGCCATGGCGATGTTGTCGGGGTCACCGACCGGCAGGATGTTGGTCGAGCCGTCGGACAGGTGCACACCGGTGCCGGCGACGGCCAGTTGCATGACGTTCTTGGCGTGGTCGGCCGCCGGGTGCTCCATCGACTGGTAGGCCGCGGCGATGCCGAGCGACGCCGAGTAGTCGTAGGTTCCGTAGTGCAGCGAGCTGACGCGGCCTTGGCCGGCGCTGATGAACTGGGCAACGGGTGCGCGGCCGTCGGCGCCGAGGATCGCCTGTGGCGTTTCGACCTGCACCTCGAAACGGATCCGGCCGTCTGGTAGTCCGTTCGCAGCCTCCAGCGCGCCGGCGACCGCGACCATGGCCTCGACCTGGTCGACGGAGGTCACCTTGGGCAGGGTGAGGGTCAGACCGTCCGGAAGTCCGCCCGATTCGACGAGGCCGCTGACGAACATGTCGAGTGTGCGGAGGCCCCGCTTCCTGGTGCTCGCCTCGAAGCACTTGAAGCGGGTGCCGACGAACGGCGTCGAGGTGCCCGCATCGAGCGCGAGTCGCAGCGCGGCGATCGCCTGGGCCACATCGGCGTCCTCGGTCGCGTCGTCGACGGTGCCATCCGATGGGGAGTAGCCGTCCTCGAAGTCGATGCGCAGATCTTCGATCGGCTCGGAGGTCAGCTTGTCCTGCACGAGGGCGGCGAGAGTCTCGGGCGCACAGTCGGATCCGCTGCCCGTACCGACCATTGCGGCCACCGCGTCCAGTCCGCCTGCACCGGCTGCGGCCGCGAGCGCCGCGGAGCCCCAGTCGGCGGGCATCGTCGCCGAGTACCGGTTGCCGGGGATGTAAACGGTGTGCACGGGTTGGCGCCGACCGTCATCGCCGGGGTATCGGCTCACCAGTTCTGCGTCGGCGGCCGAGAGGCGGCGGTCGACGCCGGCCAGCACCGCATCGTCGAGGCGTCGTGCCACAGGTGTCCCTTCACGTCCTAGAGTTGCCCACACCAGAATTCCACATTGTGGAGTTTTTGGCGAGACCCCAGCGGTCGTGACATGCGAGTTTCGCCGCGGGCTTCAATTCCGTATTGCGGAAGCAATTCCGGAGATGTTGGATGGTCCGAAAGACGTCAACCGAAAGCGGATCACATGGCGGAGAAATCGGGCGGTGTGCAGTCGGTGGAACGCGCGTTCGAGTTGATGGAGCTGATCGGACGCGCCGGAGGGGAGTGCTCGCTGACGGAGTTGTCGGCGGAGTCTCCGCTGCCGCCGCCGACGATTCACCGCCTGCTGCGCACGCTGGTCGGCATGGGGTACGTTCGCCAGCTGCCCAACCGCCGTTACGCCCTGGGACCGAGGTTGATACGGCTGGGGGAGGTGGCGAACCGTCAGTTGGGCGCGGTCGCCGGCCCGGTGCTGCAGTCGTTGGTGGACGAGCTGTCCGAGACGGCAAGTCTGGCGGTGCTCGACGGTGACATGGTGATCTACACCGGACAGGTGCTGCCGTCGAAGCTGATGCGGACCAACAGCGAGGTCGGCAAGCGCGTCGGTCTGCACACGTCCGGTGTGGGCAAGGCTGTCCTGGGCGAGTTGGATGACGCGCGGATACTGAAACTAGTGACGCAGTCCGGGCTTCCGGCGCCGACCGAGAACAGTGCGTCGACGCTTTCGGCGGTGTTCGCGAAGGTCGAGCGGGTCCGCGCCGACGGTTATGCGATCGATGACGAGGAGTTCGAGGTCGGGGTCCGCTCCGTCGCGATGGCGGTGCCTGGCGCGCCGACGCCGATGGCAATCGGCATTTCGGGCCCGTCGGCACGCGTCACCAAGGATCTGATCGCGCGGGCCGTTCCTGCGTTGAAGCAGGCAACCGGCGCGATCTCAGAGGCGTTGATCGGCTGGCGGGAACAGTAGGCCGACAGGTGGTGCCGGAACAACCCTGCCCACCAACGCGTGTGGACGGTATTGACCCGAACCGAAGTTGAGGTTTTATCGTCACCTCATGGAGACTTCAGCGGTTGACGCACAGTCGATAGCCCGTACAACTTCGATCCGCACTGTTGATATCGGACTCCTGTTCCTCCGCATGGTCTTCGGTGCGCTGCTGGCCGCGGCCGGACTCCAGAAGCTCGTGGGATGGTTTGGTGGACAAGGCCTCTCGGCGACGGGCGATACTTTCGAACAGATCGGTTTCCAGCCCGGCGTGCTGTTCGCCGCGGTCGCCGGCATCCTGGAGACTGTCGGCGGGCTGCTGTTGTTGCTGGGTTTGTTCACCCCGCTGGCCTGTGCAATTGTCATCGGCGTCATGATCAACGCCGTGTCGGCCACGCTGTCGGGCGGCTTGTTCGGCACGAACGGCTATCAGCTGGCGTTACTCTATGCCACGGTCGGCGCCGTTGTGGCCTGCACGGGCGCCGGGGCTTTGGCGGTGGATCACGGTCGGTCATGGCAGCGCGAGGGGCCACTGTGGGCCGGGCTCAGCATCGCCGTCGGCGTCGCATCCGCAGCGGCGGTTCTGGTTCTGACGTCATTGCTGTAAAGCACTGAGCCACCGGGGGCGTTGACCTGAATGTCGGGCGGTGATTGGCAATGACTCAGCGGGACTTTGCAATTCGTCACTGTGACGTTTTCGGGTCAGCCAGGAGGCGGGTCGGGAGCGACGACCGTTGGTCCGAATGAAGCGCTCATGCGGCCGCCGCGGCGTGGATACTGAGTTGAGGCGGATGGATCTGATTTCTGCGACCCGCCTCGTTGGCCGCCACTCCGTGCGGAGTCCGCAGACGGCGACGGCGACAGTCCAGCGTCGAGCAACCGTAAGCGGGAGCGAGCGGTCAAGTGTGGAGCGGAGTGCATAGTGGGCCCTGTCCGAAATCGGGCTGCTCCGACACTCTCGCCATTCAGGACATTTCGCCGATAATCTACATTATGTCAAGTAAAGTAAGCCGCGCTCCCTGTCGGGCCCGTCAGCTTGTCGCACCCCCGCAATATGGTCTGGCTCATGTCCAGTCGCACGTCCGTAGACTCATCGGCAGATTCGTCGGCGCAGATCGGGATCGACACGGTCTCGTGGATCATCGCTGACGGGAACGAACGATCGGCTGCGGTGTCGCCCGCCTTGCTTCATGAGCATTTCCACCGAGCTCTGCCCTGGCGTTCCGGCGTCCAGTTTCAGAACCGGCTGAATCGGCATTCGCGGCAGTATTTCGCCTCGCAGCGCACGCATGTGTGGTGCGAATCAGGCTTGGAAGCCGAATCATTGCTGTCGCTGGACTTCGGCGGCCTGGTTCGCCAGATCGCATCGCAGCCGATGAAAATCAGCTTCGCCGACGGCTCGACCCACTTCCCTGACTTCTTCGCCACGCTCCGCAGCGGTGACCAGGTCCTCTATGACGTCAAACCATCGGGTCGCATGACCGATGCGACGGTCGAGCAGTTTGCGAAGACGGCGGACGTATGTCGTACGGTCGGCTGGAAGCATCAGGTGCTGCACGAATTGCACCCGACCAGGCTGCGCAATCTCGAGTGGCTTCGTGCAGCACGGCACACGCGATATCACCCAGGGCGGCCCGAGCTTGACCGGTTGGTTGCGGTGTTCGCCAACGAATGCACATTCCGCGACGGAGCGCTCAAAGCCGATCTCAAACGACCGTACGTTGCAGCCGCGTATATCCGACATCTGTTGTGGCACAAATATTTACGCACTGATTTTGACCAGGTAATTACCGAGTCGAGCCTACTTGAAAGCGTCCACAAGGGAGAACCATGCAACTGCGGAGCGTGAACCTCGGAGACATCGTCACCTGGGACGGCTGCGACTGGATAGTCGACGCCCACGGTGAGCGTGGTACGCGCCTGAACCCCGTGGCAGGCGGCTCGCCCGTCTGGGTCGATCTAGCGACGATCTCCCAAGACGAGTCCTTCGAGCATCATCGTGCAGACACCGAGCATGCCCGGGCGGCGCGCAACCGCGTTGAACTCGCAATGCTTGCGTCGGAAGTTCGTCAGGATGTCCTGTTCTGGCTGCAACACGTGAACGAGGTGCAGTCCGGCCTGATCGATCCACATGACCCGGATGCCCAGCCGCGTGACGGCTACGGCCCAGAGACGACCCTTGAAGAACGCGTGCAGCGCAAGCTTGCTGAACTCGATGCCGCGGGAATTAAAACGTCGCGGCCAAGCCTGTTCCGGAAAGTCGCCAAGTACCGAACGGAAGGTATCGCCGGGCTCGTCGACCGGCGGCTCCTGCGCCGTCAGGAACCACGGCGAATCGCACCCGAGATCGAGGAAGCCGCTCAGCGTGTCGTCGCTGATCATCTCGGTGCGACCAGCCGCGATGTCCTGTACTTCATAGATAAGGTCAAACATCGTGTCCGCCAGGATAATCCGGGGAAAGACGTCAATTGGCCAAGCGACCGCACGATACGACGCTGGCTTACCCCGATGTTGGAAGCAGCCGGCGATGCAATGCATTTGCTCGATGCCGAACCCGCTCATCTCGCGCCCTACGCCGACATCCTGCTGACGATGACCGGCGGAAAAATCGGCGACCTTCGAAGCATTCTTGCCCTCGCGATGGCGAACGCGATCACCGACCGTGATGACACTGGCAGCGAGATCATCACACAGGAGCACCTTGTCGGGGTCGGGCAGATCGGCGTTGCATGAATATCGACCAGCTGCCACGCCAATCAGCGCCCGTCCGCCCGGTTCACCTCGAGACCCCTGGGTCGTATTTCACGCGGCTATGCACAGCGAATTCAATCGACCGTCCGTGGATGGAAACGATTGTCCGACAACGGCGGCGCACCGGAGGCTGCGGTGCGCGAGAATTCGGAGTCATGATTTCCGAACTCGGTGGACCAGAACCTGGAAGATTCGAATCAGCGCACGCATGGGCGCTAATCGGGCACCGGAATCTCCGCGGCCCCTGGGACAAGCAGTCCACCAGCGGCACCGCATGCCTGTCATGCACCGCCGGCACAGCGGTAGCGACCTACCCCCACATCCGATTCGCCTTTTGCCGTCGGCACGGCCAGTGGTTAGGCAAACTTCAACGCCCTGCCGTCCTCGACGCCGACCTCTGGAAGGCCGAGCAGGCCCTGCGCTGCATGGTCCGATCAGGGTACGTAACCCGGGAGCTGTACGAAGGCACCTGGGACGCCGTACGCGATCATGCTTACATGATTGGTGAGAACGCCAAGCCAGAAAGACTCCGGCGAGCACTTGACCAACCCAAATTCACCGTCGGTACCGATGACCGGGTCGCTCTGTTCCCGCAGACAGTGCTGGCGCTTCGCGCCGTGACTCGACCCCAACTGGTCATCTGGGCCGGTCAAGGCACACGGCAGCGGCACGAGATCAGACGCGCATTGACTGACAGTCTCGATTGGGCCGGGGATGACCGATGGCTGCTGGTCAACAATCTGCAGGCGCTGCTTGAGGCACACGTCCGCAGCGTGGCCTGACCCACGCACTCCTCGGCGCCGCAACTTCCAGAGCATTGATCACGATCTGTGGATGTGCCGGTGCTGGTCAGCCTGGAGCCAACCGATCGACATCCCCACGAGCACCACGCCTAGATCGATGAGGAGCACGAGCAGCAGGGCGGCGCCGCAATTCATTGTTAATCGTGCCCACCTGCCAGATCTGACACCAGCAGACACGATCGATGGTCTCTGCGGGTGTCCAAGGTGGTCGTGCCGAACGCTGTAGGCGGTCGCCGTCGGTCAGCCCTTGGCTAGCGCGACGAGATCAGCGTGACGGAAGATTTGGCCTCCCACGGCCCAGGTGCCGTCGGTTTGTTCGTTGATGAGGACCCAGACTCGCAGTGCGTGTTCTGGACCGAGCCCAGCGGCAGCGAGGACGATACTGGTGACTTCTTTTGCCAGCCCGGCCTTGCGGTCGTCGTTGAGCGCGAACTGTGGCACGGTCACGTCGACGCGGAATCGGGGTTCGGTGTCGGCGGCGGTTACCTGTGCGCCTGCCGGCAGTTCGTGGAGGTAGGACCAGCCGAGGGCCTTGAAGAAGTCGTTGTCAGGCGCGCCTTCCCACTTCAGTAGGGTGCGGGCCAGGTCTTGTTGGATGGTTGAGAGGCCGTCCTCGGTGAGGGCGCCGGCGGGTACGGTCAGCTGGACCTGCGGCATTTTCTTTGTCTCCTTTGTTGTTTGGTGCTAGTTGAGGTCGAGTGGGGTTCGGTGCAGGACGACTTTGGTGGCGCGTTCCTGGTAGGCGGCGGGGGCGTCGTTCCAGTCGGCGAGCAGAGTGGTGACGCGTTCGGCTTCGAAACCCGTTTGGGCGATGAATTCGAGTAGTTCGGGGAGCACTGGTCGTACGTGGGAGACGCCGACCTGCAGGGTGACGGAAGTCGCGTACATGTCCATCACGGGCAGCTTTGTGTTGGTGCGGACGTAGTATCCGGTGCCGACACACACTCCGCCGGGTGCGAGAGCGCGGAGCCCTTCGCGAAGGCCCCTGGCATTGGACGCTGCCTCGACGACGACGTCGTATCCGGATCGTCTGGCTGCGGAGCCGCGTTTGGTCACCGCGTGGACGCAGGCGCCGAAGCTGGCGGCGATGGCGAGGCGGTCCTGGTCATCGTCGGTGTAGTCGACCTCGGCCCCGTGAGCGACGGCGAGGCCGGCGGCGTAGAGGCCGATGCTCTTGGCGCCGCCACCGAGCACGAGTACCCGACTGCCGGGCCGCTTTCTCAGCGCCGGCACCACGGTCCGCCATGCATCGGAGAGGTTGTCACTTGCGGCGGCCACCCGTCTTGGGTCGACCCCGGCCGGCACCTTGACGAGCAAGTGATCGGCGTTCGGGACGCGGAGCGTGTCAGCGACCATGCCACCCCACGCTCCACATTGGGGTCCAAAGCCGAATGCGGCCAATGTCTTACCTGGACTGGTTGCAGTCATCGTCGCGCACTTCGCTGTCAAGCCCCGCTGGCACTGCGGGCAGGTCCCGCAGGACAGGGCCCACGGCACGACCACAACGTCACCCACCGCAAGAGTCGTGATGTCGCTTCCCGTGGCGGTGACTTGGGCGACGCATTCGTGCCCAATCCCGAACGGGCCCTGGAACGGTCGCTGTCCGACGATGTGACCGATGACCGGAGCGAGGAGGCGGAGTTTCAGCCCGGCCTGCATCGGCCAGGACACCGGCCGATGCAGTGGCAGGGTGTCACCGTCGCACCGGCTCGCGACGAACGGACGCACCAGGGCGTCCGTGCTCGCCTGGAGGGTCGGCGCAGGTCGGTCGAACCATCGCAGATGGCCGGTGCGCACAAAGGTCAGCTCACGCATCGGGCAGGGTGAAAATCGGTTTGTGGCCGGGGTTTTCGCCGCAGAGTACTTCTGGGATCTGTTCCCAGTCGTAGACGCCGCTGGTGACCAGTTCAGGCTTGATCTTTCCGCTGGCGACGGCGTCGACGATGGGGTCCATGCACGGTCGGGCTTGGCCTTTGCCGTTGTGGAAGTTCACGCCGCGCTGGTAGAGCGAGAGCATCGGGATTTTGACGTCGGCGAAGTAGATACCGACCGAGTTGACACACCCATCGGGGCGCACCGACACCAACACCTTGCGCAGCTTCTCGGGGTCGCAGGTGGCATCGACGGCGAGGTCGTAGTGGTCCTCGATCGGCCCGTTGATATCGCGTACCTCGGCGCCGACCGACTCGGCCACAGCCATCCGGACCGGGTCGTCGTCGTAGAACACGACTCGTCCGCCAGCAAGTGCGGCTCCGACTTGGGCGACGTAGAGGCCGATGGAGCCGGTGCCACCGAACACGGCGATCTCGGGATTGGTGAGCCCTTCCTTTTGGCATGTCGCGATGGTGGTTTCCCAGCCCAGGGCGAGATTGTCCGAGAGCGAGGCAAGGTGGATGGGGTCGACCGTGCCGGGAAGAGTCAGGCAGTTGTACGAGGCGTATGGGACGCGGATCAGTTCGGAGAAGGTCGAACCCCATTCGCCGCGGATCGGCAGGCCGTACTGAGAGCCTGAGTGGTTTTTGCAGTTCGACGGGAGGCCGGCCTGACAACGCTCGCAGGTGCCGCACGCGATGTGCCACGCCACCGACACGACATCGCCGACCTTGAGGGTGCACTCGGTGCCGACTTCGACGACACGGGCAACGCACTCGTGGCCTATCCGGAACGGGCCCAGCATCGACAGGGGCACCTTCTCCTGGATCGTCCACTGATCCAGGTCGCAGGTGGTAGCTGCGACGGGACGCACCAGAGCGTCAGTCGGGTCGACGATGGTGGGTGCGTCGACTTCGTCGAACCGCAATTCGCGGGGGCCAACAAAAGTCACGGTGCGCATACGGAATGCTCCTGGTGTCGGGGACGATCTTGCGCTTGAGTGTTCGTTGACTCGGCAGCATACTTTTGCCTTTACGCGACAAAGCCTTGTCTTTACGCGACAATCTCGGGTGTGACGGTTGTTCGTTCCGCGACGCTACGAGGCTTCCGCGAGGTCGTGACAGGTCTGGGCGGTAACCCGGTGGACCTGGTGTTGCGGTTCGGCTTACCCCCCGAATGCCTGGGTCAGGACGACGTCCTCATCGATGCGCCCGCAACGACCGCGATGTTGGAAGACGCGGCCGCGGTGCTGGATTGCCCCGACCTCGGGCTGCGGCTGGCGGCCGCCCAGTCGCTGTCGGTGCTGGGACCGTTGGCGGTGGCGGTCACGAACTCGCCCACCATCGGCGACGCCATCGACTGTTTGACCCGCTACATCTCGGTGCACAGCCGCATGGTCACCCTGACCACCGAACTCGACCCGCTCGGTAAACCGGCAACAATTGCGCTGGTGTATCGGCCTGCCGGCCGCTCGGGCCCCGTACAGGCCGGCGACCTTGGTGTCGGATCGGCGCACCGGGTGATCAGTTACCTCAATCGCGGCCCGTACACGTTGCGCAGCGTCGAACTGCCGTATGCGCCCGCGGCTCCGCTGGCGGTGCACCGCGAGTTCTTCGGCGCTCCGGTGCATTCCGGTCGAGTGCAGGGCGGCGTGATGCTGAGGCTGGCCCATGATGTGCTCGCGACACCGCTACGCGGGGTGGACGACACCATTCACCAACTGGCCCTGGCCTACCTCGCGCGCCGCAGCGCCACCCAGGGCCACGACGTCATTTCCCGGGTACGCACCGCCGTCCAAGAATCACTGGGCACCGGCACGACCGACTTGGACGCCGTCGCCCGGCTCCTGATGCTGCATCCGCGCACGCTCCAACGGCAGCTCGCGGCCGCGGGAACCTCGTTTGAACAGATCGTCGACGACGAACGCCGCAACAAATCGTTGCGGCTGTTGGTCGGCACAGAACTGCCGATCGGGCAGATCGCCGCGATGATCGGGATGAACGAGCAGGCGTCTTTCACACGTGCCGCGCGGCGCTGGTGGCAGGCCACCCCCACGCAGATGCGCAAGCGTCGCCGCTGAAACGATTGTCGTCAAATGCTAATTGAATGTCGCATAATGACAAATCTGTAGCCTCCGGTTGCGCGAAGGTTGACCCATGACTCTTCGCGACACCGTGCCTCGGCCGGCACCGCTTCCAGCTCACGTTGACGTCCTCGTGGTCGGCGCCGGGCTGTCCGGCGTCGGCGCTGCCTACCGGCTGCAGACCGAATGCCCCGACCGGTCGTACGTCATCCTCGAAGCCCGCGACACCCTCGGCGGCACCTGGGATTTGTTCCGCTACCCAGGGATTCGCTCGGACTCGGACATGTTCACCCTCGGTTATCCGTTCAAGCCATGGAAGGATGCCAAGGCCATCGCCGACGGCGCATCCATTTTGAGCTACATCCGGGAGACTGCTGAGGAATTCGGCATCGACAAGCACATCCGCTACGGCGCGAAAGTCACCTCGATCGACTGGTCCAGCCGAAACCGAATCTGGAACATCACCATCGAGCGGGGCGGTCAGACCACGCCGATGACGGCTGCGTTCGTCTATGCGTGCGCCGGCTACTACAACTACGACGCGGGATATGCGCCAGAATTTCTGGGCCAGAGGAACTTTCGGGGTCAGATCGTGCACCCACAGTTCTGGCCCGATGACCTCGACTACGAGGGGAAGAACGTCGTTGTCATCGGGTCCGGGGCCACCGCGGTGACCCTGGTGCCGGCGATGGCATCGGAGACGACGCACGTGACGATGCTGCAGCGCACGCCCACTTGGATCAGTGCGGTGCCGAGTCGAGATAAGAAAGCCGACTGGCTGCGCGAACATCTCCCGGAGCGGCTCGCGCATCGAGTGGCGCGGGCCAAGAACGTGGCATTCAACATCGGGTTCCACCAGTACTGCGAACGGTTTCCAAAACGGGCTCGCACACTGCTGCAGTCCCAGACCACCCGCATCCTAGGCCCTGACGCCGTCAGGGAGCACTTCACTCCGACCTACCGCCCGTGGGAACAGCGCTTGTGCGCAGCTCCCGGCGCCGACATCTTCAAAGCGATAAAAGCCGGCCACGCGGACATCGTCACCGACACCATCAACGAGTTCGTGCCCGACGGCATTCGCCTCACCTCCGGCCGGGTTCTGCAGGCCGACATCATCGTGTCCGCGACCGGGCTGCAGCTATCCACCTTCGGCGGCATCCAGCCACAGATAGACGGAAAGACCGTGGACTTCGCCGACCAGTTTGTGTGGAAGGGCGCCATGGTCTCCGGGCTCCCGAACTTCGCGTTCTGCATCGGCTACACGCGTCTGTCCTGGACACTGCGCGCCGACCTCTCATCACGGTTGGTGTGCAAGGTATTGAACTGGATGAAATCAAAGAACCTCGACGCCGTCGCACCGGTCGCTGACGATTCGATGGAAGCGCTGCCACTGTTCGGACTCACCTCCGGATACGTGCAGCGGTCGGTCGGAGCATTCCCGAAACAGTCCACCAGAGCGCCGTGGAAGATGGCACAGAACTACGTCCTGGACGCCGCAGCCACACTGCGTAATGACTTCGCCCGCACCCTAAAACCCGTCGCGAGGACAGACCGCAATGCTGCTTGACCCCGGCCTTGCGGCCTTGCTCCACCGGATTGCGGCGGCACTCTCGAAGTCCTTGCGGGCGGCGGCCTTGCGTTCATCGCTCAGCGCTGGCATACCTTGTGGCCAAACGCGTTTGAGTGGCGGTGTGGCGAGGAACGGCCCTTCGATGTCGAGCAGTTCGAGCCAGGCTCAGCGACGCGGTGGACTCATCGGCGGGACTGCGCCGGAGGTCGTGTGCCTGGACGTTGGCTACGGCCCATGTCGAACCGCGAACCTCGACAACCTGACCAGGCTCGGGAAGAGGGGGCAACTTGCCCCGCCCAGGATGCTTGTCAACGAGCAACGGCAGTCTCAACCCCGGTCACGGCGGTAAACATATCGCCACGTGCCGACATTGGGTCGGAACTACCCGATCGCGGTCGTGGCAGCCGCTGAACGCTGTACTCGTCGATGGCGACGAGGACAATACGTGCGGTTGTCCAACCCGGCGGTTGGGTCGAAAGCCGAACACCGCACCGCACAGCTCAACAAACCTGCTGACAAAGCGGCGCGCCAATGCTGTTTGTCTCAATTCATTTGTCACCGAAGTCGACAACACGGACCCGATCCCAGCGGATAACGAGTCTCAACTGTCTGTCACTGGTCTCAGATTCGTTGTCACCCAACATTGCCCCTATCGGTGATGCGGGTGAGTAACTGACCGCAGCTCCAGTCGCGGGATTCCCGTGAAGTCGGCGGGGTTACACGTGTACAGCGGCACTCCATGTGCGATTGCACTGGCCGCAATGAGCGCGTCGTAGGCGCGCGCAGCCGGCTTGCGACCCGCCGCGTGCAGCGCCGCCGCTACGGCTCCAAACGCCCGGGCGCAATCTCCATCGAACGGTAGGACGTCGAAATCCGCCTCGGCCTGCTGCAGGTGCTGCTGCCGAGCACCGCGCTCAGCATCGTCGTTGGTGACGTGTGGACCTACGGACAGCTCGGCCAGCGTGATCGCGCTGATCACCGATTCATCGGGAAGCTCGGCTGGGTCAGACAGCTGACCCAAAAGGATCACCGTCGAGGTATCGAGCATCCCCCGGCTCGGAGTTTGCGTCACAGCGACGGGTCGATGAGATTGTCGATATCGCGCCGGAGGGCATCCGGGTCCACCGGCGGGAGATTCTTGCGGCGACGAATCAGTTCCGCAGGTCCTGCGCTCGAACGAGGCAACGGCCGTAGCTCAGCAACAGGTGTCCCGTCCCGAGTGATGACGATGCGCTCGCCATGCTCGACACGGCGCAGAACGTCTCCTCCACTGTTGCGCAGTTCGCGCACCGTGACTGCATCCACGTACGAAGTGTATCACCGGTGAGACGTCAAGGCAGCGCACCCACACTGCACCGTTGCGCACGCGAGAATGTGCAGGGTTACCAGTACTACATTGCATCGGATGAAGCGCCGACCCACCGGTGAAACGGGTGTGCGTTTCATATCCAAGAAGCGAGACGACTCACAAAATGTCTCGACCCGGCTACTGCAGCGCCACGCCTAGTTCCTGCGCAAACACCTTGATCATATGTTGCACGCCAATCTCGTTGCGGCCGATCAACATGTGGTCGTGCTGACCGTGCCGGACACCTTCACCACACTGCGGCAGCATCACAAAGTCCTCGTCGACAACCGCCGCGTGCACACTGTCGTACACCTGGTCGTAGACCGCGCGCATCTCATCATCGGTGGCTGGCACGCGACCCATCCAGCTGTGCCGCACCGAGCACCGAGTCGGTTCCCCGGCGGGCAGGATATCGATGATCTCCACGCCGATCGGACTGTTGGCCAGGATGAGATTGGGATAGATCCAGTAGATGAGGCCCATGTTCTGGTGCGGATCCCATGAGCCCGACGGATCGTCGGCGAGGTTGCTGACCCAGCTAAACGGGAAGCCGATTCGGTGGTGCTTGCCGAACTCGTCGTAGACTCCCGTGTCCGGCAGCGTATTCTGGCCAATCACGCTCTCCCCGTGGACGAATGGGAAGTGATAACCCTCGGCGAAGGCCTCCAGCGCACCCTTCCATGACACCTGCGACTGGAATTCCTGGTCGGTGTGATAACCGTAGTCGGCGTAGTTCATCGACGCGATTTCCAGCCCGATCGGGCCGAGATGGGCGTCGACGTCGATGCTCCCGTCCGCCGTCAAGACCGCCCAAATGAAGCCGTGGCGTTCCTGATTCGGCAGCTCCACCAACCCGTAGTCAGCCTTGTCCATCGAATCGAAGCCGGCCTTGCCTGGCACCATGAACAGATCGCCGGTATTGCGATAGCTCCACGCATGGTACGGACACACGAACCGAGAGGCATTGCCTGATCCGCAGGCCGGCATGGCGCCGCGGTGACGGCAGTAGTTGAGAAAGACGTGACTCGTGCCGTCGCGGTCGCGGGTCACCAACAGCGAGTCCCCCAGCACCGATCGCACGACGTAGTCATTGGTGTTGGGCAGTTGAGCTGACGGCACGATCGCCAGCGGGACCCGGCGCAGGATGTGCGTTTCCTCGATCTCGGTGATCTTCGGATCTCGGTAGTAATGCATCGGAACTTTGAGCTCCCGCACGGCCATGTCGGTGGTCTTGTCAATCGCGTGCCGCAGCGCCCGCCTGGTCAGTTCCGCGTTTTGGTTGTCGACCGGACCTACGGCGACGTCTGTCATGGTGGCCCCCTTCTGGGTGTGAATGCCCACATTGACCATACAACGGATATCGATTGTTTGGTCACGATCGGGCGACGTGTTCAGGACATGGCCGGTCATGAGATGACACGATGCGCCTATGCGCAGACACGGCTGGGCGGGCGACATGCCCGTTGACGACGACGAGGCGATCCACCGTATTGTCGGGGTGGCCCGTGCGTCGATCGACGCGACAGGCTCGGTCAGTGTGTCCGAGGTGGCCACCCAGTTGGGCATTACGCGCCAGACGGTGTACCGCTACTTCCCCACCCTCGACGCGCTGCTGGCGGGCACCGCGATGTCTGCCGTCGGCGAGTTCCTCGACCGTCTGGCCAGGGACCTGGAATCAATCACCGATCCGACCAGCGCCGTCGTCGAAGGCATCGCGTATACCCTTGAGCGGCTGCCCGAGGATCGCTATCTCGGTCTGGTCATGGAGCCCGGTCGAGCCAGCGCCTTCGCCGCAGGAATCACCTCAGAGACGGCCATCGCGTTCGGGCGCTCAATCCTGGAGCGGTTCCACGTGGATTGGGACGCGGCGGGTTTCAGCGGGCCGCGACTCGACGAGCTCATCGAATTCATGCTTCGAACGCTGCAGTCCTTCATTCTCGATCCGGGCGGGTCGGAACGGCACGGGGCAGAGCTGCGTGGTTATCTGCGTCGCTGGGTCGCGCCGGCCGTCGACCAGCACAGCTCCAGCGGAGTAGCAGGAGCGCAACGGCGCTGAGCCAGACGATCCGGCGAGCTGGCATGTCTCGCCTCGCACATCCCCACGCACAGCGCAGCAGCCCGCATCGAGATCGGCGCGCTGGTCAACCCTCGCCTGGCGCACCCGATCCGTGTCTGGCCCGTCATTTCGGATCGCGTTTGATCGTCGGCGTTGTCCGCAGATGGGCTCGTTCGCCCTGTTTGCCGAAGAGACATATGAACTCTACTGATCGGTCATCGGCGAGACCGAACCAGTGTGGGGTATGTGTGTCGAATTCGGCGGCTTCGCCCGGCGAGAGCACGAGATCGAGGTCCCCGAGGACAAGTCGAAGCCGCCCATCAAGGACATAGAGCCACTCGTAGCCTTCGTGGATTTCTACGTCGGGATGCTTTCGCCCGCTATCGGCGGGTATGACGAACTTGTAGGCCTGTACGCCGCCGGCTCGCCGAGTCAACGGCAGCACGCTGACACCGTTGTGAGTCACGGGCCGTATATGGATACGCGGGTCACCGGTGGGCGGAGCGCCGACCAGCTCATCGAGCGTGACACTGAGCACCTTGGCCAGAATAAGCAGCTGCTCTAAATGCGGCCTCCGAGAACCTGATTCGACGCGCGAGAGAGCGCTGACTGCGATGCCGGTGAGAGTCGAAAGCTCGGCCAGCGTCATCTCACGCTGCCGCCTCAGCGCTCGCAGACGCGGCCCGACCGCGTCGATGGTCTGGTCGATGCTGTTGTCCACGGGTTCATTTTGACATATCGGCAACATAACTTGCCGGCGATGACGGCACCGTCGCATGCTGCTCGCCGTGGAGATCGTGCCGCAACCGACGAGTTCAGAGACAGCGATGGCCGCGCGTCGGCGGCTATTAGTCGTCGGCCGGCGCCACCTGACAGTTCGACCACGACGCATCACCCGAAGAACGGAGTACCGAACCCGAAATGTCTTCTAGCACCCCAAGCACGTACTCGCCTCAGGACCACGAAGCGTGGAAGGAAGCCCGTTGGGCCGAAGTCGCCGGACCACGGGGTCTCGCAGGAGTTGTCCTGATGGAGAGGATCAGTACGGTGGGACAGATCCTTGCTGGTGTCCCGGGACGTTGGAACCCGCACGCCGCCGATGGCCTGACCCTGTCTGCCGGATGCGCCGACGAGGTGACCGTTGACGGCGAGCAAGTCGATGGCACTGTGACCATCAGCGCCCAATCCGAAATTGTGTTTTGTGGCGCACGTATCGGATCTGTCGGCGGCGGTGACGGCGTCTATGGCCTGCGCGTATGGGACCCCAACGCACCGACCTTTTCCAGACTCCGGGCAATAGACACCTACCCGTTTGACCCGAACTGGGTCATCGACGCCGAGTATCGGCCGGCGCCTGCCGAAAGGGTCGTCGCGGTACAGAGGGTCACGACGCCACCGAGCATGGAGGAGGTCCGCTCTCCGGGTGACCTCATATTCGAGATTGCAGGCGACCAGCACACCTTGCAGGTGATCGAGACGTTCCCCGGCCAGCGTCTCGTGGTGTTCACCGACTCCACCAGTGGGGAGCAGACACCCGGCATCGGGCGCTGGCTCATCCTTTCAGACCCCGAGTCCGGCGCGCTGACGGTCGATTTCAACCGCGTGGTCTTGGCGCATCACAGCTTCTCTCCAGTGTTTCCGTGCCCCCTTCCACCGGTTGGCAACCACCTGCCGCTTCGCGTCGAAGCAGGAGAACGGGCACCACTGTTTTCCGACGACTAACTGCTTCGGTACCTCAGTCACGCTGTCCCGCAATGATATTGAAAGGCCCACGAATCCAATGACTCAAGAAAACAAGGCAACTGCTGTCCACTACCTGCGACTGCTGGAGAAGGGCGACTTCACTGGAATGCGGACGCTATGTACCCCGACTGCGACCGTGTGGCATAACGACGGCCAGGGTGAGCAGGGCATCGAGGAAAACCTGGCCGGACTCGAAAAGATGACGATCGGGAACATCGCGTCGCTGCGCTACGACATCATCCGTCAATTCGATCGCCCGGACGAGGTACTTCAACAGCACGTCTTGAACATCACCAACGCTGATGACTCGGTCATCGAACTGCATGTCGCGATGTACTTCGGTTTCAAGGACGGCCTGATCAACCGCATCGAGGAATACGCCAACTTCGCGACACCATCACCCGACTGATCCGGATGCCGTCAGTGGGACCCCGAGGGACTGCAGCGGCTTTCGGCGGGGTATCGACTTCACCTACATACGCGGGTTTCGTGTCACAGTGGTTCCCTGGGCCGCTGATTTGAACTATCCGGGTTTCGAGACCCACGGCGTCGGGCAAGATCAACTCATGCGAAAACTTCCACTCCGCACGACCGCCGCCATCCTCGCGGCCGCGCCCATCGCCGCCATGTCGCTCTTCGGGGCCGGGATCAGTTCGGCAGAACCGCTGAACTGCGTCAACGGCCAGTTCTGGGATCCGATCACCAACACCTGTCAGACGCCGCGCCCTGCGGAGGCCTGTGCGCCCGGTCAGTACTGGAACGCCCTGTCCAATGTCTGCCGGCCAGTCGGTCTCCTCTAGTCCCGTTCACAGCCACGCGGCACGAGAGCTTTGTCGTGACCTGCGGCCGTCAGGAACGACGGCGCGGATCCCTACCGTTCCAGGCGACGAGGCGGTCGATCATGGGCGCATCGTCTGAGATCGGAACAGCCTCGGCAAACGGGACGGCCATCTCGTCCAGGCCCCTCTGCGCTGAGATCTCCGCGTACAGCGCGCGACGATTCGCTGCCGGCAACATCCGGCGCGCCCCGCCGAATGCCACGGTGACGACGGCATCATCCCAGTCGGGTTGTTGACCGGTAGCCGTCGCGAGATCCCAGGTGTGGACCGTCAGTTCGGAGAAGTACGACGCCAATACCTCGGCGCCGCTGCCTTGGATCCACGGCAGGGCCATCGGTCGCGCGAGCACGGCGTCGTCACTCCAGGCATCCGCCGCACGCCTTCCCGACTCCTGCCAGGCAACGGGCCAGCGATCGTCGGCCACTGCAACTTCGGTGACGGCGAAGGGATCTGCTCCGTTGCCGAGCGCGGCAACTCGGTCCAGCACGGAGATGAGGTGACCGAGCAGGGCCCGCACATCCATGTCCGCGCATGGCGTCGGGTCGGTGAGTTGCTCGGCCCGGACACCGGCGATGACGACGCCGCCGGTGGCGATGGCACGGTCGAGGATGACCCGGGGGTCTTGGCTGGATGCGATCATGGCGCCATTGTGACGGCAAAACCGGTCACCTCATGACCGGTTTATGTGACAGTGTGGTGACATGCGGGCCGATCGGCTGGTAGCCACACTCCTGTTGCTGCAACACCGCGAGCAGGTCACGGCCGCCGAGGTCGCCCTGGAGTTGGAGGTATCCGAGCGCACCGCCCGCCGGGACCTCGACGCGCTGAGCGGCGCCGGGGTGCCCGTGTACGCCGTGCCGGGCCGCGGAGGCGGGTGGCGACTGTTGGGTGGCGCTCGCACCGACCTGTCCGGGTTGACCGCGGGCGAGGCTCGCGCACTCTTTCTTGTCGCCGGACCCGCCTCGACGGCGACGCCGAGCGTGAAAGCCGCTCTGCGCAAATTGGTACGTGCGCTGCCCGAACCCTTCCGGGACGAGGCCGCGGCGGCCGCGACATCGGTCGTCGTGGACTCCCGACATTGGGGATCCAGCCGGCCCGAACCGCGTCCACCCCGCTTTCTCGACACCCTGCAGGAGGCGGTGATCCGCGGCGCCCAGGTACGGCTCGGCTACGTCGACCGGAAGGGCTCACCGACCCAACGCACCGTGCATCCGCTGGGCATCGTGGCCAAGGGACCGACGTGGTATCTGGTCTCCGGGACAGACACCGGCCGACGGACCTTCCGGATCGACCGCGTCTCCTCGGTCGAGTTGACCGACGATGCTGTCGAACGGCCTCGGGGATTCGACCTTGCCGCGAGCTGGCGCGAGATCGCCGACGAGGTCGATCGCAGGCGCACTCCCCTTTCGGCCCAGGCCATCTGCGCTGCGGACGGGCTCGAACTGCTCCGGAGGGTGGTCGGTGGCCGCCTCGAAGTCGGCGGCTCCACAGCCGACGGCCGGATCGAGGTCGTCATCCGCGGCCGCGACGAGTTCGTGCTCGCCGGCGAACTTGCCTGGCTCACCGAATGGCTCGAAGTCACCGGCCCGCCGGGTGTGTGCGAGCAACTGGCTGCGATCGGCAACGCACTGGTGGCACGCTACGGCTGAGGCGGACGCGCCACCCGTGTTCTAATCCGACGTATGTCCGGTTCAGCCGCGGGAGACCTCGACCCCGCGTTCGCGGAAGTGAAAGCCGTCTTCGACGCAGATCTGGCCGACGGCGACAACCTCGGCGCCGCGGTGGCGGTATTCGTCGACGGTCGTGCGGTGGTGGATCTGTGGGGAGGCATCGCCGACAGACGGGCCGGACGTCCATGGACGCGCGACACGGCGTGCCCGACCTTCTCGTGCACCAAGGCGGTGACGGCGACCGCGGCGCTCATGGTGGCCCAACAGCACGGGCTGAGTGCCGATGAACCGGTGGGCGGCTGGTGGCCGGAGTTCGCCGAGCACGGCAAGCACGACACCACACTTGCCGACCTGATCGCTCACCGCGCCGGACTACCCGTCTTGGAGCGCCCGGTCTCAGCGGCCCAAGCCGCCGATCCTGCGGCGATGGCCGACCTGTTGGCCGATCAACGCCCGCTCTGGCAGCCCGGGGCCGAACACGGCTATCACGCTTTGACTTTCGGTTGGCTGGTCGGCGAATTCGTGCGCCGCCACGCCGGTATGACCGTCGGCGACTTCAGCAGGCGCCACATGGGCCGGCGTCTGCTCATCGGGGTTTCCGGCGCGGCGGCGGATGAGGCTGCCCGGATGAGTTCGCCACCACCCGAGCAGCGTGTCTGGAGCGCCGAGAACGCACCGCCGATCCCGGAGCACACCGTCTCCGAGATGCTGGCTGCGTTCGCCGATCCGGAATCGCTGTTCCTCCGGTCATCGTCGAATCCCGTTGCTGACTACAATGATCCAGAGGTTTTGGCAGCAGGCTGGCCCGCGGCCGGCCTGGTCACCACCGCTCGTGATCTGGCCGAGTTCTATCGCGATCTGATCGGTGGAGTCCTGATCTCCCCTGGTCTTCTTCGGGACGCGATCACCGAGCGGGTACGCGGCCGTGACAGAGTGCTGTGCTTGGAAAGCGCGTTCGGGCTGGGTTACATGCTGCCATCGCAGAACTTCGTGGTGCCCGAAGCTGCGAAACGGACTGCCTTCGGTCACCCGGGCGCCGGCGGCGCGGTGGGGTTGGCAGATCCCGAACACAACGTCGCTTTCGCTTTCGTGCCGAACCTGCGCCGGGACTGGCTGGCCGGTGATCGCCGCGCCCATCGGCTCCTCGCCGCCGTGTACGACGCGCTATGACCTCTGGCGTAATCGCCTGCCACCCCGCCGAGTGCCACACTCGACCCCGTGGACACCCGAGAGACGGTCAACGAACTGCTCCGCCGCATCGCAGTCGGTGACCCGACGGAAGTTGCTGCGCTTTACGCCGAGCAGATCTCGTGGAAACTGAACTGGCCCGACGATGACTACGCAGACACTGTCCCCTGGATCCGACAGCGGTCTACGCGCGCCGGCGTCGCGCAGCACTACGCGCTGATTGCTGAACACCACATAGCCGAATTGAGTTCGGCCGAGGTGCATTCCGTGCTGGTCGACGGCGCGGACGCTGTGGTATTCGGTGAACTCCACAACACCGCCGCACCGACCGGCCGCAGCTACACAGCCGCCTTTGCGCTGCACCTGACCGTGGTGGACGGTCTGATCACTCGCCACCACATCTACGAAGACAGCCTCTCGGTGTTCCGAGCCTTCACCGACTGAGGACGGCGAATTCATCCATCGTCCGGTCCTTGGCGCCCCTCGTCCTCGTCGTCGTCGCGGTGCGCGGCCTCGATGATCTCGGGCGGCACCGGCTTCTGTAACCAGGCCCGGATCCGCAGCAACCCGCCGGCGATGGTGCCGACCGCGAATACCGCAACGACGATCCAGAGCGCAGTGGACATGCCGCCATCATCCTCCTACCGCACGAGCATCCGCCAGGCACCGCGAACGATCCCCCGGCGCGACCAGAAACCTGCGGCGCCCGATGCGCTCGATGTAGCGGTGTCGGTCCAGATAACCCAAGACATTTCGCGCCGTCGAACTCGCGATGTCCAGGTTCTGCGCCAATCGCTGCACCGATGGGACAGGCACGCCTGACGGGATCCTCTCCTGCGTCACCGCCACCGCGATCGCGACGCCGATCTGGTAGTAGAGCGGTTCAGGCCGAGCCGGGTTGAAATCGATCAGCTGTCGATAGTCGAACAGGTCGACGGTCACGCTGCCAGACGCTGACCGGTGCCACTGTCGAACATCACGACAGAGTCCGGATCGGCTGCGATCTCGACCGTCTGTCCGGCCGCGAGTCCCGAACGCGAACCGGTTCGCACCACAACGTCGCAACGCTGACCATCCAGCGAGACCGTGCCGTACACGAAAGACACCGAACCGAGGTCCTCGACCTGGTCGATGGTCAGCTCGACGCCGTCCCCGGCCGACACCAACCGCCAATGCTCGGGCCTGACACCGAGGGTCACATGCCCGCCGGCCGTAGCACTCGACGCCGCACGGTTTAGACGCAGCCGCTGGTGGCCGAACATGACCGACCCGTCTCGGGGGCGCGTCTCCAACAGATTCATGCCCGGCGAACCGATGAACCGTGCGACGAACAGGTTGGCGGGTCGCTCGTAGAGCGCGAGCGGAGCATCAACCTGTTGTAGGACACCATCTTTGAGGACCGCTACCCGGTCACCCATAGTCATGGCCTCGACCTGATCGTGGGTCACGTAAACAGTCGTGATTCCGAGCCGGCGCTGCATGGCCGATATCTGGGTGCGTGTAGACACCCGCAGTTGGGTGTCGAGGTTCGACAGCGGCTCGTCCATCAGAAAGACCTGAGGTTCACGAACAATGGCCCGCCCCATGGCAACTCGTTGCCGCTGACCACCGGAGAGCGCCTTCGGCTTACGATCGAGATACTCGCTGAGCTCCAGCATCCGGGCGGCGTCCTCGACCCGGCGATTGCGTTCGGCTTTGTCTACTTTGGCGAGCTTGAGCGCAAAACCCATATTCTCGCGGACCGTCATGTGTGGATACAACGCATAGTTCTGGAACACCATGGCAATGTCGCGGTCGCGGGGCGCGACGTCGGTGACATCGCGGCCTCCGACCAGGATGCTGCCGTCGGTGACGTCCTCCAATCCGGCCAACATCCGCAGCGATGTCGACTTTCCGCAACCGGACGGACCGACAAAAACCATGAATTCACCGTCCTCGATCTGCAGATTCAGATCATCGACCGCGGGGCGATCGTGACCTGGAAAGACCCTGCGAACCGAGTCGAATATTACCGAAGCCATCGAAATCCTTTCTGAAACAACATGAGTAGCCCGGCTACGTCCTCAGCCGATGCGTTGTACGCCGAACTACCAGTTCCGGCGGTAAGAGCACGGTCCAGCCACCGGCTCCGTCGGCGGATTCGGCGTCGAGCAGCTCCTGCGCCGCACGTTCGCCGATGGCGGTGTTACCGGGGCGCAGTGTCGTCAACCCGATGAAGGCGAAGCCCGCCACCTCGGTATCGCCGTAACCGACGACCGAGACCTGGGTGCGCCCCCGTTCGGACAGGGCAGCCAACGCACCGATAGCCGCGTAATCCGATACCGCACAGACTGCGGTGAACTGCTCCCCCTGGTCGAGGAGGGTCGAAACGGCAGAGTAGCCAGTCGATTCCGAGAAGTCCGCAGCTGCGACACAGACGTGGTCGTGGAGACCGTGTGCACGCATCGCATCGAGGTAGGCCTGGGCACGCAGTTCGGACACCCGGCCGCCGGCTCCGCCGACATGGGCTATGTCGACGTGTCCGAGCTCTTTCAGGTGCCTGATCGCCGCGGCCATACCGGCGACGTCATCGGTCCGCACGGTTGCCACCGAGGGCATCGTGTCGAGCGAGGCGCCCGCGATCACCGTCGGTACCGTCTCTGCCAGCGCGTGTACCGCCGACATGTCGGGCACTCCCCCGACGATCAGCAGACCCTGCGGACGCAGATCGCCGAAGAACGTCACTGCACTGGGATCCAGTGCAGTGACGTTGTCGGTCTCCACGAGATGCGCCGAGGTCATCAGCGGCGTGCGGCCGTTCTCCTTGAGCCTGGAGCGGGCACCGTCGACGATCTCCGCGAACGCCGGGCTGTGCAGGTCTGCCATCAGCACACCGACGAAACCACCGTCAGACGCGGCGAGCGATCGAGCCGCCCAGTTCGGGCGGAAGCCCAACTCGGCCGCCGTCGCCAGGACCAGCTCGCGCTTCTCCTTGCTGACCCGGTTCGGGTCGGCATAGACGAAGGACACCAGGGATTTGGAAACCCCTGCCGCCGCTGCGACATCACGGATGGTCACCCGTTTCTGGGACACGGCCTGTTCCTCTCAACCCGGTGCTGAAGCAGCAATTATGTCGGCTCCGCGATGAGGGCGGTCACCCTTGGGTCACATTTGGTGTGCATACTTCACTGCCATAGCAACGGAACTCGTACACGCCGGCGGCCGGGTCGCCATTGGTGGCATAGACGACCAGACGTACCCGGGTGGTCGTCACCGGGTCGAAGGCGTGGACGACCCGAGTGGTCACGTTTCCCTGCACCCGTACGAGCTCACACCACGCGTCGTCCTGCCACGCCTCGATGGCGTAGTCCCGCACGGTCTGCGGGTCGCGGTACAGCGGCGGATAGGCGTGGTATTCGCGCAACAGATGCCCGGCGAAGGTGAGCTGAACCTGCGCAACCGTCTGCGCCTGCTCCCATTCCAAGCACAACCACTGTGGTAGCGGTACAACCGGATCGGAGCGCCATTGGTTGGCCGAGGCATGCGGCCTGGTGACGCCGGTCAGAACCTGATCGGGTCCGTAGGACTGCTGTGGCGGTTCGACCTGGAAGCTCAACGTGGAACCGCCGCCGAAGCGCCGATAGCGGCCGCCGTCCTCATAACCCGCGATCTGCCCCGGCAACACGGCCGAGCTGAGCACCCATTCCACATCGGCGGTCTCGGCCAGATCGACACGCACGTAACGGCTCGGCAATCCCTGATCGGCGTCGGCGTCGAGATCCACCCGCCACTCGACCCAGTGTGGGCCACCCGGCGGGACCAACAGGTCAGCCGTCGCCAGCGGCTTGGCCGGGTCGAGTCGGTAGTCCCAGATGTCTTCGACGTCATGCAGTGTCGCCGACACCGCACGGGGTTCGTCAGCGCCGTTGCGCAACGCCAGTCGTATCAACTCGACCCTCTGACCAGGGCCGACAGCTACCCACTGAGCCAGGCGTTTGGCCAACTCCCCCTTGAACGGGAACACCGGGTAGCCGCGCCAATGGTCGAGACCGCCGAGCCAGTTCGCACTGGATGGACCGACACCGCGCACCAGGTCGGTCGAACTGGCCGTGGCGGTCGTGCGCAGGGCGAGATCCGCTGGATCCTCGTTGCGGACGTGCGGCAAGAAGCAACCGTCGCGCAGCAGGGCCTGTTGAATGGCCGGCACGTGCGCGGGCAGGTCCTGTCGCAGATCCCGGTCATTGCTTGCCATGGCTGCTGCGGTGCCGGCCGCCTGCCCCATCAGCGCAGCCGTCCCCATCACACGCGTCGAGCCGAGCGCGACATGCGTGGCAGAGATGTTGCGGCCCGCCATCATGAGATTGCTCAGGTCCTTGGCGACAAGGGCGCGCATCGGGATGCCGAACGGTCCGACATAGGTCGAAGATCCCGAGCTCGACTCCGGGTCAGCCAGGCGCGCGGTGGTCACCGGCTCGGCGACTTTCTCCAGCAGGCCTCCGATGGTGTGCAGATCGATATACCAGCCGCCGAAGGCGATCTCGTCTTCGAAGACCCTGTCGCGATCCAGGTCGTGCTCGGTGAGCAGCACTTCCCCGAGAATGCGTCGGCTCTCGCGCTTGCCGGGCACCTGCCCCACCCAGTCCAGCGCCAAATTGGTCGCCTTGGCCGACCAGTAGGGGTCGCGGTTCTTGAGGTAATCCCAGATGCCCAGCACGTGGCGTGTCAGCTCATGCCGGATGGTTTCGTTGTCGTGCAGCGTGTCCCACGGGGTACCGATCTCGATCCACCAGTAGCCGCTCTCCAGGGTGGGGATGAGCCGCCCACCGTCTTTGAAGAACGACGGGTCGTCATAACGGTGAGCCCATTCCGGCGCCTCGAAGCGCACGGGTCGCCCGGTATCCACGGTCTTGAAATGCAGCGAGCTGCCCATGGTGTGGCGGATATCGGCGGTCGCCGGGGCGTGCTGCTCGTCGAACTCGTCGGCGGCCTCGGTGCCGGTCCGGGATTCGGCTCCTGCCAGCGCGGCGACCGTTCCGTCACCGGTGCAATCGATCACCACCCGCCCCGCGATCACCATCTCGGTTTCCGCGTTCGCCACCCGGGCGAGGACCGCGGTGATCCTCTCGCCGTCGACCTGCACGCCGTGCACTGCGGTGTTGAGGTGCAGCGTCAGATTCGGGGTGCGCACCGCCATGTCGTAGAGCACCAGATCCCAGACGCTGTTGGTCCAGCCGTTCTCGCGGATGACGGCGTGGTTGACCGCCCTGTCGGCGATCAGCGCTTCGGAGATGATGCCGGTTTCGCGTGCATATCCGTGGAACGCCGCGGCTCCGTGCGGGGTCACACGCACCTCCGAGGACGAATTACCACCCAGCACCGGACGATCCTGGATCAGCGCGGTACGCGCGCCATGCCTTGCCGCTGCCACCGCTGCGGAGAATCCGGCCAGACCCCCGCCACACACCACTACGTCGTACGCTTCTTCAACCGTTCGCATTTGTTTCTTTCCTTGATTGTTGTGGATTGTCCGATGGAGACCGTCGTCCGCTATGTGGACCGTTCCACATAGATCGTATCCGAACGGCGACGACCGCCGGCACAGTCAGGACGGGTCGAGTTGGTCCTGCAGCCCTTCGGCCGCTTGGGCCAGCGCCTGCTTCACAGGCACCGAACCGGTGAGCGCCAGTTCCATGCATTCATCGAAAAGCTGTTGCGCAGCCGTGGCTTTCGGGAAACTCCATAATGGATTCAATTGTGATGACGACGCAACGACGGCATTCCATTCGGCATAGAAGCGATCCTGGGTGAACCACTGGCTTTGCAACGCTCGGGATGTCGCAGGTGGCTGTCCGGCCTCGTCGAACATGATCCTCAACGCCTCAGAATCGGTCGACATGTATCGGAGCAGGTCGTCGACGGCGGCGTTTCGGTTCAGCGCCACCAGTGGCTGGCTCCACACCAGGTTCCGTCCACCGGCGTTCACCGCAGGCCGAGGCAGAGGTCGCATCGTGGCTGCGATACCAGGATCGCTGGAGCGTTTGGGCACCACACCGATGGCCTGAGGTGCGTCATCGTAGAAGACCGCCCGCTGCTGGGCGAACAGCGTGCGTGCGTCATCCCGGATGATTCCGGGCTGAATGAGACTGTCGTCCAACAGCATCTTCCAGTACTCGACAGCCTGCACCGAACCTGGATCCCCCAGGGCGAGGCGGCCGTCTTTCACCACAGGAGATCCGAACGACCACATCCACGGGATGATGTCTTTGAGCTGAGTGACATCGGTGCACGGCACATACGGAATAATCGACGGTTCTGCCCTTTTGATGGTCCGAAGCGCGTTCGTGAACGAATCCACGCCGCGCACTGCGCCGATGTCGACACCAAACTCTTCGGCCAGTTGCGCATTCGCGACGATGCCGATGGCCGATTGTGTCCACGGCATCGCATACCGCGTGCCGCGGTACGTGCCTGCAGCCCGGACAAAGTCCGGATACAACGACGTATCGACCACGGGGCCAAGATCGGCGAGCACCCCGGCCGTGACGAGTGTCGACATCCATTCCTCGTCGATGTGCGCGATACCGGTGGTGTTGCCGCTTCGTGATTTGAGCACCATCTGGTTCAGGTACTGCTCGTACGGATACGAGCGCGGGCGGACGGTGATACCGGTGCGGTCTTGGAATCCGGCGACCGCCTGAGACGTCGGCCCCGCGCCGCTGGTTCCGAACACCCAGGACGTGAAGTTGACAGCCTTACCTTCTTCGATCGCCGAATTCGATGCCGAGCAGCCGACCAGCGCCGCGCCCGCTGCGCCCAATCCCAAGGCCAGCGCCCTGCGCCGACTCAGAAGGGGGTTGTACTGCATCATTTGATTGCTCCCGTCACAGCGCCGCTGACGAAGTGCTTCTGCAGAGCCAGGAAGATGACCACGACAGGCAGCGACGTCACAATGGATGCCGCCATCATTTCGCCATAGGCAGTCCTGAACTCTCCCATGAACTTCAGCGACAAACCTGCAGGCAACGTCTGCCTCTCGGTATCCACCAGGGTCAGCGCGAACGGCAAGTCGTTCCACGCCCGGATGAAAGCGAACAACGCCACCGCGATCAATGCGGTCTTCATCACCGGCAACAACACCGAACCCATGACGCGCAATTCGCTGGCCCCGTCGATGCGCGCCGCATCGATCAGTTCGTCGGGCAGTGCGTCGAATGTATTCTTCATCATCATCACCGACAGCGGCAATGTGAACGTCGTGAACGAAAGTATCAGTGCCAGGTAGGTATTCAGCAGGCCGACACGATCGAAGGCGGTATACAACGTCACCAACAGCAGTACCTGCGGAACGATCTGAGCGATCAGCAGCAGGTACATCAGGCCACTCCGCCCGCCGAACCGGAACTTCGAGAACGCATAGCCTGCCCAAAAGCCCACGGTAACACTGAACGCCGACGTCGCCACCGAAACGACGAGACCGTTGAACACGAACGTCATAAGCGTGGAATCGCGGAATACCGCCAAGAAGTGGTCGAGGGTGTACGACCTGGATACCGACGGCGGAAACTGGAAGATGTCACTGTCGTCAGTAATCGAGGTCAGGACCATCCATGCCACCGGAATGAGCGCGAAGGACGCGATGACCGCCAGTGTCAGATATGCGGTTACCGGTCGCGACCGGCGCCTGAGCTCCCGTTTATTCGAGCGAATCAACGCCGGGCCTCCCGTTCCTGCCGAGCCGAATAGGTCAGGTAGATTGCCACCACTACCGCCATGAGTGCGGTCCACATGATGCCGATGGCGCCAGCCTCGCCCAGATCGAACCGGGAGAAGGCGGCCTTGTACAGATCGATCGACAGCGTGGTCGTGGAGCCGACCGGACCGCCACCGGTCATGACATAGGGAATCTCGAAATGTTGGAGTCCCCATATCAATTCAAGCAACAAAGTCAGGGCGATGGCGGCCTTGATCTGAGGAAGTACGACATAGATCTGCTTCTGCCAGCCCTTGGCTCCGTCGATCGCGGCAGCATCGTGTACTTCGTTGGGCACCCCCTGCAGAGCGGCCAACAGCAGCACTGCCATCCACGGGAATGAATGCCATATCTTGGCGAGGATCACCGCCATCATCGCGAAGCCGGGTTGATCCAGCCAGTTGGTGACGCCGCTGCCACCCAGCCATGCCGAAATTCCGTTCAGTAAACCGTAATTGGTGTCGAAGATCCATCGCCACAAGAACGAGACCACGACACCCGGCAGCAGCCAGGGTATGAGGAGGGTGGAACGCCATATGGCCAACCCGCGGATCTTCGAGTTCAGCGCCAAAGCCAGCGCCAGGGCAAGCGCCAGTGCGCCGACGGTGGACACCACCACAAACACGATGGTCTGCCACGCCACCGACCAGAAATCGGTATCTGACAACAGCTTTGAGATGTGATCGAAACCGACGAACTCGCCACTTCGATCACCCAACAGACTTTCGTCATAGAGGCCGAACAACAGTGACTGCACAAAGGGGTAGGCGATCACTGCGACGAACATCAACATCGCCGGCGCCAGCAGCAGGTATGGAAACAGGGATCGTTTGCGCCGGCGCTTCATGGGCGAAGGCACCGGATCCTTTGTGTCCGTCGCCAGGCCGGAGGTCACGGGGTGAACCGTTCGCATTGTGTCCGAGCGCATGAGCAGGATCTCGACAGCATCTGGTGTCCTCTCTGACGTGTGCCGTCCGCGACCTCAGCCAACTGAAGTGGCTTGGATCACGTGGACCGGTCCACAACGTATCGCGCGCGAGCCCTGAACGTCAACCCCGGGGCCCCATCTGCCGCCTGGCCGGGCTTCGTGATGGTCTCCGGGTTCGAATCGCCGCAAACGGGGCACCCGCACACCGACGACTTGACGGCGGGCCGAGTCCCGCAGGAAGAGAGCCTGACCATGACGATGCCCAGTGACGCAGCGGATGCAGTGGAGTCCCAGGGACCCAACGAAGGCCCGCGGGACCACAGCCAGACCGATACCGAGCACGGGGCCCAGGTCGACGAGAACAACGTCCCGCATCCCGGTGATGCCAACGAGCACGACTGACTCGAAGCCGCGACGCCACTCCCCTTCCCGGCGCGTCCGATTCGGCAACACCCACCCGCCACGACATCCAGCCTGCTCGACGAAATCCCGCACATGTGCGATCGTCGGTTGCCGCCGGACGTCATGGAGGAAAAGTGAGCCCCGCCGCCGAGTTCGACTTCATCATCGTGGGCGCGGGCAGCGCGGGTTGCCTGCTGGCCAACCGGCTCAGCGCCAATCCGGATCACCGTGTGCTGCTCATCGAGGCCGGCGGCAAGGACAACTGGTTCTGGATCAAGGTCCCGGTGGGATACCTCTACACGATCGCCAACCCCCGCACCGACTGGTGCTTCACCACCGAGCCCGACCCGGGCCTTGCCGACCGCAGCATCATCTACGCGCGCGGCCGCGTGATCGGCGGCTGCTCGTCGATCAACGCGATGATCCATATGCGCGGACAAGTTTCCGATTACCAACTCTGGGCGCAGGCCACCGGTGACGACCGTTGGCTGTGGGGCGGCGCCGACGGTGCCGGCCAGACCCTGTCGATCTACAGGGAGTTGGAAGACTACTTCGGCGGCGCCGACGAATGGCACGGGGCCGGTGGTGAAATCCTGGTCCAGCGGCCGAGGGTGCGCTGGAAGATCCTGGATGCCTGGCAGACCGCCGCCGCCCAGGTGGGAATCTCCCCGATCGAGGAGTTCAACCGCGGCGACAACGCCGGCAGCGCGTACTTCCACGTCAACCAGCGGCGCGGCCGGCGGTGGTCGATGGCCGACGCCTTCCTGCACCCCATCGCCCACCGCCCCAATCTCACCGTCTACACCCAGAGCCAGGCCGTGAAGCTGCTCATGGACGACCAGGTCCGCGAGGATCAGCGGCGCGGCGCATGGACCACGGCCGCACACCGCGCCACCGGCGTCCGGCTACTCAAAGACGGCCAGATGATCGACGTGCACGCCCGCCGCGAGGTGTTGTTGAGCGCCGGCGCGATCGGATCGCCGCACCTGATGCAGGCCTCGGGTCTGGGCCCGTCTGCGCTACTCACCAAGCATCACGTACCGGTGACCGTCGACCTTCCAGGAGTTGGCGAGAACCTGCAGGACCACCTGCAACTGCGGACGGTCTACCGAGTGCGCGGCGCCCGAACCGTCAACAGCCTGTATCGCAATTGGATCACCCGCGCCGGCATGGGACTTCAGTACCTGTTGTTGCGTTCGGGACCCATGACCATGCCGCCCTCCACGCTGGGCGCTTTCGCCAAGAGCGACGCCGCGCTTACCAGTCCCGACCTGGAGTGGCATGTACAGCCGCTGTCGTTGGCCAAGTTCGGCGAACCGCTGCACCGCTTCGGGGCGATCACCCCATCTGTGTGCAACCTGCGCCCCACCTCGCGAGGCCACGTGCGCATAGCCGACGCTGATCCACTGACCCACCCGAAGATCAGCTGCAATTATCTGTCCACCGAGGCCGATCGCCAGATCGCCGTCCGCGGGCTTCGGATGACCCGGCAGATCATGGCTGCGCCGTCGCTGGCCCGCTACCGCCCCGAGGAACTGTTGCCCGGACCGCAACTGCAGAGCGACGACGACCTGCAGCAGGCTGCCCGCGAACTCGGTACCACCATCTTTCATCCGGTCGGTACCTGCGCGATGGGAGCGTTCGACGCGCGCGGTCTTCCGCGGTCGGCCGCCACCGTGCTCGACACCGATTGCCGGGTATACCGCGTCGCCGGCCTTCGCGTGATCGATGCGTCGGCGATGCCGACCATCACGTCCGGGAACACGAACGCGCCGGTGATGCTGATTGCCGAGCGTGCGGCCCGGGCCATCCTCGGGAACTGACACCGAGCTGGAGAGCGCCTGGAATAAACCTCACCCCGATGAACTTGGCTCCATTGTCGCCTGCATCCCCGACTCAGGAGCTTTCATGACCCGTCCCGTTCGCGTCGCCGTGCAGATTCAGCCCGGCGGCACGCCCGACTACCGCACCTGGCGCGACGCCGTCCTGGCCGCGGACGACCTCGGTGTCGACGTGATCTTCGGCTACGACCACTTCCACCGCCCGGCGGTGGAAGCCATCGTCGACGGCAAACCCATCATGAAAGAACAGCAACCCGATGTCAGCAACTTCGAGGGCTGGACCGCGCTCGCATCATGGGGCGAAATCACCTCGCACTCCGAGATCGGACTCCTCGTCACGGGTGTCGGCTACCGCAATGCGGACCTGCTCGCTGACATGGCGCGCACCGTCGACCACATCAGCGGCGGTAGGCTCATCCTCGGCCTCGGTGCCGGGTGGTATGAAAAGGATTACACCACTTACGGTTACGATTTCGGCACCTTCGGCTCCCGCTTCGATTTGTTCGATGAGAGCCTGCTGCGCATCGAAAGCCGGCTTGCCGCCCTGATTCCGCCACCCGTGCGCAAGCTACCGATCCTCATCGGTGGCACAGGCCCGAAGCGCTCGCTGCCGGCCGTTGCACGGCACGCCGACATCTGGCATGCGTTCCAGGGCCTCGATGCGTTCCGCAAATCCAGCGACCGCGTCGACGAACTGGCTGCGACGGTCGGCCGCAATGGCACCGATATCGAACGCTCGACGCTGTGGACCGACGCCGACAGCGCCAACGCCTTCCGCGACGCGGGCGTCACGTTGTTCCAGACCGAACTGACCGCAGACAACGGTTACGACCTCACCTCTCTGAAACAGGTGCTCACCTGGCGGGATCACGGCTGACCACAATCGAGAACGGACACCGCGCCGGCGGGTGAAGCGATGAATTCTGCCCGCCGGTGCAGTCTGATCTGCATGGGCAAACTCATCTATGGCTTCACCGTCTCGGTGGACGGATACATCGCCGACGCGCAGGGCAACATCGACTGGTCCGATCCCAGCGATGAACTGCACCAGTACTGGAACGATTTCGAGCGCGAGACCGCCCTTTCGCTTTACGGACGACGGCTCTACGAGTTGATGTCAGCTTACTGGCCGACCGCCGACCAAGACCCGGACGCCACTGCGCTCATCCGAGATTTCGCCCAGGTGTGGTGCGCCATGCCGAAGGTCGTGTTCTCCCAGACACTGGACGCCGTCTCGTGGAACTCCCGCCTGGAGCGCGGCGACCCCGTCGAGGTGGCCACGAGGCTGAAGGCCGAAACCGACGGTCAACTGGAGGTGGCCGGCGCGGCGTTGGCCGCGCCGATCATCCAGGCCGGACTGGTGGACGAGTACCGGCTGGTGATCGCGCCCACCGCCGTCGGTGGCGGCACGCCGTTCTTCCCGACCTTTCCGTCATGGATGTCGCTGCGACTGGTGGAGAACCGCACCTTTCCCGGCGGCGCAGTGCTGTTGCGCTACGAGACGAAACACGACTGACCGGACGCGTGAATCCGAGCCGCGCAGCACGTTTGCGGTACTAGGCTTTGCGATCGACGCCTCATGGCGCACCGGAAACGTTTGTCGATGGAGAACCACGATGCGCGTAGTCGTCATCGGCGGCGGCCCCGCCGGCGTCACCTCGGCACTGCATGCCGCAGAACTGGGCGCCCACGTCACCCTGATCGAGCGAGGCCGCGTCGGCGGAACTGCGCTCAACAGTGGGCCCGCGCCGGTACGCACCCTGGCGCGTGCCGCGCGGCTGGTGCGGGATTGGCGCTCGTGGGAGGCGTTCGGCTTGCGCGGGCCCCGGCCGGAGGTCGATCTGAGTGCCATCATGGCCAACGCCCAACGGGTGGCCGACTACGCCTACGAACGTAAGCGGATGGCCGATCAGATCCGCGCCGCCGATGTCGATCTCATCGAAGACGCCGGAAACGCCCGATTCCTCGATGCCTTCACGGTCGCCGTGGACGACGGCCGCAGTTGGTCGGCGGACCGGGTCATCATCGCCGTCGGCGGAGCGGCCGGCAGACTGCCCATCCCCGGGGCGGAGCTGGGACTGACGTACGAGGACCTGCGCACCCTGACCGCCCTGCCGGATCGGATATGTGTCATCGGCGCCGCCGACACCGGTTGCCAGCTCGCCTCGATACTGGCCGACTTCGGCTGCCACGTCACACTTTTCGAATATGCCCCGCGAATAGTGCAGCGTGCCGATGTCGATGTCTCCGTGGCCCTGCGAAAGGCCTTCGAAGATCGCGGTATCACGGTGATCACCGATGCGGCAGTGCAGCAGATCGAGGCACGTGATCCCGGCCTGCACGTCCGCTACCGGATCGGCGACGAGACCGCCGGTTCCGACTTCGACGCCGTGTTCTTCGCTGTCGGCTGGCCCGGTAACGCCGACCTCGTCGACGCGGCCGCGGCCGGCGTGCAGACCGAGCGGGGCTATGTCGTCGTCGATGACCACCAATCGACCAACGTGGACCACATCTTCGCTGCCGGCGACGTCGACGGGAACAGCATGGTCGTGAGCAGTGCCATCCTGGAAGGTCGCGTGGCCGCCGAAAATGCGGTCCTCGGCACGCGGCGCCGCACAGTCCACACGATCGTTCCCGGCGGCAGCTTCACCAACCCCGAGTACGGCAGCGTCGGGCTCAGCGAGGAGCAGGCCCGTGCCCGCGGCGACTGCGCCGTCGCGGTCGCCCGCTACGAGGACCTGTTGCGTCCCGTTGCCGACGGACATACCGCCGGCTTCTGCAAGCTGATCGTCGACCGCAACGAACGACATATCCTGGGCGCCCACGTGCTCGGCGAGTACTCGGCCGAGGTGATCCAGATGGTGGCCGCCTGCATGGCGGCGAAGATGAGCGTCGAGGACGTCGCCGAACTCCAGTTCGCCTTTCCGACCTTCACCGAAGGTGTCAGCCAGGCAGCACAGCTGGTGGCGAGTCAGCTCGGTGTCCGCCCCAAACGCGAGCTGTGGAGCAGTCTGGCACCACAGGATCCCGCGCCTCCGCGGTAACACTCGATCTGTATCAGTTGTCCGTCGCCGGCTTCGGTTGGAAGGGGGTGTACCACATCCATTGGGCCTTCTCCCCGCGCGGACCGCGGCACGGTGCCACATGCGGGGGTGGCCCGGTCGGTGGGCGCGCCAGCGACGCGGCGGTCAACGTGCGGCCCCACCGGTCGGTCACGACAAGCTGCCCGGCCGGACCGAGGGTGGTGATCTCACCGCGATGGTGCAACCGATGATGAAAAGGACACAACAGAGGGTGTCGCACGAATCCGTGGCATGAGGTGGCCGTCGTAGTGTCGTATCGCATGAAAGATGCTGTTGGATGCGATGATTGGAGGTGTCGGTGAATCTGCGTGTCGGCGATGTTGA